>CAVXWN010000052.1:0-106392 GCA_963765485.1 uncultured Acidobacteriota bacterium | reverse complement strand
GGGAGGGAGCGTTGTCCAGTTATTTCCTGGACACTACACTAGAATAAGAGCCCCCGGCTCCGGGAGGTAAGACTCCAATGTGTGACCTACTGCGGCTCCTTTCTCGATTGTCGCTCGGAGACAGAATCGTGCTGGGCTTCGGCCTGGCCCTGGGAACGATGGGCATCGTCGGAGCCCTTCAGTACTGGAGTATTTATGCACTGGTTGAAACCGACCACGTGGTGGCGCACACCACGGAGTTTCAGCATCAACTCGAGGGGGCGATTTCCGACGTGAAAGAGGCGGAATCGACCGGACGGGGGTATGTCGCCACCGGGGATGAAAAGCTCATCCCGCCACTTTACCTTTCGATTAGGGATGTTCAGGGGCATCTCCAAGCCCTGCGTAAGCTGACGGCAGACGATCCATATTCTGACAGGAGAGTGCTGCCATGCTCTTGAACTCCGTCGGTTCTGGCTCCCGCAGCGGGGGTGAAGGCAGTCAGCAGGCGACCCGGACAGAGACGTATCCGTTCTCGTGCCCGCATCCTCGGCACGCTCTTCAAGACGTTCCTGACGGTAACTATAGCCGCGGCGGCTTACGAAGGGGCCAAGCAGTTTGCCTTTCCGCACATCACGCTCTGGCAGTCTCATGCGATCACGGCGCTTCTCTTTGGAGCGGCCTCGACCCTGGCCGTTTACCTGGGACTGCGCAGCCGATCGGGGTTTCTGGCGCAGATTCAGACGCAACTTGCCGAGCGCAAGCGGGCGGAGGAAGTGTTGAAGGAAAGAGAAGCTTTGCTCTCGCTGGTCTTCGAAACTACTTATGACGTCATTTTCGTTATCGCCGTAGCGCCCCCGGACTGCTTCCGCTTCGCTTCGGTGAATCGCCGGTTCCTGGAAGCCACGGGTTTGGCGGAAGACCAAGTGTTGGGCAAGCTCGTTGAGGAAGTCATTCCCCAACCCGCGCGTGCCGTCGTTCTGGTGAAATACAAGGATGCCATCCGTGACAGGCGGCCTGTTCAGTGGGAGGAGATCTCCGACTACCCGGCTGGCAGAAAAATAGGTCAGGTTACGATTACCCCGGTGTTCGATGGGAGTGGAGGGTGCGTCCAGTTGATCGGGTCTGTCTATGACATCACGGAGCGCAAGCAGGCCGAAGATCGGCTGGCGGAGAGCGAACGGGAGTATCGTGAGCTCGTGGAGCACGCGAACAGCATCATTCTGCGCTGGACGCATGACGGGCGCATCACCTTCCTCAACGAGTTCGGACTACGATTCTTCGGCTACTCTGCCGAGGAGATTATCGGCCGCCATGTCATGGGCACCATCGTTCCTCCAACCGAAAGAGGCGGACGCGACCTGCGCCAGCTCATGGACCAGATTTGCGCTGACCCCATTACCTTCGAACAGAGTGTCAACGAGAACATGCGCCGCAATGGGGAGCGCGTCTGGATTGCCTGGACCAACAGAATCGTGCGGGACGTGCAGGGTCAGGTGGCCGAGATTCTGAGTGTGGGCACGGATATCACCGAGCGCAAACGGACGGAGGAGGCGCTGCGCCGCAACGAGGAGCAGCTCCGCTTGATCATGGAGAACCTGACCGACATGGTGGCGGTGCTCGATCTGGACGGCCGCCGCCTCTACAACAGCCCCTCCTACACTGGGATTATGGGTGACCCGGACAAGCTGCGGGGATCGTTGTCCTTCGAGGAAATCCATCCCGAGGACCAAGCTCGGGTGCGACAAGCGTTCCAGGACACGGTTTGCACAGGTACGGGGCGCCGGCTGGAATACCGCTTGATAGATCAACAGGGCACGCCGCGACACATCGAATCGCAAGGCAGCGTGATTCGAGACGCCCAAGGCCGGGTGGCCCAAGTGTTAGTGGTTTCCCGCGACGTCACCGAGCGACGGCAGGCGGAAGAGGCGATCCGGGAACTGAATGCCAGTCTGGAGCGTCGCGTGGCCGAGCGCACCGCCGAACTGGCCGTGGCCAGGGACCGCGCCGAAACGGCCGACCGCTTGAAGTCCGCCTTCCTGGCCACCATGTCGCACGAGTTGCGTACGCCGCTCAACTCGATCATTGGCTTCACCGGCATCATCCTCCAAGGGTTGGCCGGGCCGTTGAACGCGGAGCAGCACAAGCAACTCGGAATGGTGCGCGACAGCGCGCGGCACTTGCTGGCGCTGATTAGCGACGTGCTCGACATCTCCAAGATCGAGGCGGGCCAACTGGACGTCAGCAGCGAGCTGTTTGACTTGCGCGCCTCGATTGCGAAGGTCGCCGGCATCGTGGAGCCGCTGGCGGAGAAGAAGGGCCTGACCTTACGCGTCGAACTTGCGCCTGAAATCGGCACGTTGGTGAGTGACCCCCGGCGCGTGGAACAGGTGCTGCTGAACCTCCTCAACAATGCCGTCAAGTTTACGGACCGGGGCGCGGTCACGCTCACGGCGGAAGACCCTGCCGGGCGCACTACCCACTACGCCTTCCACAATCCGCATTTCGGTCGCTGACACCGGCATCGGCATCAAGCCGGATGATTTGAGCAAGTTGTTTCAGCCGTTTCGGCAAATTGATTCTGGCCTGACGCGCCAGCACGAAGGCACCGGACTTGGGCTGGCCATTTGCCGGCGGTTGGCCGGGCTGCTTGGCGGAGAAATACATGCGGCGAGCGAATGGGGCAAGGGCAGCGTCTTCACGCTCACCCTGCCCGTGAAAGAACCGGGGAAATCATGAAGAGAACAATCCTCCTCATCGAAGACAACGAACAGAACCGCTACCTCGCCACGTTTCTGCTGGAAATACGCGGTTACGCGGTCCTCTCGGCCTCCGACGGAGCGCAGGGCATCGAACTGGCAGGACGCGCCCTGCCGCACTTGATCCTGCTCGACATCCAACTGCCCACCATGGATGGGTACGCCGTGGCTCGTGCGTTGCGGAATGATCCGGCATTAAGCGACATTCCGATTGTAGCGGTGACTTCTTACGCCATGACGGGCGACCGCGAGAAGGCGCTTGCCGCCGGCTGCAACGGCTACATTGAAAGGCCGATCAACCCGGAGACGTTCGTGGCCGAAATTGAGCGTTACCTGGGAGACGCGCGATAGGAGACTCTCCCATGAAGATGAACCGCGTTCTGATTGTGGACGACAACGAGGACAATCTCTACTTCCTGCGCACCCTGCTGCAAGGCCACGGCTACGAGGTTGTCACCGCCACACACGGCGCCGACGCACTGGACATGGCGCGGCAGAATCCGCCGGACCTGATCATCGCCGACATCCTGATGCCGGTAATGGACGGGTTTGTCTTGTGCCGTGAATGGAAGAAGGACGGGCGCTTGAAGCCGATTCCGTTTGTCTTCTACACCGCTACCTACACCGATGAGCGAGACCGGGAGCTCGCGCTCAGCCTCGGCGCGGAGCGGTTCATAGTCAAGCCAGAAGAACCGGACGCATTCATGGCGGTCATCCGGGAAACCATTCAGCAAGTCGGCAGTCTCCCCGCCGCGCAAACCAAGCCGGCAGCGGACGCGCGGGCCCGGATTCCGATTGAAGCGCCCGAAAAGGAGGAGAGCGTTTATCTGAAGCAATACAGCGAGGCGCTCATACGCAGGCTAGAGGCCAAGACGGAGCAGTTGGAGCAAGCCAAACGCGAGCTGGAGCAGAAACTAGACGCGCGCACACAGGCGGAGGCCCTGCTGGCACGCGAGCGGGACCTGCTCCACGCCTTGATGGACAACATTCCCGACAAGATCTTCTTCAAGGACGCGGAAGGCCGTTTCGTCAGGATCAATCGTGCCCACGCAGCGAGTCTGGGTCTGAAGGACCCCGCCGAGGCCGTGGGCAAGACAGAATTCGATGTCCATCCCCCAGAACAAGCGCAGGAAGCCTGTCAGGACGAAAAAACAATCCTGGAAACCGGAAGGCCTCTGATTGGAAAGATCGAGAAGGTCAGTGCAAGCGGCGGAGAGGTCAGATGGAATTTGGTCACGAAAGTGCCCATCAAGGACCAGCAGGGACAAGTGGCCGGTATCGTGGGCATTTCCCGCGATATCACCAGACGCAGGCAGGTGGAGGAGGCGCTGCAGGAAAGCGAAGAACACTTTCGTTCTTTATTCGAGAACATGCTGAATGGGTACGCTTACTGCCAGATGCATTTTGAGCAGGAGCGTCCGGTTGATTTCACTTACATCAGTGTCAACCGTGCGTTCGAGATGCTTACGGGGTTAAAGGGTGTTGTGGGTAGACGAGTTTCCGAGGTCATCCCGGGTCTACGAGAGGCTAACCCGGAGTTGTTTGAAATCTATGGCCGGGTGGCTTTGACCGGAAAACCCGAATGGTTCGAGACCTATCTCGACGCCTTGGGAGCTTGGTTTTCGATCTCCGTGTACAGTCCGAAGCAGGAACACTTTGTGGCTGTGTTTGACGTTATCACGGAGCGCAAGCTGGCAGAGGAGGCGCTGCGGGAATACGAGAAACTGGTCGAAGGCTCGCAGGACCTGATTGCGGTTGTGGACCGCCAGTATCACTATGTGCTTGCAAACGGCGCGCACGTGAGATACCAGGGCCGGGAGCGTGACCAAGTGGTCGGGCACTCAGTTGCGGAAGTGATGGGCAAAGACACTTTTGAAGGACACATTAAGAAGAATTTGGATGAATGTTTTGCTGGAAAGGGCGTCCTCTACGAAATGAAGCACGCTTTTCCGCAGCGTGGCGAGAGGGATTTGCTGATCTCGTATTTTCCGATTGAAGGTCCCGAGGTTGTTGATCAGGTCGCAGTGGTCGTTCGCGACGTCACCGAGCACAAGCGGGCGGAGGAAGCGCTGGTCGAGGAGAGACATCTGTTCCACACCCTCATGGACAATCTCCCTCATGCCATATACTTCAAGGACCGCGAGAGCCGCTTTACCCGGATCAATTCGGCAGTCGCCAAGTTGATTGGGCTGGACGATCTTGGACAGGCGATAGGCAAAACCGACTTCGACTTCTTCCCCGATGGACTTGCGCGAGAATACCTTGCTGACGAACGGGAAATCATGAGAACGGGCCAGCCGATCGTGGGCAAGGAGGAGAGGGAGACATGGCCGGATGGCCGTGTGACCTGGGTTGCCACCACAAAAATGCCCTTGCGAGACGCCAGCGGGAACATTATCGGAACCTTTGGCATCTCGCACGACATTACCGGGCGCAAGCGAATGGAGGAGGCGCTGCGCGAAAGCGAAACGCGTTTCCGTACTCTGACCGAAGAGGCGCCGCTTGCCATCCGCATCAGTCGGGACGGGCTGACCCTCTACGTCAATCGAAAGTACCGGGATATGTACGGATATTCGAGTGCCGATGAACTTGTGGGGCGACCCCTTCGTGAACAGTGGGCGCCGGAATCCTGGCCGACCGTTGAAGAACGCATCCGCAGACGTCCGCGCGGCCTTCCGCTTCCGACGAACATGGAGGGGATTGCGCAACGCCGGGATGGCTCCCACTTCCCGGTGCATGCTGATGTAGCCCGGGTAAATCTAGCTGACGGCCCGGCCATCTTAACTTTTCTGGCCGATATCAGCGAGCGCAAGCAGGCGGAGGAAGCGCTCAAGGAGAGCGAAGAGAAATTCCGCAAAGCCTTCATGACCGGAGCCGATGGCTTCTTCATAGGCGAGACAGATGGAGCCAAACTCATTGAAGTCAATGATTGCTTTGCGAACATGTTCGGCTATACCCGGGAGGAAGTAATTGGCAAGATCCCGAGCGAACTCGGACTGTACGACAATCCCGCCGTGCGGCAGAAGTTGATTTCCGAGTACGTGTCAAAGGGAGAGGTAAGAAACCTGGAATTGAAAGGCAGAAAAAGAAGCGGCGAACCCCTCACCGCTTTGGTTTCGATAAGCGTGCTTCAGGGGAGCGAGGGGCGTTTGGCTTTGGGTGTAGTCAGGGATATTACGGAGCACAAGCTGGCGGAAGCAACCCTGGTCAGACTTCGCCATGCCGTCGACGCGTCAGGCGAAGTGATCTATATGACGAACCCCGAGGGCATCTTCAGCTTTGTCAATCCGGAGTTCACGCATCTCTACGGCTACACCGAGTCGGAAGTGGTAGGCAAAGTCACGCCGCGGATCTTGCAAAGCGGGACCATGACTGCACGGGATTACAGTCGCTTTTGGGAAACGCTCATGAGCAAGCGTGTGGCCCGGGGGGAGGTTACCAATAAGGCCCAAGATGGGCGCCTGGTATACGTCCAAAGCTCAGTAAGCCCGGTTCTCAATGAACAAGGAGCTATCACAGGATTCCTGGCGATTCAGCGCGATGTGACCGAGCGCAAACGCCTGGAGCAGCAATTTCTCCAGGCCCAGAAGATGGAGGCGGTGGGAAGGCTGGCTGCGGGAGTGGCGCACGATTTTAACAATCTGCTCACCATCATCAACGGGCACAGCGAACTGATGCTGAAGCGGCTTGCCCCGGATAATCCGGCGCGGGGATCGCTGGCCGAAATCAAAGACGCCGGAGAGCGAGCGGGCGGACTGACGCGCCAACTGCTGGCCTTCAGCCGGCAGCAAGTGCGCACGTCAAGGGTCCTGGACCTGAATGCCTTGGTCACCAACTCCATCAAGATGCTGCAACGATTGATCGGTGAGGACGTCGAGTTGGTTTTTAAGCCCGGGCCAGACTTGGGCATGGTCAGTGCTGATCCGGCGCATATCGAGCAGGTCCTGATGAATCTGGCCGTCAATTCCCGCGACGCTATGCCAGACGGAGGCAAATTGACCATCGAAATCTCGAACCTTCTGGCGGACCAGGCCTATGCCACCGGTCATTATCCCATGCCCCCTGGCCCTTACGTCATGCTCGCCGTATCTGACACGGGGTGCGGGATGGACGAGAAAACACGGTCGCAAGTCTTTGAGCCCTTCTTCACCACGAAAGGGCCGGGCAAAGGAACGGGGCTGGGTCTGGCGACCGTGTATGGAATCGTCAAGCAAAACGGAGGCTACATATGGGTCTACAGTGAGTTGGGAAAGGGCACGACTTTCAAAATCTACTTACCCGTGGTCGAGGGAGGGCCGGAAGCAACCAAAGAGATTGGGCTTTGGCCGGCGGCTCGGAGACGGTGCTGCTTGTCGAGGATGACGCCCATCTTCGCTCCCTGGCGCGAACGGTTTTGGAAGCCAATGGTTACACGGTCGTGGAAGCGCCCAGCGCCCTGGAAGCACTTTTGATCGCGAGTCAACACAAGGGACCGATGCACATCCTGCTGACCGACGTGGTGATGCCGGTGATGAGCGGGCGTCAGCTCGCCGAGAGACTGGCAAAGCGGCGCCCGCAAATGAAGGTTCTCTACATGTCAGGGTACACGGATGACACGGTTGTGCGCCACGGTGTTTTGAAGTCAGGGGTGGCCTATTTGCAGAAACCCTTCGCACTGGAAGCCATGGCTCGAAAGGTTCGCGAAGTCCTGGATTCCTAGGCACCGTTTGACGTTGTACCGGGAGGTAAGGTATATGCAAATGATCAAATCGCGAGTTAATGAATCCGACGATACGTGGGAGGGCTCGAAGACAGCCGCGTCAAGGGAATCTGCCCAGCCTTCATCCCAACTTGTGATTCTCACCATCGATGACGACCCGGGGATGCTCAAATTCTATGAAGCCGCGCTAGTCAATGAAGGTGTGCTGGTGGAAGTGACGTCGGATCCACACCAGGGGTTGAAAATGGTGGAAGCACTTAACCCTAATCTGGTCCTGCTGGATTTGACCATGCCGGGCCTGGATGGAATGCAAGTCCTGCACAGCATTAAGGACCACGACGCGCAAATCCGCGTGGTCATGGTCACCGGGCATTACTCGATAGAAACGGCCGTGAAGGCTATTCAGGAAGGCGCGGCGGATTTTGTCTGCAAGCCGGTCAGTGCGGAGAAATTGCAGCAGTTGGTCGAAAACACCAGAAGACTGGTGGACCTCGATGAGAAGGCGGCAGCCCTGGAACAACAGCTCATCGAAGTTTGCAACCTGGAGGGCATGGTCGGGCGCAGCCCATGCATGCTCGAGGTCTTCGACCTGGTTCGCCGCGTGGCGCCGCATCTGCGAGCGGCGCTCATCACCGGTGAGACAGGGACGGGCAAGGAACTGGTGGCTCACGCTCTCCATAACCTCAGTTCTCGCGCCAAGCAGCGTTTCGCGGTGTTTAACTGTGCTGCCCTCGTGGAAAGCCTGGCGGAAAGCCAGTTGTTTGGGCATCGTAAAGGCTCATTCACGGGCGCGATCACCGATCAGGCCGGTCTGTTCGAATGGGCTAACGGCGGCACGGTCTTTCTGGACGAAATTGGAGATTTGAGCCTTGCCGCCCAATCAAAACTCTTACGGGTGTTGGAGAGTGGAGAAACCCAGAAGTTGGGCTCCCCGCAACCCTCCCACACGGACGTGCAAGTCATCGCCGCCACGAGCCGCGATTTGGGCGTCGACATGAAATCTGGCAGGTTTCGACCCGACCTTTGGTATCGCCTGAATATGGTTCAAATCCATCTTCCTCCTCTGCGCGAGCGGAAAGAAGATATCCTTCTGCTGGCGTCGCATTTCATGGCCAGTTTCTCAGAGCAATTTGGGAAGGGCATTCGTCGGGCTTCGCGAAAGGCGGAGAGCGCCATACTCGCCTACTCCTGGCCCGGGAACGTCCGGGAATTATTGAACGCCATTGGGCGCGCCGTGATGCTGACGCAAAACAAGGTGCTCGACTTTAGCGATCTGCCGCCAGAAGTGAGAAACCCGTTGACGCCTGCTTCCTCACTGCCCTTGAGCCTCGAAGCCGCGGAAAAAAAGGCGATCATCTGCGCCCTAGCCACTGCCAAGAACAAGGCTTTCGCCGCTCGCATCCTGGGAATCAGCCGCGCCCGGCTTTATCGACTCATGGAAAAATATGACCTGGCCCAGGACGTTGCAGATGATGAGGAAGAGAAAGAGGAAGAAATGGACGTGGCTGCCACCTAGCCGGAGTTTCTCCCACGAATAAGGAAGGGCGGGTGGGTAACCCCGCCGTTGCTGACGCTTCTAATTGTCTCGAACCGGAGGTTAGGACAGTTTAGCGGTCGGGTCAAACCCCCGCCCTTCCGGCCGCCCGACTCAAAACAGTAGAGTGTAGTGAGATGAGTCTAGCCCCCCCCTGGTGCCTGAATGAGCTCAAGGCCGTTATCCCCATCCCAGGGCGGCTGAAACCTGCGCGGACAACTGCAGTGGGTCGAATGGTTTGCTAATGACCGACGCTACCCCCAGGCGTTTGAACCTCTGTCGATCGGCAGACTGCACCTTCGCCGTCATGAGGATGACCGGAATGTCCTGTGTCGCAGGATTATCTTGTAGTCGCAGGAACGTCGTCGGCCCATCCATCCCCGGCATCATAACATCCAACAGGATGGCGTCTGGCTTTTCGACCTCAGCCAGAGATAACCCCTCTCCACCCGAAGGTGCCATCAGGACTTCCCATCCATGCACCATCTCGAGGCTCAGTTTGGCAATCTCCCGGATATCGTCCTCGTCATCAACAATGAGTATGCGTTTCGTGTCCATCGCTACCTTCTTTCCAAACTAGGCGACATGATCTCATCCAGCAAACCAATCACGCGTCGCTCAAACTCTTCATGCGAGATGCGCCCTTTGGTAAGGAAAACAGTTTTCCCCAGTTTCAACTTCTCGCGTTGCGTTTCATCGAGATCTAGAGCGGTGTAAACAACCAGTGGCACACGGCGCAAAGTGTCGTTCAGGCGAAGCCCTGCCACGACACTAAACCCATCCCCCTCCGGTAAGGCCAGGTCCAACACCACAAGATCGGGCGAAGCACGCTCCGCCATCTGAATCGCTTCGCGGCCAGTCTGCGCGTGAATCACCTCGCTTCCGTGGCGTTCGAAGACTTCCCGAATGACCCGGACGAGATCAAAGTCGTCCTCCACAACCAGAACCTGGGAGGATCGGTTCGCACGGCTCACCGCCATCGAGAGGGTTTGAAATAGCAGTGCTTCATCAACAGGTTTCCGAATCCACCCCGCCACTTCGATGTCTTCTTTCCTGAGTTCGCGGGGGGCAAGCACGCTCAAGATAATGACCGGGATGTCATGGGTTTGCGGACGGTCACGAAGTGCGGCCAAGGTCTGCCAGCCGTCCATCTCAGGCATCAACAAGTCAAGGAGGATGCCGTCGGGTTGGTGGGAAACTGCTAGCTGAACCGCCTCTTTTCCGGAGCTTGCCACGACCACCCCATAGCCGCGCCGTTCGAGGAGTTCTCGCACCACGGAGCGGATCGAGGGATCATCATCACACACGAGGATTGTACCGTTGGCGGATGGTATCCCTTGGACCATCCGCTCTACCGGCTCGCCCATGGCAGGAAGGGTAAAGAAAAACGAGCTTCCTGACCCCACGACGCTTTCCACCCAAATGCGTCCCCCGTGCTGTTCCACGATACTACGGCTGATGGCCAACCCCAGGCCCGTGCCGCCCTTTTCCCGCCGGTCTGAGGCGTCGGCCTGCTGAAAGCGCTCGAAGATGACGGTGAGTTTGTCCGCAGGAATGCCGCGCCCCTGATCTTTGACTTCGAATAAGAAATCGTTCTCCAGACGACTTACCCGAAGCGACACCACGCCTCCCGGAGGAGAAAACTTGATGGCGTTGCCCAGCAGGTTGGTCAGGGTCTGCACAATACGGTCACCGTCCGCCAGCAGCCTCCCCCGTGCGGGTGGCGCGTCGACCATCACTCGGGCCTTGTCGGCCACCTCACGAACGGAATTCACAGCTTGTTCGATCAAGTTAGCGACTTCGCAGGTCCGCTTTTCCATTTTGATCCGCCCGGATTCCATACGCTCGATGTCAAGGATGTCGTTGATGAGGCGAATCAGGCGATCGGTGTTCGACACGGCAATATCCAGCATCCGCTTTGCTTTCACGGGGTCGGCGCTCAACACACCGCCGGCTAGTAAGCCTATGGCGCCGCGGATGGAAGTGAGCGGAGTTCGCAGCTCATGACTCACAGTGGACACGAACTCATCCTTCATCTGTTCAATTTCATGGCGGGCCGTGATGTCGCGGAATATGCCTCGCGTGGAAACGGCCTTCCCGTCAATGAGGCGGCAGTTCACTGACCCCCGCACGATGATCTTATTTCCGTTTTTCGCCACGAATACGGTCTCAACATCATTGATGGTGGCGCCCTCCATCACCTTGGCGAGAACCTCCTGGCACTGCGGCAGGTGCTCGGGGGCGACGACGTCCGTCATATTGAGGTGGAGGATTTCCTCTTGTGCGTATCCCAGAGTTTCTCTCCAGGCTCGGTTTACATAGAGATAACGCCCTTCCGGAGAAACACTCTGGATGAGCTCCGCGGCATTCTCGGCGAGATCGCGATATCTTTCCTCGCTCTCTCTTAACGCTTCCTCCGCCCGCTTGGATACGGTGATGTCTCTGACGGTAGCCTGCAGAAGTGGCTGTCCCCGATAGATCATCCTGATTAGCGTGACGGTGGCAAAGAACTCCTCTCCGTCGAACTTCTTGTGGGTCCACTCGAAGAAATGTGATCCTCTCTCCATGGCGAGGTCGATCATCTGGCGAGCCTTGACCGAGGAAAACTCACCATCCGGCTGATATTCCGGGGATAAGCTCCATGGGGCCGCGGCCACAAACTCGCGCTCATCTCTCGCCCCGAACAGCGCGATGGTCGCCGGATTCCCGGCAGTAAACTCCCACTTCGGAGGGGCGATTGTCATGATGGCATCACGCGACGATTCATAAAGAGCCCGATACATCTCTTCGCTTTCCCGCAGCGCCTCCTCCGCCCGCTTGCGCTCAATGAACTGTGCGATGTTGTGGGCCACAGATGCAAGGGCCTGAAGAGCAACGTCCGTCAGAGGCTTACGTGCGAATGCCGCTACGACTCCCAACACCCGGTCCCCAACCTTCAAGGGGTAGCCTGCGAATGACACCATGCCTTCCCGTCGCGCCCACTCGGGATCCCCCACCCAGGAATCCTGCAGCACTGTGTTGGTCAGGTGGGGCTCACCACTCTCGGCGATGCGCCCGATTTTGAATTGCCCGACAGGGACTCGGGCGTGGCCGCCGTCAATGTGGGTGTAGATTCCGGCGCTGGCCTGCAGCTCCAGGGCCTTCTCTTTATCGTTCAGGGTCCAGACCCGGGCGAAGGCTGCGTCGATGTCGCGCACCAGGATCTCCGCGCAGTGCTGTAAGCCTTGCCGCATGCTCTCGTCTGCCGTAAGCGCCACTCCCACTTCCGCCACGAGTGTCGCTAATCGGTGTCGTTCGGCCATTGCGGCCTCGGCCCGCTTGCGCTCGGTGATGTCCTGGATGACGGCGAGGGCTGCCCTTCGTCCGCGAAAATCAAGAGCATACGCATCAACTTCCACGTCCAGAACTTGCCCGTCTTTGCGCCGATGTTGCCCCTGGCCCCGGTCTCGCGATTGGGTGCGCAACACCTGCATCTTGGAAAGAACGGTTGGGGCAGCTTCAACCGGCAGGAGGTCCGTGACCTGCATCTTCATGAGTTCGTCGCGTGAGTAGCCGGAATGAAGGATGGCAGCGTCGTTCACCTCAAGGTAACGCAAGGTCTCCACATCCCAGAGGACGGTAGGTAGGGGGATGGAGGCAAACAGGGAGCGAAACGCCTCTTCCGCCTCGCGCAAAGACTGCTCCGCCCGCCTGCGCTCGGTGATATCCCGGGCAATTCCCTGGACTTCGACGAGCTTGTCACCTTCGAATAAGATTTGCTCGTTGGTTTCAAGCAGTACTCTGCGCCCATCCTTGGCGATGATTTCCCAATCGCGAGTGGATCGCGCGGTCTCGGGACTCAATGAGCTCAACAACTTCTGGGCAGGACCCACATACTCCGGCGCGAGGATGTCAGCGATATTCATCCGGAGTACCTCCCCGCGCGTGTAACCGGTTACTTCTTCTCCCGCCCTGTTGATCGACGTAAACGACCCGGTCGCGTCATGAGCAAAGATGATGTCGTGAGAATTCTCGAAAAGGTTGCGGAAGCGTTCTTCGCTGGCATGCAGCGCATCTTCAGCACGCTGGCGTTTGCTGATGTCGAGATTGCATAGCAGCAGGGAAACCAGTACGGTGACGAACCCGAACATACTGCCAAATTCCACCGTCTTCGCCGTCACAAGGAGGCTTTCCTGGCTTCGGGCCGTGCCTTCGATCACTAATCCCTGCTGCCTATCCTGCATTTCGGCCACCACCCGGCGGATGGCATCGGACATGTTCTTGCCCTCTCCGGTCAACGTTTCCTGATCGGCTGAGGCGGTCCCTTGCTGCCGGCGCAGCTCGATACTGGTCTGGAGGTTCTCCAGCTTCTTCTGGATCAGGGATTCCAACAGAGATAAGTCGGTCCGGTGGATGGGATCAGTCGCGGTCAAATCGTGAAGGCGGCGGAGGGATGTGTCCAGTCTCGCAGGAATCATGTCGTAGTGATCCAGGAAGCTCGGATCTCCCGTCAGGACATAGCCGCGCCTTTTGGCTTCACCATCGATAACCAAGGAAAGAGTTGTAGTGAGTTGCTCCAAAACCTCATGCGTGTGGTTCACTTGGCGTGCGGCGTCAATCGATTCAACGGACTCGCGGGAACTGTAGATCCCGGTGATGGCAAGGAAGACAAGCGCTAGTCCTAACCCCAAATTCACCTTGGTGCGCGTCGGAACATTCATGGTGAGGGACCCTCAAAGAGAACGGGCAAAGAGGTTATTCTGCCTTCCTCTCACGAAGGCAGCCAACTTTGATCACGCAAGTCGCTTACCATTTCAAGACGATGTTTTGTGCCGTTGACACTCTTGAGGTTAGGTATAGGTTTGCTGCTTACACCCTTGACTGCGGCTGCATCGAAGTGTTCCAAAATGGAGCGTCGCCTAGGAGTGATACAGGTTTCAATCCGAAATCCTCTCTAGGCCGAATGGGGTCGTCAGAGTGTTTTACGTTAGCGGAGGGATATAAGGAATTGTAATGAGGCGTCCGAATGCGTTTGGCTATCCACTTGCCTAAGACCGGGTGGGTCCCCCGGTCGGTACGCCGCCCGCCATAGCAATCCAAAAGTTATTGAGAAATGGTCGGGGCGCGCGGATTCGAACCGCGGACCTCTTGCGCCCAAGTTCTAAAAGCGATAACAGCAGCAAATTGCTGACGACCGCCGGAGCCGCATGGATACTGGCGAGAATGGCGATTTGCCGATCTACGCGCCACCTCTGCGGATTGCTGCGGACGCGGGCTTATCTGAAGAGTTACGTCACAAAGCACGTCACAAACACGATTGGAAGTCTCAGGTATGGCTTGACCTTTCCGCGTGCGTCTACGTGGCAGCAAAGCCTGCTGGCGGGCATCCTGCCGAGGCTGACGGTGAGAGAAGCGCATCTGGCGTACCGGGCGGGGGGAGGGTGCCGGGAATAGTCCGAGGGCGGCCCCTTGTGCGCTCGGCTTGCCCTGAGCCGCCACGCATTTTCTTTTTTTGAGCTATGTTTAATTTCTTCTGTTCCCGTCTACTTTAGTAGAAAAAATTGAGGTGAGCCACCTTAGCGTGCCGTCGAGTGGAGGGAATGTGGCGAAACGTTATCCCTGCTTGATGAGGAGAGCCCCTAATCAAGCACATCCCTCCACGGTCGGCTTCCTACATTATGGAACACTCTACGCACTTCGCCGACCTTCATCAATGGTACGAAAGTAGGGTTCATCAGGATGGTAAAGCCATACGCTTGAGGCATCACGCCCTTTCAAGGTTCAGTTTCTTCCTCTCAGCAGAACGGTGGGTACTGGTTGTTTTTCACTACCAGTGGATCTGCCTTCAAGGTTCAATTTCTTCCTCTCGTCAAAACGTGATACCTTTGGGCCATGCAGATCGAAGGGCTCAAGAAGTAAAGCCACCGCAACCGCAGAACGCTTTTTGAGGGCCTACCGAAAGAGGTGCGCGCGGCAGCCTTCTGTTGGCTGGAGTGCTTTGTTCACAAGGGATTGCGAGAGCGGGGGGACGTACCGCAGTGGCTTTACGCGATCTACGAGGGGAAGGCGAGGAGGTTCGCGGTAAACCCGCCGTCGAGTGATTGGGGCCGGTCAATGCTCGCCAAGCGAGGGGGTTACGCCGTACAACGGCGGTATCGCCTTGAGGGGAGGCATCCCACTGCTAAGGCCACGCTTGCAAGGCTGGCGAAGCAAAGAATCAACGCTAGCACACCCCGACCAGTCGCTACTGAGCCACCTCGGAATACCCCTGCTGGCTTTGGCAGGAACGGATTATTTGCATCCGTCACGGTAATTCGTGGGTGCGTTTTTCCAAGGTGAAACGAGGCGCGGATTGCCGCCTTGCAGCTCCAAACCACGAGCCCTTAGCGGAACAGCGGATAGGGTCCAAAATCAGACGCGCACGGACATCATTATCAAACTTTCTTTGTTTTGCGCTTAATAGATTCAGTTACTTGGAGTTATAGTCCGAGGGTGGAAACTTTTTGATTTTTGTGCGAGAAAACACCAAAGCGCTTAGCTATGACTCAGGGTTTGTTTTCTTTGCTTTGCCGGAAATTTGGGCTATAGATCGTTGGGAAGCATCCGACGCGAGCACGGATACACAGATCGTAACCCTGTGAATTCACTCCAAAAGGTCAAACTTCACAGCCACACACCGGATAATTTGAGGGATAAATCTGTGTGGAAAAGTCCCATCTTCTTTTACGCACTCTCTTAGAGGCAATTTCTGAGCCAATGCGAGACGCTGGCGGGGCATGGTACGCAAGCTCGCGACGCGGAGTGTCGCTTGGCGGCTCTTTGCGGGTGCCCTCGTAAGGTGCGTCAGGCGATTCCGGCGAACCTCCCGCCACTGCTGGCGGGGACGCGCACACGCATCGGCTTAATCCACAGCCGCAGAGATGGCAAAATCTCTTAGAGCGCAAGCATGGGGGTAGTGGTGGGCAATTACCCTTGTCATCGTGCTACCGGGCAAACATAGATCTAGCTATTCTTCTTATGGCATTCCATGCACTTTGTCGGGGCCTTCTTCCCTTGGGCGTTCTGCATCTTGTGGCAAGCGATGCAGGGCGCCGCTTGAACAGTCGAAATTTGAAACCTTCCCTGCCGTGCCATCTTCATCGCCGTCTGGGGCGGTTTTGTGTGGCAATCAAAGCAGGATCGCTGGGCCGCCTCGGCGGGTTTTTTCGGCCTGGACGCGTGATGGCACGTCCCGCACTTGTTGGCTGCCCTTTGCTGATGGAGCTTGTGCTCGAACTTCACATCTCCCAGCATGAAGACGTCCTGGGATGGCGCCTTAACAGGCCACGTGACTCGATAGGTCTTGGGACAGGCGGCGAAGACCATCACGGAAATCGAGAGACAAACAGAAGACAGAATCATACGGCGTTTCATAGTGGTAGCGTGGAGATTATATTCCGCTAAGGTCGCCGAAACCTACTCGGGGTTCGGCTGGGAAGCCTTGGCGTACTAACTCTTGCTCGCGGGCTTGCTGCTTTCGGAATTTCCTGCGAGATGCCGAAACCTTCGCGGCAAGATGTGCAACATGGAAACGGCCCACGCGCCCTTGCTCACGGTATTGCGCCTGCGTCTTTAAGCCGCCCAGGCGTCCCCACTTAGCCAGCTTGCGGCTCCGCAGCCAGCGCCCATGCTTGCTACTACGCAACTCAGGATGTTCTGTGTACCTCTTGGCCCAAAATATCAAGAGGGCTCTCATGTCTCGCTGTAGGCGTTTCGGCTCTATATGGTGCTTGAGGCAGTAGCACGCGATCATCCTCTCAAGCCTTGGTCTGGCTTCACGCTGCAAGGGGAATGGCAGGTCTGAGAAGCCTTGCCCTGTGCCCCGCCGTTGTATCAGCCGTCTCATGAGGTCCATTCTACACCCAGGGTATCAGTTAATTCTAAGTCCATCCGAGCAAAGCCTATGGACATGGAACGCTCTTGGCGGTCGCGTGCGTGTCCGTGGCAGCAAAGCGCACGGCGGGGTATTCTACGCAGGGGATGCAGCCGCCAGTGCTATCGCATCCGACTTTGAAGCGTGGCAGACCTTCTGGCACTATGGGGGAGTGAAGAGCGGAGAGTGGAGAGAGCGGAATGAAGAGACTTGCTTCTGAAATCTACGACGCAGTGAAAAGCGGGAAGCTGAAACAGCCGTTCGACGCGACTATGGTGAAGGCGGCTTGCCCCGGCTGGGAACAGCACACCTACTTCACCTTTCTTGGAGAACATGCGGTCGGCAATGGACAGACGACCGAACTGTTTGTTAAGGTGTCCCGAGGCATGTATCGCGTCAAGAATTGAAAGTTGCCCGCTAAGGCGGCAGGCACAACTACCAGTGCGTGGCCCGTAGCAAACGGTGGGCGACCGCGACCACTGAGATGCCGAGTCTTACCCACGATGAAACGGACACGCTGACGCCGTGCCGGGTCTGCGGCTCCCGGCGCTAGCGGTTTGATGGCGAAGTGTCGCAATGCTGGAATTGCGTTCCGCCGCCTTCACCCGATATGATTCGCGTTGACCTCAAGGAACGAGTGAACGAAGGGTCTGACCTCCGACATCTGTTTGTGACTGAACTTTGCGAAGCGGGTGTTCCTGAGAGTGTAATCCGAGAGCTTGCGGGCCATATTGACCCTGCTATGACGCGGCATTACTCGCACCCGCGAATGGCCGCGAGGCGGGCGGCCGTCGAGACACTTGGAACCGTGAAGCCAGCACCCTTTGAGGGGGGTTACGTCACAAACCACGTCACAATGGCCCCTCCAGCGGCTGCTGAAGGCTCGCAAGTTATTGAAGAAATTAGTCGGGGCGCGCGGATTCGAACCGCGGACCTCTTGCGCCCAAGGCAAGCAAAAGTAGCCTAACTCGTTGACTTTGCAGTACGGGTGGCAACCGAAAAACACGGAAAAGCACGGCAAGAACGATGAACTTGGATGTAACTTGGATGCGAGTACGGAAGCATCTCGATACTTTAGAGGGTTGTTTTGATTATTCGCGACCGCGGCTGCTCCTGGGCTGGCCGGGGACCCGATTGCCATTATCCATTCCAGCCGGGAAGAAGCCCAAGCCGAACTCGCCGACTACGTCTGGGAGAATTGGGACGCGAAGATGGATGAAGCTCCTCCCAAGGAAGTCCGCTCAGGAAAAGTGCGGGCCTAAAGCCTATCGAAGGGGCAAGCAAGTTCCTCGTACATCGGATGCCCCCTTCCCGGTGGTGGGAATGCAGTGCCGCTACTGCTTCTCGAAGTCCGACGCCTTCCTGTGCTCGACTACCTTCTCGTAGGTCACCGCAAGCTCGTCGCCTACGTGGAGGGCCGTGCCTAGCAGCGGCTCGTTGTCAAGCCTCCCGAACAGGACGCCCGCCTCGTTGTCGCACGAATCCACCACCACCCACATCCGCTCGCTCTCGCCGGTATCCTCGTCCTTGAACTCGGCCTTGACGTAGTCGCCGGGCTGGTACTTCGCCATGAACGGTCTCCTTGCGGGCACGTCGAGCCGGGCCGTCAGCCTGCGGGCAGTGCCACCGGGAATGCGGGTCCGCTATGAGTATACATCCGCAAATTCCGTCGCACCCCGAGGTATATTGTGAATGATGGACTTTGCCAACACAGACCTTGAATTGCGAGACTGGCTGCGCTGGGCATCGGACTGGGGCACCACGCCGAGCTTCGTCCGCACGATTGCGGAAGCTGCTCTCATCGCCTGCTCGCCCGATTACGTCCTGCTGCGGCCGGTGCTGCTTGTGCTGAAGCGGAGGTATCCACAACCACCACAATCATGCTAAAACGGGGCCAGGGGATTCTCGCTGGCGATTGGTATGCCTGCTACGTGTCGATAGAGAAGGGGAAGCCGTGCAAGTGAGACCGTCGCCGCAACGTCGTCCGGCTGCCTGCCCACGGGCGGTCACGGCGCTGGAACTTTCCCACCATTTTTTGTTTTATACGGCCAAATGAGCGGCGCTCAATTGACGGGAAGCCGACTTGGTAGCGGCGGACCCCTGCTCTTGGGGTCGGCGGTGCTGCCTTGGGAAAAACCGCGGACCTCACCAACAGAGGTGTGCGTTACGCTGGCTCGCTCGGCCCGGGAGGCATGGGATCTCGTTCCGTGCCGCGGCTTGATGGTCACTCGCTAATCATTGCTGCGAGCTGTTGCCAATCCACCTGATTCACAAATTCCCAGAGCCGGACCAGGCCGAGCGAGTCCCAGTCCGTCAGCGGCGGCTCGCTGAGGTTCTCCGGCACGCTCTCTAGGAAGACGGTGATCAACTGGATGTCCGTGCGGGGGCGCGAAAGATCAAAGTAGTCGGGATTGAACATGACCACCGGCCGCGCGTCCTTCGTATTCGCAGGGACAAAGGTAGAGGGATAGTCGAAGGCTTTTCGGGTCCAGGCCTGCGAAGCCCGCTCCGCCGGCGTCATTGCGGCCAGTTCCGCGCGAAGGCGCTCGAGCTGGGGGTCCGGCGCCACGGGCTCAGCCGTTCGCTGGACGATTTTCTTCCGCAACTCCTCGCAGTTGGCTATACCCTGCTTCAACTGGCCCGGGAAGTCAGCCTCCAGCTTCTCCATTCTTGTGCGGAACTCCTCGGCAGCGGCCGGATCGGTCTTCTTCAGTTTCTGGTATGCTTGCTCGTGGGTCTTAAGCCGTTCCTCCTGACCGGCCATCCAATCTTTGTAGTCTTTATCGCAGGGGGGCAGTTTCTTGTCCGCTTCGACGCGGCGGGCGCTCTCGCGTTCGCGGTCGGCCCTCTTGCTTTCGTAATCGGCGATAAAGTCCCGCAAGAATTGCTCTCGTGTCACCGGAATCCAAAGAGGGCGGTCCTTCATGGCGAAATAGATGACGGCGGCTACGTCATGGATTCGTGGATTCGGCGGCCCGGCATAGTACAGCGTGACTCCCGCGGTTTGGCCAATTGCCACTGGCAGCCACATCATCTCGTGCCCGTTGTGCTTCTCAAATGTCTGCCCGCGAGCTACCTCGTGCGGATCGTTAAAATGGAAATCGGCCTCTGTCACAGCTTCCCTGTCGGTCTTCGGCTTGCCGCCGGGGCCCTCGGCAAAATAGAGGAATACGTACAACAGACTGCCGGAGACGGGAAGCTTGGCGCGGGCGCAGGGTTCAGTCGGGACGCGTAGGCTGGAATCAGAAAGCTGGACATAGCACTCTCCATTGAAGCCCAGGATTGGATTGAATACCTTCGCGGTATGCAGCCGCGAGGCGAGACCTTGGATTTTCGACAGGAATATCCTGCCCTCGGCCTCGCTGTGACCGGACCACTTCGCGCTGCTGGCAGGCGGGACGCTTAGCTGCCAAGTGCCGGGCACGTTGGGGAGGGGCCGCACTTCTTGGCCCGCAGCGGGCAAACACAACAGCAATATTGCGGCGATATATCTCATGGCTCCTCCTGTAGCTCCGGGTCCCAGGGCACCAAAATCAGATGCTTCGCTGCGCTCAGCATGACAGCGGAGAGACTCTTCGCTAGGGCTGGCACCTGACGACCACGGCAGTCAGGTTCGCGCCATCCACGAGGACCGACACACCTTCCGCGAAGATGAAATCGGTCCTCGCGATGATCTTCGCCTATTGAATAAGTCCCCCCAGGGGGTGACTACATCCCCGAGGCAATCTGCTGAGCCACTTTCTTGACCTGATCGATGGTAAGCAGGGTCCCTGTGAAACCCAAAAAGGTGGACACCGTGCCGGAGCCTTTCCCTTTCTTAAAGGCGAGAAAGTATGGGTAATTGCCCGGCGGTCCGATAATCGCGGCATCTCCCACCCCTTGGATCTCCTCCTTCACCGCCCCTTTCATGTTTTTGGTTTGTGAATAGAACATATCGGAAGAAAGGCTCCTATTAACCATCAGGATCAGCTTCCCATCCTTGTTGGCAAAATTCAGGTCGCCCCCTGCCCCTTTCGATGGGTCCGCGGGGACGAGTTTAACTCCCTGAAGTCCAGTGATCTTCTCGACGTCCTGCACCGTCAGATACTGGGCTCCCGATGCGGGCTTGGGTTGAGAAAAAGCCATCGACGCATTCAAAACAAGCAGGGTGAATACAAACAGAACCGTCAGCCAGCGATGCATAATGACTACCTCCTTATAATTGAAACGGCCAATCTACTAATGAGTGGATGGTTCGAGGAAAACCTCTTTCTTGCTCTGAGTGATGGGAATCACTCCGATTCCCTGTAACTAAGTGTTTAGAGCGAGACGCCGCGCTGGTTCGCTTGGGCGTTGAGTGTGAACCGTCCAGACCTGGATAAGCATCATGGTCAGTTCGTTGATCCAATCGAAGGTCTCCCTTCGCTTGCAGAGAGTATAGACCTTTATGGCTGGCTTCGCATCACGTAACGCTGTCTATGTCGCGGCAAAGTGATAATGTCCGGTTTCAGCAAAGTAGAAATGTCCTGTTGAACTCCGTCAAGCTTGACGGATGGAAAAACAGGAGATGCTGATGTTGAGTGGGAAAGAGCGGGACCGGTTGAAGGTATTGCATGAAGTGCAGGGGGGACATTTAACGCAAGGTGAGGCGGCGGGGCAGTTACAGATCAGCGACCGCGAGGTGCGGAGGTTGCTGGCGCGGATCGCGGCGGAGGGGGATCGCGGAGTGGTGCATCGGCTGCGCGGGAGGGCGTCGAATCGGCGCTTAGCGGAGAGTCTGCGCGCCAAGGTGCTGAAGCTGGTGAAAGCGAAGTACGGAGACTTTGGCCCCACGCTGGCCTGCGAGTACTTGGCGAAAGAGCACGCGGTGGAGGTGAGCAAGGAGACGCTGCGGCAGTGGATGATGGCCGCGGGGTTGCGGCGGGGGAAGCGGCGCCAAGTCGAGGAGGTGCACGTATGGCGGCAGCGCCGGAGTTGCCGGGGAGAGTTGGTGCAATGGGACACCTCGGTGCACGACTGGCTGGAAGGGCGGGGGCCGCGGCTGTACCTGGTGGCCATGATCGATGACGCCAGCAGCCAGGCCTATGCACGTTTTGTGGAGCAGGACAGCACGGAGGAGAACCTGCACGTGCTGTGGGGATACGTGGAGGGTTGGGGGGGAACGGTGTCAGGAACGTGTGAAGAAATTTACGACACTGCGTAGCTGTGGTAACTGGGGTGAAGCAGAGTGGAAGCATGAGCGAAAACACTCAGGTTATTCGTCCACGGCTGGTTGCTGTAAATCGTCGTCAGATGGTGATGCGGGCCATTGAAGTGGAGTTACTGATTGAAGAAGATCACAGCGCGCGCTCGATTTGGGAGTTGGTGGGGCGGCTGGATCTAAGTCGGTATTATGCCGAGATCGGCTCGGTGGAGGGGCGGGCGGGGCGAGAGCACACCGATCCGCAGGTATTGATCAGTCTATGGCTGTATGCCTATAGCCGTGGCATCAGTTCGGCACGCGAGGTGGCGCGCCGGTGCGAGTTTGAACCGGCCTTTCAGTGGCTGTGCGCGCTGGAGCCGATCAGTCATCGCACGCTGTCGGGTTTTCGATCCGGTCATCAAGCGGCGTTGAATGATCTGTTCGTGCAGGTGCTGGGGATGTTGAGTGCCGAGGGTCTGATCACCTTGGAGCGCGTGACGCTGGACGGCACGAAGATCAAGGCCAATGCCGGCGGCAACACGTTCCGCCGCCAGGAGAAGCTGGAAGCTCACCTGCAATTGGCGCGCGAGCAAGTGCGGCTGATGGAGGAACTATCGGCGGAAGAGGAGCAGATGGGCAAGCGGCAGAGGGCGGCGCGGCGGCGGGCCGCACGGCAACGGCAGAGCCGTTTGGAGGCGGCGGTGCGCGAGGTGGAGAGAATGCAGAGCGAGAAAAAAGAGGATCGTGAGCGGTTTGTGGCGCGCGCTTCGAGCACCGATCCGGAAGCCCACGTGATGAGGAATGGCGAGGGCGGCACGGTTCCCAGCTACAACGTGCAACTGCTGACCGACACCGCGCACGGACTGATCGTGAATGTGGACGCCACGACCGAGGCCGTCGATCACCATCAACTCGCACCGGCTCTCGAGCGCTGCCAGCAGACCTTGGGACGCCACCCGCAGCAGGTGGTGGCCGATGGCGACTATACCAATCACGCTTCGGTGCAGGCCGCGGGGAACTACGGCGTGGACTTTTATGGGTCATGGCAAGCGAGTTGGAAGCCGGGCGAACGCGACGCCCAAGGCCGCAGCGCCGCGTTTCTGGCCAGCGCCTTCCCCTACGATGGTGAGCGGGATTGCTTCACTTGCCCGGCGGGAGAAACGTTGACTCACCAGGCGACGCAGAATCGCGAGCAGGGACTTCGCATCCACGTCTATCGCGCGCCCAAGGAAGCTTGCCAGAGGTGTGCCTTACGCAGCCAGTGCGCCCCGCCGAAAGCCCGCCCCGCCTGGGTGCGCTCGCTTGCGCGCAGCGAGGAACCCGCGGCGACCCTAGCCTTTAAGGCCAAGATGGCCACCGAAGCCGCGCAACAGATTTACGCGCAACGGTCGCGCGTCGCGGAGTTTCCCCACGCCTGGATTAAAGAACGATGCGGCCTGCGCCAGTTCCGCTGTCGAGGCCGCCTGAAAGCAACTCTGGAAGCCACTTGGGCGGCGCTGAGCTATAACCTAACCCGCTGGTTTGCCTTAAGGCGACGAGCAACCCTCACCCAAGCCGCGCTGGCTTCGGTTTAGGAGGGGAGAATGAAAAGATGGGAGCGAAGACAATGCAAACGCGAAGGATGAACACGCCGGTCAAAGGCATCATCTTCCGCTGGGAACTTAACACGCAAAAAATGTGACGTGTTATTCGACCATCATCTCGAATCCGTGCTTCTCCAAACACATTTCTTCACACGTTCCTGACACCGTCCCCCCCTCGAGAACCCGAGCCGCCGAACTGCAAACGGTCGATGGCATCGGCCCCAAGCGCAGGGAGCGGATCGCGCACGCATGGCAGGCCGGCAACAGCGGTAGTCAAGCACATGCCGTAGCCTAGAAACGAGCCAACGGATTCGGCTTGTATGAGATGTTGGGGAATAATGATTTCGATCCAGATGGAGTTTCTGGCGGCAGAAGTCCGGCAAATCTCGCCCCATAGATTGTGATCTATTGCTGTCGCGATTCATTTCATATTTCTTCTCAGTCCCGTTTTGACTTTTCCTCTACGAGTCAGCGCTCTCTTGGCATGGGCGAGATTTCGGCGAGGTACGGGCCGCGTTACAATGGGTGAGATCGTTGCGCGAAATTACCAAAGGTCACCGTTCCTAAGGCAACTCTAATCGAGGGCAACGCAAGGACTTTGGCGAACGGGACGATCTTGATTCCCTGCTGCAGACCCCCAATAACACAAAAAGAAGAGGCCACTCTATTTCGAGTGGCCTCTGCATTATGAAGAAATATAAGGACCTTTGGTTGCGGGAACTGGATTTGAACCAGCGACCTTTGGGTTATGAGATCAACCCTCTCAGGCTAAGTGGTTCATCCTGCGGCACGCATAGCAAGCCTGAGGATGGTTGACGAAGGCTCGGGACTACTTATCGAACCCAAATTCGGGAGCCGTTGGGTACGGTTCTGAGCCACGCCCAGGTTGACAACAACGGTGAGCCGGCATCGATCCTCTCAGCCCAGTCGCAAAAATGGACTGCACCGAGCGCACCAATTCCTCGGGCATCGCGGCGTCGGTTGCGCCGAAAGCTTGGCGGGTATACACTCTTATCCGGTAAGAAGCTTGAAATCAAACATTCTGGATTGAGATCGCGAGATGCTTCATCGGAAGGTGGCATTTATTCTCGCCGGCGGCAGGGGAAGCCGCCTGTACCCACTCACCAAAGAACGCGCTAAGCCTGCCCTGCCGTTCGGGGGCAGATACCGAATCGTCGATTTCGTGCTGAGCAATTTGGTGAATTCGGGCATCTGCTCCATCTACGTATTGACTCAGTACAAGAGCCAGTCTTTACTACGGCACCTGCGAGACGGCTGGCAGTTCGGCGGTCTGTTAAAACACCAGTTCGTCATTCCGGTGCCCGCGCAAATGCGCACAGCCGAGGAAGCGTGGTACAAAGGCACGGCAGACGCCATTTATCAGAACATTAATCTCATCGAGGAGATTGACGAGACCTTGGTACTTATCTTTGGCGCCGACCATGTTTATCGCATGAACATCGGAGGGATGATCGAGTTTCACGAGAAAAGCCGTGCCGAAGTAACAGTTGCGGCTTTTCCTGTCGAGGCCCATTTGTCTGCGGAATTTGGCGTGATCGAGGCTGCACCGGATGGCGCCATCGTCGGGTTTCACGAAAAGGTAGCGGCGGCGCCGAAGGTGCCGGGTGATCCGCGGCGAGTCTATGCCTCGATGGGCAATTACATCTTCTCGGCGCGGACCTTGCTCCGGGAGCTTCACGCTGACGCGCAGGAGGAGGGCAGCCATCACGATTTCGGTCGTGACATCTTGCCCTCCCTGCTCGGCCGCGTCCCCATGTATGCCTATGATTTCCAGAAGAACCAAATCCCCGGAGAACCGACCGGCCAGCCGGCGTATTGGAAGGACGTGGGCACCCTGGAAGCCTACTACGAGACCCACATGGAATTATGTGGGTTGATGCCGGCCCTCAATCTCTACAATCGCCGCTGGCCGATCCGATCCGCCAGCTATCCGGACCCATCCGCCAAGTTCACCTTTGGCGAAGACGGGTGTCCCGGCCAGGTGATCGGCTCCGTCATTTCGGGCGGATGTATCCTCTCTGGCGGACTGGTCCGCAGTTCGATCCTGGGTCGAGGTGTACACGTTCACGACGGCGCCGTGGTGGAGGAGTCCATCGTTTTCGATAGCTGTGACATCGGCCGACGCGCCAGAATCCGCCGGGCCATTTTGGATGAAGGCGTCAAGGTGCCGGAAGATGCCATGATTGGGTACGATGTCGAACAAGATCGTCAGCAGTATTCCGTCAGCGAGAGCGGCATTGTTGTGGTGGAAGCTAGTCACTCCGCACTCGACATATGGACTAAGTAAGTGTTCATTCGAGTTCACCGGGTGACACGGATAGTGGTCCGGCGGCAACGCTTTCGTCTAGGTTGCGCTTGTGATAGCTTCCGCGAAGGGAAAGTGAGGCTATAATTATGCCGTACAACGAGGTATGGGTTGGAGTCCTTTGCACGCGGTGCGGCGTTCCCATCCTAGTCTATAACGAAACAGCATGGGGAAGGATCACTGGTTCAATGATGAAGTCAGAACTGGGCCGAGCGTCTAAGTTTTCGCTGCGTTGTCCTGATCCGAATTGCTGTGAACAGTCTAGTTATCAACTGGAACAATTCGTGCATTTTCGGGTGGAACAAATACAGGGGCCTCGCTGACCAGCGGATCGGTACGCCACAAAATCGACCTTTTCTGGCACAGGTGTTTTGGCTTATCCACGGGGCGATCTCCTAACGCAAGTAGGATGATCCAGAGATACCAATTTATGGGTTGTCCAGAATGTCAAGACGATGGCGCTTGAAGATTGGCTTGAAACCTATCCGCACTCCCGGCAGGTTAAATCTCACATACGGAACCTCATGCACACGATGTATCAAGCCGCGATTCGCTGGGAGATTGTGGAGAGGAACCCCGTTGACCTCGTGCGGCAATCAAGGAAACGGCTCAAAACTCCGTGCGTTCTCACGCCGGCAGAATTCAAGACCCTCCTGGGAGCACTCGCCGAACCTTACAAGACGATGGTAATAGCTATCGCCTGCCTGGGCTTGCGTGTGTGCGAACTCCTGGGGCTGCAATGGGGAGACGTTGACTTTGAAAATCTCACAGTAAAAATACGGCGAAGCTGCGTGGAAGGAGAGGTTAACCCGACCAAAACCGAGGCGTCGGAGAGCGCATTACCGCTGGACCCCGACCTAGCAGAGGTGCTTTTGGCCCACAGGTCACAAACGAAACATGCGGCCGCGTCGGATTTCCTCTTCGCTGGCGCGAGCGGGCCCCCCTGGCCAGACAGTATCTTGGCAGACCATCTCAAGCCTGCAGCGGTCAAGGCTGGGATTGGCAATATCGGCTGGCACACTTTCCGCCATACCTACTCGACGTTACTCCATGCACT
Source organism: uncultured Acidobacteriota bacterium (assembly GCA_963765485.1). Classification (GTDB taxonomy): domain Bacteria; phylum Acidobacteriota; class Terriglobia; order UBA7540; family UBA7540; genus CAVROP01. The sequence continues at coordinate 79,403 of CAVXWN010000052.1, read as the reverse complement.
GGGAACTGCGCCAGCCGTACAGAAGGAACTGCTACGCCATGCCGACATTCAAACCACGATGAACATTTACACGCAGGCCATCTCATCTGAGAAGCGGGAAGCAGCCTCTAAGCTGGTTCATGCGTTGTGGAAGATGTAGCTTGGATGAGTTTGGATTTTTCGGAGATAGTGCTTTGAAAGCCAACCTCTTTAAAATCTTGGTCGGGGCGCGCGGATTCGAACCGCGGACCTCTTGCGCCCAAGGCAAGCGCGCTACCAGGCTGCGCCACGCCCCGACAGTGAAGGCAATTTCATTTTGCCAAGCTTCTTACCGGGTGTCCAGTGAGAATCGGGCCTCGGGCGGAGCGGCATAGAACAGACCGCGACCAACTCCGCCCGGACAGTACTGCGAGCACACGGTTTCCGCACTCTGGAAAATTGTACTGCGCCGCCAAGAGATCCCCAGTTCAGATGGCGGTAAATGCTTCGCAGCGTGGGCAGAACGTCGTCGCAGACGTCCGCACGCCGGGGCAGGCGGCGCCATAAAGGACGTATGTTAAAGCGAGAACCTAGACAAGCAAAAGGTAGCAGGCGTAGCCGAGCCCCGCGCCGAATAAAGATCCGACGACCACGTCACTCAGGAAGTGCAGTCCCAGAATGATGCGGGAAATCGCAACGCTCAGGGCGCAGAAAAGCAGGCCATACAGCAAAGAGGGCTCAAACAAGCCGATCGAGACGGCGAAGGCGAAAGCATTGATCGAGTGGCCGGAGGGGAAAGAGAACTGATCGGGCGGCAAGAGCGTGGCCCAGCAGTGCGAGGCAACCGCGCAGGGCCGCTTGCGTCCCGTTAGCTTTTTGAGCGTGAGAAAGAGAATCGTCCCTAGACCGCAGGAGGCGCAGGCGGCCGTCACAGCCGCAAAACGCGCCGGCCCGCCGAAGACCAGAACCAACGTCCCCAGGACGTACCATAGCCACCCGTCGCCCGCCCTTGTGGCCAGGGTCATCCAGAGCCTGATCCAGCGCGGCGGTTTCCAACGGTTCACGCGCCGCATCAGGCGTTGATCACCGCTGGAAACGATATTCAGCATGGTGGCCGGTAAAGTCATGCCGTCGCCTCCCCCGTCGCGGTGGGGATAGGTCCGGCTGAAGCGTTGGCATCCAGTCCGCGCATGCGAGCCCACGCCTGTCCCCACTTGCGCGCGAACCGGCCTTCCAGAAGGTGATTGATTAGGGTGACGGGGGGGATGCCGACCAGCAACGGGGCAAGAAGGAGTGTGAGCGGTTTCTCCCGGAACATCTCCGCGCTGCTCGCTAAAACACCGAGTGTCAGCTTCCAGTAGTTTCCCGACTCCCCGCGCACCTGAACGTGACCCTCACGCAGCCCCTCCAAAAACTCAGCCTTGCTGCGCGCTTCACGAACTTCGGTCCACGCGCTGCCAGCCGCATGCAAAGAATGTGCGTCGCTGCCGCCAACTGCGATCCTCCGAGCGTGGGATGCGAGCCGTGCGGCAAGTTGATTGTTTCGGGCCCGCAAGTGTCCGTTCAAGACCTCGACAGCGGGGAAACAGGCTTCGATCCAGTCGAAGTCGTCCGCCGCGCGGCGTCCGGTCAAAGCCGAGAAGATGTGGTTGACGCAGAAAAACACCTGCTGCTCCTCCAGATACGCCACCAAGCGGGGAAGGTCATTTCGCCGGCGCTGAATCTCCACATGCTGCCGTTCAGTAATGTCGTAAACGCCGACGTGAACTTCGTTTCCACTAGGCGCCCGACAGGTAACCTCCTCGCTAACAAAGAAATCGGGATGCCGCCGAAGGACCTCCGCCGCATCGATCGAATCATGATCAGTTACGGTGACCAGATCCAGCCCCAGGTGCTTGAGCTTCTGGTAGAGGGCCTCGGGCGGGTTATAGCTCTCACGGCAAAACCGTCTCAGCACCGGCACGGTTGCCATGCCAGAGTGGACAGTGTGGACGTGTAAGTCACAACGCACATTCTAGTTTGAGTTTCCTATGTTACAAATTAGTAGCTTGGATATGAAGAATTGGTTAAAGACGAGATCCCGATCGTCGTGGCGGCATTTTTGTAGCCCCCTCAGGGGCGGAGGATTGTAGCCCGCGGCTAAACATTCTTCGCATCCCGCCCGAAGCTATGCGAGAATGCGTGCAGATGGGAAGAGTTGAGTTTGTCTATTTTGACGCTGGAGGTGGGCATCGCGCCGCCGCCACCGCGCTTCGCACCGTCACCGAACAACAGCTCCAATGGAACGTCCACCTGATGAACCTTCAGGAGCTGCTCGATTCCATTGATCCGGTGCTCAAGCTGACCGGTCTGCGCTTGCAGGACCTTTATAACTGGTTATTGAAAAGGGGTTGGACTTGGGGCACGGGATTTGGATTACGCGTGCTGCAAGCCGCCGTCCGGCTCTACCATCGGGAGCAAGTGCGATTGCTGGAGGCCTACTGGCGGAACAGCCCCCCCGCCCTGGTGGTTTCCCTCATTCCTCATTTCAACCGGGCCATCTTCGAGAGCCTGCGGCGGGTGACGCCCGTTGCGCCCTTCGTGACGGTGCTGACGGACCTCGCCGATTATGGTCCCCATTTCTGGCTCGAACGGCAGGAGCAGTTCGTTATCTGCGGCTCCGAGCGCGCCGTCGCGCAAGCGCGCGCTTTGGGTCTTCACGACGACCAGATTTACAAAGCCTCTGGAATGATCCTACACCCCAAGTTCTACCAGCCCACTGCCGTGGATCGCTCCACAGAACGGCAGCGCCTCGGCCTCGCCCCCGATTTGTCCACCGGGCTGGTAATGTTTGGAGGGCAAGGCTCGAGTGTTATGTTGAAAATCGCCAGAGAGCTCGAAGCTTCAAAACTTAAGCTTCAATTGATTTTCATTTGTGGTCACAATGAACGGCTGGCCGCAGAACTGCGCGGGACCGAGGGACGCAAGTATGTCGAGGGCTTCACTACGGAAGTTCCCTACTACATGCACCTCTCTGACTTTTTCATTGGCAAGCCAGGTCCCGGCAGTATCAGCGAAGCCCTGACAATGAAACTGCCGGTAATCGTAGAGCGCAATGCAAGAACCCTCCCGCAGGAGCGCTACAACGCCGCCTGGGTCCTCGAGAAGCAGGTGGGATTAGTGGTGCGCAGTGTTCGCCAAATCACCCAGGCAGTCGGGGAGCTTATTGAACCCGCCAATTTCGCGCGCTACCGCAGCAACGCCGCGGCAATGAACAACCGTGCCGTGTTTGAGATCCCTGGCATGTTGCGCGAAATCCTGGCCAAGTCGAGGAGTCGAGAAGTCGAGGAGTCGAAAAGCTGAGGGTCGAGAAGTTCTTAACTCCTAGACCTTCGACTCTCGACTCCCCGTAAACAGCGCGCTTAAGCTTTGCGTATAAGGCTCGCGGGCAACCCCTCGCTCCGTGATAATGGCGGTAATGTAGCGATGGGGCGTGACGTCAAAAGCCGGATGACGTGCCGGAACAGATAGAGGTGCGAGTTGCACTCCGCCAAGCTGAGTGACCTCCGCCGCTGACCGTTCCTCGATAGGAATCCCCTCCCCCGTGGCCAGGCTCCTGTCAATCGTCGAAAGCGGAGCTGCAACATAAAATGGGACGTGGTTCTCATGGGCGAGAACGGCCACGCTGTACGTCCCGATCTTATTCGCGGTGTCGCCGTTTACCGCGATGCGGTCTGCGCCCACGATCACTGCCTTAATCTGGCCCCGCTGCATGAAATGTCCCGCCATGTTATCGGTGATGAGCGTCACCGGGATACCGTCCTTGGCGAGTTCCCAGGCCGTCAGGCGCGCACCCTGAAGGAAGGGCCGGGTCTCGTCGGCGAACACCTGGATGTCCTTCCCTTGTGATACGGCGGCGCGGATCACGCCCAGGGCCGTTCCGTATCCTCCCGTGGCCAGTGCGCCCGCGTTGCAGTGGGTGAGGACCGTTCCCGAATCCGGCAGGAGGCAAGCGCCATGCCGTCCCATCGCCTCGTTGATCGCGATATCTTCCGCCAGAATCCGCTTCGCTTCTTCCTCGAGGCTGACCTTGACCGCTTGTACAACCTGCGCGTCGTCATTGTGACACGAGAGGGAAGCCTCAAACACGCGGCGCATTCTCTCGATGGCCCAGAAAAGATTGACGGCGGTTGGCCGCGTGCTGGAAAGCGTGTCCACAACCCGGTCAAAATCAGAACGTAGCGCAGGAATGGTCCCGGCGCCGGAATTCTTAATCCCCAGGGCGACGCCCATCGCCGCCGCCACACCGATGGCCGGCGCCCCACGGATCACCATGGAGCGAATGGCTTCCGCCACTCCACCATAGTCGCGGTAGGTGCGGTAGATTTCCTCCGCGGGCAGCCGCGTCTGGTCAATCATCCGCACGCCTTCGTCAGTCCACTCAATGGTTTTGAACATTGCTATTGAATTGCAATCACTGCCTTCACGACGCCTTCATCGGCAACTTTTTCAAACCGGAAGCCCAGCTTCTCGCACATTCGCCGGGTAATGGAATTATCAATGAGGAATTCAACCCTCAAGTGCCGGATTTTTTCCTCCCTTGCCACAGCCATCAGGCGGTGTACCAATTCTGCGCCGATACCGCGGCGTTGGAACGGGTCGGCGACCAGGATGGCAAACTGCGCATCATCGGTGCCGGGAACCTTGGTCATTCTGCCTACAGCCATGATCTCGGGCTCGCCGCTGTAAGGATCCTCGTGTTCCGCCACCAGGGCCAGTTCGCGGTCGTAATCATTGAAGCAGATACGGACCAGCCGCTCATGCGCGACGCGCTCGCTGAGCGCGATCAGGTACGTGTAGCGCATCATCACGCTGCGCTCGGAGAGCATATGGTGGAGCTTGACCATCAGCGGCTCATCTTCGGGCCGAATGGGCCGGATGATGGCCGCCGTGCCATCCTTCATCGTGAATGGCGCCACGTACTGCGACGGGTACGGACGGATCGCGAGCTTGGGAAGTTTGTCCTCGGTCACCTCAGGACTGTGCAGGACGACGCGCGCGTCCAGAGCCACCAGGCGGTCGGATGAAGCCAGGAGCGGGTTGATATCAATCTCCTTGATCCATCGTTGCTCTACCACCAGGTAGCTGAACTGAACCAATAGCCTTTCGAGAGCCGCCATATCCACCGGCGGGCGCCCGCGAACTCCTTGAAGAGCTCGGTAAACCTGCGTCTCTTCCATCATGCGACGCGCCAGCGTGGTGTTCAGTGGAGGAAGCGCCAGCGCACTGTCCTTGAAAACTTCTACCAACTGCCCGCCGGTTCCAAACAGCAGTACAGGGCCAAACTGCGAATCCAGGCTGCTGCCGACGATCAACTCGTAGCCATCCAAACGGACCATGGGCTGAACCGCCACACCCTGGAAGTGCATCGCGCCGGCCTTTTCGGTCACTGAGTGCTGAATATTGCTGAAGGCCTCCTGCACGGCCGGGGCGTCGCCCAGGTTCAGACGCACCCCGCCCACGTCAGTCTTGTGCGTGATGGTCTCGGAGAAGAGTTTAAGCACCACCGGATAACCGAATTTCTCCGCCAGTTGGACGGCCTCTTCAGCAGTTGTGGCCACCTCTGTGGGAACGGTGGGAATACCGTAAGCACTCAGAAGCCGCTTCGATTCCACCTCGGTGAGGATGGTCCGTTCCGACTTGCGAACCTTGTCGATAATTTTTGCAGCTTCCGCCGCGCCGGAGCCACCACCATTGACCTCACCCGGCAGCAACGGGGTTTCGTACAGCCCCTGCAAGTTGTAACTGTACTGCCACATGTAGTGGAAAATCTTGGCGGCAGTATCGGGGAAGGGGAAAGCAGGGATTCCAGCACGATTCAGGATGTCAATCCCGGCTGACACCTCAGCGCCGCCCATCCAACTTGCCAGGAGGGGCTTCCCTTGCAGCTTGGCGTAGGGCTTGAGTTGCTCGGCAATCCGCGTTGGGTCAGTCATGGACTGCGGCGTAAGGACCGCCAGGAGGCCGTTCGTATTCGGATCTTTGGCGACAATCTCCACCGCCTTGGCGTACCTTTCCGGGGTGGCATCTCCCAGGATGTCAATGGGGTTGTTGTGACTCCACTCCTTGGGAAGGAAGCCGTTTAAGGAATCCATGGTTTCTGTAGCCAATTGCGCCAGCTCACCGCCCTCTGCGATCAGCGCGTCGGTGGCCAGGACTCCAGGCCCCCCCGCGTTAGTGAGGATGGCAAGGCGCGGACCCGTGGGGCGTGACTGCTTGGCTAGTACATCCGCCATGTGAAACAGGTCCCCGATACTCTGCACGCGCAATACGCCCGTGCGCTGGAACGCCGCGTCCAGTACTTCATCGCTTCCGGTCAGAGAACCCGTGTGAGAGGCGGCAGCCTTGGCGGCTGCAGCGCTGCGACCCGCCTTAATCACAATGATGGGTTTGGAAAGCCCTACTTCCCGCGCCGCGGAAAGGAAAGCACGCGCGTCGCCGATGGTTTCCATATAGATGATGATGCTTCGTGTGCGCGGGTCATCGCCGAGATAATCAATCAAGTCGCCCCAGCCAACATCCGCCATCGAGCCGATGGAGCTGAAAATACTGAAGCCCACCATTTCGCGGAAGCTCCAGTCGAGGACCGCAGTGCAAAGAGCGCCGCTTTGGCTGAGGAAGCCAATGCTTCCAGGGCGAGCCATGCCGCTCGCGAAAGTGGCATTGAGCCCGGTGTTGGGACTCATGATGCCTAAACAGTTGGGGCCCACGATGCGGATATTGGCCGCCCTAGCCTTGGCAACAATTTCGTTTTCCAGTTTCGCGCCTTCCGGGCCCAGTTCCTTGAACCCCGCGGAAATGATGATGACGCCCTTTACACCCACTGCGACGCAATCGTCCATGACTCTCGAAACGGTGGAGGCGGGAGTGATGATTACAGCCAGATCGACCGGCTCTGGGATATCGAGCACATTGGGATAGGCTTTCACTCCCAGAACCTGTGGCCGCTTGGGATTCACAGGGAAGACAGTCCCTCCAAAAGGATTACTGATCAGGTTCCAAAATGTGGTCCGGCCGACGCTGCCAGGATTCTCCGTGGCGCCAATCACCGCAACCGCTTCCGGCGAAAAGAAAACGTCCAGCGGGTGCTTGCGACGATGCAGGATGTCATGCGCGGATTCAAATGTCGGTATGTTAGGTGGCTTCATTACGAAAATCTCCTCGGATTAAATGATATAAACACAAATTCGAAACGAGCTATCCATAATACTCGGAAAGGACCACGAAGTTCAAAGCCCAAGCACCGTTGGCAGCAACTTCGGAATGTTGACAGGTAGTGGTGCGCGGGGGGCAGAAGCAGCGCGGGTGGGGGAGTTTAGGTCGGTCGCAGTGAGGAGGGGTGTATTTTCAAGAGCACTTCGCCGAGGGCCCCGAGGGGCGGAGGCAGAGCTGAATTGTCGTGGGGCCATGCGGGAGGGGGGAAACCGTTAACTGGTGTCGTTAGGGACGGGGCGCGACAAGCTGAGCCAGAGGAGTTGCCAGAGGGCAATGGCAGGAAGGACGGGATGGGTACCGCGGTGGAGGTAACGAATTCGGTAGAGCCGTTCGATGGTCAAGGCCAAGCAGATCAGCAGCCAGACCACCAGCAGGCTGTGGCACTCATGGTGGCAGATGTGTTCGAAGCCATAGCGGTTCTTGGCGTCGTTGAAACCTTGATTCTCGATCTCCCAGCGGCTCTTGGCCATGCGGAAGATGGCCCGGCTGCTGACCCAGCGGCGAGGGAAGTCGGTGAGCCAGTACGCCTCGTACACCTTGCCGTTGGGCTTGTGCTGGCGATAACGAACCACCCGCACCGTTTCCCAGCGCAGCGTTTCCCAAGGGTCGAAGTCATCGGCGTCCCAGATTTCCACCCGGTCTTCACCCCAGTGGAACACTTGGTGGGGAGCTTGGTGGCGAAATCTTTTCTGGGCAGCCGCAAACAATTCGGGGAGATTGTTCTTGAGGCGGGCGACCACGGAGAGTCCCAGATCCCCGACATCATGCAGAAAAGGGGCGGTGGCGTAGTCCCCATCGACGACCACATAATCGGCAAACCGGCGGCCCAGGTTGCGCGCGGCACGGCGGAGAAGCCGCCGTCCGGCGTTATACTCGCTGTCCCCAGGACCGTAGGGTTCCACATCCACGGGCAAGGTTAGGCCAGTTCCCACCACACTGATCATGACCAACTTATGATGGTAGCTGAGGATCTCCCTTTTCTGATTGCGCACGGGACGGCACCAATCGCAGCCCTTTTGCTCCGATCCTCCGGCGCCGGTTCCATCCAGCGCCAATCCGATGAAGCGGCAGTCGTCAAACGCTTTGTGGCGCTTGGCCTGATGAAGGGCGGTGACCGCCGCTTGACGGGTGACGCCGGGGTTGAGCCGTTCGGTGAAGTAGCTGAGTGCGTCGTTGCCGAAGCTGCGGGAAACGTCCAGGGCACGTGTCCGCGAGCCGACCAGGGCTTCAATGGCCGCGAAGGCCACGCGACGCAGTAACGCCCCGATCAATAAAGCCCATAACAGTGCCGTCGCCGGAATGCGCCCCTGCTTTCGGCCATCGCCGGGAGATTGCAAGTAAGATTTCAGACGCAGACACTTCTCAGCGTACCTCTTGAGGTGACGTGGTGACGGCTCCTTCACCGATACCTTTGCTTCCGCCACAGCGCCAGCAGTTGGGCGTTGGCGGCGAAGACCTCGGCCACGGCCTCTTTAAACTCGCGACCCGCCTCCACCAAGCGTTGAACTTCCTCCACCCACTCCTTGGGGATGTACTCCACCCGCTTCTTGCCCCCGGCCATGAAGGTGAGAGACCAAACGGGGTGCCCCACCTTGTCCTTGGCGCAATGGCAAGTGGGCTGGCCACAGCGGCGGTGAGTGAGCGCAAGGGAGCCGGGGAGCAGGTCGGGCGGAATGGGGAAACGGCGGAGGAGTTCGAACTTGCGCTGGCGGAGTCGTGCGGCTTGAGGACCCTTGGGTGCGATTTGCATATGCATGTACTAATACATGCAGTAGATGAAAGTCAAGCCCTTTTTTCAGGAATGCGAAAATAGGAGGACTTCAGGAGGGTGGGGACTATCACTCCAGGAGGTGCGCGGTTGTTAGCTCTCCGCGGGAAGGACTATTTGCCGTTTCCGAAGCTGCTGCACCGTTGGTGGGTCAGTTTGAGGTACAGGCGTCGTAAGGCCGGGGCTTGCACCGGCCTGGCAGGCTACCGAAGACTCGTCTTCATTTCGGGGAGTCCAGTGCGTTTCGATCAGATTCCGCAATAGCGATGGCCGGCCGGTGGCGGTCAATCCAGTAAAACCATGGGACGAACAACCAACCACAAAGAGCCCCAATCTTCAGCGCCTTTAGGCTGGGCGGGGGAGGGCCAAAGAGGTTTGCAAGGTAGAAGATGACGAAAACAATGATCAAGGCCCAAAAGGAGATAACTCCGGTTTTGTCTTTGGCACGAGTGCTCCTGAGGTAAATCGCCACGCCCGCAGCGAACATAGCCCCTTCAACAAGCAGCGTACCGGAAAGCGAATTCCATAGGCCTAAGCCGACGAAGACACGCCCACCCGGATAGAGCGGCATGTCGGGCCGGTGGGAAATCGCGTCTGCAGGTCCACGGCTCTCTAAGAATGTCGGGAGAAGCCGCAGACTGGCTCTAAACCTGAAACTCGCGCTTGACCTTCTCCGATTTCTCGGCGACTGAGCGTGCGAGTTCTTCCTTGTAACCGCTGAGCTTCTGGGCGAGCGCGGCATCCGAGGTGGCGATGATTTCGATGGCGTAAATGGCAGCGTTGATGGCCCCGGGTTTGCCAATGGCGGTGCAAGCGACGGGGACCCCGCCGGGCATCTGCACGGTGGAAAGCAGCGAGTCGAGGCCCGCCAGTGTGGTGGTGGCCATGGGAACTCCGATGACGGGCAGCGTAGTCTCTGCCGCGATGACGCCCGCCAGGTGGGCCGCTCCTCCGGCACCCACAATGATGACCTTGAGGCCTCGTCGGATGGCCGTCCGAGCATACTCCGAAGTACGCAGTGGCGAGCGATGCGCGGAGGTGATCTCAATCTCGAACGGCACGTCGAACTTCTTCAGCATGCGCGCGGTTTCCGTCATAGTGGGCAAGTCCGTGTCACTGCCCATGACGATACCCACCAAAGGCTTCTCAGACATTCAATTCCTCCTGTAGTTGATCACCTCTTGAGGATTGAAGATCCTCGGTCAGCTTGTGTTTCACGGGGTTGGGTCTCTTCTGCACGCCCGCCCTGGAGACTGGTGGGAGAGTTACGGGAGAGTCGCCTCAAACCTTTTGCGCCGATGTCGCGCCGGTAGTGCATCCCCTCAAAATGGATCTTGCTGACCGCCGCATAGGCGCAGGCGATGGCGCAGGGCAGATCTTCGGCCGTTGCCGTCACCCCCAGTACCCGCCCGCCCGTCGAGAGCAATTGAAGGTTTTCGAACTTTGTCCCCGCGTGAAACACCTTGACGCCGCCGCGGGCTTCAGCCGCATCGATACCGGTGATGATTTTCCCGACCTCCGGCTTGCCGGGGTAGCCTTTCGAGGCAAGCACCACGCACACGGAAGGATTTGGGCTCCAATGCGGTTCGAGGGCCACGAGGCGATCCTCGCTCAATGCCACCAGGAGCTCCACCAAGTCAGAGCGCAGGCGCATGACGATGGGCTGAGCCTCGGGGTCGCCCATACGCACGTTGTACTCCAGAAGCTTTGGCCCTTCCGCGGTGAGCATCAAGCCACAGTAAAGGAAGCCTTGGTAAGGCGTGCCCTCCGCCGCCATTCCGGCAAGGGTGGGGGCAACAATGCCTCTGATGATGTCGGTACGAAGGGATTCATCCAGAATTGCGTCTTCACTGTAAGCGCCCATTCCCCCGGTGTTGGGGCCCTGGTCGTTGTCAAAGACTGCCTTGTGGTCCTGCGTCGGCGCCAGCGGCAAAATCGCCCGGCCGTCGGTCAGGACAATAAACGAGAGTTCTTCACCCACTAACGTTTCTTCCAGAATAACCCTCGCGCCCGCCTCACCTAAGGTCCGTTGGCGCATGAACTCGTCCAGGGTCTTTTCTGCTTTTTCGCGCGTGTGAGCGATCACCACACCTTTTCCCGCTGCCAGCCCATCCGCTTTGATCACTACCGGCGAGCCAAATTCCGCCAGTGACTTGACGGCTTGCTCGAAACTCTCGGCCACCGTGAACCTCGCCGTGGGGATGGAGTGCCGCTGCATGAATTGCTTGGAAAAAACCTTGCTGCCCTCGAGCCGGGCTGCCGCCTGGGTGGGGCCGACAATTACCCGGCCGGCCCGCCTGAACTCATCCACCACACCCGCCACAAGCGGAGCTTCCGGCCCCACCACCGTGAGGTCAGCTTTGATCTCGTTCGCCAGTTCGAGGATCTGCGTGGGATTCGAGACATCCACCGGCCGGCACTCCGCCTCCTGAGCAATGCCGGCATTACCCGGCGCGCAGTAGATCTCATCCATAAGCGGACTTTCGCGCAGCTTCCAGGCCAGCGCGTGCTCTCGTCCTCCGGAACCAATCACCAGTATCTTCATAGAGTGGCGTACACTAACGAGAACTTGGGTTTTTGTCAATCATAGAATGACTTCTCCCCTTTCCCGTGGACGAACGGAGGGAATTGGGTCTTTGCCCTCTCCCTCGGGGAGAGGGTGTCCTGCTGCCGGCGCTTTCACCAGCCGGCGCGGGACGGGTGAGGGGTTGGTTGCACGGGGAATTGGGTGTTTGCCCACTCCTGGCATCCGTCTCTTCTACGATGCCGAGTGCTGGAACTTCGCTGGCTGGCGGCAAAAAGGGTTGTGTTGAGGTGTACAAATCCTTCATGGCCTCCGAAGTCATTCCTAAACTGAGTTTCGAGGAATTCCGTCAACTCCCAGTCGACGGCAAGCGCTACGAACTCGTGCGTGGAGAGGTGCACGTGACTCCAGTTCCTACAACGCGACTTCAAGCGACCCTTCAGAACCTCTCGGGCAACTTGTGGACCTTCGTAATCAAGAACCACCTGGGCGAGGTGTGGCCAGCGCCCCTGGATGTGCGGCTGAGTGGAGACACTGCACTGCAGCCCGACCTTATCTTCGTTTCCAACGCACGTGCCGGAATCATTCAAGAGATGTGGATTGCAGGCGCCCCCGACTTGGTCGTCGAAGTCTTGTCACCTTCCACCGCAGCGTACGATCGAGCCACAAAGCTACCTGTCTATGCCGAGGCGGGCGTGCCAGAGGTCTGGCGTATCGACTCACAGCCTAAAACGGTGGAGGTATTGAAACTCCGGGGGAAGAAGTACTTTGTCGACGCAACCCTCGCGGGCGATCAAGTCCTCACTTCCGACCTCTTTCCCGGCTGGCAATTGCCCCTTCGTGACCTCTTCGATTTCCGCGGTAGGTTCTAGTGTGCTGAGTCAGAAGTCCGAAGACAAAGTCTACGTCACCTGGGCGCCCTTCTCGCAGCCCCGTCAGGGGCGGAAGATTGTCGCCCAGGGCGCAAGCCCTGGGGTGGAGAGCCCTCACCCCGCCTTCGGCACCCCTCTCCCGCCTGAGCGGGAGAGGGGACGGGGGTGAGGGAGGGCTCGCTGACCCACGGCTTTGAAGGTGTGAAAAAATCCCAGACAGGCGCAAACTGTTTCACGCAAAGGCGCAAGGTACGCAAAGGTCGCAAAGCAAAGAAAGGACTTCGTCCTTGCGTCTCTTCGCGCCTTTGCGACTTTGCGAGAGCTGCTTTGATTTTTTCACACCTTCTTACGCCGTGGGCTACATTCTTTCGCCCGCTCAGCGGGCTGACTTATTCTGGCCGGCTGCTGGTCGTGTGCTTTGCGGCACGAGGTGAGTCAGTTAGAATGCTCAGTGCACGAACGGCAACAAGAAGAGAGCGAAAGGATTATGAAGAAAACGTCGAGTGGTAAGCGAGCGAATGGAGAGGAGATGCGGCGGGAGTATCACTTTGATTACCGCAAATCGCGCCCCAACCGCTTTGCCCCTCAGATGAAGGGCGGGGCAGTTGCAATTGTGCTCGATCCAGACGTGGCGTCAGTATTTGGGTCTTCCGAGTCCGTGAATTCCCTGCTCCGGTCCGTGATAAAGGCGCTTCCCAAGCACGCCAAGGCATGATAGAGGTCCGGCTGGCAATTGCCCCTCCGTGACCTCTTCGATTTCCGCGGCCGTTTTTACGTTAGAGGTACGCGATGCGCCTGCGTTTGTTTGCTCTTGTATTGCTGCTATGCGCATCTTCTTTCCTGCTTGCGCAAAGCGGCCCTGATTTTTCAGGCGTATATTTGCGAAACCGCACGAAAAGCGAGCTGCGAGCTGGGGCAGACGCGCTGGGCCAGCGTATTCGCTTATTGCAGGAAGTGGAACAAGCACTCGATGAAGGGTCACCGCTGATCCTCGCGGTGACACAGACGGAGGACTCAATTGAAGTTACAAAACTCCAGAATGGCGCGAAGGCCACCAGCCATTACGATCTAAACCGCTCAAAATCCAAGAAGGCTCGTTTTCGTGCCTCTGAAAGTATCGGTCGTGCCAAGTTCAAGAGAGAGACCCTGCTGGTTGAGTACAACGCGCCACTGCCAATGTCTAGTGCAACGTCATTCAGGATCAAAGAGATGTGGCAGCTATCCCCCGACTCGCGCATCCTTAAAATTCAACAGCTACGAACAGGCGACGCTGAGACCTACACCCGGCAAGCGTCCCTGAATTCGGCTCTCTCGCGAGCCTCTGAGGCATCTCTCATGAACAAGTGCTCGTGCCTGCGAGTGCCGGCAGATGATCGGTTAAATAACGAGGGCGTAGCGGAGTTAGGCTTTACGGCATATCGACAGTTGAACACTTGCATCTTATTCAACGCCCAGCTCTTGGGAGAATTCTTCGAAGCATTAGAGCGCAGCGATACCCCAAATGGGACTTGGTTTCGCAAATCTGGCCAGTTGGTTTCAGAGTTTCCTGATAATGTCGTCTTGGACATCGCCCCTAGAGTCGCGGAATGCGCCCCAGAGTCTTTCTCAGTTATACCGATGACGATGTCGGCAATGCCCCTTCCTCCCGAACTTTTGGGACTCCGCTTTCGGATTAGATGGGCAGGCTCTACGGTACGAGAGCTAGGCGAGCTCCAGCCCGAATTCTTTATCGAGCCTTCGTCGGACTTGAGACCACCCGATCGGTTTTACAGGATAGAAGTTCCGTCAGATGGTGTGCCCCTCACAGACAACCTCGAGATTCGAATCCTCACGAAGGCTGGAAATCAGATTGGATGCATCAACGGGCATATCTAATCTGTCCAGCCACGCACTCATTTCTCCTAGTTTGCGTCTCCGGGTTTCGCGGTCGTAGGGCCGAACGGCGTTCGGCCTTCGTAGGGGCGAGCGGCGTGCCCCCCAGGGCCGAACGCCGTTCGGCCCCACGGGGCACTGCGCGAAGGTGCAAGAAGACCTGCGCCTTGCTAAAATAGGTTCTTGCCTCCAGGGCGGGGTTTCAATTTATGGCTTCGGGTTTTACGGAAAAATACGATGTGGTGGTTGTGGGCGCGGGGCACGCGGGGTGCGAGGCCGCGATGGCTTCAGCCCGCATGGGCCTGAAGACCGCTCTCTACACGATCAACCTCGACCTGATCGCGCAGATGTCCTGCAATCCTGCCGTGGGCGGCATCGCCAAGGGCCACTTGGTGCGCGAGATCGACGCGCTGGGCGGCATTATGGGCGAAGTGATTGACGCCGTCGGCATCCAGTTCCGCTTGCTTAACACCAGCCGCGGGCCGGCCGTCTGGTCGCCCCGCGCGCAGGCGGACAAGAAGCAATACCGGGCGAGGATTCGCCAGGCTCTCGAATCCGAGCCCAACCTGCGCATCAAGCAAGCAGAAGTGGTGGATTTGGTGTTCGACGAAACGCCTGGAGGGGCGCAGCTTGCCGCGTCCAGGGCGGGGCAAGCCCCGCCCCTACGTCGCGTACGCGGCATTCAGCTTCGCGACGGGCGCGGGGTGGAGGCCGGCGCCGTGATCGTCACTACAGGAACTTTCCTGAACGGCCTCATCCACTGCGGGGAAAACACGTATCCTGCCGGGCGTTCGGGCGAGCCTCCCTCCGTCATGCTGGGCGAAGCGTTGCGCCGGCTGGGCTTCGAGATCGGCCGCCTCAAGACCGGCACGCCTCCGCGTCTCGACGCGCGCACCATCGACTTTTCCAGGTTTCAGGTGCAGGCGGGTGATCCCATTCCCACGCCCTTCAGCTTCCGCACCAAGGCCATCACCCAGCCGCAGACCGTCTGCTGGATCGGCTACACCAACGCCGAGACGCACCGCATCATCCGCGAGAACGTGCACCGCGCGCCCCTCTATTCCGGCCAGATCAAGGGCATCGGCCCGCGCTACTGTCCTTCCATCGAAGATAAGATCGTCAAGTTCCCGGACAAGCCGCAGCACCAGCTTTTTCTGGAGCCCGAGGGAATGGATACGTACGAGATTTACCTCAACGGCATGTCCACATCAATGCCCATCGACGTCCAGGCGGCCATGGTGAAGTCCATCCCGGGCCTCGAGAATGCGGAGATGATTCGCCCCGGCTACGCTATCGAATACGACATGGTGCAGCCGACGGAGCTTTACCCGTGGCTCGAGAGCAAGAAGATCCGTGACCTTTTCCTGGCGGGCCAGATCAACGGCACGACGGGCTACGAGGAAGCCGGCTGCCAGGGGATCATGGCGGGAATCAACGCCGGGCTGCGCGTGCAGGGCAAAGAACCGGTGAGGATTGAGCGCACACAAGGGTACACGGGTATCCTGATCGACGATCTGGTGAGCAAGGGTGTGGATGAGCCCTACCGCATGTTCACTTCGCGCGCCGAGTTCCGGCTGCACCTGCGCATCGACAACGCTGACGAGCGCCTGACGCCGCTCGGCTATCAAGTGGGGACCATCCGGCAGACGGATTACGAAGCATTTCTGGAAAAGCAGGCGCGAATCTCCGCCGCCACAAGATTGCTGCTGGAAACCCGCCTGGACCCCAATTCGCGCCTGGGACGCGAGATTTACGCGCAGCTTGGGCTCGCGGCCGGCGGGCAATTCACCGCGCCCTCACCGCTTACCGGCGCGCAACTCCTGAAGCGCCCCGAACTCAAGATCGATGACTTGATGGAATGGATCGGCGAGGGGCTGCGTACGCTGAACGTTGGCAGCGGGATCTCGACCCCCGCTTTCGCGGGGGTGACGCCAAGTGAGGTCATTCCCGCGAAAGCGGGAATCCACTGGGGGACGGGTGAGGGGGTCGGGCAGGGCGGTCCTCTCTCTCGCGAGGAAGCCCGCCGCATCGAGACCGATTTCAAATATGAAGGCTATCTCCAACAGCAGGAAAAACAGATGGAGAGAATGAAGCGCGCCGAGTCGCGGCGCATCCCGGATTGGTTCGATTATAAGAAGGTGTCCGGCCTCTCCCGCGAAGTGGTGGAGAAGCTCGTTCGCGTCCGGCCGCTCACCCTCGGCCAAGCCTCCCGCATCCCCGGCATCACCCCCGCCGCCGTCTCCCTGGTCAACTGCTACATCGAGATCTTCCAGCGCCGAGCAGCGGAACAAGCGTCAGTTTGAATATCGAGCCTCAACGGGCAGCGGCGCCGAGTCTCGAGGGTAGAGGGTCTCTCCAGTGACCCAGCGGCTCTTGACGCATGAGGAAGCGCGTCTGCCGCGTTTGGACTTGCATCCGCCAGTTGACAAGGTTAGGCTTGGAGTATGACGGTAGAAGCGATCAAGGCAGCAATCGAGCAGCTCACAGAGCCAGAGCGCCAAAAATTGGCGGACTGGTTTGAGCAGCTTGAAGAACAGGCTTGGGACGCCGAAATGGAGCAGGATCTTTCTCCGGGCGGCCGCGGCCACCACCTAGTCGAGAAGATCAATCGAAAAATCGATGAAGGTGAATTCACTTCGCTGGAAAAGGGCCTGCGCTCTCGGCAAGAGCAACATTGAACTTCACCTCTCACGCCTCCCCGGAATTCTGGGCTCTTTATGACAGCCTGCCACAAGCAGTCCAAGAGCAAGCCAGAAAACAATATGACCTCTTCGCGCAGAACCCCTTTCACCCATCCCTGCGCCTAAAGCCGGTTGGTTCTTTCTGGTCGGTGCGTATTTCGCGGTCCCATCGTGCTTTGGCCGCGCGGCGTGGAGATCTCTTTTTCTGGTTCTGGATCGGTTCGCACAGTGACTACGAGAGGCTAATCTCTGCAACGTAACGGCAGACCAGAAGCTCGCGGGCGGGTCCCCGATGGTGGCAGGTAGGCACCGTACGCATTCACCGGGTCACTCCCGCCGCCGTGTCCCTGGTCAACTGCTACATTGAGATCTTCCAGCGCCGGGCAGCAGAAGAAGCTACGGCGTGACTCCGTTCGGTACTCAGAGATACGAAACCGGGCGTGGAAAAACCGTAGTACATACCAGAACCAGTCCGGCCTATGCTCGTAGTACCCGAGGGTTCTTCCCTGATCTTGCTTGACTCGGCGCCGGCTGCGTAGGAAAATCGGACTGTCGGAATTCCGCGAAGCAGGAACGCTTATGGCCAAAGCGAAGTCCGTCTTGGAAGAAGCAGTTCGATTGGGGGCGAAGCGCCAAGTCACGATACCCCACCGCATCTCCGCGGCCTTGCGCCTCAAGGAGGGCGATCACCTGCTCATGCGGCTGGTGGGGGGGCGCCTCGAGATGATCCCCGCAAGCCTTGTTCCCAAAGACCAACTCTGGTTCTGGACGCCCGAGTGGCAGAAGAAAGAGCAAGAAGTGGACGAGGCACTGGCGCGCGGCGACTACAAAGAAAGCGACTCCGTGGGCGCCCTTCTCGGAGATTTGAAATCCTAGCCAATTGCTCGAGTAACAGAAAACCCCCCAATACCCCTCTTTGAGGTCAAAGAAGATGCGGGGCTTCGAGAACATCTGGGAAGCGAGTGTGACCCTGTCTTATCGAATGACTTATGAAGTCAGTGGCGAAACGCTCGTCCTCCGGCGTATCGGCACCCACGACATCTTACGGAAAGAGAAAAGGTAGAGAAGCACCTGGCGACTAACCTGTCCCCTGGTTGCGGCACTCCTCAATATAGAACCTCACGGCTTCTAGGATGCTGGCCTTAGCTTCCTCGATGGAATTTCCGAGCCCATACACTCCAGGAAAATCTTCGCTGTAGGCCCAGTATTTCCCGCCTTCACGTTCAACGGTGATGGGGTAGGTGTACATCTCCATGACCAGATATCATCATGAAACCCGGGTCACCAAAATCAAATCCGCCATGCACTGGACCTCAAGCGTATCGAGTGATATCGTATCGTGCAACTAGTCGCAGCTTTTCGATCGTGGTGGTGAGCACCATGAAATCCATCTTTTGCGCTGTTCTTTTGGCTGCTGCAAGCCTTATCGCAATGGCGGTCCCTCAGTCGCCGCGGGGGTCATTGTCAAAGGCTGAAGTTCTTGAACTGGTGAAGAGCTCAGTGCCCAACAGGGTCGTTGCTGAGACAGTGGAGCGGTACGGTATCGCTTTTAAGCCGAGCGACGAGGTCATCAACGAATTTCGCAAGGCGGGAGCGGACGATGCGGTCATTAGCGCCATGCGGGGCTCTTGGCGCTCGGAACCCATAAAGCCGCTGAGCGATAAGGACATCCTATTGCTTTTGGCAGGCGGTGTGCGCGGCGAGAAGATCGTTGATATGGTGCAGCAGCGCGGAATCGGATTCCAGCCCACCGACGAGTACTTCGAGAGACTCCGGTCGAGTGGGGCGAAGGATGAACTCGTCGCCGCCTTGCGAACGGCTGCGATAAGGCCTTTCAGCAGGGACCTGCTGTTGGAATCATTGGGCCGCGGGGAAGACGCCGGTCAAATCGGAAAAGGCGTCCATGAGCGCGGT
Organism: uncultured Acidobacteriota bacterium; assembly: GCA_963765485.1. Classification (GTDB taxonomy): domain Bacteria; phylum Acidobacteriota; class Terriglobia; order UBA7540; family UBA7540; genus CAVROP01. The sequence continues at coordinate 60,560 of CAVXWN010000052.1, read as the reverse complement.
ATCGACTTCGACCCCACTGAGGAAGACCTAGCGATGCTGCGCGCCGCCGGGGCCTCGGAATCTCTTCTGCGAACCATTCGCGGCGCCAAGCGCGTCAAGCAGCCGGTCAAACAGGTCCCTAATGCTCTTGAATCGATGTCGCCCAGCCAGACAGGGACGAACGCAGGCGTCACACCGCCCCTCCTTGATTACAACCCGGAACCTGCGTACACCCTCCAAGCCCGCCACGACAAGCTCGAAGGTGAGATTCAACTACGGATCGTTGTCGACTCCCATGGCAACGTCACTGACGCTCAAGAGATCTCGAAGCCCTTGGGAGATGGGCTCGACGAGAGCGCAATCGAAACCGTCAAAACGTGGACGTTTAAGCCCGCGACACATAACGGCGTACCCGTGCCGGTTCGCGTCACAGTCGTGGTTAACTTCCGACTGTATCGTTAAGGATGGGGAGATGAGCTGTCGCACGTCTTACGACGGGTAACGCCGAAACCTCCCGAAGTGCCGCATCATCGGTCCCTCTGATAGAGACTCACATTTCAGTTCTCAAATCCCTTAGCTAACCGTATACTTCCCACCCGAGGCCGACGCTGGTGCTGGTGATCAGCTCGGAATGCGCGCAGTATCAGTGAACAGAATCCCTATGCTTAGGAGTTATTGAATGTGCATCCGCAGTCTTGCGTTGACTTTCTTAATGCTGCTTATGGTTTCTGGTCTTCCCGCCGCAGAGGGACTCCTACGACCAGTGAACTTGCGTTGCGAGTATCGCAAGAACCCGCTCGGGGTCGACACGTTGCAGCCGCGGCTGAGCTGGACACTCGAGCCAACCGATCGAGGCGCGCGGGGGCAGATGCAGAAGGCTTACCAAATCCTGGCGGCCGGCAGCGAAGAGCGTTTAGGCAGCGATCGAGGAGATCTCTGGGACACTGGAACAGTCAAGTCTGACAAGTCCATTCATGTACCTTACGCAGGCAAACTGCTCGGTTCAGGCGTGCAGGTGTGGTGGAAAGTGCGGGTTTGGGACGACCACGGAGCGCCTTCGGCCTGGAGTGAGCCGGCGTTTTGGTCAATGGGGCTGCTCAAACCCACAGATTGGAAGGGGAAGTGGATCGGACTTGACGGCGGGGAGGGTAAGCCGGAGCAGTTGAAGGAAGCTCACTGGATATGGTCGTCCCAGGTCGGTTCCGGCAAGAGGTATTTCCGCCGCACGATCGAGATTCCGCAAAACAATTCGGTCTCGGACGCCCTTCTGTATCTAGTCGGTTCCGGCGCTTCTACGCTCTATGTCAACGGGAAAGAAGTTAAGTCAGCAAAGGGACTCGCGGACCCGATCTCGCTTGACATCACTCAAGAGCTACACGGCGGCGCCAACCTCCTCGCAGTCGCCGTAAGTGCTTCCGGCCATGCTCCTTCAGGCCTGATTGGCGGACTCGAGATGGAGCTCGCGCGTGGCGAAACGGTGTTTATTCACAGCGACCGGCAGTGGCGAGTCTCGCCAGCCGAGGCCGCCGATTGGTATAAGAGCGAGTTCAGCGACGCGGCCTGGGAGCCTGCTAAGCTCGTGGGGGCATACGGCATGGCTCCCTGGGGCGAAGTGGGTTGGGCGGAGCGACGCGTCCTGCCCGCCCGCATGCTGCGCAAGGACTTCACGGTGGGAGGACAGGTGAAGCGCGCCACGCTCTATATTTCGGGTCTGGGCCTCTCTGAGCCTTACTTGAACGGCGCCAAGGTGGGCGACGATGTTCTGGTTCCCGCCCTCACCGATTACGACAAGCGAGCCTTCTACCTGACCTACGATGTCACAAAGCGGCTAAAGCCGGGCTCCAATACGGCCGGTGTTATTCTCGGCAACGGGCGCTATTTCGCGCCGCGGCACGACGTTCCCACCTTTATGCGGACCTTTGGCTACCCCAAGCTGCTGCTGCAGCTCGAAATCGAATATAGCGACGGAAAGCTGGAGCGCGTGGTGAGCGACGGGACTTGGAAGCTGACCACCGAAGGACCGATCCGCGCCAACAGCGAATATGACGGTGAAGTCTACGATGCGCGTAAAGAAATGGAGGGCTGGAGCCAACCGGACTTTAACGATAGCGGCTGGCAACAAGCGCACATGGTAAAAGGCCCAGCGGGAGTCCTCTCCGCTCAACCGATTGAACCTATTCGCGTCACGGAAAGCCTCAAGCCGTTGGCAATCACCCGACCCCACCCCGGCGTCTACATCTTTGACATGGGTCAGAACATGGTGGGCTGGTGCCGCCTGACCGTCTCTGGAGCAAGAGGAAGACAAGTCTTGCTGCGCCATGCCGAACGGCTCCGGCCTGACGGCACACTTTATCTGGACAACCTTCGCTCCGCAAAGGTGACCGATCTGTACACACTGAAGGGTAATGGGACGGAGGTGTATGAGCCACGCTTCACGTACCATGGCTTCCGCTACGTGGAAGTGAGGGGGTTCCCCGGCAAGCCAGACTTGTCCTCCCTGGAGGGACGAGGAGTTCACGACGCCGTAGAGCAACACGCCGACTTCGCTACTTCCAATCCACTGCTCAACCAGATCTACCAGAGCGTGGTCTGGGGGACCAAAGACAACTACCGGAGTATGCCCACCGACTGCCCGCAGCGCGACGAGCGCCAAGGTTGGCTCGGTGACCGGTCTGCCGAAAGCCGAGGCGAGCCCTACCTATTCGATGTTGCCGCTCTTTATGCAAAGTGGGTGGAGGACATGACGGACTCTCAGGACGCAAAGGGGAGCGTCAGCGACGTGTCGCCGTCGTACTGGCCTCTCTACTCTGACAACGTCACTTGGCCATCTAGCCTCATCATTATTCCCGACCACCTTTACGATCAGTACGGCGATTTGCGAGTGATTGAACGCCACTATGCGGGAATGAAGAAGTGGATCACTCATATGCAGACGTACCTCAAGGACGATCTCATGCCGCGAGATGTCTATGGCGATTGGTGCGTCCCGCCGGAATCACCCGAATTGATCCATTCGAGTGACCCGGCCCGCAAGACCGAAGGGGGAGTGCTCGGCTCAGCCTATTACTACCATCTGCTGCGGCTGATGTCCCGCAACGCAACGCTGCTTGGTAAAGAAAGCGATGCGAAAGACTTTGACCAGCTTGCTGACAGGATGGTCGTTGCGTTCAACAAGACCTACTTTCATCAGCCGACCGGCCGGTACAGCAACGGCTCCCCGACGTCCAGCGTCCTTCCTTTGGCCTTCGGTATGGTTCCGGAACAGGACCGGCAGAGGGTTTTCGAAGCGCTGGTCCGGAAGATTGAGGAACAAGACAAAGGGCACGTCGCAACAGGTCTGATCGGCGGCCAGTGGCTCATGCAGGTGCTCACCGACAACGGCCGCCCGGGCGTCGCTTATGAGATCGCCTCCCAGAAGTCATACCCGAGTTGGGGTTATATGATAAGCAAAGGCGCCACCACCATCTGGGAACTTTGGAATGGCGATACAGCCAATCCGGCCATGAATTCGGGTAACCATTTGATGTTGGTTGGCGACCTTATCACTTGGTTCTATGAAAACTTGGCGGGCATCCGCCCCGATCCGCAACACCCCGGCTTTAAGCACATCATCATGCGCCCCACTCTGGTCGGTGATCTGACTTTCGTAAAGGCTTCGCACAAGTCGCCATACGGCGAAATTGTGAGCGATTGGAGGCGTGAAGGAGACCGCTTTACGTGGAGCGTCACCGTACCTGTTAACACTACGGCAACGGTGTACATCCCGGCCAAAGCCGCGGCATCCGTAACAGAAAGTGGCAGGCTGGCGGGCGAAACACCGGGCATCAATTATCTGCGAACGACTGCGGGCGCGGCGGTTTACGAAATTGGTTCGGGAAGTTATCATTTCGCCTCAACGATGGCGCCCTGACATCGCGGGGCCCGACTCGACGTGTGGCGCCGATCCCGCCCTGCGGGGTCGGGACGTGCCGGTTGGTTTGCAACTCCTTGGCGTGATGCGAGGATTCTTCTCCGCCGCCTGGGTGTCCGGAAAAGACTTAACACGGAAGGGTTCTGTCAAAAGTTCTATGAAAGAGTTATGAGAAACGAGCGGGGGGCGGAAAGAGTTCGGCTGGGTGCTTGGATCGAGGGTTCGAAGGAGGACGAAATGAAGAGTCCAAATCTTGCGGGGACGAAAAATAGCAGGCGCCTCGCGTTCTGCTGGGGAATAGCATTGATACTCGCTGCTACTTCCCTCGGTTGCCGTTCGAAAAATTCCGGAAGTGTTCTCGATAGCCATGAGAGCGCCCTATCTGTGGCGGGGCTGGAGACCTTTGGGACCGCCGGTAAGGAAGGAATGCTTTACCCCGACCGCGAGGTGGTGCTCTTCCAGCATGACGGCTCCGGATGCTTGACGCAGATGTGGGTTGGCGGTGACTGGCCGGGATACGACCGCACTCGAATTCGCTACTATGTCGATGGAGAAACCAAGCCCTCGATTGATATGGAGCTTTTTCTTGGTCACGGAATCGGCTGGGGCGATCCCTCCGCCCCGTGGGGTTCCGAGCGTATGGGAAAGACCGGTCATCCCAGCGGTCTCTACAATACTTACCGCATCCCCTTCGGTAAGAGCATCCGGGTTACCGGCCAACTCGGCGCGGGCGTCGAGAAACCCCAAACGTTCTGGTGGATCATCCGAGGAGTCGAGAACCTCCCGGTTTTCCTTGGCAATATCCGCCTGCCGGATAACACGCGCCTGCGGCTCGAGGTGCGCGACAATGTTGAGCTGGAGCCTCTGCAGTTTCTTGACATCTGCCAGTCGTCGCGCGCCGGCGCCGTTTACCAAGTGACCCTGGCAGTCGCCAGCAAGAATTTCAACTATCTCGAAACCACCCTTAGGGCGTACATGGATGGCGCAAAAGAACCCCTTTTGCTCTCCTCGGGAACCGAAGACTACTTCCTCGGCACATATTACTTCAACCGCGGCATGTACCACTTGCCTATCTCAGGTTTAACGCACAAACAGGAAGATGCGGACGGCGCCTGCCGGTTTTCTGCTTACCGTTTTCATGTGGAAGATCCGATAATCTTCCAAAAGGGGCTGCGCCTAGCCTGGCGAAACGGCGAAGAAAAAGACGGCAAACCCTATGGCACGCCGCAGCGCAGCCGGGCCACGAGCTATGTCTGGGTCTATGAGTGGTGAGCGACCTTCTCGGCACGAACTACGAGACAAAATCGAACTCTTCATCAAGTCTCTCCGCCATCCCGTGGCGGTGGAAGATGAGGTCGAGCTCTTTGATCTTTCCGCCGCCGATTGGCGACTCACGATTGAATTTGGCAAGCTGATTTTTGCGGCCTGGAACGCCGCGCGCTCGGTGAGCCGTCGGGTGGAAGATATCGCCTATCGCGATGGTGAGAGGCTCGGCCTGTTTGTGCGCAAGCCCGGAGGCCGTGAGACCACTACTTTGGAATTTCGCGAGCTGGATCGCGCCGCGGTTGCCGATAAGGCGCCGGCACGCGAGAGCTTTCAGAAGCAACTGCTCGCAATGCTGTCACGGGAATACCCGGGCAGGACCTTCGAGCGCGTCAGTCACAGGTCTGACCGGGAACACTCGTTCTCCTCCTGGTACACGAGGGGTGTGGCCCGGCAGGGGCGGACGGCCTGGGCTTTCCTCGGCCTCGGCGAACGGGAGTCGCCCGCTGCTGCCGACGCGGCCTTGGCTTTTGGATTGATCTGGCTGGATTGGCTCCGCAGCCGCTCGGACCGCGCGATTTACCCCAAATTAAAGCTCTTCTTTCCGCCCCACACGGCTGAAAGCAGCGCTCACCGCGCCGCCTACCTCAACCATCGAGCCGTTCAAGTGGAGATTCTCGAGTGGTCCGTGAACGGGGATCGGCCACGCGCTATCGATTGGAAAGATTGCGGCAACGTCGAAACGCGGCTCGCGCCGCGCCGCCGTGCCGAAGACTTCATCGCGTATCATCGCGGACTGCTTACGCGGCTGCTGGGTCAACTCCTCGCCAACGTGGAAGTGGTGGCGGACCCCGATGCTACGGCGCTCTCGATACGCGTCCTAGGCCTGGAAGTTGCGCGCATCGAGGGTCTGCTCGCCCCGCGCGTCAGTTTTGGCTTGCCGGGTAATGCCCGCCGGGCTGAGGAAGGGGATTACGCAGAAATTCGCCAGTTGCTGGAGAGAGTCCTGAGTGTTCGCCGCGCTGCAAGCCCGGATTCCGCGAGCGATCTCTACCGGCTCCAGTCCGAACGCTGGCTCGAAGGCATGGTCGTGCGGGACGTCACCAAGCTCGACCCGGCTCTCTCGCCTACCTGCATCTATCCCCAGGTGCCGGCGTTTTCGGGTATGGATAGGGGGATCATTGACATCCTCCTTGCAACGCGAGGCGGTCGCCTTGCCGTGTTGGAGCTGAAGGTGCAGGAAGATATCAACCTTCCTCTCCAGGGTTTGGACTACTGGCTGCGCGTCAAGTGGCTGCAAGAGAGGGGCCAGTTTCAGAAATTCGGCTATTTCCCGGGGATCGAACTCGCCGACTCTGCGCCTTTGCTCTATCTGGTGTGTCCCGCCTTTCGCTTCCACTCCACGACCGGTCGAATGCTCAGGTACCTGGATCCAGCCATCCGCACCGTTCAGGTGGGAATCAACGATAGTTGGAGGAAGGACATCGAGGTCCTCTTTCGGAGGGAAAATGAGGTGAAGGCCTGAAGGCGAAATGGGGGGGGAAATGGTGTCAGGAACGTGTGAAGAAATTTACGACACTGCGTAGCTGTGGTAACTGGGGTGAAGCAGAGTGGAAGCATGAGCGAAAACACTCAGGTTATTCGTCCACGGCTGGTTGCTGTAAATCGTCGTCAGATGGTGATGCGGGCCATTGAAGTGGAGTTACTGATTGAAGAAGATCACAGCGCGCGCTCGATTTGGGAGTTGGTGGGGCGGCTGGATCTAAGTCGGTATTATGCCGAGATCGGCTCGGTGGAGGGGCGGGCGGGGCGAGAGCACACCGATCCGCAGGTATTGATCAGTCTATGGCTGTATGCCTATAGCCGTGGCATCAGTTCGGCACGCGAGGTGGCGCGCCGGTGCGAGTTTGAACCGGCCTTTCAGTGGCTGTGCGCGCTGGAGCCGATCAGTCATCGCACGCTGTCGGGTTTTCGATCCGGTCATCAAGCGGCGTTGAATGATCTGTTCGTGCAGGTGCTGGGGATGTTGAGTGCCGAGGGTCTGATCACCTTGGAGCGCGTGACGCTGGACGGCACGAAGATCAAGGCCAATGCCGGCGGCAACACGTTCCGCCGCCAGGAGAAGCTGGAAGCTCACCTGCAATTGGCGCGCGAGCAAGTGCGGCTGATGGAGGAACTATCGGCGGAAGAGGAGCAGATGGGCAAGCGGCAGAGGGCGGCGCGGCAACGGCAGAGCCGTTTGGAGGCGGCGGTGCGCGAGGTGGAGAGAATGCAGAGCGAGAAAAAAGAGGATCGTGAGCGGTTTGTGGCGCGCGCTTCGAGCACCGATCCGGAAGCCCACGTGATGAGGAATGGCGAGGGCGGCACGGTTCCCAGCTACAACGTGCAACTGCTGACCGACACCGCGCACGGACTGATCGTGAATGTGGACGCCACGACCGAGGCCGTCGATCACCATCAACTCGCACCGGCTCTCGAGCGCTGCCAGCAGACCTTGGGACGCCACCCGCAGCAGGTGGTGGCCGATGGCGACTATACCAATCACGCTTCGGTGCAGGCCGCGGGGAACTACGGCGTGGACTTTTATGGGTCATGGCAAGCGAGTTGGAAGCCGGGCGAACGCGACGCCCAAGGCCGCAGCGCCGCGTTTCTGGCCAGCGCCTTCCCCTACGATGGTGAGCGGGATTGCTTCACTTGCCCGGCGGGAGAAACGTTGACTCACCAGGCGACGCAGAATCGCGAGCAGGGACTTCGCATCCACGTCTATCGCGCGCCCAAGGAAGCTTGCCAGAGGTGTGCCTTACGCAGCCAGTGCGCCCCGCCGAAAGCCCGCCCCGCCTGGGTGCGCTCGCTTGCGCGCAGCGAGGAACCCGCGGCGACCCTAGCCTTTAAGGCCAAGATGGCCACCGAAGCCGCGCAACAGATTTACGCGCAACGGTCGCGCGTCGCGGAGTTTCCCCACGCCTGGATTAAAGAACGATGCGGCCTGCGCCAGTTCCGCTGTCGAGGCCGCCTGAAAGCAACTCTGGAAGCCACTTGGGCGGCGCTGAGCTATAACCTAACCCGCTGGTTTGCCTTAAGGCGACGAGCAACCCTCACCCAAGCCGCGCTGGCTTCGGTTTAGGAGGGGAGAATGAAAAGATGGGAGCGAAGACAATGCAAACGCGAAGGATGAACACGCCGGTCAAAGGCATCATCTTCCGCTGGGAACTTAACACGCAAAAAATGTGACGTGTTATTCGACCATCATCTCGAATCCGTGCTTCTCCAAACACATTTCTTCACACGTTCCTGACACCTTTTCCCCCTTTACCGTGAAGCGTCAGACGATGCGCAAGCGCCTGCGGGCGAAGCTGCAAGAGATCAAGCAGCAACTCCGACGGCGCCGGCATGATCCGGTGGCGGAAACGGGCGAGTGGCTCAGGTCGGTCGTGCAAGGCTACTTCAACTACCATGCGGTGCCGGGGAACCTCGACAGCTTGGGGACCTTTCGGGTCCGGTTGCTCCGGCTGTGGCGCACGCAACTGCTCCATCGTAGCCAACGCCACCGCCCCATCTGGGACCGACTGGATCGCCTCGCTGCCCGCTGGCTCCCCTTACCGCGCGTTCTGCATCCTTGGCCGACGCAGCGCTTCGCCGCTAGTCATCCGCGATAAGAGCCGTATGCGCTAACTAGCGCACGTACGGATCCGTGCGGGGGGTACGGGGCAACCCGTATCCCTACCGCGACCTGTGGAAAACTTAGGAACGAAGCCGGAATGTTGATGAAAACACATATAGTTGTGCGCCGGGATAAACCGGCAGGAAGCAGAGGATGAAAAATCCTTACGAGAAAGGAGTAGCGAACCACTCGGCCCCGAGTTTTGCGCTGCATGTCGCGAGGCATACGGTGAAGCGTAAACAGGGGGATAGGTGGGCTGGGTATTGAGCTCCGAAAATTGGCAATCAGGGTGCCGACGTCCTTAAGTTAGGCGGAAGGCAACACGACCCCGGGCGATAGCGCGAGCCCTAGGCCGACCCTGCGTAGTCAGAGACCCCAGACACGCCTAGACACTTTCTGCACGAGAACCGGGAGACCTCCCCGATGTCCCGGAGTAGGGGACCGGCGGGCGAAGGCGTAAGGCCAGACGGCCCGCATGCACGTTGGGGAGGAGTCGGACAGGGGTACAGTACCGATGAACCAATCGAACAACGACGGAAGATCGTCGGCGGAGAAGGGGGAGGGAAGGCCCCTGAACAAGGAGAACACTTGCCCGTCCTGCACGCCATCGACACAGAGCGAAGTACGCGTGTCCCAGGGGTTGGCGGGTGTGCGGAAAGCCGCAAAGCAACACCAGGAGATGAAGTTCACGGCCCTGCTCCACCACCTAACGGCTGATCTGCTGCGGGAGAGCTTTTACGCCCTGAAGCGTAAGGCGGCACCGGGGGTAGACGGCGTGACGTGGCAGGAGTATCAGACCGGGCTGGAAGGTCGGTTGACCGATCTGCACGGCCGGGTCCACCGGGGAGTCTATCGAGCGCATCCCTCGCGAAGAGTGTACATCCGAAAGGACGACGGGCGGCAACGTCCGCTGGGGATTGCGGCGCTGGAGGACAAGATCGTCCAACAGGGCGTGGTCACCATCCTCAATGCGATTTACGAGGAGGACTTTCTGGGCTTTTCGTATGGGTTTCGACCGGGACGCAGCCCGCATCAAGCGCTGGACGCGCTCGCGGTGGCGCTCACCCGGAAGCACGTGAACTACGTTCTTGACGCGGACATTCGGGGATTTTTCGATTCGATTTCCCACGCATGGATGCTCAAGTTCGTGCAGCACCGCGTTGCCGACCGCCGGATTCTCCGACTCATCCAGAAATGGCTGAAGGCCGGAGTGATGGAGGAAGGCGAATGGTCGAAGACGGAGCAGGGTACGCCGCAAGGGGCGGTGATCTCACCCCTGCTGGCGAACATCTATCTGCATTATGTCTTTGACCTCTGGGTGCACGCGTGGCGCAAGAAGCACGCGCGGGGAGACGTGGTCGTGGTGCGGTATGCCGACGATACGGTCCTCGGATTCCAGGCGCAGACAGAAGCCGACCGTTTTCTGGAGGACCTCCGGGAACGGCTGGGGAAGTTTGGGCTGGAACTGCATCCCGATAAAACGCGCCGGATTGAGTTTGGGCGGTACGCCGAACTGAACCGGCAACGACGCGGAGAAGGCAAGCCGGAAACGTTCGACTTTCTGGGCTTCACGCACATCAGCGGGAAGAACCGGAAGGGGTACTTTACGGTGAAGCGCCAGACGATCGGCAAGCGACTGCGGAAGAAGCTGCAGGAACTCAAGCAGCAACTCCGGCAGCGTCGGCACGAGGCGATGGCGCGCACGGGAAAGTGGCTCCGGTCGGTCGTGCAAGGCTTCTTCAACTATTATGCGGTACCGGGAAACCTCGACAGCTTGCTCAGCTTCCGGGATCGGTTGACCCGTCTGTGGCGAACCCAACTGCGGCGACGCAGCCAACGCCACCGGCTCAACTGGGACCGCCTGCACCGGCTGGCTGTTCGCTGGCTGCCCGTCCCGCGCGTGCTGCATCCCTGGCCCTTAGAGCGGTTCGCCGCCCAGCATCCGAGTTAAGAGCCGTATGCGCTAACGAGCGCCCGTACGGATCCGTGCGGGGGGTGCCGGGTAATCGGTATCCCTACCGCGACATTAAAGCTTGGACACCAGGGTAGCAGGGTCTCTGCCTTTGCGACTCTGCGCTATCAGTTCCGGCCCAGCTATGCGCCTTGTTGTGTCAGTATCTCCTGCAGAGATTTCGCGTCCAGGTACTCCTCGTCGTGGTTCTTGTACACCACATCCAAAACCAGCGGCGCTTCAGGAGCAATGGCCAGAATCTTCGCCAAGCTCTGGCTGTCCTGGTACCCCTGGATCGGGAGCGTTGGCGTTCCAAACTCTCCCCACAACATCCATTTGCGGCGTATTCACCAACCACAGCCCCACTTTCTCCTTGAGCAACCTCGTGGCTTCCTGCAGATCGACTCTTCTTGGCCAGCAGAAACGCCGTGCTGGGCGCCAGACGAAGGTTCGCCGCTCCCACTCGCCCTACAAACTCCACCGCCTCTCTCTACGTCCTCAGGCGGCTTGCCCACACTCAGGCGGAGATGTACTGTCACCTCCCGCCTCCTGGCTCGCTCACATAACTGGCGCAGAGTTCTCTCGAACGACTGCCAAGTCTGTTCTTCCGTAAAGTTATTCTCCGGATATCGATGCAGGGAAAGGATAAGATCGTGTGCGGAGAGGACCTCCATCTTCCCCATCACGTCTTCGATTGCAGCCAAGCTGGCCAAATAATCCTCTCTGAGGTTGTCCACCAAACGCAGATCAGGAAAAAGGTTGATGCCCCGAAGTCAAGTCGATGAGCAACTTCAACCCTTGCAAGCCGATCCATCCACTTTCCCGCTCCAACTCCTCCTTCTCGCGCTCGCGCAAGTATCGCCAGTCCACCACCACACTGTCGAAGTGCTCAAAGAAGCTCGGCCGTGCCAGCACCTCTTCCTTGATGGAACGCGCCCCACGCAACGGTAACGCCCGCCCCCGTGGACGCGCAGGAGGAACGACATGAGCGATCTCTTCTATATTTTCTTCCCTAACCCGCACCGCAAAGATCCGCATGTCACCACCCGCAATGTGCCCCTCATCGCTTACCCCAAGCGGGGTCTTCTCCAACCCTTCCGGCAAGTAGCCCACCGCCCCTTTCTCCGATTGGTCCAGCCCCAACTCCCGCAGCGACTCGATGCGGCCACAGTGCGATACGATCTTCAGCGGCTGTTGTCGCCAGGTATTATTCGAAACCCCCAACGTATATTCGCCGGGCCCCTTGCGACAGGTAATCAGGCTGAGTCCCTCTCCCACCTCGAAAAGCACTTGGGCGCGAAAAGCATGATCCAGAATACTCCGCACGTGCTTGAGCAGTGGATAGGGCTTCGCTAACGGCTTATCCACTTCGTCCTTAACTTCCTCCCCTAGCGCGACCCCCACCCCCGCTGCTTCCCTCGCACCCACGCCGAAGGGGCTGGCTAAAACCGTGATGCGACCGTCACCGTAGGGCATTTCCACCAGCGGCGGGCACCCCGGAACTCTCCGCCCGCACCAGTGCGGCTTTGGGAAAAGCCAGCGCATAGACATCAAAGGGGCTATCTTCCACTACCCTCGTCTCGCCAACTTGAACGCCCTCCCCTGGCTCCGAAATGCTTCAAGCTTCCTTTCACCTGTGATCCCGGCTAGCCCCTCGGGAAGTTTTGCCAAGTTGCCGGCTGTGATCAGCAGGTGTCCACCACCCTTCATGTAGGCCTCGAACTTATCGCGGATTTCCGCCCCGCCCTCGAGCTCGCCCGCAACCACAAGCAGCGGGTAGCGGGCCAGCAGCCATCCGGGCGCGTCGCTCAGAAGACAATCGGCCGCATCTCCGTAAGGCGTAGGCGTCAGAAACCCCGATTCATCATGAAAGTAAGAAGAATCCTGGTAGCCCGGATAAAGCATGTCCAGCACGCCATCGGTCAAGTAATCGCCGGGCCCGTACGGCAGGTTGCCCCAAACTCTGATACACGTCCGAGGTGTAGAGATGCCTGGGAAATGTCCAGCCGGCGAAGAAGTCCACCATCAGCGCGATCGGCGTGTAATCATAGCCCCCGGCTGGCCCACTTCACGAATCCATCTCGCAGCGGACCGCTGAATGTGACCGATCGGTGAAAGCTCGTCTCCATCGCACATGCCCGATTGATCTTTCCCGCACATGAAGAAGTCCATGTCGAACCCGAACAGCATGCTGTTGTATAGAATCTGGCTATACATCAGCCGCTTCATGAGGCTGAGACTCGTCCCTCGAGTTGGGCCGTAATGGTTCCCATCGGGGTCAGTACCCTCCTTCCCGTAAGCCTTATAGCCCCAGCGATTAAAAACCGACGCATTCCCGAACCACGGCACACCATATTGCTTCCCTGCCCCACGGATGAATGAGTAGTAGACTTGACTGTTGGGCAGTGCCTGGCCCGTCTCCGCCCCAATGAATGTGTAAATGCCTTCCTTCAGAAAATAGTGGCCGAAGTTTAGCGAAACCAGCGTCGACATCTTGTTGCCAAGCTGCTCGGTAAGCCGCTCGAAGTGCCGTTGAAAGTTCAGATACTGCTGTAGCTTGTCAGCCGATGAGGGATAGAACTGCGAGGCGTAACCACCGATGTACCGCCCATCCTGCTCCCCATTGTCCATCCCCAGCCAGCGCTCGCCTAGTTTCGACTCGAGTAACTCGAATACACCCGCAGGCGGCTGGAACTGTTGCCAAATTCCTCCCGGACCCGAACCGGGTACATAAGCCCAGACATCGAACAGAAACAGCTTTCGCCGCTTGATCTCCTCCGCGAGGTCGCCCAAATTCTCTGCATAAAGGATGGGGTACATTGGCCAGAGCACGTCCCCCAACTCGTACTTCTGCGTGTACTTCTCAATCTTCTCTACGTAGCGGACGATCCGTCCATCCTCAATCCTGAAATCTCGCAAAGCGGTAAAGTGCGTGCGCCCTTCGAAAGTGTCCCAATTCGGTGGCCGAACGTGCCGGCGGGTATAATCGGGGTGTTCTCGGGGATCTAAGAGATGAGCATATACGCGATGCTTAGTCCCAGACTCGCGTGGCGCAGCAGCAAGCTTCAGATTCTCAGCCATTAGCGGACTGCGGCTGAGAAGAAGATCGCTGCCCGCCAGTCCAGTCAGGCTTGTTGCAAATGAATCCCTTATGAACTGTCTTCGGTCCATTGCACCTCCGGTAGGGCAGACACCTGCACTTCGAGGTCTGCGCCTTCAAAAATTGACGAGGGAAAAACCGCAGACGTCGACCCGTCGCGCGGCGAAAAGCACGAAGTGCGCACTACTCTACTTTCCGATTATTTCTGCTCGCCAGCCAGATAAAGCTCGAAGATCTTTTGCCGGTGCGGGTCCGCAGATTTCCCATAGCTTTTTATGACCGTCTCGAGGCCATCCATGAGTTTAGTGGCGGCGTTCTCGTAAGACGTATCCGCAGCGGCCTGTGATGTGGACTGTTCGAGTCGCTGGAGCTTGCCTGCTGCCAACAAGCGGCGCCGCTCGTGAAGCGTGTGGACGGCGTCCAGCGCCAGTTGGGCATGGGCGGCCTCGTAGCCTGCGCCGAACCCCGCAGCAATAAGCCGATCGTGAAAGGCGCGCAGCCTCGCCGTTCGCGCGTCGAGGGCCGCCACAGCGGGAGGAAAATTCCCGGTCTCTGCTTCTGCTGCTGTTTCCGGCGAAGAAGTCCCAGGCTCAAAAGATACGTTCTGGAGTGGACTGCCTCCCAGCGCGATCACCACTCTCGCAACCTCCGGCGCCTGATCGTACGGCAGGAAGATCGACCGGTCGTCAAACGATTTCCAGGGTTGGCCGTTAACCGTAAGGGAAGTGATTCGGCCGCTCCCCACGGTGGCTACGTACAGTTTCTTGTCTCCAAATCGGATGGGATCGATCTGCTCCAGCCGGGTGATTCCAGGAGGGATTTGGGGCGTGAGTGTGACACCGTCAGCCCGATACCGATACTCAAACAACCCGCGGATAAATGCCGCCGCTGGCCCGTATGCATCGTAGGTTATATTTACAGGCTCTTTCGGCTGATAGACATTGTTACCAAAGTCGGTAAGCGGGTTGTCCATTCGGAAACGGTGAGCGTAACTGAACAGCTTCCTCAAGGAGCGGCGAGCATCCTCGTACTTCCCCAGGCTGTAGTAGGCCATGATCATGCGCGCTTCACACGTGGACCAGGCGCCTCCGTTGACCCATTCGCCAAAGCGCCACAGCCCCTCGGGCGCCTCGTACATGTCGTCGAGAGAGGGGTAGTTGGCAATCACAAAATCGTAAGGACGGAGCCCGGGAATGGAGGCCATCTTCACGTAGATCCGCTCGGCTTGCGCGGCATCTACAACGTGAAAGCAGATGGCATCGTGATTGGGAGAGGCCTCGAAATATCCGTGCTGGGCGGCCCCGTACACGCCATGTTTGTTTCCGTCCGGATCAAGCGACTTGATAAAGTACCCCTCCGGCGTGGTGATGAGCGGCAGCCCTTTCCTGGCAAGGCTGCGCCTCTCTGTGTAGAGCTTCGCCTTTCCGGGTTCGCCGGCGAGTTTTTCCAGTTCGATCAGCCGGTCGAGTGCTGCAATATAAGTAATGGAGAGTCCCGCCAAGTAAGCTTGGCCGTAGCTGCCATCGGGTCGCCTCCAGCCGGCGTAGCTGGGGGCCAGCAGATTGGCCGCTGGTCCGGCCCAGAAGAGGTTGTTCCCGGGATTCCGCCGCGTTTCGAGGAAATTCGCGGAGCGCTCGATCTTTGGCAGGTACCGGGCAATCGCTTTGGGATCGCGGCTGATGAGCAGCAACTCAGACTGGAGGAGAATGCCGGCGGCAGTGAACTCGAGCCCCCAGTCGTGAATATTGGTCTGGCCATCACCTTGCTTGTAGATAATGCACCCCGGCGATGCCGCGTCGCACAACTGCCCGTCCGGCGCCACCCAGTTGACCTTCGGCTCACGGGGACACCCGCCGCGATTCCCGTCACCCATCTGGCTGAACCACAGATCCTGCGAGTTTTGCAGGAAGGTCGAGAAAGGTTCGTGCAGGAACGGAAGAGCGCAGTAACTGGTACCGTAACTGTTCTGTATCCACCACATGTTCCAGGTCGGCCCTTCGACCAGACCGTTCCAGATGGGCGTGTAGAGCATGGCCAGGTTCTGAAACTCAGGGTCCGGCTCGAACAAGCGGCGAGCACTGTCGAGCAGTTGGAGATACTCCACATCGCCGCGGCCACGAAAGTGTTTTCCCACAAACTGGTCCGAGGCGTTTGCGGAAAGACTCCACAGGCAACTGATTGCTACCCCCAGAACGACACATTGAGATCGTTTCAATTGTTGAGTCCGCATCTGTTTTCACCTTCGTTCTACTCGAATTCCGAAGTTTCCTTAACCAAGGCGGGGAATTAGCTATGCCGGTGGCATCCGATTGCCCGATTCGAACAACGCGTTCGACTTCACTCCGTCCTCAAGGCTGATGGGCTTGCCTGCTTCGCTGAGATCATTCCCCATCACGCAGATCTTCTCCGTGTCCTCTCCCTCGACCTGCAGGTAGGTCCCCGTACCCGGTGGAGCGCTGCAACCTCGAAGGAAGGCCCGGCTGACTTGTTTCAACCTTATCACCGGCATCCCCGATGGCGGCGCCATCGCTGCAAAGCCATCGATGTCGAGATTCCTGACGTCATCGAACATCAGAGCCGGCCGCATATCGGGCTCCTCCAGGACGTACTCGACACTCCTTAGTCTCAGGCCATTCACATGGCGGCAGTAGAGGCCGTGCGAAGGGAGATTGCCAAATATCCACGAATCGGGATAGTCGCCTTCGGACTCAGGGATGAACTCCCGCTTGGCCCAGGCCAGCGTTCCCCGCTGCGCACCCGTCGCCCGCACGTTGCTCAGACTGATGTTCTCAATATCGCGGCCCGGCAGTCCGGCGATCACGCACGTCAGCCCCTGGCGCCTGGCCAGGACGTTGTCGATCATGACATCGCGGATCGTTCCCCCTGTCTCGGGACCGGCATTTTCTCCCGTTCTGGTGAGACGCATAAAAATCGGATTTCGAACATCCTCCATCACGATGTTCGATACGTTGACACCGAGGACAGATCCCGACAGGCTCGGCACATCGATATGAATGCCGGACATGGGACGGAAATCCTGCAGATCCGGCCAGAATGGCGTGTTTCCCGTATCTTGCGGATGCCGATCGCCGTACAGGGCGCAGTTGCTGAAGGTCACATTTTCGATGCTGTTATCCGGGTCTATGCCATCTATCTTGATCGCGTTGCAGGTAGTGCAGAGAACGCAGTTGGTGACGGTGATATTCTTCGAACGCCAGGGGGAAACCTGTGCGCCATAGTTCCCGTTCTTCACGCAGACGGCATCATCGCAGGTGTAGACGTTACAGTTGGAGATCATAACGTTCGAGCAGCCGTCCGGGTCGATACCATCCAGA
Source organism: uncultured Acidobacteriota bacterium (assembly GCA_963765485.1). Lineage (GTDB taxonomy): Bacteria > Acidobacteriota > Terriglobia > UBA7540 > UBA7540 > CAVROP01. The sequence goes on along the minus strand of CAVXWN010000052.1, from coordinate 43,361 downwards.
TTGTTGCCATACAGTGGATTGTGAATCGTGATGCCATCGATAAAGACCGACTCGCAACGGAGCGGGTGAACCGTCCAGAAAGGGGCGTTCTCCAGACGGATGCCCTCCAGCCGTACGTTCTTACAGTCCTCAAACTCAATCATCTGAGCCGGCCTGTCCAACCATCGATACCAATCCTGGGCTACCCGGCCGCCTTCCGGCCTTTGCAGCAGAACTTCCTCAATTTCCGCTTTAGTCATCAGCCGCCAGAAGGACCGGCCCGAGCCATCGATTTTCCCCTGCCCCATGATGCCGATATTCTGTGCGTCCTTGGCATAGATCAAGTATCGGGGCTGGGCTTGGCATTCGGATGCCGGGCAGATCTCGCCGAAAAGATCGTAGTCCGCCAATTGCTTGCTGCCCTGAATTGTGGCGCTGACATGGAGATAGAGAATGACATTGCTCTTCAGGCGAATGGTGCCGGTCAGATAGGTTCCCGCCGGAAAATAGACAAACCCCCCGCGGGCATGACTGCATGCATCGATAGCCTTTTGGATCGCGGCGGTGTCCTTCGCCTCGCCGTTGCCGGCGGCTCCGAAATCGCGCACGTTAAAGACGGGGCGGCCAACCGGATCGCCAGGCACGGCACTCGCAGTCTTACCACCCACGCCGGCCATGGCCCCGGCCGCTGAACCCGCGACCGCAGCGGCCATGCCTAAGAGTTTTCTGCGTCCCAGTAGATCTCTCTCGACCGTCACTGCATCCTCCTCACTGTGAATTCCCGCCGGTTCTCTCCGTTTTCCGCCTGGCAAGTGAAATGGATTTCATCACCGCTTAGGGTTCCTCGGTAAACCCGTTTGACTTTGTCGCCCGAAAGGTCGTAAACAATCGTGAAAGAAAGTTGATCGCCCTCGATTTTGCCCTCGCTAATGAGGTTATCGCCGTGGTTGTCGATCATCTTTCCCGTTAGCCTCTCGCCCTCAGCTTCGAACAAAAAGTAGACGGCCCTTGCCCCTTCCCGGCCTATGACACTGCCTTTCCATTTGCCTCGGACGCCCGCCCCGAGGGCGAGCGCACTAAAGATTGTCAAAACTACGATGGCAATCCCAAATCGTTTCATTCGATCCTCCTTAGCCGTGGCGGCCGGCGTCTCACCTCATTGAGCCTCACAACCGCTGGTACATGGCGCCAACAGCTCCCGCCGTTCCCCGGCAGCCAGTTTCACCTTTGCCTGGCCGTGTGGCCAGACTACCTGCACCTCACCGCCCTTCTCCGCTTCCACCGTGACGCTGATAACGTCTCCCCTCCGCATCTCGGCGGAAACGAGGTAGCCGCCTTCGGCGCGCAGGTTCTGAAACGATACGTTCTGCCACTTTTCCGGCAGGGCAGGGAAGATGCGCAGACGCCCGCCCCATCCTTGCAACAGCATCTCGTTCACCGCTGCCGTGAAGCCGCATTCTCCTTCCAACGTGAAAGGCTGGTCGTCATAGAGTCCGTAGCCGTAATGTTTGTAGTCACCGTTGACGTGGAAGCCGTTAGGCCGGATATACGCCGTCTTGTATACTTCCAGCAGTTGCAGCCCGTGGTTGCCCCGGCCTACGCGAGAGGCAATCAGGCTTGCGTAGGGAAACGACCAGCCCATCCATTCCCCCGTTCCACGAAAAATCCACTCGCGCAGCGACTGCTCGATGAGTTTGCGATCTTCCGGGGATCCTTCCACGTTCAAATCTTCGCCGGGAAAAATCGAGAAGAGATGGATGGGGTGGCGGTGCGAGCGGAGATAAGGGGTATCTGGCTGCACCTTAAGGCTGCCTTCCGCCACCAAATACGGAACCTTCAGGTCGCCTTCCTTCACTACCGGATAGGGGGCCAGCCGTTTTTCCATGCTCATCCACAGCTCGCGCTTGTCCGCATCCACGCCGAGCGCGGCCGCCGCTCGAACGGTATAGCGCAGCAAGTTGCGCACCAGCATCAGGTCGCTGGTCGGATCCGCCGTCCAGGCTTCGATGTCGTTGCTGAAATACTCCGGCGAGGTCGACAGGGGTACGTGCAGCTTGCCGTCTGCTCCTTCCGCGAGAATGTTCTCGTAGAAGCGCACCGCTTTCTTGAGAAACGGATAGCCCTGCTTGCGCAAATACTCGCGATCCTGGCCGAAGCTGTAGTACCACCAGACGTGTTGCGCAATCCAGGCTGGAGTACCAAGCCAATATTGTACGGTCGCCCAGCACGCATCGCAGCCGAACAGCCGGCCTTTCACATCGAGCGCACCGCCAAACCAAAGGCCGTCTACGCCGAAGAACCGCCGCGTCAGTTTCTCCCCCTCCGGCATGACGTGGTCAAACAACCAACGGTTGAGCGGTTCCGCTAAGTCGAGTTGGTTGCTGCTGTACGCCGGCCAGTAGGTCTCTTGCACATCCATGTCGAGGTGATAGTCGCCGCGCCAGGGTGGGATCTCCCCATCCGGCGGCCACACTCCTTGCAGATTGGCCGGCACCCCGCGGTAGGAACTGCTGGCCAGTTTGTAAATGCCGTTGATCCAGAGCCGCTCCAATTCCGGATCGGGGATCTCCACCGACGACCGTGCCCAGCGCTCCGCCCACCAGTCGCGGTGCTCGCGCAGGAGCCGCTCGGTCCCGCGGGCCCGTGCTTCCTGCAGTTCGCGCCGCGCGGTGCCCACGGCGTCGGACTCATCCTGCCGCGGGATGGTCAGCAGTAGCACCCAACTGTCACCCTCACGCCGCGCCGACCACGCCACCGTCACCGCGCCGCTCGGCCCCATCGGCTGGCGCACCCACGTCAACTCGCTGTCGTGGCCCCGCTCCGCTTTGGGGTAACCGAGCGCCGCAGCGACTTTGGCGTTCAACTCGCCGAGAGCCTCCAGGTTCACTTCCGGAGCCCATTGCTTCGGCCCATCCAGAGTCACCAGGACGACGTTGGGATCCACGCTGGCGAGCACCCGGTAATAGACCGGCTGCCCATTGACACGCAGCCGCCAGCGGACCTCCGCCCGCTGCATGTCGAGCTCGGCCGACTCGACCACGGTAGCCGGAGGAAGCGCGATCCGCAGCCTCCCGAGACTCACCTTGGTAGGCGTGAGGTCATTGGTCGGACTGACATCCGCTATGATTTCCCTCTGAATCGCTGGGGCATTGCGCTCTTTCACGAGCTGTTGCAGGTGTTTCCAATTGTAGCTGGCCCTGTGGTTCTCTTCGTACCGCACGTCCCACACGTCGCCGCGATCAAGCGTAAGGTATAGCGCCGGGCCCGTCCCCCAAACCTGCGCGCCGATTGTGCCGTTGCCTACGGGAAGGCCGTTCTTCCATTCGGGCAGCGGGCCGTCGAAGTGGAACTGCCACGAGGACGCCAGCGCGGACGAGGCCAGCATCAGCGCCACTAATGTTCCTCTCACCAGCATCGATTTCATGCTCAACTCACCGCCCATTTCAGCGATCAGCAGCGGTACTCGCGAACACGTGCTCCGAGTCAACTCAGTGGGGACCCTTCACGCCGACAATTGCTGAAGAATTCGGCATGGGCCCCCGTGGCACGGGCACTCTTGCCTATGTCTTTGGCACTTGTGGCACAGGCACTCTTGCCTGTGTCTTTGGCAGTTGTGGCACAAGCACTCTTGCCTGTGCTTGCCTGTGCCTTCATATCGATCTTTCGTCTGCATAGCCAGGAGTGGCTGTGCCACAAGTCCTGGATTCCTTAGGGTCGAGGTTGTGCTGGACGCAGGCGCAACTTGAACGTCTTGATCTCAAATGGGTGTAAGTCAAATTGGAAGGAGTTCTGTTCCGTCCTCAGCTCGCGCCCCGCATCCTCCATAAGATTAGCTTCGTGCGCCGAAGCGATTTCCGCGTGCAGCTTGATGGTGACCCCGATGCTCGGCCGACCCGTGGCTTCGTACACGCGCAGGATCACGCTGCCGTCGCGCGCCGGCTTCAGCGCCGAAACGTTGACATTGGGCTGCAGAAACTTCCAGCCACCCCCAGCGGCTGGGCAAGCTCCCCGCGTGGGCCGTCACCTTGCGCACGATAAGGGGATTGTTGATCTCCCACCCGGCGCGGTGGACGCCCGCTTCGCGCCAGTCACCGGCGTGGGGTAGCAGCGCGTACTGCAGCGTCAAGGCTCGCCCGAGCTCGAGCCCGGAATCCGACGAGACGCCGGGCTCATAGCCGCCTCCGTACCCGTAAGCCGTGATTGCCGCCGACCGCAAAAGCGAAAGCATTAGAGTCCCATCGGCAATGTTGTTGCCGGGCATCGCACAATTCAAAAGCGCGACTCCGTGCGCGCCGTCGCCATAGTCGATCCAATTCTGCGCAGGATATTCTTGCCCCTGAGATCGCTCGATGGCCCCAAAGGGGATTTCGTCCGTGCGCTTTCCATCTTTGATGGTGGTCGGGAATAACACTCGGTACCGCACGTACGAATCGTTGTTCAAGATTTGTGTCTCGATGTCTACTCGCCGCAAGCCCGCGTAAAGCCGCACGCGCGTAGAGAAGCTCCCTTTGCCGAAGGGATGCGTAACGCGGTACTCGGAAAAGACCGGGCCGGCGGTAGTGCCCCCGCTTCCCACCCACTCGCTGCTGAACTTCGAACGCGTCCGGTCGGGCGTCAGGATTTTCCGAGTCATCGCAATATTGCCCGTCGGTCAACGTCCCGTAGAGCTGCCAAATATCTCCCCCATCCTGCTCCTCAGCCACCACATTACCCGAGCCCCGCAGGACTTCCCATCCGCTCAACTTATCCACCAGGTTGGTCATTTCGCCTGTCCAGAGGTTGAAGGTGGCGCGGTAAAACTCATTCTCAATCGAGCCTTGGTATTCTTGCTTCGCCGGGGCGGTTCCCCCGAGACGCGGGGTGGGAGTTTCTCCTTCAGGGGTGCGGCTCGCGGTTTTCGGAACCACGTGATAGACCGCGAAGCCGAGCGCTGGAACATCTTGGGCCACAAAAGCGAACTGAGCGTGCCTGATGCCTCCATCGCCATGATGGCTCGCCTCGGTGATCTGAACCGGAACTGGTTTGCCCACGGAATCCAGAAGCGAGAGATCGTTAAATCCGCCTTCGGTCAAATCCACATCAGTTTCTACGACGTCGGTGCGCGGCCACCCGAGGGTGTTGAAAACGACGACCGGGAAGCCCTCTCCGCGGGTTTCGATCTTGGAGGCGATTTGCTTCGTGAAAGTTTGCATCATTTCATCGGCCGACCGCTTGGAGAAGTTGTACCCACGCAGGACGTCGTCGTAAACCTTGTCAACCATGACACCGGAAGCCAAGTCATGGGTCTGATTGAAGAGCACGGGTTCCCATGCGCGCGTCAACTCGTCCGGATCTAGCGGCGCACCCAGCCAGCGCGCCAGCGCTCCCAACCTCTCCGCGGAGGAAAGCAAGCCCTCCATCTTCCGCATCCACTGTTTGAGCTCAATCCGGCTGCTGTAAATCCCCTGAAAAATGGGATTCAACTCTCCGCCCAGCACCTGCCGGTCCGGACGTTTCGCCACCACCGCCTCAAAATCCGTGGGAACCCCAAACCGGAGGGAAAAGGGTTCGTCCCCTGATTGGTTGAATTGTTTCACCATACCCGGTAACTGCCCCTCCGGCTCGGAAACGTCAGCGCCGGCAAGCGCTACCCGATCATTCCCCCGCGAAAAAGGGGTCAACGCCGCGAAGCGTTCCCGCGCAAAGCGCTCGAACTCGGCAGGGTTAGCGGGCGAATCATAAAAGATCCCGTAGCCCTGGGGGAGCCAGAAGGCTGGAATCTGGGTGCCGTCGATACCCTGCCACTTGAACTCGGAGGGTGTGTCCATGCTGGACACGCCGCGGGAAAACCAATACGACTCGTAGCCCGCGAGCTTCAGAATCTGCGGCATCTGAGCGTTGTGCCCGAATGTGTCGAGATTCCAGCCCACCGTGACGTCCACACCCAATTCGTCCCGATAGTAGCCCTTGCCGTAAAGAATCTGGCGCACGAACGACTCCCCGCTGGGCATGTTCACGTCCGGCATGACGTCGGTCCCACCTACCAGTTGGAGCCTTCCCTCTTTCACGAATTTCCGGAATGTGGCCGCGTCTTCGGGGTACCTCTCAAGATAAGGCCGGACGTACGCGGCTTGGTCGAGCACAAAACGGTATTCGGGGTGTTCTGCCAGCAGGTGCAGCGCCGCGGATATGTTAACGAGACCCATCTTCAGGTACTCTTCGCGGGTCTTGAAAACTGCGCCTTCCCAGTGTGTGTGTGGGATGATCCACAGCACGTCCTTTTGGGACGTGGCTTCCTTCCCGGCTCCCGGCGCCGCTTGTCCCATGGCCAGGGCTGCTCCCCTCCTGCGCGCCTACGCAGACGCACGCGCTCACAAGCATCGCGATTACAAGTCTGAGAAACTGGCTGGCGGACATATGGACTCCTGTGCGAACGGAAGAAGGTTCTGCGGTCCGAAGGGCAGATCGGAGCTCAGGCATTCCGGGGATTCAGTTTCCCGCCCAACTCAAGGTTGAACAGCCTAATGCGCTGCGAGGATCGAGGTCAACGCGTCCAGCGATTTTGGCTCGGCTTCGGCTGGAAAGGTCACGCGGTACCAGTTCTCCACCTGCGCTCTCTGGCGATCCGGGGCTTCGGCCGCATTGGGGGATACCGCAGCATCGATTCTTGCCCGCGCTTCGCCGGCCTTGCCGGATTGTCCCAACTCCTGGTAGCAGAACATTTCCAGGTAATCCTGAAGTTGGTAATCGGGATTGTCGGGTTTGCCCGTGCCGAGGCGCTCCGGATATTCGCGCGAGGTTTCCAGGTGCGCGATGGCTTGATCGTATTGATGGTGCTTCATATCGCGCAGCGCTTGGCCCACCTGGCACCGCATGAATAAATCGCGAACGTCCCGCTGGCCTTCGTAGGGAAGGATGGTGGCATTCGCCAGAATCGAATTGCATTCCTCATAGCGGCCGTTGTTCCGGTCCATACTGGCCAGCAGCACTTTCACGCTGTCTTCCTTGGGGAACTGTTGGGCCGCTCCGGAAGCGATTTCGAGCGCCTTCTCCTGCATCCCCCGCTCGCCGTAATAGCTGGCTAAGTGGTACCAGTTTTTCCAATCGGCTTTGCCGACGGAGAGCGCCTTCTCATAATCCGCCAGCGCTTTTTGGGGATCGGCGTCTTTTTCGAGGAAGGCGCGGGAGACATAAGCAGGCGCGTAATCCGGGCGTTCTCCACAGGCCTCGAACATCTTCAGAGCGTCTCCATGCCGTCCCATTCCCCAGTAGATCAAACCCAGGAAGTAATCGGCTTTCCAATTCTGCGGTAACGCCGCGGCCGCCCATTGAAACACCGGAATGGACTCCGGGCGGAACGGAAAGACCAGATACGGCGATAGGGCAGCGGCCTTCTCCAGCGCTGCGTGGCTTTGCGCGGGCGATTTCTCCCGCAGCAGATAAGCCTGCCAGTACCGAATGGTCGCTTGATCGGGAGCCGCTTCCAACACCCGCAACGCATCGCCATCCAATCGCAGATTGGCATAATAGACGGCGATTTCCAGATAGGTCTCATGCGGGAGTTCATTTCGAATCATGGATTTAAAATGATCCAGTGTGGCCGGTCCGGGATCCAGCAAATACTGTTCGAACCGGGCCAAATGGTTCAGGGGATCGATTTCCAGGATCTTGCGCAAAGTCTCTCGCGCTTTTTCCGGCTGCTTTGCCAGACGATACGTGGTGGCGACAAGTTGATAGGTGCGGATGTTATAGGCATCATAATCGAGTGAACGATGTAGATACTCTTCCGCCAGCTCAAAGTTACCCTCCATCACGGAGATCCCGCCCAGCGCGCTATTGGCGCTCGATCGGTACTTAGGCGATCGCGCCGCCCATCCGAGCGTCTCCTTGGCGTCCACCAAGTCCCCCATTTGCCGGGAAATGATGCCGTAGATGTAGTTGGCATCCGGATCGTACAGCACGAAATCCAGCGCCTTCGCCGCATAGTCGAGCGCCTTCGGGTATTGGGCCCTGCGGCAATAGATGGCAGCGATCTGCGCCAGGGAGGGAACGTGCGAGGGTTCTTTCTGCAAGCATGACAAGTACTTCTGCAGTGCCGATTCGTAATGGCGGCTCCCCATGTCGCGCTCCGCGGATTGATAGAGGCCCTCCAGGCTGTTCGTTTCGTATTCGGGGAAGTTCAGCGGGCGTTTCAGGATTCCGGAATTCGGATCGTCTGCGTAGGAGAGCTTGTCGCCGATATCCACCTGCAATTCACCTTTCTTGACGGACGCCGGAATCGTCTTTTTGTAAACCTCCATCGGCTGGAGAACAATGCGGTCCGTGAATACCTCCTTCCCGCCCGAGCGGACCGTCAGTTTTTCATCGATCTTCTGCAGCGCGCAAAAGCCCACCGCCAGGCCGTCGCCGGTGTTCCGCACGTTCAGCGCGCCATAGGGCGTGGCCTTTACCAAGGGGCCGATTTGTTTATAAGGGAAGTACAGCTCGTGCCAGTGGTCGGCCGAATATGGCGCGAACCGCCCCATGTCGCTCTGGTCCAACAAACGCCCCGTTTGCGGTTCGAAATAGTGGCCATCGTTGTCCGTAAGCAGGCTTTCCCAGATACCTCCTTCGCGCGACGGCGGCCACAAAAACAGCTTCTGGCCGGGGACATCGCCATGCAACGCCCAGTGACCGTATCCGAAATCCGAATCGTGCCAGTACACGCCGAAGAAATCCTGGAGCGCGCCAATTACAAAATAGCTGCCCCCCTCCGTATGATTCTTGTAAAAGGCGAGATTGCGCCCGTCCTTGGTGATCGGCCAGGGCTGGGTGGGGACCCGGTAGTCATGGGCGATCCACTTTGTTCCCGGATAAATGAATTCCAGATCTTTGGAAAGATGCTGCGCGCAATTCGCCCACACGTAGTACGACTGGTCCAGCGGTTGCGGATTGTACCAGAGAGAGCGGGTTTCCACATATGCCTTATCGGGGGGCATGACGAATTCGACCCTCCATTCGGTGCGGGAGGGAAGATCCATGGCGCCGACGATGCAGCTCACGCTTCCGTCGGGGTTCTTCCGAATCAGATAATCGACCGGAGTAGCCGTGGATGGGGCGTGGCCGATGATGCCGAAGTTCAGCTCGATTCCTCCTGAAGTCCAGGGGCCCCGCATCGAAATGTCCCGGTACTTGCGAACGTGATTGTAATAGACGAATTGCTTTTGCGTGCTTTTTTCAACGGCTCCGATCAGCTTGCCGCCTTCCGCCGGAAGGATGAACGCCTGAATGTACGGGTTCTCCATTCGCACCACGTTCCAGGTCCGATGGACGCCGGTTACACTCTCCTCGTCAAAGGAGAAGTACGGGTATATCTCTTGTCCCCCTCCACGCCGGATGGGATCAACAGCAGAAGGTTCGGGATCGGAGAAAGGATAAGTCTCAATGACCTGTTTTTCTTCCTGGATCGTCGCTTGCTGAGCCGCAAGACAAACGGTGAAGCTGAGAAGTAGCAGCAAGAAAGCTGGATATCTTTTCATAATGGCCGCCCCCTCTTAGGGCCATCGCAGCATAACAGCGAGGGGTGCTGGTGTAAAGTTTGAACTGTCTGATGGCCCTTAATTCGCTGACAAGGTCGTTGAATAGGGAACACCTGCCATATTAAGGTTTACCGGAGACACGGGACATAACAGGAAAGGGGCCCAACTCCCGTTCCGGAATTGGGCCCCGCGTTGGTTGCGGGGGCCTGGATTTGAACCAGCGACCTTTGGGTTATGAGCCCAATAAATCAATGGCCCGTCTTTGCCTCTCAATGATTTACCTGCACCTTGTTCCACGGTTTTCCACCCTGCTCCAGGGTATTCTGTTCTCAATTTATTCTTCGATCTGTTCTCGAAATGCCGCGGTGAGTCAATCTGAAACCTGGCTCCCGCGTCTTGACAAAGATTACGCCGGAGGTGTGTCAGAGGTGCGCCAGCGAAGCAAGATAAATTGGACTGGCGTAGGGCCTCCTTGTGAGCGGGTGAGAGCGGAAAATGGTTGGCTGGCAAAGCGGGCGATAGTGGGACATTCTACGAGCTGAGGGTGCACTGCTTTCCTGATCCACCGAAATCAAACCCTGATGTCTCGGTCAATCACGAACTGTCACTCGAGCCATTTCGCCAAATACGCCTCATACATGGATCGCCATTCTTGAGAATCAAACGATCCACCACTTACATGGGTGATTGATATGGGCCATGTCCCTAGTCGCAAGTTTTTAGTTCGTGCTGTTCTGCAAAAATCCAAATCGTAGAAGTGGGACTTAAGTCGCGTGTCGAACTTGACGCCGTTGCTCGTTAGAACCTTCTTTCTAGCGGCAAGAAAAACGCCATCGAGCAACTGGCATTCTTTCGGAACATTCCCAAATCGACTGACATCCCCAAATGGGGAAGGTACGTGGGCGACGGCACCGCTCAAGTTTGCCTTATCATCCCATTCGAATTTGTCGTTCACAAAAGCCCAGCCTGGCTGTTCGGGAAGTCTGCGCATTTCCGGCCACTCCAATCACATCATATTCCGAAAGAGCTTGAGTTACGCGATCCACGAAGAAGAAATCTTCTATCCAGACGTCGTCGTGAACGAAAATAAGGATTTCAGTTTGGTCGGGCGCCTCGATCCTTGCAATATAGATCTCTGGTAGACCGCGATTGTTGTTGTAAGCGACGGTCCACGTCAAAGCTTTATCAAAGGACAGACGTAACTCAGACCGTCCCAACGGAGAACAGGCCCCGAATTGTTCCCGCGATAGCCGTGTAGCCGAAACGACTTCACGCATGGCCCCAAATATTCGCAGACATCAAGAGCGACGCCCAGGTGGTCTCCGCACTACACGCCCGCACTTCTGACACGCGAGGTGCTTGCCGGATGAAGAAGGCGCCAGCGTGCCGCTTATGCAGTATTGACAAGGCGCACCCGTTCGGGCATCCAATCAATCGAGGGGCGAATAATAAATAAACAGGGGCATTTTCTGGCTGCGACATTCAGCGGCGAGCAGGGCGACGAAATCCTTCTTCGCGGGGGTGTGCATGGATGTGTAATCGGTGAGCTTGCTGCCAAAATTGCAAAAGCCATCATGATGTTTGCTAACAAAAGTGATGTAGCGCGCGCCCGGCAGCCGCCTTGGCGGTGTCAACCCAATTGTGCGCGTCAAAATCTTGAGGATCAAACTCGTGCGCTCGCCGCTCGAACTGGCCGGGCGGCAAGTCCTAATATCTCTTCATCGACCACTCCTTGTTGATAGTGGAGTAGGGACCCCAGTGAATGAACATCCCAAATTTCCAGTGTTTGAAAGCCGCTTGCGATTCCGTGAGTGGAGGATTCACGCGGTTAGGAATAGAGGATTCATCGGCCTTTTGGGGGTTAGGAGCTGCAGCCAAGAACAAATCACTCCCCGCGGGTGAGAGGGTCGCCTCCAAAAAAATCAGGCAAAGGAGAATGGGCTGACAAACCCTCGGCATGAGGTGTCGCACGGTCATAATCCTTCCTATCTCAATGAAGAACGAAACGACGCCCTGGCTCGAAACAACCTTGCGCTGTATGCAGCTACTTGACCCGATGCCTTGGCCCGACGTTACGGATGTCGATTTGCTCGAAACCGAGTTTCAATGCGGGGGAATCAGGCTTCAAGCGGAAGTCACCATTCTCTGCGTCAATAAACAGGGGGTCAGCGACGACTGAGTGCTGATCCAGAAAAGAGCCTTTTGTCTTCCATGCTTCAAAATCATACTCAAGAAATTTCACCGGGCGACCGCTCGCTTCATAGTAAAGGCTGTAATCCTGTATCAGATCGAAATTAAGCCATTTCTTGTCGGAATAGAGAGCACCTTCCTTCCAATAGAAGATGTTGCGATATAGAAAATTGCTGTTCGGTGGCGGAGTCGGAACGTTTGGCAGATCACCATAACGGCTCATCTGCGCCTGTTTGCCCAAGGCAAAGATATTATTCTGAATCACGGCGCCCAAAACGTTGAAGTTAACCCCTAAACCCCCGGCATCGGTTCGGCAGACAACGTTGTACTCTGTGAGTATGGCCGAACTGCCGTTATCATGAATGATGCCTGTCCCCCCACCCGCAATATCGTGAATCAGGTTATGCCTGATGCAAGTTCCGGGAGAAAGCCCAAGCGTGTATATGGCGCCGTGCGTACCTAGAGCGCTGTGACCCAGATGATGGATGTGATTGTACTCCACGATATTATTGCGGCTTCGGGTTGGTGGCAGGTAGTTCCACACCCATCCTATGGAGATAGCCCATTCCCATGCTCCTCGAATCTCATTATGAGTGATTTCGTTGAAACCGCTTTGCCCAACCCAAATGGCGGGAGGAGCCATGTAGGTGGCGCACCCGTCGGCGATTATGTTGTCGGTGACAACGTTATGGCTGGCGACCTCAAGGTCTTCTTCCCGATAGATCGGCTCTCCGATTTTGATCGCCCCTCCTCCCACATCAGAAATAAGATTGCCGCAGATCCCGTTTTGCTTGCATCCCCGCCCCAACTCAATGCCCCACGCACCCAGATGGGATATTTCATTGTTCTCCAACTTGCAATTCCGGGCTCCTTCCAAAAACAGTGCGGCCGGGAGCTGTTGCGACGACTGCGGATGCTGGACCGGGGTCTCTGAAGGTGACGACCAGTAGGGAAAAGCAGGACTAGCCACTTCCGCTTGCGGATACGCATAACCTTTTTCAGGGACCATCCACGCGGTGTGACTGAAATGCAAATCACGCAGAGTAATATGCTCCACGAATTTCCTGCTATCAACTTTCCCTTGGAAACGCACAAGCTCTTCGGCTATAGGAGTGACGACCTCAGCCTTGCTTATGTCCTCCCCCGGCAAAGGCCAGTAACTCAAAGCACCCGTCTTCCGGTTCAAGTACCACTCCCCTGGTTCGCTGAGTCCTTCGAAAACATTATCGATATAATATCCTTTCGACCAGTCGAGGGGTCTGAAGCTTGACCCGGTGAAAAACACGGCGTGCGTCGCCGCGTCAATCCTTTCGATGAACAGTCGAGCCTCTGTCCAGAATTGCAGTACGACGACTTCCACATCCCCAAGGTTCGTCCAATCTTGCCTGATCTCTCCAGGTTTAAAACGGAAGCCTCGCAGGTTTAGGGACTTATTCAAGTCTGAGTCTAGCGGGATGTCGCGCGATTGTGAGACGGCAGGTTCCGGAGTGTCATAGTAGCCTTCTTTGGGGAGGCGGGCCCGCGGCCGGCGCTGGCCGTTTACAAACAATTGCCGGAAGTAGATGCTTTTTCCGTTAATTCTAGGCGCCTCGGTAGACCAGAGCGAATCGGCTCCTCGCTTCCATCCCTGGATCGTGATACCCCCGCTGAAAAGTGCCTTCTCCCCTGGATAGCCTGCATAGGTAATGGGGTATTTCTCTGTTCCCGAGTCCTCAGGACGCAGGATAAAAGGTTCGTGAAGTGAGTATCTCCCCCCTCGAATTCTCACCGTCCAGGGTCTGCTGACCGGTCCGGCATTCCTGAAACGACGGATGGCATCACGCGCACCGGCCAAGGTCCGAAAGGGGCCATCAGTTTCCCCCGCATTCGGACTTGGCAGCTCGCCGCTCCAACTATCGTTTCCATCGACAGCCACGTAGAAATCCGCCCCAGCCCCTTCTTGCGGGCCGCCGAAGCCGCGTAGCGAGGTGCCTCCGGCCGTAATGACCGCTGAATCCTTGAAGAATTCGCGTCGTGAAATGCTTCGTTGACCTGCGCGCTCGAGCATGTGCGATCCTCCTCTGGGAAATTTGGCGACCAGTATTCTACGATATAGCGAGGACGAAGCTAAAATATCGACGGTGACGCAACTCATGTTGCCAGCAGCGACGGCGTTCGCGCGAGAGGGTGATCGCCTGCAACCGGGGGAACCTGTGGCCGCGGCTGGCGTTGCCGAAGAGGATTGCGTCACAAGCGAACGCAAAGGAACTCCAAGGGGCGTGAGTGAAATGCCGGAAACACAACGCGCTTGATCTCTACCGCAGGAAATCGACATAAGTCGGACCCCACTTAGCGTCCGCAAACGATTATTGAAGGCGGGGGCTGTTCTCAACTTCCACGACTTGCGACCGTCCATGAATGGCTCAACTCATCCTTCGCGATACAGCTTCGCTTACCTGACCGTTTCCAGGACGTCCTCCGGCATTCTGTGGCAAAATCTTCTTCCGGCATCACGCACGGTGACTTCGGCCTTAGAGGATGAGCAATGAAACTAAACGATCTACTTTTCGGGAAGCCGCTGCGTTCTTCGGAGGAAGCGGGAGAGAAGCTGGGGCCGGTGGGAGGTCTCTCCGTCTTTGGATTGGACGCCCTCAGTTCCGCGGCGTACGGGCCGGAGGCGGCACTCACGCTGCTTATCCCGCTGGCCGCAGCGGGAATTGCTTACATTGTACCAATCACGGCCAGCATCATCATCCTGCTGGTGATCGTCTATTTCTCCTATCGCCAAACTATTGTAGCTTACCCGACCGGCGGCGGCTCCTACACGGTGGCTCGCCAGAACCTGGGAGAGTTCTCCGGGCTGCTCGCGGCCGCTGCCCTCATGATCGACTACGTTCTGACTGCCGCTGTAGGAATCTCGGCAGGTGTTGGGGCGCTCGTCTCTGCAGTGCCGTCTCTCGAACCGCACACCCTGCTGATCAGCCTCGTGATCTTGCTGCTCATCACCATCGTCAACTTGCGCGGCGTTCGCGAGACGGGCGCAGTGTTTATTATTCCAACCTATCTATTTGTTGGAAGCCTGCTCGTCACCTTGATGCTCGGACTGGTCAAAACGCTCGCTGCCGGCGGTCATCCCTTACCCCTCGTTGCTCCGCCGCCCTTGCCCCTGCCCACGGCCGCGGTTGGCATTTGGCTTTTGCTCAAGGCTTTTTCCAGCGGCTGTACCGCAATGACCGGGGTCGAGGCGATCAGCAACGGCGTCAAGGCTTTCCGGGAGCCGCTGGTGAAATCCGCACAGCGAGCCCTGACGGCCATCATTGCGATTCTCATTCTGCTGCTGGCGGGAATCGCCTACCTGGTTCGTGCCTACCACATCGGCGCCACCGACCCCGGAAAGGCAGGATACCAGAGTGTGCTTTCACAGCTCACCGCCGCTGTGGCAGGACAGGGCGTCTTCTACTACATCACCATGGGCTCAATCCTGCTCGTGCTGGCGCTCTCCGCCAACACCGCCTTTGCGGACTTTCCGCGACTCTGCCGCGCCCTCGGTGAGGACGGGTATCTTCCCCAGGGCTTCGCCTCTCGTGGAAGGCGCCTGGTGTACTCGCAAGGGATCTGGGTGCTCGCCGTGCTGTGTGCCGCGCTGCTTATCTTGTTTGGCGGGGTCACGGACCGGTTGATTCCACTGTTTGCGGTGGGTGCTTTCCTGGCGTTCACGCTGTCCCAAGCCGGTATGGTGGCTCACTGGAGACGAACCGGAGGCGAAGGGTCGCGACGCAGCATCTTCATCAACGGACTGGGATCTGTGGCCACCGCAACGACCGTCATGGTGGTAACCGTCGCAAAGTTCGCCGAAGGAGCCTGGGTAACGGTGTTGCTCATTCCCGCCATAATGATTGTGATGATTGCCATCCGAAGGCACTATCGTCGCGTTGAAGCAGAGGTCGCGAATCCTGTGCCTCTGGATTTGAGCCACTTGCAGGCTCCGCTGGTAGTGGTTCCGATTCTCTCTTGGAACCGGATCGCCCAGAAAGGGTTGCGATTTGCCCTCACTCTCTCTTCCGAGGTACAGGCTCTGCACATCGATTGTGAGAAAGACAAGGGGAATTTTCTCCAAACATGGGACCGCTACGTGGAGGGACCGGCAAAACAAGCGGGTCGAGTAGCGCCGCGCCTGGTTGTGCTGCCGTCGCCCTATCGCTTCGTGATCAGCCCGATTTTGGACTATATTCTGGAACTCGAGCGAAGCAACCCTGACCGGCAGATCGCCGTGTTGATTCCAGAGCTGGTGGAGCGGCATTGGTATCACTACTTCCTGCACAATCAACGTGCTGAATGGCTAAGGGCGCTCTTGCTGGCCAAAGGGAACCAGCGGGTTATCCTCGTCAATGTGCCGTGGTACACGAATGCCTGATGGAGACGGCCACAGCTTGACCTTTGCGGACGGCAGACCCAGAGTAGTCGCAGGGGGATTTTTTGGTCCGGTCCTTGAAAACTGAGAGGTTCGCGCGCAGATCTGCACTTCAGGAGGTTATAAGCCATGACGGTCTCGCCCCGAATCCAAACCTCCTGAGATTTCTATCCTGCTACGCTGGTTGCATGGTTGTCCCGAAAACGGGGTTCGTGGCCTCGAAGCCGACTTCTGGACCAGAATAGCATCCGAGTGGCCCGTCGCTCGCCCAGAACTTCCGATTGTCCCTGCGGATTCGCCGATAAACATTAGGCGACTTTCGCTGGGTAATCCGGGGCTTGCCGCCGCAAGAATTTTGTACCCAAAAACCCACCCGGAGCATCCCATAATGGTGGGGCAGAGATTCCGTTCTCGGCGAGCATTGTGATCAAATCTGAAATTAAAGTTGCAGAAGGAGAATCCATGCTAATCGTTCGTAATTGCTTTGTTGCCAAGCCAGGACAAGCGAGCAAACTCGCTGCTCAGTTGAAAGAGGCGGCCGCTGCTGCAAAGATTCCCAGGCACCGCGTTCTGACCGATCTGACCGGAGAGTTCAATCGCGTCGTCCTAGAGTACGAAGCGGAAAACGTGGCCGAGTTTGAAGCGCGCATGAAAGACTATGCAACAAACCCGACTTTCCGGGAAAAGATGAAGGGCTACACGGATTTGTATATCACCGGCAGCCGCGAGATCCTCCAGACTGCCTAAACCAGTTTCAGCATCTGTTCAATCTTGTTGCCGACCTGCTGGGAACCGCGGGCGTCGTCCCAGTCGCCGGGGGGCCGGAAGCACGCCCTCATCGGCGAGCTGCTCCGGGAGAAGGCCGCCGCGATCAAGGCGACAGAGAAATTTGATTCGCGTGCGGTTTTGCTGTTTTGGCTCTTTTGGGATGCGACAGATTTGGGGTGGCCAACGGAAAGGTCGGATAACTTTACTCAAAGGGGAGCGATTATGCAGCAGCGGACAACCAGAGTCAACGCGCGGTCGCAGATGTGGGAATGGAAATAGCGAGTAAACGCAGAGGGCCAGCGACCACACCCTGAGGACCACCGTCGAGGAAGGTCAAGTCACCGTATTCGTGGCGGTGGATCACTGCACGACGGAATGCGTGGGCTTTCAAGCGGCCAAGAAGGCCACGCGGTTCGGGGCAGGAGAAGCGCAAGATGCGCGAGCGAGAGATCTAAATTCCAGTTAAGAAATCTGGTCTCTTCTGTACAAGTATTGTTTCCTTAAAGGAGGGAAACCGTATGCGAATGTTGCTTAGAGTATCGATGCCCGTGGAAGCCGGAAATGCCGCCGCCAAGGCTGGAACCCTGGGTCCTGACGATCGAGCGAATTCTGGCCGATCTCAAACCGGAAGCGGCCTATTTCTTTGCGGACGACGACGGCCAACGGTCGGGCTCCATCGTGTTCGACATGAAGGACACATCCCAGATTCCGGCGATCGTTGAGCCTTGGTTTCTCGCGTTCAACGCAAAGGTTTCTTTGCGGCCGATCATGAATCCGCAAGATCTTGCCACGGCCGGTCCGTCGATTGGCGAGGCTGCAAGGCACTACGGAAAATAGACTACAACTACAATTCGTACATGAAAAGGAGTAATGCCAATGAGTGCTGAGAGGTTCGAATTGAAGAGCTTGAATTCGCCGGAGCAGGTGCGGAACTTTAACAAGGGCAAGGTCGAGCTCGTGAATGTCGCCGGAGCCACAATCGGTCGCGCTACGTTCGAGCCCGGCTGGAAATGGTCTACTTGCGTCAAGCCGATCGCCAAGACGAACAGTTGCCAGGCCGCACATTACGGCTACCAGCTCTCGGGGACGATGACGACACGGATGGATGACGGCACCGAAAGGACTTCGAAAGCTGGTGACGTCCTGAACATTCCGCCAGGACACGACGCTTGGGTAGTCGGAAACGAGCCGGTGGTGCTCGTCGACTTCCAGGGCATGGTCGACTACGCAAAACAGAGCAAATAAGAATTCACTATCCGTTGTTCGACTCCTACCGGGCAGGCCTGAGCCTCCGAGCCCTGCTTCGGCGAATGAGCAAATGAGTTAGGCCAGCGCAAAGGGCTTGGGGCTCCACTTCCACGATCACGATTGCTTCCGTATGCGCCGTCGCTCGGGACTTGGCAAAAGGCAGCTGGTGGAAGGTTATGTGAACAAGAACAATTGGGTTCACCCCGAGAACCCTCGGGTGTATGAGTATGCCCGTGCAAACGGGCACACAAAAATCCTTGACTAAGTGAAGAGGGGGACCCTTCAATGAGGGGCGAGAAAATCTACGAGTACGATCTCGACGTTACGGGAGTGACCGATTACGGCGTGAGGCTGGAGGCTATCCTCGCGGCCAAGGAAAAGGTCCCACCGCAAGGGGCCCGCTTCGACGTCGCCTTTGAGGGACGCGCCAAGGGCCGCTTATCGGGGCGAGTGCGCGGCATCGATTACCTCCAGATGCGCGCCGACGGACGCGTCGGCCTTGATATTCGAGCGTCTATCGAGACGGACGACGGTCGCCGGATCGCTCTGTCTGCCGACGGCGTGGCGTTGCCGCACGCGGCTGAGCCGATCGCCGACCTCTTTGAAAACGTATGTCTCACCACGGCGGCCACGAACTACGCGTGGGTCAACACGCGACAAATCTGGGGTGCAGGGACCGTGAACTTCGCTACCGGCAAGATTCATATCGACGGATACATGCAATGATCTGCTCGGCTCCGGCCTACTGGGCCTGAGGCTTTTAGCAGCGGTATGTTGGAAGCGGCTCGCATAGTCCTGCCGCTTCCGCGCGCACAAAGACCAATGGTATCTCGTCGAACAGCAAGTATACTGTTCAGTCCAGGATGGGCAGATCAAGCAGATTGATCTAGAGTGTGTTCCGGTTTTCGCGCCGAGGTGGCGAAAAAATGAACAACCGATCTGAAGCTCTCGCCGCCCGTCTCGAGGCTGGCGCTGCAGCACTCGCTGCATTTGCGGCCACACTTTCCGAGGCAGAGTGGCAGACGCGCGTTCCCCATGACGGACGGAAGGTTGGCGTAGTGGTGCATCACGTTGCCAGCGTGTACCCGATCGAGATCCAACTCGCGCAATCGCTCGCTGCCGGCCAGCCAATCACCGGCGTGACTTGGGACGCCATCCACGCCATGAACCGCGACCAAGCGAAAGAGCATCACGGGGTCACAAAGGAAGCCGCGCTCGCCTTGTTGGCAAACAACAGTGCTGCGGCGGCAGCGGCAGTACGTGCGCTCAGCAATGCCGAACTGGATCGTGCCGCGCCCGTGTCGCTCAATGGCGATGCTCCGCTCACCTGCCAGTTCATCCTCGAGGATCATGCGGTGCGTCACAGTTACCACCACCTCGCTCGGATCCGAGCCGCGCTCGGCCGTTAGCGCGGGGTGCTAACTTAGGTTGGTGCTGACGGCGCGTGTGGGGTAGCGGCATCGCTCTCACGATCGGGCTCCGCTTCCAATACCGATCAATGTGGTCCTCAACTAGACACCGTAATTGAATAAGTGATGCTCAACTCCGGTGCCCACTCGGAAAGTAAGCTGTGAGTGATCCACTGGGCGGATCATTGTCCCGAAACGTTAGTGCTTTATCGGAAGCGCGCGTCCACGAAGGAAGCGTACCTGGACGCGGTGGTCCAAACGGGGTTCTGGGAACTCGACGGGGCGACGAAAACAAATCAGGCGGATTAGAAGTGGTTGTCACTCGCCTTGAACCGTGCGACGACTCGCCCGACGGTACGGACCGAAACCCCCAAAATAGCCGCACACTCTGCTTGGCTCCTGCCCGTGCCCAGGAACTTTTGTAAGCGGGCAAGCGCCTTTCCGTGCAATGACGCCGGACCTCGCTGGTGGCGCTTTTGAATAAAATCGAATTACATCGGCTCCATGGTGAAAGCAACTCCGCCCAAATTCCCGAAGGACTGTGCGTAGACCATGCAGGAATTGAGAGAGTTCTCTCTACCCTACGGCGTCACTCGCGATCTTTCCAAGCGGGTGCCCTGCCATCACAAATTTCATCGAATGGGATTTCGGGAGGACAAGGGATTGTAATTGGCGGTTCATGCCAAGCGCGCGGTGCTCATTCGACGTGAAGTCGACTTTTCATTCCCAATCCATTCTGTGCGCCCAGCACCTGTAAGGTTCGCTGCGACCTTAAGGGAGGTTCTGCTCTGCTGCCAGGACCACTTCGCGGTCGATCCAGTACTGCGAGGTGGAGCTGCAGACAGCACCCCTGCGAGCTGTGCCGCTGCTTTAACTGCCCCGGGTAGTCGCCAAAGGGTTTATTAATCGTCAAGCGTCCCGCCGCGCCGGGCACTTTGACGTGACCTAACCGGACAAGTAGTTTCTTGTGTTGGAACCATGAGGCTTCCGCATCACTGAAAGAGAGAAACCCGCTTCGCAGAATCAGCGACCTACAGACAGTATTCTGCGCACGTTTTTGAAACGCGTCATCTCAGTTCCCCCCTCCACTCTCTAGCGTGGCGCTTCCAGGCGCTTTATCTGGTTCTCGTATCGCTGCAGCCATTCCTCGCGCTTCGCCACCACGTACTTCTTTGCGTCCTCAAGAGTCGCGAAGGGTCGTTTGCCCTTGAGGAGATTGCAGGGCCGACAAGCGGTCACAAGATTATCCAACTTCCGGGAGCCGCCCCGGGCATAGGGGTGAACATGGTCAATCGTCATGATCAACCAGTCTTCGAAACGCTGCTTAGCATCCAACCCACAGTATTGGCACTTGAAATGGTCCCTCTCGAAAACCTTTATTGCCAGCTCGCGGGGAACATTGGGCCCGGGCCCAAAGATGAGTCTCTTGATCTTGGTTAGAGGCATGGTTCCTCCTTCCAGACGCCTGGAGGAGCCGTGTATCTGGCTCACGTCTGGCTCCGAACTTACTGAGTGACAAGAGCCCGGTTGGCTTTCTCGCGCACTCTGCCGCAATCTTAACTCTTCTGCAATGCTTTTTGTACTTTTCAGCGTGTGTTCACTATATACAGATTCCCCTCACAGCCGCGCCTAATTCCGGCCAGATTTGTGGCGTGGGAGGCACACGTAAACGAATAAGGAAAGAAATCCAGAATGCTCGTAGCAAGTCCGATTCTACGAGGTGCTATGCTAAAAGAGTGCCTGCGCGCGGGTGAGCAAACCACTAATCCTGTAGCCCTCGACGCGACTTGCAAATGTGCGCCAAAACCTCATGGTTCCGACACAGGAAGCTGCTTGTACGAGTAGGTGATACGTCCAAGTGGCGCCCATATGACGTGAAGCTAAAAATAACCGATCCAAACTGTTTGCACCTCTAAATGCAATCAAATCAAACAGTTTGGCCAGTTAAGCCCTATGACTTCCCAGGCCGAATCCCCACCAGCGCTGGACCTTTATGAGCGGGCGAGCAACCGGAGAGTACTTTCCGAGTGGGCGATCCGACCGGAACGGCCCATGGTAGTCCAGTGGACAGGGCGTAAGAACTAAGCCGCTGGCGGACTTACCTTGGTGCGTTAGGCGATGAGCCGCGTTAACTTGCGGGTTACAGAAAGGAGGTTTCTGTGACCTTACTTCGTCAACGGATGCTGGAGGAACTCTAGCGTCGCAATTACTCACCGGCCGCAACTCGTGGCTACATTCTCGCGGTCAAGCAGTTCGCGGAACACTTTGGCAAGTCTCCCGAAAAACCAGGAGCTGAGGAAGTACGCCGTTTTCAGCTCTACCTGCTAAACGACAAAAAACTCGCCCCAGGCACGGTCGAGCGCATGTCGGCCTTGCGCTTTCTGTATGAGAAGACCTTGAGGCGGCGTGATCTCGCCTTCGATGATCTGGTCTTCCCCAAGACGCCCAGAAAACTGCCGGTCGTGCTGAGCCTTGAAGAAGTGACGCGGCTTCGTCACACGGCTGCCTTGTCCTCAGGAACCTTCATGAACGTTGTCAGTACCGCGCTGATAGCGTAGAGCGCGGCGAAGATCCACATTACGCCTCCGGCACCCAGCAGCGGCAAAAAGATACCGACGATCGCAGGGCCGACCCAGGCGCTCGCCCCGGCGCCCAAGTTGAGGATGGACATGGCTGCGCCTTTGCGGGCCGGCGCGAGGGCCGCCATAATCGCCCCGAGTGGCGTATAGGCCGACAGGGTGGCTCCATAGAACATGCCGGCAACGACCGCCAGCGTGTAATTTGCCGGGTGTCCCTGCATCGAGTAATAAAGCATGAGGGTGGTGACCGCACAGCCGGCGCCGCCGAACAGCGCCACAGTCCTTCGCCACCCGAATTTATCGCCGATAACTCCGAACAAAAGGTTCCAGATGACGTTGCTCACCGACAGCATGGTCAGTAAGCGTAGCCACTGCGTGAGGGTGAAGCCGACCGTGGTGGTGCAATAGACCGGCAGAAACACCAGGAACCCGAGTTGTGCCGCCGTGTTGATGGTTCGCACGATGCCACCGATCCCGATTTTTGGGATCTGCCAGGCGATCGTGGCACTGGAGAATGAGCGTTTTTATTGGATTCTCACCCGCTGGAGCGAGCCTCTGTGTTCCCGTTGGATCCCGGACGCCGAGCAGGGCCAAGCCGGCAGCGGCGACGAAAATAAGCGCCCACCAAAGGGTCTGATACGGGCCCGCCAGCGGAACCAGGTAACTCGCGAAGAGGGAGCCGAGAGTCGGAAATCCCGCCGCGAATGCAAACCAAAACCAGCCCAGCGATGTCCCCAGATTTCGCGCCGGCGTTGCCACCGTGATCCATACCAGGAAGCCGTACGCGAAGAGCGGAAAGCCGAACCCACGCATGGCATAGAAAATCAATATGAGGGGGTAGTTGCCCGGCGCGACCCCCAGTAAGAGAAAGGCCACGTGGAAAACCAGCCAGATAGCCAGACCGATGAGCATCACCCGTTTCGGTCCCCAGAGGTCGGAGAGGGCTCCGGACAGCCATGACGCAAACGCGGCGGTGACACCGTACATTGTGAACACCAGCGCCACGGCGGATGCCGGAATTCCTTTGCCGACGAGATAAGCCGATAGAAAACCTGATTCAACGCCGCAAGCGCACATCAACAGCAGGACAGCGGGGAACCCCCAGGTTAAGGGTGGGTAAATGCCGAGTCGCTCGAGAATGGACGAAGGCGCACTGTCGGGTCTGGCGGTCATGGCTTCCGTACAAAAGCTCCTGTCTGGGTCCGGCATGAGATGGAGAGTCGCCGGTTTATGGTTAGATTAGGAATAACCTCGATTCTATTCCTGAAGATACGCGTATCCAACGGTACTGAGTCGGGATCAATCAGATCCGTCAGACGGTCGACATTGTGCTGACGCTGCATGACGGGAACCTGCATATCCAGTTGTTCGGAGCCGCGAAGAACCTCGATTCTCACCCGATCTCCTGCTTGCAGCATATACAAATACATGCCAAATATTGGAAGACTTCCCACGGGCTTGTCGTCGATACTTAAGATGATGTCCTGAATCTCCAGGCCAGCCGTCTCTGCGGGACTGCCCGGCATAACGATATATTCCCAGATTAGCTTTCCAGACTTCCTCACGCAGATGTTCGATCTTTGGCATAGGCAGAAGTCATCAGCCGTCAGCTATCAGCGTGCCGCCTGCTCGCGGCGCAGAGTTTTGAGCCGCTTCATCACGTCATTCTCACCGCGGCCGAAGTAGTCGTGCAGGGTTTGAAACTCCTTGAAAAGCCGGTTATATATTTCATGGTTCTGGGGCCGCGGGCGGTACGTTCCGCTCTGCAAGTGGGCCATATGTTCGGCGGCTTCGGGAATGGTTTTGTAGCCTCCGGCTTGGCGGCCTGCCGCCGCAGTGGCGTGGATGGCCGCGCCCAGGGCGGAGCAAGTCTGAGGCCGCTTTGCCACCCTGATCTCGCGCCCCATCACGTCGGCGAAAATTTGCATCAGCAGCTTGTTTTTTGCCGGCAGCCCGCCGCAGGCCACCACGTCTCTAGTGTGCAAGCTCTGGGCTTCGAAGGCTTCGATGATCTGCCGCGTGCCGAAAGCCGCAGCTTCCATCAGAGTGCGAAAGACCGCTTCCGGGGGTGTGGCGAGCGTTGCGCCGAGCAACAGGCCGGTGAGGTCGGCATCCACGAGGACAGAGCGGTTGCCATTCCACCAATCGAGCGCCATCAGCCCCGATTCGCCCGGGCGCAGCGCCCCAGCCCGCTTCTCCAGCAATGCTGTGAACGGAAGATTCAGCTTGCGCGCTTGGCCCTTGAGGGAGGCCGGCACGGCGTGGTCGAAGAACCAGGCGAACATATCTCCGCCCGCATATTGCCCGGCTTCGTATCCCCAAAATCCCGGCACAATACCATCTTCAACCACTCCGCAAATCCCCTCGACGATCCGTCGCTCGGCCCCCATCAGCATTTGGACGAAAGATGTGCCCATGACCATTGAGAGAGAGCCTGGCCGGATCACGGTGGTTGCAGGGATAGCCGCGTGCCCGTCCGCAACGCCCACGGAGACAGGCGTTCCTTCCCGTAGTCCCATCGCGCCGGCCCAATACGCCCTCAGCCCGCCCGCGCGGGTGCCGAGAGGATAGAATTCCGTCCCCACTTTCTCTTGGATCACATTTTCGAGGCGTGGGTGAACGGCCCGGAAGAAATCGCGGGAAGGGAAGCCCGCCCCCTTAACCCACATGGCTTTGTAACCTGCCGTGGAGCTATTTCGTTTTTCTTCGCCTGTCAGTTGCCACACGATCCAGTCCGCGCCCTCGATAAATCTGTCCGCGGCCTCGTAGATCTCCGGGCTGTCGTTGAGGACCTGCAAGACTTTGGCGAAGAACCACTCGGAGGAGTATTTGCCGCCGTAGATTCGGATGAATTCCTCGTTCCGTTCCCTGCCTATTTCAGTAATGCGATCGGCTTCCGGCTGTGCGGCGTGATGTTTCCAGAGGATTGTCCAGGCGAGCGGTTCGCGGCGGTATTTGGGGAGGAAGCAGAGCGGCGTTCCGTCCTGCCTGGTGGCGAAGAGGGTGCAGGATGTGAAATCGGCGCCGACGGCGATAATATCTTCAGCCTTTACGCCCGCTTCTTTGAGCGCCTTGGGGACGCCCTTCTCGAGCACCAAGTAGTAGTCGCGAGGGTTTTGTAGGGCGGAATCCGGCTCGAGCCTCGCTCCGCCCGGCAATTTTTCGTCAAGCACGCCATCCGGATAAGGTACAACCGTCGCCGCCATTTCCTCGCCATCGCGAACGCGAACCACCACGACGCGGCCGGACTCCGTGCCAAAATCAATTCCAATGACGAACTTATCCTGGGGCATTCGAGGTTCTCAGTAGTCAGTCGTCAGTAACCAGTGGTCAGTTGAAAAGACGAGGCTCAAGGCAATTGTGAATTCCGAATTTTATCCGGAATTTCCATTATGGACTCCGGCCCGACCGACAACATACACCTGGCCGCCCCCGAATGCAATCGCGGGTCCAGTCGAGCTTGGTAGTGTGATATTTGTGTGTTGGTGGAATGAAGAGGAGTGGGCGCGGACCCATAGTGGAGATGGGGGTATACTCTGAGTTGCCCGAAGCGCATAGAGCAAATTCAAGCTTACCTTTCATGGAGCGATTTATGTTGAAGCCACTAGCATTACTAATCTCTGCCCTTTCAATCCTCGCAGTGGGCTTGGCAAACGAGCTGGTTGACACGCCACAACTCCAATCTTCTCTTATGCGAGTCGAACTGGCGTTGGACCAACCTGCCTTGACAGTACTTGCGGTCGATTCGTTGGGCACCCGAAAGCTCGCCAAGAACCCATTGCGCACGCAGGGGAAACTCGCCAAGTCTTACGAACTACGGCGCGTCGGCCCGAGGTTCGAATATCGGCCCGCCGATGCACCAGCCGCTGCGCCGCCTGCGTGGACTTTTGAATTCTCGACGCAGCAAATACATCTGTGCTCCTCCTATTCCAAAGAAAGCCCGGCGCCCCCGCTGGTGCTGAATTTCGATGCCGGGATTAATCATGCAACACTTCTTGGCCTTATTAACGAGGATGGAAGCGTCCGCCTGAGCCGTGCAGCAAACTTTGCATTTGTCAATTTAGAGCTTGGTTATTAACCCCGGACTTTGAACTGGCGCATTTGAAAAGGGAAGTCGGTCCCATTTAGCCCGTTCAGCTCTCGTTTAATGCAGCAAAATGAGAGACCATAAAGATATGCCGAACACAGGTGAAAGACGAGAGATCACTGCACGCGTAAATGCGAAGGAAGCGGAAACCGTTCAGCAGTCTCAGAAGCTGGTGTCGTAAACAAAGCAGCTCGCCGCAAGCAGGGACGCGAAGAACCGGGTGCGAAGCGCCAGAGTACTGAAGGGCCGAACTCGCGAACGTATAGCGTGATACCCGGTTTCGTCGGGGGTGAGTGAAGGACCGCGCGAAACAGATTCGCACGCAAGTCGAAGACACCACTTCCGACTACGACCGCGAGAAGCTGCAAGAGCGGCTGGCCAAGTTGGTGGGCGGCGTGGCCCAGATCAAGGTCGGCGCGGCAACCGAGTCCGAGATGAAAGAGAAGAAGGCGCGCGTTGAGGACGCCATGCACGCCACCAAAGCTGCCGTCGAGGAGGGTAGCTTAGAAGCACTCCCACTTGCGTGCGGGAGATTACCTACAAAGAGCTTCGAAGCCATGCCATCCCCCATTTGATGGCGCTCCAGTGAGGATCCGCCTGGTTACGTTCGCTGACGAAACTTGCCTGCGCGGGGTGCCGCGGTCAGGGCTGCCTTTTGGTGCTAGGGGCGAAAGTTCGGTTTGTTCGCTAGCCTCGCCTTTTCTTGCGCGGCGCGGTTGTCATCATCTTGTTTCTTTTGGCGCTCGATTTCTCGTTGGGGAGCTTCTTGCTCGTCTAGGCGGATCGCTTCGGCGATAGCCGCCCGGGCCAAAGCATCCAGCCGTTTCGAAAACGCAACCATCCCAAAAGTCGGCTGGATACGAGGAACGGAAGAGGTTGAATGAGTACTGCGAGTCTTCCCAGCGCGCGATGACTACCTCGCTATCGTTATAGACCTGGGATGAAGAGAAAATGATCTCAGCCGCAGGCTTGGTGGCAGTTCCGTACTTGGCCGAAATAGCTTCGACCACATCCTCTGTCGACAGGCCTTCGGTTTTAGATCGGTCATAACCGACCACGATTCGAAAGAGCTCACCATTGTAAAAGCTGAAATAGATGGTCCTAACCGGGTCCGCTTGAGAAGAATTGAGAGAGAGCTGGGGCTGCCAGTTCAGTTCTTGAATCAACGCCGGACGTCGATGGATCACTTTTGCCGTAGATGGTTCCAGGTTTACCTGTTTCGCTATTGCCGGTAGGTTCATACCAAATTGAAACTCCCGGTACCTCGAAAGATCTTGCGCATGAATCAAGGGCACCAAAAGCACAGCCCAGGAGATTGAAATTGCGACGATGCGAGCGCTGATCATTGAGGTCTCCTTCTTCCGAAACTTGTTGCTTCACGATTACAAGGTGCTTTCAACTGGATACGGGTCAGGCCCGCTGCCACCACCTTTTTGGCCCGACGGTGGACGACACGGTGTTGTCTTCTTTTTTCTTTGTCAGCGGCTTGCGCGGGTAGTGTCGTTGTAAGTATTCCCCGACTCTGGTTCATCTTCTCCGAGACCCAGCCCTGGTCGTGTTTGTTGTTTCGTTTGCGCCACCTTTCGCAATTCTCGAGTGCGCTTCCGCCTGAGAATCTTGCGCCAGCCCTCTCGGCCAAACCTGGCATTGTCACCATTTCTTTCCGACACAATTCTCTCCCTCGCGGGCCCTGTTCCCATGTCTGCCCCCTAATTGTAATAGGAAGCTCTTCTCACTCTTTCCCTAAACATCATGATAGAAGCGCCGAAGACGCGTGTCTGTTCCATTTTGCACAGATGTCTGTGCAACTGCGACCAACCCTCGTGTTTGGGTTGGACATTCGCGATAAGAGGGACGACGATACGCAACACTGTGCGAGTTGGTGAAATAGGGGTATGCTCATCGTCGTTCTTGAAGTCAAAAAAGCGATTCCGGTTGGGAGGAGCAGAATGTGCTGAGGCACATGAAAGGTCGAGCGCTGGCGTTCTTTCATTCAACGACTTAATCGATGCTTCACTAGTCTCCTGTCCCAGAAATAAGTGAACTAAGTCGAGGCCTCCGGTGTCTAATATGTAGGAGGCTAAAATGCGAACCGGACGCCCCAAACGACCCTTGATATTGACCGCCGATGAACAGGAGCGACTTCAATCCTTGGCTCATCGCGCCCGCAGTCAACCGCTGCTGGCGCGGCGTGCACGGGTGATCTTGGCCTCCGCCCAGGGCCTTGCCCATCACCTCGTCGCCAAGCAACTGCGCTGCTCGCCCGGCATGGTGAACAAGTGGCGTTCCCGATTTCTGAAGACGCGTCTGGAAGGACTCTATGACGAGCCGAGACCGGGAGCGCCTCGCAAGGTCAGCGATGCGCAGGTGGAGCAGGTTGTGATTCGAACTCTGGAAAGCACGCCGCCCGCACAGACCCATTGGAGCACCCGGGGACTGGCCCGGGCGACGGGGCTCAGCCGTATGACTATCAGCCGCATTTGGCGCGCCTTCGGTTTGCAGCCGCATCGCACGGAAACCTTTAAACTGTCGCCTGACCCCTTGCTCATCGAGAAAGTGCGGGACATTGCGGGTCTGTATATGAACCCGCCCGATCATGCCCTGGTCATTTGCGTGGACGAGAAGAGCCAGATTCAGGCGCTGGACCGCACCCAACCCTTGCTGCCTTTGCAGCCTGGGCAAATCGAGCGCCACACCCACGACTACAAACGCCACGGCACGACGTCCCTGTTTGCGGCCCTGGAATTGAAGACCTGCCGGGTGATCGGGCAACTGCACCGACGTCATCGCTCCTCGGAATTCCGCCAGTTCCTGGATGTGATCGAGGCCAACGTACCGGCGGCACTGGAGGTGCACATCATCATGGATAATTATGGCACCCACAAAACGGCCATGATCCGGAACTGGTTCGCCAAGCGCCCACGATTCCATGTGCACTTTACCCCCACCTACGGATCCTGGATTAACTTGGTGGAGCGCTGGTTCGCCGAAATTACCAACCAGCGGATTCGACGCGGTGTGTTCCGCAGCGTGCGAGAACTGGAAATAGCCATCCGCGAGTACATCGAAGCGCATAACCAGAATCCCAAGCCCTTCGTTTGGACCAAAACGGCGGATCAAATTCTTGCCAGCATCGCTTGGTTCGCCCAGCGGACGTGCACTGCCGAACCATCTGGACTTACATCACGAACCACTGGGACAGGAGACTAGCCTGATTCAACGGTTGAGAGATTATTCCTTGAAATGGATTTGACGCACGGTTTGGGCCGCATTCAGCGTATCTTCCAGACTCCGCTCGCAGGCGGCGGGATCACACCCGATTTGGTTGCTGCCGTTTGCGTGGCAGGCGCGAGGTGGAAAATCGACTTAACAGCCTGCGAGAAGATTAGATTCACAGGAGGAGTAAGCATGGAGCTAGTGATTACGGACAGTCAACAGTTCAAAGTGGAGATCCAACCTGTAGACAAGGCTGGGAATCCGGGCACGCTGGCCAGCGTGCCCGTGTGGTCGGCCTCTGACCCGACCATCCTGACTGTAGTGCCTGCTGCCGATGGTATGTCGGCGGTGGTCTCGGCCACGGGGAAGTTGGGCACGGCTCAGGTGAACGCAACCGGGGAAGGTGATTCAACGCCTGGGGTAAACACGATCACTGGCACGGTTGCTGTACAAGTTATCGGTGGGAAAGCAGTGTCGCTCCAGTTCAAGGTGGAAAAGGCCACGGAAATTCTGCTCGAGTTGAAGCAACCGACCCTTACGGAAGATGACGTGAGACACCGAGCCTATGAATTCTACCTCAAACGAGGCACCAACCCAGGCGACGAGGTTGGTGACTGGCTTCAAGCAGAGCGGAAACTCCAGGCGAAATAACCGAAGGCCAGTGTACCCGGAAACGCGATAACCTAGTTGGTAGTCTGGCCGCCATTCCACGGCGGCCGGGCGATTTGCGTCCAGACTCCAACACCCTTTGGATTCCCACTTCAAAACCAAGGCGGTTTAGGACCCCGACCTGCATCTTGGCGCAGGGCCTGGGCATCGAAGTCGACCTTGCAGATAATCGCCACTGGCCTGGACACCACTATGGCGAATTTGCTGAGGGGCTTCTAGCTTTGTCGGGGCCGCCCCGCTGTGGCCCTCTTCATATACCCCCCCGCTAATCTGTTCGTGCTAATTCCGCTCGTGGGATTCTGCAAACTGGGCGGATCACTCAACTGAGAAGTCATAGACGTAACCGGGCAGGTCATACCCTCGGAACAGGTAAAGGCCGTACTGGCCCGGCTTCAACAAGTCGTCAGGTGTTAGCTCGTACAAGTCGGGCTCAATCTGCTTCCTTGTTACCGGCAGCTGAGACCGGATTGAGATTCCCGAACTGGCCCTCCAGGCTCCGCCAGCGCCAACCTCGAACTGCCGCCGGCTGTGGCTCACGCTCATGCGCACTAGCACGAGGTCACCGGCGGACCCTCCGGCGGATTCAGTTCCTGATGCCGCTCTATAATGGAACACGGGCCGCGTGCCGGTTGTATGGGCCGCCCTTTCCCCCAGGATTTGTACGTTGATCTTTCGGCTTTTAATCCCAAACGTGGCAGTGGATGAAAGAAGGCTTCCACTGCGTGCAAAGGAAATGACCTGCCCCTCAATGGGTACAATTTTGTTGGAATCCTGATAGTAGAAGCCATGCTTTTTTGGAACTGGCGCGTTGCCGTCAACTACGGAGAGTGACCGACTGGCGAATGGCTGGTTGGATTGGTCTAGCATATTCGTTGCGCCCGCTGGGGTTTCAGGTGGGGGAGTCGGCGCACTGGCTGACTTGTTCAACATAACGGTAATGATCTTCTCGGAAACGCCAGCCAGCTTGAGGCCTATGATGTAGTCGGCTCCCAAGAAATATTTCCCCGGCTGAGTGTTCACCATGCTGATGATGGTGTCCTCGCCCAGCCCTGCCCTAACGAGCTTGATGATGGAATCGTTGGTGAGTGACTGGGCAGGTTGGTCCTTCTCCTTCGCGCCTTGACCAGGTTCCCCACCTTGGACTGAAATCTTCATGCCGCCGGATTGCTGGCCTAGAGCGGCCCACGCCGGGCACAGAAGCAGAAGAAGAACCATGATTACAGTTTTGTTCATGGAGTGTACCCCCTCGTCAGAAGACCCGATCTGGGGATGAATTGGCAAGCTTCTACCGCCTGCTGAGAGCGTAGACCCCGATCTGCTGATTGTCAATTGGACACCGCGAGGGGTTGGGCCAGGAGTAGAGCACCTTCCCTTGTTGACTAGGTGTCCCCTGTGAGGAACCCCGAAGACGGCTTATCTTTTCTTTCTCTTTCCCTTCCGTCCCACACGCTACACTTAGTGAACAAGGTTTGAAGGGCAATCACCACAGCGACAACCGTTCGGATAGTCCGATCAATCGTTCCCATGTTTCTCTTCATTGCAGTGCACCTCCTCTCCAAATGAGAGTTGTCAGAACAGCCACTGGACAAGAAGAGCAATCCCGCTGATCACGCCAATGCAAAGCAGGCACGCTAAGGTGAGTTTTACAACTTAACTCTTCTTCGAGGTGACAGTGAAGAAAGTCGTAACTTTCTGTTCGACTTTCTTGCTCTTACACTTCGGGCACATAACCTTCCTCGCCTCGTATTCCGCAAAGGTCATAATCCGGTTGAACGATTTCTTGCACGCTTTGCAGATAAAGTCGTAGCTCGGCATGAGGTTTCCCTCCCACTAGGATTAAGTGTACCGTCGATCCGAAAAGGCCGCGGTCGAGCCAAAGTTATTCTTCTTGAGCGTACGCACCCCCTCGGTTGCCACCCTACTTGTTGATTACCAAAAGCTGGCTTGGCAGGCAGCACGTGACCTGCTATGGCCTGCGCGCCACAGTGTAAATGCCACGTATATCTGCTGCAACAAGTTCCGTAATCCGGAATTTCTATTATCGGCCTCCGGCCCGACCGAAAACATACACCCGACCACCACCGAACGCGTCGTCAGCCGGGTTTGCAGTGCAAGGAGCTTCCGCTACTCGGGCGAGAAGCGGCTCCTGTACCCGCAACCGCCTCAATCACACTGAAGAGGGGCCAGGAGATTCTCGCTGGCGATTGGTATGCCTGCTACGTGTCGATTGAGAAGGGAAAGCCGTGCAAGTGGGACCGTCGCCGCAACGTCGTCCGGTTGCCTGCCCACGGGCGGTCACGGCGCTGGAGCTTTCCCTCCATTTCTTGTTTTATACGGCCAAATGAGCGGCGCTCAATTGACGGGAAGCCGACTTCCCAGGCCGGATCCCCGGAACCGGCCGATCTGCATGATCGGCAGCTACTTGCAATGAGGCGAGCGAAAGAACTCCTTGGAGAATGACCGGAGATGAATTTCCGTGTCCGCGATAATGCGGGGGTTCCTGCGATTCCGGAAAGCTCCCGCACTCCCGTGAGGAACGCTTCCTTTTGGATCTTAGATGTCTACTCGTGGCGCAGCGCCACCAGGGGATCGACTTTCGTCGCCCGGCGTGCGGGAATCGCGCATGCCAGGGCCGCCACCAGCGTCAGCAGTACCAAGACCGCCACAAATGTCGCCGGATCGTTCGGTGCAACGCCGAACAACATGTTTTTCAACAAGCGGGTGAGTCCGAAGGCGGCCACCGTGCCAACGACCATGCCGGCGAGGGCTAGCGTCATACCCTGTTTCAGCACAAGCCTCAAAACCTCCGGGCGATTCGCGCCCAATGCCATCCGGACCCCGATCTCGTGGGTTCGTTGGCTAACGGAATAGGCCAGAAGGCCATAGAGACCGATGCACGCCAGCATCAGGGCAACGGTGGCGAAGAGTGCGAGAGTGACAGAGGATCGTGCGTTGAGGCGCCAGCGAGTCGCCAATAAGTCTCTTCATGCTGACCAGATTCTCCACCGGAACAGTCCGGTCGCGCGCTAGAACCAGTCGGCGGACGTTCTGGGTGATCGAACTCGGGGTCCTGATCGGTACGGATAGCGAAGCGCAGCGTCCGTATCCGGGAATTGGTAGTACGAGAAGTACATGGTCATCGGGGCGCTCTCGCCAACAGAATTGAGGCGGACATCTCCCACCACTCCCACCACCTCGAAGGTGGTCGGCTGCGGGCCACCCATGTCCACGGATACCCGCCGCCCAAGCGGGTTGCGACCCGGGAACAGCGTGCGTGCCATCTGTTCGTTGATGACCATTGTGAGGGGGGCGTTCTGGCGGTCCCACTTCCCGAAGTCACGTCCGGACAGCAGCGGGATTCGCGCGGCATCGAAGTAGCCGGGCAACACGACGCGCCTGTACGCCATACGCTGGTCGGCCGGGTTTGCCGGCGGGTGATCGGCGTCCCAGGCTGCGACGTTGTTGTACGGATCGCGGATCGGCAGTTGGCTGGTGAACCCCACCGCCTTCACGCCGGGAATGGCGGCAAGATCCTCGCGCAGGCCGTCGAAGAACTGGATGCGCCTGATTTCGGTTCGGATACTGCGCCTCAAGCAATTGGATTTCGCCGGTAAGCAGGTGCTGGACGTCGAACCCTAGGTTGGTCCCGGCCAGATGCACGAAACTTCGGATCAGCAGGCCGGCGCCAACCAGCAGCATCAACGACACGGCCACCTGCCCTACCACCAAGGCGCTGCGCAGCGACATTCTGGCCTTCGTCTCTGTCGTACGTGCGCCTGCGGCGAGTTCCTGGATAAGACTGGGACGAGGACCCACGCAGGGCCGGCGCGATGCCGAAGAGCACGCCGGTCAGGATCGAGAGCCCCAGCGCGAACAGCAACACCGGCCAGTCCAGGCCTTTCGGGCACGCTGCCGGGATCGCCCAGACCGGTCACCAGCGGCAACAGCCGGTTCAGCCAAAACATAATCGCCATACCTAGAACGCTTGACAGCAATGCAAGCGTCACACTTTCCACCAGCAACTGTCGGGCTATCCGTGCCCGAGAGGCACCCAGCGCCGCTCGCATGGCCAGTTCGAGGCGGCGTACCGAGCCCCGCGCGAGCAGCAAGCCAGCCACGTTGGCGCACGCGATGAGAAGAACCAAGCCGACCGCGGCCATCAGCACCAAGAGCCGCGGCGTCTGCGGCCCTGCAAGCGCGGCCTGAAGCGGATCCAGCCGCAGCGTCATGCTGGTGTCCGAAGCTGGATACTGCTGCTCCAGGCGCCTTGAGATGACGTCAACCTGGCGTTGGGCACTTTCAAGGGAGACGCCGGGCTTCAGGCGCCCGACGATCAACCAGTTATGGAACTGCCTTGGCGCCCCCGCCCATGACTCGCCACGACGCATCGGCGCCCAGAGATCGACGTCGTCGAGGAAGTGAAAGGTGGCGGGCATGACGCCCACTACCGTGTACAGTCTCCCATCCATGGCTAGGGAGGCTCCCACCGCGTTGCGAGGGGTGCCGAACCGGCGCTGAGCGAGGCGCTCGCTCACCATGACGACATTAGGCGCGCCCAGCCGGCCCTCCTCCGACGTGAACCACCGGCCAGCGGCCGGGGCGACGCCCAAGGTGCGGAAGAGGTCGTGCGCAACGTAGGTGAACGAGACACGCTCAGGTTCGGCGCCGCTCGTCACGGTCGTCTTCTGCGCAAATGGAAACACCGCAGAAAAGCCCTCGAAACAATCGGTCTGCTCGCGATAATCGTAGTAGTCCGGGGCCGAGGAGATGGGATTCGGCTCGCCGCCGAAGGTGGTGCTGGCAAGCACCAGCCGGGCGGGGTCCTGAAAAGGCAGAGGCTTCAGCAACACCTGGTGGATGATCGAGAACATCGCCGTGTTGGCCCCGATGCCCAGCCCTAGCGTCAGCACGGCCACCGCCGTGAACCCCGGATTCCAGCGCAACTGCCGCGCCCCATAGCGAAGGTCCGCGCCCAGTTCATCCCACAAGCGCAAGCCCAGGGATGCGCGCATGGCATCCTTATGGGACTCGATCCCGCCGAACTCGAGCCGTGCCCGACGCATCGCTTCCGGCCTGGGAACGCCGCTCCGCACCAGGTCTTCAGCATAGCTCTCGAGGTGAAAGCACACCTCCGCCTCCATGCCGGTTTCGAGCTGCTGGCGATTCACGATCCACTTCAACCATGAACGGATCTGCGCGAAGAGTCTCATATTTCCTCCGGAGTCGTGCGCAGAATGCTGGCGATCAGCGACGCCATGCGGTTCCACCTCTCCGTCTCAGTTTGGAGTCGACGCCGGCCGGGCCCGGTCAGACGGTAGAACTTCGCCTTGCGCTTGTTGTCCGATTCGCCCCACTCGCTGGAGATCAAACCCTGGTGCTCCAGCCGGTAGAGCGCTGGGTACAACGATCCTTGCTGGATCTCCAGCCGTTCATCGGAAATCTGCTGAATGCGCAGCAGAACGCCGTAGCCATGCAAGGGGCCGAGCGACACGGCCTTGAGGATCAGCATGTCCAGGGTACCCTGCAACAGATCCATCTGTTTATCCATGTTCTCTCCTCGAATATCTAGGAGAGACGATAACATAGCTCTCCTAGTCTGTCAAGGAGAGAATTGTTTCGTGAGAGAATTGTTTTGCAGGATCGGGCCCGAATCGCGCTCGACCCGGAGAGCACTCCCCGATTCTTGGGGACGGCGTTCAGCCGTGGTTCGGATTTCAGCCTCATGGCTGCGTTGGAGAGCCGGGGTGAGGGGAGGCAATTTGTGCGCTTGCAGAAAGCGAAAACAGCCCAAGACAGCCCAAGTCCGGATTCTGCCCGAGAAACCACAGGTTTCTATCGGGAGTGCTCGGGCGGCAAGAAAGCCGAGGTGCAAACGGGTGCCGATCGCCCGAGCATTCCCGATAGAAGCGTTTGTACTAAGCCGCTGGGCTGAGGCTATGGCGATTGAATGTGGAGGGTGTTTGGGGAGAAGGTAGGTAGAGGGGAGTGGACCGGTTTGGGGACGAGCAGAGGGTTGAGATCGAGGTGGGATGAGGGTGTGCTGCCGGGGTCTTGCTAACTCCGCAGAGAGAGTCCGGGTGGCCGAGACACACGTCGGGGGTGAGACTCGATGAGTCGCAAGGGAGAGCCGGAGGGAAACAGCACTGCCCGGTTGAGTTCATCAAGAGCTGTCCACGGAGACGGGCTGCCAAAGGCAGGCAGCCTGGAGCAGGGAAACGGCGGCGAGCCATTCGACAATCCGCAGGGTGCCGATGCCACAAACGGGGCAGACATGGTCGGCCTTGCACGGTGGCCTCACGGATAGGGTGTCCTGGAGGCAACTCAGTAACTCGCGGCACTGGGCTAGCTTGTCGCGTCGGCTACGGTTCGCCAGGAAGCCGAAGTGCCGGATCTTAACGAAGCCCGCGGGCAGAATATGTTGGAGGAAGCGGCGCAGGAACTCTACGGCGCTGAGGGTCATAACCTTGGTCTGGCCATCGCGGTAGTCCCGCCACTGAAAGCTCACTTGGCTGTCTCGGTGCGAAAGCAGGCGCGAGTTGGAGATGGCGACGCGATGGGTATATCGGGAGAGATAGGTTAGAACCTGTTCGGGTCCTCCAAAGGGGGGCTTGGAGTAAACAACCCAGTCGGACTTCTTCAGTTGCTTGCACAAGCGGGCGAACTCGGAGGGCTCTGCCCAGCCAGCCAAGGCGCCGTGAAAACGGAGTTGGCCCTTTCGGTAAGCATTTTGGAGCAGAGCGAGGAACTTGCCCCGGAAGAGGCGGCTCAGCACTCGGACGGGAAGAAAGAAGTTCTTACGGCAGGAGATCCAACGTGACCCCTGCGAGGAGAGACCGCCCCCGGGAACCACACAATGGACGTGGGGATGGTGATGGAGGTTCTGTCCCCAGGTGTGAAGCACGGTGAGGAAGCCGATCTGGGCACCGAGATGTCTGGGGTCGGCAGCGATTTGCAGCAGGGTCGCCGCGGTGGCGCGCAGGAGAAGATGGTAGACAACCCTCGGGTTCTGCAGAGCCAGCGGGGCCAGTAGCTGAGGCAGGGTGAAGACCAGGTGGAAGTACGGCACCGGGAGAAGTTCGCGGGCTCGCTGGGCCAGCCACTTGTCGCGGGCCGAGAACTGGCATTTTGGGCAATGCCGATTGCGGCATGAGTTGAAGCCGGTGAGACGATGGCCACACTGATCG
The DNA here is from genome assembly GCA_963765485.1 of uncultured Acidobacteriota bacterium. Taxonomy (GTDB): domain Bacteria; phylum Acidobacteriota; class Terriglobia; order UBA7540; family UBA7540; genus CAVROP01. Next base: position 6,145 of record CAVXWN010000052.1, on the reverse strand, counting down.
CACTGCTCGACGTGTCCACCGAGGGCCGCAGTACGGCAGGAGCCGATGTCGCGAAGAGCCTTGCGCTGTTGGGGAGAGACGGTGTGTCCCCACCGTTGGAGAAACTCTTCCTGATGCTGGCGAACGACATCGGCCACTTCGAGCCGATGGTCGGTCATCTCCTTCGGCCATCCCCATCCGGAAGATGAGGGCTATTCAGGCTGAGACGGTCCAATGGGCTGACCGTCTCCTGAACCGTCTGCTGCGAAATCAGCAAATACCTCGCCGTCGTTTTAATGCTGGCATGGCCCATCAGGACCTGAATTCTCCTCAGGTTCACACCGTCTTCCAGCAGGTGCGAGGCGAAGCTATGCCGAAACAGGTGTGGGTAGACTCTTCGGGGGATGCCCGCTCGCTTCCCCGCGGCGTGACAGATCCTGCGGATGGCGGAGACATCGAGGGGATGGCTGGGACGCTGGGCCGATGGAAACAGCCAATCCTGCGGCTTCCGCCAGCGCCAGTAGGCGCGCAGAATGTCCCGCAGTTGGGTGGAGAGCATGACGTAGCGTTGACGGCCACCTTTGCCGTGGCGGATGAGGACCAGCCTCCTCGGGCCATCGATGTCGCTCACTTTTAACTGCCGCAATTCGGCGGCGCGCATGCCGGTGGAATACAGCGTACCCAGTACGGCACGATGCTTCAGGTTGACCGTCGAGTCTAACAATCTCACTACTTCCTCGCGGCTCAGCACGCTGGGTAGCATCCGGGGGACCTTCGGATTCGCCGCTTTCTCCACTACCCAGGGCTGATGGAGCACCTTGGAGTAGAGAAACTTCAAGGCGCACAGATCCAGCCCTAGAGTTGACCAGGCCACTTCCTTTTCCTTGAGCAAATGCAACTGATAAGCGCGGATTTCTTCCGCCCCCAGCTTGTCGGGAGACTTGCTGAAGTGCTGGGCGAAGCGCGCGACAGCAGCGATGTAGGTGCGTTGCGTTTCGGGTGAGTAGTTGCGGAGCTGCAATTCCTCCAGCATCCGTTTTCGTAATTCGGTCATTCACACCTCCTTTCAGAAGTTGAATAATCCGAATTACAGTGGAATACCAGCGGTTACCTGCCGCGCAGCGGCTTAGTACAAACGCCCATCCCGCGCCGGAAAGCAGCCAAACGCCAGGATTGTCGATGGGAAGCCGACTTATCATTCCCAATCCAATCTGTGTCCATTCAGCACCCATGATGCTCACAGGAGCCCTCGGGGAAATCTTGGTCTGCTGCCAGGACCACTTCGCGGTGGATCCGGCGCGGTGCGGTGTTGCTCCAGACAGCACTCCTGCGAACTGTTCCGCTACGTGAACTGTCCCGGATCGGCTTCCCACTCAACCCGGTTGGCGGTCTTCTCTGCGAAGAAAAACGAAGTGGTCGAGCTTGGTGGGATGGTTCCGATCTCCATTGGGTGGTAGGCCGATGGAGATTTTGGTGGCTACGGACAGCCGTTGGACGACACGGCCATCCTGGTCGTGAGTGACACCAACGATCACAGGAATTCCTCCTTCTACATGGGACTCAGGCGGCAGGCCGAGTCGGTGAAGCATGGGGTCCGCAACCGGTGGGCAATAACCTCAGGAAGCAGGCAGGGGGATGGCGAGGTGTCCGAGAAATCGCATGGGAAACGGGTCAAAGGTGCAGGCTGACTCCATCCCGAAGGAGCACACCTGACTGCCAGACAGCACGCTGGCGCCGGGAGTGGGTAGTGGTACAGTTTGAAATTTAGGAAGAAACAGTCCGCGCAAAGCACGTTTGAAGGTTGGCTTCCCAAGTTACCATCCACTCTGGCAGCGCAGCCAATTTTTCAGTCACAACGTGTCCCTCAGCAGACATCACACAAAGGCTGATTGGGAAACCAGATTCAAGCTTCCCTACCCGCACATCCAGCTTGGATATTTGCCAGATCGTAAAATAGGCAAGCCGCTTAACGTCTTCAGTGCCAGAACAATTGGCACCCAATGTTCTCATAATCCAGTTTGCAGTTGGCTCTTGCGCACCTAGCGGGTAGATGGTTGGGGCAAGGAAATATCCGTATTTGGGTAAGGAAGCTCCCAGAACGACTGGCTTGCGAGTGGAGTCAAACCCCGCAAGCATCACTGGATGGTAAGGCAGCTTTTCTTCAGGCATTCCTTCGGCAGCAAATCTAATTTTATCCCCGAGAGCCTTTAGGTAGATAGGACCACCTATCCGAATATCACAATCAAATTGTGGCCTTCTCCCTGTTTCGACTTCCGCTTCCAATTCACTATGGAAGCCGTCCACGCTAAACCCAGCGGATGCAAGTATCCAGTTAGTTGCAGCGATCCTTTTTAGCTTCTCGCAGTAATAGGCGTATTGCTCTGTTGTGTCGCCTAGTCCATTCCCGTACGTCAAACACAGTGAATCAGCCGCAACCACAATTTTCTTGTCGAGCGTCTGCATAGCGACGATTAGGCTCATGGGCTTCACTACTTTACAGGGATTTGGGAACCATTGTTGACTAGCTGTGACATTCGCAAGTTGACTGGCCTTTGTTTCGGCAATGATTGTGTTCATGTGCTCACACTTTCATGCTATTTCAGGTGTGAGCCGTCCACGCTCCCCAACAACCTTCGGAATTTCGGAAATGGCCCGACCGTCAATCGGGCCATTTCCATTTATACACATCCACTCTATCACTAGTCCTAGTTCTTTTTCTTGTAAGGTCCGCGAGGGCCGAAGGTGGGCTCTGGCAATAGCGCCGCGATTTCTTCGACGTTCCAAACGTGGTCGGTTATGCCAGCTTCCATTGCGGGTGTGCAGCGAAGGGTCTTGTGAATCCGGCAGAAGTTGTAGTGCATCGTGTACAGGGCAACCGCATAGGCGTGATTCTCGATTTTCTTTGAGAAGGCGTTTGTCAGGCGGGTGAAACGGCGCATTCCCATTCGCATACTCAGGTTCTGTCTCTCAATGTAGCTGGTCGAGATATGGTCAGGGTCAGGGTCACCCATCATTGGCTTGCGCTCGCAGGAAGTGCATTTCGCTGGGCTGTAGCGTGTTTCATCTTGAGTTGATTCGTAAGTCTTAATCAGCATCGCATAGTCAATATCACATCCGAAAGCACCTTCGACGGCCTCCAAATAAGCTTTGTGGCCATCGGTGGTCAATTGAATCCGATGCGCGAGCCGTGAAGCAAGGTCTTCAATCAAATCTTTCGCTGTTCGCACGTCACGATTGCCGAGCGTCCAAGAGGGAATCAGCTTTGTGTCGGCGTCGATTGCAACCCAAGTCCAAACGTCGCCGTATCCGAATTTCCCTTTCTTATCGCGGGGGACGTTCTTTTCTTTCGCGTAGCAGAACTGCCAACCTTCATCGCATTGGACGCGCTTGCATTTCAGGTTCCGAAGTGTGCGGTCCTGATAATCGGCGCAAGCCGGACCAAGAGCCGCCAACAGTTTTAGGATGGTGACTTTTGAAACTCCGGTCATGCGAACCGTGGAGTTGATTGAGTTGCCTTCGACCAGCGCTGCGATTATTTGAGCCTGCTTGGTGCGATTAAGTTTGTTCATAACGCCTCTTCACTTACAAGTACATTATACGTGCGCGCGCACGTAGATGTCAAATCTGAGCAAGTAGCTATGTCCGCTAAATGCATGTAACTATGTGACTTACATGGCACAAAATATATTTTTAAGATGCTTCCGACTTTTTCTTGACATACGTAGGCGCGCACGTATAATCATGCCTATGGACAAGAAACGCAAAAATCCGCACGCTGTAGCCCTTGGCAAACGTGGCGCAAAGCAAGGTGGATTCGCCAGAGCCGCAGCGATGACGCCGGAAGAACGCAGCGAGAGCGCAAGGAAGGCCGTCCTAGCACGTTGGGCAAAGCGAAAGGCTAAGACGGCCTGAGCCTTGCGGTCGGGAATTTCGCTGTTGACTTGGTGGCGAGCGGCAGCGTACAGTAGGCACGTCGGCCTTCCTTTCCGGGACGGTTCGATTTTGAGGCCAGCGGGTGTTAGCGCACCTTAGCTGGCCTTACTGTTTTAACGTCTCTTCACACTCTCCAATTTCACTCCGCAGAGCCTTGAGACCTCAGCCCGTGGAATGCGCCAGAGCTTGCCAACGCGGATACCCTTCAGCTCTCCCCTTTGAATCATCCTGCGAATGAGAGCCGAAGATACCTGCGCTAGTTTCGCGGTCTGGCTACAACTTAAAACCAACGGCTGAAAATCGCTCTGCATAAATTCACTCCGTAGCGGAAACATCTATAACGACCCGCCTTTAATATCCGTACACGAAACGAAGTACCCAGCGCAAGACCTTTTATGAATGCGGTTTGGTACAATGCCGTGCATGAAAAATCCGCATTGGGTACTTGCGGGTAAGAAATCGTGGGCAACGAGGGAGCGGAATAAAGCAGCAAGGCACGAAGATTTTCTCGGGCGCTTTGCACAAGTGGAAAAGAACGAGAAGTGGGCAGTCACAATGGCCAAGGTGCGCATCCGGCAAGCGGTTGCCCAAGCGCCGTGGCCCCACTGGCATCTGCTAACGTTCCCTGGTCCGAAAGGCGGCGAATCACGCGGCGTCGTAGATATGATTGCAATTCGCAAGGATCACGGCAGACCCTATCCCGGAACGAAACGCGGAGACACGTTTCAAATCATCCTAATTCAGGTGAAGGGCGGTCAGGCCGCAAAGCCCACCGATGAAGATCGTGATCGGCTCCGCAAAGTGGCGGAGCACCATGGTGCCTGTGGAATCCTGCTTGCGACATGGCACAAAGGTAAGTCGGCTCAATTCTTCACTCTGTGCTCAAAGGACGCCAGTACGGAAGCCGGTAGCGAAGAAAAGTGGCTAGCGGTGGATGACCTCACCGTGTTCTTTGGGCAGTCGGCGCGGAGTTAGGCTTCACTCCGCCTTATCACTTCCTGCATAACGCGGAATGTCGCCTGATTGAAGTCTTCTTTCGGCTGGCGCTTCGGCTTGTTCTTGGCCTTCGGCTTCGGTTTTGGTTTCTTATCCATAGGTCTAGCTTCGCACACGATAGGTTTGTCAGCAAGGCGCAAAGAATTCAAACTGTACCACTACCCGGGAGTGTGCAATTGCGGTTGCGCACCAGTCGTGGGTGTATACTGCTGGGATTCAGGATGCCGAAATGGAAATCCTGAGAAACAGCGATCAATAGAGACCAAAGAAATATCTCAATAGGAGGGAGCTTACCATGTCAGCGGCCGCGATCACCATCATCGTCCTTGCCGTAATCCTTGTTATTTGGCTGCTAGGGCAATCCATTCGTACCGTCAGGCCGACGAGTCGAGGTTTAATCGAACGGCTCGGCAAATACAGCCGTTTTGCTAACCCGGGTATCATCTTTCTGATCCCGTTTATCGAGCACTTAGTTCGCGTAAATATTACTGAAAATATGATAGATGCCGGACTGCAAGAGATTATCACCAGCGATAGTCTCAATGCCCAGGTTGATGCCCAGGTTTACTTCAAAGTGCGTTCTGATGAAGAGGATGTTAAAGCATCCCAGTATAACGTGTTCAACTATATGCTGCAGATCGTGGCTCTGGCGCGAACAACACTAAGAAACATCATCGGTACCATGACATTAAAAGATGCCAACAGCGAGCGCGGTAAAATCAACAGTGCACTGTATAATAACCTCTCCACGGAGACTAAGAGCTGGGGGCTTGAGATTGTCCGGACCGAACTTAAGGAAATCAATCCTCCTCCTGACGTCCAAGAGACAATGAACAAAGTGGTTAAAGCCAGTAACGAAAAGATTGCTGCGATCGACTTTGCGACGGCCCGTGAAACTCAGGCAGACGGCGAAAGACGCGCTGCTATCAAGGTGGCTGAGGGACAAAGGCAGGCCGCAATCTTGCAAGCTGAAGGTCAGAAGCAGGCCAAGGTACTGGTGGCTGATGGTGAAGCTCAGGCAATCAAGCTCGTGAATGAAGCGGCCGACCTTTATTTCAAAGGTAATGCGCAACTGCTTCGGCAACTACAGGCGGTGGAAACGTCGCTCACCAACAATTCCAAAATCGTTGTGCCTACAGATTCTTCACTGGTCAATGTTATCGGAGGTCTGGCGGGCATCGATACTCATCCGCCGGCAATGAAGTAATTCGATTTTAAATTCCTGTTTGCCCTCGTA
>CAVXWN010000051.1:0-190287 GCA_963765485.1 uncultured Acidobacteriota bacterium | reverse complement strand
CCGTGGGCGACAAGTACGTCCTGGAGGAGATGATACGATCCGGCATCAACCTTGGCGGAGAACCATCGGGCCACATTATTTTTGCCGACCTATCGCTTGCCGGAGATGGGATCATCACCATGCTCGAAGTTATGCGACTCATGGCAGAAACCCGCCAACCCTTCGAGGAACTGACTCGAACTTTCAAGCCCTTCCCGCAGGTTATCCAAAACGTACGAGTCAGGCAGAAGTTGCCGCTCGAATCCGTTTCGGAAGTCGCTCGCGCCATCGCCGAATGCCGCAGTGAGATTGGCGATCAAGGGCGGGTGGTGGTTCGCTACTCGGGCACCGAACCGCTCGCCCGGGTGATGGTTGAGGCCGCCGAGACCGGAATGGTAGAGCACCACGCGGCACGCATCGCCAGAGCAATTGACTCAGTCCTGGGAATCCCATGATCTCTCCGACTCAGTGACGTGCAGCCGCTTGGCGTGCGAGGCCGGGCACGCCGGGCAGGGAGGTCAATATGAAAAAGGCGCTCATCCCGTTATTCATGGCTTCGATAGGCATCTTTCCAACGACTCTGCTACCTCAGCAAAAGCTAACTGCCACCAATCTGCCAGACTTTCTCGCGCGCTATGACACGAACTTTGGGCCTTTGGAACTGGTCTTCAAAGACCTGACGAACGAAAACCTGCCGCTCCGCGATCAAGCAGGCCAACCCCTGGCCCGCCGGCCCGCGGAGGACCGACTTCTCGCGCTAACCAATCTGCGCCAGAGTGCTCGCCAATTGGCCGCAAAACCGGAAGACCTCGTCCTGGCAGCCACCGTCGTGATCCAGACGGAGACTTTGGCTGACGACCTCTTCGACCTCTCTCAGGTGGCCTACGACAACGACCGCGAAGAACTCGCCAGCCGATTGAACGTCCTCCAGGTCACCATGGAAGAAAACAAGAAATTGTTGGCGGATTACCTTCTCGCACTCGCCGCTGAGAAGCAGGACCGGCTGGAACAACTCGAAAAACAAGTTGATGAATTGCACCAGAAACTGAAGGAGGGCTTGAAACAGGCAGGTCCAGGCGGCCGATGAGCCGTCGTCAGTTGGCCGTCGGCGGTTCACTGTGAGCCGGGGCAAAAACCGCTTGGCCGCTATTCTCAGCATGAGCATCTCATTGCGAGTGGTAGCTGCGCTTACAACCCGCCACCAATCCTCACCATCTGAAGAGGCATCGTGCTACGTGCCGGAACCGGGTAGGTGAATCATGGGACAGCGTTACTTACTTGTAGCTGTTTTCGCCATCGCAACCATCATTCCTTTTGCAGTGTATGTATCCGCAAGGCACGCAAGAGAAGGCGCCACCCCAACCGATGGGTTCTACGCTGATGGTGCCCGCCAATACCACCATCCCCCTAACGCTAAGGAACACCATCAACTCGCGGACAGCCCAAGCGGGCCAGGCAATCTACTGCGACACCATCTTCCCAATCACTGTGGGCAATAGGATCGTAATTCCCGTGGGAAGTTCCGTGAAGGGGTCGGTTACGAAGATAGTCCGCCCCCGGCATGTAAGAGGCAAGGCGGAGATCGGAATCCGGTTCGAGACCCTTATCCTGCCCAACGGTACAACTCGTCCGCTGCGCGCGACGCTCTCCGGATTCGGCGGGACCGGGCAGGAGGGATTCAAACCCAACGAATCAAAGATCGAAGGCGCTTCATCCAAAGGCGATAACGCCGGCAGAGTCGCTGAGACGACGATTACAGGCGCAGAAATTGGCACCATTGCGGGAGCTGCCAGCGGAAGCGCCGGGAAAGGGCTCGGAATCGGCAGCCTTGCCGGCGCTGCTGGAGGGCTTGTCTGGGTCCTTGCCGGCCACGGTAAGGAAATCGTCCTCCCGTCTGGGACGAACTTTGAACTTCAGTTAAGCGCACCCCTCAGCTTCAATCGCGACGACCTTGATCCTCCTTCCCGGTATGATCATGGTCCTGCACTGCCCCGGCGTGACTAATGTACTTTCCTGCATCCTCGAGCCGGAGCTTCTCCTCAGAAACGTTGGCTGTGGTCACTGCGTAATTCAATAATTGCGCGAGAATCCTGTCAGCCACGGGGTCCTTGTCGAGGTAGGGAAGCAAGTCCATGGAACAGATCAGAATCTTACCCTTTCCAAATGACAACTCTCCCACGGTTACAGCAACTTGAGGAGGCGCATCGATGAGCCCTGCGATCAGCTTGCCGGGAAAGTCGGTAATCCCCCAGTAGGCGAAGGCGCTTGAAAAGTCCTGGCCGAAAACAATGGGCGCCGGCAATCCCGCGAACGCCGTGTGAGGCGTATTGAACTCCCAGCCGCCGAACCAGTGCAATCCCAAAGGTAACACTGAGGAACTCTCCGGAAGCAGGCGGAGTTTCTGCAGGAGTTCGAGGACGGTCTTGCCGTGTGAAGCGTCGGAGGCCCAGAACAGAACAGTTCTGCCCTGATTCGAAACGGCTCGGGTGAGGGCAGGAGGACTCCACGATCCTGAACTAAAGTCTCCGTCCTCGGGGTTGTAAACCAACATCACGGGTTGCCATCCGCACGAGGGGCTCACCTGGTCGGGATAGAAAATCCTTTTCGCCTCGAAATACTTGCCGGCCGCCTCGGTGGGGTCCAGGAGCTGGATTCCCGTTGTGGGCAGGTTCCAGTCTGAGGCATTCTCTGCCAGGATTGTCCTCTCACCCTTCAATATCTGGCCTTCTCCTAGCTGCAGTTCGGCCTCGATACGATAGGATCCACTCGGGCCTTCGGGCGACATGGCTCCGTTGTAGAGAGGCTGGACGAACCGCAGCGGGTCACCCTGAATGTTCACCTGCTCTTCTGTGATCTTCTGGACCTTACCGTCAGGACCGGACAGACGCACCACGAGTTGCCCGGTGCCCTTCACCTGCCGCTCATTGACGAGAGTGACAGCCAACTGCACCTTGGTTCCGGTGTAAGCGACGCTCGGAATAGGGACGACGGCTAAATGCACCGGCTCATTGACCTTTGCCAGCAGCTCGGGCGGGAAGTTGCAGTTACGCAGGGTGTCCACTATACCCGAGGTCCAGAAGGCGCTCATCTTGAACTGCTCGCTGCCACTTTCACGAGTGATCCAATCCGCCGGATGCGACTGCCAGCCGTTGATGGCCAGGCCGCTGGCCGCATCAGAGAGCCGCATTGCTTCTTCTTCACGGCTGAAGCCGGTACCCTGCTCGAGACCTATCAGCCGGCACAGTTCGCTCGGAGTCTTGAAGTACTTGCCGAGATCGTACTGCGCAAAATTCTTTTCGAGCATCTCGGCCCAGTGGCGCCAGTCCGCCTCGTAGGAACCGTCTGGCGCCTTGGCGAATTTAGCTGCGAGCATCGGCAAATCACCAAGTGAGTCCAAGTTGCGACTTTCTCCGTTGTAAAAAGCTTCACTGGGCACAGGCGCCTGAAAGTGCGAGTGCTCAATGGTCAGCACGTCGCGCCAGACGGCCGGAGCGTTCAGCACCGTGTGGCTGTCATAGATCAACCCGTATTCGGCGGCAAAAGGGCGGAACATGCAGATGGCCTGGTGGGCGGAGGTGTAAGTGATGAAGCGCGAGGGGTCGAAACGTCGGGCGGTGCGCATGATCTCCTCAATGTAAGGCTTCAGGTGCTCAGGGTCGTTGACCACGTCACCGAAAGCCTCGTTGGCCATGTTCCACCAGATAAGCGCGGGATGGTTGCGATCGCGTACGACCAGCCGATTGAGCTTTTCCAGGAACGCTTGGCGCTCAAAAGCCTCGGCGGGCGACTCCGGTTCAGGCTGGCGGTCGCGGGGAGCGCCGCCGGCCTCTTCGTAGATCATCAGCCCCAGCCGGTCGGCAGCCTCAAGCAGCGCAGGAGTGCAGGCAGTACGGTGGCAGGACAACGTGTTTAAGCCCAGGCTCTTAGCCGCCCGCACCTCCTTCTCCGCCAATTCCGGCGTTGGGTAAGAGACGGTGTAGGGGTAGTACCCGAAGTTGATGCTGCTGCGGACCACCACACGTTGGCCATTAAGGAAAAGCCGGCCGTTTTTCTCCGTGAAAAAGCGCATGCCGAAGGGAGTCTCAAGCCGGTCAGGATCGCCGGCGGCTGCAAGCCGGGTGACCAGCCGGTAAAGACGAGGGGTGTCTGGCGACCAGAGCTCGGGGTGGGGGATTTTAAGCGTGACCTCGATCGATCGCTGGCCATGTGCAGGGACAAGACCCGCCCCTTTCCCGCTAGCCACCGGTTTTCCACCTTCCGGGGCATCGACGTCGTACCGCACGGTAGCATTTCGAGGCGACGAGCCCGCATTCGCGACCGTCGTGGCGACACGCAAGCTCTCGAGATCCTCCAGCGGTGCGGCAAAGACGTCCTGAATGTAGGTGCGCGGGGTAATCAGCAGATCAACATTCTGCCAGATTCCTCCGAAGTCGTGACTGTCGGGCAGGTGGACATCACCCCACCGAATCGGGTAGAAATCAACCCAGGAGTTTCCACCGCCGGGATTGGTAACTCGAACGGCCAGCAGGTTATCCTCGCCATAGCGTACCTGCGGCGTGATATTCACCACAAAGGGCGTGGAGCCTTCTATGCTGTAGCCCACAAGCTTGCGGTTCCAGTAAACCTCGGCTCGCAGTCGTACGGCCGCAAACCTGAGCTGAATCAACTTACCCCTGGCCGTGCTGGGAATCCGTACCTTGCGCCAGTACCAGCCAACACCATGGTGACGGGGATAAACCTCGTCCCATGTCGCTGGCACCCGGAAAGGCACTCCCTTTTTCAGCATCTCGTCCCAACCGTTGCTGGGTGGATAAACCGGAACCTCTCCGAGATCCTTGGGGTTCAGGACGAGTCTCTCGTGCAGGTAGTCGGTTTTCTCATCGAACCAGAGATTCCACGTCCCGTTCAAGGGTTGGGTGCGCGGAAGGTTGTTTGCCGCCTCCGCAAGCGTTGAAGAAACCAGTATTCCAAGAATCAGTGAGAAGGGAAGTTTTGCCGGATGGCATCTCATATTACGACTCCTCAGGTAAAGCCACGTTGGGGAATTCGACCAGGGCATTCGGCTCACTAAAGAACGAAAGGCGACCGGTTTGAGAGCGGGTAGCGGTTGCGCGGACCTCCGCTTCGAGATCCGCCGCTCTTACTAATGGTCGCACAAGCTTGAGGACCTGCTGCTCCTTTCGGCTAACGGTGGAGGGGAAACTCGATCTTCGCGCCGGGAACCAATCGCACCGGTCCCAGCAAGCCGGCGGGCCAAGGACCGGGATTTACTTTCCATTCTTCGGGGTAGGGGAATCGGTTGCCGTAAACGGCCTCGAGGCGAGTGTAGTCGGGCGGTTTTTGCCCCAACACGCAGTTGATCAGCAAATTAGCCACCGCGATCTTGAGATTGTTTACTCCGGGATGAAGCCATCTGGTGATTTCCAAACGGAACGGTGCATGCCAGGCGTCGCCCGCGAGTTGTCCGTTGACCCAGACGCGCGCTGCATCACGCACCTCGCCGAGGTCCAGCCACACAACTCTTTCCGGACTCAGAAACGACGCTGGAAGCGTGACACCGTTAGAATACGTCCCTGTACCAGAAAAGTACTGCGTGGCCGGATTATCGGTCCAGGACGTCAGCACAGTCATCGTCTCAGAAGTTTTGAGCGGAGGACCGAACTCGAGCTTCCACGATTTATCCAGGGCGATGGGCTGGGGGATTAGCGAGACAGTCTGCTTCTTGGACTCGGAATCTGTCTTGACAAAGTATGTTCCCGGCTCAGAAACGTTGGCAGATACCGTGTCGCGATCGAGAATCGGCACGGGTAGATTGCTGGCGATCACTTCGGATTTGGCGTGTGACGTCCCGAAGTAGACTACCGTCGACTCCCGCGGCCCAAGGTGCAAGTCCATTATCGTGCGGTCACCCTGGAATGCATAGGCCGCAGGATGAGTCACGTTTCCGCGCTCCAGGTCCCAGATTTCAGGCTGCCGACGGACGATACGGAAAGAAGCCTGCACCGACTTCTCTTTTTCACCTGTATTAGCAATGAGGAAGTAGTCCGCCTCCTCATTCGGCGAGAATTGGGCGTGCCGGTGAACGAAGCCAATCTCCGCGTCGATCTTCTCAAGCGAAAGGTCAGGCGGACATGACCGAAGGAGCGCTTGTGGCAACTGGTTCTCATCTTCAACAAAGATCCCCCAGCCAAGCCCATAGGCGTGCTCCTGCTGTGCGCCCATCCGGTCGTTTGCGCCGAAGATCTGCCGGACCAGGAAATTCAGGCGCTCGGTTTCTGCGGCCGGCTGCGAACCACCGTAGACCCGGTTGGGCAATCGGCCGACGGCCACAGCGGTCCCGCCGCCGCGAACAAAGTCGGCGATCTTCTGGAGAGCCCCCAAACGCATGCCTGTGAGGCGAGGCAACAGCACCACGCCGTAGGAGCCGTCTCCGACCGCGAGGCGAGCACTTCGAATAACAGCCCTCTGCTCGAGGATGTCACCGCAGATACCATCGAAGGTATAGCCGTGATTAAGGATGGCTTCTAGGAGCAGCGTATGGTGAGAGAGGGCGTTTTTGAGCCCGAATTCGGGTATATCTCCCTCTTTGGCCCCGGCTAATCTGTCCTTGACACGGAAAGCCGTATTAAGACTTCCCGGCGGCGCGTCCGCTTCAACATCCTCAGTCGGCAGATACAGAAGAACATCGCTCACAGGCTGGCCCTGCTCGACGACGTAGGACGCGCGGTGGATATAGGCGGTGAGATTGTGAAAAAACGGCCACCAGCTCTGGTTCAGACCGAAAGCCGCCCCCGAATAGTCTTGCCAACCAGGAATGCCGGCAGAGGGCGGAGAGTATGGAAGTGTAGAAACGCCGAGCTCGGTCAGGCCGGTGATAAATTGCAGGTCTGCGATCAGCTTGAGGTCAGCGAGCGTATCGCTAAAGCGGTTTGGTATTCCGGCCCAGGTCGCATATTCGGATAGGACGCGTTTCCTTCCGTAGAAGTGCGCGGCCGAGCTCGCCCAACGTCCTACGCTGAAATTCTTCCAGTCGTATTGTTCTGTGCCCGGGAGATCGACTTCCTGGTAAGTGCGCTGAGGAACTGCAGGAACTCCGTAGGCCTGCATTTCAACGTCCAGACCGTGCTGCTGCGACCACCTATGAAGAGGGCCTGCGTATTCATCCACAAATAAGTCCGCTACCGTTTCCCAAAAGTCGAAGCGAGTGTCCTGTGTGCGAGAGCCGCGCTCTTCAAACAAATAAGGAAGGAAGGGATTGAGGTCGTAGCCTCGGCGCTGCTTGAATTGGTCCAGGAATCCGCCCGTCCAATCGGATCCATAGGCTTCGAGGCTGTCCGCAAACATGGCCCGGAGATCTCCCCGACGCACTCCCGCCACCAACTTGTCCAGGACTGCAGATGCGTAGTCATTGAACGCCGTGCGAGAAAGGTGATCCAGCACGTGACCTTCTCCCCCAAGAGAGGGACGCTTCACCTGCATCCGCGTCGGGGTCGAAATAACGGCCAAGAACTGGTTTTGAGCGTCAGCACCCACCTCGAGCTGCCCGCCCGCCTGGATTCGGGAGGTCGCGTCCTCGAAAGGCTGCCCGGCGCCGGAGGGCTCGGCAAAAAAGACCCCGACCAACGTCTCATCGGAGAGCAACGCTGGCGGTGTCGCTTTACCACCCGGCTCCTGCGTGCTCGTGGCCAACCGAATCGCGTGCGAAGCCTCGTCGATCGAAACGGAGGGTCCGCCGTAGGGCCACCCGCTGCCGCCAACTACATCCACCGTCATGCCCAGGCGACGAGCCGCCCGGATTGCATAGCGGTACACGTCCAAGTACTCGGGCGACGCGAAGCGTAGATTTCTGATACCAAGCGCAGGGTCGTCGAGATGCTGGGGATACTCGGGGTATATGAGCACGCCGCCCAAGCCGGCCTCTTGCATTTTGGTTAGCTCTCTAAGCACTTCCGGCTTTGTCACGGCGGAGCCATACCAAATCCACCAAGCAATTGGCCTGCAATCGGGCGGGGGATTCTTCAGCGTGGCTGGACTTGCGACGGAATCGCCGCAAGCCGGTGCGGCGAGCAATTGCCAGCCGAGGACTGAGGCTAGAACCGCCACGAGGAGTGAACCTCTGCATGCCAAACTGATCATGTCACGTATCCTGCCTGCTCAGTATCTCGATCTAGAGCCGCATGGCCATGCGCCCCTACTGCGGCCTGCTCGTGGTAATTGTCACTGGCGGTTCGTCGAGCAGCGCCAGAATATCACGGCAAAGGCCACGTTCATGGAAGAACTTACAGGTGACGACGCGTAGAAGGTGTACGATAAGGTACAGGCAGGCATGGACCGCGACGAGCCATTTCGTATCCCAATCACAGATGTTTTTGATCTCCACAGCGTGCGGCCGCGGGATGTGAAGGAAGCTGTTGAAGCGTACCTGGAAGAAGCCAGCCGCCTGGGCCTTAAAGCCCTCCGCATCATCCACGGGCGGGGAATCGGAGTGCAACGCGAGACCGTCCGTGCCGTGCTGGCCCGCACGCCATTTGTTCTCTCCTTCCGGGACGCCCCGCCCGAAGGGGGAGGCTGGGGAGCCACCATCGTAACCCTGCGTTGACACGCTCGGGGTGGCGAGGCAGGTCGGGTCGTTCAAGCCCGCAAAATAGTGAATAGTGAAACGGCACATCTCCGCGATCGGAGGGTCGCCACCGCCTTAAAGCGCGGCGCCACGTCTGTAAACCAATTCGAAGCGCGCTGCCCTAAGCTTCTTTGGCCATGCCGCTGGCGGCCTCCCAAACCATCTTCTTTCCGCTACGGACGGAGAGGTTTACCATGTGGCCGGCGGCTGCAGAGCGGTGCCCCATCTCGGCGTCTTCCACAGGTTCTCGCCTGCTGCGAACAGAATCGAAAAACTCGGCCAAGTGGAGGACGACCGGATCCGGCCCACTCTGCTTGAAGCTCAAGGAGCCGCCCATCTGCACATAGGGCTCCGACTCTTCGCGACGTTTGCCCTCGCTCCAGAATTGCTCTTGCAGCTTCTTAGGCCAGGGCTCTATCTGACCTTGGTAGCCTTCGCCTGGGTTCTCGTTGGTTAAGATCATTTCCCCGCCGAGAGGAGCCATCAGCGTGCCCTCAGTGCCGAGGTACTGGAAGCCCGGCTGGCTGGCGCTGGAATTGTTCATGGTCGAGCCCATATTTACATGGAAGCCCGGGTAATCAAACAGAGCGTCGAGCGTGTCAGGCACTTCGCGGCCATCGTGCCGCACCAGGATGCAACCCATTGCAGCGACCGTGTCCGGCATCTCGGCATCCATCACGAAGTGAATCGTATTGATCAGGTGGACAAAGAGATCTGTTGAGATCCCGCCAGAGTAGTCCCAGTATTTACGATACCGGAACACACGCTCCGCATCGAAGGGGCCCTTGGGGGCAGGCCCCAGCCATTCCTCCCAATTGAAGTTTTCGCCGTTTTTCAGGTCCGGCGGGATGGGATAATTCCACGCGCCGGTGGAGGTATTCCGGTTGTAGAAGGCGATAACCTTTGTCACTTTGCCAATTCTTCCGGACTGCACAATTTCCTTCGCCTTCTTGTGCAGTGGGGAGGAGACCCACTGGCTGCCTACCTGGACGATCCGATGATGGCGTTTCGCTGCATCGATTACGTTTGGCCCCTCCTCGATGCGGTACGTCATCGGCTTTTCGATGTAAACGTCCTTTCCGGCTGACAACGCGTCCAGCGCGATGGTCGTATGCCAATGATCCGGCGTAGCGACAATCACCGCATCCAGGTCCTTCCTTTCAAGCAACTTCTTGTACTGCGCAAAATAGGTTTCAATTTTGCCATCGGTACGTTCTTTGGCACGATCGAGATGCCCCTGGTAGCAGTCGGCAACGGCAATGAGGTTAGCCTGCTCGGTTTGCTTTACGGCTTCCATCAGGAAGCACCCGCGAATGCCATAGCCGATGAAACCTACATTGACCCGATCGTTCGGTCCCGCCGGCCTGGGCAGCGGCGCAGCCTCCAAATGGACACGTTTCCCATTGAGAAACAACCCTAGGCCGGCTGCCCCGGCAGTGCTCTGCCGGATGAATTCACGTCGTGTAACAAATGACATCTTGTAGTCCTCCGTTCATGTGCGAAACGAGATTTTCGGTATATTATCTTGCACACCGCACCCAGGGCAACCAGTAAACCTTCGGAAATCAGCTCTCGATGGACCGGAAATCGGGGGATCTGGAGTTCGGGCGATCGGAAGAACGGCAGCGATTCAGCCGATCACCCCCGATAGGTTATTCACCCGATCACATAATTTTGACCCATTGTGGCTTCCGCTTGGTATGCTCTTGGGTGATTAGACTCATGGGGAGAAAAGCCGCATGGCAAATGAAAAGCATGAGACTGTGAAGATGCCTCTGCTGGCGTATCAGAACCACCGATTCCTGGAAAGCGGTGACGCCCGCACGTTGCGTATCCTCAGCGAATACCTGGAGCCGCAGGCAAGACTGCGACGCGCCGGCATCCATCATACTGTTGTATTTTTCGGTTCGGCGCGAATCCGGCCGCGAGACGAAGCGCTTCAGAAACTTCAGGGCCTGGAAAGCAGGGGGAACGACGGCAGCACGGGCGCCTCTGCTCAGGAACTGAAGAAAGCGCGCATGGCCCTGCACATGTCCCAGTACTACGAGGACGCGCGCGAGCTTTCACACCTTGTGACGGCATGGGCGCTTTCCCTCCAGCACGACTCCCATTTCCTCGTTGTTTGTTCGGGTGGGGGGCCCGGGATTATGGAAGCCGCCAACCGTGGCGCTTCCGAGGCCGGCGGCAAGTCCATCGGACTAAACATCAAGCTTCCCGCTGAACAACGACCCAATCCTTTCATTTCGCCCGACCTGTGCTTTCTGTTCCGATACTTCTTCATGCGCAAGCTGTGGTTTACCCAGCCTGCCAGAGCCCTCATCGCCTTCCCGGGCGGATTCGGCACGATGGATGAACTCTTCGAAATGCTCACCCTCCTACAAACGCACAAGATGGGTCATCGCGTAACGGTCTTGCTCTACGGTTCTGACTACTGGAAGCACGCCATCAACTTCGATTATCTCCTCGAGGCGGGAGCCATTTCAGAAGAAGATCTGAAACTCATCCGCTTTGCCGATACTCCCCAGGAGGCATTCGATATTCTGAAGGCCTACCTGACGCGCATCTTGAAAGTGAGGCCGGCCATGAAGTATCCCTTTATTTAGTTATGTGGGGGTTCCTTTATCTCGGCCAAATCGTCTTTATCCTCTGATCTGTGGCCCTGCTTTCCCCAGCCCTTAGCCGGTAGCCTCTGACCCCTGAAACCCGGCACTGAGACCTAAATCCTGAATCCTGAATCCCGACTCCTGAATCCTGTATAATTCGCAACGGAGGGCTCAATGCAATTCTTCAAAGAAAGCATGCTGGAACTGATTATTCAGACGTCCACTAACCTGCCGCCAGACGTGCGCCAGGCCATGGGCGAGGCGCTCAAGACCGAGCAACCGAAAACACAGGCCGGACAGGCGCTGGCTATCATCGGCCAGAACATCGACATGGCCTACGAAGACGAAGGCGCCATTTGCCAAGACACGGGCATGCTCACCTTCGAAATCAAGACGCCCGTGGGCGCAAACCAGATTGTGATGAAGAAGCAGATTCAGGAGGCGGTCGCGGAAGCCACCAAGCGCGGCAAGCTGCGCCCGAATTCCGTGGATTCGATCAGCGGCAAGAACAGCGGCAATAATCTCGGTCCCGGCACTCCTGTCATCCACTTCGAGCAATGGGAAGAGCCTGGCATTGAAGTTCGCCTGATCCTCAAAGGCGGCGGTTGCGAGAACATGAACACCCAGTATTCGGTGCCCTGCACGCTCGAACATCTGGGGCGCGCTGATCGGGACCTTGAGGGCGTGAAGAAATGTCTCCTGCACGCCGTATGGCAGGCGCAAGGACAGGGCTGCGCACCCGGCGCCATCGGCGTTTGCATCGGCAGCGACCGCGCCGCCGGCTACCACCTGGCAAAGCTGCAACTCTTTCGCCCCCTCGATGACAAGAACCCCGACCCGACGCTGGCCAAGCTCGAACAGGAAATCATGGACCGGGCCAACAGAATCGGCGTGGGTACGATGGGCTTTGGCGGCAAGGTTTCCCTGATTGGCTGCAAGGTCACCGCCGCCAATCGCCTGCCCGCCTGCTTCTTCGTTTCCGTCGCTTACGATTGCTGGGCCTTCCGGCGGCTCGGGGTGTTGCTCGATGCCGACTCCGGCGCCATCAAGCAATGGCTCTACCGCGACCCGCAACGCCCGGTCGAGCGCTTGGTGGCGGGCATCGGGTTCGAGGTGTCAGGGAGAGAAATACGGTTGGAAGCTCCGCTGAGCGAAGAAAAAGTTCGCGCGCTCAAAGTTGGTGACCTAGTCTTGATTAATGGGCTGATGATCACCGGCCGCGACGCCGCTCACAACTTTCTGTTGCACCACGACGCCCCCTGCGATCTTAACGGCGCCATCCTCTACCACTGCGGCCCGGTCATGATGAAAGAGGGAACGCCGCCCAATACGAGCTGGCGCACCAATGCCGCCGGCCCCACCACCAGCATCCGCGAAGAACCGTACGAGGCCGACGTTATCAAGCGCTTCGGCATCCGAGCTGTGATGGGCAAGGGAGGCATGGGCACGAAGACTCTGGCAGCCCTCAAAGAACTTGGAGCGGTTTATCTCCACGCCGTCGGTGGCGCCGCCCAGTTCTACGCCCGCTGCCTGCCCAAGGTCCGCGACGTCTACCTGCTCGAGGAACTTGGTGTTCCCGAGGCTATGTGGGTCTTCGAGGCCAAAAATTTCCCGGCTATCGTTACCATGGATTCGCACGGGAATTCGTTGCACCAAGACGTTGCAACCGCGACCGGGGCGGAACTCGAGAAGGTGGGTGCGCAAGAAAGCAGTAAGCAGTAGGCAGAGGGCAGGAAGAGCCTCTCATTTGTTTGTGTGCGGTCAAGTCAGGAAAACTGCCCTCTCCCGAGGGGAGAGGGTCGGTGATTTCCAGTGAGGGAGAGGGCCGAAGGTAGTGATATGCGCCACGCGTGGCGTCGGACCATGGCTGAGATTCGCCCCGAGGGTTTCTCGCTCCTGGAGATGATGATCGTAATCGCGCCGCTCTCACCGGAGCAAAGTTCGCTGGGGATTGTGGATGTGCATAGCCGCTCCGACCAACTCCCCCTTTAACCCGAATTCGTAAGTTGAACGAGGTTCCTGGTTTCATGGACTGGGAAAACCCCTGTTCCTGCCCAGGTTTGGTCGAATCGATTTCGATCGAACGGCTTGGAACGCAACAGTGCGTCCCGATTTGCGAATTCAGGTTGAAGGCACTCCCTGCAGCAGTTGGTAGTTGGTGGCGCGCACCTGCGTTTTTGGCAAGTGCGGCTTTTCCTGCCGGGAGTCTTTGAATGCCGTAGACCCGCATGGGACGCAGTCAAATCAGACTGTCGACTTGAGGGTTACAGCTCGCTCTCCGAATCAAAGCCAAACTTCTTCATTTTGTATCGAAGCGCATCTCGAGAGATATCAAGAAGTTTGGCGGCGTGAGTTTGGTTTCCGCCCGTCTGTTTCAGGGCCAGGCCAACCAATTCTCTCTCCACCTCTTCGAGCGAGGTTCCCTGCTTGGGCAACTCTAAGACGGGAATCATCTTCCCCGAAGAGAGTGGCTGCCAGGAGGCCGCTGTGGTGGTCACGATGGGCTGCGATTCCGCCGGCAGTCCGTCCGGGGAAGCTACCGGTGTAGGGTTCTCGTAACTCTGCGGCCGGCCCGTCACTTGAATCGGAAGATACGTGGCGCGGATGTAGTCGGCCTCCTCGAGAATCATCGCGCGCTCGATGGCGTTCTTCAGTTCGCGCACATTTCCGGGCCAGTCATAGGCTAGCATAAGGTCGCGAGCCTCGCGCATGATACCCCGGATGCCCTTCCGAAACCGGAAGTTGTAACGCTCAATGAAGAAGTCCACGAGCGGAAGAATGTCTTCCTTGCGGTGCCGCAGAGGAGGAATAAAAATTGGGATGATGCTGAGGCGATAAAAAAGGTCCTGGCGGAAGGTACCCTCCCGAACGCCTTGCTCGAGGTCCCGGTTCGATGCCGCGATGACACGCACATCGACCCCGATGTCCTTGATTCCACCTATTCTCCGAATCGTCTGGTCCTCAAGAACCCGCAGTAGCTTGGCCTGCAGGTAGGTCGACATTTCCCCGATTTCGTCAAGAAACAGGGTCCCACCATCGGCGACCTCGAAGAGGCCTTTCTTCTGCGCTTTGGCGTCGGTAAATGCACCGCGCTCGTGCCCGAACAGTTCGGCCTCCATCAAAGTTTCCGGAATTGCCGAACAGTTGATCGCCACGAAAGGCTTATCGGCGCGCACGCTGTCATAATGGATCGCCTTCGCGACCAAGTCCTTTCCCGTGCCGCTTTCTCCTTGTATCAGCACCGTCGAAGCTTCGCTGGCGGCAACTTTGCGCACAAAGTTCATCAGTTCGATTATGCGCGGCGACTTGCCAACCACCTCGTGATATCCGGAATGCTTCCGGACCTCTTCTCGCAGGCTATCGCGCTGGGACCGCAACATCGAACGGTCGATAGCATTCGCGATGGTGATCTGAAGCTCGTCGAAGTCAAGCGGCTTCTTAATAAAATCCAGAGCGCCCAGTTTGATTGCAGTCTTGATATCGTCAAGCTGGGGATCACCGGTAATCATGATGACCGGGATTGAGAGATTGTTCTGTTTGATTTCCCGCAGGACTTCAATTCCGCTGAGGTCGGGCAACCGCACGTCAAGCAGGATCAGGTCCGGCGATTCTGCGCGGATCTGCGCCAGTCCCCCAGTGCCGCTTTCGGCCTCCAGGGCCGTATAGCCCCACTCCTCGAGTTGCCGACGGACGGACCAGCGGATCAGCTTTTCGTCGTCAACGACCAGAACTTTCTCATTGGGCATAGATCTCTCGGGATTCCTCGACGGCCTCACGCAGGGGCAAGCGGATAATGAAACGACTTCCCTTCCCGAGCTTGCTTTCGACGCTCAAGGTGCCTCCATGCTGGCGAATGATGCGCCGGCAGAGCGATAAACCCAGCCCCGTGCCTCCCCGCTTGGTCGTGTAGAAGGGACGGAAGATGCGCTCCAGTGATTCGGGAGGTATACCCATGCCGGAATCGCTCACCGTGATTTCTACCAGGTCCGCTTGGCCTGGCCCGCCAGGAGCGTCAACCTTGGCAGCGACCGTGATCTTCCCCTCCCGCTCGATGGCCTGGATGCCATTCAAAACCAAGTTCAAAAGCACTTGGTGAAGCTGTTCCGAATCCATGCGAAAGGTGGGGAGGTCGGAGGGAACCTGAATGGAAAACGCTACGTTTTTCGATCCTGTCTGCTGACGAGCGAGATGCAACGTTGAGGCAAAAGTATCTCTCAAGTCAGCCCGGCCGAATTGCGGAGGCTTGGGCTTGGCATACGCGAGCATATCGTTCAGCACTTTCTCGATTCGCCGTACTTCCTGACGCAAGTCCTCGAGGATTTCCCGGTCCGGATGGTCCTTGGGAAAATCCTTGGTAATAATTTCGATCGCACCGGCAATTCCTGCTAAAGGATTGCGAATCTCGTGAGCCACTCCAGCAGCCAGTTCCCCCATCGTCGCCAGATGTTCCGCTTGGAGCATTTCCGAATCGTGGGCCCCCTGGCAGTGATCGCAAAAATCCTTCCAGCACTTGGCCAACGTTCGAATCTCCCTTTCCAGGGCAGTGGTGCCACCTTCGACTTTCGTCGGCATGGTAATTGTGACGTAGGTCGGGGCGATTCTTCTGATGGCCGTGCGGAGTTCTCTGAGCAAGGTCCAGGACCGCCGCTCCTGATAAATGAGCATCCCCGTGGCGGCGGAGAGAGCCGCGAGTAACGGAATAGCCAGTTCAACCCGGGAATTCAGACCGCTGCGGAACCACTCATTCGCCGTGAGCAGGGCGATTCCCACCATGGCAGAAATCAAGACAACCAAATTCTGGCCAAAAGTCGGGGGGAACCTGAATGCGCGTTTTAGAGGAGCCCAATTCAACGCTTTGATCTTTCCTTCACACCTTCTAAGCTTTAATTCTAGCATAGGGTTATGCGTGTAGCCAGAAAGCCCGAAACATTTTTCGACGAGCTGGGACACTCCGTCTACCTAGCGCCTAACGACCGCCCGCTCATTTCCATCCCATTCGATCACGCAGGGACGTAACGTGCGCGATATGGTGCCGGCCGTGCCAGGCATAGATGCCAAGGTAATTGTCCAGTGTCACCACCCCTATTTCCGGGTGCCGGAACGTGCGAGCAAAATCCTCTGCGCGCCGGGACCTCAATAATAGTACAAAGCGCCGGGACAGGGATTCCAACAAGGAAAGTGAAAGCTCCACAGGCGCTGTGCGCGCATCTTCGAGGGTTGCCCAGCGTTCCTGATCGAACGGCTTGATGGTCGGCTCGTCCTCGGTTAAGGCAAGCCTGAAGCGCACGTAGGCATTCATTTGGCTGTCGGAGAGGTGATGGACCACTTGCCTCACCGTCCAGCCGCCTGGACGATAGGGAGTATCGACCTGCTCCTCCGTTAACCCTGTCAGGGCTGTGCGGAGCTGCGCAGGCGCCTGTTCGATTTGATCAATTAGTCGCTCTCTCTGTTCGTCCGTGATGACTCCTCCCCACTGGAACTTTCCGATCGGGTATTGCAGGTCCATGGATCCATGCCTCCTTCGTCAAATCATTCGGGTCCCTGGTGAGAGACAGGCCCTCATCATTCTACCCTGAAATCCTTACTGGCGGGTGGGATCAACACTCGCTCCCGCGTGACCGGAGGCAGTGGATAAGCCCTGAGATTCCCGCTCGGCCTCCGCGTGACTGCGTACACTGTTCAAGGGAGTTGCCTGATGAGCGGTCGCTGCGTTGATTGTCGTTTACTCCACACATTCCCGGCGTTTCTGGGCGCGCTCCTGGCGCTGGCCACTGGCATCGCCGGTCAGCAGGACAGCGCCGCTAGCCGGTCGTTCCCTGATATCAAGCAGTCACTTACCGACGTTCGGGAGAATCAGAAGCAGATTGACAGCTTGGTGGACCAGTACCGTTGCACGGAAACCGAGGAGGTACGCGAGCTCGACAAGAACGGCCAGGTGAAGAAATCTATAGTCAAAGAGAGCGTGATAGTGGGCTTAAAGAACAAGAAGTGAGGTGCGAGGGATTGCCAATTTTCGATTGCCGATTGAGAGCGTAGCATCCGCCAAGCCGCTTTACCAATCGACAATCATCAATCGGCAATCGTCAATCTAGGCGTAGGCGTGCAGTCCCGGCAGCAGGTAGGTGACCCCGAAAAAGGTAAACATCACGATGCCGAACCCGATAATCGCGAAGTAGGCGGAGCGGCGCCCGCGCCAGCCACGCGTCAGCCGCATGTGCAAGTATCCGGCGTAAGTCAGCCAGGTAATGAGCGCCCAATCCTCCTTTGGATCCCAACTCCAATACGATCCCCACGTCCGATTAGCCCAGTAGGCCCCGGCGATGATCATTAGAGTGAGGAGCGGGAAGGAGATGGCGACGGTCTTATAGATCAAACTGTCGAGAGTGTCCCGTTGAGGTAAGAAGCTCACGATCATGCTGTATTTCCAGCCCAGCACTTCCCACGCAAGCGAAGCAAATAGTGCGCAGACGATTCCCGTCAGGAGGAATGGGCTTGCAGCCAAGCGAACGCCAAAACTCTGCCCCACCTCCGGAACCAAATACGGCCCGCTGTTAACCTTCACTAGGAGCAACGCAAGAGTCAGGGCCTGAGCAAAGATCGAGGCCAGGAAAAGCCGCCTGGCCCGGTTCTCCCATCGGCCGGCCTTCTCACCATATGAATCCAGGAAATTGGTGGCCAGGGTCGCTGCCGCCAACCCTAGCACGATTACAAAGGGCCACCCCAGAAACGGAATGGAAACCATTAGTGCCTGTTTGGGCGCCAGCATTACCTTTTCCTGAGCCTCCGCATCCCAGGCTGGGAGCAGGAGAGCCAAGTTACTGCCAACCGAGCTGATGACAATCGCCCCGTAAATCGCCGCCACCAGTCCCGAATTCCAGCTCAGAAAAGTACGAGCGGTGACCCCGTCCTTTATGAGGTACAACATGGCTATGGCGAAAGAGATCGTAAAGCCCGCGTAGCTCAACATCGCCAGGGTAACGTGAATCTGCAGCCAAGTACTCTGAAGAGCGGGAACCAGAGGTCTTATCTCCCCCGGCAGCACCTGCAACAGAAGCAGCGCCAGGGTGGCGATGGGGAGGGTTATTGCACCCAGGAAGGGAATTTCGAGTTTCCACTCCGCCACCTCATGCAGGACCACCACCGCCCAGGAGAAAACCAGCACCATTTCGTAGATGCTCGTCAACGGGGCATGCCCTGAGGTAACCCACCGGGCCACGATGGCCGCGCTGTGTAACAGGAGGCTACCGCGCGTCAGGGCCTCGGCGCCCGCCACAAGGTTGGGCTGCCGAACAGCTAGTGAGAAAACATAGAGAACCGAGGCTCCCAAGTATCCCAAGAGTGCGAGATAAAGAAGCTTCTCGCCTGTTGCCCAACCGGAACTCCCAATAAGGTGCGGGACGGAAACTGCCATCACCGTGAGCACCGCCACGCTGACAGTCAAAAGAATCCAGGTTCCCAGCGCTGTGGTCCGGATGTTCATCGACGTGCGCCGTAAGGACTTTCGCCATACCTTATCTCCTCCGCCCCTTGTCTGTGGTCCGTGGTCAGTTTTCCGTCATCCACGGTCGGCACTCGACGCCTTCCTAGCCGCGAGAGCGAACAACGCCCCGTCCGCTGGGAAAACCCCCGTGATTAGTTGCAACGGACTACGGACAACTGACAACGGATAACTCTCTGCGTCTCCTAGGCCGGGATTGCTTCTTTAACGTCAGGCTGCGACGTTCGGAAGAGCCACTTCCAGCTCTCCCGCCAATTCATTGAAGCGCTTTTCAAAGCTCTCACGATATTTGCTGGGTTGTCCCCCAAGCAAGAGCGCTGGCCGGCCCTTGCGGTCACGTCCGATCACGCCCCAGATTCGCACGTGCGACATATATAGGGCCATCATCAATCCGGCAGTAAGTAACAGGCAGCCACCCCAAATCAGGTTCTGGCCGGGTTCGTGCGCGACTTGCAGCCCGGTCATGTACTCCATCTCCAAGTCCCGAAGCTGAAATTTGATCCCTGACTCGTTGGGCGGCGCCATGTTAGGAGCCTTGGGAAAGATCCACACTCCCGCCCGCTTCCCTCCCGGCAGAGTTACCCCCAACTGGATAGCTGGATTGCGTGGCTCATCCGAACGAGAGGCAATCTGGTTCCCTTCCAAAACGAAATCCGGGATGAAATCAGCCAACTCCACCTGCGTGCCCTGATCGTCGAGGCGCGTTGGTTCTCCGGGCCGCAAGGTGAATGTCTGCGGACGATGGGTGCTTCCGCCGTTATCAGTCCAACTGGCCTCGAAGACTAACTTGCGGGGCGTCCCCGTGGGGCCGTAGCTCGCCTGGAAAAACCGTACCCCCTTATACGTGAGGGGCTCGTTCACAAAGATCTTCTTTCGGATGACCTCGCGCCCGTTCTCTTCAACAGCCAAACTGCTCCAGTACTGCTTTGGCGAACCGTCGGGATACTTCTCAATGCCCGCGGCGTCGCAACGCACTGTAAAACCGAGCCGACGGGGTGCACCCGGGACCGTCATTGGTTCCATGGATTGCGTCCGTGCCCCGGGAGTCAAGCTCATGAATCCCCTGAAACCCCACATGCCATCAATAATGGCGCCTGCGAAGATTATCAGCAGACTCGCGTGGACCACGTAAGGCGCCAAACGCGCAGTCCGGTGCTTCTCCACGTAAAGAGTTCCCTTTCCCAAGGCTTCCGGCTTAGGCGGGTAACCCAGGTCACGAAGTTTCCGATTAGCTATGGATAGCGCCTCAGCGGGCGTATGGAACCCCAGCAGAATCTCCTTCTGGAACGGCAGTTGGTGCACGAACCACTCGTCGGCCCTCAAGCGGGGTCGGGCGAACAACCTCCAGACTTGGGGGAAACGCTCCAGGGATGCGAGCGTAATATTCACTCCCAGCAAACCCAAAAGCAGGATGAACCACCAGGCATGGAACACATCGAATAAACCTAGGGCGTTCAAGAGCCGGACTGTTTGTGGAGCGTAAATCTGCTCGATTTGCCCTTCCCGCGCCATGGGCCGCTGGAGGATCATCGTCCCGATGATTACTGCGGTCCCTAATAAGCCGAGAAGACTCAAACCGCACTCCAACGAGCTAAGAAACCTCAAAAACCTGTCCAGTCCCGTTTGCTGCTTTGCCACTATTCGCTCCCGCCAAAAGCCTGAAGAATTCCTGGATCACCGACCCTGCGACCACAGGGACGCGCATCTACAGTGCCAGGGAGGACAGAAATGTCCTAAATCCCTAATCTCTTGAAAACACGCAAGGATCTCATCTGCGGTGGTTCAGTATGAGGATCTTCCTTCGCTTTTTGCAGTAAAAGCTTGGGGCAAAAGTCGCACGAAAATGCGCGAACAAACTCAATTTGTCGCTTTTTGGGAGTATGTGAACGAACTAACGCCTAAATTCCTCAACAACTTTAGAATCCGCTCCCAGGGAACCAAAAATGCTGACAAAACGGCAGCCATCATAGTGGAGTCAAGTTTTTGAGGAGGTCTTGATGAAGATGTTTACGATTAGCTCGCAATCCAAATGAAGCTGCTGCCAAGGAACTCTCGCCATCCCCCAAGCCCATTCCGGTCGTAAAAGAGGTGACACCCATGGAAGTGCAACCAACCTTTACGCTCACCTTCACACTCGGCACTCCTATGCGCGAATTGCACGACACAATTATCCGTGCGGTCCTCCAGCATACGCGGGGTAACAGGCTGCGCGCAGCTCAACTCCTTCAAATCAACCCGCGGACAATCCGTCGTCGGCTGGGCAAGAAGGAAGCTGCTAGTTCCGTGACGCGCGCCGCATAACGCGTTTCCAGGTGCTGGCTTGCGATCTTCTGCCCCTAGGAGTCTGTCGGAGATAGATTTTGTTGCACGCAGAATCAACAACTTAGGGACAATAGGCCGCCTGTAACTTATTGATTCTTCGTAGAAGAATCCTTATTTCCGACAAACCCCTAGGCGAAGGCTGTCCCTCGCATCCCTCCTGAGTTGTTGCGGGCGTTCCGCGTCCGGGCGGTAGCTCCGTCAAGTTAGTGACGGGCTGTCGTTCAAGCACTTGGTTTTCATCACCCTACAAACCATGGGGAGATTGGCGCGCTACGTGCTCGCGTTTATTCTGAGTCGCAAACGCGTCCACCTGGTAGTCTGGGAGCGTCTTTGGAGCCCCGTGTAAGATGTTGGAATTGGCAAAAGGTAAGGATTGGAATCAGGTTGCACGGAATGGGCAGGATGCTGTCAGCAGGGAACTCGCTGGCCGAATACTAATCGTTGATGACGACCTGCACTTCCTGCGGGTGCTGGCACGCATCCTTTCAGGTGAAAATTTCCTTGTCACCTCAGCCGGAGGGGCATGCGACGCATTAGAACTAGTAAAAAGCGCGCAGTTCGACTTGGTCATCTCGGACCTCCGCATGCCCGAGTGCGACGGCCTGAGCTTCCTACAGGCGCTCCGTCACGGCGGAAACAATGTCCCGGTCATCATCCTCACGGCGTACGGTGAAGTTGATACATATTTGGAAGCCATGAACGCTGGGGCTACCGAATACCTGAACAAGCCTATTCGGTCAGACGAATTATTGACAACTGTCCGCTCCTGCTTGCGCTCACGAACCAGTCGCCGCAGTTCCCTCCCCTCCGATCACGTCTAACTTTGTCCCCCATTCCCTCGATCCCAATGAGAAGGGAAGAGGGTTTTCCTTCCGGCTCCCGACTCCTGCCTTTCTACTGCCCACCTACCTACCACCTACCGTCTGACCTTTCGACCTTCGACTCTCGACTTGTATCAGGCAGCCCTGAGATTTCATCCACGCTTGGCTACACCTTTAACTCCACGATCGTTGCGCCGGTGCCACCTTCGTGGGGCGGAGCGGGATAGAACTTTTCAACGTGCGGATGCGAAGCAAACATTTCGTGGAGACTCTTCCGAAGAATTCCTTTGCCGTGCCCGTGGATGACGCGCAGCCGAAAGCGTCCGGCCACGTAAGCTTCGTCGAGGAACTTATCCACACGCTCGCGGGCAATCTCGGCGGTGTCACCAATAACGTTGAGTTCCGCCGGGGCCTCATCCGAGCGCCTGACGGCAACCGCCGGCCTTGGAGAGCTTGTCCCACCATGAAAGATCAGCCGGATCTCGCTCCTCGGGAGGCGCATGTGCAAGTGGCCCACAGCGACTTCAACCTGGTCATTATCGGGTAGAGCTATAACAGTCCCGGGAGTTGACAGGTTGGCCACTTGTACTTGGTCTCCCACCGCAAGAGGCTTGGCAGGAGAGAAGTTCCGCCGGGGCTGTTGCGGGAGCGCCGATTGCTTCCAGAACCTGAGTGTTCCATTCTTCGCGAACTTCGCGCTTGATGGACGCCATCTTGCGGTCAAGGCCTTTCGAAGGTTTGGAGGCTTTGGCTGCTGCCAGTTGGGCGCGAAGCTGCTCAATCATGCTCTCCCAGCGCTTCTCGTTTGCGCGCAAAGTTTGTTCCAGCCGCGAGTCCAGATCTTTCAGCTTTGCGCGGCGTTCCTGTTCGAACCTGTTCTCCAGCTCGATCTGCCGGGCCGCCTGTTCCTTCCCTTGCTGAGCGAGCAGCCCGACCTGTCTTTCCAGTTCCGTTTTCTGCTGGTGTAGCCCGGCGATCAGCGCTGCCGCTTCCGCGTCCGCCGGATGCAGGAAGGTCCGCGCCTTGTCCACGATGCTCGACTCGAGGCCCAAGCGTTGCGCGATGTCGAGTGCACTCGATTTCCCCGGCAGCCCGCTCAACAACCGGTAAGTGGGCTCGAGCGTTAGTTCGTTGAACTCCATGGCCGCGTTGAGGGCTTCCGGAGTCTCCGCGGCATAGGCTTTCAAACGCGAGTGGTGCGTAGTCACCAGAGTCATGGCGCCGCGCTGCCGGAAATGCTCCAGGATGGCCACCGCCAGCGCCGCGCCTTCATTCGGTTCCGTGCTGGTCCCGATCTCGTCCAGCA
Organism: uncultured Acidobacteriota bacterium; assembly: GCA_963765485.1. Taxonomy (GTDB): domain Bacteria; phylum Acidobacteriota; class Terriglobia; order UBA7540; family UBA7540; genus CAVROP01. The sequence goes on along the minus strand of CAVXWN010000051.1, from coordinate 167,138 downwards.
GAACCATATCATTCTCTCCTCGCGACTTCCGCCATCCTCTGAATGTTGGTGACGTGGGCTGAAAACGTGCTCAGGTTCGCTTCGATGGACTGCTGATCGCCGATATCCGCCAGCACGCGCCGGAACAGCGGTAGTTTGAACTCGCCCGCCGGCACGGGGATTGCGGCCTGCGCCATAAGTACGGCGCTCCCGAGTGTTTTAAGGGCTACAGTTTTCCCGCCGGTGTTTGGTCCGCTGACGATCATCATGATTTTCGGCGGTTTGAGTTCGATGCTCAGCGGGACGGGGCTTCGTCCCTGCGCGCGCAAGGTCTTCTCGAGTAACGGATGCCTGGCATCTTTCAGCAAAAGCGTGCGGTCCGAGCTGAACTCAGGAATACAGCAATCGTACTGGCGGGAGAATTCCGCCTTGGCGAAGGCAAGGTCCAGCTCGCTCAGAATCTCGGTGGCACGAACGAGGTCTTCGCGCCGCTCCTGAAGCTTCCGGCTGAATTCTCCCAGGATACGTTGTATCTCGGCAAATTCCCTGTCCTGAAATTCAACGAGTTCATTGTTCAAGGGCAGGGTTTCCATCGGCTCGAGATACACGGTGGCCCCTGACGAGCTTGCACCATGGATCACGCCCTGCACGCGCCGCTTCTCCTCCACTCGCACGGGAATCACGAACCGATCATTCCGAAGCGTTACCACTGCATCCTGAAGCACTCCGTCGTGGCTGAAGCGTCGCAGCAGGCGCTCGAGCGTCGTTTGCACTTCCACCCGCAGACGCTCGATGGCTCGCCGAATACGCGCCAGTTCCGGGCTGGCTGAGGAATCCACCGATCCGTCCGGGTGGATCTTTCCGTCCAGCTCCGTAACCAAACTTCGGAAGTCTGCCAAGCTCCGCGCCAGCGCCTCCAGTCGTGGCCACGGGCTCTTTGCAAAGAGCCGGTGAATTTCGAGCGCCGCGCGCGCCAGTCCCGTAAGCGCAAGAATCTCGAGCGCCCCCAGCGTCGCCCCCACGACGCGGAGTTTTTCGAGCAGCGGCCGCGGGTCTCTAAGGCTTCCCAGACTTGGTCTCGGACTCTCCCGCAGATATTGGCGCGCTTCCCTCGCCTGTTCCAGTTGATGACGGATTAGATCAATTCGCGCATGAGGCTCAACAGAATCAAGAAACGGCTCACTGATCGGCCCGGAGAGATAACCCCGCAATAGTCCGACGACGGCTGGAAACTCCAATACTTCACGCGAAAAATGGTCTCGGGTCGGTGAGCCTTCAATCGTGGGATTCATAGAATCAGGCAAAACCAGAAAGTAGAAATCAGAAACTAGAAACTGGTAAATGGAAACTGGAGAAGCGAAGAAGGGGGAGAGGGCTGTTCCACTAGACTTTACCCTTAACCCTTCAAACTTCAAGCCGTTCCCTTCTCCCTATTCCCGAAGGACCGGCAATTGTCTCCGCAATAGGTTTCGCACCGTAGTTTCCGCAGCGCGCGCCAGATGTCCAGCCAAGATGCCATCATAGCGGAACCGGGCTGTGCGCATGTCCATTGATTCCCAGGTGATTTCGAGCTCCCAGGTTCGTGTATCTGCTTCCGGCTCGCCTTGGAGGGGAACTGGACGCGCCGCCAGCTCGCGCACCCGGACCAGCGGGATCTCCTCCAAGGGCTGGCCGTCTTCGTCAACCACAAAAAGCCGGTCGGGATTCACGAAAATGCGTACGATGCTCAAGGGTTGTTCATCTCCTGCCGGGATGAATGCGCCTCCATTCAGGACTAAGAGGGCATCAAGTTGCCGAGCCTCGACGTTTCGATCCGGCTTGGCGCGAAGCACCAGGCCGAAAGCCATCAGTGCGACCCCCACCACCAAATCCAGGACTCCGCCGTTGGCGTGCTTGTATCGCCAACCCAGCAAGCACCCAAGCGACGCCGCCAGAAATCGAACCGCCGACCATTCCCAAATCTTTCTGCGCCAGGCCCCGACTTTGGCAATCACCAGGATGGCCGCGGACGGCGCCGATAGTGCCGCTCGCCTTAGGGCGCGCCAGAGCCACTTGCTCATGGGCATAACGGGTTTCCTGGTTCTGCTCCGAATGACACTCGGAGCGAGTTTCGATTTTCGACTTCCGAATTTCTATTTTCCAATTCCGGCCCGCCTCAGAGCAGAGCGAGAATCCTCGCTGCTCTCGGAATGACACTGGGGCACAGACGCGCGACGGCGTTCCTGAATACTTCGGACGAGTGTATCCCAACCCTTAACGAACATGCCACGGAAGTACTGAAGCGGTCCGAAGTCCTGGAACTCCTCGGGCGCGAGGCCGTCATCCAGATACGCTTTGCGGAAGTCAGGAAGCTTGGCTAAGAGTTCATCGATCACTTGCTGTGGCGCCGGAGCATCCATGCGGGGAGTAACAGGAGGGTCAGCTTCAATTAGCTCCTGCGCGGTACTCCAATTAATGGTGACGTGAACCGCGCCGCCCACCATCTCGGTGAAGTGGTGGACGCCTCGCGCCCCGCCGCCCAGCATAATCACCGGGTACCGCCGTTCCTGAAGGATGTGATACTCCTTTCGTGCCACCGCACAGCCCGCTTGATAGAGAGCTTCGGGTGAGATTTCCGTGCCCGTACGCTCGACGTAATTGCTCACGTACTCGTCAAAGATCCCGGTGATATGCGTGACATAAAGAGGCGGGCGGTAACCCGTCTTCTCGGAAACACGGCAGTAAAGTTCACAAACGCGTTCGGCTTGGGCTATTGCAAAAACCTCGGTCGCGACGATCGGCATATTCTCGCCGAGCAGGATTTCGATGGCCTTCAAGCCCGCTTGGGTCACGGGAATCTTGGTAATGAAGTTCTTCCCGAGCTTCCGAAATCGCAAAGCCTCCTCCACGATGAAGGCGAATTCCTCGTCACGATGAGGATCGCCCTGAATGGAGACGAATCCCTCCAAACCCGGTTTGCGCTCATAAAGAGGCAGGAACTTATCCATAACCCGCTTGACCAGTTGTTGCATGACGAGTTCGGCGGCTGCTTTATCGTCGGAAGTTTGTTGAATGACACGGTCAATCACGCTGAAGGCGTAGTTTGACTCCGACTTCGCTTTGAGCATGTGGGCACAGTACGTCGGGTTCGTCGTACAACTAATGGCGCCTGCCGCAATGGCGCGGTCTGCGTCCTCCAACGTTGGATTGTTTACCCAGAACCGGGTTGGCGTTTCGCTCGTTACTCGATGAAAGTATTGTTCACTCATAACACTCCCGTCTCTGTGAAAATGGGTTCTTAATCAGGCTACGCACGCCCACACCCCCGGGCCGGAGGGGAGTTGTCGAACTAGCTCCCTTCTGTGTAAGGAGGGGGAGGCTTAGTGGGCGATCGTTTCTTGCAGCCCGGCTTGTTTTGCCGTTCTCAGCAAACCAGCAAGTTGTTCCAGCTTGAGTAATGAGGCGAATCCCTTCTGCGCCACTTCGGCCGCGTCGGCCCCGCTCAAGTGCTGATTCCAAATCTCCAGAAGAACCCGTGGAAACTCAGCTTCCTCGGCATCCTGCCAGCCGCCGAGAAAGCACAACTCTTCAACCTTTAAGCCCGCCTGCTCAATCCACCTCCCAATCCCGTCCAGAGGGACCCCGCGACTTGTCGCCGCTTCAATATCATCTAGCCACAAACCAATGCGAGGAAAGCCCGCCGCAGAGGCCAATCGAATCTGCTGTTCAAGCGAGAGCTGCTTAATGGTTGCGGTGTTAAGACAAAATCGGCTTCGCATTGGACAGCGTTTCCCCCCGCTCGGCTTCGTAGTCCCTCTTAAAGACGTATTTCGGAGAAGCTGCTTCACCCTGCGTGTGACAAACAGCCTGGCGTCTTCGACCGTGAATCGTATCCACGTGAATGTCCTACATCATATGTCACTGCATTTGGCGCTTCAACGAATTAGTAGCGGCGCTCTGTGAGCGCCGACGTCATTGACCTTAGATAGAGCGGCCATGCACCGTATCCGTGCCATTTCGAGCCTAGATTCCATGATCCTTCGGCACACTACTGTGCATGAAAATGGTGCGGGTAATTCCCCTCTTTGGTTGGGGGAGGGGCAAGGGGGTGGTTGGCCTGCGCGCTGGGTCTCTTACCCACCACCCCCGGACCCCTCCTCCGCCGAGGAGGGGAGCCACTGTCATGGTAGTGAGGAATCTCGCTCTCGGTGGAGGTGGATGCTCAAGTGGAGTAAGGGGGTAGGTTGGAAGGAAGAATCACCCAATGCCGGCCCTGCTACTTGACACCCGGCAGCCGCAGTGGTAAACGATGTCGGACATCCGAAGCGTCAAGCGCTTGGATGTGGTGGAGACGTGTGTGGACTGAGGAAACACTGACATGAGATTCGCTAGAGGCTGTTTAGGGGTAGGTCCTGAGGCAGCAAGCGGCACAAGACAGACGAGGAGGTAAGTCATGATTAGGAAGCCGAGACTTGGAATCCTGGGTTTTTCTGATGGCGAACCGGAAGTTCACGAGCAGCTTAAGGGATTTGTTCAGACCACGCTGGACGGGATAGCAAACGCCCTGCAAAAGAGTGGCGAGGTTGAAGTTGTTACGGGCGACCGCTTAGTGAACTCGGTGGAATTGGCCAAAGAAGAATCGTTGAAGATGGTGTCAAAGAACGTGGACGGCACTATTTTCTCGTATGGGGTTTTCAGCTTTCCGAATTTCTCCGCCATTGCCGCGAAAAACGGCAAAGGGCCTTTTCTTTTGGCTGCCAACCTTCTTCCTGACTGGCCAGGCATGGTGGCCATGCTTGCTTCGGGGGGCGCATTACATCATCTGGGCATAGAGCATTTCCGGGTCGCCGGAGACGTGAACAGGAAAGAGGTGATGGACAAGTGCCTGATGTTCGCCCGCTGCGCCCGCGTCGTCAGCAGTCTCAACGGACAGAAATATGGCATGATCGGAGGCCGAAGCTTAGGCATGTACAGTGCCGTGGTGAGCATGCAAGACTGGCAACAGAAATTCGGCGTCGATATCGACCATGTTGACCAGTCTGAAATCGTCAGGATCGCAGAGACCATTCCCGAGGAACAGGTGGACAAGGCGTTCACGTGGTTGAATGAGAAGGTGGGGAAGATTAACTACGATGACAAGCGCCTCACCCCCAAAAAACTGAAGACGCAGATTCGGCATTATGAAGCAACCCGCCAAATTATTGCCAAGAACAACTTCGACTTCGTTGGTGTCAAGTGCCATTATGAAATGAGCCGGCATTACTGCACGCAATGCCTGGGAGCGGCTTTCTTTAACGATCCCTACGACTGGAATGGGCCGAAGGAAACAACCGTGTTTGCCTGTGAGGCAGATGGCGACGCAGCGCTGACCATGCAGATCCTGAAGCTGCTTACGGGCGATCCGGTCGTCTTTATGGACGTCCGGCACTACGACCCTGATTACGACGTGATGGTCTTCTGCAACTGCGGGTCGCAGTCGACGTGGTATGCGGCACGGTCGGATGACCCCAAGGAGAACCTGAAACAGGTCACGATGAACCCCTGCCTCGAGATCTATTCGGGGGGCGGAGCACACGTCAACTTGATGACCCAAGCCGGAAAGGCTACGATTGCGAGACTCAACCGGACTCAAGGCCGCTACCGCATGACCATTATTCCCGCTGAATTTGTGGAACTACCGCGGGAGAAGATGAAAGAAACCACCGAGGAATGGCCGCACGTGTTTGCCAAGCTTCCATTCGACCATAGCATCTTCCTGGATAAATTTGACGCCAACCACTGCCATGCCGTTTACGGTGATCATATCGAAGAGTTGAAGATGATCTGCAAAATGCTGGCCATCGACGCGGAATTGCTGGGGTGACGATCGTTTGAACTGAAGTCTTGCTTCAAGACCGGCGCGCGGCCAGGGCTTCCACGCAGGCAGGTGCTTTGTGCGATACCCACTGAGTCTTGAAAAGGGGAACGTCAGCCTATGAAGATAGCGATTGGTTGTGATCACCTGGGGTTGTCTCTGAAAGAGGAGATTGTCGCCTTCCTGCGCGAGCGCAACGTGGACCTCCAGGATTACGGTGTTTGCTCCAAAGAGAAAGTCGATTACCCCGACATTGCTGAGCAGGTGGCGTGCGCGATTCAGCGAGGCGAATTTGACCGTGGAATTCTTATTTGTGGAACCGGCATCGGGATGGCGATTGCAGCCAACAAAATTCCCGGCGTTCGTGCGGCGGTTGTCCATGACCCATATTCGGCGGAAAGGTCTCGAAAGAGTAACAACGCGCAGATTTTGGCGATGGGGTCCCTTATCGTCGGCCCGAAAGTGGCTCGGATGTTGGTCTCCATTTGGCTTGACTCAGAGTTCCAGGGGGGAGAGTCCGCGCGAAAAGTTGAGAAAATTAATCAGATTGAAAAGAAGTTTCGATAGTGACACCACCAGTATGGAGGGACTGCCATTTTTAAATTTGGAGTTGATACGTTTATCTGGTCCGAGAACTTCACCCTAAAGGATCTCTGGATCATACCGAAGGCCAAAGAGCTGGGTTTCGAGGTGCTTGACATCGCCATCGCCCACCCGGAAGTATTCCCCACTGCGGAAGTCAAGGCGAAGGTCTCCCAGGTGGGGATCGAGGTAGTCACCACCACGACGCTTAATAAAGACACAAATCTCATCTCCCCCGAGCCAAACGTCAGGGCGGCGGGAGTCGAATCGTTGAAGAAGCTCGTGGACGTCAACATCGAACTTGGATCGAGAATCATTGGGGGCGTCAATTATGCGGGGTGGGGCTGCCTCAGCGGGAAGCCCAGAACGAGCCAGGAATGGGAATGGTCAGTGCAAGCAATGCGCGAAGTGGCCCAATACGCCAAGAACAGATCCGACCTGATCATAGCCGTGGAACCTGTCAATCGATTCGAGACGCACTTTCTAAACGTTGCCGAGGATGCGGTGAAGTACTGCAAGGAGGTGGGTACCGGGAACATTAAGGTGCATCTGGACAGCTTCCATATGATCCGGGAGGAGATCAGCTTTACAGGAGCGGTGAATACGTGCGGGAGAGAATACCTGGGCTATGTGCATTTGTGCGAGAACAACCGGGGCATTCCGGGCACCGGGCTTGTTCCGTGGAAGGAATTCTTCACCGCGTTGAAGCACCTTGGGTACTCCGGTCCGTTGGTTATCGAATCGTTTGATCCCGGCTTTGAAGAACTGAACCGGTTGTGCGCAATCTGGAGAAAGTTTGCGGAAACCGGGGAGATATTGGCGATCGAAGGTCTAAAGAATCTGAAGGCTGTGGCCTGCGAAGTGGAAAATAGCGCCTGAGCGATCGGCTCAGGTTGAACGGACTTTTGACTCACGACACTGGACCTCGAATCCCCGAGCCCGCCAGAAAGAAACGGAGAATGCGCCATGCAGAAGATTATCAATGATCCTCAACGAGTGGTTGATGAAATGGTTGAAGGCTACCTCGCGGCATATTCAGAAACGGTAGAGGCCACAGATAACCCCAGAGTCTTGAAGTACAAACTGGCGCCGCTCCCCAACAAAGTTGGGGTCGTGACCGGCGGGGGTTCGGGGCACAAACCGGCTTTTCTCGGCTACCTCGGCCGCAATATGGTAGACGCGGTCGCCGTGGGTGAGATCTTCTCCTCCCCGCCGGCGCAGATGTTCTACGATGCCTTCCGAGCAGCCAATTCGGGGAAGGGAGTCGCGTGTCTTTTCGGTAATTATGCCGGAGACATCATGAATGTGAAGATGGCCATCAAAATGGCGGCCGATGAAGGAATCGAAGTCAAGACGGTGGTGGCGAATGATGACGTCCCCTCCGCCCGCCGCGACCAGCGAGAGAAGAGGCGGGGTGTTGCCGGCGAAGTCTTGATGTGGAAAATAGGCGGCGCAAAAGCTGCGACGGGGGCAAGTCTCGGCGAAGTCGTCAGGGTCGCCCAAAAGGCAATCGATAATACCCGCAGCATGGGAATCGGTTTGAGTCCCTGTGCGATTCCGGAAGTGGGTCATCCCAACTTCACCATCGAGCCGGGGAAAATGGAGGTGGGGATAGGGCATCATGGTGAACCCGGCTTGGAAGTCGCCGAGTTGGTCGCCTCCGGTGAAATGGCGTCTCGCATGCTCGATATAATCCTCCCGGACCTCCCGTTTCAACCAGGGGATGAAGTGGTGGTCTTGATCTCGGGCCTTGGTTCCACTCCTTTGATGGAACAATTCATTTTCTACAACGATGTCCGCAAAATCCTCGCAAAGAAAGAACTGAGGCCCTATAGGTCATATGTTGGAAATTATTTTACGAGCTTGGAGATGGCAGGCGTCACCCTGACGGTCTTGAAGCTGGATGAAGAGTTGAAGGAGTGTATCGATTACGAGTGTGATTGCATGGGGTTGACGCAGTTCGGGAGGTAGATTTATGGAGGGTTTCTCCCTTCAACAAGGAAGCATAATCAGCTCTAATATCATCAAGACGATTCAGCGCAACAAGCAATACTTGAGTGACCTGGATGGGATGGTGGGGGACGGCGACCATGGTATCAATATGAACAAGGGAGCAACACTCTGCGCGGCGACCTTGGAAAAGACTCCAGGGGATCTGGCCCACGGTCTCTCCGTGCTCTCGAAAACGTTCATGGGCAGTATCGGCGGGGCCATGGGTCCTCTGTATGGAATGTTCTTTCAAGGCATGGCTAAAGCCTGTGAAGGCAAGGAGACAATTGATTCAGCGGTGTTCGAAGAAATGCTCAAGTCCGGCGAAGCGGAAATCAGGAGCATCAGCGATGCGCAGGTGGGTGACAAAACGATGATGGATACGCTCGTCCCCGCCATAACCGCTTATTCAGCGGCTGTTGATTCGGGCAAAGGCTTTATCGAGAGCCTGGAGGCCATGAGAAAAGCTGCTATCGCAGGCAGAGATTCCACAAAGGACCTGATGGCCAAAGTAGGTCGCTCAAGCCGCCTAGGAGAACGATCGAGAGGCGTTCTGGACCCTGGGGCCGTGTCGCTCTGCCTGGTCGTCGAGGCTATAGCAGACTCGATCGAGACTTTGATACGAGAAAACAGTTCGCGTCTTGGTTGATGACTCACGCGAGCTCGACGTGGCTCTGCCGCCCGGCGGATTCGCGTGCGTCTTCGTTGAGAGGGGGCACCTGAGTCGAGTCACAAGTCCCTGCTAATCAGGGCTCGCAAGGGCGAGTGGAGAACGGCAGTATGAGCTCAAAACGAATTATCGATTTAACTTACGAATTGAATCCTCAGACCCCGGTTTATGCGGACTATCCTCCCGTCGAAATCACAATCCACGAAACACTTCGTGATTTCAGGCCGGATCGGCGAGCCCTCAACAGCAGCCGCATTGCCGTCGGGATGCACTGCGGAACGCATATGGATGCCCCATTTCACTTCATTGAGAACGGCCGGACCATCGACCGTGTGCCCTTAGAACGCCTCGTTGGTCCTGCGGTGCTCGCGGACCTGCGCAGAGACGCAAGAGGCGGGGTAATCGAGAAGAATCACCTGAAAAGGTACTACGCGAAGATTAAGAGGGCACGAAAGATCGTGATGAACACAGGATGGTCGAGGACTTGGGGAACGCCAGAGTACTTTACCAGTCATCCGGTGATGACGGCCAGAGGCGGCCGAGTTCCTTGTGGATTCGGGTGTCCAACTAGTGGGGGTTGACACGCCTTCGGTCGACCAGCCTCCTTTCCCCGCGCACCTACCGCTGCTCACCCACGATGTCATCATTGTTGAGAACCTGACGAAGCTCAATGCCATCAGAAGTCAAATCTTTGAGCTAATCGTCTTGCCCTTGAAAGTCACGGCCCGGGAGGCTTCTCCCGTTCGGGCCATTGCGGTCATGTGATCTCTGGAGGTGTTTGATGCTGACTTTTTCCCCGGCCCAACTGAGAAGACTTTCCGCCGAGGCGCTACACGCTGCCGGCGCGATCGCGGAGGAAGCCCAAATCGTGGCGGAGGCCCTCGTCGAGGCCAACCTCGAGGGACACGATTCCCACGGCGTGATACGTGTTCCGGAATACATCAAGTGGATGGAGGAAGGGCGCATCCACCACGGGGCGAAGATGGAGATCGAAAAGGAAACGGAGGCCTTCGCGCTGATTAACGGCAATTGGGGCTGGGGGCAAATCATCGGCAAGAAGGCGATGGAAGTGGCGATTCAGAAAGCTTCGAGAATTGGAGTGGGTGTGATTTCCGTGCACCAATGTAATCATCTCGGCAGGGCTGGTGATTATCCCACCATGGCGGCCAAACGAGGCATGGCCGCGGTGGTTTTTCTAAACACGCACGGCGGCGGAAAACTGGTGGCGCCCTGGGGAGGCCGGGAGCGAAGACTTTCGGCGAATCCGATTGCAGCCTCAGTGCCGCGACCAACTGGCGATCCCTTTGTGCTCGACATTTCCACTTGCGCTATTGCGGGCGGGAAACTCCAAATCATGAGCAACGCCGGCAAACCCGTGCCTCCCAACTGCATCATCGACGCGCAAGGACGGCCTACTACCAATGCCGCCGGCTATTTCGGACCTCCTGAGGGTGCTCTGCTTCCTATGGCGGGGCACAAGGGATTCGGGCTGTCCCTCATGTGCGACATGTTAGCCGGAGCCTTGTCGGGAGCGGGATGCAGCCGCCCGACGACCACTCGCGTGGGCAACGCGTTCTTCGGTATCGTCATTAACATCCCAATGTTTCGCGAGCCCCAAGCATTTGCAGCCGATGTGAATCAACTCACGGAATACATGACAGGCTGCCCCTTGGCTCCCGGCTTCGATGAAATCCTCATTCCAGGTGAACCGGAAAAGCGCCTTCGCCAGAAACGCGAACGAGAAGGAATCCCTGTCGATGAAAATACTTGGGCGGAGGTCACGGCCGTTGCCCAGACATACAAGGTCGCAATTCCTCAGCCAATTTAGACAGTCTTTAAGCATCCTGCTAAGGGGGCGCTCATGTTCGCAAAGAAACGGAGTAGGTTTGTCAGAAGCCGCCGGCGCTTTCTCCAGGGCCTAGGCTTGGCCGCTACGGCCGGCGGAATCCTGCCTGGGCATACGCCCATGGCCGAGGAAGATCGTGCTGGCTATCCCCGGCTTGAGGATCTCATCGAGGAGCACCGGAGGAAGGGCATCATCCCTCCTGGACAAACCTACCGGATGATGGAGTGGTCCCTCCACTTCCCTCCCCAGGGTAAGTTCGAATTCAATCTGGAAAAGGCCATGAAGCTGGCGAGAGAGGCCGGCACAGAATCCATGCTCTTCTACGCCCAGAGTCACTGGGGCCACGCACTGTATCCAAGCGATGTGGGCGTGCGCCATCCGAACCTTACCTTCGATTTCTTTGGGAAGCAGGTAAGCCTGGCGCGCGAGCAGCACATGTCAGCAGTGGCTTATTACAGCTTGCAGCTTAACAACCAGATTGTGCTGAGTCATCCGGACTGGGGATGGGTGAATGAAAAAGGTGAGCTGGAGCGCATACGCTGGTATATTCCATGCCTGGATAGCCCTTACCGCCAATATGCGCTGGGGATGCTGGATGAGATCTCCTCGCGGTACGATGTGGGCGAATTATTCCTGGACGTTTTCGGGCTCCAGTTCGGCCTCTACCACGGGGAGGGACGCGACCCGTTCTGTTACTGCAAATACACGCAGGATGCCTGGGAGAAGGAACATCCCGGCGACTCCTACCGGGAGGGTTTCAAAACGCGAGAGGGATGGAAGCAGCGATACGAATGGCACCAGAAGCGAACTATGTTTCAGATGATGGATGAGATTATCGCCACGGTCAAGAAGCATCGCCCTGACCTCCTAATATCCATCAATGGTGGCCCTGAAACTTTCCCTGACTACGTCATGCAGAAAGTGGATTTTATCTACGCTGAGCCCTTACCCTGCGAGACAGGCATCTCGCTTGGTTCAATCATGATGCGCGGCTGGGGAAGACCCGGCTACCAGGCCGGAATCTTCACTTGGGCGCCCTATGTGGATTCTGTCCCGGAGTCTCCCTTGCGGGTTCAGACTGACTCACTCATCCTGCAGAACTCGCGGGTCTTCTTTGTTGGGGAGTCGCCCCTTGTAGCCCACATCGATGGAGAGGGCTTTTCCACACGCTGGTTTGTTCGCGCCAAGGAAGCCTTTGCCGATGTCCGAAGCGTCGACTGTTTGCTTGAGGGGATTCAGCCGGTTACCAGCAGCGCAATGCTTTACAGTGAGCAGACCCTGCAGGAAACAGCACTTCGAAACCAACCCCTCGAATTCCGCAAGTCCACGATGGGTGCGCTGGAGCTGATGACTTATTCCGGCCAGCCGGTGGAAAGTATCCCGGAGTTTCGGTTGACACCGGAAGTCCTCGACCGTTTTGACACGTTGGTCTTGCCGGAGGTGGAAGTGCTTGCCAACGGGAGCGTGGAGACGATCCGCGATTGGGTGCGGAACGGGGGCACGCTGGTCGCGACTCATCGCTGTGGTCTGCTCGACCAGAGCCACAAGCCCCGGACGAACTTCCCTCTTGCCGACGTCTTGGGTGTCGATTACGTGTCGGAGGAGCGGAAGTATGCCTTCGATGAAGAAGGAAAGCCGAGGCCGGTAACCATCAGCACCTACCTCGAGTCTGCGGGACATCCCTTCGCGCAGATGTTCGGCTCCGTGACGCTTGGTCTTCCGGGAACCTTCGTGAATGTGAAGCGCACGACCGCCACGGAAGTGATGCGCTATAGGCTTCCTTTCATGGTTGAGGACATGCCGCACAACCAGTGGTACAACTGGGGTCCGCCTCCGCCTGGAGCAGTCCTGGGAGGGACATCGGTTGCGCATAACAAGTACGGAAAGGGACAGGCGGTGTATATGGGGGCGCCTGTCTTCTGGGCCATGGACAGTAAACTGTACTGGATCCGCCAATGGGTCCCCGAGTTGCTCCGGATGCTGAATCCGGAGCCCATCGTCGAGTTGAGTGTCGATCCTTTTTCCCGATACGTTCACGGAACGTTCTTCTACGACAAAAGCAAACGATTCGTGCTTGTTCAAGTGCTTCACACGGTGGAACTGGCCACCCAGGGGGAGCCTAGTTTGGCTCCGAACCTGGGAATCTCAATCAATAGGCGCAAACTGAACGTGGTAGCAGCGCGCGTGGTGTGGCCGAAGACGGAGGACCTGCCCGTCAACAATCAGGGAGGCAAGACTCACATTGCGTTGCCGAGGCTTAGCCGGTACATGGCCCTCTATTTGAAACTGGCCTGAAGTCCAATCGCCAACTTCCGAGGGGTCGTGTTCGCTGCGGTGCCTTTACGCCGAGGAGGCAATGATGAGCTACAAGCATGTGACTCGCCGAGATTTCCTAAGGAAAGCGACCGCAGTTTCCGCTGGCTTGGCAGCGGACCTAGGAAGCGCTACTCGAAGCGCCGACGCATCTTCGGGAGTTGAGAAAACCAAGGTCCCGCTTCTGCCGAACGCCAGCAGTCTGCCGAATGGCGGCCAGGCCCATCAAGCTCTTCACCTGCGATTTGAATTGGATCGCACCCAAGGGACCGCGCGTCGTGATGACGCCCGCCATGCCCCAGGAGTGGGCTTTCGTCAATCCTGAGGAGTACTTCGCTTGGCATCGCGATTTTGGTGTGAACATCTTCTACATGACAGGGTATACGCTTGACGGCTACGCCTATTATCCAACGAAGCTTGGACCTTTGGCGCCTGGCCCCGGCAGCGAGCTTTTTCCAAAACTTTTCAAGCTGGCGGAGAAGGCAGGGCTGCCTTTCTCCTCCTTCTTCTCCACGGGCCAGGATCTCGCGATGAGCAACACCCGGATTGACTGGGTGGTTCCGACCAGCCGCAAGTACGAGTGGATGGGGCTGCTCGCGCCAGAAAGCCCCTGGGTGCATTTGCTCTGCGCGCGTATCACAGAGTTCCTGCGTCTTTATCCTGTCCAGTGGCTCAACTTCGACTGTTTCAACTATGGCAAATACAACTGCAACGATTTTCCCGTTCAACCCTCTCCTTTCGTTAAGGGACCGTTCAAGGAGATCATCGGGCGCGACATGCCGGAGAAAGCTGAGGAAATCACGGCTGAGGAAAGCTTGAGATACAAACGGACGATCATGGCGCGCCTGTTCTATCGCGTCCGGGAAGCGATGCACCAAGGAAACCCGGAGACCAAAGCAAACTTCAACGTGCCCTTCTTCAAGCCCGCCGAGCCGATGTGGGTCGATCATCCGATGCTGAACGAATGCGACCAGCTTGTGGCGGAGTCAAGCGACGAGGAAATCGTCCGCTGGCTGCTGAAGATCCGCAAACCGCACCAGCGGGTGATGACGACGATCATCGGGCGTCCGGCCGAGAACGGGGTGTGCGATCCGAACACTTGGAAAAAGTGGTATGAAGCCGGGTGCGACTTCTTCGCGTACGCACATGGGACCCCACCGGACTTCCGCCCGCATCCGTCTCTCTACGACCAAGTGGAAATCGTTCGCAAGGCTTATCAGCAGATGCCATGATCAAGTGCGGCCCGGAGTTGACGAACCAAGGCGGGCGCGTTTCCAGGATGCAATCAGGATGCAAGTGGCAACCGGAACAGAAGCGAAATTAGTTTATGAACTGACGTCACTCAGCAGTTTTGGCGAGAACCCTCGGGAGGAACTGATATGACTAGTGATCGTCGTGCCTTCCTCAAGGGTTCAGCCACCCTTGGACTTGTCTTCGCTGCGGAGGAAGTGTTGAAGGGGCGGGAGGAAAGTCCTACAGAGGCCTCTCGCTACACGTTGGCCAATGACAGGCTGCGTCTGCAGTTTGACGGCAAAGGCCTGCTGTCGGTGGAGGATTCTCGCGTTGGGCAAGACCTTCCACTTCAAGAGGGACCGATTCGGGCTGGAAATCAATAAGACGCCGATCTACAGTTCCGGGCTCGAGGCCGTGACCGTCGAAACGGGCGGCTCTAAGCTCACATATACGTTTGATGCTGCACCGTACCAGATACAAGTCGTCTATGAGCTCCGGGCGGGCTGGAGATTCGTCAGCAAACAAATCCTGGTTAGGGGACTGAAGGAGGGCGCATTCACTGTCGAGGCGGTGGAGCCTCTGCAATTCGAGCTCGAGGACGGAGTTTCGGAGCTTTACGTACAGAACTCCCGATACCCCAGGCTCATCGCCTCCGGGGCGGCGGGTGTGCATTACCCCATCCCAGAGACGGACGAGGGAATCGAGGACACCGGCACCAAAGCATACGTGGCGTTCCTGCGTATGCAGACGACACAAGGGTTATTCGCTCTTCTCCAGAACCCTTTCTTTGAGTGTGTCAGGCAAGGCCAGGTGTTTTCGTTGCGGTATTCGCCGGGGATGGAATGGCACACCGCGTGGGGACTGTTTCCGTGTGACCGCGCCTGCGTTGGTCCGTACAAACTGAGTGGCCGTAGAATCCCCAACGAACCGGTGCCGGAGTGGCAGCTTGCCGAGAGCGTGCCGGACGGGCAGGATGAGGCGGAGGTGGATGCCGTGACGGAGTGCGTGCGGGCCTTTCTGATGACTCACCCCCAGAAGTCCGTGAGGTTGCACTGCGGCTGGTACGAGAATGATTACCAGATCGACATTTCGAAGCCGGCGGGCCGTGAGGAGTACAAGCGAATTATCGATGCTGCCGCAGCCGTCGCTTGTGATCACCTTACCTTCGCGCCTCAGAATACGGGCATTTCGGCGCGCGACAAATGCGTGGATTCGTGGAAAGGGGACTATGTTCTTTGGCTGAGCCTGGGACAGAAGATCTGCTGCGGTGAATGGCGTGTCGATCGCGACTCCGTCCCGGATTCCATTCAGCAAATGCTGGATTACGCCCGCTCCAAGAACGTCAAGCTTGTCGCGTACGTTTATCCCGACCTGGCGTTCAGCCAAAGCAAGGCGTGGCTGACGCCCAACGGCAAGCATGCTTCGCTCGCCCATCGCAGCTTGCAAGACTGGCTCATCCAAACCATGGTGGGCTTCCAGCGCAAAACAGCCCTGGGCGGGTTTTTCTTCGATTATGTGTATCTCTCGTTCCCGGGCACTAGCCGCTATGCGCAGTGGTTCGGATGGCGGCGCGTGCAGGAAGCGCTACGTCACTCGGCGCCGGGCATAGTGATATCCGGAGGCGCATACCACGGATTTTATGGCCCCTGGATGCACGTGGCAGGTAATTGGCCGTGGCCCATGTTCGGGGATGAGCAGCCAGAGTCGCACGCAGACTTCCCTGACCTCCACTTCGCTCGCGTCGAAGCCAACCGGATGCGCTATACCAATTTCCTTTACCGAAACTACGAATACTATCCCACAGAGGCGCTGCCTGGCTTCATTTCGCACCAAGTGCCGAGGCATGGAGGGAACACAGAACAAGAAGAAACCTCTCCGACGGAGACTGGCTGGAGAATGCGGAATTTCGATTACCTGGGGTGGAAGTACTCGGTGATTTCCTCTATCGGCTATGCGGGGATCAACCACGTAATAGGCATGTTGCCGTCCCGTGATGTCGGGGAGTTCCGGCACTTTTCAGCAGCGGATCAGGCGTGGCTGAGGAAATGGCTGGGTTGGACGGACTCGAACATCAGCACATTGCGCCACACGCGCCTGATTTTGGGCGAGCCGGCGCTGGGTAAAGCGGACGGAAGCGCGGCTATCATCCACGACCGTGGCTACATTTTCCTGTACAATCCGAATGGCCGAAAAGTTGAGGTGAGTTTCAATCTCGACTCATCGATCGGGCTGGATCGGGAAGGCCGCTTCACTCTGCGTGAGCTGTATCCGCTCGAAGGGCGTCTTTGGGGGAAGCGCGAAGCGGGAATTTGGGGGAGGGGGGACCGAGTGACGGCAACTTTGGACGGCACCAGCGCCACAGTCCTATCGCTTGCGCCTGCGGGAATGAACTTGGCCAAGCCGGCGTTGTTTAATGCGCCCGGAAGCGCCTTGCTTCAGGGTGCCGATCTGGCGCTGAGCAAAGTACGGGGCGAGGTAGGAAGTGAGGTGCCGATTGACGTGTTGGTACCGAAGGAGGCCAGGATCGAAAAGGTGACTGTGAATGGAACGGCGATGAAGTTCGCGCGTCTGGGAGAGATAGTCAGCGTGCGGGTGTGCTTCGCGGGCGAGCCATTTAGCAGGTCACAGCAGGTGGGGAGTTACGATCCGAAGTTCACTGGGGGTATTTTCCGCGGGGCGTTCCGGATACCAGCCCGCGTCAAGCGTCAGTTGGCGGCGCGGAAAGAAGCTTGGCCCTTGCCGTGGACGGAAGAGGACCTGCTCTGTTCGTGGCTTGCGCCGGAGCGATTACTACTATTCCTGCAGATGGCCAACCCGAACTCGAAAATACCCGTGAGCCTAAAAATCAACGGGGAAGCGGCCACGCTTCAGCGCGCGTATGCTTCCATTCGGCCTAACCCACGCGGCTTCGTGGGCTATTATGCTGATGTCTCGTCCCTGGAAGCGGACCGGACACACGACGTGGAACTGAGTCTGCCACGCATGCAGGCGGGTAACTTCCAAGGGTTGTTCTTCGACAATGTGGAGGCCGAGTATACGGATCGGATCGTTGCATGACTGCCGCGAGTGATCGTCGGCTAGACACGGCGTGAACTAGCATACGCACCAAAGGAGCAATCATCATGAAGGCACTTGTACTCGAGGATGTTCGGCGGTTCGAACTGCGGGACATTCCCAAACCGGCCCTGGCTGAGAAGGAAATCCTGGTACGCGTCGGAGCGGTCGGGATTTGCGGGACCGACCTCCACATTTTCCACGGGTGGGCCAACTACAATCGCGATTCGCGGGGTCGGCCCATTCCATTGCAACAACAGCCTCAAGATCCTGGGACACGAATTCTGCGGTGCGGTGGACGCGATAGGCGGAAAAGTGACAAAGGTCGCGCCTGGAGATCGGGTCGTTGTCGACCAGTGCCTCAATTGCAGAAGCCAGGCGCGGTCGCCGGTGTGTGAGTATTGCGATTCTGGAGACTCCCACGAGTGTGAATTCGGAAAGGAGATCGGGGTCACGGGTCCGCCAGGAGCATTCGAGGAGTACGTGGCGGTTCCTGAAACAAATGTTGTTCCTTTGCCGCCGCAAGTGAACGATCTCGAGGGCACGATCATCGAACCTTTGGCTTGCGTCCTTCACGCGGATGACCGCGTCGAGTCCGCCAACACCCGGTACACGTTTTCAGGACGTTATCCCATCCGCTACATTCTGATCCTTGGGGCGGGTCCGAGCGGGCTTCTTTTCATTCAGTATTTGCGCAATATTCGAAGGTTCGCTGGCGACATCTTCGTCGCGGATATGCGAGAGAGCAAATTGCAGTTGGCAGAGAAACTGGGTGGCACTCCTCTCGACGTGAGGCATGTTGATCTGATTGCCGAGATTGACCGGAGAACACGCGGTGAGCGCCTCCAGTACCTGATTGAGGCAACCGGAAGCGGAGAAGTATTTGACTGGATCCCGTCGATTGTCCGCCGGCAAGCGACGGTTCTGATTTACGGCGGCGGTCATTCCGGTCGCGACATCGGCTGTTTGACCCCCTTTCAGGTGATGGAAACTGTGCTCGTGACTTCCGGGGGCGCATCAGGAGGGTTCGATCCCGACGGGACACCAACCAGCTATCGCCGGGCGATGGAGTACATCCGCGACGGCAAGATCGATGCTGCGCGCTTGGCCAGCCACCGCTATACCGAGCTTTCGCAACTTCCCCAGGCGTTTAGCCGAGATGCAACAGAAGACGATTTCATCAAGGGTGTCCTGGTTTGTGCGTGAACGTGTCTGTGAAGGTGGTCGTTTTAAGCGAAGCGAAGACCCCGCTTACCCCGAGTCTTTACCCGTCTTCGGCTGGGGCGCAGACCGACGAGCAAGTTCATTTACACCAAGTTGGGTATGTCGCGAGGTCGAGATTGTGCGACAGGCGTACCACTAGATGCGCCTGGCTTCGCATTCTGAAACCGAAACGGAGAACGGAAGGTTCAAATGCAAGTGAAACCAAAATCTTGCCGAGTTGCTCATCGGAAGGACTTCGTAATTCGCTTCTTATTGCTGCTGCTTATGCCCCTGGGCCTTATCACTACAGTAGCCGCCAGGCCTGCAGCGGAGTACTTGGTGGAAGCGGGGAGGGCAAAAGCGGTCATTGTGCTGGGAGACAACTCAGATCCCTTCTACCGCTTTGTGGGTGAGGAGTTACAGCGGTACGTGAAGGCGATCACGGGGGCGTCGCTCGAGATCGTGACGGCGAGTCAAGCGGCGAGCCGGCCGGAAAGTCTGCTGGTGCTTATCGGGGGACCGAATGCCAACAGTTTGGTCGAGAAGGCGGTGAGTAAGAAGCAGGCTAAGTTTTCGGATTTGAAGGTGGACAGCTTTCTGTTGTGGAGGGTGCCGGTAGGAAAGAAGCGGGGATTGATAGTGGGGGGTAATGATGAAGCCGCGACGATGTATGCCGCCTACGACTTGGTGGAGCGGCTGGGGGTCACTTTTCTGCTGGCGAAGGACATCCTACCGGAGAAGACGCCGGATCTGAAATTGCCGGCCGGCCAATGTGCGAGCGGAGACGCCCTTTCCGCGCCGGGGCCTGCTTATTTCGAACATCTACCCGAACCGCGGGATCATGAACTTGGCAGAAGTAAAGTCGATGCTGGACCAGATGGCGAAGCTGAAGATGAATTTCTTGCAATTCTTCTGGTTCGAGCACGAGCCCTGGATCAACTTTGGGTACAGGGGGGAGAACAAGCTGCTAGGGGACGCCACGGGCAAGGAGACAGGGTACTTGACGTGGCGGTACAACTACGGATCGAACCTGATCAAGGATGTCGTGGTGGGTCAGAACCTGTTTGGGGGCCGGGAGCGGATGGCGCCGATGGAGTTTCAGAAGGTCGAGACGCCGGAGGATGCATTTCGGGTGGCGAAGGAGTTCCTGACGGAGATCATCCGCTATGCCAAGACGCGCAAGATCAAGGTGTGGCTGTGCGTGGACCCGACGACCTTACCTGGGAACCTGGCGCGGTTCGCCCACCGGGCGCCGAATCTGCAGTTGCCGTTTCATCCGATTCTTGGGACCCACATGTGTCCGGCAGATCCCGAGTTACACGAGATGAATGAGAACAGGCTGCGGGCGTTGGTCGAGACCTACCCGGAGGCGGAAGGATATTTCTTGTATGTCCCCGAGATGTTCCCGGATTGCCGTGACGACCTGAATCGCAACTTCCTGCTCGGGGAGCGCGCGAAATACGAGAGTGTTATCCCGCCTTGGGCTGACTACTACAATAACGGGTACGAGAGGGATCGCACGGTGGTCTTGGATTCCACCACCAATTCGGTTCACATCATCAAGAAGATGCTGGAGGCGAAGCAACGGGTGGCGCCCAATGCAAAGGTCGGCATTGGAGGTATTGGCCGCGGCTTCCTGCTGCCTTTGCTCGACAAGACGTTTCCTAAGGATGTCCCCATCACCGACATGGAGTCGCGCGCCATTTGGACGCCGCGTGGCATCCCCATGCAGCTTTTCGGCGGCATGGGGGAGCGTGAGCGGACCATCGTGCCGCGGTTGGATGACGACAGCGGCATGTTTGGGATGCAGTTCAACGTAAATTTGTATTATAAGGATCGGGTCCTGGAGGGGTCGGTGGAAAACGGAGTTGCCGGATTTGCCGGACAACTCAATCGCCCCCGCGGGATGGAGCAAAACTACCGTTACTTGGCGGAGGGAGCCTACAACCCGAAGCTGACCCCGAAGGAATTCTATGAGGGTTATGCCCGACGGTTGTTTGGCGAGGCCGCCGCTCCGGACATGGTGAAGGCTTTCGAGACCCTGGAAGCCAACGAAGAATACCTGGGCTGGACCCAAAAGGGGAACTTCGGCTGCTGTGGGGTGATTGCCGAAGTCGCGATGGCGCACAACCTGTATAAGCAGCCGAACCCTTTCGATGGGCCCAAAGACTGGAACGGGTTCATCAGCAGTAGTCGGGACCTGATTCAGTATTACGGACAAGCGGCGGAGAATTTACAGCAGGCGTTGGACCTCATGAAGGCTGCGGCGCCCAAGGTGGCGCCCCACGGACAGGAAGAGATTGCGTTATTTGATGAACAAGACCGAATCCTACCGCATGCATCTCGAGACCTTGGTGACGGTTCGCAAGGCTTACGTTGAGTTTGATGAGGCGTTTCAGTTTGTGGAATGCCCGGAAGGTCGATCGCGCCGAATTCGTGCGGCGGTTGGATGGCAGCTTGGCCTTATTCGAAGAAGCAAAGCAGATGGGACGGCATACCGACGGAGAAGTTTGCGGAAGTGATTGATCATCCGTCGGACATGGGGGTTTTGTACCGGGCGAATTTGTTTTTGGTAACGGGGTTGGAGTTGGTGGAGCAGACGATGCAGAACATCGTGAATTATCACCATGGGAGGGAGTACACGAAGCTTGTAGCGTGGAACAAGATCTACTACGAATTCCCGCAATTCGACCCATCCTGGTGAGGCCTTATGAGAAACTCATTCACACGACGAGAAATCCTGAAGGCCGCAACTGCGGCGACGTTCGCCGGTGGCGTTTCAACCGGCCATCATGAAGCCCTGGCCATTGCGGGCGAACCCCCTCCCTCCGGACACCGCGCGCCTGGCGTGCCGGGGGACCAAAGCCAGCTACCGTGGTACCGGCGCCTCCTGGTAGGCATCGAAGTTGGTCCTACAGCCGCGAACGACAAGGATCAGATCTTCTATGCTCGCGCCACAGGCAAGGAAATAGTGGAGAGTCTGCTCAAGGCGCGAGTCGAATACGCAGTGATTTTCATGAAGGACCAGGACTTTTCATACTATAACTCAAAGATTGTGCGCCAGTGTCCAAACCTGCGCGGGCGCGACCTTCTCCGGGAGGTGCTGGACGAGGCAAAAAAGCACGATCTTCCCATCGTCGCTTACTTCCAGATTCAATACGATAGTGGCGCCTGGCGCGCCCACCCGGAGTGGAGGATGAAGGACGTCACGGGCAAGGACATTCCCGACCGCCTGTGCTACAACTCGGGTTATCTGGATTATAACAAGAAGGGGATAGCGGAACTCTTAGAGTATGAAATAGCCGGGTTCCATGTCGATATGCTGGACTATGGATTCGGTCCGCCTTACGGATGCTGGTGCCAAAACTGCCAATCGGCGTTTAGGAAGCAATACAACATGGAGATGCCGCGCCCTGAAAAGCCGAGCTGGGATGAAGGCTGGGAGAAGATCTTGGAATTCCGGGCCAACTCTAACACCCGTTTTTCCCAGAGTCTCCATTCCTTTGTGAGGTCAAGAAGGCCGGAGGTATCCGTGGATTTCAATTACCACGGATACCCTCCTTTTTCATGGATTGAGGGCGAGCTTCCCGTGAGGCACGCCATGAACGGGGATTTCGTCACTTGTGAGGGACTGCCTTGGGCTTTCGGCCACTATAATCCCAGCCTCCTTACCCTCTTCATTGCCGGAGCCCGGTTGGGTGGGCCTACCCAGATCGCAACCTCCCGGTCCGTGTATGACTACTTTGACCCTACTGTGCGCCCCGTCGCAGAGATGAAATGGGAGGTCTTCACCTACTTGGCGCACGGGACCCAATGCACGGTGGTTGATAAGGTCAATTACGATGGCACGCAAGATCCCCTCGCCTATGAGCGGCTGGGTCAGGTGTTTGGAGAAATCCGAGAGAAGCGTGAATACTTCAATCACAAACCGATTCAGGATGTCGGGCTCTACTACTCCAGCCGCAGTCGCGACTGGTATGGGAGGGAAGACGCTCCGAAATATTTTGCGGCCTTTTCCGGCGCTCACAAAGCACTCGTGCAGTCCCACATAAATCTTGGTATGGTCATGGATGAGAATGCCTCGATCGAGCGTCTGCGCGAGTTCCCGGTGGTTTATGCTCCTAACGCCGCGATCTTGAGCGAGACAGAAATCGAGCGCTTCGACCAATACGTGTCCGGCGGAGGCAACCTCCTGTTGACGGGATTGAGCGGCCTTTACGACCGCTATGGCCGGCGAAGGATGAGTCGAGCTTGTCGTCCCTGATTGGCGCAAAGCTGCGCAGACCTTACTTGGAGTTTCAAGACAATTACATTCGCCTGCCTGGAGAATTAGCTGAGGGCAGTGCACGCTTCCTCCTCGAAGATATTCCTCCAGGGTGGCCGGCGTTGACTTGGGGCCCCGCCGCGGCGTTCGAGGCGACCGAAGCCAAGGCCTATGGCGAACTGCTCGTGGCGTTTCGTGCCCAGGTTGACTTGCCACTCTTTCCGCTCTCGGCAGGACAGGTCATCGGGCCGGCGATCTTTATCAGGAACCGCGGCAAGGGCAAGGTGATCTATGTCCCTAGCTCGCCGGACGCGGCATTCATGAGTGAGTACCGAATACCGGAAAATCGAAACCTGATTCGGAACCTCATCCGTTTTCTGAATCCAAACCCGTGGGTGAAGGTGGACGCCCCGTTGAACGTCGAGACCGTGGTGACTCACGACGATGCGCGCCGGCGCCTGCTGGTCCACTTGATAGGGTTTTGCGCCCCGGCTACCGCGACTGCCGCGCCTGTTGCCAAGGGCAAAATGGTTCTTCCTCCTATGATGGAACAACCCATGGGATATAAAGCCACAGTTAGTGTGCGCGGGCGGTTTTCCAAAGCTGAGGCTTTCGGCCCGGAATCCAGGGTTTCAGTCAAGGCAGGCGAGATACAACTCGAGACTTCTTCTGTTCACGAAGTAGTTATCATCAGTCTATAGGGCAAAATCAGAATGCAAAAAGAATCCGCAGCACTTCCTTCCAAGGTCATTCAAACGCTCGCAAAATATGACTCACCAACTATTTGCAACGTCATTGAATTGTTCAAAATCCAGCCGAACACCGCCGGGTATATGAACGCATCAGTTCGAGCCATTTACCCAAGCCTCCCGCCCGTCGTCGGGTATGCGACGACGGCAACGTTTCGTTCTGCATATCCTGCCGTGGAAACGGACGTGTACAAGCGCATACCGGAACATATCGAAGCCATGCAGCAAGTCTCGGAGCCCCGAATAGTGGTCATTCAGGATTTGGACGAACCTCCCGCGGCAGCCACTCTCGGTGAGGTGATGGCGACCCTCTATAGGAGGTTTGGGGCAGTGGGGTTTGTGACGAACGGCGCAGTGCGCGATCTTGCGCAAGTGGAGAAACTCGATTTTGCCTTATTTGCCTCCTCCGTTATCGTTGCCCATGGTTATCCGCACTTTGTAGAGGTTCACGTCCCTGTGCACGTGGCCGGCGTCACCGTGCGCCCCGGAGATCTCATCCACGCTGATGCGAATGGGGTGGTTTCTATCCCGCTACGTATAGCTGCTCAGGTCGCCGAGGCTTGCGAGGAGTTCGTCGCTATAGAAAAAAGCCTCATGGACTTCTTAAAGGGAAAGAAGATCACACCGAGCGATTATCGTCGCGCCTCGGAAAAGACGAAGGAGGAATTCGATCTGCTATCAGCCAAGCTCAGGAAAGGGTTAGAGCGCTAAGCTCACATTTCCATTCTAGACTCCGCTTAGCATCTTCGCATGTTCGTCGATCGGCGCCTGCCCGGCCGCCTTGACGTCACCCGTGCGGTCTTGGAGTTCCACGTATACTTCCCCGCGATTGCTGCCAGGAGAGCAAAGCTTTCTTCTCTCCGAGCTTTAATTAAGCCACTTTCCCGTGCGCGCCATCGCCTCGTGCCGACGCTGCCGGAGTTGCTGCTTAAGTTCCTGCAGCTTCTTCCGCAGTCGCTTGCCGATCGTCTGGCGCTTCACCGTAAAGTACCCCTTCCGGTTCTTCCCGCTGATGTGCGTGAAGCCCAGAAAGTCGAACGTTTCCGGCTTGCCTTCTCCGCGTCGTTGCCGGTTCAGTTCGGCGTACCGCCCAAACTCAATCCGGCGCGTTTTATCGGGATGCAGTTCCAGCCCAAACTTCCCCAGCCGTTCCCGGAGGTCCTCCAGAAAACGGTCGGCTTCTGTCTGCGCCTGGAATCCGAGGACCGTATCGTCGGCATACCGCACCACGACCACGTCTCCCCGCGCGTGCTTCTTGCGCCACGCGTGCACCCAGAGGTCAAAGACATAATGCAGGTAGATGTTCGCCAGCAGGGGTGAGATCACCGCCCCTTGCGGCGTACCCTGCTCCGTCTTCGACCATTCGCCTTCCTCCATCACTCCGGCCTTCAGCCATTTCTGGATGAGTCGGAGAATCCGGCGGTCGGCAACGCGGTGCTGCACGAACTTGAGCATCCATGCGTGGGAAATCGAATCGAAAAATCCCCGAATGTCCGCGTCAAGAACGTAGTTCACGTGCTTCCGGGTGAGCGCCACCGCGAGCGCGTCCAGCGCTTGATGCGGGCTGCGTCCCGGTCGAAACCCATACGAAAAGCCCAGAAAGTCCTCCTCGTAAATCGCATTGAGGATGGTGACCACGCCCTGTTGGACGATCTTGTCCTCCAGCGCCGCAATCCCCAGCGGACGTTGCCGCCCGTCGTCCTTTCGGATGTACACTCTTCGCGAGGGATGCGCTCGATAGAGCTCCCCGGTGGACCCGGCCGTGCAGATCGGTCAACCGACCTTCCAGCCCGGTCTGATACTCCTGCCACGTCACGCCGTCTACCCCCGGTGCCGCCTTACGCTTCAGGGCGTAAAAGCTCTCCCGCAGCAGATCAGCCGTTAGGTGGTGGAGCAGGGCCGTGAACTTCATCTCCTGGTGTTGCTTTGCGGCTTTCCGCACACCCGCCAACCCCTGGGACACGCGTACTTCGCTCTGTGTCGATGGCGTGCAGGACGGGCAAGTGTTCTCCTTGTTCAGGGGCCTTCCCTCCCCCTTCTCCGCCGACGATCTTCCGTCGTTGTTCGATTGGTTCATCGGTACTGTACCCCTGTCCGACTCCTCCCCAACGTGCATGCGGGCCGTCTGGCCTCACGCCTTCACCCGCCGGTCCCCACTTCGCGGGACATCGGGGAGGTCTCCCGGTTCTCGTGCAGAAAGTGTCTAGGCGTGTCTGGGGTCTTAGACTACGCAGGGCCAACCCAGGGCTCGCGCTATCGCCCCTGGTCATGTTGCCTTCCGCCGTAGTTAGAGGACGTCGGCACCCTGATTGCCACTTTTCGAAGCTCAATACCCAGCCCACCTATCCCCCTGTTTACGCTTCACCACATGCCTCGCGGCATGCAGCGCAAAACTCGGGGCCGAGTGGTTCGCTACTCCTTTCTCGTGAGGATTTTTCATCCTCTGCTTCCTGCCGGTTTATCCCGGCGCACTAACTATCTGTGTTTTCAGCAACATTCCGGCTTCGTTCCCAAGTTTTCCACAGCGGTCCTTTGTTTTCAATAACATTCCCGCTTCGTTCCTTCATTTTAAAGTTACTGCGCATCTTTGGTCGCCAAGGGTCTCGGACGGAATGTCGATACCCAACATCTTCTCGATGTTCTCTATGTCCGCGTCACCGCGGTGGACATCAAGGATTTCGAGCTGCGGCAGCGAGCAAGCGGGGCGTCCGTCAGGGTGATCTGCGTAAACACATGGCTCCTCCTGGGGCGGCGTGTCAGGTGGACGAGGCAAGGGCTTCCCCGGGGCGGTACATCTCACATTTGTAGGCTATCCTAGTGGTGAAACGCTGTCAAGAGACAACGTGCCCAGTTGCTTAGGATAGCAACGGAGAGGGTGGCGGCTTTCGGGTTGGCGGCGTGTGAAGGGCCGCAAGAAAAGCAGAGTCTCTGCCGTTGAGACTCTGCGGCCTTTCCGTGCTTCGTGTCAAAGAACAATAACGATCACGAAGGAATTATTATTGTTAGGAGGCGCAGACTTTGAGATAGACAAAGTCTGCGCCCTGCTCTTGGGAAGATGTCAACCGTCCCGCCACGACCGGTCAGAAAAGGCTGGAAAAGAACAGGCTGGAGAATTGCGTGCGGAGGTGGCCGGGCTGTATATTATCGGCTGGCCGGGAAGCGAACGCGAAATTCCCACTGAGACTCCTTGAACAGTCGGCAACGAGCAGTACGAAAGAACGCGGATCTTGGCCGCGGAGGACTTATGGATCGACGGAAATTTTTGGGGAGCACAATCCTCGGCGCCGGGGGAGTCATTTCAGGTATTCCAGCGCGCTTGTCCGCCGCGGAGGGACTCGAAAGCCGCGATGGTTACGTCCGGCATGAGGAGGGCCGCTGGACGATCGGTACAGCGGTCGTCGAAAAGGTTGTCAGCCTCGAGAATGGCCGGCTGACGCTGGCTTCTTTCAAGAACAAACTCTCCGGTCGCGAGTACATCCAGGGCGGAACAGTATCCAACGAGGTCCGTCTGACCGCAGACGGGCAAGAGACCACCGGCGGCAGCGGCGGCTGGGTGCTGACGGGAGAGAACTCTCAGCGCCTGCCGCAGGGCGAACTGCAACTGGACTTGAAACTGCGGCATGGAACCTTGGGAGTTACCAAGCATTATGTTGTCTACCCCGGATGCTCGGTCATCCGCGAGTGGCTGAGCATCTCGAACGATTCCGCAAAGCCGATGCGTCTCAGCAATCCGGGATTTCTCGAATCTCGCGTTTCTTCTGTCGACGTAGCGAAGCTTGATCTTTATTACATGACCGGTGGAGGTGCGTTCAACGGCTCGCAATTGCTGAAGAAAGATAAGATGAGCGGCACTTACGCCCGCACTTTCGACTCGTACGATCCTTCAGATGCCAGCCCGCCTGGTCTGATGTACAGCGCCCACTTGCCGCTGCTGGTGCTGCATGACCCGCAGGACAAGCATGGGATCATGCTGGGATGGGACTACCTGGGCCATTGGACTCTGAAGGCGGGCAATTACAATGGTAGTCCAGTCAATCTTTCACTCCAAGTGTCGGGCTACGACCGCGAGCTGAGGCCGGGCCAGGGCATTGAAACCCCCAAGGCTTTCACTGGAAGTTTCACGGGCGACCTGGACGCCATGGGGAACCTGCTTCTAGACTGGCAGTACCAGTACCTGTGGGACCTGACTAACTCCGATTATTTCGCAAAGGCGCGCTGGGCGGTAGACTGGCCCTCACCGTGGGTAGGTGCGGGCGGAACACCAAGCGCCGATAATTGGGGAAGGCGCTTGGCTCTTGATCTTCGCTATGTGGATTTGCTGAGGGAAACAGGTGGCGACATTCTATGGGATGATGCCGGCTGGTATGACAAGTGGGGAAGCTGGAATAGCCCCGAATGGCGCCTCACCAACGAATACCTGGCCAAGCACGGGATGAAGTGGGCGCTCTGGTTTCCCACTTTTTTCGCCACTGCTGATTCTGAAATCGGGCAGCAGCACCCGGAGTGGCTGATTCCGAAGCAGGACGTGTTGGAGCAATCCATCAAGGCCACCGCCGAGTGGCAGCGGCAGATTCTCGACAAAAGTGTGGAGGCCTGGGGTGATTTTCAATGGCGTTTTGATGGGCCAGAGGGGACCAGTGCCACCGACACCGGCTACCTCGACTCTGACCAGAACTTTCGTGGTCTCGCAGAGGGATTCAGGGAAGCCCACAAAGCAAGTGGAATCGACGCCTGCGCCGGAGGCGGCCGCTGGATCAGCTATGACATGGCCCGCTTGGCTGATTCTGGTGAGTATACGGACGGCGGGGCCGGACCTTACAGCAGCTACTACACGTCGCTCCTGGTGCCTCCTGACAAGTACCACAACGTGGTCGACTTCGACCACACGTTCTACAACGCTGCCAGCGACCGCACTCACCTCTGCCTGGACCCCTGCTGGTATCGCGACCCCGGCGACGGACCAGATCTTGAAGCCATCCGGAAGGACTGGGAAATCTACCACTATTTGGTTTCGCAGGGCGTGGCGGGACGGTGGAGCCATGTCTTCCGGCCTGCCGTCGAGAACGACGATCCGGTGTGGTACTTCCAGCGGATGGATCGTATAAGCTCCAAGGGCGTCATCATCGCCAAGCACGCCAAACTAGGTCCCACGTACTACCTCATTTGCAAGCCCAAGGAGCGCACTGGGTCGGACTTCTATTACGGTGACCGTGGTTCTATGAGTAAGCTGACGACCACAGAAGTGGCGCGCGTGGATACCGGAATCTGTGAGGACTTGGTTGACCATGAATACCGGTACTACGGCGTTCCAGGAGAGGCCTACGGCCCACTGAATTTCAGATATGCAACGGCTGGCGAAGAGACGTCGTACATCACCTCCGTCGAGAAGCTTGGAGGGCAGAGTCCGGTAAAAGAGAGGTTCTTTGGCATGGCGATTCAGACCGGCGGCGCACCCGTTACGATCACCCATCTGGGGCAGTATGCTCAAGGGAACGCCGCAGGCGTCTATATTTTAATGGTGGTCCAGGCCGAAGACGGAGCAGTCTTGGCCTCGGTAGATCTCGATACGAGCAAAGGTAATGTGGACGCGATGGGATTCAAGTACGCTGCGCTAAGCTCACCTCTGCGGCTCGATCCAGCGCCCGGCAAGCCCGTGGCCGTCAAACCACGGGGCCTGAAGCCCCAGGCCACATACGAGGTTCACTGCGCAAGATCGAGTCACAAGGCGGCGAGGTCTGGAAGGGACCTGATGCAGTCTGGCATCGAACTCGGAGTGGTTATGCCCGGGGAGCTCATTTTCCTCAATCTCCCCAACTATCCCGGCTCCGGTACCGACAAGACGCCGCCCAGTCCTCCGCAGCGCGTCACCAAGCGGCTGGGGACGAACCTTGGCGTCCAGGGAGTCGAGGTTAGCTGGAAGGGCGGCAGCGACAACAACTGGATTTCCTATTTCGAAATTTCGAAAGACGGGGGCTTGGTTGCCAAAGCAGCGAAAGGCTCCTTTTTCTTCGATTACAACGGCGATCCGAGGCGAAACCTCCAAGCTCGGTATGAGGTTCGCACCGTGGACGGCGAGGGCAACCGAAGCCCGATGGTTACGGCCGAGTCGATAGCGGGTGATCCGGAAACTTACACGGCGCTGGGCGGATTTAGCCCGACTCAGGGTGCAAATCAATGGAAGTATGAAGAGGCCATCGAAGACGCTCCTTTCCACGAAATGAGGTGGGATTGTGGGGGATATGAGGGGCGGTGGGTGGGCTCAGGGATGGCCACGATCGGGCGAATGTGGATGCAACCGGGCGCTGAGTCTGACGTATCCCGGACCTTTGTGGCGCCGGCCAATGCCAGGCTTACGATTACAGGGTCAATCCGAAAGGATCCGAGCGCCGAAAATGGGCACACGATCAAAGCACGCGTTCTGAACAACGACCGGCAGATATGGCCGCCAAACGGTTGGGCGGAAATCCTGCCTGACTTCTCGCGAACGGTCGAATGCCGCGTGGAGGACCTTCATGTGGCGCAAGGCGACTCGGTGCGATTTGTCCTCCAGCATTCGGGTCACCTCGCTCAGGAGGCGGTGATTTGGGCCCCGACAGTGATTCTGAATCGCCGGGGCTAGCAGACAAAAAGGACTTGCAATTCTTCACCGAGTGGAGTAGATAGAAGATATGCTGACGGGAGGAGATATGACTCCGCCGGGCATGTATTTGAAAGTCGAATGATCACACCGCTCTTGCGGTGCGAACCGGTGGCGACGTACCGCGGACGCTGCTACACGGCAGAAGAGAATAACTCATGAGACGGGGGACCTCAGTGGTTCCCCGTTCTCGTTTTTGGGTCACAACTTCCTGACTCCATAGAAATCAACTTACGAGATTCCTCGGGGCCTGCGCCTCCTCGGAATGACAGCGAAAAGCCGAAGTTCGGCTCCCGTGACGTTCAGTATTTATCCCAGTGTAGGACGTCTGAAAGGGGCCGCTTAGCCTTGACCGGGGTTTCCGCCGGGTAGCCGATGGGAATCAGGCTCACCAATTTGTAGCCTTGCGGCGCTCCCACCAGGCGGCAGATTTCCGCAGCGTAGGGCTTCTTGTCGCCGGCGACCCAGCAGGAGCCCAAGCCGTGTGCGTGGGCAGCCAGCAAGATATTCTCTGTGGCGGCGCTGCCATCTTCAAGGTAATACTTCGTGTCCCCGCACAGAACGAGCACGCAGGCCGGGGCTTCAGCGATGAATTTCCCATAGTCCGTGGTCTTAGCAATTCTGCGCAGTACGTCAGGGTCCGTCACGACGACGAATTCCCAAGGTTGAATGTTGATGGCGGAGGCCGCCAAGTGCCCGCAATCAACTATGTCCTCGATGATCTTTCTGGGCACCGGCTCGCTCCTGTAAGCGCGGACCGCCCGCCGTGTCTTCAAAGCCTCAATCGCGTCCATGGCTGTGTGTCCTCCAAGTAGATGATGGCTCAGAAACTGGCAAATCGCAGTCGAGATGGGAATCAGCACATGGCAGGCCGCGGGAAAATTACCGGCGCTGTCGTTGTGAGGAGTCCGCCATTCTTGTTGACGGATTACTGTGCAGCTTCCCAGCAGGTGAGAATACGGCAGCGGGTCAGTTTCCCGCAAGGGCCTTCCCACTGGCCTCGCGCTGCTCAGAAAGAGGGAAGATTTCTTCCGAGTGATGCCCTGGTTCCGCTCGTTGTACCACCCGAGACGCGAGTATGCCGGTGCGAGCGCACACTCCCAACCGGTAGGGATCCAAAATGGAGATCGTGGTTCTTTGCCTGGGACAATTCGTCTCTTCAAAAACCTGGCGATTCAGGTTAGCCTGGGGCTCCAGTAAGTAGCAGGTTCGCAGGCTCTGGGGCCAGCTCTCAGCCTCGGATTGTTGTGGACTTCATATGCGATCTCTTCTTGCGCGCGTCCGACAAAACGGTGAAACCCACCCCTGGATCATCGCATTCACGGTGATGCTGGCGATCTTCATGGAAGTGCTGGACACCAGCGTTGCCAATGTGGCCCTGCCTCACATCGCCGGCAACCTCTCGGCGGGAGTGGATGAGAGCACCTGGGTTCTCACTTCCTACTTGGTGTCGAACGCCATCGTCTTGCCGCTCACCGGATGGTTTTCCTCAATTTTCGGACGCAAACGCTTCTACATGACCTGCGTGGTCATCTTCACGATCAGTTCCATGCTTTGTGGACTCGCCGCTAGCCTTCCGCTGCTCGTGTTCTTCCGGGTTCTGCAAGGGGCGGGCGGGGGAGCGCTACAGCCCATCTCGCAGGCCATCTTGCTCGAAAGCTTCCCGAAGCACAAGCGGGGCATGGCCATGGCGATCTTCGGGATGGGTGTGGTGCTGGCGCCCATCATCGGCCCCACGCTGGGCGGATGGATCACCGACAGCTACAGTTGGCGTTGGATATTCCTAATCAACATTCCGGTAGGGCTGGTCTCGCTGGCACTTACTCTGTTCCTCATCTTTGACCCCCCGTATCTTGTGCGGAAAAGCCTCAGGGAGGGGGCCAAGATCGACTACATTGGTATCGGCCTGCTGAGTGTGGGGTTAGGATTTCTTCAGGTGGTTCTTGATAAGGGCGAACGCGAGGACTGGTTCGGCTCGAACTTCATCATCTGGTGCTCGGTGGTGGCGGTGGTCGGACTCCTGGGCGCCTTTTTCTGGGAGCTTAGCCAGAAAGATCCGGCGGTGGATTTTCACCTGCTCCGCGAACGAAATTTCCTTATCGCTACTATGACGATGTTCATGTTGGGGTGCGTGCTTTATGGCAGCACCGCACTGCTTCCCATCTTCCTACAAACGCTGCTGGGATACACGGCGCTCTTGAGTGGCCTGGTGCTTTCCCCGGGAGGATTCGTCGTGATATTCCTGCTGCCGGTGGTGGGAAAGTTGCTCACCCGACTCGAGTCGCGTTGGCTGGTAGTGTTCGGCCTGTCCATGCTGGCACTCTCGCTGTTTCACATGGCCCACTTCAACCTGGAGGTTGACTTTCGTACGGCCATGATGGCGAGAGTCTATCAATCGTCTGGGATGGCTTTCCTCTTCGTGCCCATCAATGTTATGGCCTTCTACTTTGTCCCCAAGGAGAAGATTAACAATGCCACCGGGATCATCAACTTGGCGCGCAACGTCGGAGGAAGCGTTGGCATCGCGGGCGTGGTGACCATGCTGGCGCGGCGCGCCCAGTTTCATCAGGCGGTGCTGGTGAGTCACATGACCCCACTCGACTCCGCTTACCAGGCGATGCTGAACGGCGCTAAACAAATACTGATTGCGCACGGATCAAACCCCGTTCAGGCAGCCACCCAGGCGCAGGGCCTGGCCTATGGACTGTTGATGCGCCATGCCTCCATGCTGGCTTTTCTCGACGACTTCTGGTTGATGGCGGTGTTCATTATAGCCACTATTCCTTTCATGTTCTTGATGAAGAAAGCGAGGCCCCACAAAGGCGCAGCGGAGGCCTTCTGAGGCAAAGACGTTAGGAATTCCGCTTGACTTAAGATCTTTTCGGAGTAACGTAGTTATCAAGGGAGGTGTCCGATGTGCGATGCTTCCTTGCGTGGGCCGTTGTCGAGTTCCGGAATCCAGGGAAGAGTTCCTTCCAAACAACCGCTGAGATTGACTTCTGTGACGAAACTCACAGCCTCGCTACACCTATACTTCCGCGTGTGTCCCGTTGGGGTCCGGCTGCACAGGAATGGGGCTCCGTCCCATTAGTTGGCAAGATATCCTTGGCCCAGTCGATTTGAGGAAAGGCTGGTTGATTCTCGGTGCTGTTTTCTCTTGCTCGCCAGGCGCGACAAGAGACGTGCTCAGCATGACAAAGGTGACAGCTCCGCCGCGCGCGGCACGCGACGTCTGTCTTTTACTCCTAAGGTCAGGGAGGGATGACCGACGGTTTAGGAGGTGACCGATGGGACCTGTGAACACGAAACAAGAAGACAGGGCGCAGCCTCTTTTTGCTCGCACCGGCAAAGCGCTCCTGGTCGTCGAGGACCCTGGAGAACTTCACTATTATTGCAACATTCTCGAAGGGTACGGGTATCAGGTGCGGGCGTGCCCCTCTTTCCAGGAAGGTGCGTGCTGCCTGGGGTCAGAAGTTTTCGACTTCGTTATGGTGAGTCAAGGGAGTCGCAGCTTTGAAGGGCGTTGCGTGCTGGAGCGCACCGTGGAAATAGACCACCAATTGCCCGTCTTGGTCGTGGCGCGTTGCCTTGATATGGGCTGCTACCTGGAAGCGATGCAGTTGGGGGCTGTGGACTATTTGGCGGAGCCGGTGACAGCTTCGGAGATAGGCCGAGTGTTAGGAAACCATCCGTCGATTGGGAGCAAGGCGGTCTGAATGAACAGAGAGATCGAGGGGTTTTCTGGGCAAGTTGTGCGCCGGATGGGTAGGAGCTTGGCCAGGCTCACCGGTCCTCGGTCACTAGTTTGAGCCCGTCAAGCTCGCCGGCATTCACGCGCACGCTCACCATACGGCAATATAGCTTCGTGTGCGTCTTCAGCACTTGCCAGTTTATGATCCGGCCGTGAGAGAGTCACGATGCATGGGGCAACCACCTTCAACTCAAGCCTTCGAACCGGTCTATCTTCGGACTTACGCCCGCGGCGAGTTGTCGCGACGGGTGGAGCGGGGTCTCGAGTTACTGCAATCGTGCACTGCCTGTCCGCGAAACTGCCGGGTCAATCGTTTAGAAGACAAGTTCGGAGTTTGCAAGACGGGCCGTCGTGCTGTAGTCTCGAGCCACTTTCCGCATCATGGCGAGGAAGGGTGCCTGCGAGGCTGGAGAGGCTCCGGTACGATTTTCTTTACAGGCTGCAACCTGCGTTGCGTTTTCTGCCAGAACTTCGACATCAGTTGGCGGGTGCGTGGTACGCCGGAGCCGCCACGAGAGCTCGCCGCTATGATGCTGGAGCTTCAGGCCCACGGTTGCCATAACATCAATTTTGTCACCCCGGAACATGTGGTGCCGCAGATCGTGGAAGCGCTGCCTTACGCCATTGAAGCGGGCCTCAGGCTGCCGCTTATTTACAACACGAGCGCCTATGACTCGATGGAAAGCCTCGAACTCCTCGACGGGCTCGTGGACATCTACATGCCCGACTTTAAATACTGGGATTCGGAAATGGCGCGGAAGTATTCCAGGGCGCCGGACTACCCTGCCGTCGCGCGGCGAGCTATTAAGGAGATGCATCGCCAGGTCGGAAACCTGATCATTGAGGAGAGTGGCCTCGCCCGGCATGGCTTACTTATCCGCCACTTGGTGATGCCGGAAGATGTTGCAGGCACGCCAGCCGTGATGCACTGGATCGCAGACGAGCTCTCCCCGGAAACCTTCATCAACTTCATGGCTCAGTACCATCCCGCAGGGAAGGTTTCAAGATCCGACCACGCCGAAATCAACCGGCGCGTCACTCCGAGCGAATTTGAGCGCGCCATTGACGCCGCCTGGCACGCCGGTCTGAAGCGCCTGGATCCTGATAGTGCCCTGTAGTGGTAGCACAGGGTCCAGCGAGGCGGGACTCCGGTTACGCCGTCCGGTTGCTCGCGGCATAGAACCCTCGCTGCCAGATTTCGTTCCTGAAGTGAGTTCCCGCCAAAGGAAGCAATGTCGAACAGATATGGTGTCGAGAATTTGCTTACATTGCGACGCCCGGCGGGGCTAGACTGGAATCTCGGGTAAAAAGTCAGCCGCCCTGGAAGGCAAAATGGAAAGCCGTGCGTTAGGATAAACCGGCACGAAGCAGAGAATGCGAGCATCGCACGCGAAAAGGGTAGCGACCCGCTCGGCCGCGAGTTTCGCGCGGGGTACCGAGAGGCACCTGGCGAAGCGTAAACCTGGCTAGCCAGGAGGGTGATCAGTCGCCGCGCCCCTACTGGGTGGTGCTGGATGATCTGAGAGGAACGAGGTCGATGACACCTGAGGATTGAACCGTGGACGAGGAAATTCTAAAAGGTCCGGTCAAGGAGAAGTTGAGAGCGCTGGGGGAAGTTGAGATCATCGTGGGGATCCCCAGTCACAACAACGCCCGCACGATTGGCCACGTGGTGAAGGCCGCGCAAACCAGCCTGCTCAGCGCCTTCCCGGATCGGAAGGCTTTGATTGTCAATTCCGATGGGGGTTCGAAAGATGGGACACCCGAAGCCGCAGTCGAAGCTTGTGGTGGCGCGGACTCTGTCCTGGTTGTAGAACACCCGCTCTACCCGGTGCACCATCTCACCACCCCTTATCATGGTCTGCCCGGCAAAGGGAGTGCTTTCCAGACGCTCTTCCGCATCACTGAACTCGTGCGAGCGCGTGCCCTGGCGGTTGTGGATGCCGATCTGCGTAGCATTACTTCGGAATGGTTCAGTCATCTGTTGCAGCCGATTCTGACCCTCGGCTACGACTATGTGGCGCCGTACTACAAGCAGGACAAGTACGACGGCACGATTACCAGTGGCATCGTCTATCCACTGACGCGCATGCTCTACGGCCGCCGAGTTCGCCAGCCCATCGGGGGTGAATTTGGAATCTCGGGGCGCTTAGCGAGTCGTTTCCTTACTCGCAACGTGTGGAGTACGGACGTCGCTCGCTACGGCATCGATATTTGGATGGTGACCACCGCCGTCGCCGAGAATTTCCAGGTCTGCCAGTCGCACCTCGGTCCGAGAATCCATGACCCGAAGGGTCCCAGTTCTGACTTAAGCGGCATGCTCGTCCAGGTGGTCGGCTCCGTGTTCGAACTCATGGCGACGTACGATTCCGTGTGGCGGAATGTTCTCGGTTCACTGCCGGCCCCATTGCTGGGAATTCCCTTCGAGGCGGGCCCGGAGCCATCAGCGCTCAACCTGGATCGGATGCTGGCTTCCTACCGTCAGGCTATCCGGGACCTGTTCCCCGTGTACCGGCGCGTTATCTCACCTCCTCAACTCAAGGTCCTCGAGACAACTGCCGTCCTTCCGGACAGTGAGTTTGCGCTGGCGGATGAACTTTGGGTGGCCGTCATCTACGAATTTGCTTTGGCCTACCACCGGCGCGTCATCGACCGCGAGCACTTGCTCAGGTCGCTCACGCCGCTCTATCTGGGTTGGGTAGCTTCCTTCGCGCGCCAAGCCGGGAACGAGACAGCCGGCCAAGTGGAAGGCCGAATTGAAAGACTCTGCCAGGTCTTTGAGCAACTGAAACCTTACTTGATCAACCAGTGGCCGCTGCAGACCGGAGAAAAGAGGTCAGTGTGATGAAAACATTCTGGGAACGAGCGATCCTGGGCCCACTACGCGACCTTGGCCAGCAGGCCGTGGTCAGCCTTTCGAGCTTGATCGGAATACTGGCCCTCATCCTGTTGGGCTTGATCGTGGGGTGGGTTGCCAAGGAAATCATCTATCGCGTTCTTCGGGCTCTACGTTTCGATCGATTGTGCGACCGTTTGGGTGTGGGGTTGGTGGTGGAACGAACGGGCCTGGCGCGGTCGAGTTCCTACCTGGTGGGCCAGATTACACAGGGCTTCATCATCCTAACCGCGCTCCTGGCAGGACTGAACGCGCTGGGAACACCAGTGCCCCGAAACTTCGTGGAACGGTTCTTCCTCTACTTGCCCCATCTGCTGGCGGCGCTCCTGGTTCTCGTAGTGGGAGCGCTGGTCAGCAGGTTTCTCGGTCGCAGTGTGCTCATCGCGGCGGTCAACGCCCAATTGCCGTCTGCCCGGTTACTGGCTGGTTTAACCAGGTTCTTCGTCATGGCGCTGACGGTCGTCGCAGCGCTCGACGAAGTGGGAATCAGCCGCACGACGATTATCGTCACCTTTGCGATTCTGTTCGGAGGGGTGGTAGCCGCTGCTGCCATCGCGCTTGGCCTGGGTGCGCGTGATCTCGCGCATGACCTGCTCCAGTCGCAATTCGCTCCGAAGAAGCGGCGGGAAGATGAAGATCCGATGCGGCACCTTTAGACGGCAGAAGTCAGGAGTCAGGAGATGGCGGGTGCATTCTGACTCCTGACTCCCAGATTCCAGATCGATGAGAATGAGCCTTCGCTTGATCATTTCGCTGATTCTGGGGGTGACCCTGGTTACCCTCCTCTTTGCCTATTCCGAGGTGAAGACGGAGAAGCGCGTGCTCCGAAGCGATCTGGAAATCCGCGCTGAGCTGCTGGCCGATAGTCTAGCGCAGAGCGTTGAACTGTTGCTTCAAAAGCGGTCGCGCAAAGAGCTGCAGGTTCTCGTCGATCGGTTTGGAAACAGGGAGAAGTTAGCCGGAGTGGTGGTGTACGACGACCAGAACCGGCCCCTGGCTATGACGTCCCAATTGGGCGACCGCCTTGGCACCCCCCCTGCCGCGGTTGCGCGCGCGATTGCCCGGAACCAGGAAGTAGGCGAGTTTTTCATCTCTGGGCGAACCCCCGTGCACGTTTTCGCCGTGCCGCTGAATCAGTCCGGCAAACCTGCGGGAGCTCTGGCGATCTTTCATGATGTAAGCTTCATTGGGGTGCAGAGTGCCCGGCTCTGGCGTACGACCTTCCTCCGTGTCCTTGTCCAGACGCTCTTTATCGTGTTGGCGACAGTCCTCATCATCCGCTGGAGTTTCCTTCGCCCCATGGCCAAAACGGCACAATGGATCCACGAGCTCCGAGCCGGCAGAACGGTGGAGACTTCCAAACTGCCTGAGGCGGACTTGTTCAAGCCGCTTACCCAAGAGGTGTCACATCTCGCCAAGAGTCTGGAGACAGCGCGAGCCGCAGCCGAGGATGAGGCGCGGCTGCGGGTTTCCGGGGAATCGGTGTGGACGCCGGAACGGCTGCGTGTTCACGTCCACGCCACGCTGCAGGGAAAGCCTCTATTTGTGGTCTCCAACCGCGAGCCTTACATGCACGTTCACCGCGGGAAGGGGGTAGAAGCGATTGTGCCGGCCAGTGG
This sequence comes from uncultured Acidobacteriota bacterium, assembly GCA_963765485.1. Lineage (GTDB taxonomy): Bacteria > Acidobacteriota > Terriglobia > UBA7540 > UBA7540 > CAVROP01. Next base: position 128,520 of record CAVXWN010000051.1, on the reverse strand, counting down.
TCTGGTCACCGCGCTCGAACCCATCCTGCGCGCTTGCGAGGGGACCTGGGTGGCGCATGGGGCGGGCGACGCGGACCGGGAGGTGGTGGACGAGCGGGACCGCCTGCGTGTGCCTCCCGATGGGCCGCAATATACCCTGCGCCGGGTTTGGCTCAGCAAAGAAGAAGAAGAGGGTTACTACTACGGTTTTGCCAACGAGGGTCTGTGGCCGCTTTGTCACATCGCCCATACGCGCCCGACGTTCCGGAGTTCGGACTGGGAATCCTATCAACAGGCAAACCAGAAGTTCGCAAATGTCGTACTGGAGGAAATGGCCGGCACGGTGGAGCCCGCAGTACTTGTCCAGGATTATCATTTTGCATTGTTGCCTCGCATCCTTAAAGAGCAGCGTCCCGATGCCCGGGTTGCTATTTTCTGGCACATCCCCTGGCCGAATCCCCAAGCTTTCGGAATTTGTCCTTGGCAGCGCGATCTGCTGAAAGGGTTGCTGGGGGCCGACCTCGTGGGATTTCACATCCAGGCTCATTGCAACTACTTTCTGGAAACCGTGGACAACGCGCTGGAGGCCCGCGTGGACTGGGAGCACTTTGCCATCGACCGGCGAGGCCACCTGACCAGGGTGCGACCGTTCCCGATCAGCGTCGCTCTCTCCGAACCGGGGGGCGATTCGCTGCCCAAGGGGGGTTCGGTCTATCTGGAGCGCGCCGCACTATTCAAAGAGTTGGGCGTCGAAGCCACCTTCATGGGCGTGGGCGTGGACCGCGTGGATTACACGAAGGGAATTCTTGAACGGTTTCGGGGTATCGAACGTTTCCTGGAAAAGTATCCGGGATATCGGGGCCAGTTTACTTTTGTGCAGATCGGTGCGCCTAGTCGCACCCATATTAAACGTTATAACGACTTGTTGGCTGAGTTGGAATCAGAGGCGGATCGAATCAACTGGCGATTCAGCAAGGGGAGCTGGCGCCCAATTGTTTTCCTCAAGCGTCATCACACGCACCAGGAGATCGACCAATACTACCGGGCCGCCGATGTGTGCCTGGTGACCTCCCTCCACGACGGCATGAACCTGGTGGCCAAGGAATTTGTCGCCGCGCGCGAGGACGAGGGAGGCGTTCTTGTCCTCAGCCCCTTTACTGGAGCGAGTCGTGAGTTGCGGGACGCGCTCGTGGTGAACCCTTACGACGTAGAGCAATTGGCCGATGCCATTCGATTCGCCGTGGGAATGGACCCCGAAGAAAAGCGGATGCGGATGCGGCGCATGCGGCAAGTTTTGCGGGAGTCCAATATTTACCGGTGGGCTGGAGATTTGATCAAGGAACTCGCTGAAATTCGTCTTGACTCCCTGGTGGCGGCTCGAGATCGCCAACCGGGACGGTGAGGAATCTCTGCCCGCGCGAGCTTACTGCGGCCGCAAGGAACAGGAGGGGCGTCTGGTCGTGAATGACAGCAAGGGTCGCAGAACGCACGCGAGGCGGGAGAAGCGGAAGAGCCCCACATCTTCGTCAGGCGTGGGGGCGCGCGCCGCGGCACACCATCTGTTCGATTGCTGGCCGCGACTCGTCCGTTCGATCCGTTCTGCCAAGCGCTTGGCGCTGTTTATGGATTTCGATGGCACCCTGGTGGCGCTTCGCAGGCGCCCCAGCGACGTGAAGCCTTTGGACCTGCCTTTGCGGAGAGTTCTTCGCGGGCTGGCGGGGCACAAGCGCCTGACTTTGTACGTCATCAGTGGCCGAAGACTTGCTGAGCTTCGCGAGCTTGTTCCGGTGCCGGGCATTCGTTTACTCGGGTTGCACGGCTGGGAAGGACGCTTCGTCCCGCCCCTGGACGACGAGTGGCGACTGCTTCGGAAAGCCAGGCAGTTACTCGCTAAACATCTTCCCAACACGCCTCAAATCTGGCTGGAGGACAAAGGCCTTGGCCTTGCTGTCCATTACCGTGGCGCCCCGCTACCCACAGTTCGGCTGGCGCGCTCAGTTGTCTCGGAGGTTCTTAAGACTCTCGGACCCCAAATACACATGGTCCGAGGCCACAAAGTGTGGGAACTGCTCCCGCGTCAAATCGCCGGGAAAGGTCCGGCCGTCCTGACCCTTCTCTCCACGCTGCCCCAGCCCACACTCCCCATATTAGTCGGTGACGACGTCACAGACGAGTCGGCCTTCAGGGCTCTTCCCCGTGGACTGACCATCCGCGTGGGCAACCATCCCCGAACCAAAGCCCGTTTCCGGTTGCAAAATCCTGAAGAGGTGAGAACATTCCTGGATAGATTGCAGGCGGAAATTGTATGAGAGCTGCTGAACAGCCATTTCGATTTGCCACCGCGTCTTACCTGGTACGTATCGGCAACCATAGAGCGACCACCTTGGCGGAGCTGGGGAAAGGTTTGGAAAGTTCCAGCGATACCTCCATTTTCTACCACACCTTCCAAACTCTGAGCCGCCACCATTTCCTGACCGAAGGCTTCTCCAATGATTTCGCTCAGTGGGTCCTGGCCGCGTGCAACCGCGCGGAACTGGCGGAACACCTGGCCGGTCTCGACATCCGCGACTACCTTTCCCTTACCGAGCTTCGCAGTGATCTCCTGCGCATCGTGGCGGAGTATTGCGGCAACAACCCTCAATACGCCCATCAAGAAGCTTTCGAGCCTTTCTATTTCTGCGAGGCCATCGAAGTGGGTGTACCGTTGGGCGTGGAAGCCCGCACTTTGGAGGAGTTCCGAACGGGCTTGGAAAAGTTGAGCCATGCGTCTCTCCACTATCATTTCATAGCCTCCCGCTTGCGATTACACCTGCGGACCAACGACTTTTCGAACTGGCTGGAGAACGGTCTGGGCCTCGAGGCTCTGGCACGGCGAGTCAATCGCGTAGACATCTACACGCATACTCTCGACAGCGCCCAGGCAGAACTTGTCGCCCTGGTGGACGAGGAACTGACCCGATGAGTATCGGCATGCCCATCCCGCGTCTGATCCATCTTGAAGACTACACTGCCGTCCTCGGCGAACCGGAACTGGCTGAACTGCGAGCCCTGGCTGCTCCTCTTCAAGGTCGTACCGTGCAAATGGTCAACTCGACGGCCGTCGGCGGGGGTGTGGCGGAAATGTTGACCCGCTTAGTCCCGATTCTTCAGGAACTGGGCATGGCGATCCGTTGGGACGTCATTACGGGGGGAAACGATTTCTTCGAGGTGACGAAGGCGTTTCATAACGCTCTTCATGGCGGCCCCTATAACATGCCGCCTGAAAGCTTTGAAGTCTTTCTCGCCTACAACGAACAGAACCTGGCTCGCCTGCAGATGGAAGGTGAGTTTACCGTCATCCACGATCCACAACCCGCTGCCCTCATTAAGGCTCGCCGCGATCGCTCCGGACATTGGATTTGGCGCTGCCATATCGACCTCTCTCGCCCCAACCCCACGGTGTGGCAGTTTCTCGAGCCATGGGTTAATCGTCACGACGGCGCCATCTTCTCTTCCCCTGAATTCTCGCGGCAACTCTCGATCCCCCAGTATCTCTTCTACCCATGCATCGATCCATTGGCGGAGAAAAACCGTGACTTGGAGCCGGAGTTCGTTCGCGAGATCCTGGAGCGTTTCGATATCGATCCTGCCCGCCCCATCCTCACCCAGATCTCGCGCTTTGACCGCCTGAAGGATCCTTTGGGAGTCGTGCGCGCCTACCAAATTGTGAAACGCTACTTCGACTGTCAGTTAGTTCTGGCCGGCGGCGGTGCGGCGGACGACCCGGAGGGCGCTGTGGTGCTGGCAGAGGTCCGCGAAGCCGCTACAGGTGACACCGACATTCACATCCTCGACCTGCCCCCTTGGAGTGCGACGGAGATCAACGCGCTGCAACGCGGCTCCACGATCGTCATTCAAAAAAGCTTGCGGGAGGGCTTCGGACTGACGGTCACGGAGGGACTGTGGAAGAAGAAACCTGTCGTTGCATCCGCCGTGGGCGGAATACCTACGCAGGTGATTCACAAACGTACGGGGATGCTCGCTCACTCGGTTGAAGGCACGGCTTACCAGATCCGCTTTCTTCTCTCGAATCCCGCAATCGCTGCGAGGCTCGGGGAGCAGGGGCACCAACACGTCCGCGAGCATTTCCTCATTACGAGCAACGCCAAACGATACCTGACCCTGTTCCTATACCTTCTCGGGAGTTCTTGAAGTATCGATGGAGGTAATTCTCCCGACGCGGCATTTCTCTTGAACGCTGGCTTCCTTTGCCACTGTCTGCCTGCTGAAAACGCCGTCCTACCGGCAGTCATCTTGATTTGATCAACATCGGTAGGGGCTGGGCTTGCCCTGCCCGGCCAGCGTACGACAAGTCGCATCTCTCCGCCCGACGGCGCAGTTTATCTACCCGCGACGTTCCGATGAAATGCCGTCCAAGGAATTTGCAGAGGAAGGTCGTGGCAGATGGCATCCACAATAGCAATGGCCAGCGGAAGATCCTGCCGCTTGAGGCGTCCCTGGTCGAACAGACGATCGAGCGCGGGGCCGATAGCCAAAGCCAATTCCGCCCCCTCCACCGTATGGTCGGCCAGCTATTCGTACGACCCGTCGGGGAAGTACCTGGGCCGGCTGGCGGAGACCCCTGCTTTTGGGGTCTGCTTTCTGCTTGCCGAATAGTGTGATAGACTCTGGCCGCGTGAGGGGTGTTTTTTCCGGCTATGGCTCGAAGCGCTGAAGCTCGACAAAAGCTACGCGACATTTGCAGGGTTGCGGCGAGGGTCTTTTACGATAAGGGTTACGACGGCGCCTCCATGCAGGACATCGCTGAGGCAGTCGGCCTGACCAAAGCGGGTCTCTACCATCACGTGGGCAGCAAAGATATGCTGCTTTTTGAAATCATGAACTACGGGATGGACATCCTGGATGAAACCGTGCTCGCTAAGGTGAAGGACATTCCGGACCCGCGGGAGAAGCTGCGCCAAACCGTCGTTGGACATATCGATTTAGTAGTGCGCGCCCGTGACATGGAGATTACCGTTATCCTCCACGAGAACCGATCATTGAAAGGCGCTTTGCGAAAGAAGATCAACGCCCGTAAGAGGGCCTATATCGAGTATCTCGAAGACCTGATCGCTCGGGTGCAGGAACAGTCCGGCATGCCTCCGAAGGTCTCTCCCCATATCGCCGCCTTCGCCGTCCTCGGGATGATCAATTGGCTCTACCAGTGGTATCACCTGGAAGGGGCTGTCAAGGAAGGGGAAATTACCCGTGCCTACGTGGACTTCTTCTTCCGCGGCCTGCTCGGCGATACCTGAAGGTGAAAATGGCCAATCCAACCATTGCTTTTCAGGGTGAGCGCGGCTCATTCAGTGAGGAAGCCGCATATAAACTGCTCGGAAGGCGCATCACGGTAACGCCCTGCGAGACTTTTGAGGCCATCTTCGAAAGTGTGGCGAGCAGAAAGGCGAAGTTCTGCCTGGCGCCGATTGAAAATACTTTGGCAGGCTCAGTCTACGAGAATTACGATCTCCTGCTATCGAATGACCTGCACATCGTCGGAGAAGTGAGCCTGCGCATTGTCCACAACCTCATCGCTCCACCCGGCGTCGCGATCAAGGACATAATCCAGGTTTACTCGCACCCCGTGGCGTTAGCGCAATGCGGGCAGTTTTTCAAGCGGCACCCTAAGATTCAGAAAATCCCTTTCTACGACACGGCCGGAGCTGTGAAGATGCTGGCAGAACGCCGCCTGCGGGGGGCCGCCGCCATCGCCAGCCGCGTTGCCGCCGAGGTCTATAAAGCCCGCATTCTAGCTACGCACCTCGAAGACCATCGCGAGAACTACACGCGCTTTCTGCTGCTCTCCAAGACTGCCCAGGTATCCTCGAAGGCAAACAAGGTTTCCATCGTCTTTTCCACCGCGAACGCTCCCGGCGCACTTTACAAGTGCCTCAGCGTATTCGCGCTGCGTGATATCGACTTGACCAAGCTCGAGTCACGTCCCCTCCGTGGCCGCCCGTTCGAGTATTTCTTTTATCTCGATTTTTTGGGCAACATGAAGGAGGATCGCTGCCGGAATGCGCTCTCCCATCTGGCTGAAGTGACGCATTTCTTACGTGTGCTGGGGTGCTACGAGAGAAGTGGCTAGTGATCAGTGGCTAGCGGTTAGTGGTCCGTAGTCCGTTGTCAGTGGTCAGGTGAACGGCAGGTCGAGAGTGAATGGCAGGAGGTTATGACGGACAACGGGCCATGGACTACGGACATCTGACCACTAGCCGCTAACCACTGTCTCACCATGCCAACGCATACCGGTGCCCGCGAACGTCCGCGCCAGCCTTGATCACACCGGTAGCGGAATCGTACTCGACCATCGTTGCCGCCGTAGGATTGCCCCATTCTCCTTGCACGATCAGCTTATGCCCACGCTCCCGCAGCGCCTTGAGGGCTCCCTCGCTGATACGGGTTTCGACGTCCAGGACCAGACTTTGGTCTGCGTGGTCATCGAAGGAGCTGTACATTGCCTCGGAGTTGAAACGCGGAGCTTCCACGGCCTCTTGCGGGTTCATCCCGAAGTCCACAACATTCAAGAAGAGCTGGAGCAGTGTCTGGTCCTGGCTGTCGCCACCGGGCGTGGAGAACGCAAGCCAGGGCTTGCCATCTCGAAGGGCGAGGGTCGGCGTGAGCGTGATGCGGGGGCGCTTGTGGGGAGCCAATTGGTTCGGATGGCCCGGCGTAAGCACAAAAGCCTGCGCGCGCTGCGTCAGTTGAATTCCGGTATCGCCGGCGATCACCGCTGGAATCCAAGCCCCGCTAGGAGTAGCCGAGAGCATGTTTCCGTCCTTGTCGATCACGTTCACGCAAGTCGTGTCCTGATGATCACCATTGCGGTGTCTGTACCTCGAGCGAAGGAAGTCGGCAGAAGCGCGCGGTTGTGAATGGAGCGGGTCGCCGGCAATGTGTTCGGCAGATGCCTTCTTTGGATTGATGAGCGGCCGGCGGACGTTGGCATACTCCTTGGAGATGAGCTGCATGGGAATCTGGCTGAAGTCGGGGTCGCCGTAGTATGCGTCGCGGTCTGCGTATCCCAGTTTCATCGCTTCCACGACGGTATGAATATAGTCGGCAGAGTTGTGGCCCATCGACTTGAGGTCAAATCCCTCCAAGAGATTGAGGTTTTCGAGAAAGACCGGCGATTGGCTCCAGAAGCCCACCTTGTAGATCTCGATGCCCCGATAAGTAGTTTTGAAAGGTTCTTCAACCCGCGCGCGGTAGGCTGCGAAATCGTCTTCGCGTAGCAGGCAACCGGCCTGCTTGCAGAAATCGCCGATCCGTTTTGCAATGGGCCCACGATAGAAATAATCCCGGACAGCCTCGATGGCAGCCGTGCGTCCTTGCCCGGCGTTCTGCCGCTCGACATCGGCCAGACTCTGAAACGTCCGCGCAAGGTCGGCCTGGACGAAGATTTCACCAGTTTTCACCAAATGGCCGCCCGACGTATAAACTCGCGCTGTCGCGGGCCACTTCTCCCATACCGGCCGGGTTCGGGCAATATCCCGCGCTAGATGGTCATCCAGCGGACACCCTTGGGCGAGTTCGATGGCGGGCTGAATGACTTCGCTGAGCCTCATGGTCCCGTAGTTTTCAAGCGCAAGAAGGAGGGAATCCATGGCGCTGGGAACTATGGCACTGAGTGGGCCAAAGGAGGGAATGATCCCGCCGCGGGCGTTACCTATCGTGCCGAAGGTCACCAGCCGGGGATCGTCCCGGCGAAGGTGCTCGTAAAACTCCACGGTGGCAAGTGCAGGCGCGATTCCATCTCCGTTGATGGCCACCACCGGGCCGCCCTTCAGCTTGATCAGAATCGGGCACTCGCCTCCCGCGCCAAAGCTGGTCATTTCCACTACGGACGCGGCGAAGAGCGTGGCGACACCAGCGTCCACAGCGTTCCCGCCCTTCTCTAAGATTCTGAGACCGGCCTCGGCCACAAGCGGATGACCCGCCGCCACGACACCGCGCTTGCCCGCCACCAGAGGCTTGAGTGTCGCTGCTGAACTAACGACACCAGGCAAGTAAACTCCTGCAAGAATGATGCATGCGCAAGCTTTCATCAAAGTCCCCGGACCCACCATCGAGAGTCCTCCCCTGCTGATTTGGACATGCCCTTAAAGGCTCTGGCAATCGTTACCAAAAAGCGCTGGGCTGTCAAGCGGGTTGGCCTGCGGGTACTTGTGCTATTTGCCAGACATGGGCGATGCAAGTGGCAGTTATTCCCGCGAAAGCGGGAATGACTGGCGTATCGGAATGGATCCCATTCCAAATGATTCTCCGCCACTCACCTCCCTTGCTGTCTCGAATAACACGGCATACACTTGTGCACGGCCTCCCGAAGTCCGATCGGGAAGTTGGCCTTTATCTTTTGGGTTGCTTGGTGTAAGACATCAGCCCGAAAGGTGGTTTCAGCTCATGGCTGGAAATCAGGTAAAGAACCGGAAGCGAACCTTGTGGCCATTTGCCATGCTTCTGCTTCTTTATACAGGCGTTGGGCGCTGCTTTGCCCAGAACAGCGAGAACCTCGACGGTCCTGTAGGGGCGACCCTTGTGGTCGCCCTCTTGGGGCACTCATCGGCGCAGGGCAGGCAGGACATCGACGACGTCACCGGCAAGTACCATTTCCTTTCAGCAGACGACACCTTGGGGCTTCTGGAGGAAGAAGGGAAGTTGAAGGGGTACATTGAAATCCTCCAGGGCCAAGAGGAATCCGACGCCGTGCTGAGTTACGACATTGTCTCAGGTTCACGCAAGAAGGACCATGTGGAGTTCAGGACGAACACGATCCACCGCAAGTACTACCGCTTTACCGGAAAGGCGGAGCGGGGTACGGGGCATGGAGCGGATGACCCCGATTACCTCCGCCTGACCGGAGACGTGGAGACTGTGACGGTCAAGGGCGACAGCGGGCAGGAGTCCGTGGAGAGGAAACATGTAAACTTAAAGTCCTTCGGCAAGTCCGAACGCAATGAAGAATGAACCAACTTCACCGATTGGTGCTATGATTCTTAGGTATGAGACGTGCCACCGTGACTATTCCCGATGACCTCGCCAAGGCCGTGGAAAGCTATGTCCGGGCTCAAGAGGCGCGGCCCGCGCTCACTACAGTTGTCCAGGTTGCCTTACGTCAATACCTGACCGAACGCGGCTACCTCCGGGCGGCAGGCCCTCTCCGGATCACTCCCGCGAAGCGCGGAAGCGGCCACCGTGATGTGAGCCAGGCACATGACCGATACTTGGCGGCTCAATGAGGGGTTGCGTCCTCGCTGATACCGGTCCACTGTACGCCGCTGTCGATCCGGACGACGCGCACCACGAGCGGGCCCACCGAGAGTTAGAACGACTCGCCCATGACAAGCGCGATGTGGTCGTCGCTTACACAACCCTCCTGGAAGCTTATACCCTGGTGCTCTATCGGTTAGGGAGGCAGACCGCTGTTGCTTGGCTAAATGACATCCTGAACGGCGCTGTCTTGCTCAATCCCACGTCCCAGGATTACCATGAGGCTGCGACCAAGCTCGTGGCTTTGCCCGACCAGCCCATCACGCTTTTTGACGCGACGGCAGCGGTATTGGCCGGCCGCTTGGGCATCGAGGTCTGGACCTACGACCATCACTTCGATGTGATGCGCACCGCCGTGTGGCGCTAAGCGCCAAGTCCCCTCCATGCCCGTGTCCTTGCACCAGGCCCTCTGCATCAATCTCGCCGAAGGGATCCAGTGACTTTCGTGGCCTCACTGCGGAAAATATCAAGTGCGACATCGAGGGCGTGGCGAAAGTCGTCGAGCGCAATGTTGAGAGCGTTCGAGAGTAAGCCATTGAGGTCCGAAAAGCGCTTTGAAGCGCTTGCCATCTGGCTGTTCAGATCCGCAAGCTGCGCGGCAAGTTCCGCCATTACCTCGATCTTTGCCCTTTCAGCTTCCTCAGGTTCTCCTTTCAAACTCCCTGGACGCGTGAGTTGCTTGAAATGTTTCCTGATATCGTCCCCTGTCAATTTTCACCTCGCCCTCCTCTGCTGATGCGGAGAAGCAGAATTAATTTGGTCAACGCCACTTGACTTCTGTCTGTCCGATCGAGTCACGCGCGCTTGCCGAAGGCCCACTTATAGCCGCAGGCCTCGTGCAGCATGGGCAGGCTGCCCAACTTTGTCGGCGTCTCGCCCGTGAGCGGGTCAGGTAAGACCGAAGGGCCATGGGCGGGAGCCAGTGCACGCCGGGGGGGGGCGCCCATGCAACGAGAGGGTATGCCACCACATCCTTCCTGCCCCCATAACTCCCCGCCGATTCGTTACCGGAGGAGGGTCGCGCTCGGTGTCCCGGATGGAAGTATCGACCTGCGCTTGGTGCCCGAGATAGAAAGCGATGGCGCCGTATACCTGCTCGAGAGTGAGGGTCGGGAACGCTTGACGAATGCTTTCGGCTGACACCCCGTCACGAAAGTCGTGGACAATCGAATCCAGGGGGACTCGAGTCCCCCTGATGTAAAAGCCACCATCCCGCTGCTCGATGTAGCCTTGTGCCATACCCGTTTGTCATTATGCCGCAATGCCTCAGCAAGAAGAGGTCAAACCCACTACTCGGTCTTGCCCTCCGCCAGCCCTGCTGAGACGATCCTCGCTGCCCCTGTAACCCCGAACCGACCCACTACCGGAGGAGGGCCGTGCCTGACGCCCGCGCCTGTTTCCTCTGCAGCCGTTCCAGGCGCCTGGCAAATCGCTTGCGTTGAGCAACGAAAGAAAGCTGTTCCTCCAGCCGGGCGAGACCGGCGAGCGTGAATTCGAGCGCCTGCCGGAGGTCGCGAAGGTGATGTTCGGAATGAATGGCAAGCTCCTCGAGCGCTTCCACCGCAAGCGGCGGCTCGCGGCGCGAGAGTTCCAGCCATAACTCGATGGCGGACTCGTGCTGGCGCTTTCGCTTGAACTCCGCGGCGAGGTGCTTTAGGGCCAGGCTTTCGACCGGCAGGGGAAGTCCCGCCGCCAAGGCTTGACGGCAAGTGGAAATGGATTTTTCCTGAGACCCTGCAGTCCCCAGGATACGGCTGAGGCTGAAGAGGTCGAGCGGCGACCCCAGTGCCGCGGCCCCACAGTCGCCAAGAGCACGCGCCAGTTCTACGGTAACTGCGGCAAGAGTCACGACATCCAAAGCGTTATGATAGAAGACCGGCTGCAAGCCCCGCGCATCGCCGGTGCGCAAGTAGTCGAAGTAGATTGCCGGAATCTCCGATCCCGGCACATCGCCTTCCCGGCTAATCCCTAAGATCGATTCTTCCAGGTCAGTGAGTTTGCAGCGTTCCAGACGCAGCTTCCACAGGCGGCGCGCGGGGTGAAGAGCGTCAAAGTGGACCAACCGGTCCAGGGGCGACTTCATGCGAGCCAGCGCATAGCGGGTCTCGAGCAGCGGCACATCAAAAGTCTTCCCATTGTAGGTGACGATTCCCTCGTAGGGCTCTAGAGCCTCAGCCAGGGCCTGGAGCATGGCTTTTTCCTCGGGATAGTCACGAAGGAAGAACTGGCGCACTACAAACTTCATCCCTTCGACATTTCCAATGCCGATGAGGAACGCACACGTTCCGGTTCCACCTGCAAGTCCCGTGGTCTCCGTATCCAGGAAAACCAGCCGCGTGGAATCGGGCATCGCCGAGTCCTTGAGCACCAGGTTCAGAGGACTGAGGTCCGCCGAAGGAATATCGCCGATGCGCAGCTTTCCATAAGGCCGCCCGAAGGGAAATGCCTGGCGCGCCAGGTAGAACTCGCCCCTCGAGTTCTTCACCACCTCACCCTCTACGTATTCCTCGATCCCTTTGGCAAACCTCTGGGCGGGCAGCTTGCGTAGGGCGGGAGGATTCTCGAGGCGGCGCAGGTACTGGAGCGTCTGCTCGAGTTCCTTGTCCCGGTCCCGGGTTCCGGAAGCGCGCTTAAGCTGGCGGAGTTTCTCTTCGAGGGTCATTTCTGAAAACGTTTGTTGTCAGTGGTCAGTTGTCAGTAGTCCGTGGTCCGTAGTCAGTTGCCCGAAGGCCGACACGTGAGTAGCCGTAGGTGAAACCTACGGAACCGAAGCCAGGAAATGACTCCGGCCCTGGAGGGGCCGGACTGAGGCTTAGTCAACCCCTCCAGCAGAGATTTATTGGCGAGCTTTAATTGGACACGGCCCACGAGATTCCGCCGAAAGGGGTGAGATTTGCCCCTCATGTGTCTAAGTATATGTGGCGGTATATAGCTGCGTAGCGCCCCGGTGTTGCCATTGATATTCAGTATTTTCAGCTTTCGTCCAGCCGGATTCACCATAGTACCGCCATATTTAAGTAGACGTTCCTTTCCCTCCGTGCTATCCTGGCCCCACTATGAACATTTCCTTCTTTAATAAACGACTCCGTTTCTCCGGGCCCGGAGGCATCCTCCCCGTCAGCCATGACGACCAGGTCGGCCGCCGTCTGGCCATGCTCATCGTCGGCCAATGCGAAGGCAAGGGCGCCACCCAAGCCGCTAGACAATTCCACTTCAGCCGCCCGCGTTATTACCAGTTGCTGGCCGCCTTTGAGCAGCAGGGAGCTCTCGGTCTGGCTCTGCAACCGCGCGGCCCCAAGACGGATTACCGCCGCACGGAGCAGGTCGTGCGCCTCGTCATCCGCCATCGCTTCCTGGATGCGGAGGCCTCCGCCGAGGTGATCGCGCAGAAACTGCAGCAAGAGGGCCACGCCATTAGTCAACGCAGCGTCGAGCGCATTATCGCCGATTACGGCCTGCAAAAAAAAACTCTACGCCCTTAACCCCGGCCAGCCGCCCCAGTATGTCCAGGTGCAGAGAACTCGTTCCCAGCAGCGAACCTCACCCGCCGACCCGGCCAGTCTGGAGCGTCAGGTGCGTCAGTTGTTGGCGGACAAAGTCTCCGGCAACCAAGTGGGCATTTGGCTGCTGCTGCCTGAGCATCTGCGCCTGGGAACTTGGGACCTTCTGTTACGCTGGAGCGGCCAGCCGCCCCAACGGGTGGAACCCCGCTTGGGCCTGCACTTGGTCAACGAATCGGCTTTCTGTCTGTGTTCCTATCGTTATCGGCGCACTCTCTCTCAGAAGGGATTCGAACTGGCCAACGGCTTGCCCTTTGTTCCCACCGATCAGGCCATGCATGCCTTGTTGGACAGCCATACGGTAGCGGAGGCTCAACAACTGCAAGTCGCTTTGGGTAAGCTCCGCCGGGCAGGCCAACATTTTGGCGGCCAACTTCTGGCCATGGACCCTCACCGCATGACCAGCTACACCCAACGTCAGATGCGCCGGCACCGCTTCAGCACTACCGAAAAGCCCACCAAGATGGGCCAAACCTTCTTCCTTCTGGATTGCCAGACCGGACAGCCGCTCTGCTTCACTCTCGCCTCGTCTGCTCCCTCGGTGGTCCAAGCCACTCCCGAACTGCTGCGCCTGGGCGCGGAGATTCTCTCGGCGCGACCTGATGCGACCTGCAAGCCGCTGGTCTTAGCCGATAAAGAACATTACAGCCAGGAACTCTTCCATGCCGTGGGGCAGCAGGGACGCTTCGACCTGCTCTGTGCCCTGCCGGCCTATCCCGAGTGTTTGAAACGCTGGGGCAAAATCCCCCACACCCACTTTGCCCCGCGCTGGCCGGGTTATGCCACGGCCACCCAGCCTTACTACTTCCAGAACGATCCCCAGACCCTTTACCAGGAACTGGTCCAACGCAGCGGAGTCAAGAAAGAGGACCTGCAATATCAGGGATTCTTGAGCACCGTCCTGCGCCCGGAGGTCCAAGCCCTCACCCAGGAGTACCCGCAGCGCTGGCAGGTCGAAGAGTTCTTTAAATTCTACCAGGCGATGGGATGGCATCGCACCGGAACCTTGAACTTAAATGTCCGCTACGGACAGTTGACCCTGGCGTTGCTGGCTCAGGCGGCGGTCTATCAGTTGCGCCAGCGCCTCGGCAAACCGGTAGCCGACTGGGACGCAACCCACCTCGCGCGCCATCTCTTCGAAGGTCTGGAGGGCGACATTCGGGTCCGGGAAGACACCATTCTCATCACCCTTTACAATGCCCCCAACGCCCAACTCTTGCGCGCCCATTATGAAAATCTTCCCTACAAACTGCGCCAGGAAAGCGTCGATCCCCACATCCCGTGGCTCTACAATTTCAAACTCGACTTTCGATTCAAATAGCTTGCCTCCGATGAAACTGTCATTGCTGTCTAATCATCTCCGGCTTTAAAATCTCTGCCTCCAGGGTTGGGCCGGGAGGGTGCGACGCAACCGTAGGTTGCCACCTACGGCTATTCACGGTTGGCCCCTGCCGGGGCCACGCCAAATTCGGCTCAAGTAAACACCAATAGCGGATAGCCCCCTTCGACAAGCTCGGCAACCCAGCCAACAACCTCATAGACCAGCAACGACGAACTACGGTAAATCATGGCGCTCAGGCCGACGCCCTCCGGCGCGTGCAACAAACTGAGACTGCACCGGCAACGGACTACTGACCACGGACCACGGACAACCTTCGCAAAATCTCCAAAGCCACTTCTTTGCCCTTTTCGCCAACCTCGCCGATCGGCCCCACGCAGGAGGGGCAGCCTTTCGGGCACGGACAGCTTGCAATAAGTCTCTGAGTCTTTTCCAACAAAGATTCGCTCATGCGGAAGAGCGGTTCGCTGAGCCCCACTCCTCCAGGATACTTATCGTAAAGGTAGATGTTGGGCTCGAACGCCACGATCGCAACCTGGGGTGTGGAACCTCCGATTTGTGATTTGTGATTGGTGATTGGCGATTGGTCGCCCTCACCGATTTTGGATTCTAGATTTTGGATTTTGGAGTCGTCCTCGTCACCCGCCGAGGATGAATGGTCTTCCGCTTCATCCTGACTCCTGACTCCCGAATCCTGAATCCTGCTTTCTTCCTTCTGCCTTCCGCCTTCTGCTTTCTGCCTTCTGCTTTCTTCGTTCTCCCCCACGGCCCGGCCCAAGTCTCGAGCATCGCACATCACCAGCAGCGTCGCAACGGCTTCGAGGGCGTTGGCCAGGCCATTCACCCCGTCCAGCCGTTCCGTCGAGCCGTAGGGCAGGCTTCCCATCAAGTCGCGGGGAAGGGTCAGCCAAAAAGCAGTAGTGTGCATTTCCTGCTCGGGCAGCGTCAACTCTCCCGAGCCGACGTTCTCCATGGTGTGGAACTTAATCTTCTTGAACCCGACCACTTGTGTGTTCACTTGCACCTCGCCGTGATTCTTACTGGCGGGGCCGATAGGCGCGGAGTCGAACTTCTCAAGGACCTTGATTTTCGTGTAGGAGATGGCGTCGGTGAAATACTCGCTCCCCACCTGGTGAACGTAAGCTTTCCGGTCATCGTAGTCGAGGCGCTCGACGTGGTACTGTTGGCCGTCTTGGAGGTAGATTGCCTTTTCGTGGAGCGTCGTCAGGGCGCTGGAGAAATCTACTTCGCCGATCACTTTGGGTTCGCTGGTGGTGTCCACGATTACGAAGTTGTCGGAAGAGACAGAGCGCAAGCTGATGGCGTCGGCGGGGTAACTTTCCGAAACCCAATGCCAGCCGTCGCTGGTATGGTGCAGAAAGCCAGTTTCCTCGAGGTGCCGGCAGAGCCGGCGCAAGTCGAGCGAGCCGAATTTCTCATCTTCCCGCAGAGGCAACTCGAAGGCGGCACACTTCAGGTGATTGAGCAGGATAAAGAGATTGTCAGGATTGACGTAGCCATGCTCAGGCGAGCGGCCAAAGAAATAGTCGGGGTTCTGCACCATGAATTGGTCGAGCGGCGCACTCGAGGCCACCAATACGGCTGCGGAAGTTCCCTGCCGGCGGCCCGCCCTGCCGACGCGTTGCCAAGTGGAGGCGATCGTACCGGGGTATGCCGCAAGCACTGCTACGTCCAGGCTTCCGATGTCGATGCCGAGCTCCAAAGCATTTGTCGCCACCACGCCCAGCAGCCGGCCGTTGCGCAAGTCGCGTTCAATTTCGCGCCGCTCCAGCGGCAGATAACCGCCCCTGTAACCCCGAACCGCCTCCGGCGCCAGTGGGGCTCGCGAAAAATCCTCCTTCAGGTAAGTTACGAGTATCTCGGTGGCGAGGCGGCTGTTGGCGAAGATGATAGTCTGAAGGCCGCGCCCCAAAAAGGTCCGGGCAATGCGCCGGGTTTCGTTCAAATACGATCGCCGGATGCCGAGTTGCGGGTTCACCACAGGCGGGTTGTAAAACACCAGATACTTTTCCGCCGAGGGCGCACCGTTTTCGTCCACCAGAAAAACGTCTTCCTCGATGATGCGAGTGGCTAATTCAGCCGGATTGGCGATTGTCGCCGAGGTGCAGATGAATTGGGGTTGACTGCCGTAGAACTGCGCCACCCGCTTCAAACGCCGCAGCACGTTGGCCAGATGACTCCCGAAAACTCCCCGGTAGTAATGAAGCTCGTCAATCACCACATAGCGCAAATTCTCGAACAGCCTCTGCCATTTGGTGTGATGAGGGAGAATGCCGGCGTGAAGCATGTCCGGGTTGGTGATGACCAGGTTTCCCCGCGCGCGAATGGCTTTGCGGGCATCCTGGGGGGTATCTCCGTCGTAAGTGAAGGTGCGGATTTCCTCCCCTAATTTCTCCGTCCAGCGATTCAGTTCCACCAACTGGTCTTGCGACAGCGCTTTGGTCGGAAACAGGTACAGTGCCCGCGCCTCTGGGTTCTGTACCAACTCGCCCAGAATCGGCAGGTTGTAACAGAGGGTTTTCCCCGAGGCCGTGGGCGTGACCACCACCACGTTTCTGCCTTCATGGGCCAACTCACACGCGCGCGCCTGATGTGCGTAAAGGGAAGCAATGCCACGCGCCTTGAGTGCCTCTAGAAGCCGAACGGGCAGAAACTCCGGGATTGGGGCTGTCTGCGCCTTTTGTGCCGGAAAGTGTTTCAGGACCGTCACACCGCCACGGGCGGGTGAGCCCCTGAACTTCTCCCGGATTTCTTCGAGGGCGCTCTGAACGGGCGCCAAGCCCGCCGCGGCGGACGTTCCCAAGTTTGCCAGTGCCTGGGTTTTCTCTTCCACGTCACCTCACATTTGAGAACAGATTTCAGGCGCCGGTTTTCAGTTGTCCGGTGCCAGCCGGCCCCCTGTCATCTCTGAGTCCGCCATTCTCGTTGGCGGACGAAGAATCCCCGCAGTTTCTTTGGGCGGTCAGGCAATGAATGTTGCCTGCGCACTCGCGAGTCTCGAGTTCCATGAGCGACCCCTTCGCGACGGAACGACGGTGAAGATAATCTCCGTTCCCCGAAACCCGACCCCTGACTCCTGGCACCCGGCGCCTCCTCGATTTCGCCTTTTATTCGCTAATATATACCACAAATCGGCGGCACGTCCAAGGCCGGAGGTAGGGGCGGTTCGCGAGCCGCCCCTACCTCCGGCCGGTTCACGGCAATACTCCTTGCACGGGAAACTATGGCACAGTACCCTTAGATTCTCATGGGAGAGAAGCCATCCAGTCCTGGCAGAATTCTGCGCGAAAGCCTCCACACGCTCATTCTCAAAGCTCTCAACCGCCGTCCGTTGCGCGGCTGCGCCATCGCGGAACTCATCGAGCGGACCTCGGCGGATGTTCTTCGCATGAAAGCCGTTTTCTGGCTCGAGGACCTCTGGCAGGACGTTCGTTATGCGCTCCGCGCACTGCGGAAGAATCCAGGCTTCACGGCGGTCGTAGTAGTGACCCTGGCGCTCGGGATCGGCGCATCCACGGCGGTGTTCAGCGTGGTCGATCCGCTTTTGTTTCGCAGGTTGCCATATCCCAAGGACGATCAGCTTGTGTCCGTGGGGTATTTGGGGCCTGTTGACAACAATGAGTTCAATGTGGTCAGCAGTTATTTTGACTGGAAGCAAGGGCAGGCGCCATTCAAATCCCTCACCGCCATGAGGCCCGGCGTGGGTTGTGATGTGATGATCGGTGACACGCCGCGCCGCATCAATTGTTACGCCGTAGCCGCCAATTTTCTCGAGACGTTCGGCGTCGCGCCCGCCCTCGGACGGGATTTGCACCCCGAAGACGATCGCCCGCATGCCCCGATGGTCGCCCTGCTTTCGTATGGATTCTGGCAGAGGGCTTTTGGCGGCGACGCGAAGGTCCTGGGCAGAACCCTCACGCTGGATGAGGAGCCCGCGCAAGTGATTGGGATTCTTCCCAAAAGCTTCGAAATGCCGCAGCTCGGTGACATCGATGTGATGTTGCCGGCACGGCTGGATGCCAGTCTCCCGCGCTCTGCGAATTCGAGCTCCTTCTTGCGGACCTTTGCGCGGCTGCCGGAGAGTTTGTCGATCGAGCAGGCGCGCGAACGCATGCGCCCGATCTTCGCGGAGAGTGTGAAAAAGGACGTGCCGCCAGAATTGCGCCCGGAGGTCCGCCTGGTGGTACGCTCGCTGCGGGACCGGCAGATCCACGAGGTGAAACTCGCCTCCTGGATGTTGCTTGGCTCCGTGCTTGGCCTTTTGCTGGCGGCGTGCACGAATGTTGCGAATCTCATGTTGGCGCGCACCGTGGCACGCCGCCAGGAACTCGCGATGCGCGCCGCCCTGGGCGCCGGGCGGGGACGCCTGATACGCCAAACCCTCACCGAATCCCTGATCTTTGGTTTGCTGGGAGGCGCGACCGGATGCGGAGCCGCCTGGGCACTCCTGCGGCTTTGCGTTAACCTCGCGCCCGGCGGCATGCTGCGCTTGGACCACGCCCGGATCGATCTGCGCGTCCTTCTGTTCGCTTTGGCAGGTTCGCTCGGGGCGGCGCTGCTGTTTGGCATGGCGCCTGCCCTGGAACGGCCGCGGGCTGAGGCTCTGGCGGGCTGGCGCGCGGGCGGATCAGCACGAACATTTTTCAGAAAGGCGCTGGTGACCGCGCAGGTGGCGATTTCCCTCATTCTGCTGACTGGGGCTTCGCTGTTGCTTCGGAGCCTTTGGAAACTCCAAAGCCAGCCGCTGGGATTTCAGCCCGACCACGTCGTCACCGCCTCTTTCAGTCTGCAGCGGCACCGATACCGGCCCGCCGAGGCACAAGTTGAGTTCTTTAACGAGCTGGAGGAAAGATTGAAACGCATCCCCGGCGGCGGAATCCTTTGCCCTAAGCGACTCCCTTCCTCCCCGCGGCTCGATGGGACGCCCGTACTCGAACCTGCACATTGCGGGGCGCCCGCCTGTTGCGCCGGATGGGGGAATGGTCCTTTTCCGTTGGGTGACTCCGGGGTACTTCCGCGCTTTGGGCATTCCTATCCTTTCCGGACGGGCTTTTGAAGAGGGCGAGCGCGCTTCCGGCGAATCGCCCATCATCCTGAGCGCCACGCTGGCCCGCCGATTGTTCGGCCACGAAAGCCCGCTCGGGCAGCAAATCGATTTGGACGCTAACGGTCATTGGTCGCCGGTCGTGGGAGTCTCCGCTGACACGAAGAACAACGGCCTGACCGAACCTTCCGATCCCGAGTACTACCGCCTGCGCATGCACAACGCGCAAGTAATGGGCTTGAGCGGTGTGGCAGTGTTGCGCACCTCGCTCGATCCGGGGACGCTCGCGCGCTGGGTCCGGAAAGAGTTTGCGGCGCTTGATCCCTCTCTACCTGTGACGATCGAGGCTTTGGAAGGGAGGGTCGATAGATTCAGGGAACGCCCACGCTTTGTCACGACACTCGTCGGCCTGTTTGCGGCCCTCGGGTTGCTGCTGGCCGCGGTGGGACTCTATGGTGTGTTATCCTTCTTGGTGGCCCGCCAGACTAGGGAAATCGGCGTGCGCATGGCCGTCGGCGCTCGGCCCGTGGATATTGCCTTGCAGATTCAAAAGTACGCGGAAATCTGGACGGGAGTCGGAGTAGCCGCGGGCTTGGCCGGCTCGTTTGCCTTGGCGAGAACTATTCGCGGGCTCCTCTTCGAGGTCTCGCCTGACGATCCGGTTTCGCTTCTCGCTTCCGCCGCAATGTTGCTGGCGACGGCCGCGCTCGCGGCCTGGATCCCTTCCTACCGAGCGGCCCGCATCGACCCCGCCGTTGCCTTGCGCAGCGAGTGAAGAGTCTCGCGCCTCAACGCGATCGGGTGCGCATCGAGCGGGTCCTGATGTCATTCGCGGGCGGGCGCGGAGCGCAGTTCTGCGACTGTAGACCACAGGGAAATCGCACGCCAGCCCAGGAAACTTGCCTCCACGCCAAAGATGTGACTAACCTTACAAGTGGGAGGTGCAAGCGATGACTCAAATCACTGACGCTCAGGCGATGTCGCACGGATTTCTTTTGAACGGGCGATGGTTCGCAGAGGGAGATGCACTGGAGGTGCGCTCTCCTTTCGATCACCACCTGGTGGGAACCACCTTTCGCCCGGAAACCTCGCATATAGAGATGGCGGTGCAAGCTGCCGTGCGGGCTTTCGAAGTGACGCGCAAGATGCCATCCTATGAGCGCCAGCGCGTCCTGCGCGCCGTCGCGCAGGGCATCACCGACCGCCGCGAGGACTTCGCCAGGACGATAGCGCTCGAGGCCGGGAAACCCATCCGCACCGCGCGCACGGAGGTCGAACGCGCCATCTTCACGTTCAACATCGCTGCTGAGGAGAGTACGCGCATTTACGGTCAATGGCTTCCCCTGGACCTTCAAGCGTTCGCCGCCGGCCGCTGGGCTATGGTTCGCCGTTTCCCGCTGGGACCGATCGCGGCCATCACACCATTCAACTTCCCGCTCAATCTGGTCGCGCACAAATGGGCTCCAGCGCTGGCGGCGGGCTGTACGCTCGTGCATAAACCTGCTTCACAAACCCCGCTCTCCTCGTTGCTTCTCGCCGAGCTGGTCGGGCAGGCGGGATGGCCTTCCGGCGCCTTGAACGTCCTGCCGCTCTCCAGCCGCGACGCTGAATGCCTGGTTGCCGACGACCGTTTGAAAATGCTGAGCTTCACCGGCAGCGCGGCGGTGGGCTGGGACTTGAAGAAACAGGCGGGGAAGAAACGTGTAACGCTTGAACTTGGCGGCAATGCCGGTGTGATCATCCATCACGATGCCGACCTGGAATATGCCGCGGAATCGGTGTACGACTGGGGGCTTTTCCTATGCCGGCCAGAGCTGCATCTCCGTGCAGCGAATCTTCGTTCACTCCAGTATCATGGAGGGTTTTCTGGCCGCCTTTGTACCACGCGTTCAAAAGCTGAAAGTGGGCGACCCCTTGGAGGAGGCCACGGATGTCGGCCCCATGATTAGCGAGGCAGACGCGCGGCGGGCGGAGGAATGGATTGAGCGAAGCGACCGCAGCCGGGGCGCGCCTCCTATGTGGAGGCAAGAGAAGTGGCTCGTTGCTCGAGCCCACTGTGCTTACTGGAACCCGGCCCGAACAGCGTGTCAATTGCGATGAAATCTTCGCGCCGGTAGTTACCGTTGAGTCATACGACGATTTTGGGGAGGCCGTACGGCGGGTGAATGACTCGAATTACGGTTTGCAGGCGGGAGTGTTCACGCGCGACGCCACGCTGCTGTTCCGTGCCTATGAGGAACTCGAGGTCGGAGGCGTAATCGCGGGCGATGCTCCCACCTTCCGCATCGACCACATGCCCTACGGCGGCGTGAAGGATTCGGGCCTGGGCCGCGAGGGCCTGCGTTACGCCATCGAGGAGATGACTGAACAAAAAATCCTCGTAGCCAACGTGCCTTAGCATGAGGTTGTCTCGCGAATGGCGACAGTATGACCTCGCCAGTGGAGTTTTTTCCTTCTTCGAGCAGAATTTACAGCTCTCGGCACATTTGTTCGGCGTCCAAGAACTCTACTCAACCCTTTGAGAGGATTCGGCATCCCAATTATGCACGAACAACGGAATGCCAATTGCAAAGCTCAAGGGCACTGAGGGACGGGTTGCGAATCTGCGTGAGCACCGACCCTCACGCCCGGCATCTTCGGACGAATCGTCCGGAATGCCGGGCGTATGTGGGTCCAGGGGCGACCGGGTGCCACTCTTTCGAGAAATCCATATGGACAGGTAACCAGCGACAAGCTCCACTACTCAGGAGGATGACGAAATGCGATATCTCATGCTTGCTGCTTTGATGTTCAGCCTTCCCGTGGAATTGCTTCAGGCCAAGGCGACCAAGGAAGCGAACCGGCTCGAGAACGCTACGGTGGTGCTGAACGACATCATGAACATGCCGGAGAACTCCATTCCCAGAGACCTGCTCGACAGGGCGGTCTGCGTGGGCATCATCCCGGGGCAGAAGAAACTGGCTTTCTTTCTCGGCGGAAGCTACGGTCGCGGGGTGCTGGTGTGCAGGCGAAATGGCACTGGCCCCTGGGGCGCGCCTTCCATGATCGGCTTGCATACGGGGAGCTTCGGGTTTCAGTGGGGAGGATCGGAGACCGACTTGGTGTTTGTGGTGATGAACTCGGGGGGGATTCGCAAGCTGCTGAAGAGCAGGGGGGAACTGGGCGCGGACGCCTCGGCGGCGGCGGGGCCGGTGGGACGGACCGCCTCCGCGTCCACCGATCTGCTGATAACGGCTGAAATTCTGACCTATTCCCGGTCCAGGGGCTTATTTGCGGGGGTTTCTCTCAAAGGAGCTGCGATTACCCAGGATTGGGAGGCGAACTCGCGTCTGTATGGCCACACCGTGGACCCCCAGGAGCTTCTCCTGGAAGGCAAGGGTGATGTACCGCCCCCGGCAAAATCACTGGTCTCCGAACTCCAGAAGTTTTCACCCCACGGCGGGGAACCGTTTGCCCCCATCCAGCAGCCGAAACAAGAGGGTGCCGCTCCAAAGTGAGGTTGCGTCTCCCACCATTACGGCGGAGCATGTGACAATCCTCAGTTGGTTCAACTCGCTTCTGCGGATCCCAACCCCGGTGTCGCCCGCGACCACGCAGCCTTCGCCCCCTGACAACAGAGTTGCCCCGACGGCTCGCACAAACCTTCCAAGCGACCCGACGGCGGGACCGCCTCACTCCTCCCGCACAACAGTGGCGCCGAGCCGGCTGCGAACTCCGGCGTCAGTCGACGTGGCAAGAAGTTCCTGACGGCGTCGTGCCGAGTTGCCATATCCCAAAACGAACCCATCGGCGAAGTGATAGAATGTGCAACGCGCGGCGCCCTGAAGTACGGCGATGTCGGTCGTACGGCGGAGGCCGATGCCTCGAAGCTGGGCGCGCGCACAGAACTCATGACGTCGGCCGCTGGTGGCGCAGAAGATGGGCCGGAGAAAGCCGAGAGGGCAACTATTCTTAACTGAGGAGGGCAGAGTGGCCAGCATGGATCGCAGGGACTTTCTTAAGGCAGGAAGCATTGCAACCGTGGGAACCTATTTTGCCGGGTCGACGAAGATGCATTTGATGGCGGCGCCGCAGCCAGAGCCGGCAAAGCCCATCGCCGCGAACGACCATATTCAAATCGCACTGATTGGGGCGGGCGGGCAAGGCCAGGGTGATACGAAGGCGGCAGCGCAAGTTCCGGGCGTCAAGGTGGTGGCGGCGGCAGACTGTTACGACGGGTGTCTGGAACATGCCAAGGAATTGTGGGGGAAGGATATCTTAACCACGCGCGACTACAACGAGATCCTGGCGCGCAAGGATATTGACGCGGTCATTATCGGCACTCCTGATCATTGGCACATGCAGGCGTCGGTGGATGCCATGAACGCGGGCAAAGACGTTTATTGCGAAAAGCCCATGATCCACCTCTACTCCGATGGGCCAAAAATCATTGAGACCTGGCGCAAGACGAACCGGATTATGCAGGTGGGCAGCCAGCGGGTGAGTTCGATCATTTACAAGAAGGCGAAAGAACTGCTTGCCGCGGGAGCCATCGGCACGCTCAACATGGTGACGGTCTGGTACGACCGCAATTCGGCGCAAGGCGCGTGGGAATATACGGTGCCCTACGATGCCTCGCCCACCACCTGCGATTGGCCGCGCTGGCTCGGCACGGCGCCGAAGATTCCGTTCAACGGCGAACACTTCTTCCAGTGGCGCAAGTGGAAGGCCTACGGAAGCGGCGTGGCGGGCGATTTGTTTGTCCACTTGTTCAGTGGCGTGCACCTCATCACGGATACGCATGGCCCTACGCGCGCCTTGGCGACGGGCGGCCTGCGCTTTTGGAAGGACGGCCGGGATGTGCCGGATGTGATGATGGCGCTTTATGATTACGCGAAGGGCTTCAACCTCAGCGTGCGCACGAATTTCGTCGATGGCGGCTCCGAAAGTGAAGGGTTCGTCTTTACCGGTTCGGAAGGCTCGATGATTATCGGGGGCGACGGAGTCACCCTCACCCGTGTGCCGCGAGAGAAGGAGCCGGGTTTTCGCGTCGACCCGTTTTCGGCGGCGATTCAGAAGCGCATGATGGAAATATATCACGAGAAATATCCGGTCACGCATCCGACCGGGGAAACCCTGCTGGGTGAAGAAAAATACGTCGCGCCCAAGGGTTACAGTGACCACTACGACCATGTGAAGAATTGGATCGACGCCATTCGCAGCCGCCAACCGATCGTGGAAGATCCCGTCTTCGGCTTCCGCGCCGCCGGCACCGCCCTGCTCAGTAACGTCAGCTATGAGAGCGGCAAGCCAGCCCGTTGGGACCCGGAGGCAATGAACCTTCTGTAAGGCACGGCGGTGTGGAAACTCCCTTGCCTTGAGTAGGGAACTGGGCACGCAAAGGTTCCGGGAGTCGCCAATAAGCTGCCAATGAAGAGACCAATGTGTTGATCTTCGAGCCGGGCGAAGTGGCCTGGCGCACGCTGTTCACGGAGACCCGGCGACGCGAATCGGTTCGAGGCTCATGAGGCAACCGTCGGGTCCGGAGGCGAAGCGCACGGTGACCATGTCGCCCGGACCCAATTGCACCCCAAGCTGCTTCATTCGTGCCAGGACAAACATGCGCAGCGCGTTCTCAAGGACAGGCGGATGCCAGGTGTAAAGACCCATCAGCTCGGTGGAGACAGCTAGCCGGTGGGCGGCGGCAGAGCGCAGTGCGGCCAGCGCGGGCACTTGTTCGGCATCACGGATCTGCCACAGCGGTTGCAGAGGGCGCTTCAGGGTGAAGCTGTGAGTGGAGGGTAAGTAAGCGAGGACCTCGGAATCCCCTTGCGGTCTTGTAACCGAAAAGTAGAGCTCTTCCTTCGTCTGTGGCAGCGCTTCGAGCCATTCCGCGTCCACGCGAATCGAGACGTGGGGCAAAGCGAGACGCTGCTCAGGAGACAATGCCGCAAGGCTAGCGGCGAGCACCCCTTCCTTCTCGATTAGTCGCGGCAGCGGCAAGGTACCGAGCGCCGGCCGCTGCGGGCTTGCGAGCATCGCCGCCTGCAACATGGGTTGTGCCCGGCGGGGCCGGCGGCAGCTTTAGAGCAAGGGAGAGAACATCACTTGCGGCGAGCGGCGAGACGCTCAGTTGCAACCTCGGCGGCGCTGCCGGGGAGAACGCAGCTCGATCGGCTGCTTCCGCTGCCGGGCTCGGTACTGGCAGCGGATGCAATTCTCGGGCTCGCGGGTCGGGCTCGAAAAGAGGCATTGCGGTCCGGCGGGAATTCCGGGACGGAGGCCTTGCCTGCAGCCAGAGTAGCTGGCGCCCAGCAGCGATTTCCGTTTCGGCGCGAGACCGAGGAGTCGTCCTCATAGGACGAGCGAGACTTACAGTTAGCATCACCAGCGCGCTCAAAAGGCCGAAAGAGAAGAGAAGCGCTCCGGGACGTGGTCCACTCGCGTCAAGCAGTACAAATTCAGGCGCGTCGCCCTGTTCAATTTCGATGGCGGCTGGGGAGGCCATGCCGTCCGTCCAGTCCGCCCAGGGTTCAGCTTTGGTAGCGGGAAAAGTAGCCGGCATAGCTCTCCACCGAACTCGCATACCAGTTAATGAAGGTCCGGAGGTCATGGGAGTAACTCTTGTGGAAGACTGCCGGACCGGCGACATATTTAGCGGCCGCGCGCCCCCAACTGCCTTCTTCCTGGTAGTAGCGCGCCAGCAGTAGCGTCCCCAGCCAAGCGTTGAATTCCGGCTCCTTCAGACGTCTGGAAGGCCAGCCTTCCAGACGGCAACGCTCCGGCAATATTTGAAACATCCCTACTTCGCCGGCGGCCCCGCGGGGTGGATCCGTGTGCAAATGGGATTCAATCCACGCTACGCCCAACGCCAATGGCACAGGCGTGCCGTTTGCTCTTGCCCAGCGGACTACGCGCAGGTATGCAGCTCGTTCGATGCGGCCGCCATTGGTGTGCAAGGATGCTTGCGGCGGCTCAGGCTTCACCGGAGTGGACTCATTAGGCTCATTCGAGACTGGTGGGTTGGCGGATTCGCCGGAAGTGTGTTGAGAGGCCGGTGAGTTTGGGTGGGGCGCGACCGATCCCCTTCCCGTCAAGTCTTCATCCAGCCGCAGGCGCACAGCGACTCCACGGTGCGGAGCAGGTCGTCGTAGAAGGCGCGGCGCGCGCCGGCGTCATCGCGCAGGCGCTCAAGCTCATCCTGGATGCGCCGGGCCTCGGGGTCAGGAGCGCTTGGGTAGCCCGAACCGGCAGGAGTCAAGGCCTCCGCGTTCGTCGCAGCCACCTTCTTTCGTTCTCCCTGCGGCCGGAAGAGCGGTGACTTTGAAGGCGGCGGAACCGGGGAAGGAGGCAATACGGCTTCAGTCTGGGGTGGCGTCGCAGCCGGCCCGGAATGCCAAGTTGGCTGCCTCGAGCGGGCGCGCTTTGAAGGAGCAGAGGACGGTGCGTTCGATGCCTCCTGTGGCGCGCCACGAAGCCTGGAGGTTTCCAGGAGATAGAACCCGGCCCCGGCAATGGCCAGAAACGTGAGAGCGCCGGTGAGTCTCACGCGAGTCATACCCCCTCCTTCGACGTGATTTGACATCAGCTATCCCGCCACGGCGGGTCAGCGATCAGCAAGAGAATCGCGATGTGGTCACGCACCCCCCGCGAACCGGATGGCTTGATGAGTGGGGTCCCGCAAAGCGGGATCTCCACCGTGCCGCGCGCTTCCCGTCTGTCCCGTTCGCCGCTCCGAGCCCCAAGGGGGTTGGAATGGAGAACCCGTGGGCAAGGGCACCGTTTTGGCGCCCGCCGCCCACGAATGGCGCTTGTTCATCGTGACGGAGGTGCGCTCGGCCCCTGCCAATTCCGCCTGTCGATTTTCACTCCCTGTCCGCGAAAGCGCGCCTCAATCGGGCTCCTGACGTAGTAAGCAAAGCGCTCCTCGAGTTTGCCGGACTCGAGTGGCTTGTCCGGCAGGCCGCAGGCTTGCGCGCCATATTCGGCGCGGCAAGTCTCCGATAAAAGGGCAAGATGATTCAGGTCGGCTTCCAGGTCGGAAAGCGGGGTGTGATTTGCCTGCACATAGAGTGCCGTGCGTTGTTTGCTCAGGGCTGCGGGCTGTGAATCGGCGCTCGCTGCGTGGCTTGTCGAAGCCAAGGCTAAAAGCAGAGCGGCGACAACGGCCATTGTGAGGCCGCCAGGCGAAGCCGCCGGGACGATTGAAACTGAGTCTCTCTTGGTGTGCATAGGCTACTCCTGTTTGGCCGGGTGCGCCTTTTCGTGACAACCCATCACGTCGCCTGACTGTTGAATGCAGCTTTTCAACTGCTGCAGGTCAGAGTCTGACCGACTCTTCGGCTGTGCGCTATCGAGCGTGCCTTCGACTTCGGGGCTGGCGGAAAGGTGTTGCACCGACTCCGTCGCTTCGCGGCCTTGCTCGAGTACATCTTCCGCCTGGTCGCGGACAATGTAATATTCGAGCCTGTCCGCCAGTCCCAGCCGGTTCTGACTCGCCGAGAGCGCGTCCGCGGCGAAGGCCTTCGACTCCTTCTGCAACGACTGCTCGAGGTTCTTGAGCTTGGCGAGCTCTTCGGTGGCGCCCGCTACTTCCTGCTGGGCACGCGCCGTCCGGGCGGGCACATCCTTTTCCACGCGTTCGGCCTCCGACAGCCGCCGATCGAATTCGCGCATCTGCGCCTGGGTCTCGGGCGAGTCGGGCTGATGGGCCAGGTTTGCGAGCGCCAACTCGAGGTCGTGGCGATTGTCGGTGACCTTCTGTTTGCTCAAGTCATCGATTGTCTTGAGCCGTTTGGCAATGAACTCCTGAACCGCCTGCTCCTTGCTCTGGACTTCGCGGACTTGTTCAGCATAGTCATTTGCCAGTTGCTCGCTGGTCTGCTCGCGGTCGAGTTCGTCCTTGATTTCCACTTGCGCTTTGCGCGGGTCGGCGAATCGCCCGAGGCTGGGGTCGGAAGCACTCACCTTGTTGTAGGAACCCATCTCGAGCTCGCGCTGCTGACGGCGTTGGTTGTATTCAGCGAGGCGACGATGAACGCGCCCATTGAAGGGCTCAGCATCCAGCGGTGTTTCGCGCGCACCTTGAGTATCCGCAGTCGCCGTTTCGGGGGTTTGCACATCGGCGGGAGGCGGCGACTCCGGCGCGGGCGCCTTTGTGCCAGCAGTTGCAGATGGCGGGGGCCCCACGCCGGCTGGGGGCGGCGGGGGCACATCCGTGGAAGCGGGCTGTTGGGCGAGCCCCACGCCGGCGAGCGCGCAACAAACAACAGTCAGAATTAAAGTGGCTTTCATTGAGTTTCCTCCACCAACGCTGCCTGCACCTGCGGATCGTTCAGGAGGGGGTCGCGCTCCCATTCCTTCTCCGTGGCGCGGACGATGACAACAAAGTTGCGCGCCATCTCAGCACGTGCCGTGGCTGGCAGCGGCGAGTTCTTGGCGGCGCCGTAGGCCTCTCGCATCAGGTTGAGCGTTTCCTTACTGTGATCGCCCTTTTGGAAGCGTGCGACCGCCTGCAAGTACTTTGCAAATGTACGATCCACGGCAGGACGGTCCTTGAATTTGATCTCCTTCAACCGCTGGAGCACACCCTCGGGATCAGTGTTGAGCTGGTCAGCGAGCGCCAGCAGATCTTCCGAGGGCGGGATCACCAGGCCGCGGCCCCAATTGGACGGCTGGAGATTGGCGCCGTCATTCACGACGTCACCCGTGGGAACGAGGGATACCGGCCGGCCAAGCACAAACTCCACCACCGTGCCGGCGGGAACTACCAGGTCCGGACCGCGCCGGGCCACTGTCCAGATTGAGGCTACCAATAGACCGCCGCCGGCGCCTATGGCACCGCCCACCGGGCCGGCCGCCGCAAAGCCAGCGCCCGCCCCGATGGCCACCGAACTAACGTCCACGGCGCCATCTTTCACCAGTCCCCGATGTCCGTGAGCGGTGCCCTCGCGGTCGACTTTGCGCTGGTTTAGATTTGTGGGGTAGCCGTCGAGTGGGATCACTTCACCGTCCAGAGTCCGCACCGAGTAAAGGCCCAGGCGCAAACGGGACCTGCCCGTGATGTGTCCGGCGCGCTTACTCTCGAGTACCGCGACCCGAATCTTTGTGCCTGCCGGCATCGCCACCTGCCCGTCGGATGTAACCAAGTCCTGCATTAGCGTCCCGGAAACGGTGCGCACATTGCCGAAGGAATGCCATTGGTAAAACTCCTTGGTCCCTACACTGCTTTCAAGACGGACCGGAATCTTCGTGCCCGGCTCGATCCGAAGCCGCTCGGTAGCTCGGATTGGAGAACTAAGACAGGCTAACGCCAATATAGTTGTGCTTACGGGACTTAGTTTGTATCGCATGGTTTTGACCACCTCGGCCTAGTGGCGGGCAATTGCCATGCCAGAACAGTGAGGGGGGGGTACCGATGGGCTATCAAGCCAAAGACTGCGTGAGCAGACCGTTCCGGGGTCGGAATCCGTTCCCTACGCCCAGTGCGTTGGGCGAACGCCGACCTTCAAGCCGGCTCCGGCACGGCACTCGGTAGGAGCAGTTGAAAGCTTTAGCCTGCTTTGCTTTGCACCTAAATAGGGCAGTTCCTCGACCGGTTCGCCCCTGCCGCCGAGGTGACCGTAAGCTCTATTTACGCCGGACGGCATGTGACCTCACTGTGACACACACCGCCCGAACCAGGGTCGTACCGCGCCGACGGAAGATTTCGCGAGCTAGAATTGTAAGGCCAGAGTGGCTGAATTGGGCCACAGAGTAGATGATCCGGTGGCCGATTTCAGCCACACCGGATCTACAAGCAGGTAGGGTCGGCTGGCGTTGCCCCCAGCGACCACCTAGGGGCGGCCGAGGAGGGAGGAGGTGGCATAAGCGCTAACTTAAGGCAGAATTCCTTTGCCGGGCCTCAAACTGTCATCCGGCGGAAAATCGACATGCCCTGGCTGGAACTTCCAACCTCCCACTCATGGAGCGCAAACCCGGCGGTTATCGCACCCCCGATGTCGCGACGCGTGTTCTCAGCGTTATCTCGGCTGAGAACCACAAGGTGTGGTTTCAGCAAATTTGGTCCGGCATCACGGGAGCATCCACGCGCTACCACCCCGCTCCTTACCCGGCGGAATTGGCAGCACGGCTCATCCGCATGTTCAGCTTCGTCGGCGATACGGTGCTCGATCCATTTCTGGGTAGCGGCACAACCACCGTCGCGGCTGCAAAGGCGGGCCGCAACAGTATCGGCTTTGAAGTGGACAGCCATTATTTCGAGGCCGCCACGACCCCCCAGAGCCCCTTCATGAATATTCCCCAAAGACAAGTTGGTAACACGATTTGTAGATTCGTAATACTACGTCAGCGCCATGAGTGACGTCAAGTGTTCTTTGGAGGGGCTAACAACTTGCACACTGGCGGGCAATTAACACCCCGATTGACGCGGCGGGGCATATCACTGCTAACATAGGGACGTGTGAGCCGACAACCGCCGCAGAGTGGTACTTACCGGCCCGGAGAGGCCATATCATCTCGTTGTGAGGTAGAGCCTATGTCGTCTCTTGTGCGAACAGGCATTTCGCTGGATTCTGAGCTACTGGCCAAGTTTGACCAGACCATTGCCAAAAAGGGCTACGGAAGCCGGTCGGAGGCAATTCGCGATCTGGTCCGGGAGCTGGCCGTCTCCACCGACGTGGCCCAGGGCAAGGTCGTGGTCGCGACCCTGACGGTTGTCTATGACCACCACCGGCCGAAGCTATCGGAGCAATTGATCGAAGCTCAGCACCACTATCACGGAAAAGTCCTCGCCACAACGCACATTCATCTCGATGCCCATAACTGCCTGGAAGTCATCATCGTCAAGGGCCGAGGGACCGAAGTACAGGAGTTGGCCGACCAGATCCTCAGCCTGCGGGGTGTAAAACACGGCAAGCTCGTGATGACCACCACGGGTAAGCGTTTAGCATGACAGTTGGGGTCACGACGAATTCGTCGTATGATTCGCTGGCTGGCGCAGGACAACCAACAGGTCATGCACAGCTCGACTAGTCTACCTTTTCGACCTTGATAGAATCGCCGTCCTTCACTTTGCGCAATTGTGTGACTGAGCCGGGTGTCTTGCCCCAGATGTTCGTTGGCGTAACGAGGCGGATTTCCTGGCCGCGGGAAACAGGTGTGGGGCCAAAGCCGATGGCGATTGAGTCGCCCTCAACCCAGAAAGCCAACTCCCCTGCCTCGACCACATCCTTGGCATCCGGCTCCCTACGCACATGAACCGGAGTGGAGAAGTAAACCTCATTTCCCCAGGTGGAAGCTGTGGAGGTGAAAGGCAGCTTTGCGTAGATGGCATCGGCGGTTGGGGTGTCAAACAACTCAGCCTCCAGGTTCACCGACCCGATGGTCATTCTAAGTTTCCGTGTTCCAGCCATGGCAGCATCATAAGCCAGACTGCATTAGGTACGCAAACGCGGAGAGGACCTTTTGGCGCGCCCCACGTAGTCCCGATATTCATCTCCGGACTTTTTTGTCGATTCACCCCCGCTCCCTCGGGGTTCGGAGCCCGGAACATCCGAAGGTGACCACGGCCGCAGAGAATATAGAAAGGAGCCCTCCTATGCGTTTCGTTGGCAAAAGCAGACCCGGTTTCTACCCGCTGCCAGTGTCCGAAGCCCAGCGGAGACGTAGGTTCCTCCTGTTCGGCCGCTTCTTAACCTGATCGTTCCTTGCCCGTTCCGGTCCAGAAGACCTGCGGAAGGGTCAGCTGTTTTCGCGCTACCGAATCTTTTGCCAAAGGGTTAGAATCTCCGTCGTCCCGTAAGGTGGCCGCTCAAGGGGGTGCGGAAGAACGCTTGCAAGCCGTCGTTCTGAGCCCATTCGCTGTCATCCTGAGGGCAACGAAGGATCTCTGTAGTTCGCTCAGCGTAAACTCTGCGAAGAATCTCGCCCTGAGTATTTCAACACAAAGCGAGATCTTTCATCGGCTGCGGCTTTTCCGCCGAAAATCATCCCCTGACGGCCATTCCCGCGAACTGCGGAGATTCTTCGGCCCAAAGAACGGGCCTCAGAATGACAGGGGGTGGCGACGATTTTCACTTGTATGGGTAGGCCCAGCACCCATGTACACTTAGGATGACAGCCTCGAGGGATTTCCCCGCAGCCTGGAGAGCCGGTTGCGGCAAAAGACGATCCGTAGGTCAGCATGACTTCATACCGCGTCCTGGTGGTCACCAACCTCTGGCCTTACGAAGGCGATCCGAGCTACGGTTGCGCCGTGAAGGCGCAGATGGACTCGCTTCGGCCTTTCGGTGTGGACTACGACGTCCTTTTTGTCAACGGGCGCGAATCCCGCTGGAACTACCTGCGAGCATACGCTGGATTGTGGCAGCGGCTTCGCTCCCGTCGTTATGACCTGATCCACGCCCACATGGGCCTGGCCGCGCTGGTCGCTCGGTTCGAGGTTTCGAGTCCCCTGGTAGTCTCCTTCATGGGCTTCGATGTCTCGGGAAAATACGGGGGTAGCGACCACATCACCCCTTTCGGCCGTTTCTATCAGATCTCGAGTTTCGTCCTGGCACGCCTGGCCTCTGCGGTCATCGTTATGAGCACGGAAATGCGGCAGCATCTGGATCTGGCTTCGGCGTACGTTATTGGTAACGGCGTTGACTTGGATCTTTTCAGGCCAATGGAGCAGTCTGAAGCAAAAAGGATATTGGATCTCGACCCACAGAAGAAATTCGTCTTATTTCCATACGACCCGCAGCGCCCCGAGAAACGCTTTGACCTGGTCCAGTCGGCCGTGGCGCTGGCTCGGGAAGCAATCCCCGAGCTGGAAATCCTCCCGGTTTTCGCCGTTCCTCAATCCTCCATGCCAGTCTATATGAATGCTGCCGAAGTCCTAGTCCTGGCGTCGCAATACGAGGGTTCTCCCAATTCTGTGAAAGAGGCGATGGCCACCAACCTTCCAGTGATTACGGTCGCTGTGGGCGACGCGGGCGAGCTGATCGGCCAAACGGAAGGGTGCCATCTGGTGGCGCGTGATTGCGGGGAAATTGCCGCAAAGATCATTGACGTCTGCCGTAGGGGCACGCGCACTCGCGGGCGCGACCGGATGGCGATGTACTCGATGGAGAATGTCGCGAGACAAATCGTGCAAGTTTACTCGTCTGTGATCCGGCGCCGCTAAGACCTCAACTTGATGCGCATCGAACCCTAAGGAATAGCCAATGGGTCGTGACTCCCGAATCGGCGTTTTAATAATTATCGAGAATCTCCCGTTCCCGTTTGTGCGGCGCGCCTGGCAGGAAGCCTGCGCCTTGCGAGACGCCGGCTACCGTGTCTCCGTTATTTCCCCTAAAGGCGGGGGCTGCGAGCGAAGCTTTGAGACCATCGAGGGAATCGAGATCTACCGGTATCGAGTTTGGGAGGCTTCGGGGCCGGCAGGCTATCTGCTGGAATATGGCGGTGCGCTTGCCGCACAGCTTTATCTGGCCCTGAAAATCTACTTCCGAACCCGTTTCCGCGTTGTTCACACCTGGAACCCGCCGGACATCATGTTTCTGATCGGGCTATTCTTCAAGCTCTTCGGAGCGCGCTACATCTTCGACCACCTGGATCTGAACCCCGAACTGTATCTGGCTAAGTTTGGCCGGGAAGATTTCCTCTACCGCCTGGTTTGCCTTGTGGAGCGCGCCACCTTCCGGACGGCGGATGTTTCGTTGGCCACCAATCAGTCCTACCGCGAAATAGCCATTCAACGCGGCGGGATGCCGCCGGAGCGGGTCTTTATCGTGCGAGTCACCCCTGAACCCGAGAAAATGCGCCGGGGCCCGGCATATCCGGAATTAAAACATGGGAAGAAACTCCTGGCCTTGTATCTCGGCGTGATGGGGCCTCAAGATGGGCTCGACCTCTGGGTGGATTCGATCGAGTACATCGTAAAAAAGAAGGGCCGCGACGACACGTTCTTCACTTTCATCGGGTCGGGAACCGAGCTACCGCACCTCAAGGACTTGGTAGCTCAAAGAGGATTGCAGTCGGTGGTTGACTTCACGGGGCGAATCCCCGGCGAAGAACTCGCCAAATACCTCTCCACCGCGGATGTCGGCGTTGCGCCTGACCCGCTGAACCCCATGAATGACAAATCCACCATGGGAAAGATTCTCGAATACATGGCTTTTGGAATGCCGGTGGTACTCTTCGAACTAACAGAGGGCCGCCGCTCTGCCGCGGACGCAGCCCTCTACGCTCGCCCCAGCGACCCGCTCGATTTTGCCGAGAAGGTGCTCACCTTGCTGGATTCCGAATCTCTGCGACGAGAGCTCGGCGAACGCGGTCGAAGGCGAATCGTCGAGCACCTTAACTGGGAAACCGACAGGGAGGCGCTACTCAAAGCGTATGGAATGGCGCTTCGTTCTCCAAAGTAATTGTAGCGGCCTTCTATGATCTCCGCATTCCAGATCAA
Organism: uncultured Acidobacteriota bacterium; assembly: GCA_963765485.1. Lineage (GTDB taxonomy): Bacteria > Acidobacteriota > Terriglobia > UBA7540 > UBA7540 > CAVROP01. Next base: position 93,844 of record CAVXWN010000051.1, on the reverse strand, counting down.
TGAAGCCGGCGCTCACAGAGCGCCGCCACAAATGACGAATCCGATTCGTGCATAGCTCATCAGACTAGCGCTAGCCAAGACTTTGGCCGATTGCTTTCAGTTCCAGCCCCAGCAGCGACACCACTTTCTTGATACTTCCGGTCTTATGCCCCACACCCAAAGCGCAATGGTGGGTGGGGCCTTCCTTGCACCAGGCTTGCATGAAAGCCGCCGGGCCAAGGCCAAACCGTAACCGGCTGTTAGTGTTTCCAAGCTGAAGCCGCTCGCCGGGCAGGGACTCACCCTCTGCCGCCAGGAACTTGAGACGCCCTTCGCGGGTCTGGGTCAAAGCGAGGGCCGTGATGGGCCCCATGCGAACGCTGGTTTCGACACTCACGCCATATCCCCGCTTGCCGTGGTAGAGGCCCAGAGCGCGGATTATCGGCCGGCCATCCGCGATTCCCAGATGGAATGGCCCGTCGTGCCCCATCAGCACAAACCCCTCACGAAAGTCGAGCGCTAAGACTTCAGTGTAACTGCCCCCTGCGCCCAGCAGGTCAAGGACTTTCATCGCCTGGCAGTTCTTCAGGTCGCCTTCCCCAGAACAGGTTATGCCTTCGGCGGTGAGCAGCGAGCAGCCTAAAATCATTCCCGCAGCCAGCCGCTCGTAGCGATTGCCGCCCAAACCACGATAGTAATAGGCCAGCGCATTGAGATTGAAATCCCGCGCCAGGGAGTCCAGGCCTACCGCAACACGGCAAGACCACTCCATATCTTCCGGAGCGGGCTTCTTGGCCAGCGGATCGATAGGACTGTCCTCACTAATATCGAAGATCTCGCGTACTTGTGCCTCTTTATCCTGAATTTCGGCGTCCGTCGTTGCGCTCACGCGCTGGTCGAGGTCGCACATCTCAAGAATCTCGACGTGGGTTCCGAGCAGTGCCTGGTGTTGGGTGAAATCGCTGTACATGTCCAACATTCCGGGGTAAGTGTGTCCTAGAAAACCCATGCGAGCCTTGCGAAGATTTCGCACCACGCCAGCCGCTTCGCACCATTCTTGGATCTCCTTCCAAGCAGATTCCCAGGGCTCGCGCACATCGTCTTCCGGCTCTAACATGCCGGTCACTTGATGGAAGGGGACGCCAGCCCGCGCAAATGCACATGCGATCTCAGGAACGCAGCAGGCGCTACAGTTAGCTAACCATTCGGAAGTGTCAGTTCGCGCATAGTCCAGCGCCGCGCGCGGCTGCAAATTTAGAACCACAACGGGGGCCCTGGCGCGCTGGACCAACGGGAGAACCTGAGACGAAGTCGCGTATGTTCCGGCGTAACAGAATAGCAAGTCCACACCTGCCCTCACAAAATCTTCCCCGGCCCGCCCGGATTTCTCGGCGTCGTCCACAAGACCGCCGCTGATCACGGATGCCCATTCTCCCACCCGCTGTTCTACCTTCTTCTGGTACTGCTCAAGCCGTTCTTTCATCCGTGGAAATTGGGGCCAATAGGCCGCCAGGCCGATTCCGAATACTCCAATTGTGGCTCTATCCTTTCTCTTCATGTTTCCCCCTACAGGAACCCTTGGAACTCACCCTACAGATGAGCTGTGGAGTTGGTTCAGGCGCGCAACACTGCGTGCCCTTTAGTCGTGTGAATCGCTTTGCCCTCGATGCCGCCTCACGGCGACGGCGAGTTCTCCCGGAGAACGATTTTCCGCCGCTCGTCGATCGGCGGCATAGTTAGCCCGAGCCCGTTCGGATCACTGGAGTACCAATAAGTCGTGACTGCGTAATCCACCCAGCCGGCTCCCTGTTCGTTCCGCTTGCGAATCCGGTCAAGCATTGCGCGCGTCTCGGGCCAGAACCTGAATTCCTTGGTCCAGTTGATTGTTTGCTCCAGGGTGCGGTTGAAGTGAATCGCATCTCGATCGCGGAAGCGGTAAGTGGACAACCTGCTCTGTTTTCCCTCTTTGCCCTCAAATACTACTTTGGAGCCTTCTCCAAACCTAAAGCTAAGATAGTTAATGCCGGTCTTGTAGCCGTCAAACAACGCATGCCATCCGTACGAAAAGTTAAACGAATCCTCGCTTCCGAGATAGTTGATTGAAGGCTCCGTCTCTCCATCTATCCGGTACTCTTTGTTGCCTTCCATAACAAAGGTCATGCCTTCGAATGCCGGCTCGTCGGTATTGATGTTCCAATATTCCCCGATCAGATGCCCTGGCCCCCGGAGCGAAAACACCTTCTGTATCGTCTCCGGCGTCAGTTGAAAGGACAGGCGCTGCCAGGCGGCGTGAAAATAGCCGAGATTGTCATCCCACTCCGGAAGCGTCTGCCACTCCACATAGCTGTAATTGAGGATGTCGCGGTCGGTCTCGTTCCGCAAGGTGAGGCGTGCCGATTTCTTGAACGGCATAGGGATATAGCAGTTGTAGGCGTCTGGTGTCTTCTCGACAAACGCCGAAGTAAAATAAGCTGCCCGCCCCGTGCCGTCTGCAAAAAAGTCACCGATCGGCACGGATACAGCGGGCGCTTGGTTATCATCGAAGAAGATCTCCAGGACGATCGAACGTAGCTGCGCATAGTCCGTACCCATTTGCCCCGTAAAGTGGATCGTGTTGATTTGCCCGGGGCCTTTAAGATTCGCAATCGTAATCGTCTTGTGAGCATCCAGCGATTCGAGGTTGGGGTACGCATCATATTTCCAGCCGCCATTCGAGACTCTGTTGCGAACCGCCGGCTTCAGTCGCGCAAGGCCGTTGTCATCGCATGCCGGTGGCTGCCTCTGCGACCACCCACTTGCGCCTGACAGGAACAGTAGGAGCGGCACCGCGATCGCTACGATCGGGAGTGCTTTAATTCTCAACACGAGCTTGTACCAAAGCATAACCGTTCTCCTCCCGATAAGGCTTCCAAGCTGAATATCCGTTTTGCCTCATTGCGCCTCTTGGCCTGCTCCCAACCGGGTTTGTGATTCATATTCGCACCTTTTCTTCTCATTGTTCATCAACCACTCGCCAGTCGCCGTCAACTCGCCCCGGCTCCGCGTGAAGGGCCCACAAGGGGTCGATTGGTGATCAGGCCGATCCCCCGGCCGCCGGTTGTTCCCGCCTTACCCGGCACGGCGTCATAGAACATGTACAACGTGTCGTTCTTCGGGTTGTAGACGATTGAGACCTTATGCGCGTGCTGCTTGTCCAAGCCGCTGGGATTCCCGCCGGCCTTGTAGAGCGGATCAGCGCGGGCAGTCCAGTGGATCAAATCGCGCGAAAAGGCCGCCATGATGTGCGCTGCGCCCGCGCGCCCGACGCCAAAGTAGAACATCACCCAGTGGTCGCCATCGCGGAATACCTTGCCGTCAGAACACATCCGCTCATCATACCCGCCCGGTCGATTGCGCAGGACAGGGTTGTCAGGATGACGTGTCCAATTCAGCAAGTCGGTTGAGGTGGCCAAGCCTATTTGCTCTACCCCGCCGCTCGCAGCGTTGTAAAAGTCGTAGTATTGGCCATGGTGTTCCACGAGCCAGGGCTGGTAGATGCAATCTTTTTCCCACGGGCGGCAGCCGGGGTCGTATACGGAGAGGATGTACCCGGCCTTGGCGCGTCCCCAAGTCAAGCCGTCCTCACTGCAGGCCACGCCTTCGTACCCTGGGCGTAGTTCGTATCCGCCCTGGCGTGGGTAAGCGCCATAGAGTGTCCAATACTTGCCTTGGCGCGTTTTGAGCGTTCTGGGACCTTTGAGGTCGTACGACTGATACAAGTAAGCCCCGATCACGCGGCCCCCATGGTCGAACTCGCCCACAGCGCCATATCCCATCGCCAGCCCTCTCGGAGTCCAGTTGACAAGGTCACTGCTATCGGCAACGAAGGACTGATAGCCTTTTCCGTCGAAGCCAATAAAGCTCATGTACCATCGGTCATCGCCGGGTAGTTGATATACGGTGGGAACGTCGGTACCTTCAATCCCTGCGAAACGCTCAATGTGCGGATCGCTTGGAATGACGTGATTGGGCCAGTAATACCACCCCATGAATTCTTTAGACCATTTCTCAACTGCATCCTGGCCGGGACCTTCTCCTACGGCTTGCGTCGTGGCGCCTAGGACCGCCGAGGTCCCAGCCATGAAGCCAACTCCAGCAGCCGCTTGCAACATTCTTCTGCGCGAAATTCTCATAAACACCTCATCGAATCAGACACCCTTGGCGTATCTCTCGACCTCACGTAACGGAAGACAGCCTCTGTAGCTGGAGCCATAAATGCCTACGCTACAGGAGAGTCAAAGCAGTGAAACCGTAGGTAGTGGGTCAGTTTGATGTAGAGGCGGCTTTACGCCGCCATTTGGCGAGATAAACTCGCCGCTACAAAGCCAAACTGACCTACTACCAAACCGTAAGCAATAACTTTCCCATAGCATTCTCTGCTTCTTCCAGTTGATATCCAAGACCCGGCCAAAAAAACAGGAAAATGTTATGTTCGTGCCGTCAGAGTCGCGGGCGCTGGCTATCGGTGAACGGGTTTCGCAACCATAGCCATCTTGCCCCCATTTCCTTCCGTGCGAAGTTCCTCTGCCGAGAACTCTAGGTTAGAATCAAACCCCGAACGATATCCCAATGCCCGGCAGAACAGGGTAAGGAGGCATCGCATGAAAACAGCAAACCACCATTTTGTGGTGCGAATGGTGATCCTGACCATCGCGTTAGTGGCTTGGCAGCCCATGGTTCTCTTTTTGGCTGAGGCACATGCCGCGACCGACGCTACCGGCATGTATTTCGCCAAAAAGGAGTACAAAGCCATACCGCTTCCCAAGTTCGCGGATGTGCGATCCCAGTTGCCATCCCCGATCTATGATGACAACCCGACGCTCGTGCGCCTGTACTGGAAAGCCTGGGAGCTGGCTTTTCACAACTTCTACGAACCGGCCCCGCAAAGCGGCTTTGTCTCCCAGTTCATCGACGCCGCCTTCAACAAAAACGTGTTCCTTTGGGACAGTTGTTTCATGACCATGTTCTGCAATTATGCGTACCCTCTCGTGCCGGGTATCTCGTCTCTTGATAACTTCTACGCAAAGCAGCATGAGGATGGCGAGATTTGTCGCGAGATCGTAAGGGAGACAGGAACCGATTTCAGTGAGTGGACGGACCATGAGGACAAACCGCTCTTTAGCCGATGGGGTTGGCCCGGCTACAACGAAAAAGTTGGGCACGATCATAATGCGCCGGTGATCTACAAGGGTACGGTGGTTCCTTCTCCGAATCCGAAGGTGACTCTCGACGGGCTAAACCACCCAATCCTGGCCTGGGCGGAGTTGGAACACTACCGAATCACCGCAGATAAGAGCCGATTGGATGAAGTTTGGCCGCCGCTTGTCCACTACTATGAGGCGCTCAGGTTTTACCTCAGGCAGGGGAATGGGCTCTTCGTTACGGATTGGGCAAGCATGGACAACTCTCCGCGCAATGCATATCTCAGGAGCGGCGGCACAGGGATTGATATCTCCTCGGAAATCGTACTCTTTGCGCGGCACCTCAGCGAGATCGCGCTGATCCTTGGCAAGGACAGTGAGGCACACGAGTACTCCGTGCAAGCCGATCAGCTAACCTCGGCGATTAACCAGCAGATGTGGGACAGTCAGCGGAGGTTCTACTTTGACTTGATGCTGGACGGTAAGCGCGCTCCCGTGATGACCATCGCGGCGTATTGGACCCTGCTTGCCGGGGTCGCCTCCTCCGACCAAGCAGCGGATTTGGTTAATGAGCTGCGGAATCCCAGGACTTTTGGACGACGCAACATGGCGCCCACGTTAGCCGCAAACCAGAAGAAATATGTTCGAAAGGGAGGGTACTGGCGCGGCTCGGTTTGGGCGCCAACCGATACCATGATCATCCAGGGCCTGGAAAAATACGGGTATGTCGGATCTTGCCCGGCAAGTGGCCTTGAATCACCTGGGAGCTCGTTGCCCGGGTTTTTGAGAAAACGGGAACCATATGGGAGAATTACGCCCCAGACCGCGTCGGGCACGGCAAACCGGCGAAGCCGGACTTCGTAGGCTGGAGTGGGATTGGACCGATCATGTATTTTCTGGAGTATGCCATCGGGCTTCGAGCTGATGCTCCTCACAACCGGCTGGTTTGGCGAATCGAACCGGGGGGCCGGCGCGGGTGTGAACGGTTCCGCTTCAACGCGCATGTTGCATCCTTGATTGCCGCTCCCGCCGCCGATGGGTCAAAGGGAGAGATCATTCGTGTTCAGTCGGATTCACCATTCGAACTCGAGGCCTACTTTCAGGGCGTTCAGAAAACCTTCGCCGTCAAGGCCGGTGAGCAGGAATTTGAGATTTCGGGAACTTCACAAAGATGAGGGCGAAGCCCTATTATGTTAAATATGGCTTTCGCGCTCACCCGCGATTAGCATTCTGTGCGGCCAACAGGCCGGCCCGAACCGATCCCGCCTTACGCAGTCTTGACAAAAACTAACCTTCGGTGCAATCGCCGCCGCAGCCGTCAGGGCAGAACCGGTGCCCCCTCTACCCGAACTGTCACGATCTGAAATGGCTGTACTGAAAAGGTGAGGCTGTGCGCCGCGGTAGATAAGGCCTGCTGATTTTCTTCCAGCGCATTACACAACCATGCAGCCTGTACCTGGAGGACGGGAAACTGAACATCCACCTGGCCGGCTTCTCCTGCCAATTCCAGGAATCGCAGGACGGTGCCATGTCCGTCTTCCGCCGTTTTCCAATTGACGAGAACCACATTTGACTGACTGACCTGGAGGAAGCTTGCCTGCCCTTTGTCCAAGGGCCGCGGCGGACTGACCTCCTTATCGTTTTCGATGATTTCGTTGGTCTCCAGGGGCGTCATCTCTTCCCATCCCAACCGGCTGAGTTGGCCTGGTTGCAAGTTGCTGCCACTGGTCAGGATGTAGCGGAAGTTGAAATCTCCCCCCTGTGCCGCTACGTAATTGGTGTGCCAGTAGTTGTTCATCACGTAGGAGAAAATCGTGCCCCGGTGCTCATCCAACTGCAACGGCCATTTCCCCCGGACAATATCCCCCATAGTGAAAAGCTCAGCATCCGCGGGGATAAGCGCGGCCGTGACGTCACCTTGCTGAACGGCTATCCAGTGCTGAGCCGAAAACCATTCTTTTGCCGCACCCGGCAAGAGATCGCGTGTTGGATCGACAAAGCCATTCTGAAGGTCATAGCGGATTTGGGGATCGTCCGCCGCAAAAGGAAAGGCAAAGTAGACACCTTCCTTCGTGTAAACCTTCTTCTTCTCGACGTGGTTAAGGAATTCAATTTTCTTCTGGGAGTCGAACAGAATGATGTCGGTTTGCACTTTGGGCGTATTGATGTTCGAACTTTCCAAGCGCGCGATAACGCCAAACGGAGTGCGTTCAACCGAAACGAGTCGTCCACCCTGGGTTCCATGAATGGTGAGTTCAGGAGCCGGCAGCTTGGCATCACCAAAAATCAGGCGGTTGTAAGGTGGCTTGTCGCCGCCGCTCACATAGAGGTACTGGTCGAAGCGATAAGGGCTCGCAGCATTGACAAGTTCCTTCTTCAGTTCCTTGTCGAAGATACTCCTCACGGCGCCGCTCTCAGCATCAAGAACGACACGGTAATAGGAATTCTCCAGCGTCGTCTCCGCTTTCAGCCTCTGCCGTCTTCTGCAGGCTTCGAGGTCGCTTGCCGTATGGTGTAGCATCGATAGCCCAAAGCAGGCACGTCCTGCGCGAGAAATCGTACGCGCTGGAAGGAGGGACTTCCGGGGTCGGTGGCGTAGGCGGGCAGATCGGCGACCACCTGGTAGGGAACAGGTTTTCCGCTCACCAGGTCGATGAGCTCGGAGCCTTTTCGCAGGTCTACTTCCACCAGTCCACTTCGCTGCCAGTTGAGAGTGTTAAAACCACCAACGTCCCTTTCGGGTCATTGATGTAGTCGGAGATGGCTGCCATTCCGCGTTCCAGCACGTAATTCAAATCCTGATCGGCCTGGGTGGCAAAATTATCCTTCACGGTTTGTTGCCGGACTGTCTCTTCGCTGTCCGGGCTGGAAATGCTTTGCCAGGCTCCCCAGGTGTGCTCGTCGAAAAGCAACATGTTTTGCCAAAGCTGTCGCAGTGCGGCTGACTCCACCTGCACGAACGGGTGAACCAGCGAGCTGATAGTGGAAAGCTTCTCCGCCGAGGGCGCCCGCTGTTCGGCCCGGCGAGCCAGGATGGCATTTTGAGTGTCGGAATAGATGCCGTCCTCCCAGTAGGGTCCGCCGTCACCTTTGATGACCGGCATCGAGTTTCCAACTTGGTCAGCGATTTTTCGGAGGGCGTCTGCAAATCCCGAATAGCTTATTTTGGGGTAGGCATAAGTCTTGTTCCACTCCTCGGCGATAGCTGCCTGCTGTGGAAACAGGTCAGAGTTTTCCCACTGCGCCCCAAAGAGCATGACCGTGTCCGCCTTGTACTCGGGCAGGGAATAGGTTTGCAGGTAGCCGGGCAGAAGCTCGCGCCCAGTCTTGATATCGGGGGGCATTCCAAAAACGGCGGAGACGTGTCCATAACTGTTCGAGTACCACATCAGGACCCTTCCTCCGTCCGGGCCCTCCCACCAGTAAGGCGATTGCTTCTCCAGATTGCTGAGCGTCACAATCGGTCCGCGATCCGGGTTGCTGCCTGAGGTGAAGTACTTCAGGCCCGCTGCCGCCAACACTGAGGCATACGACCATGACTGTGAAGGAACATCCGTGATGTTGGCGTAATCGAAGTTCGCTCCATTCTCGCGATCGAATCGATAGCTTGGGTAGAGCGAGCGAATCAGGGTTTCGAGGGCGGGAAATTCCGTGAGGAGATTTGCATACTCCGCCGGAACAAGAATCTTGTGCTCCCTCACCATTTGCAAAAGTCTTTGCCGATCCTCGGCGTTGCGTCCTGCCAGAAATTCCTGGATGACCCAGTAGCCGTCCACACTGTAGCGGAAATCGGGATGTTCCCGGACCATCTCCATGGCTTCATCAAGGACCCGGCTTTGAATTTCCGACACCTTTGATTGGTAGTCGGTATATCCGACGTCGATATGCTCGTGCGGAACAATCAGCAGCGTCCACTTTTTTGCGGGGGTCAGAGTTACCGGCAACCGTTGCGAGTTCGTCCCGAGGGTCACGGAGACTTCCCCGTTGGTCTCCGGGGCGAATTCCGGCACCGTGAGCTGAAAGTGTTCCTCTCCAAAGCCGCGGTTGGAAGCGAGCTCAGCAGGAAAATCCTGGCCGGCCAAACTCAGATTGAATCGTCCGTCTCGAGCGGCGGAATTGTGGCGCATGTAAACATCCACAAGCTCCACCAATTGCTCGCCTTTCTGTAAATAGTAAATGGTCGGTTCAAATTGAACGCTGATCTTGCCAGGGTCATAAGTCTGGCTGGCGTCCTGATCCATTTCCAGCGCATCATAAGCGAGGGCGGAATCATCGCCTGACCCCGGTTCGTCGATGGCGGTCAAGACCAGCGTGTTCGTTCCCTGCTTCAGGGCGGATGTGGGCAGTTGGACCTCGACCTCATCGGACCAGTATTTGTCACCCGGCACGTCGTGCCGCTGGGGATGGTGGTAAGCCCACCCTTGCTGACCGTTGATGTCCACTTGAAGAGTGGAAAGGTCTTGGCGCCCGCCGCTGACGAACCCCACCTTCAGCGAATACATGCCCTTCGGTGGATTCGCTAAATTGAATTCGATCCTATAGGGATGGGGGCGACGGCCGGCTTTTCATTACCTGATCCAGGCTGGCTGGCACACCAATCAGGCTTGGGGCTGCTCTTCCCAATGATGTAAGCCTTGGTGGATTCGGGTTGCGTGCCGCCGGACAAAGCCCAGTCTCTCCAACTTTGATTAAACTCCTCCGAAGAATGATCAAACTTGCCAATCTGCCAGATGGTCTGGGAAGCGGCCTTCGCCCCTAGGCAGGCCACGATGACCACGATAGCGGATAGCAAAGGAATCAGACTCCGTGAAGATAACTTCGGAAGCGGACCGTAACCTCTCATCATATTATTCCCCCTTGCTATATATTTCTTGATCCAGGGCCATGGAGTGACCCGAGTATATGCCTGCGGGCCTCGCCAGCACAAGGTCACTTTGACAGGTCACTTCGACGAGTTGGACCCTCCAAATTCCGGTATGAACCTTCCCCACTTTCTCCCACCTTTCCTGCCCTTCTTGCTTTACTCAATACTTTGAGTCATTTTACTCAATACTTATTCTAATGAGGAGGCTCCATGTCCTCTTTCTCCCGCCCCGTCCTGAGGAATCTGATTCAGCGCATGGCGGAGCCCCGCCGATTCCTGCAGGTTCTGGCGGGGCCGCGCCAAATAGGAAAAACCACCCTTGCCCAGCAGTTGATGAAGGCCTCTGGTGACCGGTCCTCTTACTCAACCGCAGATATTCCGGCTCCTGAGAATACGATCTGGATCGAGCAGCAATGGGAGGCAGCACGTTTTCATTGCCGACAGGCGGGAAGCTGGCTTTTGGTTCTCGACGAGATCCAGACGATCTCCGGCTGGTCAGAAGTGGTCAAACGCCTGTGGGACGAAGACTCAGCGCAGAACTTGGACTTGCGAGTCGTGTTGCTTGGATCGTCCCCGTTGCTGGTCCAACGAGGTCTGACCGAGAGCCTTGCCGGCCGTTTTGAGATGCTGCGCATCGGCCACTGGAGTTTTTCCGAGATGCACGCAGCCTTTGGCTGGACGATTGAACAATACCTCTACTTCGGCGGCTATCCCGGCGCTGCATCTCTCGTCGAAGACGAAAATCGTTGGCGACGCTACTTGCTCGACTCTCTGATTGAGACGACCATTTCGCGCGACATTCTGTTGATGACTAGGGTTGACAAGCCGGCACTGCTACGGCGACTCTTTCGTCTGGGCTGCGAATATTCCGGGCAGATTCTTTCTTATCAGAAAGTTCTGGGACAGTTGCAGGACGCGGGGAACACGACGACGCTTACACACTACCTCGACCTGCTGAGTGGGGCGGGAATGCTCTGCGGGCTCTCCAAATTTTCAGGCGAAGTTGTCCGGCAACGCGGCTCAAGCCCGAGGTTTCAGGTACTGAATAACGGGTTGATGACAGCCCAAACAGCAGACTCGTTTCTTCCGGTGCAACGGAAGCCGGAGCGTTGGGGGCGCATAGCCGAATCCGCCATCGGGGCGCACCTGGCGAATGCGGCGCTGACGGGTGAGTACCGGCTCTTTTACTGGCGCGATGCTTCGAGAGAGGTGGATTACGTTCTGCAAAAGGGGAATCGCATACTCGCCATCGAGGTGAAATCCGGGCGTCAGCGCACCGCTCTGCCGGGAATGGCTGCGTTCGACAAGATCTATGCTCCGGCCAAAAAGCTTCTGATCGGAACCAGTGGAATGTCCTTCGGAGAATTCCTCAGTGTGCGGCCGGAAGAATTCTTCTAACGTTCGGAATGCTTCAGCTTTTGGCCCCCGGCCCGCGATGGGATGGCACGCCGGCCGTTCCCTCAGAGGCTCTGCCTTTGCCAGCCGGTGCGGGCGTGGGCAACGGCAGATCGAGAATCCCGATTTTCTGCCGGCCTTTGCCACGGCGGCAAATCGCCACAATCCGGCCGTCCAGTGCCATATCGATCTTCTCCACAACGACATCAGCGCCGAGAATATTCACCGAAAAAGGCAGCGCCAGATGCTCCTCTAGCATCACGAGGAAGCCGCCGGCCTGTTCTTCCTCCGTATAGGCATCTACTACAGCTTCCTCGATCATATCCTTAGGTTTCGCCTTGCTAACTGGGGGAAGATTGGCTTTCAGTTTCCGCACACCCATAGGGACCTCCACAACTGTCTTACTGCGCTGTTGTACCATATCCTTCCATGCAATCTCAGGCTTTTCCGGTCCAACCACCATGTCACCGAAGCTCTTGGCCGGATCATTCATGAAATCGGTCGGAGAAAGCAGAAGCAAGAATGTTTCACACAGAGTTCACGGAGCCTTCTCCGCGAGGAATTATCGAACCGTTTGATCACAGAGTGCACAGAGAGCGGAGGAGATCTCTCTGTGACCACTGTGTCGGGCCTCTGTGGCCTCCGTACTACTAACGTACAGTTCCTTCTCAGGCCGGGAAGATTTTTCTATGCGGCCTTTTTGGTTGCGGCTCCGCCGCGCTGCGAGAAATTCTTTACCTTGTTTCATCGCTCGCCAATATTCATGAATAATCCAGGCTATGCCGGCTTTCGATTGTGCTTGGGCCTGGGCGGAGATAAGAATGTAAAATAGGGTCGTGGACACCCCAGTTAAACCGCCTGTCTTGAAGCAGGTAAGCGTGAATCAGCGTTCCCCCGCCGAGGCCAAAATCGCCCTCTTCCGTTCGCTGTTTCATGGACGCGAGGATGTTTACCCACGTCGCTTTGAAAGCCGCAAGACGGGCAGGGCCGGCTATTCACCGGCGTGTGGCAATGAATGGGTCCAAGGCATCTGCGAAAAGCCAAGGATCAAATGTTCCGAATGTCCCCACCAGCGTTTTCTTCCCGTAACTGACGGTGTGATTCGCTGGCATCTGCAGGGTCAGGACGACCATCGCCGTGATTTCGTCATCGGCGTTTATCCGATGCTTCTGGATGAAACCTGTTTCTTCCTGGCCGCTGATTTTGACAAAACAACGTGGCAGGACGATGTCGCCGCGTTTTTGGAAACTTGCGGTCGAATGAACTTGCCGGCGGTCTTGGAGCGATCGCGGTCAGGCAGGGGCGGACACATTTGGTTCTTCTTCAACGAAGCCGTGCCTGCCACTTTGGCACGCAAGTTGGGGGCGCATATTCTGACGGAAACCATGGAACGCCGTCCCGACATCGGCCTGGATTCGTACGACCGTTTCTTTCCCAATCAGGACACGCTTCCGCCAGGCGGCTTCGGCAACCTAATCGCCCTACCACTCCAGAAGCGGCCGCGGGAATCAGGCAATGGCGTCTTCCTGGATGAGCGAATGACACCGTATCCCGACCAATGGGAGTTCTTGTCCTCGATCCACAAGATTAGCCGCGTCGAAGTTGAAGAAGTGGTCCGTCTCGCTGAAGCGAAAGGGAAAGTAATTGGCGTCCGTCTAGTGCCAGAGGGCGATGAAGAGGAAGCGGCACCCTGGATGGCTCGACCCTCGGGGCGCAGGAAAGGTGCTCTGATCGCTGGTCCCCTTCCGAAAACCTTGGAACTCACGTTGGCCAATCAGATATATATCGCGAAAGAGGCGGTGCCTCCTGCCCTCCGCAACCGCTTGATCCGGCTGGCGGCGTTCCAAAATCCCGAATTCTACAAAGCGCAAGCCTTGCGCCTTTCGACCTACGACAAGCCGCGAATTATCGCCTGCGCTGAAGATCACCCGAAGCACATTGGATTGCCGCGCGGCTGCCTGGATGACCTGCTCCAAGCCCTGTCGGATCTGAACATCAAAACAGCGGTCCGGGACCAGCGCAACCCAGGCCAACTGCTGAAGGCGACATTCCAGGGTGAACTGCGCCCCGAGCAAATCGTCGCCGCGCAGGCCATGCTTGCTCATGACACGGGAGTGTTGGCAGCCACCACGGCGTTCGGCAAGACCGTGGTGGCCGCGTGGCTGATTGCGCAACGCGGCGCTAATACGCTCGTATTGGTGCATCGACGGCAATTGCAACAGCAATGGATCGAGCGGCTTTCTACCTTCTTGGGAATGCCGGTTCGCGCTATTGGCCGGATCGGCGGGGGCCGCAACAAGCCCACCGGCCTGCTGGATGTGGCGGTGATTCAAAGCTTGGTTCGAAACGGCGTAGTCGATGATCTGGTCGGCAACTATGGGCACCTCGTTGTAGACGAATGCCACCATCTCTCCGCCCAAAGCTTTGAGCAGGTTGCGCGCCAGGCTAAGGCGAAGTTCGTCACGGGTTTGTCCGCGACGGTCACGCGGAAGGATGGCCACCATCCGATCATCTTTATGCAGTGCGGTCCTGTGCGATATCGTGGTAATACGAAACAGCAGGCGGCGGCTCACCCCTTTGAGCATAAAGTGATGGTTCGTCCGACCGGCTTTCGCCCGCTGCGGCCGGCCAATCCCAATGTGCGGCAACAATTCCGCGAACTCTATGAGGAGCTGATTGCCGATGAAGAGCGCAATCAGCTTATCTGCCATGACCTGATCCAAACCCTTCGGGAGGGACGTTCGCCGCTGGTGCTTACCGAGCGGAATGAACATCTGGACTCTTTGGCCAAGCGGTTGGCGCGCGAGGTGCAGCACTTGGTGGTGCTCCGAGGAGGGATGCGCAAAAAGGAACTTGACGCCATCTCCGCCCGTTTGGCCGCCATTCCTGCGGAAGAGGCCCGCGTGATCTTGGCCACCGGCCGCTATGTGGGTGAGGGTTTTGATGACGCCCGGCTGGATACCTTATTTCTGACACTGCCCGTCTCGTGGTATGGAACCATCGCGCAATACGTGGGCAGGCTACATCGCCTCTATGACGGCAAGCGCGAAGTGCGCGTCTACGACTACGCCGACCTCAATGTGCCGATGCTTGCGCGGATGTTTGATCGCCGCGGTCGCGGCTACGAAGCAATTGGCTACAAGTTGCAGCTTCCGGGCAGTGCCGTGCCCGGCTGGCCTGCGGACGCGCCACTTCCCATCGATCCCGAGTGGAAGAGCCAATACGCCTCGAGCGTACGCCGCTTGGTGCGCGATGGCGTAGATTCTCCCCTGGCAAATCTCTTTGTCGGCGTTGCCGTAACTCCCCTCCGTGCGAAGGAGGGGTACCCAAACGGCGGGGTGGTAATCTCGAATGCCGAGGGCGCCAACCGCGCCCGAAGCGCCAGTGAGGCATTTCTATATCGGCGACTCGAAACGTTGGCCACCACGGCCGGAAAGTTTCGGTTGAATGCGAAGTTGCCGATCCCGTTCGATGGCTGGGGCCACATGGAGGTCGATCTGCTTTGCGCACCGTCGCGAATCGCCATCGAATTGGACGGCGGCCAGCATTTGGGCGACGCTGACGCCTACCGGCGAGATCGTCGAAAAGATGCTTTGCTTCAGGAGAACGGCTATCTGGTCCTCCGATTCCTTGCCGAAGACGTCGGCAGGTATCTCGATCAAGTTCTGGATGCCATTTTGCGAGCTTTGTCTCATCAGGATTCCAAAACCTCCCAAGAGCTAATGTCATGAGGTATCCAGATATTGGCCAGCCCCTGAATTGTTCCCTTTTGCCCTGGAAGCACCAAGCATTAACCGTCGCTAGCTAAGCCGCTTCGCTGCCGGGATAAAGGCGCGGCAACGTGATACCATCTGGTTAGAGGTAAGAGGGAATTGATGGAAACCAAAAATGTCGAGCGTCCCGGTGGCGATAGAGCAGGCGCAGAATTCTGGGAGGACTGGTGGCAAAGGAATCGGCTACACCCTCCAATCGATCCCGATCGCCCTGGTCTAAAGAATTACTATTTCAGGAAATTCGATCAATATTTCGAGCGGCTCTTCGATGGCTACGACGCCTCTTCCATGGAACTAGTTGAAGTCGGCTGCGCCCAGTCGGTTTTTTTGCCCTATCTCGCGAAACGCTTTGGTTTTAGGGTGTCGGGAATTGATCGCTCTGAAATGGGGTGCCAGAGAGGCTCTTGGGATGTTGGAAAGAGAGGGCGTCAAAGGCGAGGTCTATTGCGCGGATTTCTTTTCACTTCCACCGGAGGTGGTTGGGCGGTTTGATGTGGTGATCTCGTTAGGCGTAGTCGAACATTTCGAGCGGACGGGAGAAGCTGTAGGGGCTATGGCGAGGCTGCTCAAACCCGGAGGGAGAATGTTTACCCACATTCCGAACTTCACCGGCATATTGGGAGCATATCAAAAGCTGCTCGATCGAGATATGTACAACGCGCACGTACCTCTTAGTCCCGAGAGTCTGGCTTCCGCCCATCGAGAGGCGGGATTAGAAATTGAAAGCTGCCACTATTTCTTGCCGATTTGTCTAGAGGTCTACAACTTGGAAAGGTGGCCCAAGCACCTTCTCTACTGGTTCACAATTCGTTCACACACGGCGATATCCCGGGCCGTGTGGTTCGTCGATGACCACATCGTTCGTCTCCAGCCAAACCGTTGGACTTCCCCTTTTATTAATTGCGTAGCCCGAAAGCCGCGCCCCCCGGCCTGAACGAAGGGGGCGCCTGCCGGACCCTACGGCGTGAGCAATTCTTCGTAGTCGCGCATCACACGCTTCACTTCAAACCGGCTGAGAAAAACGTCCAGCTCTCCGTGCGATTGCAATTCGCTGTTTGGCGTTTTGAAGGCAGAAATGATTCCTTCTGCCAGAGCCTTCGGGTCGGACGGCCGAACCAGCCGGGCGATAGGACAGCCGGCAAGTATCTCGCGCACCGAGCCTCGACAATCAGAGGCCACTACCGGCGTCCCTACAGCCAAGGCTTCCATCACGACTAGACCAAAACCCTCGAAACGCGAGGGGAGCACAAACAGATCGGCATGCTTGAAGTAGGGATAGGGATTGGGCTGAAATCCGGCCAGGTGAACGGCTCTGGTCAACCCGAGCCGTTCCCGTTGTGCCAGCAGGTCGGCTTTGAGAGGTCCCTCGCCGAGAATGGTAAGGTCGGCATGGGAAATCGCTGCCCGGGCCAGCGGCAGGGCATCGAGAAGAACGTCGAAACCCTTCTCCTTTGATAGTCGTCCGGCGGCCACAAGATGCGGCCCTTCACCGGAGTAAGGATTGCCACCCGCCTCTGCCTGTTGCCTCGCCATATCGAGATCCACGGGGTTATAGATGCGCGCCAACTTGCTCCGAGGAATGCTGAAATTGTTGGCCAAGTCATCGAGGACATAGTTGCCCACACAGATTATCTTGTCAGCTCGCGCGTACAACTGCCGACATAGCCAGTTCCAAACGAGGGGATGGTGGCGCTCCTGGGCGTTTAGAGCGCTGAGCAAAGAATCCTCTCGGATCAGGAGGCGCAAGCCCGGCGGCAAGAAAGGCCTGGATAATACCGTCGCCAGATTCAGCTCGCACATTGCTGAATGTATGGCATGGGGCCTGAGCTTCCAGGATAAACGAATTATGCCCGGGAAGGCGTGTCGGACCCGTTTGGCCTTGAGATCGTGAAGCGGGATATCAGCGGGTACTTCCTCAAGATAGGGGCCGACCGCCTCGACGAGGGCCAAATGGGGCTCGAAGCGCGCGCGGTCCAGATGCCGCAGGAGCGTCACAATCACACGCTCCGCTCCCCCGCCGCCGAGGGTGGGCATGAGAAACAAGACTCTTCTGCGTGCCGATTTCATCGTGAGGGCCTTCGACGGTTTTCAACGCAATTCCCCTCCTTGGTTAAGGAGGGGCCATGGGGTGGTTGGCTCGCGCCCTGGCTCCCGCACCCACCACCCCCCAACCCCCTCCTCAGCCGAGGAGGGGGGTATCATCATACCAACCTTCTTGCCACGTAAGTGCCGTTCTCAGACCTTCTCCGCATCATTTGGACCCGTGGAGGTTACCGGCTAGTGCTTCCATGAGCTTCCTCGATGGCGTCCAGGTGCCTCAACGACTTGGCAATTGAAACGTAGACCAACGCGCAGGAGACCAGGTAGACGAACGAGGTGGAAAGGGCGATCCCAGCCACACCGATGTACCTCATCAGGATGAGATTGAAAATTATATTCAGAACCATGTTTACGCCGGCAATCACCATGAGCACCGAGTTTCTCTTCAAGGCGCTGACTAACCGCACCCCGAGATTGGCAAGAATGTAGAAAGGGATCTGGAGCGAAAGGAGGGCCTGAACACGGCTGACGATCCTGGTATCCACCGCCGTGAAGGCCCCGCGCTGGAAGACAATCTTGATCAAAGGATGAGAAAAGGCTACGAGACCCAGTGTTATGGGGACCGTCACCAGGACAATCGAACGGGAATAAGCCTTCAAAGTCTGGCGGCAGCCACTCCAATCCCGGTTCGCCACCATCTGAGAGAAATAGGGAAGCGCCGCCGTGCCCAGAGGCGTGGCACCAACCACGATGAAGAGGCTGACCACCTTTCGGGCATAGTTCAAGGCCGCCACACTGCCGGGTTCGAGCATGGCGGCCATGGACTGGTCGACCAGCTCGGTGCTGCCCATCAACAGGGCGCCGGCCAGCATGGGCGCGTACTGGCCAATGACTTGTCGCAAGCCGGGATCCCAGCCGTACCAGCGGGGTTCGAGCCGGACGCGTCGTTCTCTCAACAACCACCCCAATACCGCGGCCTGTAGGGCTACTCCCGCCACGGTTCCGGCGGCCAGCGCAAAGATACCCCAGGTCCTGCCCAGCAGCAAAAGGAAAGCCATTATGCAAAGCGGTGTCAATATGGCTGATAAGGCGGGCAGACCAAAATGCTCTCCGGCATTCAGGACCGCAGTCCAGGTCACCGCCACTCCGCTCAAGGCGATAAACGGTAAAAGAGCGTAAAGAAGCCGCCGGGTGAGCATCAACTTTGCCGGACTGAAACCTGAACCCAGAAGAGGGAGGTAATATGGAGCGAGTAACCCGACCAATATGGAAACTCCCACCAGCAGGCCCAGACTGACGACCATCACGCCGGAAAAGAGTCTTTGAGCGGCTCCTGCCCCATCCTTCTCTCGGACCTGAATCAAGGTTGGGATAACCGCTGCGTTGAAAGATCCAGCCACGAGATTCACAAGGAAGGAGGGCAGGAGGAAGGCGATCAGGAAGGCGTCCAGCGCGTCCCCCCGGCCGAACCAGCGCGCCACCATCAGCTCCTTTGCCGTGGATCCGAGGCCTGCGATCGCAGAGCACACGGCGACGCTGGCGGCAGCGTGAAAGATCTTGCGGCCTGGACTCAACGACGCTAGGCCCTGAGCCTGTAAGGAGGTCAGTTTCATGCCATTCGGTACATCGGGTGTCTTCAGTGGATGAAAGATGTCGCCACGGAGGCTTGCGTAATCTGGTCACAGGCATTCGTCGTAGCACTGCCTGCCTCGGCCCGGCGTGGCCGGACAGCCTCCCGCATGGCGCATCCTCCTTATTGCTTACTGCCTTTTGCTTTCTGTCTCCCGGTGCTTGAAGTCTATCCGTCAGCCGCTTGCCTATTCCCTCCTACTTATCAGTTGTCATCTCGCGGCCAGACTTTCGTCGCCTGTGCGACGGGAAACGCGCGCAGAGCCGCGAGCGCCGCCAAGTAAGCAACACTTCCTGCTCCGCAGAGCTCGCAGAGATAAATGAAGTTCAGGAAACCGGAGTGAGGCGGGGTAACCCAGACACGCAAGGCCCACACCGTCAATGCAGTCAGGATCGCTCCCAATAGATTCTTCGAGGCAAAATGAACCGCGGACAAGTCGAGGGCTTGACGGAGGCCGCCAAGATTCCTTCGGATTGCCAGGGCGGAGACAAGAGTTGACGCAATCAACAAGCCCAGTGGTAATCCCCTCGCGCCCAGCCTGAGAACGCCTACGTAGAACAGATCGAACCCCAAGTTGAGACTGTAGAGCAGGACCGAGAGGCGCAGAAAAGCGCCGCTCTCGGCGCGTGCAAAAAGGTAGAAAGTGAGCAGGCGGATGAAAGACAGGGGAAGGATGCTGAGGCAGTAGTAGAAGAAGACCCTCGACATCAGGCCAGTAGCTGCCGGCGTGAAATTGCCTCGCTCAAATACTAGCCGGATAATATTGTGGGCGAGCATGAGGCAAAAGACCATGGCGGGCAAGGTCAGGACGAGACTGATTTCCGAAATTTCCTTGAACGTTTTTCGCGCTTCCTCGTACGCTTTGTTCATCGCGGCCCGCGAGAGCTGCGGCAGGGCTGCTGTCCCCACGCTGCCGCCCAGTAATTCCACAATGGTGTAAAGAATCTTGGAACCATAGTTCACGGCCGTGAGGGTTCCGGCTGGTAGGAAGGAGGCGATCATCCTCTCCGCCAGGACCACAACCTGCCACGCGAATGCCCCGCTAATCTGCGCGGTGCCCGCTCCGCGGAGTCTCCGAAAGGCCTCGCCGCTTCCCGTGAGCGTCAGGGAGTAAGGGACTGGAAAGGAAATCACAATTTGCACGCCTAAAACGAGCGTCTGGAGAAGATAGCCCGCCAGGTAACCCAGCACGATGCTGAAGGGGCCGTAGCGCTCGAAGCGCCAAAGGATAACTGCGATGACCACGACATTGCGGATAAAGCCAGCCGCCGAGGAGAGGACGAAGCTGCGACGGCTCAGGAGGAAGGACCGGAAGACCTCTGCGATGCCTGCGGGAACAATAAGCAGGAAGAGCCACCGGCTGAGTTGCGTGGCGAGCTCGATCTGCGTGCGCGTGAAACCAGGAGCGATTCCGCGCATGATCCACGGCGCCCCCGTTGCCCCCGCGACAGCAAACAAACCCAGCCCAAGGAACACTAGATTGACCACGTAGCTGACGCCTTTTCCGAGGCCCTGATTGGAATCACGCGGATCCAGAGTTGAGAAGAAAGGCACCAGCGAAAACTGGCTGGTTGCTGAAAGCAAGTTAGTGATGATGTAAGGAATTGTAAAAGCGACATAGAAGCTGTCGGAATTCCTGGAAAGCCCCAACTTGGCCGCGATGCTGGTCTCAACAAGGATACCCGAAAGGGCGCTCAGGAGGCTGAAAAAGCCTACCACCGCTGACCCCCAGAGTAGTTGGCGCTTGAAAGGCATGTTAAGTACAGTGACGAGTCAAGAATCTCCGGAGTAACAACCGCTCCCTGTCATCTCTGAGGCCCCGTTTTTTGGGGGCCGAAGAATCCCAGTAGTTCCTTTGTATGGCCGGGCAGCGAACGTTCCCCGCGAACTGCAGAGGTCCTTCGTCGTCCCAAAGAGCGGGACTCCTCAGGATGACAAGCTTAGGGCGCTGCCACTCCCTGTCACGGTCGATTCCGTAGTCCGGCTCTCGAGATTTCCCGCTACAAATGGAGTGGATATTAAGAACAAAAAGACCATCAGGACGGGTGAAGTTCCGAAATCGTACTCAAAGAAGCCTTCGGCAAGGAATGCCAGCCAAGCTGCAAAGGCTGCGTCAGCAACCCACTGACTGCTTGCGAGCCGGCGACGATTCCTCAGGACCTGCCACCCAAGCGCCAGCATTAACCACAGCCAGGCCGCCATGCAAGGCAGACCCCGCTCGGCGGCTAACTGCAAGAAGTTATCGTGAAGATGGTCGTGGTATCCGACCATGGGCTTCGTTCCAGGCGGCAGGTATTCGGCGTAGACCAGCGGGATGTTGTCAGGACCAACTCCCACCCAGGGATGTTCGCGGACCATCCTCAGACCCGCACGCCACATCTCCAGGCGAATAGCCAGCGCCGGGTCGTCCGTCGGGTGGAATGCGAGTGATACGCGGCGGCGAATCATTGCAGGCCCAGTCAAATAAGCGATCGCCAGCAGAACGGGGATTGCCCAGAGAGTGCGCGGTTTCCACCTTGACACGATATAAAGGGTCGCCACAATACAACCCAGCCACACCCCGCGTGTGAAACTCAAGACTAAGGAGGTTGCAACAACCGCGATGGCAAGCCAATACAGCTTCTGGCTCTTTCCCTGCGGTACGGGTGGGGAACCCTTAAACACACTCGGGGATAACAGGAGGAAGGCCAGCAGGGCGGTGAAGACCAGCATCTGCTGGCCGCCAAAGTTCATCCAGTGTCCCATAAACCCGTGGATCCGGGTTAATGTCATATAGTAGTAAACATGCTCCGGGTGAAGGCGCTGAACACTGTGATACTGAATAGCAAACTGCGCGGTTCCCACCAGACCGGCCAGTGCCGAAACAATGAATAGCCCTCGGAAGAGCGCTCCCAGTTGCTTGGCGCTGGCTACCAGATTCACACTCAGCAGCAAGATCAGGAAAAGCACCAGCTTGCGGACCGCGATCCACCCCACCGCCGGATGTTCGGCCCACAAGATAGAATTGGATGTGGCCAGGCAGAATAGGAGTAACGGAAGTTTGACTGGTGGAAAACTGATCGCCTGTAGCGCGGGCGTCTCGCCCGCTGGCGCGGGAGCGTCCCGCTCCCGTGCCCGGGCAGGATGCCCGCGCCACAGCGGGCGAGACGCCCGCGCTACAGGGCGGTTGCGAAACAAGTAGGTCAAGTAGGCGGCGACGGCAGCGGCAAGAAAAGCCTGCGTTGCGGCCACGGAGAGAAGAAGCGTCAGGATGTGCAAACTGAAAAACAACGACGCCCACCGCGCTGCCGTCGCGTGGGGAAGTTCCCTCCACCAAGATTCGGCATAGCTGCGTGAACTCATCACTCGAGTTTCCCAACCGTCAACCAAAGCCTGACTCTCTGTGTCCTCCGAACCGCTCCGGGGCACGCACATTGTCCCCGCGATCCACCCACCTGGAATTTGCGATTTCAGGTTCAGAGGTAAACGTCACAACTTCTTCATCAAATGTTCAACCGCTTGCTCGGAGCCCGTCACCAGCGTGACGATTTCCATCGCCGGTGACCTCCATTCCCGTCCGGTTGAGTTGAGCTGCCCTTCCTGTTCCAGGCAATTGATGACCGGCTGCCAGTAGGGCGACATCACCAGCAGGGGCTTGCTCCCGCCCACGGTTGTTGCCAGGCTACCTTTGTTCATCATCTCCCATGCCAACGCCAATTCTGCCAGCGTGCCCGTTCCCCCTGGAAGGACAACATAAGCATCCCCGCGCTCCAGTAGCATCATGATGCGTTCCGAAAACGACCTTGTGCGAAACTCCTCTACAATCCACTGATTCGCCTTGCCAGGCCAAATCTCGCACGTGATGCCGATGGTGTGCCCGCCTGCCTCTCGCGCGCCTCGCGCTGAGGCTTCCATTAATCCCCTGTATCCGCCATTGCACATGGCAAACCCGGCTTCTGCCAGCAGTTTTCCCAATTGCCGCGCTTCGGCGTAAGCGTGGCTCCCCTCGCCCGGCAGTGAACTTCCGAAAATCGTTACGACTTTCATGGATATAAGCCGCTTATGTGAAAGTTTTCCACAGGTCTTCCTATCTCTTCTGCCGCGAGAACCAATCGTAAACGCCCGTGGCGATTTGGTCGACCGTGGCTGCTCCCTCCTGCTCCTGCAGAGCGTGACTGTTTCCAATGATGGAGAAAACAAGCCTCTTTCCAGAGTGCAGATCCATGTAGCCTGAAAGGGCGTTTACCTGTTCGAGGGTGCCTGTCTTGGCGTGAATCTTTCCCTCGAGACGAGTTCCTTTGAAGCGGCCAGCCAGTGTCCCGTCCATCCCGGCCACAGGCAGGGTGTCGAGGAATTCGTCGAAAGCCGGCCTGCGCGCCACGTGAACCAGCAGTTTTACTAAAGCGTCTGGCGCTACCAAATCATCTCGCGAAAGGCCCGAACCGTCTGCGAATACCGTCTCGCCCGGCTCCGCGCCAATTTGCTGCGCAAATTCGGTGAGTACTTCCAAGCCGTCTTCGAGGCCGCCACGGTGCTTAATCTCGCGAGCCAGTGTGCGCAAAAGCATTTCCGCAAAAAAGTTCTGGCTTTCCTTGTTGGTCACCTTCACGATCTGCCGAAGCGACTGCGAGTCATGCTCTGCCAAGACCACGGGCGGAGAAGGTTGGAGAGGAGGCGGACTGGCTATTGCTGCCTCCAAGTGCGTTACAGAGTAAACCTTGACACCACCTCGAATCGAAATGCCGGCATCTTCGAGCGCGTGGCGAAAAAGTTCGCCCATCAACTGCGGTGGGTGAACGATCGCCACCCGTTCGGTTGTCTCACCAGCGTCGAGGGGGATCTGTCCCCAAACGTCCAGCCGCATGGAATCCAGCTCGCGTTCGACCCACAAATGCCTCTGGGTTCCCGCCCCGCTGGTCTTCAGACTGTTATTGACCTGGTAATAGTCCGTCAGAGGCTCAAGCCAAATCTGCGCGAGATCACCGACCTTCAGCCCCGGCTTGATTCGGAGTTGCAACGCATTGGAATTGAACGCCAGGGCTGACGCGATCGCCCCATAGCCCCATAAAAGGTCCTCAGCAGCCCATCCGTGGATGTAGGGTTCCAAGAAAAAGTAACTGTCGTCCGCCACCAGAGCTCCGGTGACCTCAAGCACTCCAGATTGTCTTGTCTGCTGGGCCAGATTCTGGAGGGTCAGGCAGGAACGATTTTGCGCGTCTCCAGGGTTCAAAAGAGGCGACGAGATGCCTTCACAAAAACTGGGATCTCCTTTCCCAACAAGGTAAAGCGTGTTCACGCGTCCCCGAGCGTCCGGTCGCGATTCGCTTTCCACGGTAGTGCGGAAAACGAAATCCGGGCCCAGCTTCTCGAGCGCCGCCGCCGTGGTAAACAGCTTCATATTTGAGGCGGGGTGGAAAAGGTGTTGCGCGTCACGGCTGAAGAGAATCCTTCCGCTCGGAAGCTCCGCCACCTCGATGCCCCAAAAGCCGCGGGAGGCTTCGCTCGATCGAAGGATTTCATCAAGGCGTGCGTTGAGCGTAGGGGAGGTGTGCTGCTTCGAGCGCCGATTGGCAGCCAAGACGAACGGTGCGGGCATGGCCATGCACAAGAGTGCAACTACGCAAGCAGCACGAAGTCGAGCGAGGTGCTTCCGAATCCGAATCCGAACTTGAGGTCGACATGATTTGCGGTTAACAGTCGACAGTCGACAGTCGAGGGCGAACGTCGCCAAGTACGAGTCCATAGTGGACAGCTTACATTTGACTGCGGAAACCTGCAAAAACAATTTCTCTTTGGATTGCGGGTCCAGTCGATTGAGTGCGTCATCCCGCAGAGATCGTTGCCCTATACAGGGTGATGCCGATATACTTTTCCCGGCGCCGATGGTTCCTTGTCGCGTGGCAGGACGTGTTACCTGGGGGCGTGCGGCGCTCGTCCTCAAGCCGAACGCGCACCGTCGCCGAAGCAGCTTTGGTGCGTAGGTGACCGTTCGGCCCTACAAGACGTGTCTGTTTGCGGCCGACAGCCGCGCTGATGGCGTGCCTAGACTGCATTCAGTAAAATGTCGGCGATGGAAACGGGTCCAGCCGGCTGGAGGGAGCAGAAGATGCAGAACACGATGAGCTCGCGCGAGCGGGTAAGTCTTGCCTTAAGTCATACGGAGGCCGACCGGATCCCTTTGGACCTTGGGGGAAGCACGACAACGGGAATGCACGTGGATTCGGTCTATCTGTTGCGTCAGGCCTTGGGACTTGATCCGCCTGGCACCCCTGTAAAAGTGATTGAACCGTTTCAATTGCTGGGCGAGATTGCGCCCGATCTGATGGATGCCCTCGGAGCGGACGTTGTTTCTCTGGAAAAGCCGGTAACGATGTTCGGTTTCAGGAATGAAGGGTGGAAACCTTGGACCACTTTCGCCGGCACACCAGTGCTGGTACCGGAAGGTTTTAACACCGAGCCCGATCCCGACGGCGACATTCTTCTATACCCGGAAGGCGACCGACGTACTTCACCTAGCGGCCGGATGCCCAAAGGCGGTTTTTACTTTGACGCCATCATCCGTCAGCCCACAGTGGATGACAACGAGCTCAAGGTGGAGGACAACCTGGAAGAGTTTGGTCCTATCTCCGACCAAGATCTCGCGGATCTGAAGAAAGAAGCCGAACGTTTGTACGCCACGACTGACAAGGCCATTTTGGCCAGTTTTGGCGGCACCTCATTTGGCAGTTTTTCGATGACCCCGGGGGTGGCATTGAAGCACCCGCGGGGAATCCGCAGCGTTGAGGAGTGGCAAATGAGTACGATCACTCGTCGCGATCACCTGATCAAAGTCTTCGAACGGCAATTGGAAATCGGTTTAGCTAATCTGGAAAGAATCGCTCAGGTGGTCGGCGACCGGGTGACGGCCATGGTAACGAGTTTTACCGACTTTGGAATGCAAACGGGACCCTTCATTTCCGTCAAGACCTATCGCACGCTGCACAAGCCCTTCAACAAAGCGGTTAATGATTGGGTCCACGCCCATACCTCGTGGAGGACATTCATGCACTGCTGCGGTTCCGCGCGGGACCTGCTGGAGGATTTCGTAGAAGCCGGCTTCGATATTCTGAACCCGGTCCAGACCTCGGCGGCGCGGATGGACCCGTTGGAATTAAAAAAGGCGTTTGGGGATCGGTTGACGTTTTGGGGCGGCGGGGTGGACACCCAGCGCACGCTGCCCTTCGCAACGCCTGACGTGGTGCGCCAGGAAGTTCGCGAACGGATCACGATATTTGGGCGCGGCGGTGGTTTTGTGTTCAACCCGGTTCACAACGTTCAGGCGCGCACGCCAGTAGAGAACTTGCTCGCCATGTACGAAACCGTCCGAGAATATGGACGGTATCCTCTATGACAAAGGAGCAGCCATGAAGTTCCTGGGCTGGTTAGGGATCGTGGTCTATCTTCAGGGGCTCGCCATCGCCGCAGCGGGGCAACAGGGATGGACGGTGCCGACGGTGACGAAAAAGCTTCCGAACGGCTTGGTGGTGGTGATTTCGGAGGATCATTCCGCGCCGACGTTTGGCTTTTGCATTTCGTATGGCATTGGTTTCCGGCTGGAACCTGAAGGCCGGACCGGGTTCGCTCACCTTTTCGAGCACATGATGTTCGAAGGAACTCCCGAGGCGCCTAAAGGCACGTTTGACCGCGTTGTGGAGGGTGGAGGAGGTTGGATTAACGGCGACACGCGCTGGGACTTCACGGAGTACATCGACACGGCGCCTGTCGCAGCTCTGGATCCCGTGCTATGGCTTGAGGCGGACCGCTTGAAGACGCTCGATTTCTCGCCCGAGAATCTCGAAAACCAGCGAAAGGTCGTGGAGGAAGAAGTGCGAGTCAACATGCTGAACCAGCCTTACGGCATGTTCTATGCCATTGATCTTCCGGGCAAAGCCTTCAATAAGTATCCAAACTCGCACAACTTTTACGGCGACTTCAGGGATTTGGACGCCGCCAACATCCGAGACGTGAAGAACTTCTATGAACACTACTACGCACCAAACAATGCGGTTCTCTGTGTCGCGGGCGATGTCAACCCTGGTGAAGTATTGGAAAAGATCGAAAAATACTTTGGCAGCATTCCGACACGCCAAGTGCCGCCCAGGCCAGACGTTTCGGAAGCGCCACAGACCGCCGAGCGCCGCGCCACCCAACCGGACAAGTTCGCGCAGGTTCCGGCCCTGGCCATCGGTTATCGCATGCCATCCAGGAAATCCCATGACGCGGTGGTGGGCGCGGTGGTAGGCGAACTCCTGCACAATGGGCAGGCATCACTCCTCTACCAGGCGCTGGTGAAGGAAAAGCAGGTGGCCTTGAGCGTGGATGGCGGCGCGAACTGGCCACTCGGCAATCCATTCGAGTACGATGGCCCGACCCTCATGACTTCGCTCATCGTATATCCCCCGAAATTCAAAGAGAACGACGTGGTGAGCGCTTATGACGCCGTCATCGCCGGCTTGGCCGCAAAGGGCCCGACCAATTATGAAATGGATCGAATCCGCACTAAGATGCGCTCCGACTGGTACGATCAGCTCGAGATTCCAGTCGATCGTGCGTCCGTCCTTGCCCACGCCACGTTGTTTGACGGCAGTCCGCAACGGGTGAACGAAATTCCGGATGAGATTGCCAAGGTCACGGCTGAGGAAGCGAGGGCCTTCGCGCGAAAATACTTGGTGAGCACGAATCGAACTATCATCGACCGTATCCCGGCGTCCGAACCGGCGGGAAAATCGGAACATAGCGAGAAAGGAGCCCAGTAATGATCCGTCACGTGCTTTTGGTTTGCCTGGTTGTTTTGCCGGCCTTTTTGCCGGCTTCGGCGGCGGAGAAGAGCAAGCCGCTCCCTAAAGACCTACCGCCGTACGCTCCGCTCAAGCCGTTCCCCGCCCCCCAAGTCGCTGCTCGAACTCTTTCCAACGGTCTTACACTCTGGCTGGTCCCCCGGCCCGGTTTCGCCAAGGATTCGTTTGCCGTGGCTGTGCGAGGGGGCCTGGCGTCGGACCCGATGGACCGTCCTGGCCTGTCGCAGCTAATTACGGATACGCTTGACCAGGGCACGAAAACAAGGACTGCCAAGCAAATCGCGCAGGAGATTCAGGCTGCCGGGGGCGACCTCTCCGGCGCGGCCGGTTCCGACTTGATTGTGGTCGCCACCAGCGTGCTCGCGAGCAAGGCGGACGCCGGCCTGACAATCCTGGCAGACGTCCTCCAGAATGCGACCTTTCCAGATAGTGAGGTGGATCTCGCCAAGCGGAATGCTGCGGACAACTTGCGATCCCAAGAGGCTGACCCCTCGTTCCTTGCCCGGCGCGCGCTGGCCAAAGCCATCTTCGGCGACCACCCCTACAGTGTTATCTCCGGAACTCACGAATCCATTCAAAAGACCACGGCAGAAGACCTTCGGCATGAGTACGCGAGGCGATTCCGGCCGGACCAGGCCATTCTGGTGGCCGTGGGCGATTTCGACCCCGACAAGCTGGTCGCCGCGATCGAATCCCTCTTTGGGAGTTGGTCCGCGCCGAAGTCTCCGCCGGTGGCAGACGTCCCGAAGCCTTCCCGTCCGGCTCCTCACGAGGTGATCTACGTGGAGCGCGCCGGTTCAGTCCAGACGAACATCGTTATCGGCACATTGGGGCCGACGCGTAGCGATCCGGACTACGCCGCCACACGGGTGGCCAATGCAATTTATGGAGGGATGTTTGGCTCGCGCCTGACTCTGAACATTCGGGAGGACAAGGGTTACACTTACAGTCCCGGATCTGGCTTGGCCTCACGCCACCAGGCGGCGATTCTGCAAACCAGGGCCGCAGTTCGCAACGAGGTGACGGGCGCCTCGTTGAATGAGATCAACTATGAGCTGAACCGCATGGCGACGACGGAACCCGGCATGGAGGAACTCATCCAGGCGCAGCGCTACCTGACGGGCACCCGAGCGCTCGAGTTGCAGAGCCAGAGCGCGGTGGCCCACGAGTTGGCTCAACTCTGGGTCTTCGGGCTCCCGCCGGAAGAGTTGGGTGCCGAAAGTGCGCGGATTCAAAAGGTCAAGGCGGGGGACGTGGCGCGGGTGGGAGCTAAATACTTTCCGGCTGCCAGACAGACGATTGTGACTGTAGGAGAGAAAAAGGTCATCGAGGAGCAGTTCGCTCCATTCGGCTTGAGAGTGGAGGAAGCTCCAAAAACGCAATAAGGGCAAGAGAATTTCAAACGGCAAAGAGCAAATTGCAAAAGTAAGAGATTCGAATTTTTGCCATTTGCCGGTTGAAATCGCCTTATTGGGCGCCCTGGGGGGAGGTTTGCGACGCTCCGGCGGGGGCAACCTGCACGAGCGGTGCTTCTGGCATGATGATCCAGGCAATGACGTATGCGAGCACTCCACAGCCGCCGAAGATCGCCAACATGACGCACACGATCCGAACCAGTGTAGGGTCCAGGTCCAGGTATTCTGCGAACCCCGCACAAACGCCTGCGATTTTCCGGTTAACCCGCGGACGCATGAGAAATTTTCGGGACGCGGGAGGCGTCAACAACGTTGCCCCGCATTGGCAACAGAAGTTGCTTCGCTCGACAGACTCTCTTCCACACTGTGGGCAGAACATGATCGGCCCCGCGCGCTGGGATAACGTCCAATGTTGTATACGTGGCCTGGCCCGCGAAAGTTCCGTCTTGAATATCCTGTCCTTATGCCATGGGTCTTACGAACTTTCTTCTCGATCGTCGATGGAAAATATCTCCGGAAAGGCAATTTTGGGGTAAGATTTCACTCGTCGTAGTCGAAACGAGCTGAAGACAAGCCGCCTCGGCGTGCCCTGACATATGCGCGTAGAAGCGAGAGTACCTTGGGCAGTACGGAAACCATTCACGGTGTTTGCACGCGGCACTCCGTTACGCCGACGGGTGGTTTACAGTTTGGCCCTCGTACGGTTGATTCTCGTTCCGGTCATTTTCCTGGCAGTTTACTATCTTTTTGCGATGGGTTGGATTGTGGATCGCATCGTCAGCGTCGACGCCCCCATGGCCACGTTGGCGGAACGAATCTCCCTGGAAATGCTGGACGCTCGCCGGGCGGAACGGAACTACTTTCTCGCCTATGACCCAGCGGAACTGGAATTGAACCACCAGGCGCTGTCCAGAATGCAGCAGATTGTCGACACGTGCCGGCGGTTGCAGCCGGAAGAGGGCAACACCCTCGAACATATCCAATCTCAGGCTCAGCTCTATCAACGACGCATGGGGGATGCCGTGGCCCGCCGGCGAGAGTTTTCCGAGGCTCCTGTCCAGCACCTCCGTGACGTGGTTCGGGCGTACACCCGAGACCTGGATGATCTTCTGAGAGGCGCAAGCCGCACCAACCGTGCCAAGCTGGTGGAAGAACTCCACAATCGCGTGGGCTCGCTTGACGCCCAAGTGTTCGCCAGGCTGGAAGCCGAGGACCCGGCTTTCGGCCAGATCTCCGCCGACCTGCGGACGTCCAGCGACACGATTGTGCAGGAATCATCCGACCTGGAGACGCGGAGTTGGGCGCGAGTCCAGCGGGACCATGAAAGGGCGCGCCTTTTGGTTCGAAGGGCAGAGTGGGTGCTGAGCATCGTCTCTTTCTTGACGATTCTCTTGAGCATCTGGGTAAGTTTTGTCTTGCCGCGGACAGTGGTGGAGCCCCTGGTTGCCCTCAAGGCCGCAGTCGATTACGCGGCGGCTGGGAATTACGATTTCAAGTTCGACGTCGAAGGACAAAGCGAAGTCGTGCAGCTTGCCAACAGCGTCCGAAAGCTGCTGGCTCATGTGCGGGAGAGGGATCAGAACTCAAAGCAGTCAACTGCATCCCAACAGGATGCTGAAAACCCCGTCTAGCCCGTCATTAGCATCCTGCTAGGGGACCTCCGGGCTGCTTTCTTCGCGGGCGGTGTTGGGTACTGTCCTAATTTCGGGTGTAGCGCCGGCTTCCAGCCGGCAAAGAGCCGCCAAGATGGTGGCGCTACGTTCAAATTAGGACAGCACCCGGTGTTGTCGTCGAGAGCTTTTTGGCTGCACATGTGGTAACCTTCGGTGATAAGGACGCCACTCATCAATCGAAGAGAGGAGACGTATGAAAGGGAAACCGGAAGTCTTAAAGGTTTTGCAAGATATGCTGGAGGAAGAATTGGGCGCTATCAACCAATACTTCTTGCATAACGAAATGTGCGAGAATTGGGGTTACGAGCGGCTGAGTAAGCACATCAAGAAAGTATCCATCAGTGAGATGAAGCACGCCGAAGAGCTCATCGAGCGCATGCTGTTCCTTGAGGGAAGCCCGAACGTCAGCGAGCTGCCCAAGCTCAATATCGGAAAGGACGTGAAACACCAGCTTGACAACGACCTGGCTCTGGAGTTGGGCGCGGTGAGCGGTTACAACGAGGCCATCGCCACATGTCGCAAGGCGGGCGACAACGGCACGGCCGATTTCCTTAAGGGGATTCTCACCGAGGAAGAAGGCCACGTCGATTTCTTCGAGGAACAGCTCGGTCTCATTGAGCAGGTCGGCTTGCAGAACTACTTGGCTCAGCAACTCGCCGAAGGATCAGAAAAGTAAAGTCCTTCAGGACCGCGTCAGCCAGCGTGTGGCACATACATCGTTTTGCGATGTATGCGACCTCTCGGCAGTCGAGTTGGAATTCACCGGTGCTCGGGGAGAGGCAATACGGGGTTCCGTGATCGCACACATGCCAGACGGCGGCATGTACGCGCCGACGAGTCCTGCGCAATCCGTCGGGCTCAACGTATAGTTATCGCCCGAAGAACCGCCGTAGTCGTTCAATGCGGGACCCTCTTGCAAAAGCCCTAGCTCTTTCCAAGTTCTTCTGGAAGAAGGCTGCTGTGCAGCCCGCTATAATACGCGGCTCTAGTTCCATGTAATACCCGCAAGCATCTTCCATCCTCCGGCTCGTCAACCAATCGTCAGTATCCTCCAAAGACCACAAGAGGGCCTCCGCCAAGCACTCCAGAGTTCGTCCGAACAGTACCCTTGTTCCTTCCCAATCCGGGTCAGTATAGAGTTTTTCTGGAATATTGACCGTGATGCGGTATTTTCCAGCATCGAAGGCGTGGTGACCACGTTCTTCACCTGAGATTGGCTCTACCCCAATTGGCCATTACACTGCGGGATGGATGGGCACAGGCTTGTCAACGCCGGTTCAATGGAGGCCGAGCGCAAATTTCAGGGCTTGATCCACTTGCACCATGACTTCGGGGGAGAGTGCGGTCAATAGGCGGATGAGTCGTTCTTTTCGGATGGTCTGAATTTCGTCCAGGTTAACCACGCACTCTCGTGGCAGGCCATGCTCAGGACCGAGGCTGACCTCAACCGGAATGTCCCGGATGGTTGTCGTCAGGGGAGCAACGGTAACGGAGGTTCGCACAGCGTAAGCCGCGTTCCGGGTGAGAAGAAGGACGGGCCGGCGGGCAGCGGGGCCGGCGAGTTGAGCCCACCATATCTCACCGCGCCTCATCCCAATCCTCCTTGGGCCACACCTCCCCAGCCATTTTTTCGCCTAGCTTTCCAATCGATGGACCTTCGGGTTTGCGCCGGTATCCTTCCACGTACTTCCGGTCGAGCGCTTGTTGGTCAAGCCTGTGCAAGTACTCCTCGCAGGCCTCGCGAATAAGGGCTGCACGTGTTGAGCGCCGTGATTTCGCCCGCTCGTTCACCGCGTTGAGGAGTCCCTCGTCCATTGGCACCTGGATGACTCTCATATCGTAGATGCTCCTTAGGAGATTACACATTCAATTGTGGACTGATATGTGGACTCGGTCAAGGCCGACTCTGCCGGGCCCGCGGGTGGCGGACTGAGTTGCTCCTTGGCGGCAGTCATCCTTTAATCACTCCAATGGGTTTTAATCTCGCCACTCGCTTAGCCAATCCGGCGTTGTGGACCACGTCAATCACCACGTCCACGTCTTTATACGCCTCGGGGATTTCCTCCGTGATGCCATCGCGGCTTTCGGCTCGCACCACGATGCCCTGTTCTTCCAGCCGCTGCCGGGCGTTTTGGGCGAAGGCGGATTTCTTCGCCGCGGTGCGGCTCATCACCCGGCCCGCCCCATGGCAGGTGGTGCCGAAGGTCTCCTTCATCGCTCCCTCCGCGCCCACCAGGACGTAGGATGCCGTCCCCATGGAGCCGGGTATCAGCACCGGCTGGCCGCAGGACTTGTACACGTCCGGAACTTCCGGCCGCCCCGCGGGGAAGGCCCGAGTGGCCCCTTTGCGATGCACCATCACTTTGCGTTCCCGTCCCGTTCACCTGATGGCGTTCCAGTTTCGCGATGTTATGGCAGACGTCGTACACCACCCGCAGCTCTTCCTGCTGGCCGAAGATGCGCTTGAACGCCTGGCGCGCAAAGTGCGTGATGCCCTGGCGGTTGGCCCAGGCAAAATTCGCCGAGGCCCGCATCGCCGCGAGGTATTCCTGTCCTTCCTTGGAGTGCACCGGCACGCACGCCAGTTGCCGGTCGGGCAGTTCGATGCCATAGCGGCGCATGCCCGCGTCCATATCGCGAAGGTAATCGGTGCAAACCTGGTGGCCCAGGCCGCGTGAGCCGGAATGGATCAGTATCACGATTTCATTTTCGTAAAGCCCTAACGTCTGAGCGGCCGCCGGGTCGAAGATGTGCTCCAGATACTGAACTTCCAGAAAATGGTTGCCCGAACCGAGCGTTCCCACTTGCGAGAGCCCGCGCTTCTTCGCGCGGTCACTGACCGCTGCCGGGTCAGCGTCGTCGATGGCGCCATTCTCCTCGCAGGTGTCCAGGTCCTCCGGCTGGCCATAAGAGTGCTCGACCATCCAGGCGGCGCCATCCTCGAGCAATCGGTCGAGGTCGTGGTACGAGGGCCGGATACTCCCGCTTTGTCCCACGCCTGATGGAATATCTCGGAAGAGCTGGTTCACCAACTCCTTGATCTTCGGCCGAACCTCGTCCACTGTCAGCGTGCTGGCGAGCAGCCGCACGCCACAGTTGATGTCGAATCCCACGCCACCAGGCGAGATCACGCCGCCCTCGTCCGGGAGAGTTGCCGCAACGCCGCCGATAGGAAATCCGTAGCCCTGGTGAATGTCGGGCATGGCCAGCGAGCGGCCCACTATACCTGGAAGCATTGCCACGTTGATCGCCTGCTCGAGTGAGAGGTCTTTGAGCAAGTCCCCCAGCAGGCGCTCGTCAGTGTAAATGAGCGCATCCGTGAGCATGCCGGGCTTGGTTCCTCGCGGCACAAGCCACCGGTAGTCATCGAGCTTCTGAAGCTGGTGCATCTCGAGAGGCATGCGCCTCCTCACAGCGCAGACACAAGGCTGTCAATCGCTACATCTATTTTAGCTGATTACCCTGCCGCGAGTATGAAACAACAACTGAAAAAGCAAATCGCAAAACGCAAAAGTAACACCCCAAGGGTGACTGTACTAGACTCTGCGCCGACTCGCGTCGGGCCCGCGGGGAGAGCCGAGCCTCGCGGGCACGGCGAGGGGTCATTTGTCGCGGTGAGCGTGCTACCTGGCAAAGATAAGCGGGAAGCGCATTCACTTTCAAACCCGTGATTAAGTAGTTGTGTTTTCAATGACATTCCTGCCTTACGGCCAAGTGACGCTTTTTTGAAGGGATTCCAGCTTCGCTTCCAATCTTTTCCACAGCGCCCCTTTGTTTTCATAGACATTCCCGGTTCGTTACTACAACGTGAGCAACGGCTACGAATCCACCTTGCTGCTGGTGAGCGACTCGCCCAAGCCCATCGATTTGACCCTGGCCGTGAAGGGCCGGCAGGGCCAAGTGCTCACCACCGGACAAACCATCCAGCCGCTGCAGAAGCTGTCTATCGACCTGGCCAGCCTCATCGCCCAATTGGGCGGCGACCCCACCGGAGCCTTTGCCGAAGGCAGCGTGGCGGTCTACTTTGTGGGAACGATCATGCCCGTCGTGGGTCAGATCAGCATCCGCAACCCCCAACTCAGCCTCGCTCATGAATCGCTGATGGTCGAGCACGATCCTGGACGCAGTGATATTCCCGCGGTGCTCAATGGGCTCTGGTGGGGCTTAGGAGGTGGGCGTACCGGGCAGGTGATGGTCTCAAACACTAGCGCCAGCGCACAGACGGCTCAGGTGTATCTGGACTTTCAGGGGCAGCGGCATCCGTTGAATGCTCCGCTCACCTTTGTCCCTTACGAGACGAAGGTCCTGGACATCACTCAATTGCTGACGAGCCTGGGGGTCGATCCGTCGCAGGCCCCGGAGGGTGGAATCACCATTATCCAGACGGGCGCCAACCCCGCCCTGATCGCCAACGGCAGGATCACGGACCCGGCCACCGGCTTCTCCTCCAACATAGACTTCCCCTCTCCCGGCCTGGAGCGCGCCAGCGCCTTGCACGCGAGCGGTCTGCCCATTGGCACGCCGGGCAGCGATTCGCCCTTTGCGGGGGCAGGAACATTCGTTCCCCACGTGGTGGTGCGCAACTTGCTCTCTTCAGCGCAAACTGTGACCGTCACGCTCGAATACCCACAGGTCGCGGCCGGCAATGGCTCGACGGGCTCGACGCCTGCGGCTCTTGATCCGGTGGCGGCACAGGACGGAACTCACTCACCCCCCACCGTGCAGTCTCCGCTAGCTCCAGTGACGGTACCCCCTTACAGCAGTCAGGATATCTCACTGGCCGCCGTGACGAATCAGTTCCCGGCTCCTCTCCCCTTCTGCTCGGTGCGCATCCAATATAGCGGGGCGCCGGGATCGCTTCAGGCCCAGGTGACCAGCATCGAGTCGAGAGGTAACCTCGTGGTCGATAGCCACGTTCAAAACGAGGGGAATGGCTGGGCGGGTTCGGGCGGCCAATCCCTGGCATTTGGACGAGGACACGGAATCGATTCTGTTTCTCACCAACGAAAGCGACCAGCCGGCGCGCATCGGGTTTAAGGTTTCGGCCAACGGCAGCCCGACCTACTACCTGACGATAGCTTGCGGCTCAATCCGCATGAGACGCGCGCCCTGGACCTGCGCAAGCTGCGCGACGCCCAGCAGCCGGACTTGAATAAGAATACGATTCCAGCCGCCGCTACCGATGGCAGTGTGATCTGGGTGCGAGCCGACAACGTGCCGGTGATGGGCCGCCTGATGCTCATCCATCGCCGGCAGGGGATGGCGAGCAACTACGACTGCGACCTTTGCTCGTGTCCGCTCAACTACACGCCCAACTCAGATTACATTAATCCCGGGAGCTCGAATCTGCTGGTGCTGGGCCAAGTGCCTCTGATTTTCTACTCCGCATACGTGAGTTGTAATATGACGTACTACTACTACAACACAACCGCATCCGCCGCCTGGAGCTCACAATATTCCAATATAGCCTCGGTCAACTCGGGGACGGTTAAGGGCGTAAGTGGAGGCACGAGCTTGATCACGGCGCAATACAGCGACTACGGTAACTGGGTGGATTACCCGCAGTTGGGCTGCCAGGGAAGCCTTCTGAACGGCAACGTCCAGGCACCGACTACGGAGGTTAGCGTGACCGTTTCGGGGGCGGGGTACGTGCCGCTGAGGAACGGTACTAACGGGGCCCACACAATGCCTCTCACTGCTACTGGCACCCCCTCGGGCGGAACTTACAGTTGGACCACAACAAGCGGAAACGTCAGCCTCACCGGAACAACGTCCTCGCAGGTTACAGTCACCGCAGTGGTCGCTAGCATGGCGCTCAACGACACTCCGATCACGGTAACCTACACCTTAAACGGGTCGGCTCCGAGTGCGACTGTGAACATCACAGTTGTAAGGCCAACCTCGCTCTCGCTACAAAGTGACACCACGAATGGCACCGGCCACACGTGCGTGGGGGGCACCGGAACGAACACCTGCACTCAGAGCTACTTCTCCGGGACGGGCAGCTACACCAGCTATCTGAGAAACCGCACCTACCACGTCATGGATCAGTTCGGCAGGTGGATCGCGGGGTACAGCATGGATTTAGAAGAGTCCTATACGACCCCCACAGGACAGTGCGCGTCAAACCTATTGGTGACGGGCGGCGGAACGGGCGACACGGTCACGGACTGCTTCTATTTCTGCAGCAGCACGTGCCAAAGCCAGGGTAGCTGCAGTGTTTCAGCGACACAGACGGGAACGGCGAATGGCTTCACAGTGCTCACAGAGAGCGTGAACTGGACGTGCAGCGGGGTGTCCCTAAGCCCGTAGGAGGTGCGCAGACATGGAAAACAAGAGGAAACTTCTATCTTTTTTTGGTGCTTTGGTTGGCGGGTTCGTCCTTTTTGAGCTCGTCACCCCACTCACGTCGGTTCGACCGCAGCAGCAGGGTTGTCCCTGTGCGGAGTGTGGCGCTGCGGAGGGCCCCATTGTGGCCTTGCGGGTACCATCCTTGACGGTTGTGGATGCCGACATGGAGGAGGCACTCGCGGCGCTGCGCAGTAAGGACCCAGACCACATCATCATCGGGTTCGAGCGGGTTCCGCATGCAGAGGGGGAGAAGGGTGCGCCGATCTGCTCGTATTTGCCAACGCAACCGCCCCCCAGATTATACAACTCTTTTGCCGAGTCGACCCGCGGTACGAGTGCGAGGTAATCAAGGGCCTCATGATTGATGTCAGGCCCAAGGGGG
Organism: uncultured Acidobacteriota bacterium; assembly: GCA_963765485.1. GTDB lineage: Bacteria > Acidobacteriota > Terriglobia > UBA7540 > UBA7540 > CAVROP01. Next base: position 56,346 of record CAVXWN010000051.1, on the reverse strand, counting down.
GAGGCGAAAATCCCAATGACCTGCTGAACATCAAGGTCCGGGACTACAGCATCGATGCAAACGTGACTGCCGGTCAGGCGATTGGGCGCATCGACGAGGGTGCCCCGGAGCTAAGGGACTTCCTGCGCCGGAGGCACGAGGAATGGATGAAAAGAACTAACCGGCAGCCCGGCGGCTCACCGGGATCTATTTGGTCGGGTAATTTCGTGCCCCCGCGCTTTACCTTGCACTTGCACGACGTGACCGTCCGGCAGATCCTTGACGCCATCTCGCTGAAGGACATCGAGACATTTAATCAGGTAGTCAAGGAGGGGAAATTCTTCGATTTGGCGGGCAAGGCGACGAGGTGGAACCCCACAGGCTGGAAGTACGACTTCGTCCTCAAGCCGGACGCGTCGACAGGGCTTGGTGGGTACCCCACCTGGCGGTCTTTCTGAGCAAGCGTAGCGCGGACCGCCGGGTCTGCGGTCCGCGGCTCTTCGTTGCGAGCAACGGATCGTTCGAATTCACACCGGGTACCGCGGAGGTCGTGCTGGGGTAGCGCAGAGGTACGCGTATTTTGCGTTCCTCTGGATGTGCCAGGGCAAGCCTGGCTGATCTTGTGAACTGAAAGGAGTTCACCTTGTAGATTACCCGTTCGACAAGTAGCCCGGCAAGCGTGGGCGGGAGTAATCCTGCTGACGAAGCCTTGCAAGGGCGAACTCGTGAGCCGCAGCGCAAGCGAACTCATTTCGGCCCCGTTATGCAATGGAAGGTGGCCAGCCCGCCAGAGAGTGGTGAAGCCTGACATCGATGGGGAAGCAACGGGTGCGAGCACTCATCGGGCCTTCCGGGGTGGGAGGAGGCGGCGCGCGAGGACAGATCAGCCGAGGAACCTGGGAGGCCCGACGGGGCGGGGGAGAGGTGACTCGACCCCAGGCGCTGGGGGGAATCAATAACCTCCAGGGCTGTTCCGCCGGGAGTCGGAGGGGCTCATAGTAGCGAAGAAGCGGGTAACGACCGTGGAGCGAAGGGGCCTCACAGGAAGTGAACTTCAGTAAGAGGAGGAGAAGGCCGCTTGGAGAAGACCCCCACTACGGAAGAACGGCAGGTGGAGCGCAGGGCCGCTGATGAGCAGCGAGCACGAGGTTCCGCTGCCGGGAAAACTCTCTCTTCTGAGACAGAAGTTGGGCCAAAAGGCCAAGCAGGAACCGAAGTTCCGGTTCTATGCGTTGTACGACCGGATTTATCGGCGGGACACGCTGGAAGCGGCGTGGGAGCGGGTGCGTGCCAACCAAGGCGCACCGGGTGTGGACGAGGTGACGATCGGACAGATCGAAGCCTCTCCCGCCGGGGTGAAGGGATTTCTGGAGGAGTTGCAGGAATCCCTGCGCACGAAGCGCTACCGGCCGCAAGCGGTACGACGCGTCTACATCGAGAAGGAGAATGGGAAGCTGCGACCGTTGGGAATACCGACGGTGCGGGACCGGGTGGCGCAGATGGCGACCCTGTTGATCCTGGAGCCGATCTTTGAGGCGGATTTCCTGGATTGTTCGTACGGGTTCCGTCCGGGACGCTCGGCGCACCAGGCTCTGGCGGAGATACGCGGGCACTTGCACGCCGGGTATCAGGCGGTGTATGACGCGGATTTAAAGGGCTACTTCGATTCGATTCCTCACGACAAACTGCAGGCGTGCCTGCGCATGCGGATCGCGGACCGCCAGGTCCTGAAGTTGATTCGGATGTGGCTGGAGACGCCGGTGGTGGAAGCGCCGGAGGAGAAGGGCGGCACGCCGAAGGTGAGCCGTCCGAAGAAGGGAACACCGCAGGGCGGAGTGATTTCTCCGCTGCTGGCGAATCTGTACTTGCATTGGTTCGATAAGGTGTTCCACGGCTCGCAAGGGCCGGCCCGCTGGGCCAAGGCGAAGCTGGTGCGTTATGCCGACGATTTTGTCGTGCTGGCGCGCTATCTGACGCCCAACCTGCGCGGGTATATCGAGGAGAAGTTAGAAACCTGGATGGGGTTGGAGATCAACCGGGAGAAGACGCGCGTGGTGGACCTGAAAGAGAAGCAAGCGCACCTGGACTTTCTGGGGTACACGTTCCGATACGACCGCGACTGGAAAGGTCGTGGGCATCGCTATCTGAACATTGTGCCGTCGAAGAAAGCGCTGCAACGGGAGCGGAATCGACTGCGGGAAATGACCGGCTATTCGCAAAGTCATAAACCCCTGCCGCGCCTGATTGCGGAGTTGAATCGACACCTGAAAGGCTGGGGAAACTACTTCTCGTTTGGGCGCCCGCGTGGGGCTTACGGGAAGATCAACACCTTCGTACTGTGCCGCCTCTATCGTCATGTGGGACGGAGAAGCCAGCGACCCTTTCGCCCACCCCAAGGGAAAACCCATACGCAGCATTTTCTGCGCATGGGCCTGAAGCTATTAACGGTCCCTCGGTGAGCGCCTGCGTCTGCCTGCGGTCGGAAACTTTCCGGAGAGCCGGATGAGGGAAACCTTCACGTCCGGTTCGACGAGGGGAGAGTGGGTCGCCTCTATCGGGCTCGCCCTCTCTCCTACTCTACCGGGTTTTGTCTTGGTATAAGATTGGGCTTTTCACTGGCGGTTTCAAGCTCTAAAATGGCCGCCATGTCGCGCCTTCGACGATTGGTCGTGTCGGACCGTTGGTTCTTCATCACCTCTCGCGTCTTGCCCCGGCGGCGGATGCTCTCCGATTCAGAATTCGCCCTCTTGGCACGAGCCATCCAGGAACGCCGTGAAGAACATGGCTTTCTGCTCACCGCCTGGGTCTTCTTGCCGGACCATTGGCATGCCATTTTCTATCCCCGCTCTCCGCTCACCATCTCGACAGTGATGGAATCCATCAAAGATGGGGCGACGAAGCGCATTAACCATAAACGTGGGGAAGTAGGGCGGCTGCTACAGCCCCGCTTCTTTGACCGCGCGCTGCGCACCGTGGGGGAGTATAAGGAAAAAGTGGGATACATTCATCTGAACCCGGTGAGGGCGGGTTGGGCGCGCCGCCCGGAAGATTGGCCGTGGTCGAGCGTTCACGATTATACGGGCAGCGTGAATTGCGGGCCGGCGACCCCCAGCGGCCTTTCCGTCGACCGCCTCCTGCTGCCCGCCGATGCCCACACGCGGATTTAGAAGAGCCGCAGAGGAAGCCAAACTACGGCTACCTCTGCGCTACCCCGCTGATGCCGAACCATTGGCATATGGTGCTTTATCCCCGCGCCGACGGCGACCTGTCGAAATTCCTGCAAAGGATCACGCTGACCCACACGCAGCGTTATCACGCCAAAACGCGGACCGTCGGATACGGCCATATTTACCAAGGCCGATATAAGTCGCTCCCCGTCGAACAGGACAGCCATTTCCTGACCTTGGTTCGCTACGTGGAAAGAAACGCCCAGCGAGCGGGCTTGGTCAAAAGGGCGGAGGAGTGGCCATGGTCCAGCGTTTACGCCCGCCTGCACGGAAACGACGGCCCCAAGGGGCTGCTGAGTCCGTGGCCCGTGCCCAGAGCCGGGCGAATATCTGGAGTGGCTTAACCGCTCGCAGCCCAAGGAAGAAGTTGAAAAGATCCGATATGCCATAAAAAGAAGCAAGCCGTATGGGTCGGAGGGATGGGTCAGCAAGGCGGTTGCGCAATTCGGGTTGGAAAACACGATGAGGAACCCATGGCGCCCTGCAAAGCGTTGAAAGGGTACCTGGAACGTGTGAAGAAATGTGTTTGGAGAAGCACGGATTCGAGATGATGGTCGAATAACACGTCACATTTTTTGCGTGTTAAGTTCCCAGCGGAAGATGATGCCTTTGACCGGCGTGTTCATCCTTCGCGTTTGCATTGTCTTCGCTCCCATCTTTTCATTCTCCCCTCCTAAACCGAAGCCAGCGCGGCTTGGGTGAGGGTTGCTCGTCGCCTTAAGGCAAACCAGCGGGTTAGGTTATAGCTCAGCGCCGCCCAAGTGGCTTCCAGAGTTGCTTTCAGGCGGCCTCGACAGCGGAACTGGCGCAGGCCGCATCGTTCTTTAATCCAGGCGTGGGGAAACTCCGCGACGCGCGACCGTTGCGCGTAAATCTGTTGCGCGGCTTCGGTGGCCATCTTGGCCTTAAAGGCTAGGGTCGCCGCGGGTTCCTCGCTGCGCGCAAGCGAGCGCACCCAGGCGGGGCGGGCTTTCGGCGGGGCGCACTGGCTGCGTAAGGCACACCTCTGGCAAGCTTCCTTGGGCGCGCGATAGACGTGGATGCGAAGTCCCTGCTCGCGATTCTGCGTCGCCTGGTGAGTCAACGTTTCTCCCGCCGGGCAAGTGAAGCAATCCCGCTCACCATCGTAGGGGAAGGCGCTGGCCAGAAACGCGGCGCTGCGGCCTTGGGCGTCGCGTTCGCCCGGCTTCCAACTCGCTTGCCATGACCCATAAAAGTCCACGCCGTAGTTCCCCGCGGCCTGCACCGAAGCGTGATTGGTATAGTCGCCATCGGCCACCACCTGCTGCGGGTGGCGTCCCAAGGTCTGCTGGCAGCGCTCGAGAGCCGGTGCGAGTTGATGGTGATCGACGGCCTCGGTCGTGGCGTCCACATTCACGATCAGTCCGTGCGCGGTGTCGGTCAGCAGTTGCACGTTGTAGCTGGGAACCGTGCCGCCCTCGCCATTCCTCATCACGTGGGCTTCCGGATCGGTGCTCGAAGCGCGCGCCACAAACCGCTCACGATCCTCTTTTTTCTCGCTCTGCATTCTCTCCACCTCGCGCACCGCCGCCTCCAAACGGCTCTGCCGTTGCCGTGCGGCCCGCCGCCGCGCCGCCCTCTGCCGCTTGCCCATCTGCTCCTCTTCCGCCGATAGTTCCTCCATCAGCCGCACTTGCTCGCGCGCCAATTGCAGGTGAGCTTCCAGCTTCTCCTGGCGGCGGAACGTGTTGCCGCCGGCATTGGCCTTGATCTTCGTGCCGTCCAGCGTCACGCGCTCCAAGGTGATCAGACCCTCGGCACTCAACATCCCCAGCACCTGCACGAACAGATCATTCAACGCCGCTTGATGACCGGATCGAAAACCCGACAGCGTGCGATGACTGATCGGCTCCAGCGCGCACAGCCACTGAAAGGCCGGTTCAAACTCGCACCGGCGCGCCACCTCGCGTGCCGAACTGATGCCACGGCTATAGGCATACAGCCATAGACTGATCAATACCTGCGGATCGGTGTGCTCTCGCCCCGCCCGCCCCTCCACCGAGCCGATCTCGGCATAATACCGACTTAGATCCAGCCGCCCCACCAACTCCCAAATCGAGCGCGCGCTGTGATCTTCTTCAATCAGTAACTCCACTTCAATGGCCCGCATCACCATCTGACGACGATTTACAGCAACCAGCCGTGGACGAATAACCTGAGTGTTTTCGCTCATGCTTCCACTCTGCTTCACCCCAGTTACCACAGCTACGCAGTGTCGTAAATTTCTTCACACGTTCCTGACACCGTTTCTCCCCTGACACCGTTTCTCCCAAGTGGAACCTTGCAGAGGAGACTGTGAGCAGCAGTTCCGTTCTCTCGGAGCGGACGTCATACAGGTATGCTGATGTGTTCGGGACGAATTGCCGGCCCACTCTCCGACAGGATGAATGCCCGCTCGATGACGTGCTGCAACTCACGAACGTTTCCAGGCCACGCGTAAGCCTCCAAAGCTCGCGCCACCTCGAAGGATAGCGATTTGCAGGGAACGGCAGCCCCGCGACAGAATGAGTGCAGAAAATGATTTGCCAAGGGAAGGATGTCTTCTTTCCTCTCGCGAAGCGGTGGAAGTTGAATGGGAAACACGGCGATGCGATAGTAGAGGGCGTCGCTGAACCGGCCTTCGGTCGTGGCGCGTGTCAGGTCGGCATTGGTAGCCGCGAGGACACGCACGTCAACCTGGAATACGTCCGGGCTCCCCAGTCGCTGGACTTCTCCTCCTTGCAAAAAACGCAGCAGCTTGCCCTGCATGCTTAAAGGCAGCTCTCCCACTTCGTCCAGGAAAAGCGTTCCACTATGGGCAGAATTGATCCTTCCCAAGCGAGACTGGAAGGCTCCCGTAAAAGCCCCGCGCGTATGGCCGAACAATTCAGACTCGAGGAGAGCTTCCGGGATGGCTGCGCAGTTCACCGTGATGAAGGGACGCTGAGCGCGAGGCCCGAGATCGTGGATGGCGCGCGCCATCAGCTCCTTGCCCGTTCCCGTCTCGCCCATGATGAGAACCGTCGTACGGCGGGGTATGACCAACCTGGCCAGACGAAAGGCCCGCTGCATCGCCGAGCTGGTTCCCATCATCCCCGGCAGTGGCTCCTCTCTTCTCATCTCCGGCGCGATCCTGTCCGCCCCGGGTCGCTCGTCCTTTACTCCCTCAGCCCTTCTTTCCCCGATTGGCTCCTGAGCATTGGCGAAACTCAGCGGCAAGCCGTCAGGCGGAGAAAGTGTCTCGATCAGCCCGCGTTCCTCGGCTTCGGTGCCAAGGACCAACACCTGAACGTGGGGATGCCGCTCCCTGACCATGCCAGCCAATTCCTGGACATCGAGGTCGGGTAACCAACGGTCAAGCAGCAGGGCTCCGAATCCTCCGTCCTCCACCAGTGATAATGCTTCCGCTCCCCCCATCGCCTCTTCGACCATCCAACTGCGGGCACCCAACCATTTCAGAATTCGCTTGCGCAGCTCTTTATTCGCGCTCGCCACGATAGCGGCGCTGCGCGCGCCACACGCCACGCCATAGTCCGTTTGGCTCATAGCCTGCTCCAACGGTGCCCATTGTAGTGACACTTTGATTAGAAAATCATTAACCATAGATTAAAGTTTTACAATTGCGCAGGTACGGGATTCCTGCGGGCCCAAAGCGCCCGTTCTCATGTTTCACGAAAGTCACTCTCACCTCCTTATTTCCTGTGCCCCAACTGATAACCAACGGCCCGAACCGTGTGAATGAGTCTATTCGCAGCATCCTGGTCGACCTTTTTTCGCAAGTAGTTGATATAAACATCAACTACATTCGTCATGGTGTCGAAGGAGAAATTCCAGACATGCTCGACAATCATGGCGCGGGTCACACATCGTCCCGCATTACGCATGAGATATTCGAGCAAGGCAAATTCGCGAGGAGTCAGCTCAATCCGCCGCCCCGCCCGCCTCACAGCCCTTTCCACACGATCTAATTCCAAATCCTCGACTCGGAGTATGACACCACTCCCAATCGGGGTTCGTCTCAGTAGGGTTCGTACCCTGGCCGAGAGCTCGCTAAAAGAGAATGGTTTGGTCAGGTAGTCATCCGCGCCGAGGTCCAAGCCCTTCACCCGGTCCTCCACGCGTGCAAGGCCGGAAAGAATGAGGACAGGAAGGGAAGGCTTGTGGACGCGTATCTCCTTCAGCACCTCCAGGCCGTCTATTTTGGGAAGCACCAAGTCGAGGATGACCAGGTCAAAGTCGGCCTCCCCAACTAACGACTCGGCCTCCATTCCATCTCCCGCCACATCCACAGCGTATTGTTCCGACTCCAGACCCCTTTTGATAAAACTTGCGACTGGTCTATCGTCTTCCACTAGAAGAACGCGCATGGTTTCTCTTATCCGAGGTGATCCCTCTTCCGACGACAGAGACACCTCTCGAAGGCCTGTTCTCATTAATCATCTCTAACATCGGTGGGAAAACCTTTAAGGATGAGGAAAAAGTTAACCCCCGTTTGGCGGTTCGGAAGTGGCCCGCCCCTCATGGTCACCAGTCGGATTGCCGGTGCCTCAAATGCCGGCATTCTTTGCCCGCCCTTCCGGTCGCCAAACTGCAAAGGACGGAGCGCGGTGAGACGTCCGGGCTAAAGTCGTCGTAACTAAATCCGATGTTTATTCTGAGGTGACTTGATGCAGCTCGCCGGCGCCCGTTGGGCGAGCAGGTGTGCTCGCTCCGATTGGGGGGGGGGACTCCGTGGAGCAGCCCGATGTTTGAGTCTTCACTACCGAAGGTCCTCATCGTCGACGATGACCCATCGGTACGGGGTTTCTTGAGGGTGGCCATTGCCCCCAAGGCTTCGGGCGTGGGTGTGGCTGAGAACGCTGCTGCCGCTCTTGCAGCCATCGAGAATGGAAAGTACGACATCATTCTCTCCGACCTCTACATGCCTGGGTCTACGGGCCTGGAGCTTCTTTCCGTGGCCCGGCAGTCGAAATGGGATGTTGGATTCATCCTGATCACTGGCCGAGCCAGAATCGAGGACATCATCGAGGCCCTGCACTTGGGGGCATCGGACTTCCTGTTGAAACCTTTTTCCCTTCAGGCCTTGGAGCGGTCTATTTCACGAGCTTTCCGTCTGCTCCAAATGGAGCGCGAATCCCGCGCCTACCGCATCTCACTCGAAACCAGCATTGAGCGGCGCACGCGGGATTTGATGCGGGCTCTACATGAAGTGCAGGAAAACTACCAATCCACGCTGGAAGCTCTTGTCCTGGCCCTGGAGGCGCGAGAGCATGAAACCTACGCGCATTCATTGTGCGTTCGAGCCTACACCTTGCACTTGGCCCGTCTGGTCAACTACCCGCCGGCGCTCCTGCCCTCACTCGCTCACGCTGCACTCTTGCACGACATTGGCAAGATCGCGGTGGCTGACTCCATTCTGCTTAAACCGGGAAAACTCAGCGACGACGAATGGGCCCAAATGCGCAGACATGTTTTGGCGGGAGAGCAGATCCTGAAGCGAGTCCCGTTTCTCGAGCACGCCGCCCCTATCGTAAGACACCATCACGAACGTTACGATGGACGCGGGTACCCCGATGGGCTGGCAGGCGACCGGATCCCGCTCGGCGCCCGCCTGTTCTCGCTGGCTGATACGCTGGATGCCATGACCTCCGATCGGCCCTATCGGAAAGCGGCCGGGCTGTCAGCCGTTCAGGCGGAGGTTGACCGTCTGCGAGGGCAGCAATTCGATCCCAAAATTGCAGATCTCTTCCTGAAAGTTCCAGAGGCAGTTTGGCAGCAGGTGCGGGCTTCACATTGCCAGCAATTTACCGACTGGCGATCTGCGATGGTCCACTAGCAAAAGACGATTGCGGCTTGCATCCAAGCCGCAATCGAAAGCTGCTCATCTTCTTTTCGAATGAGGTGATCGAAGGATTTCTCCCGGAAATCTCCCGCTCGCTCCAGGATCCTGTTGGCCTCTTTTTGCCGGATTGCGAGATGATAAAGACCCACGCCAGGTGACTCACGAAACAGCGGCGTAGCATTGCCGTTGTGCGGCCGTTGAGCACGGCTGCGAGCTTCGCCCTACCTACTTCGTGCTGCTGCGAAACTCCTCATCCATCCACAGCTCGAACGCATCCAGGTTCTGCGGCCGCCCCAGGAAGCTGCGTACCAGTTCCGTGCCGGGTTTTGATCCTCCCGGTTCGAGAACGGCCTTGCGATAACGCATCGCAGCCTCTCCGCCCAGCAAATTGCTCTTGTCGAACTGGCTGAAGAAATCCAGGGCGATGACTTTGTCGAACAGGTAGGTGTAGTAGTTCGAGGCGTAGCCCATCAGATGCGTGAAGGCGGCGTACAAGCGATTACCATCCACGAACGGGTAAGGGAAAAAGCGCGTGTAGTCGCTGCGCAGAATGCCATCGAGGTCGATCGTATCGGGGGACCGGTCGTGCAGGTCAAGGGAGTAGGTCGAGTAGAAAAGCTGCGCCTGCACCCATCCGGCGCGGCCGAACGCGCTGGCCCGGTTCATGCGCTCGATCAGGTCGAGGGGAAGGACCTCGCCGGTCTGGTAGTGCTTCGCAAAGGAGCGCAGGATCGTAGGGTCGCGGAAAAATTCCTCCAGCATTTGCGAAGGCGCCTCGATGAAGTCAGTCTCGGTCGAAAAACCTGTGATGCCGCTCCACGCCACCTGTCCGCCCAGGATGTTGTGCATCAGATGTCCGAACTCGTGAAAAAAGGTGACGACGTCCGAGTACTGCATCAGGCCTGGATCGCCTGGCTTTCCTCCGGGAAAGTTGCAGATGAGCGCTCCCTCGGGCAACTGCCGGCCCCTGATGCCGGGAACGACCGGGGCCGAGCTGAACCATTTGTCCTTGCCCTCGCGCGGGTGCATGTCGAGGTAAAAACGCCCGATGAGTTTGTCACCATCGAAGACATTCCAGGCGGAGACGGAGGGATCCCAGACGGCAGCGTCCCGAGCCGGTTTGAAGGCGACGTGAAAGAGCTTGGCGGCGGTGTCGAGGACGCCCGGCTGCACTCGATCGTAGGGAAAGTATGGGCGCACAGATTGCGAGTCGAAGTTAAAGGTTGATCTTGCGTATTGTTCTTCCCAATAAAAGCGGCCGTAGGCGGGAATGGCGGTGATGCCCGGCTGCTTCTGCCGGGCGGACGCAAGCAGCATGTCGTATTCGCGGCCTGACGCAGCCCGAGACGCTGCATCCACTCTGCCCAGAAACAATTTCATGTTCGCCGCTGAACCGATCATCTGGTCGGCCGTGGCGAGATCGGCAGAAGTCGGATACCCGATGATCTTGGCCACTTCATCCCGGGTTTTGAGCACGTCAAGCAGGACTTCCTTGTTCGCCGGGTAGGCGCGGTTGTAATATGCCAAGTACATCCGCTTGCGCAGATCATCGCGGGTGGCGTAGTTCATCACCGGGGCGTAGTCGGTCTCGTCCGTGGTCAAGGTGATCGATCCGTCGGCCGCGGGCGGGTGGGCAGTGATGAAGTCGGCAGGGAGACCGGCCAATTCGGCTTTGTCTTTTAGCATTACAGGGTTCACATTTTCCTGCACGTTTCGGCCGAACTTAAGTTCTTCTTCCGAGATGTTGTCCAGCTTCTTCTTGATTTCGGCCCGGGTGGCAGCGTCTTTGTCCACGCCAGCCAGGCGGTATTCCAGCAGCGTACGTTCCATGTAGTGCCGGCTCGCTGGGTCCGCAGTGGAGACGTCAACCGCGGCGAGCGCGCGGTACACATCCTGATTCAAGCTGAGGGCGTTGCTGGCCTGCTGAACCTGCTGCGCGAGCGCTTGGCCGGCATCCCGCACGTCTTTTTGTGGGGCGACCGCGTACATGAGGTACGCCTCCCAGCCCGCCAGTTCCAGTTCGTTCTGGGCGTTGTCGTAGGTCCGCAGCGTGTTCTCGATCGTGCGGGGACCTTTCAACGCCAACAACTCCTCCACGTTTTTTTCTTCTTGAGCAAGGTGCGCGCCCACCCATTTTTCCGCCATGGCGCGGTCCAGTTTCCCAACCCAAATGTGAAGCGGATCGCTCTGGGCAAAGGCGCCCGGCTGCGTGGAAAGCAGAAACAAGCCAACCCAAAGGACCGTGAGAAGCAAGCGGCGAACCGCCGAACAACGAGGAAGAGAGATCGGAATCTGCGTGGAAATCATTGTGTCTCCATGCCTCCTTTCGGAACGTTCGATTTCCTCATAAGGAGAGGGGCCCTCAGCGCCGGAAGCATAGCATTTTACTTCTCCCGAACTGAAAATCCCAACTGGAAGAGAATAGCCCCTCCCGGCCGGGCACGTTGTAGCGGAGAGTCCGGGAACAAACATCGTGTATACTCGTCCTGTCCAGAAAGCGAAACCGGAAACGCCTGACTTGAGGAGGTCCCGTATGTGGTGGATCGTGGCGCTTGCAGCGGTTGTGATCTTGGTTGCCGCGGTGGGCATAGTCATCGGCCCTTTCCTGACTTTGAAGCGCCTGCCGGAGCGGTTGGAAATCAATGGCATGACGCTTGTCAGAGATGGTTTCGTGAGCGCAGGTTTGGTGCCATTAGGCGAGCACGAGGTGGCGCTAGTCGATGCCGGCAAAGATGTCCAGGCAAAGGCTCTTCTCGCGGAATTATCCGGTCGCGGTCTGGGTCCAGACGACGTGAAGTTCATTCTGCTGACCCACGGTCATTCCGATCATACCGGAGGGATTGCAAAGTTCCCAAATGCGCAAGTGATGGCGCTTGCCGCAGAGGTGGACGTCGTGGAAGGCAACTCCTCGGGCGGAGCTCCGATCATGCGTTTCAGGCCCCCAAGGCGTACAGGCATTCGCCTCTCGCGGACCTTGCACGATGACGAGGTTGTGCAACTGGGTTCCTTTCGGGTCCACGTTTTCGCCGTGCCGGGCCACACGCCGGGAAGCGCTGCGTATGCCATCGGGGAGAACCTGTTTTTGGGTGACAGCGCCAACCAAGACAAACAGGGTCGCCTCAAAGCGGCGCCCTGGGTGTTCACCGAGAATACAGCGCAGAACCGGAAATCGTTGGTGGGGCTTGCGCGCAGCCTAGCCAGTGACCGCAGCATCAGGACGCTCGTCTTCAGCCACTCCGCACCTTTAGAAGGAGGGACAGCGCCGCTGGTGGAGTTTGCCAGCCGTACGTGAGCCGGAAATCGGTAGACCGCCATGCCCGCCGGCATCACTCACCGCAGAGGCTGAAGGCGTTCCGTTTGGCGTATCGACGTCGCGCCTCTACTGAGGATTGCACAATAGGGTGACAGGGGGCCTAGTAGCGCTGGCATCTTGCCGGCTGTGGCAAGGCCATCTTGCCCGCGTATTTGCTGGGGCGTAACGCCCAAGCGCCCGCCGCCGGGACGGCGGCGCTAGCTGATAAAGCGTCACTCTATTTTGCAATCCTCAGTAAGTCTTATTCAAAACGCCCTTCTCCGCATGAGGCAAACCCAGGCTCTAGGCGGGTTTGGGCGGTTAGATCCGAAATAGCCTGAAACAAGTGAGAGGATTTCGAAGTAGGGCTCAACAGCATTAACAATATCTCTTGCAGTCCGCTGTGGCGGACCTGGGGCATGACGTTCTTCATCAGCGTTGCCAAGAAGACTCAGCCACAGGCCGTCTTTTTCTAATTGGACACTTACCTTTTCGGCAAACCTTTTCCGTTCTTTATCCGAACTCAAGGCATGAAAACAGCCTCTATCAAATGCAAAGCCGAATGGCGCCCCCTCAACGTCGCTTGTGAGGATGTCACTCACACGAAAGGTAGATTTGGCATTGGCTGTCAAGGCTTTCTGTTCAGCCTTCTCAATTGCAATCTCAGACGCGTCGATTCCCAACACATGGAACTTTTGTTGCGAGAGCCATATTGCGTTATCGCCAGTTCCGCAGCCAATATCCAATGCCTTACAGGGTTTTATGGGCGTCGTGGTTACCGTCTGAATGAGGTTGAAGTCAGGTTTGCCAATATCCCAAGGAGTATCGCCTGCTTCATATCTTTGCTTGAAACGCTTCTCTTCTGTCATCGTACCCCCCTGCAAAGCGGGCCGTGTCAATCCCCAAATGCCTGACCGGCCTCAGCTCGGCGCTCGTAAGGACCAGGAGCTCGCTTTCGAATGCTTGGTATTGTAACCCAGGAAAAGCTTGCAAACGTCGCAAGCACCGCAATCGGGCCGGTTGTCAAATTGCTGGATGAAAGTCGCCGCCGTCGTCACCCCCGCGAAAGCGGGGGACGAGGTCAATCTACAGATGGATTCCCGCTTCCGCGGGAATGACGATTGGGGTGACGTTCGATGGCGCGCACCGGCACAGAGCGAAGAATCTCGCTCTGGACTTTCCTGGCTAGAAACAGTTCGTAGAGCCGCTTGGCAATGTGCGTCCGAACATCTAATCCTTTAACTTATGTGTTTTCAATGACATTACGGCTTTATACCTGTAAATACCTTTATTTTCTATAACATTCCGGCTTCGCGCCCACTTTTTCCACAGTAACCCTTTGTTTTCAATAAGATTCCGGATTCGTTCCGCTATTTTTTGAAGTTGTTGCGGTCGTCGTGACAAAGGAGAGGCAATGACAAACAGTCTGTTTAGAAAGAAGAAGAGGAGGGTCGTGCGCGAGGTCTCTACGGTCTTCGCAGGAGAGGTTACCCTCCGTGTGTAGGCTAGCATGCTAAGCTTAACTTGTCAAGAGCCCGATGGTGGTTCAGTTTGACGTAGAGGCGGCTTTAAGCCGCCATTCGGCGATCCCGCAGACGCGGGATCGCCGCTACTTCCCCGGCCTCGCGTGAGCTCTCGTTTTCATGCCTGCGATGGCGCGGCAGGGGGCCTATTGCTGCCAGCCGCCACCCAGCGCACTGTAAATCTGCACCAGGGAGAGCATCTCATTCAGCCTCGCCTGGGAAAGATTCAGCTCAGCGGCCAGGTAATTGGTTTCGTTGGTGAGGACTTCGAGGTAAGCGGTCGCGCCGCCATCGTAGCGCACGTGCGCCAGCCGGGCGGAGTCCTGCGCGGCGGCGGCCAAGAGTTCTTGTTGTTCCCGCGTCTCGCGGGTCTTTTGGTAGGCCACCAGAGCGTCGGAAACATCCCGGAACGCATTCTGGATGGTCTGCTGGTACGCCAGCAAGGCTTGTCGCTGTTGCGCTTCCGCCAGCCGGACATTGGCCTGCAACTTGCCGGCGGTGAAGAGCGGCTGGGCGACGGAAGCGGCGACATCCCAAGTGCCTGCAGGCTTCGTGAACAGGTCGGTCAAGGCAGAGCTCATGAATCCGGCCGTTCCCGTCAGGGAGATGGACGGGAAGTAGGCGGCCCGCGCCACACCGATCTGGGCATTGGCCGCGATCAATTGCTGCTCGGCCTCGTGAATGTCCGGACGGCGTTCGAGCAATTGGGAGGGCAGCCCCGCGGGAACCACGGGCGGCCGCGCCTGTTCGGTCAGGCTGCGCCCCCGAGTGATGGGCCCGGGGTTTTGGGCAAGCAGGAAGCTGAGGTAGTTCTCTTCCTGTTCGATTTGCCGTTGCAGATCCGGGAGGGTGGCAGAGGCCACATAGACAAGCTGCTCCGCCTGCCGCACGTCCACCATCGAAGCAGCCCCTTGATCCGCGAGGAGCTTCGTCAGCCGCAATGATTCCTGCCGGGAGGCGAGGGTGCGCTGGGTGATTTCGAGATCCAGGTCAAGCGCCCTGAGCCGGAAGTAGGCGCTGGCAACATTCGCAACGAGGGTGCTCACCACCGCGCGCTTTCCCCACTCGGTCTGGGCCAGATTGGCGCGAGCAGCCTCGGTGGCCCTTCGGTACTTCCCCCAGAAGTCGATGTCCCACGACGCGCCTCCCCCCACCTGCATATAATCCCAGCGATAGGCAGGCGGAAAAGGGGCTGGCGGGCTGGCGTTCGGTCGTGCCGCCGACCCCCACCCCGGCCGACGGGTACTGGTCGGAACGTGCGATTCGGAGCTGCGCCTGCGCCGCCAGCACGCGTTCCGCGGCGATGCGCACGTCGTAGTTCTGTTTAAGCGCCGTGCGAATGAGCGCCTGAAGCTGCTCATCCTGGAAAACCGTCCACCATTTGGCATCCCCCAGCGATTCGGAGGAAGCCGCCGCCGGAGCGGTGGCCGGCGCTCCCCGATATCCCCCCGGGACGTCAGTTTTGGGACGCTGGTAATTCGGCCCCACCGTGCAGCCGCAGCCAAGCAGAAAAGCACCGGAAGCGAAGATAGAAGCAAGCAGCCTTGGCAGCAAGCGCATCATGCGAGCTGTCCCCCCTTTGGGTCAGCGGCTTCAGGTTGCAGTTTGGGGTGGCGGCGCAGCCGGGAAGAGAGGCCCTCGACCACCGCGAAAGTAACCGGAATCAGGAAAATTGCAATCAAGGAGGCGGCAGACATGCCGCCGATTACCACGGTCCCCAGAATGCGGCGCCCCGCCGCCCCGGACCCTTTCGCAGTCCAGAGCGGGACGCAACCCAGGATGAAGGCGAAAGACGTCATCAGGATGGGACGCAGGCGGAGCCGGGCCCCGGCCAGCGCGGCCTCCACAATGCTCTTGCCGTGTTCATGCTCGTTCTTGGCGAACTCCACAATGAGGATGGCGTTCTTGGCGGCCAGGCCAATCAACATCACCAGGCCGATTTGCGCGTAAACATCGTTCTCAAAGTGCCGCGACATGAGCGCCAGAAACGCTCCGGCAACGGCGATGGGCGTACCCAGCAAGACGCTGAAAGGCAGGGACCAGCTTTCGTACAAGGCGGCAAGGATCAGGAAGACAAACAGGAGCGAAAGCCCGAAGACCGCCGCTGCCGGAACACCCTGAGCGGCTTTCTGTTCCTGAAACGACATGCCCATGTAGTCAAAGCCCATCTCGCGCGGCATGGTTTGAGCGAACACTTCTTCCATGGCTTTCATGGCCTGTCCCGAGCTGATCCCCGGAGCGGCGGTGGCGTTGACCTGCGCCGCCGTGTATTCGTTGTAGCGCATCAGGAACTCGGGACCGCTGATGCTTCGAATGTTGGCCAAGGTGCTCAGCGGCACCATATCCCCGTTGGGATTGGTCACATAAAACTGGCCGATGTTATTCGGATTGGTGCGGTACTCACCTTCCGCTTCCAGGTAGACCTGCCATTGGCGTCCGAAGCGGTTGAAGTAGTTCACCAGATAGCCACCCATGAACGTCTCCAGGGTTTGGTACACTTCCGCAATGTCAACGTTCTGGCGCATCACCTTTTCGCGGTCCACGTCCACATAGATTTGCGGAACATGCGCGGCGTAGGTGGCTATGACTCGCGCCAGTTCCGGCCGCTGCTGAGCCGCAGCCACAAACCGGTCAAGGTTGTCGGCAAAGAAATCCCCTCCGGTCCCGGACCGGTCTTCCAGCACAAAGTTCACGCCACCCGCAGCGCCGATGCCCGGGATGGCGGGCGGCGAGAAAGCAAAGCAAATGCCTTCGCTCACCTGCGAGAGTTCCCGATTGAGGCGCATCTGTATTGCCTGCGCCTGCTGTTCCGGCGACCGGCGCTCGTCCCAATCCTTGAACCGAACGAAAAAGAGCGCGTTATAGGAACTCTGGGTTCCGCTCAGGATGCTGAACCCCATGATGGAAGTAATGGCTTGCACGCCGGGCACCTTCTGGGCGATCTCTTCGACCTTCCGTGCGGCCTCCGACGTGCGCTGCAACGACGCGCCTTGCG
Organism: uncultured Acidobacteriota bacterium; assembly: GCA_963765485.1. Lineage (GTDB taxonomy): Bacteria > Acidobacteriota > Terriglobia > UBA7540 > UBA7540 > CAVROP01. Next base: position 39,488 of record CAVXWN010000051.1, on the reverse strand, counting down.
GCAACGTCAGAGTGATCATCACGTAGCCCTGGTCTTCTTCGGGAAGGAAGGAAGTGGGCAGCTTCTTTCCCATGCCCACGGCGAGAACGGCGACCAGAGCCAGGAAAATCAGGCTGAAGCCGGACTTGTGGATGAGCAAGCGGGAGAAATTGATGTACCCGTTCCGTCGAGCGGCGGAACACCCGGTTAAACCAGTCGAAGAACCAGCCGAGCGGACCGCGGAACCGCTGGCGCGGCTTCAGAATCAGCGCGCAGAGCGCGGGGCTCAAAGTGAGCGCGTTGAAGGCCGAGAAGATCACCGAAATGGCGATGGTGACCGCAAACTGCTGGTACAGCCTGCCGGTGATTCCCGGAATAAACGCCGTGGGGATAAAGACCGCAGCGAGGATCAGCGCGATGGCGATCACCGGCCCCGAGACCTGTTGCATCGCCAGGAGCGTGGCATCACGCGGCGTCATCCCCTCTTCAATGTGGTGCTCAACCGCTTCGACCACCACGATGGCGTCGTCCACCACCAAGCCGATGGCCAGCACCAACCCGAACAGCGAGAGCGTATTGATGGAGAATCCCAGCAGCGGAAAGACCACGAACGTCCCAATCAGGGAAACCGGCACCGCCAGCAAGGGAATCAGCGTGGGACGCCAGCCCTGGAGAAAGATGTAAACCACGAGAATGACCAGCAACAGGGCCTCAAACAGAGTAAGCAGGATTTCATGAATCCCTGCCGTGACCGCTTTCGTGGTGTCCACACCGATTTCGTACTCCATGTCCTTCGGAAGCCGCCGCCCCAATTCCTCCAACTTCGCGCGAACTCCCGCCGCGGCGGAAATCGCGTTTGAACCGGGCAGTTGGTAGATGCCGAGGTTCGCGGCGGGCTTGCCGTTGAATCGCCCATCGAAGCTGTAGGTTTGGGCTCCCAGTTCGATGCGCGCCACATCTTTGAGCCGCAGGGTTGATCCGTCCGGATTGGAGCGCACCACGATCTCGCCAAATTCCTCCGGCGTCACCAGGCGTCCTTGGGAACGGACGGTGTAGGTGAACTCCTGGCCCTTGGGCACCGGTTCTCCGCCGATTTGCCCCGACGGGTTCACGGTGTTCTGCGCTTGCAGTGCGGAGACAATCTGCGGAACCGTGACGCCCAGCTTTGCCAGTTGATCGGGTTTCACCCAGATTCGCATGGCGTATTGGCCGCCGAACACCTGCACGCGCCCCACGCCCGGGACGCGCGAAAGTTCATCAACGTAGTTGATGTACGCGTAATTGGTCAGAAAGTTTCGGTCGTAAGTCGCGTGGGGTGAATAGAACGAGATGACCATCATCGCGGCCGCCCGGGACTTCTGCACGATGACGCCGGTCGTATTCACCATGGCCGGCAACTGCGGGGTAGCCTGCGAAACGCGAAGTTGGGTCAAAATCTGATCGATATTGGGGCTGGTCCCGACATCGAAATTCACGGTCAAAGTGGTGTTGCCGCCGTTGTCGTTGGTGGAATACATGTAGTTCATGTAGTCCACGCCGCTCATGAGACTCTCGATCGGAGTGGCGACAGACTCCTCCATGGTTCGCGCGTCTGCGCCCGGATAGGTGGCGCGCACCTGGATTTCGGGCGGAACAATCTCGGGGAACTGTGCGATCGGGAAGGGTGGCCATGGCCACCGCTCCGACGATGACCATCACGATGGAAATCACCATCGCGACGATGGGGCGGTCGATAAAAAACTTGGAAATCATCGGTTTCCTTCCGGCTGCGGGGTCTCGACGGTGGGCTTTACCGGCATGCCGTCGCGCACTTTCGAGGTGCCGTCCGAAACGACTTGCTTCGCCCGGACGCCAAGCCCTCGTTGATGACCCACAACGAACCCACGCGATCTCCGACCTTCACCTTCCGGACGGAAATGGTGTTCTGCGCGCCCACGACGGCCACTTCGTAGGTTCCCTGCAGTTCCGTCACGCAGCGTTGCGGAACGAGAACCGCTCCCTGGCGTACGCCCAGCGAGCGCCCGAACGCGCCCGAACTGCCCGGGGCGGAGGATGTTTCCGGGATTGGGAAATGCTCCGACTACCCGGATCGTTCCGGTCTGCGGATCCACCTGCCGGTCGGTGAAGATCACCTGCCCCTTGTGCGGATAAGTCGAACCATCCGAGAGAATCAGTTCAAGCGCCCTGGTCTCTGAGGCACGCAGTAAATCGCTGGACGAGGTCTTCTTCAGCAGCTTGGAAGTGAATTGGAGGTACTCCTGCTCGCTGATGGGGAAATAAACTTTGATGGGGTCGACCTTGGAAACCGTCGTCAGGACGGTCGCTGGCGAAACCAAGTTGCCCATCTGGGTGGTGGCGATTCCCGCGATTCCGTCCACGAGGGAGCGGACTTTGGTGAATCCGAGGTTCAGTTGCGCCTGCTCGACCGCGGCCTCAGCCGCCTGAATAGCGGCTTGAGCCTGCATCTGCGCAGCCGTTTCGGTGTCAAGCTGGCTCTGCGCGATGGCCCGCTCCTTGACCAGAGCGCGTGTCGCGCTTCACATTGACGTCGGCCAAATAGAGTTGCGCCCGTGCCTGGGCCAGTTGCCCTTTCGCCTGGTCGAGCACTGCCTGGAATGGCCGCGGGTCGATTTCAAACAGCACATCACCCTTGTGGACGTAGGAGCCTTCCTTGTAGTTCTGGCTGATGAGATACCCGCTCACCTGGGGCTGAATCTGGGCGTTTACGTAGCCGTCCAGGGTTGCAACCCATTCAGCGTGGACGGGCACGTCCTTTTGGATTGCCTTCACCACTCGTGACCGACATGGGTGGACCCGCGGCGGCGGCCTGCGGTTTCAGACTGTCGCAACTCGGGCCCGTCAACACCACGGCCGTCAGTGCGGCCAGGATCAGGCCAACGCGTACCCCGGCGGACGCCCCACCGGAGGCCTTGGAGATTGCCGGACCAGAGACCGGGGTCAACACACGAGAAGTGGATTCTTCCTGCTGGCGCCAAAAAACAAAGTCTATGCTCATCAAATTCTCCAGGAACTTCATCTAAGGCTGTCATTCCGAGCCCGTTCGCTGTCATCCTGAACGCAGCGAAGGCTCTCCGTATTTCACTCAGGGTAAACTCCGCGAGGAATCTTGCTCTGATTTCTTCTTCCGCATAACCTCTAGTCCGCCTCGAACTCTCCCGCCATGAAGCAGAGCGAGATTCCTCGCTCCGCTCGGAATGACACAGGAACGAGCGGAATGTGGACAAGCCTTTAGTCTCACTGCCACCCGATGGCCGCTTCAAGCGAGCCTCTATTTATAAATCATTTGATTGATATAACTCAACGCCTGATACTCAAGTGCGTGCACTGGCCATTATCGGGGCCTGTGTCTATTTCCGTCGCGACCGTTCTGCCGTAGTGCACGCGCTGAAATGGAAGCAGATCGGCGCGAAGGAGATCGAGGTGATCGAAAAGTCTATTCGGGCGAATACTCAGGCCATGTCTTCCCGATGAGGGAAACGTTCACCGATTCTGCGTGACACAGAGAAGATTCGGGAAACCGGAATCAGCCCTGCCAGCCGAAGGCGCCCAATCGCAGCTAAACCAACGGCGGCAATGCCTGGTGCGCCACTCTGTTGTTTCTGCATGTAGCGAATAGCGCTTTTCATGATCAGCAGGTTCGGTTCGCCCAGGCGGCTAACTTTGATGCACCGCTTGTCGTACCACTCGATCACACCGCGTAAGACCTCTCCAGAGTGCAGAACCACAACCATGGGAGTCCGCGCCGCCATTTGCTTGAGGTAATAGAAGTTCTCTGCGCTCGTATGCTCACGCGGAGGCAGTCTCTTCCGGATTCCGCCGCGCACGTCTGCCTGCTTTTGCACCCCTCCAAAAGACGCGCGAATGAGTTTACGATTCATACTTTTCCCCCACTCGATAAACCTCCTTTGCCAGGAAGCGGTCGGGTCTTGCTTCCGCATTGCGGACCATCGAGATAGTCGAGGTGATCGGAAAGTGGCCTGAGACCTCCAGGGGGTGAGTGCGCGCATCATTGGACTGAAGGTCTCGCACGAATATCCAATCCAGTCTCTGCTCGGATTTGGGTAAGGTGTAAAGCGGCCCAGGCGCGGTCGCGAGGACGCCACTAAATGCGGCGGCCCGAAGCAAGCGGATCACGGCGGAGCGGCTTCCCTCTTTCGTATTGAAATCTCCCGCGATAATGGCCGGCGTTTCCGGAGGGTACCGAAGCCAAAGGTCGTTGAGGATCTCACTCATTTGCTGCGCACGGTCTTGATCGGAGGCCTGGCCTTCCAGGTGCGCGTTATAAAACACGAGGTTGGAGCCACCCCATTCGAGTTCTGCCACGAGTGCCATCCGCCCGCCTCGGCGCGGCTGAAAGAACGCGAGCCGCGGTTTCCACCAACCGCCCCAATTGTGGGGCTGATGACGAAATCGCAAGATCCGGGTGCGCAGAACAGGAAGCCGGGTATGGAGGGTCTGACCGTGCAGCGGCAGGTCGAACGCGCCGCCTTGTGCGAGCTCCTCGAACTCCGCGCCGAAGACGTAGTCCACACCAAGTCGCCGCGCGATCTTTTCCGGGAGGTCCTGGTAACCCGACCGCCGGGTGCGCCGGTCAACTTCCTGGAGCGCGTAGAGATCGGCTTTCAGAGGCCCTTTTAGAGCTTCCACGATTGCTTCCACCTTGCTCCCGCCCTGCGCGATATTCCACGTCAGGACCGTGAGGGGCAAAGGGGGTTCGCTGCAGAGACGGCTGAAGGCACGCAGGAGGGGCTCGTCCATGTAATCCTTGCGTCGGGTCTCCATTTCGAATTTCTCCTCTTCTGCGTTTGTCTCCGAAACGAACGGCGCGCTGGCATTTGCCGCAAACCAGTCACACGCGTGGGGCCGCTCCGCCTCGTTGACCTGAAAAGTCCATTCGGCTGGTCCTACATAGCACCCACTGCCCACCGGATCAGAGCAAGCAGGAAGAACAAGTAGCAAATCAGATTACTCAAAACTCCCGGTGAGCCCCTGGAAGCCTCGCAGTGCCTGCCTCCCAACCCACTTCAGTACTCGACGGTCGTTGTAGCAAAATGCAAGGTTGTGGTTGAGTGTGGAGAAACAGTGGGGCTGGCAGGTTTTCTTTATGGGTTCAAGTTGTCGCGTGTCAAACGTAGGGTTCTCGACGGATCCCCAGTCGCATGTTGTGGAATACATAGGGAAACAGGGCCCCAGCGAACCGTCCACACGAATGATCAGCGAGTTCTGCCCGGCCCGGCAGTCCCATTCTTGCATCTGTCCCCGCATGAACTTCTTCATGTCGGCGAGCCGGGCCGTAGAATTGACCATCTTGTATCCGCTTCGATTCTTCTCGATGAGCCAGTCCAGCACTCCGTCGATCTGCGGCCAATCCTCGGTTCGAATAAATGTGGGATTCTGTTCCAGGTGGCCGAAGTGATCCTGTTCAATCATTGGCCGCTCGTTGATGTGATAATCCGTGGCGATTCCATCGGCGTGTGCGATTTCAGTCAGAGCCTTCACGTCGTCCAAGTTGTTGCGACAGATGTTGATGTTGAAAAACACCGTGGCGCCATAGGCGTATTGTTTGCGCACCAGGTAATCGAAATTCCTCCGGATGGGATTGAGCGCCTTGGGCAAGCCCGGCTTTTCATCCACCGCGTCTACGGCAAGATTAACGGTCGCCACTCCGGCATCCAGAATTCGGTCGATGACTTCCGGCCGCATGAGCCTGCCGTTGGTGGGCAGGTAGACCCAAAAGCCCTTCTTCGCGCCGTAGTAGATCACCTTGTGAACGAAGTCCGGGCGCAGTAACGGCTCGCCTCCCATAAGTGCAAGAACCCGGCATGTGGTCGAATGAAGCCAATCGATGGAACGCTTCGCGACCTCCTCGGTCATTCCCCTGACACGGTTATCAAAGGCCCAGCAGTAGTGGCAATCCAGATTGCACTTGTACTCGGTGAAGAGGTAACAAATGATGGGGTGAAACTCTCCGGGAAGCAGGCGTGACTTCAAATAGGGAAACATCCATCCGCGTAATGCCCGGTAAACCAGTGGTGCTGACCAGCGCCTTCGCGCTGGCGGGATGTGCGGTTGCCCAACGACACTCCCAGCGCCCCCCTTTGTGAGGAGCTTTGGCTGCCGCGGGAAAACAGGGGCGCCCAGCTTCTCCCCGCTTTCGAGCGGTTGTGACGGCGCTGCGCGAAGCCGGTGAAGATCAGCTAGTGGCGCGTTCGGTCCAAGGTCCAGTCGAAACGCAGGCCTAGCTTCATCGTGTTGTTGAACCTGCCCTCTTTCATCCATAAATCCTCCCTCAGAACTCCCGAACTCGCACACGTCAGTCTCAGCAAAGACCCGGATTCAGTGCCCCATGGTCTGGGGGGTCTGCCCTCGCGGCGGCCGCTTCGTCAGGGCGATCAGGGGAATCACGATGAGAGCTAGGATTCCCAGAAACTGAAATACCCGAATCAGCGCCACCATAGCGGCTTCACGCTGAACCAGACCGAAGAGGGTGGCGTAAGCTTGCAGGTCGGACAACACAGGGCCGGAACCCGCAAACAAACCCCTGCCCGCCGCGAGCAGTGACTGCGCCAGTGGGGAGGTCGGGGTGATATTGGCCACCAGCAGGTTAGTGTGCGCCTGCCCTTGCCTTATCACCATGGTGGTTGCCAACGAAATCCCAACTCCCCCGCCGATGTTACGCATCATGTTGAACAAGCTGGTAGCGTTCCCCATCTTCTCTTTGGGCATGAACGCCATGGTCACCACCGCGAGGGGCACGAACACCAACCCTATCGAAGCACCCTGAAGAAACTGCGGCCAGAACAGGTCCCAGTAACCGATCCTCAAGTTGAATCCCATCAACTGATAGTACGAGAGGGTGAGTCCCAGTGCGCCGCACACGCACACCTTTCGAGGATCAAACCTGCTGACCAATGCGGAGGCTAGGGGCATGGCAAACGCTGCCCCCAACCCCACGGCCAGCATGGCTTCGCCCGCTTGCATCGACGGATAAGCAAGAACCGTTTGCAGCCAAAGGGAGATGGTGGTCTGGCCGCCGTACATCACGAACCCTACCAGCGCCATCACCCCAGTGCCGGCGGCAAAGGGCAGTTGCCTGAACAAGCGAAGGTCGGCCACCGGCTCCCGCGTACTCAACTCGCGCACCACCCACGCAACGAGCCCTATCATGAAGGCTACCGCTAGGACCAGGATGAATCTGGAGTCGAACCAATCCTTCTCCTGCCCTTTGTCCAACATAATCTGGAGCGCGGCCACCCAAATGACCAGGGTTGCCAGTCCCCAGGAATCGATTTTTGCTGAGGAGCGCCGGAGGTACGGTGGGTCTTTCAGAAAAGCTTTGATCATGACCACGGAGACCAGACCCACCGGCAGGTTGATGTAGAAGACCCAACGCCAGGAGAAGTTGTCGGTCAGCCAACCACCCAGAACCGGCCCCAGCACCGGCGCCACAATGGCCCCCATCGCCCAGACCGCCATGGCTTTGCCGTGCTGTTCAGAGGAAACACCTCCAGCATCACCGCCTGCGACATCGGTTGCAGTGAACCGCCACAAGCGCCCTGAATGACACGAAAGATCACCAGCAGGCCCATGCTGGGAGCAATGCCACAAAGCAACGAAGCCAGGGTAAAACCTGCGGTGGAGATCAGGAGCACGTTCTTGCGTCCAAAACGATTAGCCAGCCATCCTGAAATCGGAATGACAATACCGTTGGCCACCAAATAGGAAGTGAGGGCCCAAGTCGCCTCGTTGGGCGTTGACGAGAGGCTGCCGGCAATGTGAGTCAGTGAAACACTGACAACGGTGGTGTCCAGCATTTCCATGAAGGTCGCCAGCATCACGGCGGCGGTGATGAGCCACGGACCTTCGCTAAGACTCGCTAGCCGCGCGGCTACCGCCGGCTGTCTGCCTTGCGCGACTTGGGGAAGAACGCTCATCGGCTGCCCCCCTCGACCGGAATTCCCAGGCGCTCACAGAGTGTTCGCGCGAAAAGGGAGGTGCAGACGAAACGCCGATGGGCTTGCCAGAGGGAGAGAAGGGCCCGTTCACCTGCGAGGTCCGCACAGGTGATACCGTCCAGATCAATCTCAACCCCGTCTGCCAGTGGACAGCACTGGGCGATGGCCTTCGGCAGACAGTCTGCCCATTCCCCGGCAAGTTGCCCCCTTAGGACAACCCTGGTTCGATCTCGCAGATACAGGACTGTGGTTCGCAGCACGACCATGATGAGTGCATCTTCCGTGCCAAGGACCGACGATGCGTAATCCCTTGAAATCTCAGTACTTGCCGAATTTATTGGGTGTTGAGGGAAAGAGCGAGTGCCCGGACGGTGGCAGGCTGCCCTATGGTGGGCAGTGATTTAGGATGATTTGGAAGAATCAGACGGCCTGATGTTCAATAGGCGCATTCGAGACTGGAGGGTCGTGCGCTTGAGACCTAACAATGCTGCCGCGCCTCCCGGACCACTAATCCGCCCGTTTGTTTTCCTCAAAGCTTCCAGGATCGCCTCGCGTTCAACTTCCCGGAGGTTGAGACTCCTGGCTTTTCCCGTAGAAGCCCGTTCCGTTCGTGGCGAGCCCAATTCTTCAAGTCGGCACCTCGAGGCATTCCCCGGTGGTAAGAATCACCGCCCGCTCGATGAAGTTCTGCAATTCCCGGATATTGCCAGGCCATGGCCACTCGGTCATGGCCTGCATCGCCGAGGTCGGAATCTCCTTGATCCTTTTCTTCATGCGGCTTGCGTAACGGGCCACGAAGTATTCAACCAGAAGCGGGATGTCTTCCCGCCTTTCGCGCAGGGGTGGCATCTGAATGGGAAATACCGCCAGCCGGTAGTACAGATCCTCACGAAACTCTCCGCTCGCGACCATCTGGGAGAGGTCCCGGTTGGTGGCAGCAATGAGACGCACATCGACCTTCAGAGTCCGCGTACTTCCCAGCCGTTCGAATTCCTTTTCCTGCAAGACCCGGAGAAGCTTGGGCTGAAGGTCCAGGGCGATATCGCCCACTTCGTCGAGAAAGAGGCTGCCATGGTTGGCCAACTCGAAGCGGCCGGATTTGGTCGCCACAGCGCCAGTAAATGCTCCCCGTTCGTGTCCGAACAGGTCACTCTCCATGAGGCCCGAGGGAACCGCCGCACAATTCAACTTCACAAACGTACGATCTCGGCGCGAACTGCGGGTGTGAATCAATCTCGCGATGAGCTCTTTCCCGGTTCCCGTTTCACCCGTGAGCAGGACTGTCGCGTCCGTCGCGGCGACGACCTCCGCCTTGCTCAGGGTCTCGCGCAAGGCGTGGCTCGTACCCACGATGTCTTCGAGATTGCTGTCATGACGGATCTCATCTTCCAGGTAGGTTTTCTCAATGCTCAGTTGGTTCCGCGCCTCAGCCACCTTCTCATAGGCCAGAGCATTTTCGACCGCCAAGGCCAATTGGTTACCAACCTGCAAAAGTAAACCCAGCTCCTCTCGCCGGAACTTGAACTCCTCTATGCTTCCGAGCGTCAAGATGCCAAGCGGCTTGGACCCTACGACCAGGGGAATGGAGACCCCGGAACGGAGGTTCTCCGCCATGACCGGCATAGCAATTTGGGCAGGGAGTTGCGCGATTTCCCCGCGGTCTATAAGGCGAGGCGTGCGAGACCGGACCTCCTCAAGTTCAGCAAGTGTCAAATCCGCCAGCTGTATTTTCTGTATGAACCCACGATTGCTGGGGAAGTCCATGCCGACGCAACGCAATCGCGGCACGCCCTCTTCAAACAACCACAGGCCCGTGTACTCGTGATGAAAGCAATCGCGCAGTGCGGCGGATACGGCCTGGAAAAGGTCACTTAGCTCCAAGTGTGAAATGACGCTGTTGTTCACGTCCAGCAACAGCCGCAGGCGGTCGCGCTCACGCGTCAAGAGTTGCTGATAGGAACGCGCCTCCTCGAAATTCAGAGCGTTTTCCACGGCCACCGCCACATGGGCGGCAACCGTCGTCATGAGCTTCAAATCCTCAGCGTCATAATCCTTCTGGTAAGTAGTTCCAAAGACCAGCACCCCGAGCTGCCGTCGGGGAGACGTAAGAGGGAGGAGGCACATCGAACGAACCCCGTAGAACCGCGCCCGTTCAACGATATCGGGAAACCTTGTCTCCTTCTCGATGTCATCTAGAATGATTGGTTTCTGCTCTTCCAGTAACATCGTGCTTGCCGAGGACTCGGCCACAGGAATTTCCGTCTCAATTTCTGCGCTGCCGGCCAAAGTGCCTCCAAAAGCATAGAGGCGAGAGACCCGGCGCTCGGGATCATGAAGAGCCACGCCGAGGAACTCGAAACTGACCACCGAGGGAAGAAAGCGGGCGAGGTTCTCCAGCACTCCATTCAGGTCCGCCTGCGAGGCAATAACGTCAGATGCCTGTCGCAACGCCTCGTAACGGGTCTCCTGACTAACCTCTCCGTCATTACCTTTCAATACCAAGCGACCCTCCTGTGGCTACTAAGAGCACCATTACTCTAACATGGGAATAAGGTGCAACTCCAAGAAGTGCAGGCCACCACGCCCTCCACCGCGGTGTAACGACTCGAAAGCACATTCATCTAAGAATCCGTAGTGCTGACACAGGTTGGTAAGTGGATCGCCTGAGCGCCTATCCGGCGGTTGGACCCGAAGTGACCGTCGCAGGAGGCAAGTACGTGAGCCTTGTGTTGCCCGCGCTTGCGGTCGTTTGGGTGATATTCTTAGGTTCGGCTGGGATGGGCGCAGGCTGATGTCCCTCCTGGCGCCGGGTACCAAGTGCGTTTCGCGGAGCGAATCCGCCGCGAGGCCCAAATACTGACCGGGGCGGTCGGCCTCATTACGGCGCCGGCCCAGGCGGACCAGATTATTCGAAACGGGCAGGCTGATCTGGTGCTGTTAGCTCGCGAGATGCTGCGCGACCTTTACTGGCCTTTGCGGGCGGCGCGCGAACTGGGCCACGCAATCTCTTGGCCGGTGCAGTATGTGCGTGCCGCTCCGGCCGGCTCTACGGCCCGTCCGGTTGCGAATCTTCTTCTGTGAAAGAGTATGTAGCTCCTGCCAGGAAGAAATTTACGAATACGGAGGAAAGGCATGAAGGCCTATGAGCTTCGGCAGTTTGGATTGGAGAATCTTGCTTTAGTAGAACGCGATGCCCCGCCCGCCGGTGGGCACGAAGTTCTCGTGAAATTCCACGCTGTATCATTGAACTACCGAGACTTGATGTTTGCCAAAGGTCTTTATAACCCGAAGGCGAAGCTGCCCGCCGTGCCGTTTTCGGACGGGGCGGGCGAGGTCGTCGCAGTGGGCGAGAAAGTAACACGATGGAAAGTTCGCGATCGTGTCTGCCCGATTTTCATGCAGGGTTGGCTCGAAGGCGAGCCTTCTTCTGAAAAACAGCGGACCTCGCTGGGAGGTGGCGATTTGGACGGGGTGTTGCGTGAGTACGGCGCATTCGAAGAAAGCGGCTTGGTCAGAATTCCGGAACACCTTTCGTTTGAGGAGGCCGCCACGCTACCTTGCGCGGCGTGACAGCCTGGAACGCGCTTGTCGAAATCGGTAGCCTGAAAGCCGGCGACACGGTCTTGACACTCGGCACGGGAGGCGTTTCCATTTTCGCCATTCAGTTCGCCAAAATGCACGGGGCGCGAGTGATCGTGACCTCCAGCAGTGATGAAAAGCTGGCACGTGCTCGCGCCCTGGGCGCAGACGAAACCATCAACTACCGGACGACGCCGGATTGGGAAAAAGAGGTTCTGCGTCTGACGAACCGAGTGGGCGTCGATCATGTCGTCGAACTGGGTGGAGCGGGGACCGTGGCGAAATCCGTAAACTCCGTACGCGTGGGCGGTTGTATCACGCAGATCGGCGTCCTGGCGAGCGGGGGCGGATTCAACCCTGCCGCGCTCCTCATGAAGGCTGTTCACATGCAGGGCATTTTCGTTGGCTCGCGGCAGATGTTCGAGGAGATGAACCGCGCCATTGCGATGAATTCGCTGAGACCGGTGATCGATAAAACGTATCCCTTTGCGCAAGCGCGCGAGGCGCTGAATTACATGGAGAGCGGCGCGCACTTCGGGAAGATCGTTATTCGGTTTTAGGCTGCCTCAAGACTCTTGCCATCAGACTAGCCCGAATTTCTCGCCAGCGCAGGGAACGGCGGGCCTTGAGCCTCGCCATTCCTCAACCGGACCACCGCGTCCCGCGCAGGTCCTTCCAGGGGCCGCCATCCTCGTAGCGCTCGGGATACAGGACCCTTGAACGTGGATCCTCCGCCGTGTCGAGCTGAAGCACCATCCACTTCGGATACGGAACGCCCGGATCCGACGCCGCATCCAGGAGCCGCACGTCGTCGTCTGAGAGCCGGAGGTCCACGGCACGGATGTTATCCTCCAGTTGCTCAGCTTTCCGGGCAGCGATGATCACGCTGCTGACGGCTGGCCGGCCGAGCAGCCACGCAATCGCCACACGCGCCGGGCTTGCGCCATGCCGGGCGGCAACCTCCTTCAGAGCATCCACCACGCGATAGCCCATCTCCTTGTCGAAGGGCACGAACTGACCTGATTCCGCGAACCGGGTGCCGCCAGGGGCAGGATTGGCACGGCTGTACTTTCCCGCAAGGAATCCACCGGCCAGCGGGCTCCAGACCAGGATGCCGATGTTGTGGTACTCAGCGAACGATTGGAACTCGTATTCGAGGCCCCGGCCAACAAGGCTGTAGTACATCTGCGCCGTCACATATTTCTCCAGCCCCAGGCGCTCCTGAAGCATCACTGCGGTGGCCGCCTGCCAAGACATGAGATTGGAGAGCCCGATATAGCGGACCTTCCCCTGGCGCACAAGGTCGTCGAGTGTCCGCAGGGTCTCCTCCAGCGGTGTGTTGCTGTCCCATCCGTGCACCTGGTACAGATCGATGTGACCGGTCTGGAGCCGCCGCAGACTGCCCTCCACTTCGCGCATGATGTTCACGCGGGTCGCGCCGCTCCGGTTGAAATTCCCGCCCATGGGAAGGCGGACTTTGGTGGCCAGCACGATCTCTTCCCTGATGCCTTTCAAGGCGTTGCCCAGGAGTGTCTCGCTTTCCCCGAGGCTGTAAACGTCTGCGGTATCGATGAAGTTGATTCCACTGTCGAGAGCCTGCTTCACCATCCGCGTGGTGTCCTCCTGCCCAAGGTTGCCCATGTTCATCTTGCTGCCGAACTGCATCGTGCCGAGCGCCACCTCGCTTACGATGAGTCCGGTATTTCCAAGTTTTCTATACTTCATTTCGCATTCTCCTTCTGCCCGCCTAATAAAACCAAATGATGACGAGTCTTCCCTACAGCACTCCCACCCCTACCAGTACAGATGTCATAGAGGGAGGGATGGGTGCGTATTTTTTGCCAAGAGTGTGTCGGGACAGGCAATACCTGTAAGCGCGAACCTTATGAAGTCCTCTAGAATCTCATATGTATGGAGGACTATGAGTCATCCGCGGCCGGAGTGTTGCTCGAACCGGCTGCCTCCTCGGCAGAGGCCCTGCTCGAGGTGTGGGAATCCATCGCTCTGCACCGCGACCTGCCCGCGCTTATTCACGATCTGAAGGAACGCCTGCCTCGTCTGGTGGACTTCACTTCTCTCTGGCTGGTCTTGCATGAACCGGCGTCGCAACAAGATGCGCTTGCACATCATCGGGACTCCGCAGCGGATGGATGTCGATGTCATCGAGCGCGAGGTTGAAGACTCCCCGAGCGGCTTGGTGTGGCAAACCCAGCAACCTTTGATCGTAGCCGACACGACGAAGGAGAGCCGCTTCCCCGGAGCGGTGGAGCTGTTGAGCCGCGATGGTGTGCGCTCGTTCTGCATTCTTCCCCTCACCACGGCTCACCGCCGTTTGGGAGGGATGGGCTTCGGAAGCCAGCGCGTGGAAGCTTATCGCGAGGCGGACATGGAATTCCTCCGGTATGTGGCGGGGCAAGTCGCGGTGGCCGTCGACAATGCCTTGAGCCACCAGGATGCCCAGGCCCTTCAGCATCAGCTCGAGCGCGAACGCGACCGGCTGCGGCTGCTGCTCGAACTGAATAACAACATCGTTTCCAATCTCGACTTGCGCGAGATGCTGCGCGCCGTCTCCACCAACGTTCAGCGCGTGATGCAGTGCGATTTCACCAGCGTGGCGTTGAGGGAGCCGGGAGACAAGCGCACGCTGCGAGCCTACGCGCGGCACTTTTCCCAACCCGATGCGGGGCAGGACGAGGAGATCGTGATTCCCCTCGACGAGACAATCTCCGGCACGGTCATCGAAACCGGCAAAGCGCTGCTGCTCGACGCCCAGGATTTCTCGCGATTCTCCCCCCGTATCAACCCCGTCGTCGCCGCCGGTCTGAAATCGGGCTGCTTCCTGCCGCTCATCAGCCACAACAACGTCTTGGGCTCGCTGAACGTGGGCAAATTGCAGGAGGGCGCTTTCGCCGACGGAAGACGTGGAATTTCTTCGCCAAGTGGCGAGCCAGGTTGCCATCGGTGTCGAGAATGCTTTGAACTACAGCCAGGTGAATGAAGTCAGGGAGAGGCTTGCGGAAGAGCGCATTTACCTCAACGAAGAAATTCGCACCGATCACAATTTTGAAGAGATCATCGGCGATAGCCAGGCCCTGAAGGAGGCGCTGAATCAGGTGAAGACCGTCGCACCGACGGACTCAACCGCTCTGATCCTGGGAGAGACCGGCACGGGGAAGGAGTTGATCGCCCGCGCCATCCACAATATCAGCCCCCGGCGCGACCGCACCTTCGTCAAAGTGAATTGCGCGGCGATTCCCCTGGGCCTCCTGGAGAGCGAACTTTTCGGTCACGAGAAGGGCGCTTTCACCGGGGCGATCGCGCAGAAGATAGGGCGCTTCGAGTTCGCCGACAAGGGCACGCTGTTTCTTGACGAGGTTGGCGACATCCCGCTCGAGTTGCAGCCCAAATTGCTACGCGTTCTGCAGGAACAGGAATTCGAACGCCTGGGAAGCTCTCGAACCCTGCGCGTCAATGTCCGGCTGGTCGCCGCCACCAGCCGGAATTTGCTCGAGATGGCGGACAAGCGTGAATTTCGCAGCGACCTCTATTACCGCCTGAATGTCTTTCCCATCACCGTCCCTCCCTTGCGCGAACGGCGCGAGGATATTCCTCTGCTGGCGCGCTATTTTGCGGAGAAGTACTCGCGCAGGATGAACAAACGGATTGAAACCATTCCCGCCGATGTTATGCAGGCCCTCACGCGGTATCACTGGCCCGGAAATATCCGCGAGCTGCAGAACTTCATCGAACGCGCTGTCATCCTTTCGAAGGCAACCACGCTTCAGGCGCCGCTGGGCGAACTGGAACGGCTTGCGGAGAAAAGTCCTGTCCAAAACGTGCGCAGAGTGGTGACCACCGACCGCGACCAGATCCTCGAGGCTCTGACCGCAGCGAATTGGGTGCTCGGAGGGCCCGGGGGCGCGGCGGAACGGCTCGGTTTGAAGCGCACCACACTCCTTTACCGGATGCGCCGCCTCGGCATCACCCGCCCACCGCAATGAGTACGTTTGGAAAAGCCCCGGCCAAGGCCGCCCCAAGGGTCGGCCCTACAACTGACACGGCGTGGCGCCATGACCACGACAGGCCCGTTGCCTGTCAAAACTGACGTCAAACGATCTTTGTCACTTGCTTCAACCACCGATCATCTATTCCTGCACATCACTTAATCAACTCAATCCGATTGATTTACGCGCTTCCGGCAAACAGATGGGGATTGGAATCACGCGTGCCCTACCTGTAGCGGCGAGTTTATCTCGCCACAGAGTCCCGTCGGTGTCGTTCCGAGTGCCCATGGGCCTGCGGCCCACCCAAGGGGATGAAAATCGTCAGGGTCGTCACCCCCGCGAAAGCGGGGGTCCACGTCAGTCCGGAAGGAAGTGGATTCCCGCTTTCGCGGGAATGACGAGCATGGGGTGATTTTCGAGAGCGCAGCGAGGAATCTCGCTCTGCGCGAAGGTGGATCGGGAGCTCGAGGCGGACTAGAGGTTATGCGGAAGAAAAAATCGGAGCAAGATTCCTCTCCCGCAAGGCGGGATCGTAATGACACCCTCACGGGAAGTTGCTGGAGAGCGGGCGGCGGAGCCGCAGGTCATCTCCGAGGGGACTAAGCGTAACTTGGAGAAGCCAGGCTTGAAGCTGCCGCTACGCCAATACCGCTGCATACAGGAGCTGGGATTATGTGGATCGTTAAATTGGCGCTACGCCGGCCTTACACATTCGTGGTGGTTGCGCTCCTGCTCTTAATCATCGGTCCCATCGCCATCTTCCGCACGCCGACGGACATCTTCCCCAACATCAATATTCCTGTGGTAAGTGACGTCTGGAACTACAACGGCCTTTCGCCCGAAGACATGGCAAACCGCATCGTTTCCATCCACGAGCGTGCGCTCACCACAACGGTCAATGACATCGAGCACATTGAATCGCAATCACTGAATGGGGTCGCGGTGGTCAAGATCTTCTTCCAGCCCGGCGCCAATATCAGCACGGCAATTGCGCAAGTCACGGCGATCGCCCAAACGCAACTGCGGCAATTGCCTCCGGGAACGACGCCGCCACTTATCATCAGCTACAGCGCGTCGTCGGTGCCCATCCTTCAGCTCGCGCTTTCCAGCCCCACGCTTTCGGAGCAACAGTTGAATGACTACGGATTGAACTTCGTGCGCACGCAGCTCATTACTGTGCCGGGGGCCGGCGTGCCCTTCCCGTATGGGGGAAAACCCCGTCAGATCCAGGTGGATCTGGATCCGCCTGCTTTGCAGGCCAAGGGACTCTCGCCACAGGATGTGGTGAACGCAATCAGCGCGCAGAATCTCATCCTTCCCACGGGCACCGCCAAGATCGGGAGTTTTGAATATGACGTGGGGATGAATGGCAGCCCGCAGACCGTTCGCGAGCTCAATAATCTTCCTATCAAGTCCATCGGGAACACAACGATTTACATTAGCGACGTGGCGCATGTGCGCGACGGGAATCCTCCTCAAACCAACATTGTTCGCGTCAACGGACAGCGCGCCTCCCTGCTGACGGTCGAAAAAACCGGCAACGCCTCAACGCTGGACATCGTCTCCGGCATCAAACGCATGCTGCCGCAAATCCGGGCTTCCCTCCCGGCGAGTCTTGAGATCAGGCCGCTGGCAGACCAATCCTTGTTTGTCCGTGCGTCCATCCAGGGCGTCGTGCGCGAGGCCCTGATCGCCGCCTGCCTCACCGGCTTCATGATTCTGGTCTTCCTGGGGAGCTGGCGGAGCACCCTGATCATTGCCGTATCGATTCCTCTTTCTATTCTGACGTCCATCGTCACCTTGAGCGCGCTGGGTGAGACCATTAACATCATGACGCTCGGCGGGCTGGCGCTCGCGGTGGGCATCCTGGTGGATGATGCCACCGTCGAAATCGAAAACATCAACCGGAATTTCGATCAAGGCAAAGAGATCGAGCGGGCCATCCTGGACGGGGCGCAGCAAATCGCCGTGCCGGCTTTCGTTTCCACGCTCTGTATCTGCATCGTCTTTGTGCCTATGTTTTTGCTCACCGGCGTGGCGCGGTTCCTCTTCGTTCCCCTGGCCGAAGCCGTGGTCTTTGCGATGCTCGCCTCATACCTGCTCTCGCGCACGCTTGTCCCCACTATGGCGAAGTATCTGTTAAAGGGTCATCGCGGGCACGATGAGCTCGAGCACGCTTCCAGCCGGAATCCCTTTGTGCGCATCCAGCACGCCTTTGAGGCGGGTTTCGAGCGCATTCGCGGCGCCTACCACGGCTTGCTCGAGATCTGCATTCAAAACCGGAGAATCTTTGCCCTCAGCTTCCTGGCATTTTGCATCGGCTCCTTTGTGCTCCTTCCCTGGGTCGGCGAGGACTTCTTTCCCTCCGTAGACAGTGGCCAGTTCCGGCTGCATCTGCGCGCCCCTACGGGTACACGCATCGAGGAAACCGCCTCGCTGTGCGATCGCGTTGAAGCCGAGATTCGCGGCCAGATCCCGTCCGGCGAAGTTTCGAGCATTATCGACAACATCGGCCTGCCCCTCAGCGGCATCAATCTGTCCTACAGCGACTCAGCTCCCATCGGATCCGCGGACGCCGATATCCTGGTGACACTTTCGGAGAATCACCGTCCCGACCGGTGAATACGTCCACGATCTTCGCCTGAAGCTGGCGGAAGATTTTCCCGGGACCACTTTCTATTTCCTGCCTGCTGATATGGTCAGCCAGATTTTGAATTTCGGCTTGCCGGCCCCGATCGATGTCCAAGTCGTCGGGAACGATCTTCCCGCCAACCGAGCCTTTGCCGACAAGTTAATGGAGCGGCTGAAATTCATTCCAGGCAGCGCCGACCTGCGCATCCAGCAGGAATTCAACCAGCCCCGACTGTACATCGATGTTGACCGCACCAAAGCGCAGGAGATCGGCTTCTCGCAGCGTGACGTGGCGAGCGAGTTGCTCGTTTCGCTCAGCGGCAGCTTTCAGACGTCGCCCACTTTCTGGCTGGACCCGAAGAATGGCGTGAGTTACGCCATCGCCGCGCAGACGCCCCAGTACCGCGTTGATTCGCTGCAAAGCCTGCGGAATATCCCGGTCACGGGCGGCGCCGGCAGCGCACCGCCGGAAATCTTCGCCAATCTCGCCTCCTTCAGCCGCACCACGGAAATGGCGGTGGTGTCCCATTACAACGTTCAATCGGTCGTCGATATTTACGGCTCGATTGAGGGCCGGGACCTGGGCGGCGTCTCGCGCGACATCGCACGCATCCTGAACGCCAGCCGCAAAGAGCTTCCGCGCGGGTCGCAGATCATCTTAAGAGGCCAGATTGAAACTATGCGGTCGTCCTTTGTCGGACTCATGGGCGGCCTGGCCTTCGCGATTGTGCTGGTCTATCTGCTGATCGTCGTGAACTTTCAGTCCTGGCTTGATCCCTTCATCATCATCACCGCGTTGCCTGGGGCGCTGGCAGGCATTGTCTGGTTCTTGTTCCTTACGCACACCACGCTCAGCGTGCCGGCGCTCACCGGCTCCATCATGTGCATGGGCGTGGCCACCGCCAACAGCATCCTGGTGGTGAGCTTCGCCAGGGAACGCCTGAGCGAGCATGCCGATGTGGCGAGAGCGGCTCAGGAAGCAGGATTTACGCGGTTCCGTCCCGTCATCATGACCGCGCTGGCGATGATCATCGGCATGGTGCCGATGGCGATGGGTCTGGGCGAAGGCGGTGAGCAGAACGCTCCCCTGGGCCGCGCGGTCATTGGCGGCCTGCTTTTCGCCACTGTGGCGACGCTGTTCTTTGTCCCCACGGTGTTCAGCTTGATTCACGGTTTCTTGAATCCGGCATGCCGCCGCGAGTGATCCCCAGGTTGCAAGTCGGCAATACGAGTTTCGAATCAGGAGGTAGCAATGAGCCTTGACGAGAGACAAGTTCGCGAGACTCTGGTGAATGGTAGGAGCGAGCCGCGCTCTCCCCGGGGCCGAACGCCGTTCGGCCCTACGGCAGAGGACGGGCGAAGCGGCCAAGAATCGCGCGCCCCGCGTCCGAGCAAGTTGCATCATGTTGTTATCGCGGCACTCTGTTTCACCATTGTTTCCATCATTATCGCATGGGATATCAATTCCCGGGCGCGCGCCACTTCCATAGTGACCGCGGAAACGCGGGAACGGGCAGTGCCCACCGTTTCGGTGATCCAGCCGAAAGGTGGTGATCCGCGCGGAAGAAATCGTGCTGCCCGGAAACATCCAGGCCTTTACCGACGCTCCCATTTATGCCCGGACGAACGGCTATCTGAAGCGCTGGTACGTGGACATCGGTGCGCGGGTCAAGGCCGGCGAGCTTCTCGCCGAGATCGAAACTCCGGAAGTCGACCAGCAACTCCAGCAGGCCCGCGCTGACCTGGCAACGGCGCAAGCGAACTACCAACTCGCCCAGACCACGGCAGCGCGCTACCAGTATCTGTTGCAGACGGATTCCGTGGCCAAGCAGGACGTCGATAACGCGGTGAGTGATGCGCAAGCAAAGAAAGCCATGGTTGACTCTGCGCAGTACAACGTGAAGCGCCTGGAACAGTTGCAATCCTTCGAGAAAATCTACGCTCCTTTCGACGGCGTGATCACGGCGCGCAACACCGACGTGGGTCAGCTTATCGATTCGGGCAGCGGCACGCCTGCCAAGGAACTGTTCCATATCGCCGCGATCAATAAACTCCGCGTTTATGTGAGCGTTCCCCAGATTTACTCGCGCTCCGCCCTGCCCGGCGTCGAGGCGGACCTGACCCTCGCGGAGTTCCCCCGCCGCCACTTCAAGGGAACGCTAGTCCGCAACGCCGACTCCATCGACCCGGCGTCGCGCACACTCCTCACCGAAGTCGATGTGAACAATCCCACCGGCGAGCTCCTGCCCGGAGCTTACGCGGAAGTTCACTTAAAGCTGCCAGCCACGGTTTCGAAACTTGTGCTTCCGGTGAACACCTTCCTCTTCCGCTCGGAAGGCCTGCAAGTGGGCGTGGTGCGTGACGGTAAGGCGGAACTCGTTCCTATCGTGCTGGGCAAGGACTTCGGCACGGAAGCCGAGGTGGTTTCGGGCCTCGATGGCGACGAACAGGTCATCGTGAATCCGCCGGACTCTTTGGTGTCGGGCGAGGCAGTGCGCATCACCCAGAAACCTGCGGGCGGGGGTGCACAGTGAAATTCCGAGGTCCCCAGACTCCGTTTGGAAGTCCCCCTCCTTGCTTAAGGAGGGGGCTGGGGGGTGGTTGGTTCGCACCGCCTTTCCCACCACAACCAGCCCCCCCTCAGCCGAGGAGGGGAACCATTCTCCGCAGCTCGCTCAGGCTTCATATCTGCTTACTGCTTACTGCCTTCTGCCTACTTCTGTGGGCCTGCGCCTGCACGGTCGGCCCACGATACTCCCGGCCCACCGCCCAGGTTCCAGCCGCGTTCAAAGAACTTCCGCCGAGCCGTCCCGGACAATCCGGTGGTTGGAAAGCCGCTCAGCCGCAGGATCAGGTCCTGCGGGGCAAATGGTGGGAGGTCTTTAATGATCAGGAGCTCAATGTGCTGGAGGAGCGCGTTGATGTCTCGAACCAGAATTTGAAGGTGGCGGAAGCGCAGTTCCGCCAGGCGCGCGCTCTGGTCCGCTTCAATCGCGCTGACCTCTTCCCCACCGTCACTGCCGGCGGTTCCGTCACGGGTGAGCACTTCTCTCGGAACCAGCCCATTGCCAGCCCGGGGTCGGGCAAGACTTATGGTGACTACGTTCTTTCCGGCGACGTTTCTTATGAAGGCGACGTTTGGGGACGGGTCCGCCGCACGGTGGAGTCCGCTCGTGAGAACGCCCAAGCCACGGCCGCGGATCTCCAGACAGTCAATCTGAGCATACACGCGGAGGTGGCGGCCGATTATTTTGAGCTACATGGTCTGGACGCGGAAAAGCAGTTGCTCGATTCGACGGTGGTCGCCTACCAGAAAGCTCTGACGTTGACCACCAACCGGTTCGAAGGCGGGCTCGCCGCCGGGGCGGAAGTGGCGCAGGCGGAGACGCAGCTCAAAACCACGCAGGCCCAGGCGATCGACGTGGAAGTGCAACGTGCGCAATTTGAGCACGCCATCGCGCTGCTCATCGGCCAGCCCGCGTCCACTTTTGCCCTTCCGCGTGCGCCGATCAAAGTGGCGCCACCGCAGATTCCGGCTGGAGTCCCATCGGACCTGCTGGAGCGTCGCCCCGACGTCGCCGCGGCGGAAAGGCGCGTGGCCGCGGCCAATGCCCAGATTGGAGTCGCCAAGGCCGCGTACTATCCGTCGATTCTTCTGAGCGCGACCGGCGGCTTCGAGGGCTCGAACATCACCAATTGGATTTCCTGGCCCAGCGCGCCTGTGGACCATCGGTTCCTCGCTGGCCGAAACGGTGTTCGATGCAGGGCGCCGCCGCGCTCTGACCGAGCAGGCGCAAGCCGCCTACGACGCCAATGTAGCTGCCTTATCGCCAGAACGTGCTCACCGCGTTTCAGGAAGTCGAAGATAACCTAGCGGCACTGCGCGTCCTCGACCAAGAGTCACTGACCCAGGACGAAGCTGTAAAATCCGCCGAGCATTCCCTGGCGCTTTCCACCAATCGTTACAAGGGAGGCTTGGTGACGTATCTCGAAGTCATCACCGCTCAGAGCACGGCCCTGACGGATGAACAAGTCGCCGTCAGCCTGCTGACCCGCCGCATGACCGCAACCGTGCAACTCATCAAGGCGTTGGGCGGCGGATGGAACGCTTCAAGCCTCCCCTCCCTGGCGTCGAAGGAACCGGGCCAGATTCCGGTGAGGCACTCGGAGCAGGCCGGGACGCCGTAGGGCGGGATCAAAGACGTAGTGCGGGAGACTTTCTGGCCTTGCTCCCCGAAGGGGAGCACATTGAGTAGCTGTGAGTGAAACCCACGGATGGGAAAGCATCGAGTGACCTCCGGCCCTGAAAGGGCCCAACCGCCGCTCGCGGTCCTTCGCGGTGAGAACATGCTCGTGGGCCTGAGGCGAAGTCTCGTCAATAGTGTGACGTATCATGCTGAAGATTACGATTGAGAATAGTGCGGATGTTGCCACCTTCGTACTGGAGGGAAAGCTCGCCGGTCCCTGGGTGGACGAACTGGAACGCATCTG
Source organism: uncultured Acidobacteriota bacterium (assembly GCA_963765485.1). Lineage (GTDB taxonomy): Bacteria > Acidobacteriota > Terriglobia > UBA7540 > UBA7540 > CAVROP01. Next base: position 16,828 of record CAVXWN010000051.1, on the reverse strand, counting down.
GCTCGCGCTGAGGCATGACTCTCCGAACAAGCTAGTGATGGTGGACCTCTGCGAAGTCACCTTCGTCGATGCCGAGGGCAGAAAGCTCCTCACTTGGATGTATGAGGAGGGAGCCCGATTCAGGACTCTCGGGTGCATGGCGAAAGGCATCGTGGAGGAGATCGTCCAGGAGTGCAGCCGATCGACTGGAATGCCTTCTGTTGCCAGGTGATGGCTGCTTCCGGCTTGACCATCAGCAGCCCAGAACGCGATGGTCCGACCGGGTTGACCTCGATCACCGTGGTGACGCATACGCAACCGTCGAGGCCACCCTTCTACTGATTCAGACCCATGTTTCCCAGGAGCTAGGCTGGCGTCAGGAGCCGGTTGGGTGTCGCAGTGCAAGAGGCCGATGACCGTCCCTTGCCAAAATCTTCCCGCATGCATCGGTGTTGGTCCAACCCGCTTCCGGGCCGTCACTCAACATTGCTGGAGCGTTCGTGGCGCGCGCTCTACGTGGAAGGGATCGGCTCGAACAACTCTAACTTCTCGCCGTCCGGCCCCCAGAAGAAGGCGATGCGGACGCCCAGGTTCGCGAGAGAGAGCGGTTGCTGGTGGATCAGTTCAACCCCATGCCCGCGCAGGCGCTGCAGAGTGCCGGCGATATCGTCCACCCGAAAGGTCAGGTGATTGACGATCCCTTCTTTGGCGAAGCTGTACTCGCCTGACTTGCAGACCAACTCGATCTCCGATTCACCGAGTGGCAGGAATGCCAGTTCGGTTGTCTCGTTCAGCCAGACCCGTTGGCGCAAGGTCAGGCCGAGAACCTCGGTGTAGAACTTGATCGACCGGTCCAGATCCCGAACCTGAACGCCGACATGCTCAACCTTCTGTAACATAACGCTCGCTCCTGTATTCGAGATTCACCAGCGGTTACTGTTTTTCACAACCAGGATCTGGCTGCTCAACCTTCCGCACAAGTCAGACGCCAGATAAAGGGCCATGCCAGCGACATCCTCGACCTCGAGAACGGTGGCCGGATTTCCGATCACGAAGTTCTTGACGGGCGAGCGATCCAGGAGCTCGCTCCTGATCGCTCCCGGGCAGACCACGTTCAGGAGAACGCCCTTCCCCAATAGCTCATCGCCCACCGCCTGCGTCAGCGCAATCACCGCCGCCTTCGAAGCCGCGTAGGCTGGGCTGCCTGGCAGTCCCCGCACGCCGGCGGCAGAGGAGATGTTGATCACCTTTCCTGCCCCCCGCCGCAGCATATCGGGCAGCACAGCACGCATGCAGAGAATCACACCTCTCAGGTTGATGTTGAGGGTTTCGTCCCAGTCGGCCATGGTCGTCTCGAGAAATGGTTTCGGATTCGAGATCCCTGCGTTGTTCACGAGGACGTCGATTCGTCCGAACATTGCCAGGGCCTCTTCCACCATGCGATTGACATCCGCCTCCTGCTCGACGGCGGCGACCACTCCGAGGCACTTCCTGCCTCCAGCGCGAATCTCGTTCGCGAATTCCTGAACCAGCCGGGCTGTCCTGGCGCAAACGATCAGATTCGCCCCTTCGGAAGCGAAAGCCAAGCTGATTGCCCTGCCAATTCCTCGGGTGGCGCCGGTGACCAAAGCCACCTTGTCCTTGAGAAGCATCGTATCCTCCGCCATCACGCGTGGTGTTGCTTGATGGCCGTGTGTCGCTTCGCTCGCGTCATCCGCTGGGCGACGTACTGCTCCAAACCCTGCGCGGCGCTGGCGAACCAGTCGATCATATACTGCGCTGCGGGGTGTGTATTGAATTGCTCCGGCGCCAACCCATTAGGGTCGTAAGCCTGGATACAATAGGGAATCTGCGACATCTTGTTGAGGACTTCGTCCGGCACCGGTTCGTCTCTCATGGGCCGGAAAACGAGGTCGTCGCCGATATCAAAGAGAGGCCCCAGCGTCGGCGGCGACAGGGTCATGATGATGCCCCCGCCTGCAATCTTTTCGATATCCCAGAAGCACGGCTTGCCGGCAACCACGGGGCCCCGCAGCAGGGAACAGGCGAGCAACTTCGCGGCATAACCCCGCTCCTGGAAAATGCGATAAGCGCGCCGGAATACCGCGGCGCCAAACCAGTGCAGGTCTTGCGGCGTAAAGTCGATCCCCCGCCATCGCGCTTGCTCCAGCAGGGCTGGCCGCTCGGTCAGGCGGGCGACCATCATAGTGATGACAGCACGCCAAGTGCCGAGGTCCACGCCGGTTGCGGCAGCCATGCGCATTCCTTCTTCGACGGCGCGGGCCGCCGCGATCATCTGCGGGAGCGTGAAGCAGACGGTGGTATTGGTGGAAATGCCTCTGGAAGTCAGGATCTTGACGACTTCGATGCCTTCTTGTGTGGCGGGCACTTTAACGATCACGTTGGACTGGAGGGCGTGCAACTCCTCGGCCTGTTGGATCATGACGTCTTTCTCCGTGCTAAGCCGAGGATCCAACTGGCCGGAAATCCAACCGTACCGGTGATGCGAGGCCTCGAACATCGGCAGGTACATCTCCGCGCCGCGCTTCATCACCTCTTTGTAAGTTAGCCAGAAGATCTCCTTGGGACCGCAATCCGGGCGGGACCGGACCAGGTTATCGATCCACGGGTCCCAAAACCCGGGGTCGCTTTGCACCGCTTTCAACGAGAACGGCGGATTGGTGGTACAACCCCGGAAAACGCTCCGAGCCGGATCCGCGGCGACGTACAGGCGTCCAAGCTGCTCCCGCAGCACAGATTGCCGATCGGCCAGGGGCTGCTTCGAGCATTTCCTGCATCCACCGCTCGTATGCCAGTGGAGACGAATCCCACCAAATCTCCAGGTCGGGATGTGTCTTGGCCAAACGTTCGACCGGGCTTTCGCTCATGGTTTCGCGCATTCTCAGATTAATTGACCTCCTCCGGGCATACGGTGCGTCCTTCTTTAGCGGAAAGCTGCACGGCCTGGCAGAATTGGAGTACTTTCTTCCCTTCCTCACCCGTTAATCCCGGCTGGAACTGGTGGATGATCGCGTCAACAAAATCGTGCATGCCGGCGACGAAGCTGGCCGCCCAGTCTGAGTCCATGTCGGAGAATTCCGTCACCACCCCATCGCGGTACATCACCACCGGCGGCCGGTCCAGCAACATCGAGGTGCATCGATTGACCCAGATGAATCCTCGGCTTCCCGTCAGCTCCACCCATTCGTCTTCCGGCGTGTACTTGGAGCGCACCAGGATGTCGTAAGAGGTGATAGCCTCATACGAACCGTACTTCTCCGCGTTACGGTACTTCCAAATCGCAACAGCAGGGCTATCGATGAGCCATTCCCCGGGGACATCCTCCGCTCCTAGGGGCACGACAGCCTTGTCCGACGCACCCTCGGCCTCGCGTTCGGCGCCACCGGCATGGTCAACGCCTCGAATGAGGCCGACTCCACGGCCCGCCAATTCAGGACGGATCGGCCGGTGTGTGATCCAGGCGGAAACCTTCTCCACCTCGCCCAGAAACCACATGGCGATGGAGAAAAGGTGGTAGCCGTAATCGAACACGACCCTCCCCCCACCGCATTGCGCCGCGTCGAACCGCCACGCCCATCGGCTGTACGGCACCTTCCAATCCTTTCCCATCGAACCTTGGACGACCTTGAGACGGACGGAGAGCGGCTCACCGATGGCGCCCGAGTCCAACAACTCCTTGGCCTTCACCAGCGGCGGATAGTAGCGGAAGTTCTCAAAGACACGGAACAGCTTTCCGGAGCGGCGCGCCGCGTCGATTAGCGCGTCGCACTCCTGGGAACTGACCGCCATGGGCTTCTGCATCGAGACATGCTTGCCGGCCTGCAGGGCGGCAATGCCGACTAGGGCATGGAGGTGGTGGGGTACCATGACTTCGACGGCATCCACGTTCGGATCGTCGAGAAGTTCGCGGTAGTCGGTGTGAGCCCTCTGGATTCCCCAGTCCCGTTGCCGCTCGCCGAGTTGCTTTTCGTCGGCGTCACAGATGGAGTAAACCTCAGCATTTGGGTTGTCTTTGTAGCCGAGGTAGTGAAGCCGGGAAATTCCACCGACCCCGATAAAACCCACTCTGAGTTTCTCCACCGTCACTCCTCATTTCAAGAAGTTGGAATGATGCGAGCGGGTGATAGCGTACACCCACACCAGACAGTACGCAACGATCAAGCCATTATGTGTCGCGGCAAAGTGATAATGTCCGGTTTCAGCAAAGTAGAAATGTCCTGTTGAACTCCGTCAAGCTTGACGGATGGAAAAACAGGAGATGCTGATGTTGAGTGGGAAAGAGCGGGACCGGTTGAAGGTATTGCATGAAGTGCAGGGGGGACATTTAACGCAAGGTGAGGCAGCGGGGCAGTTACAGATCAGCGACCGCGAGGTGCGGAGGTTGCTGGTGCGGATCGCGGCGGAGGGCGATCGCGGAGTGGTGCATCGGCTGCGCGGGAGGGCGTCGAATCGGCGCTTAGCGGAGAGTCTGCGCGCCAAGGTGCTGAAGCTGGTGAAAGCGAAGTACGGAGACTTTGGCCCCACGCTGGCCTGCGAGTACTTGGCGAAAGAGCACGCGGTGGAGGTGAGCAAGGAGACGCTGCGGCAGTGGATGATGGCCGCGGGGTTGCGGCGGGGGAAGCGGCGCCAAGTCGAGGAGGTGCACGTATGGCGGCAGCGCCGGAGTTGCCGGGGAGAGTTGGTGCAATGGGACACCTCGGTGCACGACTGGCTGGAAGGGCGGGGGCCGCGGCTGTACCTGGTGGCCATGATCGATGACGCCAGCAGCCAGGCCTATGCACGTTTTGTGGAGCAGGACAGCACGGAGGAGAACCTGCACGTGCTGTGGGGATACGTGGAGGGTTGGGGTCGGCCGGTGGAGTTTTATACGGACAAGGGCAGCCTCTTTACGGTGAATCGGCCGAGGGTGGAAGCGGCGGATGAGGCCGTTAAACCAGCGTGGACGCAGATCGGGCGGGCCTTGCGGGAGTTGGGGATTGGTTGGATCCCGGCGCACTCGCCCCAGGCCAAAGGTCGCATCGAACGCTTCTTCGGCACGGCCCAGGACCGGTTGGTGAAAGGGCTGCGCTTGGCGGGGGCGGACCGTCTGGAAGCGGCGCAGACCTACCTGGAGGAAGAATACTTGCCGCACTGGAACCAGACCTTCACGGTGTTGCCGGCGGGCAGCACGGATGCGCACCGTCCCCTGCGCGCGGAGCATGAACTGGCGGCGATCTTAAGTCTTGTGGAAGAACGCATCGTGACCTCCGACTACACGATTCGCTATCAGGGGAAGATCTTCCAGATCGCGCGCGGTGATATCCGACCCGGGCTGCGGGGCGGACGGGTGCGGGTGGAGCAACGGCTCGACGGGAGCATGGTGGTGAAGTTCCGTCAGTACGGCCTGAGCGTGGCGGAGCGCCAGGCTCAACCGAAAATGTCCCCACCCCGGCTACCGGCAAGCGCGCCGAGGCTTCGCCCCAAAGTGCACAACTGGATGAAAGATTTCCATCTCCGGAAGAGTCCACCTTGGGGAGTGATTCTGCCGGGCGCGACACGGGGTGGGTCGCCGACGTTCTTTGGCGGCTAACCTCCGTCGCCCTACGGGCTCCTCCGGTTAGCCGCCAAAGAACCAAAAGCGGAACTTTCTACTTTGCTAAGAACAGGACATTTCTACTTTGCTGGGATTAGGACATTTCTACTTTGCCTTGACACGATCAAGCCATTATGCGCTGACCATGACGTGGCGGCATTTTAGCAAAATTCGGACGGCGTGGAGGGCAAGTTCAGGCTCGCGGCTGATGATGGTCAATCAGATGCGAGCGCTACCGATGCGCTCGGAAGCACCCGCTTGGACGTAACGGCCTATATAGGGAAGTGCACCCTAATCACGGAATGCGTTTCGAGGCGAGATCAACTGCAAAAGCGGATTGGGAACGAACGGGCTTCAATGCCCGAATCCCGTTGGCCCTAGGCTTGCCGAGGGCAGATGATGGGAAACTGACTTATCATTCCCAATCCAATCTGTGTCCATTCAGCACCAAGGAAGCGCACAGGAGCCCTTGGAGGAATCTTGGTCTGCATCCTGGACCACTTCACGGTCGACCCAGTACGGAGAGGTGTTGCCCGAGACAGCAATGCTGGGAAGTGTTCCGCTGCTTAAACTGTCCCGGATAATCCTATTGCGTTGACGGGGTAAGCGTATACGATGGGGAAAACTGCTACGCCTGCACCATTTTGGTGGAAGTGCGACGATGCGCGCGAGTGTGGTTCAGGGGTGGGCAGGATCGGGGCGGCGCGGGCTCGAATCCCGTCAATACGCAGTGCTGCGGCGGGATGTTCATGCGGCGCAGGCGACCGTGGAAGCGCAGGCCGGAGCGCCGGGATTATTTCAGCTTTGTATATTCCGCCTTGGCTTCCTTCAGCACGGGAACATCAGGGGCGGCGTCTTCTTCAGAGCGTGAGGAAGTCCTGATAGGCACTACCATCGCCAGTGGGACACGGTGCGCTTCGGAAACCTGACAGCTCTCGATTATCTGGTGAAGATCTAGTAAGGTGAGCGGGTGATCCACCCCCCCTCTGCCCCTCGCTTGCCGTCCTGCCTGCCAGCGGAAAACCTGTAGCAGCCATTCCCGGTCGCCAGCAAGGAACTTCAGTAGGCTGAGGTCAGCTATTTCTGCGTCTAGTCAAAATATTAATCAAATTATGACCTGTTTGAAAAAAATTGATATAAAGTAAGAAAAACTGTAACGTTCTTATTAAATGCGCAGCCCATGATCCGGTAGGGCAGATTCCCCGCCATCACTCTTAATCTCGACAACTGTCTGACAGCCCCGTCCCTCTTTCGCGCGGGAAAGGTCCCGGCGAATACTCGACAGACGAATGCTCCGGCCAACTTTCACCCCCCATGACAGTTTTCGGGCGTTATTTTCGTCTTATAAGTTGAGGGCAAGAGAGTGGTAGGGCAAATTCCCCCGCCATCAGTCTTAATCTCGGTAACCGAAGGAGGAAGACCTAGGTGAAACTTCAAACGTGGTCTATGTATCTGATTTGCCTGGCGGTTCTGCCCGCCATGGCCCCAGCTCAACAAACATCCTGTCGCCAGCCCACCATAGTTGAGTTCGATGTCCCGCTCGCGAGCCCCCCGTCTCCAGGGTTGGGGACTCAGACTTGGGCCATCAACAACCGGGGAGAGGTCACGGGTTGGTACCAGAAAACGGACGCCGTGTACCACGCCTTCCTGCGCACTTCCGACGGTAGAATCACGTCCTTCGAGGCGCCAGGTGCGATCACCAGCGTCGCCAACCATGGGACGAGCGCACTCAGCATCAATGACTTCGGTGCGATTACGGGGCTTTTCGGAATCCCGGCCCTTGACGGCCATCACGGTTACGTGCGTTACGTCGACGGTTCGTTCGTCACATTCGAGGCCCCAGACGCGAACAGAACCAATGGGGAGGGCACGTTGTCTACTAACATCAACCTGCAGGGATCAACCGCAGGGATATACTTTGACGTGGGAGACAACATTCACGGCTTTGTGCGTTCGCTCAGCGGCGCGATCACGGAGTTCGATCCCGCTGGTTCGGTTGAGACCGACGTCTGCGAGGAAACCTGCCTCAACCTGGAGGGCGCGATCACCGGATCCTACCTGGATCCGGACGACAATTATCACGGTTTCCTGCGAGGGCCGGGCGGGAAGATCACGGTGTTCGACGCCCCTGGAGCGGACACAAGTGGTAACTACAATGGCACCTTCCCTGCGAGCATCAACCTCGTGGGCTCGATCACCGGATTATACTTGGATCCGAATTACGTCTATCACGGCTTCGTGCGCGATCCTGACGGCCACATCGCCACATTCGATGATCCTGGCGCTGGCCGCGATCCCGGGCTCCTATAATGGTACCTACCCTAGTTCGATAAATGCGCTCGGCGTAATCGTGGGAGCTTTCAGCGACGCTAGCAATGTGGAGCACGGTTTCTCCCGTTCGCCGGACGGCACCTTCGTCACAATCGATGCTCCGGACGCGGCCAGCGGGGGGGGTACGTACGCCGTTGGCGTCAACCTGCAAGGGACTGTCGAGGGCATTTACTGGGACGCGAACGGCGGCAACCACAGCTTTGTGTGGACACCGCCCTGCGCCAAGAATAAATAACCTTTCGCGCGTCCTATCCCGTCGCAGTCTGATGGGCCGCCAATCAAAGGCGTGCCCATCGCTAGCACTACCGGGCCGGGTGGCGGGTTGACCCTGGCCTTTTAATACGCTTTGAACAGTTGGCCTAGCCCTCAGGGGAGGAAACCATGCCGAGGGGAAAGCTGTCTTCGACCCTAGTTATCACATCGGCGGCTGTGTCGACCTTCGCCATATTTCTGGCTGTTGTTCCGGCGATAGCCCAAACCAGCAATAGTGATTACATCCTCCTGGTGGGCTCGGGGTTTCTTTGCGATTCCGGTGACTCTTCCGCCTGTCCGGCGGTGGTCAAGTCTACCGAAGGTGCGAGTTACGAGCTGAGCGGGGCAGGCACGCTCGCTCCGCAAAGCAAGTCGGTCACGGCAGCCGGGACTTTCACCCACAAGTCCACCGATGGAATGGTGCTCGAGACGGGTGTCTGGGTGGCGAGCGAACTCGTCAGTTTTGATTCCTACGGCATCGCGCCGGGTGCGCTCAGGCGCGAAGGGCGGGCATTAGGCCCCCCGCAGTTCGGCCCCATGCGTATGGGAATGTTCTCTGGCCCCATGGCGGCAGGCGGTCTGGCCGTGTTGCGCATCCGCCTAATGCCAGTGTCGGGGTTAGCGAAAAACGCCACGCTACAAGTGAACTGCGCCCTCGGCAAAGTGCCTGACGAACATCCAACGGAAGGGATAAGGCTGGCATTCGAGGGACGCGGCGCGGAATTCGATGAGGAAGTCAGCGGGCGTACGCTGTTCCTCTTGACGAGGTCCGGGCCGCGGTGAAACGCTTGATGTAGCCCGCGCTCGCCTCTCTGCGCCTCCAAGACCACCTGCGTTGCATGAACTCCCCGCCGTAAGGTCGCGCGCAGCCTTTAGCTCCCCATTTCTTACGCCTGCGATGCGATTCCATTCCACACATGCGCAGTTGCGGAATCGACTGGCATGCATGGCCACAAGGGAGAACGGCCCTTCCGACCACCTCTGTCAGATTGACGCCCTTCCACGCCTGAATCCGAACCGGCCCAAGGTGGGCGAGTTGACGGGTGGGCGACCACCTGTCGGCAATGATGGGATTAGCTGAAAGAAAGATCTGGGTCGCCACATGTGCGGGTAGGCCGTTTATCGTCAAAGTGCCCTTCGCGGCGGTGTCCTCTGCGACTAGTAAAGAGTAGCCAACTAGCGTGAAATTAGTGGCTTTGCGTCGTGTCCGACCCTTGTCAAACCGGCACTACGTGCAGAAATCTTCATTTGGGAGCCGCCAATTTCGAGAAGAGTCAATCTGCCAAGGCTCTCCGAATTTCCCATCCCATTCTTCTGGAATGAACGCCTGGATTCCTGCGTTAGGGTAGAAGGTAACCTCCCCAAATAAGATGCCCTGAGGTGGCGAATATAGATCCACCCGCACGAAGTCAAATTGGGCTGCGATTTTCTCAGCGAGATCGATCATTTCACCCAGGTTCACTGGCCTGAAAACAGGTTCTGATATTGGGGGATAGCCCATCTTTACGGCAAGAAGATGCCAATCACGATCATATAGGTTCTGTCTGAGCCCCCTGGGTCGGTCGCAATCAAAGTGAATGAAATGGACACGCCCCTGAAAGGCAAAAAATTTGTAGTCTTCCGGAACGTCACCGTCTGGCATTTCGATCATGCGCTCAACCATCACCTTACGGGGAATTCCCAAATAGGCCCATTCTCGAAATGTGTGTCCATGCGGGAATCCAAGTTGTTCGCGCATTGAAGCTACAATTGCGTCCCTCTTGATATCTTGTGCTGTACGGATGAATACGTGTCCACCACTACTGTGATTGACCTTGATCACGTAGGGCGGCTTGAGACGATCAAAGGGAATATCTTCTGGGTTGCTCCCTACCCATAAGGTTTCTATGATGTATTCCTCGCCTATGAGTTTTGCGACTTCTGCCTTAACCGCAATCTTGTCGGCGAAGATAGGGAATCGCGGGTCGTGCTGATACAGTTTTCGCCAGGCAATTTTTTCATTGAATGTTTTCGGATGCCTTAGGTTGGGCAGTCTTCGAAAGCTGCGAAAATACGTCAGGTTAACGGCCACATGGTCTGGAAGAGTGTCAAGGACTCGCTTGTAGATTTTCGCTACGATATTATCTCTGACCATGACTGCTGTTCTTTAGCCTTACACTTGCATGAGGGCTTTGTCAATCGTGGTGGAACCTGCGTAATTCAAATCGGCGTTAGTGACCCAATGACATTCCCATGCTGCGAGCCGTCAACGTGCCGGTTCTCGTGGCCCGGCCCGGTGGCCGCTATGATCCCGAGACTTCAGAGGCTGCGCCTATTGCTCGGCGCGCTGGCCGCATCGGTCCGCAAGGCTGGAACCGCGCCGTGCTGTGCCTACTGCGGGGACAAGGACTGGCGGGGCTGCGTCAGACTGCGGCGTGTCACGGTTACGGAGTTTCTTCTTCAGCTGCCACGGGGACCTCGACCGCCGCTGGAGACCCCGCCTGCCACGACTCCTTGAAACGCGTACTCCAATCATGGAGGTAGGTATAAACCACGGCGACGACGATCAAGGTGAGCAGCCTGGATATTTTCGCCTCCTGGCGCGTTTTGCTCGGCACCTCCAACGGGCAGGGGAAATCCATAAAGTGCCTTCGCCCTACCGTCTTTCGGGGTCAGGCGCAAAGAGGCAAAGCGAGCACTGCGGGGGCGTCAGGGCTGCCGGTGCTTTGGGCGCGTTGGTGCGCGGTTGTGCACAACGAGGAGGCATCGGGCCAGAAAAAAGCCGAACATAAAGGACGGTATGTTTGGCTATTTCTCCGAAACGTGGTAGGGGCGGTTCATGCGGGAGTCCGCCACTTATCAGGAAATCCAGAAGTGGGTGCAGCAGGAGTTCGGATTCAAGCCGAAAACCTGCTGGATCGCCCACTGCAAAGAGATCTACGGGTTGCCGCTCGGCGCTGCTCCCAACTGACTGGGCGAAGAGCGCGTGGAGCCGTGTCCGCCTGAAAAGCGGCCCGCCATCAAAAAGGCATTCCAGCATTTCGGGATGCTCTCATGAGCTTGGAAATCATCCCGCATCCTGCCGGGCCTATACTTCCTGCGTTGATCCCCGGGCAGGGTACGTGCGCCGGATCGAAGTAGACCTACAGCCCCCGTGACCGGAAATGCAGCCTCAAACGCTGCCCGCCGGACCAATCGAAACGATCAATACAGGCCGAAGCTCCAAACTCGAACCCTTCCAAGAACACCTGGTAGTGCTCAGCTTCTGTCAAAGTCGACTCTTCATTCCCAATCTATTCTGTGCGCCCAGCACCCATAAGCTTCACTGCGACCTTTAGGGAAGTTCTGGTCAGCAACCGCGACCGCTTTGCGATCGATCCAGCACAGCGAGGTGTTGCTGCGGACAGCACCCCTGGGAACTATTGCGCTGCTTGAACTGTCTCGGCCGCCCGCCCCACGCTTGCAAGCTTGCAGTTTGACCGAACCCTTTTGTAAACTGATCCTTGATCCGAGAGTCTCAGAAGTGGTCTCTCACATGTTGCCAGCGCACTGGAAACGATGCCCTAGCAACTTCTGAGCATCCGTACGGAGTGCCAGGCGTTGGATATCCATGTCATCAATCTCGACCGCAGCAAGGATCGACTGTTGGCGTTCGAGAAACTTAACGGTCATTTGAAGCCGAATTTCTTGCGCTTCTCGGCAGTCGAAGGGATAGACGTCGCGAGAGGCCAACTGGTCGATCGCGGTATCATCACCGCCGATCTTGGCTACGGCGATGGAGCGCTGGGCAACGCCCTGTCACATCTCGCGCTTTGGGATCTCACGATCAAGAAGAATCAAGCGTCCATGGTTTGCGAAGATGACGCGATCTTCAATCGCGGCTTCGTTCCGGCAGCCGAATCGCTGGTTAAGGCGCTGCCGAGCGATTGGCACGTGATTTTGTGGGGGTGGAATTTCGATTCGATCGTCTTATTCGACATGATCCCGGAGGTCTCGCCCTGCCTTGGCATTTTCGACCAGGATCGGATGAGGATGGGAGTCGACGCGTTCCAATCCGCAAGTTTGATGCCGCAGCCGTTCCGGCTCTTCAACGCATTCGGCATTGTCGGTTATTCCGTTTCTCCGATGGGCGCGGAGGCAATGAAACAGCGCTGCTTGCCCATCCGAAATAAGGACGTCTTCATCCCTGGCCTCGGACGGGCGGTGCCCAACCGGGGTCTCGACATCATGCTCAACGACGTGTACCCACGTGTCAATGCCTACGTGAGCTTCCCGCCGCTGGTCATTACCAGGAACTTTCACAGCAATTCGACCGTTCAACAAGCGCCTTGAACACCCGGGTTACGATCCGCGCAGTGTTGAGCGTGCTCGTTTGCTATATGGGGGCCGAATTGTACAAGACAGACTCCGCCTTGCCTGCGAGATCTGACTCGGACGCTAATGCCCTGGAGAATCGCCCCGCAAACTAGCCATCGAGGTCATTCCGTGTCGCGCATGTTGTCTCCTCAGCAACGCCTCCAAAAGCTTCTCAAGAAGGGATTGAAGTACCAGCGCGAAGGGCGCCCGCAGAGGGCCGAGGATTGTTACCGGAAAGCTCTGAAGGTTGATCCCATGTGCATGGAAGCGCAGCACATGCTGGACTTTCTGGCGGGGAAAGCCCCCGTTCCTCAGGAGTCGGTTAAGCTACTGGGCGCAACCCTTGCCGACAATCCAGAAACACTCAACAACCGCGCGAATTCATACCTTGCTGAAGGCGAGTTTCAATCCGCGATCGATTGTTTCCGGCGCGTAGCGAACATTCGACCCGCGTCAGCACAGGCGTATTTTCATCTCGGCAGCGCGGAGGAGCGCCTGGGGAACCTCCAAGCTGCGGCCAATTCCTATCGGCGTGCGGTCGAGCTGCAGCCTGATTCTCCCGATCTTCATTGCCATCTGGCAAGGGTTCTTCTTCAAAGTGGCGCCCTCCAGCCCGCTGCCGAGCTGTACCAGCGCGCCTTGGCTCTCGATCCGAAGAGGTACGAGATCTACAATGACCTTGGCGTGGTTCTTACCGATCTAGGCAACTATGGGGCGGCTATAGAAGCCTTCCGGCGCTCCCTCCGACTCAATCCCCGCTCGGCAAAGACGATTGCCAGCCTCGGACACCTTTTCGAATGTAAAGGCGACCTCATCTCCGCGGCTGACGCGTACCGTGACGCGATAAAGCTCGACCCTCAGCTCGTTCCCGCCCATGCAGATTTGGGATTCGTTCTTTACGGACTGGGCGAGGTGGCCGACGCCTCCGATTGCTATCACCGCCTGCGCGCCTTGCAGCCCGAGTCCGCCGAGGCGACCGCCAATCTGGGACTTATCCATCTGCTGCAAGGCGATCTGGAGGCCGGATGGCCGGAATATGAATCCCGCTGGAAGGTCGGGATTGGCGATGACCGGGCGTTTGTCCAGCGCCGATGGAAAGGCGAGCCGCTCGCTGGCGAGCGCATTCTGCTTTATGCTGAACAAGGTTTCGGGGACACGCTCCAGTTCCTTCGGTATGTCCCGATGGTTGCGGCTCGGGGCGGGCAGGTCGTGCTGGAAGTGCAGCCCCAGTTGCTTCGCCTGCTCTCGGGAACCGACGGTGCGTCGCACGTGATAAGCCGGGGCGAGGCGCTGCCGGAGTTCACCTGGCAGTGCCCTTTGCTCAGTCTACCTTTGGCCTTCGGAACGGAATTGCAAACGATCCCGGCGAGAGTCCCTTATGTCCACCCGGACTCGACACACGTGGCAGCGTGGCAACAGCGGCTCCAGGGGAATACGCGGCGCATCGGACTGGTCTGGAGCGGTAACCCCACCATGGATCGGAATCGCTTACGTTCGATTCCGCTGGGGCTGCTCGCGCCGCTGATGAACGTGCCCGGCACAACCTTTTACTCCTTACAGTTGGGCTCGGGAAGCGAGCAGGTGAACCAATTGCCGCCGGGCGCGCGCTTGATCGATCAGACCTCGGCGTTGAGGGATTTTGCCGACACGGCGGCGATTGTCGCCAATCTCGATCTGGTAATTTCCGTCGACACTAGTGTTGCCCATCTGGCCGGCGCCATGGGTAAACCCGTATGGATCCTCTTGAACAAAGGCTGTGATTGGCGCTGGTTCTTGGAACGCGAGGATAGTCCATGGTATCCAACAGCACGGCTGTTTCGCCAAACCACTCCCGGTGGATGGCAGGAGGTGGTGAATCAAATCGAGCAAGAGCTTCGGCGGTAGCGCTGGAGCGTAACCGTATTTCATCGGGTGGCGGAGTAGAAGTTTTCCCGCTGCACGCCCCGACCGCGCCCTCCGAGAAAAGGTATCCTCCGACTGCAAGCGGTACATCGAGAGCTTAGTCCGCATCCAGGACAGGACATTGACAAGTTTGTCCGCGAGTAGTTCGATTCTGGCGCGCTCTGGCCCGCGCTTTTAGGAACTCGTGCGGCGTATGAACTTCCCGCCGCAAGACCGCCCGAGGTTTTTGGCTCCCCCGTTCCTAACGTGTGCCCGCGATGCGATTCCGTTCCGCACATGCGCAGTTGCGGAACCGACTGGCATACATGACAACAAGGGAGAACAGCCCTTCCGACCACCTTTGCCAGATTGTGCCTGTGAAACCACAGGTTTCTATCGGGAGTGCTCGGGCGGCAAGAAAGCCGAGGTGCAAACGGGTGCCGATCGCCCGAGCATTCCCGATAGAAGCGTTTGTACTAAGCCGCTGGGCTGAGGCTATGGCGATTGAATGTGGAGGGTGTTTGGGGAGAAGGTAGGTAGAAGGGAGTGGACCGGTTTGGGGACGAGCAGAGGGTTGAGATCGAGGTGGGATGAGGGTGTGCTGCCGGGGTCTTGCTAACTCCGCAGAGAGAGTCCGGATGGCCGAGACACACGTCGGGGGTGAACTCGATGAGTCGCAAGGGAGAGCCGGAGGGAAACAGCACTGCCCGGTTGAGTTCATCAAGAGCTGTCCACGGAGACGGGCTGCCAAAGGCAGGCAGCCTGGAGCAGGGAAACGGCGGCGAGCCATTCGACAATCCGCAGGATGCCGATGCCACAAACGGGGCAGACATGGTCGGCCTTGCACGGTGGCCTCACGGATAGGGTGTCCTGGAGGCAACTCAGTAACTCGCGGCACTGGGCTAGCTTGTCGCGTCGGCTACGGTTCGCCAGGAAGCCGAAGTGCCGGATCTTAACGAAGCCCGCGGGCAGAATATGTTGGAGGAAGCGGCGCAGGAACTCTACGGCGCTGAGGGTCATAACCTTGGTCTGGCCATCGCGGTAGTCCCGCCACTGAAAGCTCACTTGGCCGTCTCGGTGGGAAAGCAGGCGCGAGTTGGAGATGGCGACGCGATGGGTATATCGTGAGAGATAGGTTAGAACCTGTTCGGGTCCTCCAAAGGGAGGCTTGGAGTAAACAACCCAGTCGGACTTCTTCAGTTGCTTGCACAAGCGGGCGAACTCGGAGGGCTCTGCCCAGCCAGCCAAGGCGCCGTGAAAACGGAGTTGGCCTTTTCGGTAAGCATTTTGGAGCAAAGCGAGGAACTTGCCCCGGAAGAGGCGGCTCAGCACTCGGACGGGAAGAAAGAAGTTCTTACGGCAAGAGATCCAACGCGACCCCGGCGAGGACAGACCGCCCCCGGGAACCACACAATGGACATGAGGATGGTGATGGAGGTTCTGTCCCCAGGTGTGAAGCACGGCGAGGAAGCCGATCTGGGCACCGAGATGTCTGGGGTCGGCAGCGATTTGGAGCAGGGTCTCCGCGGTGGCGCGCAGCAGAAGATGGTAGACAATCTTCTGGTTCTGCAGAGCCAGCGGGGCCAGTAGCTGAGGCAGGGTAAAAACCAGGTGGAAGTACGGCACCGGGAGAAGTTCGCGGGCTCGCCGGGCCAGCCACTGGTCGCGGGCCGAGAACTGGCATTTTGGGCAATGCCGGTTGCGGCATGAGTTGAAGCCGGTGAGACGATGGCCACACTGATCGCACTGTTCGACGTGTCCACCGAGGGCCGCAGTACGGCAGGAGCCGATGTCGCGAAGAGCCTTGCGCTGTTGGGGAGAGACGGTGTGTCCCCACCGTTGGAGAAACTCTTCCTGATGCTGGCGAACGACATCGGCTACTTCGAGCCGATGCTCGGTCATCTCCTTCGGCCATCCCCATCCGGAAGATGAGGGCTATTCAGGCTGAGACGGTCCAATGGACTGACCGTCTCCTGAACCGTCTGCTGCGAAATCAGCAAATACCTCGCCGTCGTTTTAATGCTGGCATGGCCCATCAGGACCTGAATTCTCCTCAGGTTCACACCGTCTTCCAGCAGGTGCGAGGCGAAGCTATGCCGAAACAGGTGGGGGTAGACTCTGCGGGGGATGCCCGCTCGCTTCCCCGCGGCGTGACAGATCCTGCGGATGGCGGACACATCGAGGGGATGGCTGGGACGCTGGGCCGAGGGAAACAGCCAATCCTGCGGCTTCCGCCAGCGCCAGTAGGCGCGCAGAATGTCCCGCAGTTGGGTGGAGAGCATAACGTAGCGTTGACGGCCACCTTTGCCGTGGCGGATGAGGACCAGCCTCCTCGGGCCATCGATGTCGCTCACTTTTAACTGCCGCAATTCGGCGGCGCGCATGCCGGTGGAATACAGCGTACCCAGTACCGCACGATGCTTCAGGTTGACCGTCGAGTCTAACAATCTCACTACT
>CAVXWN010000050.1:0-102231 GCA_963765485.1 uncultured Acidobacteriota bacterium | reverse complement strand
CGGGGAGGACTGGCTGACCTGGGTGGATGCATTGAGCCCCAATGGCCAGAAGTTTTACGGCGAGATGGAGCCCGCCGCGCATCACATTCGGCTTCTGGCTGAGGACGTGATTGCCGATCTCATCACCAACTCCCGCCTCGCGCGCCGTAACCAGGATCTGCTGGGCTACGTGGATTTTGCCGCTCGCCGGTTCGATTTCCTCGGCCAAAAGGCGATCTACGCAAAGTACATTGTGGACCTCTACTCCCAGGCGCTAGCGAACGAGACCCAACCCGGACAGGTCTACGACATCTTGGGACGAATTGACGGCGCAAATGGCTTGCTCCAGGACATGCGCGACCAGACTACTCTGCTGCGCGCCCGCTACCAGAAACTCTGGCTTGGGGAAAACAGGCCGTATTTTCTCGACAATATCCTGGCACGTTACGATGAAGAATTGGCGCGCTGGGAGCGCGCGGCGGATCATGTGAGCCGCCTCCGAGACATCTATCGCCAGCCCCACCGGCTGCTGCCCCTGGTCGAGCCGTAGGCGGGCGAGGGCTGTTCGTATAATCTTGCGCCGCCCAACAGCACGTTGCTTGTACACCTCAGCGGTAGTGTCCTAACATGCGATGTAGGGCCGGGGCTTGCCCCAGCCTGGCCGCCCCAAGGGGCGGCCCTACATTCTAATTAGGGCAGTACCTCGGCGCGCGAGGTTGCTGTTTTCTCCTGTTCGGGCTAAAGTAATGTATAAACAGGGGCGAGCTGCGCAGGCATCGGTAAATGACGCTACAAGAAAAAATACTGAACCCTTCTATCCCGGTGATCCTTTTTGAAGTGGTGCCGCCGGCTGCCGATCAGCCGCAGGCAATTAATGAATCCCTTGCTGAGCTGAGAAGGGTTCAACGATTGGTGGATGGAATCAACCTTCCGGAGATTCACGACGAAGATCGCGGGGCGGAGCGAACCAGCAAGTTCGTGCCGCGCCTCGAGCCGCGAGTGTTTGGCTCACACATTAAGCGCGAACTGGGGGCGGAGGTGGTTCTCAACCGCGTCGTCGTTCACGACCGGGAGCCGGAAACGTGGTTCCGCGAGACGTGCCTCGAATGGGGTATGAGGCACATCGTGCTTGTGGGCGGCGAGTCGGCTCAGGTCAGTTATCCCGGACGGAGCGTTATGCAAGCCGCAGCGTTGGTGCGGAGCGAGGGGCTGCCGATAACGCTGGGTGGAATCGCGATCCCCAGCCGAAAGAACGAAGCCCATCGGATGCGCGTCAAGTCCAGGGCGGGTATCGACTTTTTCACCTCGCAGATTTTGTTCGACTCGAACGACATCGTGTGGCTCATCCAGCGGCTCAATGGCCTGGAGGCGCGCGTTTTCCTCAGCTTCGCTCCGGTCAGCCACCGCCGCGATTTGCAGTTCCTCCGCTGGCTGGGAGCTGACATCCCCCAGGACCTTGACGGTTTCCTGTTGGGATCGCAAGACGGCGCCGTGGCGGCCGGGGAGAGATGCCTCGAGAGGTCGCTCGACCTTGCGCAGCGTATCCTAATCGATGTCTTCGACAACCTGCCTCCCGACCCGCCGCCTCTCGGGCTCAATATTGAACACATCAACCGCAGGAACTTTGCGTCGGCGGTCAAAATGTTGGATCGCCTCGGCAATCTATACACCAACCTCATTGCAGCGCGCGCCCGCGCCAGCCTGGCGTGACTCTGGTTAGTCGAAAAGCCGAGAGTCGAGAAGTTAAAGAGTTCCCGACCCTCGACTCCTCGACTCCTTGACTCCTCGACTCGTAGGACTCTCCTGGCATAGAATTCCGACGTGGATCGGAAAAGAAAAGTGCCGCAAGGCTCTCTGTTCGAGGTAGCGGTGATGGCGGCCATCCGTCATCCGCTCACCTACCGTTTCCCGGATTCTCTTCCAGTTTGTCCCGGCCAGCGAGTGCTGGTGCCTCTGGCGACCCGCAAGGCGGTGGGCATCGTACTCCGTCCGTCAAGCGGGGCGCCGGCTGGGATCGAGGTGCGTGAGGCGGTGCGCGCGCTCGATCCTGAACCTGTCCTTTCTCCGGAACTCATAAGGCTCGGGATCTGGATTGCAGATTACTATCTTGCCCCACCAGGGGAAGTCTTCCGCGCCATGTTGCCGCTAAGGCGCGAGACTCGGCGTGCCCGGCTTGTCCGTTTGACGGATGAAGGAAAACGAAAGCTGGCGGAACTCGCGGCCAGCCTGCTCGAGGAGAGCCGGGCAAGCCAGGAAGTTGCTTTCTTGGCGTATCTCGACAGGCGCCCCGGCGCTTCGGTCGAGGTCCTCCACAGAAAATTCCCCGAGGCTCTCCAGCGGGCGCTGGCACAGACATGGGTGACGGTCGAGGAAGCTGAAAGAGTGCGCAGTCGCCGGGAAGTTTTTGCCGTCAAGTTGGCAGGCCCTTTGCCGGAACGCCCGCCCCGGCTTTCTCCTGTCGCGCGAAGAATTATCGAGACGCTCGAAAAGCACGGGCCTGCTGAAGACCACCGTCGGCTTCTTGAAGCAGCCCGCGCGAACCTGGGTAACTTGCGCACGCTTAGCCGGGCGGGATTGATCGAACTTGGCGGAGCGGAGACGCTCGGGTTGCGCCCCGGGGAGCCATCGGCGACCGGAGACGACGGATTTCCAGAGAGCGACATGGAAAATCCCCCGTCTCTAACACCCTCGCAGTCTAACGTCCTCAATGATATTTTCCCCCGGCTCGATTCCGGAAGATTCAGCGTCGTCCTGTTGCACGGCGTAACGGGCAGCGGCAAAACGGAAATCTACCTCCACCTGATTGGCCGGTGCCTCGAGCAGGGTCGTTCCGCCCTGATGCTGGTGCCGGAGATCGCGCTTACCCCCGCGATGCAGTCCCTGTTTCTTTCGAGATTCGGAGGGCAGGTCGCTCTGTTGCACAGCGGATTGACTGAAAGGGAACGCGATGATGCCTGGTGGCGCCTCCGCCGCGGCGAGGCAAAAGTGGTGCTGGGAACTCGCTCTGCCGTCTTTGCTCCAGTGGTGAACTTAGGTGCGGTCATCGTGGATGAAGAGCACGATTCGAGCTATAAGCAGGATGAAACGCCGAGATATCACGGGAGGGATGTGGCGGTGGTGCGGGCGCAGTTCGCCGGCGCGCTTGCCCTTCTGGGCTCCGCTACGCCCTCACTGGAATCTTACTGGAATGCGCGGGAGGGC
Source organism: uncultured Acidobacteriota bacterium (assembly GCA_963765485.1). Lineage (GTDB taxonomy): Bacteria > Acidobacteriota > Terriglobia > UBA7540 > UBA7540 > CAVROP01. The sequence continues at coordinate 99,051 of CAVXWN010000050.1, read as the reverse complement.
AAATACCAACTGGCGACACTGGAAGAGCGCGTGGGGGGGAAAAAGCTGGCGTCTGTCGAGGTCGTGGACATGCGGCAGGAGTTCCGCGAGACGCACACGCAAGTGCCCATCTCACGCCGGCTGAAGGAAGAAATCGAGGCCCAGGTTCAAACCTCGGCACAGACCATGCTCCTCCTTAATCGGCGAGGGTACTCATGGTTCCTCTTGTGCCGAAGCTGCGGCCAGACACAACGCTGTCTGAATTGTTCCGTCTCACTCACCTACCATCGCCGGGAGCACCGCCTGATCTGCCACTACTGCGGTTACTCCGCTGCCATTCCATCCGTTTGTCCGGCTTGCGGAAGTGAATACCTCTCTTACGTCGGCGAGGGAACCGAAAAGATTGAGCAGAAATTCGCCGAGCTTTTTCCCGGTGCGCGGGTTGCCCGCCTGGACCGCGATGTGGCCCGGCGCCGCAGCGAATTCCTCCGCGTGCTTTCGGACTTCAGGAAGGGAAAAATCGACATTCTCGTGGGTACGCAATTGATCGCGAAGGGGCATGATTTCCCCGGCGTTACGCTGGTGGGCGTTGTTTCCGCAGACATCGGCCTGGGCCTGCCGGATTTCCGCGCCGCCGAGCGCACTTTCCAACTCTTGACCCAGGTGGCAGGCCGCGCCGGGAGAGGTGACGCCGCGGGGCGGGTGCTCGTGCAAACCTTCTTTCCCGATCACTACGCCATTCGCCTTTCTGCAGACCAGAACTATGCCGACTTTTTCAGCAAGGAGATGGGCTTCCGGCGCATGATGCATTATCCGCCCATCACCGTTCTCGCCAACGTCGTGGCACAGCACGAGAAGCTCGAAAGAGCGGCGCAGGTGGCAAAGGAGATTGGAGAATTTTTTACAAAGGTCGACGGCCAGTTCCCAGGCACCAAGATTCTCGGACCCGGACCCGCTCCCGTGGCCAGAGCGGAGCGCCGCTATCGAATCCAGTTCCTGGTGAAATCGGTTTCACGCACCCGGCTTCATGCACTGCTGAAACAACTTTCCGACCACTGCGACGGGGTGGGAATCCAGCCGCGCGATGTGATGATCGATGTGGACCCCGTCAGCATCATGTAGGGCCGCGCAACGCCGCCGTCTCGCCGGCGCCCAACCACCCCCTGCCCCCTCCTTAACCAAGGAGGGGAATTTTGGGTTCCCCGCCTCATCGGGTTCCCCCCTCATCGGATTCCCCTTCTCGTCGGGTTCCCCTCCTCAGTTGAGGAGGGGGTAGGGGTGGTGCTGGTGCACACTCGACACGCGACCAAGTGCCGCCCAGGTGGTTCAAATCTGGCGACATTGATGAACAGACCGCTAGCGTATTGAAAAAGGCGTGGGGACGAAGGTGAGAAGAAAGATCAATCCAGCTACCAAAGCCAGGACCTTTCTTGCTTTGCCCAGCGGTTCAGATGGAATCATCACCACGGGATGACGAAGACCCACAATCAGCAGGATGACAGCCCAGACCATCCAGCCCGCCCAGCAGAAGGCTCCAAGTGGGACTAGTGCCAGCACGAGTACCCGGGAGACAGTCCGGTGCCTTTCGCGAAGAACTGCATAGAGGATGTGGCCACCGTCGAGTTGCCCCACGGGAAGCAAGTTGAGAGCGGTGGCGAAGAATCCCACCCAAGCGGCACAGCCAATCGGGTGCAACGAGATGCTGGCAGGGTTTAAGCCCGGCCGGAGGATTCTGCTCAGAAGTACGATGGAAATCGGGTCGCCAAGCGTGATGGCGCCAGCAAGATTCACCGGCGCCTCCGCTTTACAGTTCAGGGTTGCCATTACTAGAGTGGGAATCGCCACCACAAATCCCGCCAGCGGGCCGGAGATCCCGACATCGAAAAGCGCCCGCCGGGTGGTTATGGGACTTTTGATGCGAATGAATGCTCCCATCGTCCCTATTAAGGTCGGAGCGGGAATAAAGTAGGGGTAACTTGCCTGGATGCCATAGTACCGGCACGTGAAGTAGTGGCCCATTTCGTGTGCCAACAGGATGGCGAGCAGCGTCAGAGAGAATGGGATCCCGAGCTCCAGCATCCTCGGGTCGTGAAAGACATGCGTGAAAGAAACCCATGAGATATCCCAATCGAAGGGGGGAAGGTTGCGCTCGGAGTTCAAGGCGATATGAGCGCCCACGTTTAATGTGGTGAGGACTGTGAGGAGAAACAGTAGGCAATGAACGACAGGCGAATTGAACCATCGTGGCCGACGCCGCCTGAAACTCCAAAGCGCCGGTGGTTCGACACTTGGTCCCCGAAACGGCTCCCCCGGGCCAAACCGGATATAGAGTTCGTCGCCCATAGGTACCGGCTGCGCAAGAATCTATTTTCGCCCGCTCGTCTGTGTCTGTAAATAGTTTAGGGAAGCGTTTGCAGTTCCTTGCCGGGTTTGAAGCGCACGGCCTTGCCAGGGGGGATGCTCACTTCGGCGCCCGTCCTGGGATTGCGGCCGATTCCGGTCTTGCGGGGTTTTATGTTAAAGACACCGAAACCACGGAGTTCAATGCGGTCGGTCTCGGCGAGGGCCTTCTTCATGCTTTCAAAGACGGTCTCGACAGCAACCTCCGCTTTTGTCTTGGTGATGCCCGTGCGATTGACGATTTCATTAATGATGTCGAGCTTTATCAAGCGAACCTCCTGATAATACAGGTCTTATCCTAAAGTGCGGTTTCTCCATTGTCAAGAATTTTCTCCTGGGCTACGATGCAGGTCAGTTTGCGCTCCCGGCGCATCCAACAGAGAACGACGTATGAGCCACCCGGCGATCGACCATGAGCCTATGAACAGGGCCGTAGTGATGCATGTTGGCTGGCTGCTGATTGCTGGTGGCTTGTGCGGGTTATTCGGGTACGGAGCAACTTCGCAACACCTCACACCTCCTGTCACGCCTCAGCCTGCGGCAACCGTGGATTCCAAGGCCGCAGCGATTCAACGGCCGGCCAGGGCAGCGCAGGCAGAGGCGCACTACATCCTGGCGCCTGAAAAGCGGGCGAAGGCCATCGCTTATTCCCGCGCTCAATATCGCCTATATTTTGCAGGTGTCGCGCTATCGCTTGCCGTTTATGCCTTTCTTTGGCGGATCGGATTCGCTGCGATCCTGCGAGAATGGGTCAGGAGGATCTCCGGGCGGCGCTTCGTCCAGTGCGTTTTGTTTGCTCCCTTGTTTCTGGCGGCAGTGCGCGTTCTGGAATTCCCCCTGGATTACTATTGGGGCTTCACGCTCGAACACCGCTATGACCTCGCAACGCAGGGTTTTGGATCGTGGATGGCCGACTGGGCGAAGGAGCTTGGTCTAACCGCCTTAACGGGAATCATTCTCATATGGGTCTTTTACTCGCTGGTGAGGCGGAGTCCACGACGCTGGTGGCTTTATTTCTGGTTCGCTTCAATTCCGATCACTTTGGCTTTCATCCTCGTCGAGCCATACGCGGTCGAGCCGCTCTTCTACCGGTTCACACCTCTCGAGAAGACGCAACCCGCGTTGACCGATCACATCGAGAAAATGTTGGCGCGCGGCGGTCTCTCGATTCCCCGCTCGCGCATTTACGAAATGAACGCGAGCGCCAAGACGCGAGTTGTGAACGCCTATGTCTCCGGCTTGGGCGCCAGCAAACGCGTGGTGGTGTGGGATACCACGATCGAGAAGCTCAACTCCGACCAAACGCTCCTAGTGCTTGGACACGAAGCCGGCCACTACGTGCTCCACCACATCCCTAAGGAATTCGCGCTGGATGAGACGCTTTTTCTGGTTCTGTTCTACGTGGGATTTCTATTCGTCAACAGGATTGTTGCGCGTGAGAAGGCCGCGACCTGTCATTCCGATCCCTTCACTGTCATTCCGATCCCGCCGTCGCGGGAGAGGAAGCTCGCTCTGCTTACAAGTCGAGGAGTCGAGGAGTCGAAGGTCGGGAAGTTCATCACTCCTCGACCTTCGACTCTCGACTTCTCGACCGGGGTGGAAGGCCTAGGGGATTTGGCGTCGCTTCCGATCGTGCTTCTGGTACTGACGGGATTAGTGTTTGTGGCATCTCCCGCCATCAATGGTATTTCACGTCATTACGAGCACCAGGCAGACAAGTTCGGCCTGGAAGTAGCCTATGGGATCGTGCCTGACCCCAACACCGCGGACGTGCAGGCCTTTCAGGTATTGGGCGCAGAAGACCTGGAAGACCCTGATCCGAATCCATTCATTTGCTTCTGGTTGTACACTCACCCGCCGCTCGATGAACGCATTCGCTTCGCGGCAAGCTACACGCCATGGACGGAAGGCAAGCCATTCGAATTTGTGCCAACAACCGGCAGGACCCGGGATTCAGGGGCGAGGTAGCGCGGGCGCCTCGCCCGCTGTAGTGCGGGCATCCTGCCCGCGCCTCTTTGCACGTCGCGTGCGCTTAATGTTCACCTCTCCTCTTTTGGCGCCGGCCTATAGGTCGGCATCTGTCGTGCTGATGTGAAGGCCGCCTGCCGCAGCGGCCGAGACGCCCGCGCTACGAACTTGGGGACTTCGATGCGGCTCTCAGCAGTCTGCTAATTCCTTGCAGGGTTTCTTGCGCCTGTGATAATTTCAAAAGGTTTGGGGTTTGGCCGCGAGCTGTGCGTACGGGGTGGGTTCGCGCGTCGGAGCCTCAGCGCAACCGACCCCTCACCCGCCTGCGGGCCGAAGCGCCGATCGTCAGCGGCTGCCGGCTGTCCCTTCGGCGGGCGTAGGCCCGTCCCGCTCCGCCCTGCACCGGACGGTGCGGGGCTCCGGCTGGTGAAATCGCCGGTTTTGGGACACCCTCTCCCCAAGCGAGAGGGTCAAGACCCAATTCCCTGCTGCTCTCCCGGGGAACTGGGCAGAAGCTAGAGGTGAGGCCGCTGTCTCTAGCGAAAGGTGTGGAAAGCGTTTAGTCAAGCGGGACGTCTAAATTGCCGATAAGAATGGAACCAATCCGCTCCGTCAAAGGGACGCGTGATCTGCTGCCGCCCGACACGAACCTCTGGCAGCAGGTTGAGGCAGAAGCCCATCGCATTTTCGCCGCTTATCATTACGGCGAGGTTCGCACGCCCATCTTGGAGGAGACAGGGCTCTTCTCGCGCAGCGTGGGCGCCGATACTGATATTGTGATGAAGGAGATGTATACGTTTCGGGATCGTGATGACGAGTCGCTGACGTTGCGGCCTGAGGCGACGGCCTCGGTGGTGCGCGCCTACATCGAGCACAGCCTGTATAACCAGGGCGGGATTCACAAGCTGTACTACCTCGGCCCGATGTTCCGGCGCGAGCGCCCGCAGAAGGGGCGCTACCGCCAGTTTTACCAGATCGGCGCCGAGGTCCTGGGTTCGCAAGACCCGCTGGTGGATGCCGAAGTCCTGGAGATGCTCGTGCTCTTCCTCGAGCGGGTCGGCATCCGGGAGTATCAGCTTCTCCTGAACTCCGTGGGCTGCCCCAAGTGCCGCGCCGAGTATCTGAATGTTTTGCGTGAGGCCCTCCAGAGCGTAAAAGCCTCGATGTGCGCGGATTGCCAGCGGCGCGCCGACACGAACCCGTTGCGCGTGCTCGACTGCAAAGTGGAGGCGGACCAGCCCATTATCGAGAAGCTGCCCAAAATCATCGAGCATCTCGACCCCGAGTGCCGCCGGCATTTCGACCGCGTTACGAGCGAGCTTCAGGCGCGCGGGCTTACTTACCAGGTTACGCCGCGACTGGTGCGAGGGCTCGACTACTACACACGGACGACTTTCGAGATTACCAGCGGCGCACTGGGCGCTCAGAACGCCGTGGTCGGCGGCGGCCGCTACGACGGGCTTTCCGAGATGCTCGGCGGACCGCCCACCCCGGGCATCGGTTTCTCGATCGGCCTGGACCGCTTGATTCTCGCCGTGCAGGCAGCGGCTGTGCTCAAATCCGAGTCCCCGCTGGCCGCTTACGTCGTCTGGATGGGCAAGTCGGCGCTCCCCCCGGCATCGCGCCTGGTGCGCGAACTGCGAGCACTGGATTTGAATGTCGAGATCGATTACAACCCCATGAAAGTCAAGAAAGCCATGGGAATTGCGAGCAAGCTCAAGGCGCGTTTTGCCATCATTATCGGCGATGGGGAACTCGCCAGCGGGCGCTATCAAGTGAAGGACATGACGAGCGGAGAACAGCAGGAGATGGAACCACAAACCATCGCATCGTACTTAAAAGGAAATTGAGAATTATGAATAGTGAATAGTAAATGGTGAATTACGTAAGGCAACCTCACGTGGTTTTGTCATTCTGAGCGACCGAACTGCGGCGATTCTTCGCTCCACTCAGAATGACAGCGAATGGGCTCAGAATGAGAATTCACCATTCACTATTGACCAATCACTATTTACTATTCACTACTTACTATTTTTTTCGGCGGTGACCTTGAAACTTGACCTTCTTGGAGATCGGCAACGAACGCACTACTGCGGAGAGCTTCAAAAGTCGCACGCGGGGGAAACCATTTTTCTGGCCGGCTGGGTTGATCGCCGCCGTGACCTCGGGAACATTATCTTCTTGGACCTGCGTGACCATACCGGCGTGACGCAGGTAGTCTGCAACCCTGCAATCAGTGCCGAAGCACACGACCGGGCTGATGAAGTCCGGCCCGAGTACGTAGTGGGTGTTGAAGGCGAAGTCGTGCTACGCACATCCGAAACTGTTAATTCACAGTTACGGACGGGCGAGATTGAAGTCAAGGCAAAGAGGATCGTTGTCTTTAACGAGTCCAAAACCCCTCCCTTCCCGATCGATGGCGATACGAAAACGAGTGAGGAGACTCGACTGCGTTATCGTTACCTGGACTTAAGGCGGGGGCGGATGCAGCGCAACTTGCGGCTTCGGCACCGCGCGAGTCAGGTGGTCCGCCAGCATCTCTCCGAGCATGGATTCAGCGAAATCGAGACGCCATTCATGACGCGATCAACCCCGGAAGGCGCGCGCGACTACCTGGTGCCGAGCCGCCTTCATCACGGTCATTTCTACGCCCTGCCGCAGTCTCCGCAGCTCTTCAAACAGATTCTAATGATCGGGGGCTTCGACCGATATTATCAGATCGTCAGGTGTTTTCGCGATGAGGACCTGCGCGCGGACCGCCAGCCGGAGTTTACGCAAGTAGATATCGAAATGGCCTTCCCTCAGCGAGAGGAGCTTTTCGACATCATTGAGAGGCTGATGGAAAAGCTCTTTGCGCTCGTTGATGTGAAGGTCGAGCGGCCTTTCCCGCGCCTCAGCTACGAATTGGCAATGGAACGTTACGGCTCCGATAAGCCGCACTTGGGAACCGACCTGGCCTGGAAGCGAATCGACGTGACGGGAAGTCCCCTGGCAGACTTGCGGGGTTTCAAGGCCGTGAAAGCGCTTCGACTTCCAAGTGGGGCCGGCAAAATCTCGCGGAGCCAGATGGACAAATACCAGGTTCCGCTCAAGGCGCTGGGTGTAGGGAATTTCGCCACGCTGGAGTTGAAAGACTCGGAAATTCAGTCGCGGCTTTCCAAAACGGTTGGCGAGGAATTCCTGCGGGGAATCGCCAATGCCGTGGGAGCCATTGCCGGTGATATGGTAGTGCTTTTCGGCTCCGAGGAACTCTCGCGAGTCAGGCTACATCAGCTCGACGAAGCCTCCGGCTGGTTCAGGTTGGAGTTGGCCGAAAGGTTGAGCCTTGTCAAGCCAGGCACCTGGAGCTTTTTATGGGTGATTGACTTCCCGATGTTCGAATTCGACGAGAGAGAGAAGCGCTACGCCGCCATGCACCATCCTTTCACCTCGCCGCGCGAAGAGGACTTGGACGCGCTGGAAAACGATCCGGGCTCTGTGAAGGCGCTGGGCTATGACCTGGTACTAAACGGGTCGGAAATCGGCGGCGGTTCTATCCGAATCCATCGCCAGGATATCCAGCGGCGGGTGTTCAGCGTCCTGGGCTTGACGGAGGAGCAAGCCCGAGAGCGGTTCGGATTCTTTCTCGAGGCGATGGAATACGGAACCCCTCCCCACGGGGGCATTGCGCTGGGCTACGACCGCATCGTCGCGCTTATGGCAGGCGAGTCCAACATCCGCGAAGTCATTGCCTTCCCCAAGACCGCCAGCGCTGTGGATCTGATGTGTGAGGCTCCCGCCGGGGTTGAGCCCGAGCAACTTGATGAGCTGGGGCTGGAAATCAAAAAAGAAGGGTAAAGGATAAAGGGTAAAGGGTAAAGGATAAGCTCGGTGCCAGTTCACTGGTGTAAGAGGCCCTTTCGGCCTTTAACCTTTAGCCTCTGATTTTTCAACCTCTAACTTTCAATCTTTAACCTTTAGCCTTTACCCTTCAACCTTTCAACTTATGTCCATAATCCACATCCTGCCTGAAGCTGTTGCCAACAAAATCGCGGCCGGCGAAGTAGTGGAGCGACCCGCGTCAGTGGTGAAGGAGTTGGTTGAGAACTCTATGGACGCGGACGCAGGCCGTATCGAGGTATCCGTAGAAGGGGGAGGGAAACGCCTTATTCGAGTGGTGGATGACGGATCTGGCATGAGCCACGACGACGCCTTGCTTGCCTTCGAGCGCCACGCCACCAGCAAAATACGATCGGCCGAAGACTTGTTTGAAATCTCGACCCTGGGCTTTCGCGGAGAGGCGCTGCCTTCAGTGGCCGCAGTCTCGCGGCTGGTGCTCCAGACCCGGCACGCCTCGGAAACGTCGGGCACGCGCCTGGAGATCGCGGGGGGGAAGTTGCGCGATGTCGAGGAGGCGCCGTGGCCGGTGGGAACGAGCCTGGAAGTGCGGGATCTCTTTTACAACACCCCGGCGCGTCGCAAGTTCCTCAAGTCCGAGTCCACTGAGCTCGGTCACATTGCGAGCCTGGTGACGCATTATGCGCTCGCACATCCTGAGAAGAGTTTTCGCTTGGTTTCGCTGACCAACGAAATCTTGAGTGTATCGCCGGTTGCGAGCCTGCGCGAGAGAGTGTATCAGGTGATGGGCGCGCAAACCCTGGAGCAACTGCTCGAGATTAATCCGGTGGAGCGGCGCATGATGGCTTCGGTTCTTCCAGACTCGGAGGAGGAGACCAAAGCTTCCGCAGAAGCCCCGCTGGTCCGAGTCTTCGGGTTCACTTCCCGCCCCGAGGTGCACAAGCTCAACCGTAATAGCATTTACTTCTTTGTCAACCGGCGGCTCGTCCGCGACCGCGTAATCCTCCATGCCATCCTCGAAGCCTACCACAACATTCTTCCTTCGGCCGTGTTCCCGGTGGCATTGATCTTTCTCGAGCTGCCGGCGTCGGAAGTAGATGTGAATGTCCACCCTTCAAAAGTCGAGGTGCGGTTTCGCCATTCGGGATTCGTCCACGACCTGGTCCGGGATTCCATTCGCCAGACTCTGCTTGCGGCCCGCCCGGTTGCTGCTTTTCCGATGCCCAAAGCGGGACGATGCGCGCCGGTGGATATTGACCCCGGGGAGGTTGCAGAGAAGCTCGCTGAAGAGCCCGCCCCCGGCCAAGCCGCGGAGTTCGTTCGTCGCGCGACTTCGTCGCCATCGACTCCTGCGCGGCCGTTCAATCTTTCGTCACCTCGGCCTGAGCCTCGGACGGATCGACTACCACTCGAGGCAGCGCTGTCTCCTTACTCTCCCGGCGTGCCCGGATCGCAAACCGATTTTGCCGCCCGCGAAGCCGCTTCCCCTGCCATGGTGGCGACGGGCGAGTTGCCGTTGGATCTCCAACCTCTTGGCCAGGTCCAGGAGAGCTTCATCGTGGCCACGAGTCCGGCGGGGCTGTGGATCGTGGACCAACACGCTGCGCATGAACGCGTTCTGTTTGACCGGCATGTCCGCATGCGACAGGAGAAAAAAGTCGAGGTTCAACGGCTGTTGATGCCCATCATTTTAGAATTGAGGGCAGAGCAGCAGGTTACCTATCATGAGATTGCGGACGAGTTGGGGGCAAACGGCTTCGAGGTTGAGCCCTTCGGCCAGCGAACGATCGCCATTAAGGCTTCACCCGCGGGAACTCGAGCGGACGATGTGGGGGACTTGATGCGCGAAATCCTGGACAACGCCCGGCAGGAGGGCCGGACGGTGTCGTTGGATGTCCTGCGAAATAGAATCGCTGCCTTGGTCTCTTGTCACGCGGCTGTCAAGGTGAACATGTCCCTCGACAAGAACAAAATGGATTGGTTGCTCCAGGCGCTGGGTAAGACGGAGTGCCCCATGACGTGCCCTCACGGCCGGCCAACGGTCTTGCGCTATGGGATGAGAGATTTGCAGAAAGCTTTCAAGAGGATCTAGCCATCAGTTATCAGTCGGCAGTTATCAGTTCTGAACCGCCAATATTGTCAGCGCCCCGGTGTCATTCCGAGCGGAGCGAGGAATCTCGCTTTGCTCTGTGGTGGGGGGAATCACGGCGAGATTCCTCGCTCCGCTCGGAATGACACCGGTTTTTACTGAGAACTGAATACTGAATACTGAAAACTGCGAACTCGTATGTGCTACCTATGTCTATACCTCTAGTCATAGCCATTGACGGCCCCGCCGGTGCGGGCAAGAGTACAGTAGCCCAGAAAGTTGCCGCGCGCCTTGGACTGGCTTACGTTGATAGCGGAGCCACATACCGGGCCGCGGCCTTGAAAGTCCTCCAGTCTGCCATCTCCCCCGACGATGAGCAGGCGGTTACGCAGCTTATTTCTGAGACTGATATCCGCGTTAGCACGGAAGGCCTTCAATCCCTCGTTTTGATGGACGGCCAGGACGTGACGGAGAAGATTCGCACTCCGGAGGTGACCTTGGCGGCAGCCAAGGTATCGCGTCTGTCGGAGGTGCGCGCGAAACTTGTGGCGGTGCAGAGGAGTTTCGCCAAAGGTCGTGGGGTTGTTATGGAAGGGCGCGACATTGGCACCGTGGTCTTCCCCGATGCCGCGTTGAAGATTTTTCTCAAAGCTGATCCGGAGGAACGGGCGCGCCGGAGGCTGAGACAGGACAGAAAAGACGGGCGTACGGCCACACTTGAGCAAACTGCCTACGAAATTGGCCGCCGCGATCAGCTCGATGCAGAAAGGAAGCTTTCCCCGCTGGTGGCCGCGACGGACGCCTATCAGATTGACTCCACCTACCTTGCTGCCGATCAAGTGGTGGAGCAAATACTCGCGCTTGCCAATGAGCGTAAGTTGATAGGAAGTGAACGACAGAAAGCTACCTGAAACTCGCGCGAAACAGGACCGGAAGCGAGATACACAACTGGGGTCAGCAGGAGCAGGAAATGGCCCACGAGTTTGACGGCGCGAGATACGCAGAGGCGTCAGCGCACCAGAAGGAATGGGGGACGACGCTCATCGCAGAACTGAACCTGCAAGGGACGGAGCGTGTTCTCGATCTGGGATGCGGCGATGGCGCGCTTACTGCCCAGATTGCAGCCCTCGTCCCACGTGGGCAAGTCATGGGCATCGACGCCTCGCAGGGTATGATTGCGGCAGCCCAGCCGAAGGCATGCGAGAACCTGCGTTTTGTTCGGATGGATATCAACAATCTGAGCTTCTCTGAGAAGTTCGACGTGGCATTCTCGAACGCCACGCTGCACTGGGTGAAGGACCATCAGCGTCTTTACGAAAACGTCAGCCGCGCACTCCGTCCGGGCGGCCGGATTCGCTTCAACTTTGCCGGCCAAGGGAATTGTTCTCACTTCTTCCGGGTCATTCAGGAAGCCATGTTGCAAGCGGAGTTTTCCGCTTATTTTGCAGATTTCGAGTGGCCTTGGTACATGCCAGCAGTGGACGAATACACGGCTCTTGTCGAGTCCAGTGGACTCATCGACGTCAGGGTCTGGGGCGAGAATGCGGACCGGTTCTTTGCGGATGCGGAGGTAATGATTCGATGGATCGATCAGCCAAGCATCGTTCCCTTTCTCACCTGCGTTAGGGAAAAGCACAAAAGGGAGTTCAGGGACTATGTAGTGAGGCGGATGCTGGACGAGACCAAGCAGAATGACGGGCGCTGTTTTGAAACCTTTCGCCGCGTCAACGTTTCTGCGTGGAAACGAGTGCAAGGAAAGGTCAAGCTGTCCTCGCACGCTCGCTGCGGGCTGCCCGCGGAAGCAGTTCTGAGTCGTGTTCGAGGCCGCCGGAGTCACGAAGCTGCGGGGCCTACCTGACGCGGGTGGACAGCATCAGACCAGAGCGAGATTCCTCGTCCTGCGGCCTGCCTGCGCGAACGCTTTGGAAGGCAGGCGCAAAGCCGCCTTCGGGCGACGGGTCGCTGCGCTCGGAACGACACGCTGGTCGGCGCAGAGCGCAACCAGGGAAAAAGCTGCGGACTTCGAAAAGCGCGCAGTCTTCGCTACCCTCGTCTTACACCGGCTTACAACGGGTTCACGGGGTGGGGGTTAATGAACGGTAATGGCGTCACCCCGTCCTGACGATTCCGCCCCTGGTAGAGCGGGTATATCTCTCCAGGCGGATACATCTCCACCACCGCGTTCCCTCGCCATACCGTTCGAAACTCCTCTTCGCCGATCCGCTCTATCCTGCGGGTCGTTTGGTTAGGAAACTCCACCCGCACCCTGGTCCCGCCTTTCAGGTAACCGAGTCCTCCTTCTCCTGAGCGGCGTAGTACCAGGCATCGTATAATCCCCTCGGACCCGTACCGAAACAGCACTGCACGGCGCCGGCTCCCTGTCCGATCTGCACCCAGTCGTTGGGGCCAACGAAGGATCCGAAGCCACCCAAGCTGCGTTCCAGCACGTGGTCCGTATTCATCCACTTGGGATCCATCTTCGGCAAGGGCTTCACGTTCTTGGCGGGGATCTCTTCCACGAAGTCGATGCGCAGTATCTGGCTCTCCAATAACTGATTCATGGCAATGCGCTCCACGTCGTCCCAGTACTTTTCGTTCCGGTACTGCGCCAGTTGCAGAGCACACTCCAAATACTCCACCGTAGTGCAGGTTTCGCAACGTAACCGGCCCCTTACACGCGGCCGGCTTGCTTCAAACGGATGTGGATTTGGAAAGAGTGGCTGAGGTCCTTGTTCACGAGCATCAAGTAGGCATGCCCCTGCGGGTCCTCGTATTCTCCGAGCAGGAATCTCGCCTTGACCGCACGGCCGCCTGACGACGCGCTCATTTCTATTCCCTGCACCAGCCGGCTTTCGGAAAGCGGGTTGCACTCAGGCGGCACACCGGGCGAATGGTACACACCCGTGCTGCGTAAGCGGACCAGCGTGGGCGCGAGCGCGTGTATTTGATAGTAGATGCGGCGCAGCATGTCCCAAGTCGGCGTCCGGTTTCCGTAGGGATCAATTGGGCCCAGACGGTAATTTCCCACGGCGGGCGTAAAGTAGGTGTAGTACTCAATGCCCCGCCTCCTTCATCCCACGCAGTTGTTCCGCGCCGGAAGGAGAACTATCAAACGCCATGATGGCGAAGTCTCTTGCACCAACTTGCGAAGGGGGTGAACCCGACTGGGCGTGGGTTATGTTCGTCAACAGGGGCACAAACAGGAGGATTTTCCAAGTCCTGACAGCTCGCATCATTGGTTTCATCCCTAAAGGAAAAGCCATTCGAGGCTCTTCACTTCCCCCCGCCGCGGTCGAGCGGGTGGGGAGTAACCACCGCGGCGAAGACTGAACCAAATGCATCTTGTAGGGGCTGGGCTTGCCCTGCCCCCGGGGCGCCCCAAGGGGTGCCCCTACAAAGGACCAGGGACAGATTATCTTTGCGCCCGGCGGGTCGCTTTGAGGATAGCGTCTGCGATTCTCACTGCCGGGAGAACTCCGGCAACATCATGCACACGTACGATGTGGGCGCCACCCAGGACTGACGCCACCACGGCGGCTGCGTCACCAGTCTGAAGGGTGCGTGCTTCCTGCGCCTTGAAATTCTCAGTCATCGGCCAGTAGGCTGCGGGCCTTTTCCTTCTTTGAGTGCCTCTGGGCGCCTTACCATCAAGGCCAGCGCCTCCGGCGATTGCCTGGACAAACGACTTTCGCGAGGTACCGACCAGGATGGGAAGGCCGAAGTGGCGCAATTTTTTGAGGTGAGCGAGGACTTCAAAGTTCTGAGCCCTGGACTTGCCGAAACCCAGGCCAGGGTCAAGGATCAGATGGGATCTGGGCAAACCCGCCGCCAGAGCTCGCTCGAGCGACCAAGCAAGTCCTCCATAGAGCGATCGCAGAATATCCTTTACGAAAGGCATCGTCTGCATCGTCTCGGGCCGGCCGCGCAGGTGCATCAGGATGAGGGGAGTCCTATAACGACGCGCCACGTCGGCCATGCACGAGTCGAAACGCAGCCCGCTGATGTCGTTCAGGATCGTGGCTCCGGCCTGCGCCGCCTTCTCTGCCACGGCTGCTTTCGTGGTGTCTATTGAGATGGGGGTGGAGCGCAATTTACGCCGAAGGCTCCGGACCACCGGCAGAACCCGCCGCAACTCTTCTTCTGCTGAAACGGGTAGTGAACCCGGACGCGTGGATTCACCTCCAACGTCAATCCAGTCTGCTCCCTGCCGGACCAATTCCAGGCCATGCTCCACGGCCCTTTCGGGATCGAGGTAGAGTCCACCGTCGGAAAACGAATCGGGCGTCACGTTGAGGGCGCCCATGATGAGCGTGCGCTCGCCGAGACGCACCTTGAGATGGCCGATTTTTAATTCGAACGTGGGACGAGGAGTCATGCAGACAGCGGCTAGTGCCTCGAGCTTGTTGGCTAGTTTGAAAGGTTAAAGGGTAAAGGATGAGGGATAATGAAGGCCAAGGTCTTATCCTTCATCCTTTACCCTTTAACCCTCACTCCCTCTAGCTAGCCAACGGCCACTAAGCACTAACCACTGCTTTTCTCACGCCGGCTGCGGTCGTTCGCGCGAGGGCAAGCCCGGCGCCGGATGAGGCTTCAGGACCTGCGTAGTCTCCGGTTGGGGAGGTTTCGGAAGCGCCTGGCCGAACCATTTCCGGCAAAGGCCTTCCCTCTATGAGCAGCTTGACCTCGCTGGCATCGAGAACTTCCCGAACCAGCAGAGCTTCCGCGATGCGCACCAGCGCATCACGGTGAGTGGTTAGAACGTCCTTCGCCTTTAAGTACGCGGTGTTCACAAACTTCTTCACTTCCTGGTCGATCTTGATCGCCGTGTCCTCGCTAAAATCACGAGAGGTCGACAGGTCGCGCCCCAGGAAAATTTCCTGCTGATGCTTCCCGTAAGCCAGGGGACCCAGGTCTGACATGCCCCACTCGCACACCATGCGTCGCGAGACTTCAGTGGCCTGTTCGATGTCGTTACCGGCCCCTGTAGTAATGTGGTTTAGGAAGATCTCCTCCGCCGCGCGCCCGCCCATCATGATGGCCAGTTGCGATTCGAGGTAATCGCGCGTGTAAGTGTGCTTGTCATCCAACGGGAGTTGCATCGTGACGCCCAGCGCCATGCCGCGAGGGATGATGGTGACCTTGTGAAGCGGGTCGGCGTACGGAACCATGGAAGCCACCAGCGCGTGCCCGGCTTCGTGAAAAGCAGTGTTCTTCTTCTCCTCTTCGGAGAGGATCATGGACTTCCGCTCCGCCCCCATCAGGACCTTGTCTTTGGCGGTCTCGAAATCGTTCATCATCACCGTTTTACGGTTCTGTCGGGCGGCGAGTAGGGCTGCTTCGTTCACCAGGTTTGCCAAGTCGGCGCCCGAGAAGCCAGGCGAGCCGCGCGCAAGCACGGAGATGTCCACATCCTCAGCCAGAGGGATTTTCTTGGTGTGCACTTTCAGAATGGCTTCGCGCCCTCCCACGTCAGGCCGTGGAACGACCACGCGCCGGTCAAATCGGCCGGGGCGCAACAGGGCCGGGTCCAAAACATCCGGACGGTTCGTGGCGGCAATCAGGATGACGCCTTCATTCGACTCAAAGCCGTCCATCTCGACCAGCAATTGGTTCAGCGTCTGTTCACGCTCGTCATGACCGCCGCCCAGGCCGGCGCCCCTATGGCGGCCCACGGCATCAATCTCGTCGATGAAAATGATGCAGGGCGCGTTTTTCTTCCCCTGCTCGAAGAGATCGCGAACCCGCGAAGCTCCGACTCCTACAAACATCTCAACAAAATCCGAGCCGGAGATGGAAAAGAAGGGAACGTTTGCTTCGCCGGCAATCGCCCGCGCCAACAAGGTCTTCCCGGTCCCCGGCGGCCCAACCAGCAAAACACCCTTGGGGATGCGGCCGCCGAGTTTTTGAAACTTTTGTGGCTCCCTCAAGAACTCGATGATTTCCTGCAGTTCTTCTTTGGCTTCTTCAACCCCAGCTACGTCCTTGAACGTCACCTTTTTTTGCTGGCTGGAGAGAAGGCGAGCGCGGCTCTTGCCAAATGAGAGCGCCTTGTTGCCGCCGCTCTGCATCTGGCGCATGAAAAAGATCCAGAGGCCCAACAACAGGATCATGGGCAGGCCATTCGCAAGCCAGGTCAGCCACGAACCGCCGGAGGCGTCTTTGATGACGACGTTAACGTTCTTTTCCGTCAGGGTCTTGTATAGGTCGGGATAATTCGCCGGAATGGTGGTTTTGAACTTAGCGGTATCCTTTTTGAGCGTACCGGTAACATCGCCTCCCGCAATTTGGACATCACGGACGTTATCTTTGTTGACCTCGTTGACGAAGGCGGTGAAGGTAAGGTCCTGGATGCGTTCCCCGGTGCTGGACTTGACCACAGCCCAGATAAGCAAGGCGGTAACCGCCATCACCACCCAGAAGACTATGTTCTTAACCGCCGAGTTCACTGCCCTTCCTCCTCCAGCCCCGATAGATCCTACCAGGGTCTCAAGCCGACACTATTAGATGCCTCAGCCGGCTCTGGCGACACGAGCCAGGAAAGGCAAATTCCTGTAGTTTCCATGATAACCGAGGCCGTAACCGACCAGAAACTTTTCTTTGCTCTTAAAGCCGACGTAGTCGGTGGAGACATCCACCCTGCGTTCGTCGACCTTTTCAATGAGTGCAACGGTGCGGACGGAGCTCGGGTTTTGTCCCAGAATGTAGCGGTAGAGGTAGTCCAGAGTCACTCCGGACTGCAGGATACCACTGATGAGAAGGACATCCCGCCCGGTGGCCTCCACCTTCGGAGTGTACATGATTTCTCGCAACGCGGTTGGGCCCGCCGAAGTGTCGCGTATCTCGGCTTTCATGAAATGGCAAACCACGGGCATCGTGAGGCAACGGACGAGATCGGCCATAAAAACGAAGGCGTCTTCCAGAATCCCCACCACGTGAAGCGTTTTGCCCTCGTAATCTCGGTTTATCTGTTTTGCCAGTTCCTGCACGCGGGTTTGAATCTGCTTGTCCGAATACACACAGCGCAGATTGTCGTTCGAGCGAGCTCGCCTCAACGGGCGAGCGCTGCGCTTCGTTGCAGAAGGTCTGGATGTCTTGCTCTTCATCTCGTCCGCTCCGAGTTCCGGTCAGACCAGAGAGCTGCGAGTCTCCTCAATAATCAAGAACGCTCGGGACTCCGGCGAGGCTGCCACCGGGGCCGCGGGTGGGAATCCCCTGACCCACACGATCCGCTCCCCACACACCACGACTGGCCAGAGCTTACGCTGGTTCCGAGGAATCTTCTGCTGCCGAAACAGCTCCTTCAGTTTCCAGAGCTTTCGGCTTCCCCGCGGCCGAAAATGGTCTCCATCCCTCCAGTTTCGCAAAAACAACCTATCCAGCAGCTTCTGCGGGTCCATCGCGCCGCTCTGCATTTGATTATACCCCTTCGGAACCCCTTGCGCTTCAACAATAATGAACCGAAACGTGGCCCGTATCGGTGGCACTATTATCTCGCCAGGGACCTCGATGGGGTAAGCGTAGCCCTCGACCTGTGCGGAAATCGGCTGCAAACCCAGGATAAGCCAGTCGAATTCCTTCCTCGCCACGGCGCCGCCGGGCAAAGCGAGGCTGCGGCCACTTTGGGCGTCGGCGGCGAACCGAAGGAGTCCTTCAATGTGGGCGTAAGTAATGCCCCGCAATCCCTTGTCCACTGACTCCAGCATTTGTCGCAAAACCAGCCGCTGAATTGCCGGTGGGAACCCTCGAAGGGCTCGCACCGGGATCTTCTCTTCTGCGCCTTCTCGTATGCGCCACGGGCAACTGCGCTCACGGGCTTGTTGCTCCAGGAATACTTCTTCATCCCGGGCGCGGTCAGCATGGTTCTTGAGAAGAGAGACGATGGCCGGGTTGAATTCCTTTTCCAGCAGAGGAAGGAGTTCCATGCGTATTTTGTTGCGCCGCAGCCGGGAGTCGAGGTTCGTTGAATCAATCCGGTACTCGAGCTTGCGCGCTTCGATCTCGCGCATGATTTCGGCGCGCATGAAGCCGAGGAACGGCCGAGCGACTTTGCCCTCCAGCACAGGGTAAATCCCACTCAACCCTCGTGTCCCGGCGCCGCGCAACAAGCGCAACAACACGGTTTCCGCCTGGTCGTTGGCGGTGTGAGCCGTCACCACTTTGTCAACCCGGCCTTGATTCACAAGTAAGAAGAAAAACCTGTAGCGCAGCTCGCGAGCGGTAGCTTCGAGGTTTCGCCTTTTCTCCCGAGCGACCCGTCGCCACGTCAGCTTCGCCATGGATGAATTCGACACCGATTGAATCAGCGAGGTTTTGAACAAACCGCTCATCAGCGTCTGACTCGGCCCCCCGCAGATGATGATTGAAGTGGACCACAGCCAGAGTGATTCCCCACTCCAAAGCCAGGTCCTTCATGAAGTGGAGCAATAATACTGAATCCGGCCCGCCTGAAACTGCCACGCCGACTCGCTGGCCAGGATGGAAAAATCCCTGCCGCTTTACTTCCTTCAACCATCGGGAATAAGTATTGGATTTCCCGAGCATCTGTAAACCGCCGAAAGGCGCCGTGATGGCTCGCCCGTCCGGCCAGAGGAGAGGCGGCTCGTTGGCAAATAAGCGCCAAGCGGAGCCTTTTCAGCGTCATTGTAACACTTACCGACAGATTCGGCGGGGATACGTGTTACCTAATCGAGATGCTTCGCGCGCAGGAACTCGCGAACCACGTCGGTGAGGTCCTGGTGCTCGCCGTCCAAGGCATAGTTCAGTCGCCGCATCTCCTCATCGGAGATTTTCCCGCCAAGCTCATTGAGCGCTTCGCGAACTTCCGGATGGCGCTTCAGCGTTTCGCGCCGAACCATAGGCACGGCCTGATAAGGCGGGAAATAGTGCCTGTCGTCATCGAGTACGGCCATGTCGCGAGCTGCGATAAGGCCATCGGTGGAGTTGCCCGCCACCAGGTCCACCTGCTTTTCGAGCAGCGCGCGGTAAAGCAAACCCAGATCCATAATGCGCGGCGCCTGTCCGAACGTCAGATCGTAGGCCTGCACCAGCCCCCGATAGCCGTCGGGGCGCTCCATGAATTCGTAACCGAACCCAGGCCGCCAGGATACTGTGTAAGGCGCGGCCTCAGAGAGCGTGTGGAGGTTCAGCCGGCGCGCGGTCTCGCCACGGATCACGATGGCAAAAGTATTGTTGAAGCCCAGCGGGTCCATGGCTTCGATGTCGAAACGCGAAGCGTACTCTCGTTTGACCTTGTCGTACACGCTCTCCGGGTCGCTTTCCACCGGCTGCTTCAGAATGGCGGTGAAAGCCGTGCCCGTGTACTCCACGTAGGCGTCGATACGCCCTGCGAGCAGAGCCTGATGACAGATGTAGGTCCCGGCGAGATAAAACCTCCTCTCGACGTGCAACCCCGTCTTCGCTTGCAGGTGCTGCGCGAGCATTTCGCCCAGGATCGCCTGCTCAGTAAAGTTCTTGGACCCGATCACAAGCGTTTGCCGCCCCCGCGGGCCGCAGGCCGGAGACAAGAAAGCAGTGAGCAGTAGGCAGAAAGCACTCAAGCGTGGAGACAATTTACGAGCAGAGCGGCATCTCATCCCGGCACCCAAATAGCTGCGTCCTCGTGCCCGTATGCCTCACGAACGCCATTGCAGGCGGCGCTCGGCCAGGCCGAGGATGAAGTCCAACAGCAGCGCCAGCAAGGCAGCGGGAATGGCGCCCGCGAGAATCACACGGTTATCGACCATCGCCACGCCGCGAAAGATGAATTCCCCGAGGCCACCCGCGCCGATGGCGGCGGCGATAGTTGCCACACCCACGGTGATGACGGTGGCCACGCGCACGCCTGCCAGGATGACCCCCATGGCCAGAGGCAGTTCGACCTGGAAGAGCAGTTGCCGGTCAGTCATGCCCATGCCCCGCGCCGCCTCCCGCACCTCGGGGTCCACTCCGAGGATTCCCGTGTACGTGTTGCGAATCACCGGCAACAGCGCGTAGAGCGTCAGCGCCGTGATGGCCAGCCGGTCAGCGCGCTGCCCCAGCCAGGGTACCGGCAGCAGGAAACCGAAGAGCGCTAGACTGGGGATAGTCTGTACGATGTTCGCTCCGCCGAGCACCGGTTTGCTGAAGGCTCGCTGACGCGTGAGCAGAATTCCCAGGGGCAGGCCGGCCGCCACCGCCAGCAGCATGGAGACCCCCACCAGCCACAAGTGCTCGAGCGTGAGCTGAAGAATTTGGCCATGATTTTCCACGAAAAAGTGAAGGGTATCCATCGGCAGCCTCGATTCACAAATCCAATTTTCCATCACCTGTCCGGAATGCCGCAACGTATGCAGTGGCGATGGGGTCAGGAGCATGAAGGAATTCGTCGGGTGTGAAGACGCCGGCCAGCTTTCCCGCTTCCAGAAGCGCGATGCGTTTGCCCAGCAGCAAGGCTTCGCGCATGTCGTGAGTCACAAAGACGATGGTCTTCTCGAGGCGCTCCTGGAGGGCTTGAAATTCGTGTTGAATTTCCGCCCGGGTCAGAGGGTCGAGCGCCCCAAAGGGCTCGTCCATCAGCAGGAGCGGCGGGTCGCCCGCCAAGGCTCGCGCTACTCCGACACGCTGCCTCTGCCCGCCGGAAAGCTCGCGCGGGTAGCGGGAAAGGAACTGCTCGGGTGGCAAGCCAACCAGTTTGAGCATCTCACGCACCCGGGCGTGGATTTCCCCGCGCGCCCAGCGTTCCAGTTGCAGCGCTAAGCCAACGTTGCGCTCCACCGTGAAGTGCGGGAAGAGGCCCGCCTCCTGGATTACATAGCCGATGCTCCGGCGCAGGCGAATGGGATCCCATTCGAGGGTCGAGCGGCCTCTCACCTGCACTTCGCCGGCGCTTGGTTCCAGCAGACGGTTGATGAGCTTGAGCGTGGTGGTTTTGCCTGACCCGCTGCGGCCGAGGAGCACGAGGGTTTCGCCTTGGCGTACACTCAGGCTCAGTTCCGAAAGGAGCAGGCGCTCGTTCGTCGCGCGGAAAGACACGCGACGGAACTCAATGACGGGTTCTCGCGCTTCGCTCATCGGAGTGCCGTTCACACCCTATCCTCCAAGAGTGTGCGGTCTTACGGCATCGCTGGCAAGCGCATTTTCGATATTGCACCCCAGGGCAATGAACGCGCGAAGAAATCAACCGGCCGTGTCACCCTGAGTGGTCATGGGCCGGCGGCCCACCCAATGGAATGAAAGCCATAGCCGTCGTCACCCCCGCGAAAAGCTTGCCCTGAGCTTGTCGAAGGGCGGGGGTCCACGTCACGCCAGAACGAGCTGGATTCCCGCCCTTCGACAAGCTCAGGGCAAGCTTTTCGCGGGAATGACGGAGCGTGACTCTCGACGGTGAGTCCGCCGTGCTTTTCGGCGGGCGAAGGATCTCCGCAGTTGCCTTTTGAATTCAGCAACCCAACACGAAGAAGGTGTGAAAAAATCAAAGCAGCTCTCGCAAAGTCGTAAAGGCGCGAAGAGACGCAAGGACGAAGTCCTTTCTTTGCTTTGCGACCTTTGTGTACCTTGCGCCTTTGCGCGAAACAGTTTGCGCCTGTCTGGGATTTTTTCACACCTTCAAACTGCAGAGATGCTTCGCGGAGTTTACCCTAAGCGAAGGGAAGGGGCTCAGCATGACAGGTTCCAAATTCTTTCACACGTTCAACCCGGCGCGGTGGGAGTCTTAAACGGCGATGAACAAGTTCTCTGCGAATGCCCATTCATTGTCTACCCACTGAGCCACGCACTCGAACCCGGTTCGTTCGGCCATCCCCGGCGCCTCGTGTCGCCCGTACTTATGACAGCTCTCGGTCCAGATGGTCTCATCGCGCTGGAGCGTGGTGCGGAAATTAGCCCCTTCGATGCAGACTGTCTGGCTTTCAAGCGAGCGGAGATGCATCTCAACGCGCCGCTCCCGGGCGTTGTAGAGCGCGACGTGCTCAAACCGGGACAGGTCGAAGTCACCTTCGAGCTCCCTGTTAATGCGGGCCAGCAGATTGCTATTGAATACCGCCGTCACGCCGAGAGAGTCGTCGTAAGCGGGAATGAGCTGGGCCAGGGGTTTCTCCAGATCCGTGCCTAGCAATAGCGCATCGCCAGGCTCGAGCGCTTGGCGAATCTTGCGCAGGAAGTCTTCACCGGGCCCGCGATCAAAGTTGCCGATCGAGCTGCCCAGGAAAAGCACCGCCACTCCCTCACCGAGTCTGCGGCGCGCCACTGCTCTGCTCAGACCATCCAGGTACTCGGTCTCGAATCCCAGAATGCTGACTTGGGGCAAATCATCGAGTTCGCGCTCACAGCTTTCCAGAGCCGTGGAGGAGATCTCGATGGGACAGTAAGTGGTCGATTGATGGCGGGTAAGAGCCTCCAGTATTGGGCGCGTCTTCTTGCCGCTGCCGCTGCCGAGTTCGACGACCATCGCACGCGAAGCGAGCCGCGCCGCAATGGCCTCGGAGTGTCGCCGCAGAATCCTCTCCTCCGCTCTCGTCAGCCCGTATTCAGGAAGCTTGGTGATTACTTCAAACAGGGCAGAGCCTACGTCGTCGTACAGGTATTTTGAGGGCAACTCCTTCTGCCCCGATCGCCCAAGCCCGTCACGTACGTCTTCAGCGAACGAGTTCACAGCATAGGTTACGCCGCCACGAATCACCATATCGGCTGCCTTTAGTTGCTCACACAGCGGAAGGATGCGTAAACGAATGGATAGTGCGCCTGGAACCAGTTGCGGAACGAACGGCGCAGCATGCACGCCCCGGTCCGCGGTGAGGCTCCCTTCATCACATAATGCTTTTCATCGAAGAAATTCGCTGAGTAGCCGCGGTAAAAGGGAAAAGGCTCGAAACCAGGGAAGGGCGCGAAGAGGGAGGAGGTCCATTCCCAACCATTTCCGAGAGTATCCTCAACTCCGAAAGCGCTGCGGCCCCCGGGATAGCTTCCCGCTGCGACTGGATCCCAGTGATGGTAATCGAAGTTGCCGCGGCTGACGTCGGGGGGCGCGTCACCCCAGGGATACGCTCGCTCCACGCCTTCCGTCGTCCCGTACGCGGCGCGATGGAACTGGGCTTCGGTAGGAAGTGACTCGCCGACAAAACGCGCGTAAGCAGAGGCCTCTGCGTGGCTGACATACACCGGCCAGCCCAGCGGCAACGGCAACTCTGCGAACATGCTCTGAAAAACCCACTGACCTTGGCTCTGGCGCCAAAAACGTGGATGGCGGACGTTCTCTTCCTTGATCCAGGTCCAGTCTGCGTCGCTCCAGAAGCGTCGATCGTCGTACCCGCCGACGCGCATGAATTTGAGAAAATCGCCGTTCGTCACTTTGAAGGCGTCGATTGCAAAGGCCGGCACTTGAACCGAATGAACGTCAAACTCGTTGTCCCAGCCGAACGCTTCGCCTCCTCGCGGAAACCCGAGCGTCACTGTTCCAGCCGGGATATCGACCATCTTCGCGCCGACCGGCGCGCCGTGCTGCGAGGACGCTGGCGGACGATAACTGCGCGGTGCAATCTTCCGCTCGACGGGCAACTGGTGCAGCATGTACGCGAGGGTTTCTGCGTGCATGAGCCGATGCTCGATGGCCACGTTGAGGACGACTTCGGGCTGATACTGCCAGCGGCTCGCCGAATCCTGCGCCATGTCGGCAAGGATCCTGTCAAGTTCTTGGCGAACGCGACGGTCATAGGCGTTGACCTCCGAGAGCCCAGGCCAGTCGGAGGGTTGGTCAGTCGGGAGGCCACCGCCCACGGGATCGATACCGAAGGCAAAGAGGCGGTCGAATTCCTTGTGCGCGGGCCCCAGGCCAAGCGCCTGGTCCGCGATGAGATTCCAATCGAAGGCTTCGAGGTGGCCGATGTAGAAGACAATTCGGTGCCTTTCAGGAATGGGACGGTCATACAGCGCTTCCGTGCGCACTATTCGAAACAAGTCATCGGTTATCGACCGCGATTCAGCCAGACGGGTCAGAAGCTGGTCCCGACTGTCCAGTTGGGTTGCCGTCGCTTTCATTTGGTGATTCCTCCCTTTCGACTCCGAGGCTCGGATGGGGCGCCTTAGCCCTGGTGCTGTTCACATAGGGCGCCGATACAACACAGCGCCCACTTCTCACCCGGCGCAAGAGATCGCGTAGACGGGTGCTTCGTCCTTCGGAAGCTCGCGCACGCCAACCGCAACCGCGTGCGCTGAAATCCTGAAAGTTGTCTTTATTGCCCTTAATGATTTTACGGCGCGATGAAGAAAATGTCCACAAGTAGCAGGCGGCGAGGGTAATTCTCAGCCGGTGCGCAAAAGGAGGCAGGTGATGTCGTCGTGCTGGCGCGTGTGACCCACAAAGGCGTCAACAGCCGAAAGCAGGTTTTTCAGCGTGGCTTGCGCGCTCAGCGGACCGCTTGATCTCAACACATCCAGAACGCGAGATTCTCCGAATTCCTGGTCGGCAGCGTTCACCGCTTCAATCAATCCATCAGTGAAGATCACGAGGAGGTCCCCGGCAGCCATGGTTGCAGTACCACACGTGAAACGGGCGCTGGCGTCGATACCCAGCGGCAGATCTCCAGTCTCCAGCCACTCGAGGCTCCCGGAGGCGCGGCGAATGAGGGGCACATCGTGCCCCGCGCGGACGTAGGAGAGCACGCGAGTCTCGGGCTCCAATTCTCCAAAAAATGCGGTTGTAAACCGGCGGCCGCCCAGGCTGTGGGCGCACGCGTAGCGGTTCAAACCTTCGACCAGCTCGAGGAGAGAAGTGTGCGCTTCCGCCAGGGTTCGAAGGCTGGCCTGAAACGTGGCCATCAACAAAGCAGCGGGAACGCTCTTCCCCGCCACATCCGCCACAACCAGCAACAAACGCTTCGAGTTGGGCTTCGAGCTCGGATACGCGCGCAAGAAGGCGTCGTAGTAATCCCCGCCCACCGTGTTGGCGGGCCGCGAAACAAATGCAATCTCGACTCCCGGCACTACGGGCGGAGTCTCAGGCACCAACCAGCGCTGGATTTCGCGGGCGATTTCGAGGTCGCGCTTCATGGTGACCCGGTCTGCGAGTTCGAGCGCCAGCAGAAAAAGCAGGGCCGCGACAGACAGCAGTACGGGCAGGAAATTGTTGGGCGGGGCTCCCTCGGAAGCATGTTTGAAAATCGAAACTGTGATCTGGCTCCTGGTCAAAGCAACGATGGCGAAGAACAAGGCCATCAGCAGGAAAACGCGGCGGGCCGGCGAGAGCTTCATCAGCATAGCCCAAAAAAGCGCGCTCATGGTCTTCCTGAATCGCCGGCCTCGGGTTTCCTTGCGAAGCGCTTCCCAGTCAATCTCATGCGAGTAAAGGCTGTAGCTCGACCGCGCTTCCGATATGAATTGCGACCAAAGGACTTGCACCGCAATCCCTTCGGTGACCCGCTGCCAGAAGCCTTCAATCCTTTTTCCGATGCGCATGGTAATGTCTCCCAAGCTCGCGACGTGCCTTTCAAAATCGCGGCTGGAATCGGACGGCATGATAGAAGATTATAGGCTAAATGAGCCGCAGCCCGTGTCATTCTGACCCCGTTCTTTGGGGACCGAAGAATCCCTGCAGTTTCTTTGACCGGCAAGCCAGTGAGTGCCCCCTGCGAACTGCGGAGATCCTTCGTCGTCCGCCAACAAGAATGGCGGACTCCTCAGGATGACGTCCCTAGGGCGGGCACCGTGTTTGCGCAACTTCAACTTCCCAGTCAGGGATGAATTGTAAGCGAATTGCCTTGCGTGCTTCCCAGGTTCCCAGTGGACGGAAAAAGGGCGTAGCGCGACAAGCAGAAGGCGGTAGGCATTGAGACTACTAAGGAAAGCAATTCATACTTTAGACTTCATAATTCAGAGTTCTTTCCCACCCTGTCCTTTCAACTGACCACTGAAGACTAACAACCGACGACTAGACAACATCCCGTCCGATCAGCCGCTCAATGCGCTTGCGGATGGGCGGGTGGGTGGAAAACAGGCTGGAGAAAACCTCGCCGCTGGTGAGCGGCTGGCAGATGTACATATGCGCCATGGAGGGCGAGGCCTGCATGGGGATGCGCTTCGACCATTGATCGATCTTGCCCAGCGCCCGCGCCAGGCCTTGCGGATTGCCGGTGATATGCGCGCCGGTGGCGTCCGCCTCATACTCGCGCGAGCGGGAAATGGCAAGCTGAATGAGCGTGGCCGCAAGCGGCGCCACGATCATCATAGCGAGGGCGGAAAACATGCCTCCGCCGCGTCTATTGTCGTTGCGCGAGCCGCCAAAGCCCCCAAACAGCTCGCCCCAATAAACCATCCGAGCAATCATGGTGATGGCGCCGGCAAGCGTGGCCACAACGGCGCTGATCAGGATGTCGCGGTTCTTCACGTGTCCGAGCTCGTGCGCCAGTACGCCTTCAATTTCCTCGTCGTCGCAAATGTCCAGGATGCCATTCGTCACTGCGACCGAGGCGTGGCTAGGATTGCGGCCCGTGGCAAAAGCGTTCGGCGAATCAGTGGGAATGTAATAGATCCTGGGCACAGGAATGTTAGCCTTGGCTGCCAGACGCTCTACGATCTGGTAAAGGCGCGGGTTTTCATCACGCGCAATCGGCTTCGCGCCACTCATCTTTAGTGCAAGCTTGTCGGAGAAAAAGTAGCTGCCCAGATTCATCACTGCCGCCAGCACCAGGGCAAACATCAACCCCCGCTGCCCACCCCAAAGCTGCCCAATGGCGAGCAGCAGGCCGGTCATCGCTGCAAGAAGTATCGTTGTTTTCAGATTATTCCACATAATCTCAAACTCCTATCGGCCTCTTGACCACATTGCACTAGATTAGATGCTCCGCCAACCCACATCGCCAGCTTCAGCTCCAATTCCGGAGTAAGTGAACCCTCGCAAAATCGTGTGCGAACGCCCTATATAATCTTTCGTCCGCGGTCACAAGATCGCAGCCCTCTCTTCGGGCGAGGACAACGTAGAGGCAATCGTAGACCGGGTGGTGATGCCGAAAGGCGATGCTCAGGGCGGGTCCAATAAGCTCCTGAACTCTACAGAATTTGAACTCAACGTTCTGGAAACCGTCGAATAGCCCCAAGGCAGAAGCGCTGTCGAGGTCGCCGCGCTGAGTCCGCTTCCATAACGAGTTGGCGATTTCGGCAGGGAGGATTTCGGGAGCCAAAAGCTGCAACTCGCCGCTCTCCGCTGAATCGAGGATAGCCCGGGCCTTCCCCGTGTCCGGCTCAACAAAAAGCCACTTGGCGGCTACGCTCGCATCCACAACCAGGTTCATCGGGTGTCCCGATCCTCCCGAATCAACTCCCACATCTCATAATTCACGGGATACTTCCTCGAGACTTCCTCGCGAAGGCGGTCCAGCTTGCGAATTGCTTTTTTCATCCGGCGCAGCCGCTGAGCTTGCTGAGCCTCGTTCCCCAAGACCACAAGAAGCTCCGCGTTCAAACTCCGCTTATGATGTTTCGCTCTTTCCTGGAGCTGCTTGTAAGTTTCTTCTGGAATACTCCGCAGTGTGTAATTAGCCATACTGCCTCCACCGTCTGGTATGTCTCCTCCCTTCCTGCAACCCGGCGGCTATCGGCCGTCCCGGTCTTCACGAATCAGGTCGACACTATCCGGCTGATTGGGATAGTTCCTGGCGATCTCTTCTCGTATCCTGCCGATCCTCTTCATCACCTTGGCCGCATGCCGCCGCCGGCGATTCATGGCAGCGTTATCTGCGAGAAGGTTCAGTATCTCGGAATTAACGCTGCGCCGATTTTGCTTCGCGTCCTGTTGGAGTTCGGCGTACTCCTTCTCCGGGATGTTACGGACCGTAAAGTTGGCCATCGTCCCTCCCTCATCATAATGATATCAGTTTGATATCATTTTTCAAATGGCCATGCGGAGGGGCCACAGGGTGGCGTCAAAGTGGGGGAAAAAGCGGCTCTGCCGCCTGATGTGCGGAAAGCCTCTGAAGCTGTCAATTTTTTGGCTCTTCGAAGCCACTCTGTTCCCTCAGACCTCGTTGGGTTGGTCTTTTCAGGATGAGTCGATGCTTTTAACTCGTTTTCTCAACCCGTTTTCTTCCTCGCTGCCGTCCATTTGTCTCTGTCAAGGCAAAGTAGAAATGTCCTAATCCCAGCAAAGTAGAAATGTCCTGTTCTTAGCAAAGTAGAAAGTTCCGCTTTTGGTTCTTTGGCGGCTAACCGGAGGAGCCCGTAGGGCGACGGAGGTTAGCCGCCAAAGAACGTCGGCGACCCACCCCGTGTCGCGCCCGGCAGAATCACTCCCAAAGGTGGACTCTTCCGGAGATGGAAATCTTTCATCCAGTTGTGCACTTTGGGGCGAAGCCTCGGCGCGCTTGCCGGTAGCCGGGGTGGGGACATTTTCGGTTGAGCCTGGCGCTCCGCCACGCTCAGGCCGTACTGACGGAACTTCACCACCATGCTCCCGTCGAGCCGTTGCTCCACCCGCACCCGTCCGCCCCGCAGCCCGGGTCGGATATCACCGCGCGCGATCTGGAAGATCTTCCCCTGATAGCGAATCGTGTAGTCGGAGGTCACGATGCGTTCTTCCACAAGACTTAAGATCGCCGCCAGTTCATGCTCCGCGCGCAGGGGACGGTGCGCATCCGTGCTGCCCGCCGGCAACACCGTGAAGGTCTGGTTCCAGTGCGGCAAGTATTCTTCCTCCAGGTAGGTCTGCGCCGCTTCCAGACGGTCCGCCCCCGCCAAGCGCAGCCCTTTCACCAACCGGTCCTGGGCCGTGCCGAAGAAGCGTTCGATGCGACCTTTGGCCTGGGGCGAGTGCGCCGGGATCCAACCAATCCCCAACTCCCGCAAGGCCCGCCCGATCTGCGTCCACGCTGGTTTAACGGCCTCATCCGCCGCTTCCACCCTCGGCCGATTCACCGTAAAGAGGCTGCCCTTGTCCGTATAAAACTCCACCGGCCGACCCCAACCCTCCACGTATCCCCACAGCACGTGCAGGTTCTCCTCCGTGCTGTCCTGCTCCACAAAACGTGCATAGGCCTGGCTGCTGGCGTCATCGATCATGGCCACCAGGTACAGCCGCGGCCCCCGCCCTTCCAGCCAGTCGTGCACCGAGGTGTCCCATTGCACCAACTCTCCCCGGCAACTCCGGCGCTGCCGCCATACGTGCACCTCCTCGACTTGGCGCCGCTTCCCCCGCCGCAACCCCGCGGCCATCATCCACTGCCGCAGCGTCTCCTTGCTCACCTCCACCGCGTGCTCTTTCGCCAAGTACTCGCAGGCCAGCGTGGGGCCAAAGTCTCCGTACTTCGCTTTCACCAGCTTCAGCACCTTGGCGCGCAGACTCTCCGCTAAGCGCCGATTCGACGCCCTCCCGCGCAGCCGATGCACCACTCCGCGATCGCCCTCCGCCGCGATCCGCGCCAGCAACCTCCGCACCTCGCGGTCGCTGATCTGTAACTGCCCCGCCGCCTCACCTTGCGTTAAATGTCCCCCCTGCACTTCATGCAATACCTTCAACCGGTCCCGCTCTTTCCCACTCAACATCAGCATCTCCTGTTTTTCCATCCGTCAAGCTTGACGGAGTTCAACAGGACATTTCTACTTTGCTGAAACCGGACATTATCACTTTGCCGCGACAGCCGTCCATTTGTCTCTTTCTTCAGCGTCCAGACACACGTATCCTAGGTCGCCACCTGGGGAGTAATTTTGCGCTGCAGTCGAATCCAGATCGCCACGTTGCAAGCCAAGCACGCCAAACCCAACTCCCCTCGCACTTTCTCCAAGCCTCGGCGCATGAACCTGCGCAATCCCCGCTTCTCCTTCAAACAAGCGTTGGAGAACTCCGCCACCTGGGCCCGGCGCCGATAAATCCTCTGGTACTCCGGCTGTTGCATCTTGCGCCGAAACGCCGCCACCTTCGCATCTTCTTCGGTTCGATACAGGGTTCGTCCGCGCTGGGCCTTGGGGCAGCACTGCGAACGGAACGGACACGCCGCGCAGTCGTTCGCCTTGGCTTGATAATGCTTCTCGATCGCCCCCACCTGTTGCTTGCTGCCTTTGTAAGCCAGCGTCTTACCCTGCGGACAGGTATAGCAGTTCTGCTCCGCCTGGAACTGGAAATGTTCGGGCATGAACTCCTGACTCACCCCGCGCCGTTCCAGCTTGCTCCGGGAGCGGTTCTTTCCCAGCGAGCCGACCAACTCCGTGGGCCGTTCGGCCGTGTCCAGGATGTTCTGCCGGGTGGTGTAGTTGCCATCCACCAGGATCTGCTCCGGCAAGCGGCCGGTGTTCTCCTGGAGGCGGTCCAGCGCCGGCTGCAACTCGTGGCTGTCCTCGCCCGCCTGGCTCACCTCGTAGGCGAGGATCACTCCTTCATGGTCATCGCTGGAGATCTGTGCGTTGTAGTTGGGGGCAATCCCTCCCGTGCTCTCCCGCATCAGGCGTGCCTCGGGGTCGCTCACACTGGCTTTTTTCCCTCCCCCCTGCCGCTTCAATTCCTCCTCCGCTCGCCCCACCCGCTCCCGTCGTTCCTGCGCCACTCGTTGCTCCGCCTTGCGCTGACGGGCGCTGGATTCCGCCGACGATTGCTGCTGCAGGGCCGTCCACTGCTCCTCGGCGGCCCGGCGGCACTCCGCCAGCCCCTCCTCGCTTTTGAAACTGTTGGGCGAAGCGGCGGTGCGAATCTTGGTGCCGTCGTGCGCCACCCGCTCCAGGTGTACCGCCCCCTGCGCCATCAACACGTGCACCACTTGCACGAACAGATCCTGCAACCCCGCCTGGTATTGGGTCACGAACTTCGACAGGGTCGTATGGTTGACTTTACGCAACCCCAGCAACCAGCGGCAGCCGGGCTCATACTTCGACCACTCCGCCAACCCACGCCCCGCCTGCACCCCACGCATACTGGCGTAGATCCACAGGGCAATCAGCGTCTGCGGGTCGGAATGGTCGCGCCCCGCCCGCCCCTCGATGGCTTTGATCCCTTTATAATAGAGGCTCAAATCCAGCCGCCCCAGCAGATCCCAGATGGCGCGCACGTCGTGATCTTGCTCCACCAGCCGATCCGTATCCACCACCTCCAGCACGATCTGCTGGCGGTCGACGTGTTGCAGTCGCAGTTTGGGCTTGGAGGGCAGAGGGGTGGGAGAAGACGCCGGGGGTCCTGGTTCCCGTCCCTGCACCGGCACGGTCGGCTCAGCGCTCATGCGACCCCGCTTCCCGCCGTCGGGGGGAGGGCCGACGCCGAATCGTCAGGGTGCGCTTGTCTTCGACCACCCACTCGATCTCCTCGCCCTTCTCCAACTCTAAGGCCTCGGCCAGTTGGGCGGGACAGATCAGATAGAACTGGCGGGTGCCACCCGCCCGCTGAATCAATTGCACTCTCGATAGGTATCCCATAAGGGGATTGTGTAACTAGTGATATAACAAGTCAAGAGAAAAATGCATGAAAATTCCAAAAAATTGACAGCTTCTCTGGCTTTCCGGCGCAGGCCGCCTCCCTTCTCTCCCTTGGTTCGGCTGGAAGGCTCAGCCTTCCAGCCGAACTGAAGGGGGTTAGTCAGGGTGGCAGGCCTCGATCGCCCCGTAGACGTTCGCCATCAGCTCTTCCATGGTTTCGCCCTGCGTGGCACAGCCGGGGATGGCCGGCACCTCTGCCCAGTAGCCGCCTTCCTCCGCCGCGTGAACCACAACCTTGATCTTCAACGGCCTGCTCTTCCTTTAGCCAGCGCCTTGCCAATCGACCTGCCCGAAAGGATAGGTAGTCGCGTCACGCTTATAGCGTGATGGTGTGCAGACTCAATTCTCTCGGGTGGTAAGTCGTCAAGATGTCCCGATTCCTTTTCTCTTCAACGATCAAATGGATGACTTCTTGATCGGTCGGTGGAACTTCCCCACCATGGCCCGATCCCAATGGGCCA
The DNA here is from genome assembly GCA_963765485.1 of uncultured Acidobacteriota bacterium. GTDB lineage: Bacteria > Acidobacteriota > Terriglobia > UBA7540 > UBA7540 > CAVROP01. Next base: position 66,900 of record CAVXWN010000050.1, on the reverse strand, counting down.
GTGGTCGTGCATCCTTAAGGTCGATCTCCGATTCTTTCATACGGACCAGCGCCCGGATTTCCTTGGCCTGCTTCTCAGTGAGCTTGCTCACAGGTTATCCTTCCGCCGGGGTTTAGACTCCCCGGCGTCTCGACTCTTCTCATGGGACGCTGAGAACCGGTCTGCTAGCTGCCCTAGCTTGACGCCTGTCGTGATTCTCCCGGCCGGCCTGCCTGCCTGTCATATCGCCTCATGGGAGCGAGCAATGGCCTCCTCGATTACCTCTTGGGCGATGCGGCAGTTGAGGTCTTTTCGGAGCTTGCCCACCAAGTCTCTGGGCTCGCCTGCAAGCCCATCCAGATGAAGGCGCGCCAGGAGTCGTGCTGTGCCAACGGGCTGGATTCCCATGAACTCTCCAATTTCCCTGGCGCGCTTTTCGTCGCCGATGAAGTATGCAGCCTTCCGCTCCTTCGCCTGGATCAGAGCTTCCGCCTCGCCGGGGTGAAGCTGACCTGTCAGCCATTTGACCCTGACCTCGTCCGCGGCGTCACAGCGTCGATAAAGACGCGTCCGGTAGAGCTTCTTGAGCTTGTACCGAAACCTCGACTTCCGATTCACTTCTTGGTGCACGGTGCGAGGAACGTAAATTAAATGGAAAAACTCGGACAGCGTGATAGCAAGGCCCAAGTGAGTAAGATTGATCAGGCAAGAACTGTCAATGACGGCGATTCGCACCTATTTTTTGGGCAGGCCAGAAAGCAAAAGCATTCCCAGTCCGACTGTAACCAAGGCTGCGATAGCCTGCTGCTTCTCTTTGCTGAGCTTCCTTTGCTTGAGGAATTCGATGACTTGCGATTCGACCTCTCCTGTATTGGCCGCCGGCGAGTAGAGGAAAACCCGAGGGAACATGCTGAGCAAGGAACCGTCCCCTACCCCTGCCTGCACGATGGGTATCACAAGCTTGCCTTTGCCCAAAGCGTAGCTGAGTTCCTGCTGGACCACAGGCGCCATCCGGCTGGTTATGATGGCCATCACACAGTCAGCGGTATTGATGGCATTCGTGACCTCTTGTGAAAGTTGAAGCTTTGCGGCCAACGAAAACTGCTGCGCTCCAGTCTATAGGGGACATAAACTTGAATGCCGTGGACCGCTGCAAGGGTCTGCAACCGCCACACGACGGCCTGTTCTTCGGGGTCCGTGCTGTAGCTTAAGAAAACTTTGAAGGCCATATGCTCAACCATTATAGCAGGGTGATGGTGCGCAGACTCAATTCCTTCGGGTGGTAAGTCTTCAAGATGTCTCGATTCTTTTTCTCTTCAACGATCAAATGGATGACTTCTCGGATGTTCCGCAGCGCATCATCAACAGTCTTCCCTTGGCTATAGCAGCCCTCAAAAACAGGGCACTCCACCACGTAGAATCCATCCTCGTCCTTTTCGACAAAAACCGGGACCTGCGTGTCGCGGTGTTTTGTCTTCACAGGCCCATTTGATCTTCGCATGGTTTGATCCTGGAGCATCAGGCGGCAAAAATCAAACTGCGTCTTGGTACCAGGCTCCGACAATACTTTACGGAAGTATGTATTTTACGCAAGGCGGCTCACTTTCAAGCGGTGTGATACCAAGCGCAAGAAGGAACAACCCGAATGGCGCGCGCATCTACCGCTGGTACGTCCGGCCGCGAAGCCGGTATCTCACGTCGCGGAACCACTCGTAAATCTGGTTATGCTTGTCGCGGTACAACAGATTCCCGCGTCCGTCTACGAGGGTCTGCGCGCACCCGGCTTCGTTCGGCGGAAAACTCATGGAAAGACTGGCACGGTCCACCCACACCTTGCGGTCGCCGGCGTGTCCGACGTCCACGTCGACGATGACGCTCTTGCCGCAGCTCTCGGCATCGAGGATGGCGTACCCGCCGACATCCACCGGAGAACCCCAATCCCGCATGAAATCGCTGATGGGGTATCGCGCGCGGGCCGAGTCGGAACCCGTCCACAGATTGTGCGCACCCTGATAGTCGCGGGCGTCGAGCAGTTTCATAAACTGCTTCACCTGCTGTTCCTGACGATAGTTGTGGAAGAAGAAGTATGCAGTCCCGGCGATCACCGTCAGGGCCAAAACGGAAACTACGATGATCTTTATTACGCGCGCGCGCCGCTCTTCGCCAGCGCCGTAGTCACCTTCGAGTAAGCCGGTCATTTCATGAAACCTTATTCGATATGGAATCAGAATAAGATAGCACAACCCTCGTTTACTTCGGCCCTCCCTCCGGCGGCTTCTTCTTTTCGAGCGACTTCTTCATCAGGGATTGGCCGCCTCGAACGTCATCGTGCCCTTCTTCAGGTCCGCGTCGACTTCCACCGTTTCGCCGGGCAGCACCTCGCCGTCCAGGAGCTTCATGGCCAGCGGGTCCTGGATGAGGCGTTGGATGGCGCGCTTCAGCGGACGCGCTCCGAACTGCGGGTCGTAGCCTTCGCGGAAGAGCAGTTCGTGCGCTTTGGGTGTCAATTCAATCTGAATCTTGCGCTCCGCCAGCAGGTTCTTCAGATAACCGAGTTGCAGTTCGATGATCTTCTTGATGTTCTCCTTGCCCAGCGGGTTGAAGATCACAATCTCGTCCACGCGGTTCAAGAACTCGGGACGGAAGTGTTCGAGCAGCGCCTCGTGGATTCGCTTCTTGAGGACCTCGGAAATGGCCGGGGGTTCATCGCCGCCGCGCCCGTTCATCGCCTCGTGAATGTAGGTGCTGGCGATGTTGGAGGTCATGATGATGACCGTGTTCTTGAAGTCCACGGTGCGGCCCTTGCCGTCGGTCAGGCGGCCGTCGTCGAGGATCTGGAGGAAGATGTTGAAGACGTCCGGATGCGCCTTTTCGATTTCGTCGAAAAGCAGGACGGAATAAGGCCGGCGCCGCACCTGCTCGGTGAGTTGCCCGCCTTCCTCGTAACCCACGTAGCCCGGAGGCGCGCCAATCAGCCGCGCCACCGCGTGCTTCTCCATGTATTCCGACATGTCGATGCGCAGCATGGCGCGCTCGTCGTCGAAGAGGAATTCCGCCAGCGCGCGCGCCAATTCGGTCTTGCCCACGCCGGTGGGGCCAAGGAAGAGGAACGAGCCGATGGGCCGCTTGGGGTCGGAAAGCCCCGCGCGGCTGCGGCGCACGGCGTTCGAGACGAGCTTCAGCGCCTCATCCTGCCCGACCACCCGGAGTCGCAGGCGGTCTTCCATCTGGACGAGCTTGGCAACTTCGCCTTCGAGCATCTTCGACACCGGGATGCCCGTCCACTTCGACGACCACGCGGGCCACGTCCTCTTCGTCCACCTCTTCTTTCAGCATCCGGCCCGCTTTCTCCATGCCTTCGAGTTTCGCGTTCACGGCGGCCAGTCGCTTCTCCAGTGTCACCAGTTTGCCGTAACGGATTTCCGCCGCCTTGTTCAGGTCGCCTTCGCGCGTCACGCGCTGTTCGTCAACCTTGGCCTGCTCGATTTCCTGCTTGAGCCGCCGGATTTGGGTGATGACTTCCTTTTCGGATTTCCAGCGCAGCTTGAGCTTGGATGACTCCTCTTTCAGTTCAGCCAATTCCTTTTCCAGCGCCTGGAGGCGTTCACGCGAGGCCGGGTCTTCCTCCTTGCGCAGCGCCTGCCGCTCGATCTCGAGTTGCGTAATGCGGCGCTCGATCTGATCAATCTCCGCCGGCATGGAGTCGATTTCAATGCGCAGGCCGGACGCTGCCTCGTCAATCAGGTCGATGGCCTTGTCAGGCAGAAACCGGTCGGAGATGTAACGGTTCGAAAGAACCGCGGCGGCGACGATAGCGGAATCCTTGATGCGCACGCCGTGATGAACCTCGTAGCGCTCCTTGAGCCCGCGAAGAATGGCGATGGTGTCCTCGACGCTTGGCTGGCCCACGTAAACCGGCTGGAAGCGGCGCTCGAGCGCGGCATCCTTTTCAATGTATTTCTTGTACTCGTTGAGTGTGGTGGCGCCGATGCAACGCAATTCGCCGCGCGCCAGGGCAGGCTTGAGCATGTTCGAGGCGTCAATGGAGCCTTCCGCCGCGCCCGCGCCCACCAGCGTATGGAGTTCGTCGATGAAGAGGATGACCTGGCCGCTTGACTCCTCGATCTCCTTGAGCACGGCCTTGAGGCGGTCTTCAAACTCTCCCCGGTACTTCGAGCCGGCAACCAGTGCCCCCAGGTCAAGTTGCACCAGCCGCTTGGATTTGAGCGACTCAGGCACGTCGCCTGCCACCACGCGCTGCGCGATGCCCTCCACGATGGCCGTCTTGCCCACACCCGGCTCGCCGATCAGCACCGGGTTGTTCTTGGTGCGCCGCGAAAGCACCTGGATAACCCGCCGCACCTCGTCATCGCGGCCGATGACAGGGTCGAGCTTGCCGCGCCGCGCCAGCTCCGTCAGATCGCGCGCGTAGCGCACCAGGGCCTGGTATTTGTCCTCGGGGTTCTGGTCGGTCACGCGCTGCGTCCCCCGGACAGAAACCAGTGCCTTCAGGATGGCGTCGTGCGTGACTCCGAGCCGAGCCAGAATGCGGCCCGCAGCGTCCTTCGACTTCCTCGACAGGGCGAGCAGCAGGTGCTCGGTGGAGACGAACTCGTCCTTGAATTGCTCGGTCTCCTTGGAAGCTTGGTCCAGGACTTCCTTGAGCGCCGGGGAGAGATAATGGTCCGTGGTTCCCCCGACCTTAGGGAGATTCTCGATGGCCTGCTCCGCTTCCTTTGCGACCGAAGCGGGTGGTACCCCGAGCTTGGTCAGAAGGCTTGGGACGATGCCTTCCTTCTGCTCGATCAAAGCCAACAGTAGGTGCAGAGGTTCCAGTTGTTGATTGCCGAAGCGGCCCGCAACGTCTTGTGTCCCCTGCAGGGCTTCCTGGGCTTTTACCGTGAATTTGTCAAAACGTGTCGCCATGTTGGAAACTCGAAAATGGAAAATAGAAACTGGAAAATAGAAACTGGAAAATCGAAAAGCGCCCGCCGAATGTACTAAGCGCCACTATACATTTTAATGAGGCCAGCGGCTCAGAAAAATAAACCGCGCCGGGCCGCCTTGGCGACCCTAGCGCGGTTGTCAAATACTGAGTGGGCAGGTCGTTGCCGGGGTCTGCGGCAGACTCTGCCCGCTCGAACCCGACCACCTTAACTCTTGGTCACATCAATCTTGATGGTCTTCGGCTTCGCCTCTTCGCGCTTCGGCATCGTCAAGGTCAGCAAACCATCTCTGAACTCGGCCTTCACCTTATCTGCGCTGATCGAGTTGGGGAGCGAGAAGCTGCGAGCAAAGGACCCATAGGAGCGCTCCACGCGGTGGTAGTTTTGCTCCTTGACCTCTTTCTCAAACTTGCGTTCACCTTTCAGATAGAGGTTGTTGTCCTCGACCCGGACCTCCACATCCTTCGCATCCACCCCGGGTAGCTCCGCCTTCAGGACGATGGCGTCCTCGGTCTCGTAAATGTCGACCGGAGGAGCCCAAGACCGGGTGGAGAGTTCCGTTTCCCCAGACATGGGCGAAAAAGCTTCTTTGAACAGACGGTCAAATTCCCTCTGAGTCGTCAGAAGATCTCGGAAGGGTTCCCATCTCACGATAGCCATGTTCACTAACCTCCTTGAGTTTTTTTTCCTTCCTACAACCTTAGTAGATGTACATCATATAATATTAGTTGCATATTATCAAGAATTATTTTTGGCTTATTTTCAGAAAGTTACAGCTACCACAGCGCAGCTACCTTTACCCGTGGCTCTGCGCCCTGACCATTCTCGAGGCACTTGGCGTCTTCTCTTAGTGGTTCTTCTTCGAGAACGTGGGTGAATTTTTTCGAAATGCCCTAACTTCAGACCTACGGTCGGTGCTTGCCCGGCCACCCCAAGAGGTGGCCCTACATTCGGATTAAAGCGCTGCCAATTTCTTTCTCAGCCGCTGTGTAGCCCTCAAGGAGATTATAATTGTGTGGCGCCATTTTGTCATGGGGCAAGTTCCATCCGTGGGGTTCATCCCGCGTCAACGGGACTACTCACGTAGCTCCCCTTACGGGGAACGAAGCCCGAAATGGGAAACTACAATCCAGGAGTCAGAAGATGGTTAAGCAACCGTTCCTAATCGTCGCAATGGGGGTTCTTGGCATGTTGTTCCCGCTTTACTCACGGGCCGAGTTGAGGGTTGGCGACCGGGCGCCGGACTTTGCGCTCCCGGACCAGAAGGGCAACACGATAAAACTTAGCGACTACAGAGGGAAGAAGACCGTCGTCTTGGCCTTTTACATAAAGGCCAGCACTCCCGGTTGAACGAAGGAACTCGGGGCGTATCAGGCTGATATCGCCAGATTCGAAGCGGCCTACGCGCAGGTGCTCGGCATAAGCGTCGACAAGCCTGAAGCCAACACGGAATTCGCGGCCAAGATTGGCGCCACGTTCCCAATCCTCAGCGACCCCGATAAAGCCACTACGAAGGCTTACGGCGTTCTGAACTTCACCCGTCTGTTTGCCAACCGAGTCACCTTCGTGATCGACAAGCACGGGCTGATCCAGCAAATCGACCGTGGCTCGGAGGCGATGGACACCGCGAAATCACTTGGCGCGTGCAGCCTGCTGGAGCACAAGAAACAATGAGGAACGACCGCTAGTTGCAGCAAATCCAGTTTCACAGCCCCGAGCTGTGATGTAAACTCTCCCACTCGCGCCGGTACAACATCTCGGTCACCCAAAGGACCATCTCGACAATGCGCTGGGCTACCAGGCTGGGTATCACCGTCTCCTGCCCGCATAGGGTGCCCATTTCGAGGCCTTCGAGAAGCGCCGCCTTGATGGCGGGATGGCTATGGCCCACCAGCGCGCCGCCGTGCCCGGCGTTCAGATCGACGTACTTCCGGCCCGCCAGGTCGTACAGATAGGCGCCTTCGCCGCGCGAAACAAGGAAAGCGTGCCCGTCCAGCTCAGCCCGCCGCCGACCTGGCGAAGTTAGACCTGCCACCAGATAGCGGCAGGCAAAATCATAGGCTGCTCCGGGATCACAACCGACCTGCTCTTCGAGTGTGGGACCCTCAGTTTTCATGAGATGTGCCCCCCTTTTGACGCACCCGCAAAGAACCGGCAATGCATCAAGGATGAGAAGAATGCATCGTTGGCTTTAGCACAGAATCTCGAACCCACTTCAGCGGGATAGCGCGCGGTTGGTCCCATTTTGCGTTACACTGCAGGATGATCTTGGCCGCGAATTCTTGTGAGGATCAGAAGTGATAGGGAATCTTCCGAGAGCTCGAACAAAGACCGATCTTCTGGCAAAGGAGATTAAGCCGTGGCCGAAACAATGCTGATGGTGATCGGAGAAGAGAGGACTGCAGCCAGCTCGGGCAAGTGGCTGGAGATCACTAACCCTGCTACCGAAGAGGTAGAAGCGCGTGTGCCCGAGGCGGACGCCCAAGATGTGGATCGAGCCGTGCAGGCCGCCCGCAGCGCCTTTGACAAGGGACCTTGGACGCGCATGTCGCCCAGCGAGCGCGGCAAACTCATGTACCGCCTCGGTGAGCTGATTGAAGAACATGCCGATGAGTTGGCCTTGCTGGACACCAAGGACATGGGGAAACCCTTCCGGGATGCACGCCAGTACGATGTGCCGGCGGCGGTTGAGTTCATGGTGTTCTACGCCGGGTTTTGCGACAAACTAAGGGGCAGCCAAGTGCCGTGCGGCCCCGGCAAGCACGTATACCTGGTAAGGGAACCCGTAGGGGTCGTGGCCGGAATCGTGCCGTGGAACTTTCCACTGGTGATCGCCGTACAGAAACTGGCTCCGGCCTTGGCCTGTGGCAATACCCTTGTGCTCAAGCCTGCTGAACAGTCGCCGCGCTCGGCGTTGCGTCTCGGGGAGCTTTGCCTGGAAGCCGGGATGCCTCCCGGCGTGGTGAATGTAGTGAGCGGTATGGGCGAGACGACAGGCGCGGCACTGGCGTCGCATCCCGCGGTGAACAAGATTTCATTCACCGGCTCCACCGAGGTCGGCCGGCTTATCATGCATGCCGCAGCCGACCAGATCCGTAAGGTGACCTTGGAACTGGGCGGGAAGACGGCCAACATTATCTTTCCAGACGCCGACCTGGATGCGGCCCTGAACTCTACGGTGTTAACCAGTTGTTACAACAGCGGGCAGATTTGCACCACGGGATCCCGGCTCGTGATCAGTCGCAAGATTCACGACCAGTTCCTCGACTCCCTGGTTGGGAAAATAAACCGCCTCAAAGTGGGAGATCCCATGGAAGCTGATACCAAGCTCGGTCCCTTGGTGTCGCGCGAACAATTTAACAAGGTCAAGCACTACATAGCCCTCGGTCAAGAGGAGTACTCACCAATCGTCTGCGGGGTTCGCGCCAAAGCTTTGGAACGCGGTTTTTACGTCAATCCCACCGTCTTTGACCGCGTCGATCCCCGCTCCCGCATCGCCCAGGAAGAAATCTTCGGACCTGTTTTGTCAGTGGTGGAATTCGAGGACGAAGCGGAGGCCGTCCGGATCGCCAACGAGACTAGTTATGGCTTGGCTAGCGCCCTCTGGACCAGAGACCTCAGCCGCGCTCACCGCCTGGCCGCTCAGCTTGACAGCGGCTTCGTCTGGATCAATTGCAACAACTACTGGGTCAGTCCGGTTCCTTACGAGGGACACCGCCAGAGCGGCATCGGGGTGGACATGGGGGTCGAAGCCGTGGAGAGTTACACGAAGCTAAAGAGTGTGATCGTCAACCTCGACCCGACTCCAGACCCCTGGGCTGACTCTTGATTTCCGGCCCGCGAAATGACGGGCCTTTCCCCTCCCTTTGAGAAGAGGGCGGCCCGCGACCGGCGTTTTCACCAGCCGGCCCGGGCCGTGTGAGGGGTTACTTTCCCGCCGCCCAACCGAGCGGGGTAGCGCAGACCTGCGCCTTTCAGGTCTGCGGCTCTCCTGGTAGGTGACGAGCACTGTAGAAATGGCGCTCTCGCGGCACGGCGGGATTCTAGCTCATGCCAGCACACCGCAGACATCACCAAGCGGTCGCACGCTCGTTCCAGTTCTCCACCGGGGCGCCGGTCTCCTGAAAGTGGTTCACGTTCCCGCTGACAATCACGGCGTCGTAGTGCAGGGCGTGCGCGGCGATCAGGACATCGGCGTCATGGTGCGAGCGGCCTCGTGCTCGCAGGGCCGACCACAGGCTGCAAGCTCCGTGCCAGATGGACGCATTGAATTCTTTCCACGTCATCGATTCCACCAGGTTCTCGAAAGCCGCGAGCTGCGCTGCGGCACCCTTGAATACCAGCTCGCGCCGGATCTCGTAGTAAACGACCGGACAAATGACGAAGAGCGAATTCCGCCTGATCTCCTCCCGGAACCGGTCGAGAACGGGCCGGTTGCCTGGATGCTTCTTGAGCAGTTTAGTGATGATGTCGGTATCGAGCGAGTAAGTGCTCATCCAGCTTGGGTGGGTCGGAAGGTGACCGCGTGGGCCTGGAGGTCGGCTTCGAACTCCGTCCACCAAGTCTCGCCACGATCATCTGGCGTGGCGAGCCACGAATCGAGCCAACGGAGCAGCTTCTTGTTTTGCGGTCGCAGGCGCGGCGCCCCGCGACGTCGACGTGCTGCCGTCGATTTGGGCTTTCGGAGAGTCGTTGAAGTCGCCACGGTTTACCTTCAATCTAGGTTTGCGATTCTCAAACCGGATTATAGCACGAGCTGACAACTGAGTACGTTAACGAGCGGGTCTGCGCCAGCCCAAAGGGACCGTGGCGAGTGACAAGTGACGAGTGACGAGGCAGAAAACAAGGGATCAGGGAGATAACACGCAATTCGACTTGCCTGATAGGACTTTGACTGCGGACACCCCGATCCGTCGATTAGTTTTCGACCGGACTCTGCAACTGCATCGTAGGATGTTGCGGACAAAGGCGGTGCGCAGGTTTGGAGGGCACGGGTTTCGGCGTGCATTTCTCACCCTCTGGGTGCCGAATTCCGTTATTATCCCGGCATGCGCAAACCGCCCAGACGTTCCCCGACCGAATCGCCGTTGCGGTTCGAGGTTGACCCTGAACCCTTGCCGGAGATGCTCACCGCGTTGGGAGGGATACCGCTGGTGGTGCAAGCCTTCCGCTCCCTGGGGTTGCCGGAGAGCGTGCGGGAGCGGGTGCGAGTGAAAGAGCGGCAGCGCGGTTACGACGAAGCGACTTTGGTGGAGAGCTTCGTGATTCTGAACGCGGCGGGGGGCGAATGCGTGGATGATTTTGAGCGGCTGCGGCAAGACCCCGGGTTGGCGGACATGATCGGACACGAGTTGCCGTCGCCCAGCGCCGCGCTGCAGTTTTTGTACGCCTTTCACCAGGAGGAGAAGATCAGCGAAGCCGAGCAACGACGCCTGCCGGGGGAGATCGCCTACATTCCGGAAGAAACGGTGCCGTTGGCGGGATTGGGGCAAGTCAACTGCGATCTGGTGCAGCGCTTCGGGGAGCGTCGTCCCGAACAGCGCATCGCCACGGTGGACCAGGACGCCACGATTATCGAGAGCCGCAAGCAGGAAGCGAAGGCGACCTACGAAGGGGAGCGCGGCTATCAGCCCATGCTGGCGGTGTGGGCGGAGACCGGTCTGGTGCTGGCGGACCAGTTTCGAGACGGCAACGTGCCGGCGCAGATGCAGCCTCTGGCAGTGGCGCAAGGGGCTTTTACCGCCCTGCCCGGGACGGTGAGCGAGTACTACTTCCGGGGTGATTCGGCCTGTCACGAAAGTGGCTTGGTGAATTGGCTGCGCAACGAGCAACGACCGGGCGGGCCGCCAGGGCGGATCGGTTTTGCCATCAGTGCACGCCTGACGGAGGCTTTGCATGCGGCGATTGAGGCGGTGCCGGAAGGCGCGTGGAACCCTACGGCAAGCCTCATCCGGAAGAGATCCGGGAGTGCGCGGAGGTCGCGTTCGTGCCCAGTGAGAAGACCGAGAAGAAGGATATAGAACCTCTGCGCTATGTGGCCATTCGGATTCGCAAGAAGCAGGGAGAACTGTTCGAGGACGGCAGTCGGGTGCGCCACTTTGCGGTGCTGTCGAACCTGTGGGAGTGGAAGGCGGCACGGCTGATCGAGTGGCATCGGGAGAAAGCGGGCACGGTGGAAATGGTGCATGACGTTCTCAAGAATGACTTGGGGGCGGGGGTGCTGCCCTCGAAATATTTCGGAGCGAATGCGGCTTGGCTGCGCTTGGTGGTGATAACGCATAACGTACTCACCGCTCTGAAGTGGATCGCGCTGCCGGCGGAGTTGCTCACGGCGCGCCCCAAGCGCTTGCGCTTTTTGATCTTCAACACGCCGGGACGACTGGTGCGTCACGCCCGGCGCTTGCTGCTGCGGTTGGCGGCGGTAGCCGAAGGGATTGCCGCCTACCGGGAAGGGTTGCGGTTGTTGGCAGCAGTGAGCTGAGACGTATGCCAAAATGGCCGAGTTATCAAAGGATTTGCAAGGCACTTTCTCAAAACCTTCTCCGCGTGTCTTGCTTTGGCGCGGAATAGGCACCATAAGGAGTATTCCAGTGAGCCGAGCACCGTGACCAACCCACCGAAGCGCCGTGGAGATGCGTCACCTTAACCCACGGCCCCGCTAAACAACGCCAACTGCCATCAAGTGAATCACTCTGCGTCGTTATCAACGGATTGGGGGGACACTGGACCCCTTGACAAAGGGATCGAAAAGTGATAGCCTACTTTAGTTGACCTACAGGAAAGGCATGGTCTGCGACAAATCGTCATGGCGATGGGACGCGTAGTAACTTCAATTTGACGGAACGAAGCCAATGTGTATGAAAACAAAGGACCGCTGTGGAAAACTCGGGAACGAAGCCGGAATGTTTTTGATACTAAAGCAGATGTCGTTCTAAAGCGAGAATGTGATTGAAAATACAATGGTTAGACGCTAGACATCTTGAAGTAGAAGTTCGTTGAAAGAGTCTTCCGCCCCGCCCGGCGGCGCGTTGAGGAATATTCCGAGAAAGCCGAGTGCGATTACCTCAACCCAGTAATGGCGGGCCTCGTCAAACGCACCGAGAGAAAGCCGCAGCCGGTAGCGCACCGTCTCGCCCTCCTCCGGCCCGGCAGCCAGGCGGCGCCGACACCGCTGAAAAAGCAGAGGAGAGGGTTTTATCTTGACAGCCGAGCAACCTTTACGGTATAAGAAGCATATTTATGCATTGAATGCATAAATATTCTGTGGCGTGGCTTGGGGGTTCGGAAGACGTTGGGTACTATGACAAAACCTGAAATCAGCCGGCAGTCATCGCCCGCAGCGGAGTCCCTGCCTACTGTCCGTGCCGCCGTGGTGGGCGCCACGGGCTACGCGGGGCGCGAACTCCTGACGCTTCTGGCGCGGCACCCAAAGGCCGGCGTGGTCCGGCTGGTCTCCTCCCATCTCGACGGGAAGAGGCCGTTCGCCGTCGAGCAGTCTCACCCGGCGCTGCGCGGGCGGTTCTCCGTTCTCTGCGTGCCCATGAACCTGGAGGGACTGGCTTCCGCGGAGGTGCTTGAGGCCGTGGGCGCCTCGGAGGCGGACGTGGTGTTTCTCGCCACTCCGCACGAGACTTCGCGCGACATTGTGCCGATGCTGCTTGCCGCAGGATTGCGCGTCATCGACTTAAGCGCGGCCTTCCGGCTCAAGGATGCTGCCGCGTATCCGCGGTGGTACGGCTTCGAGCACCGCGCCTCGGAGGCTCTTGCCGAAGCGGTCTACGGCGTGCCGGAGCTCGACCATGGGGCGATCGCGCAGGCCAGGCTGGTCGCGAATCCGGGCTGTTACGCTACCTCCGTGATTCTTGCCCTGGCTCCCCTGCTCCGGGCGGGCTGGGTGGATATCTCTGCCGGCATTATTTCGGATTCGAAGTCGGGCGCCAGCGGCGCCGGCCGGACGCCCAGCCTTAAACTCCACTTTCCGGAGGTCAACGAGAATTGCCGGGCCTACAGCGTTTTCACTCATCGGCACGTCCCGGAGATGCTCCAGGCTTTGGACATCGGGGAGAAGGATTTCATCTTCACCCCTCACCTGTTGCCTATCACGCGGGGCATTCTGAGCACGGTTTACGTCCGCCTCAATGGGCAACGGAACCTCAACGAGGTGGTTTCCCTTTTCAAGCGGTTTTATGCGCCTTCACCTCTGGTCCGCGTTTATGAAGCCGGATCGCTGCCCGAAATCCAGGCGATTGCCACCACCCAGTTTGCGGACCTTGGTTTCGCGCTGGATGAGGCCACCCGGCGCCTGATTGTTCTCTCCGCCTTGGACAACCTCGGCAAGGGCGCGGCGGGGCAAGCGGTACAGAACATGAACCTCATGTACGGATTCCCGCAGGAGCTCGGCCTGGTATGACGGTAGTACGGCTAACACATCGCAGCGCGGGCGTCTCACCCGCTGTGACGCGGGTATCCTGCCCGCGCGCTCTTTCGGGAGCGGGACGCTCCCGCCACAGCGGGCGAGACGCCCGCGCTACAAAAGGCACAGTATGAAGTTGGTAATAAAAATCGGTGGGCAAGCGGCTGAGGATCCAAAGGGACGGAGGAGGCTGGCGCGGCAGATTGCGGAGCTGCGACGCGCCGGCCACTTCGTCGTGGTGGTCCACGGCGGCGGGAAAACCCTCACCCGGACTCTCGACCGCCTGGGCATCGCCACCGAATTCCACCAGGGCCTCCGGGTGACGGATGCTGCCACTCGCGATGTTGCTTTGATGGTTCTCGCCGGGATCGTGAATAAGCAGTGGGTGGCGGAGTTCGCAGCCCTCGGCCAGCCGGCGCTGGGTATCTGTGGCGGCGATGCGGGGCTGGTCTCCGCAAAGAAAATATCCCTGGGGTCCAACGGCCAAAAGAGAGACCTGGGTTACGTTGGGCGGCCCCACAAGATCCGGACCAGCGTCCTCGAGATGGCCTTGCGGGAAGGCCTTATACCCGTAGTTGCCAGCCTGGGCCTGGGGTCCCGGGGAGAATTTCTGAACATTAACGCCGATGACCTTGCTGCGGCCCTCGCCGTGGCTCTCCAGGCGGACCGGCTCTTCTACCTCACCGAATCGGGCGGAGTCTGGGACGCTGAGCGGCGTCTGCTGCCGCTTGTGAAGCTGGGTAAGATTCCTAGCCTGATCAGGAAAGGCATCGTGCGTGACGGGATGATTCCAAAACTCCTATCGTGCGCGCGCCTGCTCCGCAAGAAGGTCGGAGAAGTCGACATCCTCTCAGCGGACGGGTCGAGCGCTCTGCTCCGGGCCGTTCAGGACGGGCAGCACAGTGGAACCAGGATTGTGAGAAACGCATGAACTTTGACGAGATTGCACAGCTTGAGAAACAGTGCTTGATCCCCAACTACGACCGTTTGCCGATTTTGGCGGTGCGGGGAGAGGGCTGCTATCTCTACGACGATCAAGGCAAAACGTATCTCGATTTCCTGGGCGGGCTTGCCGTGAATTCTCTCGGCTATGCGCACCCGGAAGTCCTCGCCGTTCTCCGGGACGAAGCCGAGACGCTCTTGCACGTTTCCAATTTGCTTTACCATCGCTACCAGGGGCCACTCGCGAAGAAACTCACCTCCATGGCGGGGCTTGACCGGGCCTTCTTTGCGAACTCCGGCACGGAAGCGATCGAAGGAGCGCTGAAGCTGGCGCGCATTTACGGCCGCCGCCAGCAGGACTCCCTCCCGCGGGACGAAATCCTGGCGATTGAGAACTCTTTCCATGGAAGAACGTTCGGGGCGCTCTCCGCGACCTGGCCGGAAAAGTATCGCAAGCCGTTCGGGCCACTGGTTCCGGGCGTCCGGTTCGTCCGGCTGAATGACGCCAGCCACTTTCGGGAAAGCTTTACGCCGCGAGTGGGGGCGGTGCTGCTGGAAGTGATCCAGGGCGAGGGTGGCGTGGTGGAGCTCACCGAGGAATTCCTCAAGACGGCTGAAGAGCTTTGCCGAACGCACCACGCCCTGTTGATTTGCGACGAAATCCAGTGCGGCCTGGGTCGCACCGGGCGTTTCTTTGCATTCTCGAAGTTCGGACTTCGGCCCGACATTGTGGTGGTTGCCAAGCCCCTGGCGGCGGGTCTGCCCCTGGCGGCCATCCTGGCTCGCGAAGAAGTGGCGCAGGCTTTCTCCCCCGGCATGCACGGCACGACGTTCGGCGGCGGGCCGCTGCAATGCCGGCTGGCTCTGAAAGTTCTCGAGATTCTTGAGCGCCCCGGATTTCTCGAGCACGTTCGCGAGGTCGGCGCTTACTTCCGGGCCCAACTCGAGGAACTCCGGGACGAGTTTGCGGTGATTCAGGAGGTCCGCGGCGACGGCTTGATGCTGGCGGCCGAACTCTCCGTTCCAGGCAAGGATGTGGTCCGGCAGGCGCTCGAGGCGGGGGTGATTTTTAACTGCACCCAGGAGAAGGTGCTGCGTTTCCTTCCTCCGCTTATCATCGAGCGGCGCCACGTGGATGAATTTATTAATGTCTTAAGGCCGATTCTGGCAGCCCTTACGCCAGCGGCGGCTGCCAAGGGGGTGAACGCATGACGCCGGCCCTGAGTATCGTCGAAAAACCAGAGAAGCTGAGTGTGAGCGATCTGCTTGCGGATCGTGACCTCACGCCTCGCGACCTACGCCTGATCTTCGAGCTCACGGAACGCGTCAAGGCTTCGCCTGGCGAATATGCTCGCGCGCTCCAGGGCAAGCAACTGGCGCTTATCTTTGAAAAGCCGTCGCTGCGCACCCGCGTCACTTTCGAAGTAGGGATGACGAGCATGGGGGGGTTCGGCGTTTACCTGGATCACGCCAAACCACGACTGGGCGAACGCGAAGCCGTCAAGGACATTGCCCGCAATCTCGAACGCTGGGTCGATGGGATCGTGGCGCGCACCTTCTCGCACGACTCGGTGTTGGAATTAGCGAACAACGCCTCGATTCCGGTCGTGAACGCGCTCACCGACCTCTTTCATCCCTGTCAGGCTCTGGCCGATTTGTACACGCTGCGGGAGAAATTTGGGACGCTTGCAGGGCTGAAACTGGCCTTCGTGGGTGACGGCAACAATGTGTGCCATTCCCTGATGATTAGCGGTGCGAAACTTGGCGTCTCGGTGCGCGTGGCGACACCTCCGGGCTATGAGCCCAAACCGGAAATCGTCGCTGAGGCGAAGGCGCTGGCCTCGGCGATGGGGGCGACGGTGGACCTTTTCAACAACCCGCTCGAGGCCGTGGCAGGCGCTCAGGCGATATATACAGATGTCTGGGCAAGTATGGGCCAGGAGCACGCCGTGCATCTGCGCTCGCAGGTGTTTGCGCCTTATCGCGTCACGGAAGACTTGATGGCGGCTGCTGACGCTGCGGCAGTGTTTATGCATTGCCTTCCGGCGCATCGAGGTCAGGAAGTTACCAACGAGGTCATTGATTCCCCGCGGTCGGTGGTTTCGACCAGGCGGAAAACCGGCTGCATGTCCAAAAGGCCCTGTTGATTCTGCTTTTGAAAGGGTAGGGCCGAGCAGCGCTCGGCCAGCGCTCGGCCCTGGCGCGGATTTCCCACTACGCTGTGCCGTTTTGAGTCGGGTGACCCGAAGGGCGGGCGCCGTCCGTCCCTACCGGAGTGGAGGGAACGAAACGTTGAACATTCGAAAAGCTGAGTTGCGGGATGTACCTGCGCTCTTCAAACTGATTAACCGTTACGTCGCCGAACAGGTCCTGCTTCCGCGGCCTCTGACGAATCTCTACGAAGACGTTTGGGAATTCACTGTCGCGGAAGAGGACGGAGAGCTTCTCGGATGTGGCGCCCTCAAGTTCTACAACCAGGAGCTCGCCGAGATACGCTCGCTCTGCGTGGCCGCGCCGCTCAAGTCAAAGGGCGCCGGCAGGATGCTTACGGAAGCACTGATGGATGAGGCCGAACGCTGCGGGCTGAAAACGGTTTTCGCCCTGACGGTCGTCCCCGCCTTTTTTGAGAAGCTGGGGTTCCAAAAGGCGCCGCGCGAGAGATTCCCAGCCAAGGTCTTTCAGGACTGCCTGGGTTGCCCCAAGTACTCATGTTGTGATGAGATTGCTGTAAGCTACGAATTGGCCTGGCGGCACAGCGAGGAGGTCGATGCCCCCGCAGAAGCCGCTCACGCGCTGAGCTGACACAAGCCCTGCAACCTCTTAGCGTTCCACTCCAGGTCCCCAACCAATTCCCGCCCCGCCGTTCGGACCTGCCAAAATCCGCTTGTCCTAACAGTTTGATATTGTAGCGGCGAACCCGTATCTGCCGGATCGCCAATTGGCGGCGTCAAGCCGCCTTTACATCAAACTGGCGCCACCACCCGAAGTCCAGTTTCTCAAACACCAAGCGGGTCATGATTTCTCGGGAACCGTCGATAAAGTAGTGAACTTGCTGCGGGTCGGAATGGAAGTCTGAGCGGGCGGGGATGGTGGAAGATCTGGTGGTCATCCGCCGCACGTGGGCAGTAAAGACCCGGCATCCACCGCTTCGGCGACATCGGACACAGACCAGCCGCGCCCGGCGGGGTCCGCTGGAAGTGTGAAGCGGAGAAGCTGGCTAAATGCCGAAGACTTAAAGTGAAGAGGTGGCTTGATTGCTTCGACACGCGCACAACGCTTTCCGGAGTGTGACAAACAACCAGCGGCTGGTGAAGATCGCGCGGGATGTTCAGACCGCCGCTCTCCTGAAACGGTGCGAATACCGGCTGCGAGGGCCGTTCGACGGGCTGATCCGTCATGCCGTCGGGGGAGTTAAGGTCGTTTTCGCTGCGCCTGACGCGGCGGAGTTCCGTACACTTGAGTGTTGCTACGAAGAGGAACTGGATTTTATCGAGGCATTGGAGAAGAGGCTTCGATGGGGCGGGGTTTATTACGACATCGGAAGCAACGTTGGGCAGTTCTTGATCCCTATGGGGAAAATTGTGGGCCAAGGCGGCAGGGTGATAGGATTCGAGCCCCATCCCGGAAATCATCGACGGCTGATCAGAAACATCGCCTTCAACCACTTGACGAACGCTAGAGTATTTGAATTGGCTCTTAGCGACTGCAACGGCGAAATCCAGATTTTTGGGATGCGTGGGGCCGCAACCATTGTTCCTCGCGCCGCGAAACAGAATAACAGCTCACCGGCCGCTATCATCCAAACGATACGCGGCGATGACCTGCGCAAGACTGCGGGTCTGCCTATTCCCAAGGCGGTGAAGATCGATGTGGAGGGCGCTGAGTTTGGAGTGCTTAGCGGTTTGAAGGAGACCCTGTCCATTCCGTCGTGTGAGCTTCTGTGCCTGGAAATCCACCCAAGCTTCATTCCTGCCGAAGTTTCGCCTGAAACAGTGCTTTCGCTGGTCCGATCTCTTGGCTTCAATCGTGCCGAGAGCCGGCAACGAGGAAGCGAAATCCATCTGATAGCTGAGAAGGAGAAGGGAAAGACATGCGAGACCGCCGCGTAGCGGCCCCATCCACAACGCTAACGCTCAATATCACCATCCCGCCTTGCGGGATAGGTCCTCTTCTCCCAAGCCACCGGCTCTCGCGAAAGGCTAATCGAGCGGGACCTCGTCAAGCACATCGTCCCAGTGGGATGCGGTCAATTCCCAGCGGCGTTTTTCCTGCTGGTCATGATCCTCTTTGTTGGGATAGAGAGACTTGAGAATTTCCGGTTCGCGGTCGTGCGCTTCGTCGAGGGCCGCCCAGTTGCGCCAAGTCATTACTATTTTGTAATCCCAGGCGGGACTTTCTGCGTGGAAACGCCGCATATAAAGCTTCTCGCTCTTGAGCAACCCTTCCTTCATCAATTCCTTGAGGAGCGGATTGTGATTCTTCTTGTAGAGGCCCAGCCACTCTGAGGCCCCGCCGGGCACGAGCCTGTAATAATACTCAACTGTGACGGGCTGCCCCGCCGGCTGGTCCGCCCCGGCAGATGCGGCAAGGGGAAACAGGAGTACAACTGCTAATATCAAAATCCGAAAAATTCTGGTCATTTTCTCTCCTTTGCCGGTCATAGCTCACTTTGAAAAGCGCAATGCGCTCTGGATCCCCGGAGGCGTGCTTCTTCGAAACGCAGCTCACCCGCCTCGCTACTCTCGGCACCCTCTCCCGCGGGGCGAGGGTTCTGTTTAGAGTATAGCCCTCTCCCGCGGGGAGAGGGTGGACCGCGTTCCTGCCCATGCGGGACGCGGGGCCGGGCCTACGCCCGCCGAAGGGACAGCCGGCAACCGGCGTGCCCGGCGTTTCGTCGATTGTTAGGGAGAGTTTATGTAAACCTCTCGATACCCGACTCGTCTTAATGAAATTAGGAGGGGGCGTAGTGCGGAATGAGCAAACCGCTGTTTTGATCCCAGCTCAGGAGAAAACAGGGATTCGGATGACTGCACTCGCCGACTTCGCCCCGCTCGGCACCCTCTCCCGCAGGGCGAGGGCTGGAAATTCAAAAGTCAACTCGCTGACCTTCTCGCTGGGCGAGGGCTGGGTTCAGATTACTAGCCGTCTCCCAGCGGGAGAAGGTGGACCACAACGCGGTGGGTGTGGGCTTCTCTAAAAGGCTTCGAGCTGCTTTGGCAAGGGAACGCATCCGTAAGGGCGCATTGCCAAATTGGAAGCTCTTTATACATTCCTCCAGGAAGAAACTCAAGTGCTTTTGGGTGTGGAGCGCCGAGTCCCGTATTCCCCGCCCTTCCTGTTCGAAACTGCCCGGTAAAAGTAGAGATTCGGTTTTCAGGTTATTTTCAGAATCCTGGCGTAGCCTTTTCGAGGTGCTGTGCATTGCACGCTGGCTCGAACACTACAAGCGGCGCCTAACCAAGAAAGGGAGGTCCACCATCATGCGCAAGACAATCACGCTTCTCGCGAACATTGGCGCGCTTGCCCTGGCAGCAGTCCTCTTTGCAGGAACATTTTCAGGCGCGGCTGGCCAGGCAGCAGGCCCCTCCGGCTATCACGTTATTAAATCCGTTCCCGTGGGCGGCGAGGGCTTTTGGGACTATCTCACAGTCGATGGCGAGGCGCGCCGCCTCTACATTTCACACGGGACTCACGTCCAGGTCATGGACATTGACACCTTTGGCATCGTGGGTGATATTCCTGACACTCAAGGCGTGCACGGCATCGCGGTGGCTCCCGAGCTGGGCCGCGGCTTTACGAGCAACGGCCGCTCGAACACCGTCACGATCTTCGACCTGAAGACGCTCAAGACCATCGGCACGGTGACTGCCGGAACCAACCCCGATGCGATCGTTTACGACGGCGTCACCAAGCGCGTTTTCACACTGAACGGGCGTAGCAACGACGCCACCGGCATCAACGCCGCCGATGGCACTATCGCCGGCACGCTCGCGTTGGGAGGCAAACCGGAATTTGCGGCTGCGGATGGTAAGGGCAGCATTTACGTAAACATCGAGGACAAGTCTGAGCTCGTCCAGTTCGACGCCCGGAAGTTGACCCTGGTGAACCGCTGGCCGCTGGCCCCCTGCAAGGAGCCCTCTGGGCTGGCGATGGATTTAAAGAACCGCCGCCTCTTTGCCGGATGCGACAACAAGATGATGGCAGTCGTGGATGCGGATACCGGCAAAGTCATTGCTACACCGGCCATCGGTGAAGGCGTAGACGCCAATCGCTTCGATCCTGGAACAAACTATGCCTTTGCCTCCAACGGAGAAGGAACTCTCACTGTCGTGCACGAGGATTCGCCGCATAACTTCTCGGTGGTGGAAAATGTCCCGACGAAACGTAGCGCGCGCACGATGGCCCTCGATCGGAAGACGCACCGGATCTTTCTTGCGGCGGCTGACCTGGAGCCCCCTCCCCCGGGCGAGCGGAGGCCCAGGATGAAGCCCGGCTCTTTCGTCATCCTGGTTGTCGGCAGGTAACGTGCGGCAATTAGCGGCCGTGCATGCAAGGACGGTCGTACTCGCGTCGTTTGCGAGACATTGGCTTCGCAAGTCACGGTCATTCCCGCGAAAGCGGGAATCCATTCCGCAGACCTTTTGAAAGGCGCTGTCGACGGACTGGATTCCCGCTTTCGCGGGAATGACCGCCGCAAAGAAAGGGAGCACATCCCAAACGGTGCCAGCGCGTGCAGGAGGAACCACTTGAAGAAATTGGCAGGGCTGGTGTTGATTCTGCTCGGCAGCGTAACCTCTGTGCAGGGGCAACAGCCGTCCCGGCTCGCGATCCAGGAAGCGCTCGACCTTGCGGACAAGCAGAACCTCGACCTCGCCGCAGCTCGGCGACAGCGAGCAGTGGCGCTGGCAGGAATCCAGATTGCCAGGCAAAGACCAAACCCCACTGCAAACTTCACAGCTTTGCGGGATGAACCCCACGAAGGCCTTTTTTTCGACCAACCCTTGGAAATCGGCGGCCAGCGTGGACGAAGGATCGAAGTGGCGCGAAAGGAAGGAGCTCTGACCGAGCTCGAAATCGCCGCCCTGGCCCGTCAGGTGCGCCGAAGCACCCGCGAAGCTTATTATGCTGCGGCCTACGCGCGCGCAGAATCGGAAAGGCTGGCGCGCGTGGTGGAACTGGCAAAGCGGCTAGGGCAGATTGCCGAGGACCGCTTTAAGGCCGGAGACGTTGCACAGCTCGAAGTAATCCAAACCGGCCTGGAAGTATCCCGCGCCGAAGCGGATCTCGAAGTCGCCCGGCAGCGCGAGAAGGTTTCGATGAGCCAGCTCAATGCGCTCCTGAACGAGCCTTCCTCAAAAGCCTGGGAGCTGGCGGGAACTCTTGAGGATAATACGCCCACGGCTCGCTTGGAAGACCTCGTCAGCCGCGCCTATCAATCGAACCCAGACTTGCAACACCTGGGCGGGGAAAAGAAAGTTGAGGAGAGCCGCCGTTCGCTGCTAAAAGCTGAGAGGATTCCCGACCTCGTTCTGGACGCCGGAATGGATTTTAATTCGCCGCATGATTTCCGCTATGGGCCGCGCGGTCAAATCTCCATTGGTCTTCCGCTTTTTACTCGCAACCAAGGCGAAATTGCCCAGTCATTGGCGAACGAGCGGGCTTTGGAAGCCGAAGCTGCCGCCACCGAGCGCTCCGTTTCCGCCCGCGTGGAAGCCGGCTTCTACGACCTCGAAGCCCAACGCACGCAAGTTCGACTGTATCGCGATCGGCTGCTCCCCGTGGCACGTCAACTGGAGAGCATGGCGGAGGAAAGCTACCGCGCCGGAAAGACCAATATCTTGACGGCAATCCAAGCCCAGCAGGACGTGCAGAGCGTGGGGAGCAGTTATCTTCAGAGCCTCGAACAATTGCAGGACCTTTACGCCGGGCTGGAAGAAACGGTAGGAGGAGCAGTGGATTAAATGCCGTTTGAGACTTTGTCATTGGTGATTTGTGATTGGTGATTGCCCGCGTTGGGAGGAGCGTTGGATTAGATGACTTCTGAGACAGGACATGTGGGGCCGGGGCTTGCCCCACCGCTGCCTAAATTAGTAGCGCCCGTGATTACTCAGCGCGGCTCTGCCGCCCCGTTGTGCGGAAAGCCTCTGAAGCTGTCAATTTTTTGGCTCTTCGAAGCCACTCTGTTCCCTCAGACCTCGTTGGGTTGGTCTTTTCAGGATGAGTCGATGCTTTTAACTCGTTTTCTCAACCCGTTTTCTTCCTCGCTGCCGTCCATTTGTCTCTTTCTTCAGCGTCCAGACACACGTATCCTAGGTCGCCACCTGGGGAGTAATTTTGCGCTGCAGTCGAATCCAGATCGCCACGTTGCAAGCCAAGCACGCCAAACCCAACTCCCCTCGCACTTTCTCCAAGCCTCGGCGCATGAACCTGCGCAATCCCCGCTTCTCCTTCAAACAAGCGTTGGAGAACTCCGCCACCTGGGCCCGGCGCCGATAAATCCTCTGGTACTCCGGCTGTTGCATCTTGCGCCGAAACGCCGCCACCTTCGCATCTTCTTCGGTTCGATACAGGGTTCGTCCGCGCTGGGCCTTGGGGCAGCACTGCGAACGGAACGGACACGCCGCGCAGTCGTTCGCCTTGGCTTGATAATGCTTCTCGATCGCCCCCACCTGTTGCTTGCTGCCTTTGTAAGCCAGCGTCTTACCCTGCGGACAGGTATAGCAGTTCTGCTCCGCCTGGAACTGGAAATGTTCGGGCATGAACTCCTGACTCACCCCGCGCCGTTCCAGCTTGCTCCGGGAGCGGTTCTTTCCCAGCGAGCCGACCAACTCCGTGGGCCGTTCGGCCGTGTCCAGGATGTTCTGCCGGGTGGTGTAGTTGCCATCCACCAGGATCTGCTCCGGCAAGCGGCCGGTGTTCTCCTGGAGGCGGTCCAGCGCCGGCTGCAACTCGTGGCTGTCCTCGCCCGCCTGGCTCACCTCGTAGGCGAGGATCACTCCTTCATGGTCATCGCTGGAGATCTGTGCGTTGTAGTTGGGGGCAATCCCTCCCGTGCTCTCCCGCATCAGGCGTGCCTCGGGGTCGCTCACACTGGCTTTTTTCCCTCCCCCCTGCCGCTTCAATTCCTCCTCCGCTCGCCCCACCCGCTCCCGTCGTTCCTGCGCCACTCGTTGCTCCGCCTTGCGCTGACGGGCGCTGGATTCCGCCGACGATTGCTGCTGCAGGGCCGTCCACTGCTCCTCGGCGGCCCGGCGGCACTCCGCCAGCCCCTCCTCGCTTTTGAAACTGTTGGGCGAAGCGGCGGTGCGAATCTTGGTGCCGTCGTGCGCCACCCGCTCCAGGTGTACCGCCCCCTGCGCCATCAACACGTGCACCACTTGCACGAACAGATCCTGCAACCCCGCCTGGTATTGGGTCACGAACTTCGACAGGTCGTATGGTTGACTTTACGCAACCCCAGCAACCAGCGGCAGCCGGGCTCATACTTCGACCACTCCGCCAACCCACGCCCCGCCTGCACCCCACGCATACTGGCGTAGATCCACAGGGCAATCAGCGTCTGCGGGTCGGAATGGTCGCGCCCCGCCCGCCCCTCGATGGCTTTGATCCCTTTATAATAGAGGCTCAAATCCAGCCGCCCCAGCAGATCCCAGATGGCGCGCACGTCGTGATCTTGCTCCACCAGCCGATCCGTATCCACCACCTCCAGCACGATCTGCTGGCGGTCGACGTGTTGCAGTCGCAGTTTGGGCTTGGAGGGCAGAGGGGTGGGAGAAGACGCCGGGGGTCCTGGTTCCCGTCCCTGCACCGGCACGGTCGGCTCAGCGCTCATGCGACCCCGCTTCCCGCCGTCGGGGGGAGGGCCGACGCCGAATCGTCAGGGTGCGCTTGTCTTCGACCACCCACTCGATCTCCTCGCCCTTCTCCAACTCTAAGGCCTCGGCCAGTTGGGCGGGACAGATCAGATAGAACTGGCGGGTGCCACCCGCCCGCTGAATCAATTGCACTCTCGATAGGTATCCCATAAGGGGATTGTGTAACTAGTGATATAACAAGTCAAGAGAAAAATGCATGAAAATTCCAAAAAATTGACAGCTTCTCTGGCTTTCCGGCCCATGCCGGACCCGTCACTTTCCTCCGCGCAGGATGGAAGGCTCAGCCTTCCATCCTGCGCGGAGGAGGACGTTCAGGGCGCGGGTCCTTCGGAAAGGCGAAGCCTTTCCGCATCCCGCGTACGCGGGACGGCGGAGCCGCACAACGGGCCGACTGTTTTCTGTTTCCTGACCCTGGCCCTCAGCCTATTACTTTTGCCTTCATGCTCCAAGAAAGCGTCAGAGGGTGAGGAAACGGAAGCAGGCGCGGCGAACATAGTAGCGGAAGTGAGTGTCA
Source organism: uncultured Acidobacteriota bacterium (assembly GCA_963765485.1). Classification (GTDB taxonomy): domain Bacteria; phylum Acidobacteriota; class Terriglobia; order UBA7540; family UBA7540; genus CAVROP01. Next base: position 42,231 of record CAVXWN010000050.1, on the reverse strand, counting down.
CGCGCGTGGAGCGTGCTGACATTCAATCGAGCCTCTCCGTCAGCGGGACCGTCTCCGCGCTGCCGAATCAGGACGTTCGCGTCAGCTCGCTCGTTCCCGGGCGTGTCGCCCGGATGATGGTGGCCGAGGGCGATCGCATCCGCGAAGGACAGGTGCTGGCAAAGATCGACGATCGGCCTTTTCGCGACCAGGTTCAGCAAGCCCAGGCGACTGTCGATCAGGCCCAAGCCAACCTGGAAAACTCCCGCCTGAACCTGCAACGCAATGAGAGGCTGATCGAGCGGGGCATTGCCGCGCGGAAAGACGTCGAGGATGCTCGCACCCAGGCCAGCGTCAACACCGCCGCCCTGAGCCTGGCAGAAGCCGCGCTGTCACTAGCCCGGCTGAACCTCTCGCGGACGGAAATTGCCTCCCCTCTCACCGGCATGGTTGTCAAACGCTTGCTGAGCGTCGGCGAGCAGGTTGACGGCACGGCTGCCCAGCCGGTGTTTGAAGTGGCGAGCACGTCGGAGGTGGAGCTGTTCGGAAATGTGTCCGCTCTTTACCTCGACAAAATCCGCGTGGGGCAAACGCTTTCCATCTCCACTGATGCTTTCCCCGGCAAGGTATTTCAGAGTAACATCGTGGCGATCTCTCCTGCCGTTGATCCCTCCACCAACGTGGGGCTAGTCCGAATCCGCATCGCCAACGGCGCAGGACTGCTGCGGCTGGGTATGTTTCTCACGGCTCAGGTGCCGCTGGAATCGCATCGCAACGCCCTGGTATCTCCCCTCGGCGCAGTTTACCGCGACCAGGACGGAAACCCGGAGATTTACCGCGTGGAGGGCGAAAAAGCGGAGGCTGTCCCGGTAAAACTGGGGCTCGAAACCCAGGACCGCGTCGAACTACTTTCCGGCGCGCAGGAGGGAGAGACCATTATCCTCGGCGGAGGCTACGGTCTTCCCGCACACGCCAAGATCAAGGTCAAATCATGAACGTTGTTCGTTTCTTTCGCCAGAACAGTCGCGCCGTTTACCTGCTGACGGGCTTGCTTTTGGCGGCGGGCCTGGTCTCCGTTTTCCGGTTGCCCAGCAACATCTATCCCGAGCTCTCCTTCCCGCGCATCGTCATCCTGGCGCACGCGGGTGATCTTTCACCTCAGAACATGCTCCTCACGGTGACGCGGCCTCTCGAAGAGGAGGCGCGGACAGTGCTGGGCGTCAGGCGTGTGCGCTCCAGGACGATCCGCGGGGCAACCGAGATTTCCGTTTTGTTCAATCCCGACATGGACATGCAGTACGCGCTTCAACTCCTTCAGGCGCGTGTCAGCGACGTCAGAACGGACCTGCCCGCATCAACTGACATCTCAGTCGAGCGCATCACACCCACAGCCTGGCCCATCCTCATGTTCGTGCTGAACGGCGACGTCCCGGACTCGGACCTGCGAGATTATGGCTACTACAACCTGCGTCCACTCTTCAGCCGGGTGCCGGGCGTGGCGCTAGTGGAAGTCGAGGCCAGCCACACGCGCGAGGTTTCAGTCATTATTGACCCGCAGAAAATGCTCGCCCACCGCCTTTCCTTGCCGGACATTGCGGACCGCCTGCGCGCCACCAACGGCGTGACCTCCGTGGGCCGATTGGACAAGGACTATTCGCGCTATCTTCTCCTGGCCAGCGGCCAGTTTACCGGTCTTGACGATATTCGAAATTCTGTCGTGGCGGTGGACGGCCAAACGCCCATTCGAGTGTGCGACATCGGTGAAGTGCGGGACGGCGTCGAGGATCCCCGCATTTTGGTCTATGGAAACAACCAGCCGGGCGCGCTCATCAGCATTTCACGTCAGATTGGCGGCAACATCCTGCAAGTCGCCGACCAGGCCAAGGCGCTGGCGAGAAACTTGGGCTCGGCAATTCCCAAGACGCTGCACCTCTCCGTCGTCTACGACATGGCGGAATTTGTACGCGAGGCGGTGGCCAGTATCCGCGATGCCGTTCTGATTGGATGTTTCCTCGCGGTGGTTATCCTCTTCTTATTTCTGCGCGAAGGCCGCACCACCCTGATCGCCGCCGTTACCCTCCCCATCACGGTCATCAGCACATTTTTCTTCATGCGCTTGTTCGGGAGCACGCTCAACCTGATGTCACTGGGAGGAATCGCCGTCGCGATCGGACTGATCATTGACGATGCGGTTGTCATCATTGAAAACATCTACCGCCATCTCGGACTGGGCGAGCCCCCCGCAGAAGCAGCGGAAAAAGGAACGCGAGAATTGCTGAGCGCGGTCATCGGCTCGACGGCAACCACTGTGGTGGTGTTCTCTCCCTTGAGCCTGCTGAAAGGTGTCGTGGGCGATTTCTTCTCGGCCCTCTGCCTCACGCTTGCCGTGTCGGTGCTTCTCTCACTCCTCTTCGCGTTGACACTTATACCCCTTCTGTCCCAGAAGTTCCTGTCTCCGGAGCGGCACCGTGTGACGGCGGAAAGTTTCATTGGGCCAGTCAATCGCGCCTATGAAAAGGCAGTCCGCTGGTCGCTTCGCAAGCGCTGGGTGGTGGCAGCCGCCACTCTGGCTTCCATCGCGATGGCGGTGTTTCTTTACACGCGCGCAGAAACCGGCTTTCTTCCCGAAATGGACGAAGGCGGTTTCGTCCTCGACATGTGGACGCCGCCGGGAACTTCCCTGGCGGAGACCGATCGCATCTTCCATCTGGTTGGGGACCAGGTCCAAAAGACGCCCGAAACCGAGGCCTTTTTGCGCCGTACGGGCGCGGAGATGGGACCTTTCGCAACGACTCAGAACACGGGCGAGATTGTGGTCAAGCTCAAACCCCGCTCCCAGCGCGACCACAGCATCTACGAAACCATGGATGACCTTCGCCAGAAAATCCTCAGCACAATTCCCGGGGTGCGGGTGGAGTTCACACAAGTGCTCCAGGACATGATCGGCGATATGGAAGGAAACCCCAATCCCATTGAAGTGAAAATCTTCGGCAGTAACATGCCTGAACTGGAGAAGCTGGCGGACGAAATCGGGCCGAAAATGCAGCAGATTCCCGGCATCGTCGATTTTCAGGGCATCCTGAAAGGCAACCCGGAAATCGTGGTTCACGTGGACCCTGTGCAGGCGGGGCATCTGGGCCTCACCGTGGACCAAGTCTCGCAGCAGGTCGGGGCGGGGCTGCTGGGGTTGACGGAGACCGATCTGCGCCGGACCGACCGCACCATCGGCATCCGCGTGCGCTTTCCGGATGCATTCCGGTATAACTACCCGGACGTGCAGCAGTTTCCCATCCTCACTCCCAACAAGCAGATCGTGCCGGTATCCGCCCTGGCGCGGCTCGAGACCGTCCAGGGGGAGAGCGAATTGACGCGCGAAAATCAGCGCTTGATGGTGGCGCTTTCGGCGCGACTCGAAAACCGCGGACTGGGAAGCACCGTCCGCGATGTGAAAAACCTCTTGAACACCGTCCAATTTCCCGTGGGGACCACATATGAAATGGGCGGGCTTTATGAAAGCCAGCAAAGCTCTTTCCACGACCTCCTCTCCGTCCTTGGCCTGGCGCTGGCAGCGGTTTTCATCGTGCTGGTGATCCAGTTCCGCGCCTTTGCCCCCGCCCTGATTATCATGTCGGCGGCGCCGCTTTCACTCCTCGGCGTCTTCGTGATGCTGCTCGCCACCGGGACGGCGCTCAATGTCTCGTCGTTTATGGGAATCATCCTGATGGTGGGATTGGTGGTGAAGAACGGCATTATTCTATTTGAGTACGTTCACAAACTGTGGGAAGAACAAGGCATGCCGCTCAGCGAAGCCCTGGTGCAGGCCGGTAAAATCCGCGTGCGTCCGATTCTGATGACGACTCTGTGTACGCTTTTTGGCTTGCTCCCACTGGCACTGGGCCTGGGGGCGGGGGCGGAATTGCAAAAACCTCTGGCTCTGGCCGTTATCGGCGGCCTCTCGATCTCAACTTTCATTACTTTGCTGGTGATGCCGGTGCTCTATTCCTTGCTCGAGCAGAAGAGAGGGCTGGGGGCCGGGGACTAGCAGGCCGCGGGAAAACGCCTCCAAGCCGTCATTCTGATCCCGCCCTGCGGGAGAAGAATCTCGCCCTGTGCAGTTTTAAGGCAGTGCGAGATCCTTCGTCGCCTGCGGCTCTCTCAGGATGACAGTTCCGACGAGTTTTTCCGCAGCCTGCTAGTACTACTACGTTAAGTTAAGGTGGTCGGTTTCGTTTGCGAACTATGCTGCCACAATACGCACACTCCCCCGTCCAGGTGAACAACAGGCGTTGGATCTCACGGCGCGTCTGTGGCAGGGTCCATCCAGAAGTTTTTTTTGCTGCGCAACATCTCCAAGGTCAGGAAGGCATGCGCCAACATGACCAGGGTGACATGATGATGCCAACCTGCCCAACTGCGGCCTTCGTAGTGATCCAACCCCAGTTCCTCCTTGAGTTGCTGATAATCCTGTTCGATCTTCCAGCGGGCTTTGACGATGCGCACCAGCCGCCGCAAAGTGTAGTGCTCCGGCAGGTCGCAGAGAAAGTATTTGGTGGGTTCTTTCTCGCCGCGCGGCCATTCCACCAGCAGCCAGACCTCCTTGTGCGGGGGCCGGCCTTCGTGGAATCCATGCGAGGGTTGCACGCGGCAAGCGTAGAAGCGGGACTCGAGCCAGCCTTGGCTGCCTTCTCGCCAGCGCACTTGCTTCCACCCGCGGGCCTTTTGCGCCACCTCCCGGACGGTGCCTGGCCGCTGCGGGCCGTAGTGATAAGCACTGGGCGGACGGCCCTGCCCTTGTGCTTTCAGTTTGTGGATGCGAGGCGGCTTCGCCCACACCCCCAAGGTCGAAGGGATGCCCACCGCATAAGGGAGCTGGCGAGTCTCCAGCCCCTGACGAAATTCCGTGACTTCCCCGTAAGCGGCGTCCCCCAGCACCACCCCACACCGCAGGCCCCACCCCCGCGCTTCGTCGATCAATTCCAGCGCCAGTTGCCACTTGGTCTGGAACTTCACCTCCGCGGGGATGCCTGCTTCGGCTCGCCGCTGCGGATCCTCCGTCCAGCTTTTCGGCAAGTAGAGCCGCCAGTCCAGGATCGTACTTTCCTCCCCGGCTGCCTGATGCAGGCTCACCGCCACTTGGCAATTCGCGGTCTTGCCCAGCGTGCCCGAATATTGGCGCTCCACCCCAACGGAGTGGTGCCCTTGTTTGGGAAACCCCGTGTCGTCGATGACCCACACCGGATCGGGCATCAACTCCACCGTCATGCGTTGTGCCAACCGTTGCCAAACCGGAGCCCAAGGCCAGGGACTCTGTCCGATCAACTGCTGCATCGCCTGCACGTTCCCTTCGGGCAGACGCTCTGCCATCGGCTCGATGGATTTGCGTTCGCCATCGAGCATCAGGCCGCGCACATATACCGAGCCCCAATGGCGGCGCTCGCGTCGCCCCAGCGGCTCCAGGAGGTCGGCCAGGAATTGTTCCAAACGGTTTCGACATTTTGCGATTTCGCTCTCGGTCATGAACCGGAGCTTAACACCTCTCTTGCCGGAGGTCAATAACTTAACGTAGTAGTACTAGCTAGGAGCTGGGGAATGACTGTTATCCTGAGGAGTCCGCCATTCTTATTGGTGGACGACTAAGAACCTCCGCGGTCCGCATGCACCACGTCGCGCATCCTGCGTTTTGTAGTGGCAATTTGCAACGAAAGATGCTAGCCTACCCCCGCAGTTTGTCGTTGTAATTCCGGCGAGTCTCGCAAGAACTACAGGGGGGCAACCCAGCCGCCCTGCGATTTGGGGACTGGTGGTGTTGCAGCGGATCGTCGGCCATCCCGCCGTTGCCGTCTCCACAAATTGCAATTTCAATCGAACAAGGACACAAGGCTGTCATGAAGGAACAAGGAAAAGTGAAGTGGTTTAACGCCGCGAAAGGTTACGGGTTCATCCAGCGCGAAAGCGGAGAAGATGTATTCGTCCATTTCTCAGCCATCGTAGGCGACGGGTACCGGTCATTAGAGCCTTTTTAATTTAAGTGTATACATTTATGTGCGATAATGCCTCTGCCGGTTGAGGGGAGGCAGAGGATGCAATCCTATTCACAAGATTTGCGGGATCGGGTGTTATGGGCATTGGATCGCGGCGAACGTCCGACGGCGATTGCGCGGCGACTGGAAGTCAGTCGCGTCTGGGTTTACCAGGTGCGGGGTCGGGAGCAGAAGACCGGACGCCGCACCAGCTTTCAGATTGGCGGCCATCGCCGTTCGCGGATCGCGCCGATGGAGCCCGTGCTGCGCGCCTGGATCGAACAAGCGCCGGGTCTGAGCTTGGCCGAGTTAGCTGAACGTCTCGCCGAGCAGGGCATCTCGATCAAGATCGGTGCCTTGTGGCATCAGTTGGACAAATGGAACCTTACCTTCAAAAAAAACCCTGCACGCCAGCGAGCAAGAACGCGAAGACGTGCAGCGGGCAAGAAAAGCCTGGCAGCGGGCACTGCCCACGATGGAATTCGAAAAGCTCGTCTTCATCGATGAAACATGGATATCGACGAGCATGACGCGACGCTACGGACGGGCTCCCCGAGGTCAGCGTTGCCTCGACTCGGCACCGCACGGGCATTGGGAGACGACGACCTTTGTAGGCGCTCTGCGCCGCCGCCGGTTGACCGCACCGATGGTTACCGACGGGCCCATGGACGGCGAGACGTTTCTGGCTTATGTGCATCAATTCCTGTGCCCAACGCTCCAACCGGGAGAGACCGTGATCCTCGACAACCTCAGCAGTCACAAGGTGACCGGAGTCGCGAAAGCAATCACCGCGACCGGAGCTACCCTACTCTATCTGCCCCCTTACTCTCCGGACCTGAACCCGATCGAAAAGTTCTTTTCCAAACTCAAGGCGCTGCTTCGCAAAGCCGCCAGGCGCGATATCGATACCCTCTGGAAGGAAATCGGGGAGTTGCTCAATACGGTCTCCCCAAGCGAATGCACAAATTACTTCGCCTCTTGTGGATATGTAACTACTTAAATCGAAACAGCTCTAGAGGAAGGCGCCAGCGTCAAATTTGAAGTGAAAACCGGTCCCAAAGGGTTGCAAGCCGCGGACGTCGAGCGAGTCTAGGCAGACAAGGCAATCGCTCCCGGTGGATTGCAGTGCGCGGAGAGCATGCCCAACTCAAGAACCGGTGGTAACACTGGCCGGGTCGTGGAAGGGATTTTTGCTCGCAACGCTAGGTGTGCAAATTTGGCGCGTGGCAGTCTTGGAACGATCTTCGCGCAGTAGTGGCGGACTATGACCGCCGTACCTTAGAACCAATGGCTTTGGCGCTCATAGAGCGCCACTGCGAATGGCAAATCGGATTTTCTCACTCCTTCGAAGCGCACCTCTCTCTTACGACTTCATCCGCTTACTCAGAGCAATAAGCTTGGGACGTGCGCAGTCCTTCTCCCGAAGAGCTCAGGTCGGCATTCCCCAAGGTTGGCACCTCGTCGTGACAATTGGCGGTTGCTTTCAGTTTGTTTTCAGCTTCGCGGGGTTATCATAGGGGGCAGGCAGTCGAGGCATTCTTGACCATGCGCGTGCTCATTATTGAAGACGAGAAAGGCATGGCGGAGCTCCTGAAGAAAGGACTCGAGGAGGAGAACCATCGTGCGGCTTTGGCGTTCGATGGCTTGGAAGGGTTGGAGCTGGCTAGAGTCTATGAATTTGACGCCATTGTGCTCGACCTCATGTTGCCTAAAGTGGATGGCTTCGAAGTTGCCCGGCGGCTCCGCGACTCCGGGAATCAGACACCAATCCTCATTTTGACTGCTCGCGACTCCGTCCCGGACATCGTGAAGGGGCTCGATCTGGGGGCTGACGACTACTTGACGAAGCCATTCTCTTTCGTGGAATTCCTGGCGCGCTTGCGGACCGTTGCCCGGCGAGGATCGGCTCCCCGGCCCACACGCTTACAGGTAGCTGATCTGACACTCGATCCCGCCTCGCACAAGGCTATCCGAGGTGGCCACGAGGTTCCGCTCACTCCGACCGAGTACCGCCTCTTGGAGCTCCTGATGCGGCGCGTGGGCCGAGTGGTACCGCGTACCACGATTGTGGAAGCCGTTTGGGGCCTCGAAAACGACATCGAGGAGAACACCCTGGATGCTTACGTGCGCCTGCTCCGGAGCAAAGTGGACAAGGGGTTCGGCTATAAGCTGATTCACACAGTTCGTGGAATCGGGTACTGCCTCCGGGAGAGTTCGAAGCAATGACCAGCCTTCCTCTTCGTGTCAGGATTACAACCTGGTACTCTGCCGTCCTGGCGATAGGCTTTTCCTTTCTTGGCCTCATTGCGTTCTACGTGATGCGCGGCAGCATTCATGAGACTGTGGACGAGAACCTCCAGGATCAGATTCAGGGAGTGCGTGAGCTAATCGAGCGCACGGCGCCCCGGGGAAGAGCTGAACTGGGGCGCGAACTCGACCAAGACGAACAGATCCGCGCGGGAAGCGATCTCCTGCAAGTTTCAGATCTCGCGGGCAACTGGGTCTACCGTTCCGGGACCATGGCCCGATACGGCCCGGCGACGGCAGAATCCGGGACTTCGGTCACAACCCAGCAACCGAATGGCGTGCCTTTGCGGGTGATGACGCTGCCAGTCCGAGGGGGAGGCGAGACCTATATTGTACAGCTCGCCTACCCTCTTGACGATTTCTACGAAGCGCTGGACCGTTTCCGCCGGGTCCTATTTCTGTCCTCCCCGCTTCTTCTCTTGCTGGCGTCGGCCGGCGGCTACTGGCTGAGCCGGCGCGCTTTGGCGCCGGTCGACCAGATTACGCGGGAAGCTCGGAGCATCAGCGCCCAGAATCTTTCCCGCCGCCTGGCGGTGCCCCACACGAGAGACGAACTCCAACGATTATCGCAAACTCTAAACGGCATGTTGGAGCGGCTGGAGCGAGCGTTCCGGCGAATAACGCAGTTCACCGCCGACGCTTCTCACGAGCTGCGCACTCCGGTGGCGCTCATGCGGACGCGGGCGGAGATCGTTTTGCGAAGGCCTCGGCCCGAAGAAGAATATCGCGAGACTCTGCGGCAAATCCTTGAAGACCTGGAGAGAATCTCCTCGCTAATTGAAAACCTGATGCTTCTAGCCCGCGCCGACTCCGGGGCCGAAGCCCTCCAGCGCACTCGTATCGACATGGTTGAAAGCGCGCGCGAGGCTTGCCTTGCGGGCCGAAGCCTGGCGGAGACAAAGCAGGTCAGTTTGCGTGAGGAGTTGCCGGCATCTCCGATCTGGGTTGAAGGCGATTCGAACTCGCTGCGAAGGTTGTTCCTGATTCTGCTCGACAATGCCGTGAAATACACCCTACCGAAGGGCCAAATCAATGTTTCCCTGAGATCAAGCGATGGCTGGGCAGTGGGCGAGGTGCAAGACACCGGGATCGGTATTGCCGCAGAGGACCTTCCACACGTTTTTGAGCGCTTTTTTCGGGCCGATCGGACGCGCTCACGCGAGACCGGAGGCGCAGGTTTGGGGTTATCCCTTGGGCAATGGATCGCCGAAGCCCACGGAGGCACAATCAAGGCTTTTAGCAAGCCGGGAGAGGGCTCCGCGTTTCAGGTTCGAATCCCGCTGGCGGGGGATGACAGGAGAGAGAAGATCGAAGCCAGGTAGTAGGCAGAAGATACCAAGTAGAAGGCGCTGGGCAGCTAGCAGTGAAATTCAAAGTCTGTCACGATGCTGAAAAGCCTCTGTGACATTGTCATTCCGAGCGCAGATTCCATGAATCTGCGGCTCGCCACTGTGCATGAAAATCCCCCAGGTAATTCCCCTCGTTGGTTAAGGAGTGCCCTGGCCTGCGCACTGGATCCGGTCCACCACCCCCTGACCCCTCCTCCGCCGAGGAGGAGAGCCATTTCCTCGAATTCGAACGCCCTCGCCTGGCCCGCCCTGGCTGAAGAAAACGCCAACTGCGGGCCACCCTCTCCCCACGGGAGAGAGGGCCGGATGATCGAGGTGGCAGGCGGCCTTCCAGCCCCACCCCTGCGTTGTTCTCAGCAGCCGTCGGCCTGGTGGTGATACGTCTCCCAGCCTTTGTAATTGCTCAGTGCATCGGCGACGGCGCGGCCGAAGTGACTTCGGTTGACTGCCACGTGATGTTCGTACCCGTGGTTGCAGATGTATTTCAGCAGGGTCTGCATGTGGGGAATTCTGACCACACCATAACCGCCGAAACTCTGTGGACGGTCGCTGGTGATTTCACCCTCGCCGACGTAGGCTCGCAGCTTGCCCTTCAGGTCGTCCGTGGAAACGCGGCAATAGGTGAGCGGGCCGCTCTTCAGTTTCCCGACCACGGTTCCAAAAGTGTTTTCCTTGCCGACAGAACCCGCGATGATTTCCTGGAAATCCATTTTGAAATCTTCGAAAAAGTGCTTGGGAAGATTCGAGCAATGGAAGATTACCGCCTTATCGGGGTCTTCGCCGTAATTGTTGTTCCAGTCTACGATGGCGCTGGGCTCGCCGGCGGCAAGCTGGAGGATGTACATCGAAATCATTCCGATCATATCCGTCTCACAGGCGCTGGGCATGAGGTTGTTGGACATCATGCTCATCAGCGTGCAGGGTACGACGCCGAAGAATTCCTCCATGGCTGTCCAGCACTGAACTGAAGAGCCGACGAGCTCGTTCGCCGTGAGCCACTCATCCACGACCAGGCCGAACTTCGCCATCTTCAATAGGGAAGCCGGTGGAACGCTCTGGGTGGGGACATAGCCCTGGATGGCGGCGATTTTCGCTTTCACGTTTTCGTCGTCATCCTTCAGACGCTGAACGCGGCCCAGGACTTCGGAGAGGTCGAGCGTTTCGACGCTGATCCCGTGGTTTTCCATCAGCTTTTCGCTGAAGCGCACGGTGTTGAAAGCCGCAGGTCGCGCGCCGATCACGCCCACGCGGACGTTCTTCAGCCCCTTCACAATCCGGCAGGTGGCGGCAAAGGCCTTCAAGTCGTCGGCAAAGACGGGAGAAGAAGGCGCTTCCGTATGCAGCGACGTCAGCGTATAGCGGATTCCGTATTGCCAGAGGTTGTTGCAGACCGACATCTTCCCGCAGAAGCTGTCGCGGCGCGCGCTCACCAGCATCTTGTCGCGCTCATCCGGGAAGGCATGGATCAGGACGGGCACTTCCAGCCCCGACATGCGAATGGTGTTTGCCACGGCGCGCTCGTCGCCAAAGTTGGGAAGGCTGACCAGGATGCCGTCAATCTCGTCACCACGCTGCTTGAACAGGTCCGCGCACTTGCGCGCATCCTGAAGGGTCTCAATCGAGCCATATTTTGTTTCTTGCGGGGTCAGGCAGACGCTCTTGTAGCCTTGCTGCTCGAGAGTGCGCAAAACTTCTTCCCGCCCATCGCGAGCCAGGATAGCAGGAAAGAAGCCACGATTGCCGATGATTACGCCTAAAGTTGTTGCCATGGAGAATCCTCCTTGAGGTGGCCTGAAACGTCTTCGCGTGCAGTCTGGCCAAAGCGGCATTTTAGCACGAGAGGAAGGAGTGATGGGGAGTGATAAGCGCGACTGCCAATAGTTTCAAATTGGCTACCGGAATCGGTCCAGCACCTGGAACACGATCAGGCTCAGGGCAACATTCACCAAGACCGCGCTGGCCAGTTCCAGTGGAACGAAGGCGGGCGGCGAGCCAAGCAAGGCGTGCTGGAGCCCTGCCATGCAGAGGTTGTGGAGAAGGATGAGAAAGCCAGCTACCGCGGATCGGGCAAAAAGCGATTCAAGGTTGAACCGGCCAGCGGCTGACGCAGCTAGATAGCCGACCAACGCTTTCGCCATTCCAAACAAGCCTATGTAACCATGCGACAGCGCATCCTGCATCAGACCCAAACCCGTGCCCAATCCAATGCCGAAAATCTTATTCTGTCGAACCAGGCTGAAATACACGGCGACCAGCAACGGAAAGTCCATGAGTCCTGCCAGGGGGATCTTGAGGGGTAGGAAGGTCTGGAGCAAAAGCGCGACCAGAATGGCGACCCCCAGGGTCACCGGTTGGACTCGAAAAACCTCGACTTCACGCTCGGGAGCAACAGGCATTATCGCTTTAGACTACCAGATGTGGGGAGCACAGACCTGCGTTTTTTCAGCACCATAGCATGCGGAATTTTTTCGCCATGATGGAGACGTTGTAGGGCCGACGCTTGGATCGGCCAGGCCGGGGCAAGCCCCGGCCCTACAATGTACATTTCATGGTTTCCGGCTGCCTGCCAGCCGAGGGGCATGAGCGACTGCTTTGAAAATAGCTCCTCTCCCTTGCCGACGGACCTGGCGTGGTCTGAATTAATGAGGGTGAACGTTCAAAGCTTGTTGCAGCGTTGGATTGGGCTTCGAAACCACCAGCACGTTTTCGAGACGGCTCAGGTCTACGGCTGGCTTAACCTCAACGTTCTTGTAAATGTTGCCCGCGCTGGTCCGAACGACTGTTCCAGCAGGAAGGCCCTTGGGGTAAATCTGGTCGAGGCCCGAGGTCAGGATGGCCTCGCCGGAGGAGACGGGCTCTTCATTCATAACGTAGCGAATCAGGCACAGGTTTTGGCTGTCACCTTTAAGGACGCCCTGGACGCGGCTCTTTTCCAGCATCACGCCCACTCCGCTCGAAGGATCGGTGATCAAGAGAACCTGGGAAGAGCGCGAGAAAACGGCAATCGTCTTGCCAACTACTCCTTCAGGTGTAATCACTGCGAGGTCTGAGGCAAGACCAGCATCTTCCCCCTTGCTGATGAAAATGGCGTTCGAGTTCTCACCCGGGCTGGAGGCTATAACTTCAGCGGCAACAGTCTGGAACGGGAGATGGTCCTTGAATTCCAGCAGCGTGCGCAGGCGCGGGGATTCCGCCGCCTGTTCGGAAAGCTGTTGGATTCGGGACTGCGCGGATACAAGCTGGGTATGAAGTTCCTGATTCTCCTGCTGAGCGTGCAAAAGGCCGCGATAAGCTTGCCAGGCGCCAACGGAGACATCCGTTATCCCTCGCAGCGAACGCTCGAACGGATCGAATAGCGCGACAGCCCAAACCCGAATCAGGCGGACGTCTTGGTTGCGGGTGATCTGTAACGAGAGCAGCAGAAGCTGCGCCCCTAGCACCGCCGCAAGGACAAAAAAAGCCTTGCGGCGCGCAACAAAAGCCTGCATATTCGGGCCGTCCCGCGTGACGGGCTGCGCCGGCGCCGCTGATTCGGGAGAGTTCGAATCAAAACGTGTCATTCTATTGCAACTCGGCGTAAAAGATTAAAATCCGTCAGCATTCTGCCGGTTCCCAGCACCACCGATGCCAGGGGATCTTCGGCGATGGAAACGGGCAAACCGGTCTCCTCGCGAATCCGTTTATCCAGGTTCTTCAGCAGCGCCCCACCACCGGTCAGCACGATTCCACGGTCGGAAATATCCGCGGAGAGTTCGGGAGGCGTGCGCTCGAGAGCCACACGGATGGCGTTCAGGATGGTCGCCACGCATTCGGAAAGGGCATCACGGATTTCGGAGTCCTCGATGCTGATAGTCTTCGGAATTCCCTCAAGCAAATGGCGTCCCTTAATTTCCATGCTCAGGGGTTTTTCGAGCGGATAACCCGAGCCGATCTCGATCTTGATTTGCTCGGCCGTCCGTTCGCCAATCAGCAAATTGTACTTGCGCTTGAGGAAGGCTGTAATAGCCTCGTCCATCTCATTTCCTGCTACCCGCACGGACCGTGCGTAGACGATGCCGGAGAGGGAAATCACGGCGATGTCGGTGGTGCCGCCCCCAATATCCACAATCATGCTGCCTGAAGGCTCCGTAATGGGCAGGCCGGCGCCAATGGCCGCCATCATGGCCTGTTCCACCAGAAACACTTCGCTGGCTCTCGCCCGCATGGCCGAGTCCTGGACGGCCCGCTTTTCCACCTGAGTGATCTCCGAAGGCACTCCAATGACGATCCGGGGGTGCACGAACATCTTGCGGTTGTGCGCCTTGTGGATGAAATAATTGAGCATCTTTTCGGTGACTTTGAAGTCGGCAATGACGCCGTCTTTCAAAGGCCGAATGGCGACAATGTTTCCTGGCGTGCGCCCCAGCATATCCTTGGCTTCGCGTCCGACCGCCTCGATGTCTCCGTTGACCTTGTTGATGGCTACGATCGACGGTTCGTTGACTACTATGCCTTTACCCCGTGCGAAGACGAGAGTGTTCGCAGTCCCAAGGTCAATCGCGAGGTCGGAGGAAAAAACACTGAACAAAGAACGTACATTCATCGCGTGGTTAACTCCCGCTTCGGTCCACTCGACTTTGACACCGCTCTGACTGATCCACAGGTGGTCAAAGTGGTACGCGCAAAGTCGCTTCGCACTGGCCCGTTTATTCTTGACCAATACCGCCAGGGGGTCAAGAGGAATCAAGAGGTTATAAGATTCAAGGAGTTAGACACCTCGGTGGCACCTGACGGTGTCCCAATTCGGCTGTAGGGGCCGGCTCCCCCCGTGGCGGGATGGCTTGGCCGGGGTAAGCCCTGACCAGACATCCCAAATTAGGCTGCCCCATGATTAGTACCATGTCATTAGGTGTGCGTGTCATTAGGCATGTCATTAGGTTGCCGGGGGGTGTACTCTCCTCTATAATAGGGAGGTTTATTAAGGTTGAGGAGCTTTCATGTATCGATTTTTTAGACGGAATCGGGAAGCGGTAAAGAAGTACCTGCTGATTTTTTTTCTCAGCATCGTATCCATCGGCATGGTGATTACGCTGGCGCCGATCCCGACGGGCGATATGAGTCGCGCGGAGTCGAACGTCTTGGCGTCAATCGACGGGTCCAACATCACGACCGCGGAACTGCAGCGGACTATCCAGTCGCGCTTTCGGAATTCCCCCCAAACGGACCAGTCGAAAGTGATTCCTGCGTTCGCAGGCAACGTGCTGGATGATATGGTCACGCAGCGGGTCCTTATCAGCGAGGCCAAGAAAATGGGGATCGAAGTCTCTGACCAAGAGCTTCAACAAGCCCTGCAATCCATGCCTTGGCTTTCGCAGAACGGATCTTTCATTGGGTTGGACCGCTACCAGGACGTGATTTACCAGCAAACCGGGATGTCAGTGCCGGAGTTTGAAAAAGGACTCCGGAACAGCCTCTTGGTCAGCGAGGTCCGCAGCGTGGTAACGGATGGAGTGGAGGTCTCTCAACAGGAGGTGCTGCGAGAGTTCCAGAATCGCAATGCCAAGGCCAAGATTGAATATGTCCTGTTTGATCCCAGCCAGTTCATCAAGGCCGTTAAGGTCTCGCCGGAATCTTTGGAAGCCTTCTTCAAGAAGGATCCAGGAAGCTATAAGGTCCCGGAGCAAAGGAAAGTCCGCTACGTGGTGATTGACCCGGACCACGTCAGGGCTCAGGTTAAGGTGACGGATCAAGAGGCTCGCCAGTACTACACTCAGCACCTTTCTGAATACAGGATTCCCGACCGGGTGAAGGCGGCGCATATTCTGTTTAAGACTGCGGGCAAGGCGCCCGCCGAAGTTGCAAGCATTGAAAAGACTGCTGGCGACGTCCTCAATCAGATTAAGGGCGGCGCGAATTTTGCGGAGTTGGCCAAGAAGTACTCGGAAGACTCCACCGCCTCAAACGGAGGAGAGCTTGGCTGGATCGTGCGGGGGCAGACTGTCAAGCAATTTGAGGACACCGCATTCTCCATGAAACCCGGCCAGGTAAGCGACCTCATCAAGACGATCTACGGAATCCATATCGTCAAACTTGAAGACAAACAAATCGCGCATCTTCAGACCTTCGACGAGGTGAAGGCCTCCATCCTTGCGGACCTCGACAGGCAGCGCGTGGCCGACGCCCAGGAAAAGCTGGCTGACAATCTCCAAAGCCAGCTCAGGCACAAGCCGGATGCATTTGAGGATGTGACGCGCAAGGCAGGTCTGGAGCCCCAGGTATCTCCCCTGTTCCGGTATGGTCAGGCGGTTGCCGACCTGGGAGGCGGGGACACGTTCCAAAATCTGGCCTTCCAGCTTCACAAAGGCGAGGTTGGCATGCCCATCAGCGTTCCGAGGGGCGAAGCCATTATTCAATTGGCAGACATCGTCCCGGAGCATGTTCCTGCTCTGGAAGAAGTCCGGGCACGGGTCGAAGAGGATTACCGCGCGGACCAGGCGAAAGTGCTGGCCGCGGACAAAGCCAAGCAATTTGCGGCAAAGGTGAAAACTGGTGACTTCGCAAAGATCGCGAAGGCCGATGGCTTGGCTTATAAAGAGAGTAAGGATTTCACACAGCAGGATTTCGTCGAGGGCCTGGCTTCAGGGACGCAACTTTCGGCAGCCTTTAAGTTGAATCCCGGCCAGACCAGCGATGTCATCTCCCTGGGCGCGAACAGCGTAGTGTTCCGCGTCGTCGCGCGCACGCCTGCCAATAACGCTGAGTTCGCGCAGCAGCGGGATCGAATCACGGAAGACTTGCTGGAGCGGAAACGCAGCCTGGCCTTCGAGCTGTACCGCCAGAATCTGAAGCGGCAGCTCATCAAATCTGGAGATCTAAAGATGAATGCTACGGCGCTCCGGCAGTTCATCGCGCTCTATCAAAATAAGTAGACCGTCAAAAGTCGAATGTCACTCGATCACTAAGACGCGATGAATGTCGACTCGTGGCACAATGACCGTCACCAGCCCTTTTCCATAGGACCAATCAATCTTCATGTCGGAAGGCACAACCCTCACTGCCTTCGGCGGGTGATCTCTTCGCACATGAACCGTCACATTCTCGATTGGAGCCAAATTCTCTACGATCACCCTGTTCGGGGAAAGCGTTTCTCCCGAACCACGATTGATCAGATTGACCAGCAGATTCCCGTCTTTCTGCCTGAGGATCATCTCGAGTTGAGGCGGCCCCTCAACAGTTGCAGTCCACCATATTCCCAGGCCGTCCACCAGGCGGCCGACATACTCCCTTAGATCCGGATTGTGACCCACGAAATAATTGCGGAACAGGGGACCGTGAACCGCAACGATTGCCCCTTTGCCCACTACACGTTTTGTGACTAAGGCTTGGTCGGTTACGTCCTTGCCAGGCTCCTGTTGGCTCATGCGGTAGGTCAATATTCGGGTGCCGGGCGCTGCTACAACCGGCTGCCACGCAGAACTCATGGGGACGGCGCGCCCACCAACGGGAAGGTAAACACGGTCAGTTAAGGCTTCTCCATGAGGCGTAGCACCAACAAAGGCCGGATAGTCTCGCGCCAAGTGCTCTCCACTGACCAGGACAGCGCCCCCGGACCGCGCGAAATCTTCGAGCGCCCGAAGCATCTCTTTGTTCAAGCCAGTCTCTTCCGGGACCAAGATTAGTTTGTAGTTGTTCATTCGCTTCAGAGCGGCGTCCTCAGTCAAGACATCAGCAGAGCGGTGGGTCTCGAGTAGCGCTTGGAGAGCCCCTTGGACTGGTTCCACGGCGTCTGCAAAATTAAACAGCGGCTCGTTGTTCGAGTAGTAGTGTTCCGGCAGATGGAGCACTGCCGCCTGCGGGACGGTCTTGGAGTGAAAGCATACTTCCCTCCGCGCACGGCAGAACTCCCCGACTTTCGCCATGTTCTCGTTGTGCCACCCAGTGAGCCAACCGCTCCGCTGAGGGTTTTCATAAATCATTACGGCCCCGCCCAGCGCCACCACCTCCGACACCTCCTGCTCGAGGTGCAGCGCCGGTTTGAAAACCCACGGCGCGCTTTCTCCCGTGCGAGCAAAACCCCAGGCCATCAGGTCCCAACTCATATCCCGGGCGTCCATCACGCGGCCTTCAACCGCGGCTACGTCGGCGCCCCACGCGAATGAAAAGTCTCCGCTCAAGTAGTCGATGGGCGCCTTGACCGCATCAGGTTCGCGCAGCGTGTACATCCAGTTGCTGACTACGAGACAACCCGGCTTGCGCGCGTGCACCTCATTCGTGTACTTCGTGACGTGCTCAACAAAGAGGTCGCGGTGAAAGGCCAGCCACTCGCTCCAGTGCGGGTCGCCTTTCTTGCCGGGAATCTCCTTAATGCCCGTTCGCCTCGTAAACTCGGCCTGGCAAAGGTCACACCAGCACGGCAGGGCTGCCCAGTTTTCGCCGTCGACCCAGAAACCATCAACGTCATACTTGTCGATGATCTCCTTCATTTGAGGGATCATTAATTGCTCGTCGTATCCATGCAAGCGGCACGTAGCCCTGGAGTCCCGCTTGCCCGCAGGATCCACTCGCGCCCATTCCGGGTGAAGTTCGATGGCTCGAAAATCCCAGACGCCTGAATAGTGGACTCCCAATTTGATCCCGAGTTCCCGCGTCACATCGCGATAGATTCGCAATGAGTCCTTCACCACTCCGGGCGAGGTGGAGCCGACGCTAGTCGGCCAACTCGTGTAGCCTGGATGCCCCTTGCAATCGGTCTGCACCCAGTCGGGACGAGTCCTCAGCAGCCGCTCGCGCAGATGCTCGGGGGTCAACTCCCGGCCTAACTCAGTATCGTCGACGTTGGCGTGAAGATCGTAATGAATGCCGAAGAATGCATTCTCATGCCAGTTGGGAGCCGCACCGGAAACCTGGCTTCTCGAGCTCCGGGGCAGTGTGAGTAGGCACGCCGCGAACCCGGAGAAAACGATAATGATGGTGTGCTTTAGCATCTGCACCCACCTCCCATATTCTGCGAATCTGCCCTGAGTTACTTGTTCCGCTCAAACGGCATTGGTTGAATGCGAATATTACGGAAAGCGACGGGCCCGTGATCACCCTGCAATCGAAGCGGCCCCGTGGCTTTTTCCGGAAAGCCGCCGCGGGTCTCGCCGTTGAGTTCAACATGGTCGTGGATCACTTTCCCGTTGTGTACGACTTTTACAAAAACGGCGTTGGCGATCTTCTCGCCGTTTTTGTTGAAGCGCGGGGCGCGGAAGATGACATCAAAGCTCTGCCACCGGCCCGGAGGTAATGAGGCGTTGACGTTGGGAGAATGTCCTTCGACGTCCTTTTCATTGATCCAGCGAGGGTAAAGGCCGCCGCATTCGATACCGGGGTAGGCGTCCTTCTCGACGCCGAAGCTGTCATAGATCTGCAACTCGTATGAACCCATGAAATAGACGCCGGAGTTAGAGCGTTTAGAGATGATGAACTCAAGATGCAAGCGGACGTCTCCGAACTCCTGCTTGCTCACAAGGTCGGATGTGCGGCCGCCGTTAAACAGAATCCCCGTGCCAGGCTTCGTGCTCAACGCCTTAGGATCGTCGGGCGACAAGAACACGTCGCCGACAATCGACCACAGGTTCGTGGGCTGGTGCCAGACGCTCAGATCGTTGTCCTTAATCAACTCCACGAGGGAGGATTTCGGTTGGGCGTTCGCGACCATTGGAGCAAGGAGGCACACAATGCAGAGGTGCGCGATACGATGGCAGCTCATAAAATGGGCTCCCTTCGGCCTATTTTTTTCAGCCCGGTCAAACTTACTCCAGGCATTTATTCTTTGCTTCTTTCCAGAGCGGGATTCCTCGTCCTGCGGCATGCCGCGCGAACGCTTCGGAAGGCAGGCCCAAGGCCGCCTTCGACCTGCCTGCCGTATGACTCCAGAAGGCAGGGCAACGGGTCACTCCGCCCGGATTGACAATGGCCCGCTCGAGCCTGTCATCCCGAGGAGTTGCCATGGGTCTGCGACCCACCCAAAGCCGCAGGCGACGAGAAATCTCGCATTGCTCAGTCCCGGCAGTACTGGGACAGGCTCGGAGGGCGATACCGCACCGCAAGCTGCGGTGTTTCCAGCCGCTTATGATTCTGGAGGCGCGAGGTCAGGCAGGCTTCCAGAACTCCGCTCACCGTTAGCGTGCGCTCGACCGGGTAAGGCGCCCGTCCGGTTTCAAACATTTCCTCAATCTTGTTCACCAGGCAGGCGGAATACGTGACGTTGGGAGTCGGCGTGAGGAAAAACTGCGTGGACGCAATGCCTTTCATGCCCCGCACGCGCGCGGCGAAATTGAAGTCCCTGACCGCTCCGTCGAGCATCAGCAGCGTCGTGCGCAGGCCGTCCCGATATTCGATGAAATAGGCGGCCGGATTCTTGACCAGTTTCGGCAACTCGCCGCTGCCGACAAGATCCTGGGTTCGCCCGTCGACGAGCGTCAAGCCTAGCGGCGTGTCACTGCGCGAAAGCGCGGCGGTCAGCAGTTCCTTCGACCAGCGTCCTTCCTCTCCGGCTTTCCAGACCGCGTCACCTTCGATCATTTGGACCGCCTTCACACCGGTCTCGCCTCCCTTGCGCCGCTCGATCATGCACTGCATGGCTTCCAGGGCGTGGTAGTCCATCGCGTCCGAACCCCTCCCCTCGCCCACCATCAGCGCGCTTTCGATCACGCAGTCGAGGGGCAGCTCAAGATCCGGCAGCCGCCAGGTGACCGGTAGTGAAGAGCCCGCCAGCATGGGGAACTTCAAGCGCTTGGAGGCCTCGACCATCCACTTCGCCTTCTCGAAGCTGTAAGAGAGATTCTTGTCATTGTAAACGGGGACTGCCCGTCCTTCTTTTTCGAACACATCCACGCACTGCTTGAAGAACTCGTAGCGCGGGTAGAGGATCTGTCCCTTCTCGTTCTGGGGGTAGTCGCCGTGCTCTCCGATAATCAAGACAGCATCGGCCGCCAGCCGGTCGCTGCCGCAACGCAACGCTTCAGCGATCGTCGGATAGACCTGAAAGCCGAATTCCTGCGCCCGCTCGGCGCTCTGGTCTCCGGGCGGCTTCTGATCCACGTACAACGACACCACCTTCATCTCCGGCCGGTGCCACTTCCCGCCGTGCGGGTATCCCACCAGGAAACGGTCCCCCATGTGTTGCGCGTGCGAGAGATAGCGATATACGGTGGCGATGACAGCAATTCGTTTCATGGCGGCTACGTTCTCCAGTAGGTGGATTCCCGCGTGGGCTGGTAGCGTACGGAAAGGTGCGGGGTCTCATAGCGGACTTGGTTGCGGTACAGGCTCTCCACTCCCGCCGCCGTGAGCCCGGTGGTCAGCAGCGTACGTTCCACCGGATAGGTAGGCTTGCCGGCGAGAAACATCTTTTCCACGTTGTTCACCAGCGGGCTGAAAAAATTCGCCAGAGTGGTGCGGTCCGGCGGCATGGGCAGGTACATCTGGGTGGAGAAAGGTTCCCGCCGCCCCTCGAGGCGCGCGGCGAAGTTGAAGTCCTGCACCAGCCCGTTCAGCATCACCAAGGTGCACTTCAGGCCGTCGGCGTGCTCGTAATGGTAAGCAAAGGGGTCCTTGACCACCCGGCGCATATCGTCCAGCGTGGGGAAAACGTCGTTGAAACCCGCTCGCGTGGGGGTAAGCGTGTGGCTGCGACAGAGCGCGGCCTCGCACAGCTCGCGTGACCACACCCCCTCCTGGTACGCCTGCCAGAAGTTCTCGCCCCGGTAGGCCTGGAGCCACTTCACTCCGGTCTCGCCTCCCCGGCGGCGCTCCACCATGCACTGGATCGTTTCCAGGCCGTGGAAATCGTAGGAGTCCACGCCGCCGTAACCCACGCACACGGCTTCGCGGACCGGCGCACCCAACGGCATCTCCACCGAGGGGATTCGCCAGGTTACGGGAAGGCTTGAGCCTGCCATGAAGGCAAAGCCCATGCTACGGGCGGTGTCGTACATCTCTTTAGCCCAATCCCAGTTCCAGGAGAGGTGCTTGTCATTGAACACCGGCACCGATAGCCCGCTCGAGCGGAACACGCTAACGATCTGCTTGAAAAACTCGTAGCGGGGTAACAGCCTTTGCCCCTTCTCATTCAGCGGGTAATCGCCGTGCTCGCCCACCTGCACAACGCCGTCCACAGCCAATTGGCTGCCGCCCAACGTCAGCGCTTCGGCGATGGTGGGATAGATCTTCATAGTGGGAAAACGCGCCGCGCGCTCGCGGCTCAGATCGCCCGCCCCGACCTGGTCCACATAGAGCGAAACCAGGTCCATGGGGGGCTTGTGGTGCGTGCCGTTCCAACCGTAGCCCTCCAGGAAGCGGTCCACGAAATGCTGCGCATGCGCGTACTTGAACATGACGGTCGCGATCAAAGCAATTTTGGGGCATGTGGCAGGGAGGGCCCAACTCCGCGCCGCCCAAGCGAGCCAACTCCCTGTCGCGCCGGCCAGTAGTTCTCGTCGAGATACTCTCATGGCGCGTCATTCTAGCACTTTCGTGGACTAACAGGTCAACACAAAATAGACGCGAACGCGCGGCAGACGCTGCTGGCTGTCGCAGAGCGCAGCTCTGCGTAAGCGGGTGGGGCGTTGGCAGGTTTACAAGTTTGGAAATACATCAGAGCCTCCCCTGGTTCTTCGCCCAGGGAAGTCCCGACTTGTTGTAACGCGCTGGCTTCTTACCACTTCAGCTTCAGGGCTATCTGCATGTTGAAGGGTTCGCCTGGACCGATGCCGGGCGCGCCGTTGCCCGTAGACAGGGTGCAGCCGGCTCTTCCGAAGCTGCCGTCGGTCACGACTTTATCCAAGCAACCCAGGTTCAGGATATTAAAGATATTGAACAGCTCAAACCGCACCTGCCCCGTGAGCTTTTCCGTGATTTTCGTGTTCTTGACCACGGCTAAGTCAACGTCATGATAGCCGAACTGGCGAAACTGATTGCGTTGGGTGTTTCCAAAGGTTCCCGGCGCGTTATACGTGAAGGCCGCTTGGTTGAAATACTGCACGCCGTACTGATAGATGACCCGCGGCTGGGTGACGCCGCCGAAGAGGCTGCCTATCAGATCCGCCCGGTCCTTGCCCTGGTTGGTGTGGCTGTTGTCCAGGCCGGAGCTGACGGAAAACGGGAAGCCTGCGTCCATGGCGGAGTAGACGCTGAGTTCCCAGCCCTGGGTGAGGCGCGGCAGCGAGCGGCCGAACTGCGGCAGGTCGTAGAGCAGATACCCGCTCAGGGCCTGGGGCGTGTCGAAATCAGCAAGGCCCCAGTCGCATCGGAGGCAGTGGCTATCCGTCGGGTAGTCGTTGCGGTCTCCCGACATATCGTCCCTAGCACGGCTCAACGTGTACGAGATCTGGCCGGTGAGACCCCTCCAGGAGGTGTTGCGAAGTGCAACCTGGAGGGAGTTGTAATGCGCGTCGCCTGCACTCATCAGGTCCGTAATCCCGCTGTACATAGGATAGGCGGAATTATACGGGCGCGCGAGCTGGAGGTCCGCGTAAGCGGTGGGGCTCGGCGGGGGCTGGTTGAGGTTTATGTTAATGGCTTGTTTCCGGGCCTGACTCCCGACGTACCCTATCTGCAAGATGGTGTGCTGAGTCAACCGCTGCTGTACGTTCAGGCTGTAGTTCTGAGTGTAGGGAGTGCGCAAGCCCTGGTCTACCATCCAAAGGCTCCACGGGGGCGCGAGGCCCGCAGCGCTGGCCCCAAAAATGGGGACGTTGTTCTGCACTACGACCAGAGCGGGGTTGGTAACGTTAAACACCGGGTTCGCCCCTCCCGGATTGCGCGAGGCTCCGCGGTTCGAGGAATCGCCCGCCGAGCTATCAACGAAAAGAGAAGCCGCCAAAATGTTATGGTAGACGCCCCAGCCGCCGCGAATCACCGTCTTCCCGCCGCGCTTGGGTGTCCAGGCGAACCCCAGGCGGGGTCCGAAGTTCGTCCTGTCCGGGGGATAGAGCGAACTGATGGGGCTCCCGGACGCGCCTGGGAAGGCCAAGCTCGGTGGGGAGAGCGATGTGGGAAAGGTTGGCGACCAAGTGGAGATGGTGTGAGTGGGGTCGTAGTAGGGCCCGTCATAATCGTAGTGCACGCCGTAGTTGAAGCTCAGGGTCGGCTTCACCTGCCAAGCGTCCGCGAAGTATTCGGTACCCGAAACTGCGTACCAAGTGCGCACCGGGTTGCCGGTGGCAAAGCTGCCGTATCCCTGTTTGATATAGCCACCCAGAAAATCCGCGAAAGCGGCTTCTGTCGGGCTGAAGCTAGTATCACCGGCCCAGGGACCTGCGGTGCCGTCGAAGTCGAAGGCGCCGCGAGCGTTGCGCCAGTAGTGGACCCAAAGGCTCTGGTGTCGGAACTCGCCCCCGAACTTAAAGGTGTGGGCGCCCAAGGTATAAACGAGATCGTCGGTGATGTGCCAAGTCCTGTCAGTGCGCCCGAGGTCGGGGCTTTCACCCACGCCGCCATAGTTAAAGCCGGTGATGATGATGTTGGGCGTGCCGGTGCTAACCGCCCCGGTGTGGAAACCCAGCGCATTGGGGTCGAGGCTGTGATTGGCGTCATCGAACTCCTGCAGGAAGTAGTTATAGCCGAAGAGCGTCTGACTCACCAGCCGCTTCGTGAGATTGCTGCTCCAGACCGCCGCCCAATTCTCTTGGCGGCTGGGCACCGTCTGGAAGTACTCGCCGAAGACCGCGCCGTAGTAAGCGGTCGCCTCCCCGGTGCCGATTATGCTCCGAACAAAGAAGCGGTTCTTGGTATTAATGTTGTAGTCAATTCGGCCCACAAAATTGTTGCTGCCTTCGATATTGTTGTCGTTGCTCACGTAGTTCTCGGTGACGGCCGGAAGGCCCGCGATTCTCGACCACGGCCAGGCGGCGTGCAGGAAGGCAACCATTGGCGGGTTCAGCGAGACGTTGTATGGCGCCGCTGCCATTTTGCTCTGAACGTCGGCCACCCAGGCTTGGGTAGGCACGGTGGCCAGAATATTGTTGGGTGTGACGAGTTTCTGCTTTTCGAAGCCCAAGAACAGGAACGCCTTGTCCCTCTTGAGCGGGCCACCAATGGAACCGCCCGTATTGTAGTTTCGCAGCATAGGGTTCGCGCCGGGCGGACTAAACGGGTTGCTTGCCGCAAAGGCCTCGTTCCGATTGAAGTAGTAGGCGCTGCCGTGAATCGTATTCTTGCCCGACTTGATCACGACATCGACAACGGAGCCGGGGTTCCGGCCGAAATCGGCCCCGCCCACACTCTGCTGGGCGAATTCCTCAATGGAATCGATGGGGACAAGCACGCCGGCAACTCCGGACATGCTGCCCTGGTTAAAGGCGTTGGCGCCGCCGCTCCACAAGTCGTTGTTGTCAACGCCATCGAGTTGCCAGTTGTTTTGGTTGCCCCGGTTGCCGTTCTGGGAGCCGGCGCGATTATATCCGGTGGTGAGCTGTAGCAACTGCGTGTAGTCACGGCCGTTGAGAGGGATTTCCTGAACCGCCTGCTTGTTCACCACGGAGTTGAGCGCGGTCTGCTGGGTCTCGAGGCTGGCGGCAGCCGCCGAGACCTCGATCCTCTCCGTTGCTGCCCCCACAGTGAGGGTTATGGGAACGTTGGTTACCCTCCCGACTTCCACCATTACGTTATCGATCCTCTGAGTTGCGAACCCGGGCAGGCTCACTGTAATGGTATAGGCGCCCACCATCAGATCCGAGAACAAGAACGCGCCAGCCGACGTACTTACGGTCGAACTCGTCGTTCCTGCTGAGTTTTCCAAGAGCTGTACCTTGACTCCTGGGACGGCTGCGCCCGTCGAGTCATACACGGTTCCCGCAATCGAACCGCGAAAGATCTGTGCTGGCGCCAGCGAGGCCAACAAAAGCACCGCAGCACATGCGTAGCACGAAGTTCTGAAGTGCATTAGCCTCCTCCTTCCCTAGGACTGGCCACGAACCGGCGGCAGGGGACGCTGGACCACGTGCGTCCCGAAAGTTGGTTTTTCGAAGAACCGACGTAAAGGGAAACTACATCACGAGTCACCCCATGTCAAGGCGCTTTCTTGTCACTCCAATCCGTCGATAACGGCGGGTGAAGATTGCAGCGGCGCATGGCCATGCACCTTTACGCCTCACGTGGGTGCATCCGGGGCGTGCGTAGGGGTAGGGCTTACCACCCTCAACTGCCGCAAACTCCAGGAGACGGCAAGCCGCCCCCCGACACCACTTGCCGTTACCGACGGATTGGGGTCGTCAGCGTCAGTTCTTGTCGGAAGAGGATTTAATAGTGAAGTCGAATTAACGCGAATCCGCAAATTGAGGGGGCTCTTGTGGCGGCGGTCTATGACCGCGGTGTCTAGTTCTTAGAGCTTCGGCGCTCATAGAGCGCCGCTACGAGTTCTTGGGGACACTACACAGGCGGGGCTTCGCCCCAGTACATCGAGCGTGTTCTCGCCGCGAAGCGGCGAACCGTGAGTAGCCGTGGGCGTAAGCCCGCGGCCGGTTATCCCCTGACAGGCTGCCCAACCCCGCGGAGTCTGTGTGACAACCTCATTCACGCTGCCACTCCGAGCGCAGCGAGGAATCTCGCTCTGAGCATTTTCAACGCAGTCGGGCCTCCCCTGGCTCTTCGCCAGGGGAAGTCCCGATTTGTTGCAGCCCGCTAGCTTCTTACCACTTCAATTTCAAGCCGATCTGCATGTTGATAGGTTCGCCAGGACCGATCCCCGGCGCGCCGTTGCCGTTGGACAGGGTGCAGCCGGCCCTTCCGAAGTTACCGTCAGGCACGCCTGCGTCCAAGCAACCCAGGTTCAGGATGTTGAAGATGTTGAATATCTCAAACCGGAGTTGGAAATTGACCCTTTCCGTGATTTTCGTGTTCTTGATCACTGCCAGGTCAAGGTCATGGTAGCCGAAGGCGCGGAACTGGTTGCGAGTGGTTTTTCCAAAGGTTCCCGGAGCGTTCTCCGTGAAGGTGCCAACCGGGTTGAAATACTGCACGCCACAGCTATAGATGACCCCGCACGACGTGACGCCGTTGAACATCCCGCCCAGGTAATCAGCGCGGTCCTTGCCCTGCTGGGTGTGGCTGTTGTCTTCGCCCGCACCGACGCTAAAGGGGAAGCCCGCGTCCGCGGCGAAGTAGGAGCTGATCTCCCAGCCCGTCGTGAGGCGCGGCACCGAGTGGCCCAACGGCGGCAGCGTGTAGACGAGGTAGCCGCTTAGGGCTTGTGGCGTGTCGAAGTCAGCAGGACCCCAGTCGCATCGGATGCAGGTGCTATCCGCCGGGTAGTTGTTGCGTCCTGACGACATATCGTCCCTAGCGCGGCTCAGCGTGTACGAGAACTGGCCGGTGAGACCCCTCCAGGAGGTGTTGCGGAGTGAAACCTGCACGGAGTTGTAATGCGAGGTGCCTGCGTTCTCCAGCCATGTAATCCCGCTGTACATGGGATATTCGCCATACCACGGGCGGTAAGGTTGGACGTCGCCATTGGGATAAGGGTCGACGCTGGCTGGGGCCGCGTTGGCGTTTACTTGAATGTCTTGTTTCCGGCCCTGGCTCCCGACATACCCTACCTGCAAGATAGTGTGCTGAGTCAACTGCTGCTGCACGTTCAGGCTGAAGTTCTGAGTGTAAGGAGCGCGCATACCCTGGCTCACTGCGGAAAGCGACCACGGGGCAGGGGGCCGAGCAGCATTGCCGAAAATGGGGACGTTGGCCTGTATAATTTCAGAAGCGGGGTTGGTGATGTTAAACACTGGGTTCGCCCCCCCGGATTGCGGTTGACACCGCTATTCGAGGAATCTCCGGCGGAGCTAGAGGCGAAAAGGTGCGCCTGCAAAACGTCATAGTAAACGCCCCAGCCGCCACGAATCACCGTCTTTCCGCCACGTTTCGGTGTCCAGGCAAAGCCTATGCGGGGTCCGAACATGTGCCCGTCCGAGGGATAGAGCGAACTGATGGTGCTGCCGGGCGCCCCGGGGAACTGCAAGCTCGGCGGGGTGGTCGATGTCGAGAAAGCCGGCGACCACGTGGAGATGGTGTGAGTGGGGTCGTACCAAGGCGTGTTGTAATCATAACGCAAGCCGTAGGAGATGTTCAGAGTCGGCTTTATCTGCCACGAGTCCGCGAAGTATCCGGAACCCGTAAGCATGTACAAATTGCGCGCCGGGTCGCCGGTGGCGAAGCCGCCGTATCCCCCTTTGAGATACCCGCCCAGAAAATCTGCGAACGCAGCTTCGGTCTGGCTCATGTTGCCATAGTTGGCCGGCGCAGTGTCCGTCCCAGGCACGTACCACGGTCCTGCACTGCCGTCGAAGCTGAAGCTGCCGCGAAGGCCCGGGCGGTAATGGACAAAGATCTTCTGGTGCCGGAATTCGCCCCCGAACTTGAAGGTGTGGCCGCCCTTGGTGTAAACGAGATCGTCTGTGATGTGCCAGGTCGTATCCGTGCGCCCAAGGTCGGCGGTGATACCCACGCCGCCCTGGTTAAAGCCGGTGATGGAAGTGGCGGGCGTGCCCGTGACTACCGCTCCGGTATCCAAACCCCACGACTGGGGAACCAGGCTGTGATTGGCGTCATCGAAATTCTGGAGGAAGAAGTTGTAGCCAAACAGCGTCTGATTCACCAAGCGGTTGGTGAGAGTGCCGGTCCAGACGATCGCATGATTCTCCTGGCGGCTGGGTACGGCTTGGAAGTATTCGCCGTAGACGGCGCCGGCGTAGGCATCGGCATTCCCGCTGCCGATTATGGCGCGGTAAAAGATGCGGTTCCTAGTGTTGAGATTGTAATCGATTCGGCCCACCCAATTGTTACTGCCTTCGATATTGTTGTCGCTGCTCACATAGTTGAGGGTGTGGGCCGGAGCGCCTTGAATCTGCGCCCATGGCCACGCGTTCTGCAGGAAGGCACAGCATGACCGGGTTCACGGAAACATTGTACGTCGCCATCTTGGGCGTGACGTCATCGATCCAGGCTTGGCTAGGCGCCGTGGCCACAATGTTGTTGGGCGTGATGAGGCTCTGCTTTTCGAAGCCCAGGAACAAGAATGCCTTGTCCTGCTTGATCGCGCCACCGATCGAGCCGCCCACATTGTAGTTTCGAAGCTCAGGGTTCGCGCTGGGCGGACTAAACGGCGAAGAGGCCGCAAAGGCCTCGTTCCGGTTGAAATAGTAAGCGCTGCCGTGAATCTGATTTCCGCCGGACTTGATCACGACATCGACAACCGAGCCGGGGTTACGCCCGAAATCGGCTCCGCCCACGCTCTGCTGGGTGAATTGGTCAATGGTATCGATGGGCACCAGCACGCCGGCGACTCCCGAAATGCTGCCCTGGTTGAAGGCGTTAGCGTTGTGCCACATGTCGTTGTTGTCCGCGCCATCGAGCTGCCAGTTGTTTTGGTCGCTCCGGTTGCCGTTCTGGGTGCCCGCCCGATTATATCCAGTGGTGAGCTGTAGCAACTGCGTGTAGTCACGGCCGTTCAGAGGGATCTCCGCAACCGCTTGCGTGTTCACCACGGAGTTGAGCGCGGTCTGCTGGGTTTCGAGCGCGGCCGCTGTCGCGGAAACTTCTACCTTCTCCGATACCGTCGCCACGGTAAGTGTTATGGGGATGTTTGTTGCCCTCCCCACTTCTACCATTACATTATCGATCTTCTGAGTCGCGAACCCGGGCTGGGTCACCGTCAATGTATAGGCGCCCACCATCAAGTCCGGGAACACGAACCCACCGGTGGATGTACTTACGGTCGAGTTCGTCGTTCCTGTGGCGTTCTCCAACAGTTGTATCGGGACGCCAGGGACGGCTGCGCCCGTCGAGTCAAACACGTTACCCGCGATCGAACCGCGGAAGATCTGTGCTTGAGCTAGCGAGGCCAACAAAAGCACCGCAGCACAAGCATAGTATGAAGACTTGAATTTCATTAGCTTCCTCCTCCCCAAATAAGGCTGACCAAGAACCGACGCAAAGGGACACACATCAGGTGCTTCCGTAAAGCTGGTTTTCGACTACGAATGAAGCCGGTTCTTCGTCCGCCGACAGAGCAAACTTTTCCGACTACCGTTAAACGAAGTCTTTCCGACTACCTCTGAACTAACTCTATGGCTACCGGTGAAGCAGTTTTGACTACCGTTAAAGCTGAGTCTTTCGACTCCGTTAGGGCTCGGGTTTTATGACTACCGTAAAGCTGAGTCTTTCGACTACCGTCAGGGCTGGTTTTCCGACTACCGGTGAAGCAGGTTCTTTCGACTACCATTCAAGCTCAGTTCTTCGACTACTGTCTAAGCTAACTCTACGACTACCGATGGCGACAGTGGTATATCAGAGGCGCCCTCTTGTCAAGTGTTTTTTTGAGGTTTTTTTGTGATCTGTTTTTGTGTGCTGTTTTTGGTTAATCACGAATTAGCCCGAATTCGCAAATTTACAGAGGCGCTGATCCGTTCCGGTGCGCACTGTAGCGGCGGTCTGCGGCCGCCCTCCGAAGTTGCTCTATTTGTCCTGAGATTCTTCTGCCTCTGAACGGTGTCCAGTGCGCGGGAATCCGGGCACTTTGGCCGGTTCCTCGTTTCTGGAGCGAGATTCCTCGCGCAGTCTACCTGGAACTGTCCGGCTGATGCTTGGTTGTTGAACCCTGCGATCTGATTCGTCGGAGAATGGAGGGGCGGGGCTTCAGCCCCGTTGCAGGGCTGAGGCGAGTCTTAGGGGCTTTAGAGTCTGTGTGAAAACTCCATCCACCTTGTCATTCCGATCCCGCCCTGCGGGAGAGGAATCTCGCTCTGAGTATCTTCAACGCAATGCGAGATTCCTCGTCGTCCGCCAATATGAATGGCGGACTCCTCGGAATGACACACCAACTGAGTTTTCACACAGGCTCTAAAGTCCGCCCTTCCGGGGGTCATCAATAGTGTTCGGCTGTTACTGCACCCAACCACTAAGGCGGCAAACTCTCCCGTTGGCGCCTACTCTCCCTTGCTCAAATACCTCGCTATGGCTTCTCTTGTGGGAGGAGACACACAAAACAGCGCCCTCTGGGCGTAATAGATCTTCGTCAGTTCCTGGAAGGCTTCCTCGCAACGACCGGAAACCCGATAGTCGTTCTTTACCAGCTCGCTATCGATCAGCGCCCGCAGGTAGAGAACACGCCAACGCCAAGAATCTCGCGCTCGAGGCAGGAGACTCTTATCCGCCTGCTGCATCAGTTTGAAGGCCTCGTCTGCATCAGCGCTGTAGTCCAGCACGATTCGGAGGGGGCCAGCTTCCTGTCCTGGACTCTCCACCCGGCGCGGATAGTTCTTCTCCAAAATCTCGATCGCCCTGCGCACCCACGGAGCCACTTTCGGCGAGAACTCGTAGGAGACGTATTCGTCCACAATCGAGTTCGCGGAATTGTCCTTCGCCCAGAAGAACTGAGCAAAGAGCACTTTATTAAGGTCCTCAAAGACGCCTTCAGAGTAGGGGAATCCACCCGCCAGTGAATCTTTTCCTATATTCCATAACTCCTGATGGTGGGTGGGCAACGGATTAGCGCCAAAGCCTCCCCACGGGCCCGCACCCCACATGCTGATCTCCGGAAAACTCAGTAGGCGAAAGCCTCCGGGAACGTGATTCTCAGGTGGCTTGCCTGAATACCGCTTCACTCCGGCGTCGTCCGCCATAACATAATCAATCCACGCGGGCCGCTGTTTGCCGAACTTCTGCTCGAGCCCATCCCACTCGCCGGAGGTAAATTTGTCAAAGTACCAGGCCGAAAGAATAACTCGACATCCCGGAAAGTCGCGGCGGGCCAGTTCAGCGATCGGCTCGGCCAAAGTCAGGAATCCATTTACACCCCAAGGCTTGCATTGTGAGCACGTGCACCCTCCTTGATCGTAGGGCCAGATCACGACGTAGTCGGCCCCCACATTCTTGAATGCCTGGAACGTTTCCTCGCGCCATTTCAATATCAGAGCTTTTGCTCCGGGTTTGTTGGGGCAAAGTTCTACGTGGTAGTGCCCCTGAGGCTCTCTGAAGTAGCCATCATGGCCGGCAGTCCAGTCGGCGCGCATCGCCGGTGGACTATTGGCGTAGGCTTCGTTTGCGAGCAGGGTAAGGCCGGTATTAAGACCCACCTCTTTCGCGCTCGCAAAAATGGCGTTGAGGCGCTTGATCATCTCTTGCGCGGCGGGATCCTGCGTCCCCTCATAGTGGTGCATATCGAACCAGACGAAGATTGTGTTATATCCCCACAGAGCGAGGTCTTCGACGTATCGCTCTATTTCTCCGACGGGGGCTTCGTGATAGAAATTAAAGAAATGGGTCGCAAAATAGATCCCTCGAAGCGGCTTTTCAGGTACCGAGGTTCCGGTCCATCTCCCAAGGGTAAAGGAACCCGGACGGTAGACGTTGCTTCGCAAGAATTTCCCAACTCCATAGAGTAGTCCTCGGCCGTCGTTTCCGAGAATGCGCACCTTGCCTCGGGAGACGTTTTCAATGCGAAAGCCCTCGCTGCCAATGCCTGGCTGAAGGTTGAGTTCGACACGGCAAGCCCCTTCTTCACGAAATGTAGGGTTGACGCCGGACCGCTCACGGATTCGACTTGCGAGTATTTCGACTACCTTATTGAGCACAGGATTCGTGGGGGCGGCGAGCCGAATACTCATCGATTTACATTCTGTATCGCTCCCGGAAGAAGATAGCCCGTCCGAAGGCTGCGCGATAAGACAGCAGGGCCCCAAGGACACGCCCATGTAGAGCATCAAGATCAGAAATAGGGCGGCAGCCAAAGGGCTCAAACTCAGATTCCTCGTTAGCGCCTCAATCTGTCTGATGGAATTTCTCATAAAGGAAGCATCCTCCGCGTTAGCCCCCCGCCGCGGATTGCGGCAGTGGCTGCCAGGTTTGAGTAAGAGCCGAGTTCTCTGCGACCGACAGCAAGCGCTGCAAACGCAGGCCGTCCTGCAACGAGGGCTGCGGTTGTTTACTGTTCGCGATCGCTTCCAAGAAGTTATAGAGGCTGTGCAGGTGAGCGCGAATCCATCCGATGCTGAATTTGGGACCGGGAAAGCCCCCGGGTTTCTCGAAGCGCTGGACGCACGCGATTCTGCACCAGCCTCTTCCGCCGCCTAGCGGCGCATCGGAAACCCTCAGACTATAAGCGTCCAGGTAGTTCGGGTCCATGCTGCAGAAGCGCAGGGCACCCTGGTCGCCATGAATCTCAAACCGCAATTCGTCTTCTGTTCCGGTGGCGATCTTAGAGGCTTCGATGGTGCCGGTCGCCCCGTCGGGCAGCCTGGCCATCATCACCATCATGTCGTCAGCCTCTACGGGTACCATCTTTCCCTGCGAATTTGGCCGCGTGGGGTAAAGGATGTGCGTTTGGGCCAAGACACTCGCGAAGGGCCCGATGAGGTGATCCATCAAATCCACGATGTGCGAACCAAGATCCTGAAGCACCCCGCCACCCTCGGATTTCAACTGCTTCCATCCCACAGGTTTGCCGGGGTCCACGCTGCCGGAATGCAAGTACGCCGCGCGAAAACTAATAACCTTACCAACGAATCCGGTTTCGATAAGCTGCTTGGCTCGCAGCGTCGCAGGGAAAAAACGGTATTGCAGCGCCATCTGGCCCGTGCCGCGAAAACCCCGCAATCCTGCCTCCACTCGGGTCAGGTTCTCCTCTCCGACTGCCAGCGGTTTATCACAGTAGATGTGTTTACCGGCCGCCATCGCCGCCAGCAATTGCTCAGTGTGCAGGCTGTTTGGCGAGCAGATGTCTATGATATGAACATCCTCTCTTGAGACTAATTCCCGCCAATT
This sequence comes from uncultured Acidobacteriota bacterium, assembly GCA_963765485.1. GTDB lineage: Bacteria > Acidobacteriota > Terriglobia > UBA7540 > UBA7540 > CAVROP01. The sequence continues at coordinate 8,801 of CAVXWN010000050.1, read as the reverse complement.
AGCGGTGATGAATTCGAACCCTAGTTGCTCGATCGTGTGCCGGGACCTCTCCGGTTCGGCATCGGCTGCACCGACCAGTTTCGTCCGCACCGGCACCGGATCATAGAAAATTGGCATACTCCGGTAGTTCTGGGCGTGCACCCTGCCCATGAATCCGAATCCGATGATACCTACACCTAGCGTGTGCATAGGATAAGTCCTCTCAGGACGGAGGGGCGCTGACCGTAGTTTGGGGAGCGCCGTCTCCGTAAAGCCGCCCCATAAGGTTCAAGTAGCGCGCAGCTCGAAGGCCGCCAATAGCCTCGCCGCGGATGTTCTGAAAGGTTAACTTATGCTTCCAGCGCAGGAAGAGCCGGCGCCGGCAGTACAGCCGTAGCAATGATTGCGAGTGGTGATGCGTCGTCCGTCAAGGAGTGCTGCATCAAAATCCCGCACGTGTTTGGGCGAGTCGAAACCCAATGGCAGACTGAGCATCTGGTTGAAATCGCAGTCATAAAGGGCGCCGTCCCAACCGACCGAGATGGTGTACCGGCACATCACTCCCGCCGCCGCCCCGGGATTAAAGGCGTTGACCAGCCTTTGCATATAACCATCATAGTTTCCGCTTGCGATGAGAAATTCCAAAAAGCGGCTGATAGGCATGTTGGTGATGGTGTAAAGGTTGTTGAACACGACACCGTGATGACGCTCGAGTTCGCGCCGGAACTGCGCCTCGATCGCCTCCTGCCTGGGAGGCAGGAAGGCTCCCACAGGGTTATGGACCAAATTCAAAATCAAGCCCGATCCTGGCTGACCGTAGCCCAGTTCGTTCAGCCTGCGAAGCGCCGAAATGGATTTCGCGAACACACCCTCGCCCCGCTGAGCGTCCGTCTGAGCTTCCCGATAATAGGGAAGTGATGCAATCACCTCCAACCTGTTCCGGGCCAGGAAATTGGCCAAATCAGCTTGACCAGGCAGGAGAAGCACACTCAGGTTGCAGCGATCGATCACATGCCGGCCCAGCGCCACAGCCTGCTCGACAAGCCAGCGGAAGTTTGGGTTTAACTCAGTCGCCCCTCCGGTGATGTCCACGTTCGGAATTGCCGTCTTCCCTAGGGCGCGAATGCAAAGCTCAGCAGTCTCCCGCGACATGGCCTCTTTACGGTCAGGGCCGGCGTCCACATGGCAGTGATGGCAGGTTTGGTTACAGAGTCTGCCAACGTTGATCTGAAAGACGCTTATACCGGCGGCATGAAGCGGATCGAGACCCGCCTCGCGCATCTTTTCCTCAAAGGGAAGAATGCAATTCGTCTGGCCGAGGATGCGTAATTGCTCGCAGCTTTGAGCCAAGGGGCTGGCGCGTGCTTTTAAACTAAGTCCCATGGTTGCTGTTACGGATGCGCGGGGAGTAGCGGCAATTTTACATCGCCATATGGCGAGGTAAACTCGCCGCTACATTTCACATCGAAAGCTTTCCCACCACGTTGCGCATCTGAACCCCATGCACGAGTGCGGCGCCGCCCCGAATGGCGCAGGCGACGTGTACTGCCTCCGTCATCTCCTCAACGTTCGAGCCCTTTTCCAAGCACGCTTGAGAGTAAGCGTCGATGCAATAAGGGCATTGTACTGCATGCGCCACTCCCAGAGCGATGAGTGCTTTCTCGCGTTCTGTCAGAGCGCCTTCAGCAAAGACAGCGGCGTAATAGGTCTGGAACTTCTCCCAGAGTTCCTTATTCCCCGCCCCAACCTCGGCAAACTTACCGAGATCTCCAGGATGATAGTAGGTGTCCATGGTTAGTCTCCCCGATCCATTCTTTTTGCTAATGCGGCATCCAGCTTAGACGCTCTAGGCGTGATTTTTCCAACTAAGCAGAAGCAGCGCGCCCACCTCACGGGTCCTCTGATAGGAGTCAACTCCTCTCCTCGCTGATCAAGGCCGTGAGCGCCATAGAGACGATGCTGACGACGAGGGCCCCCAAAAACGCCGCCCAGAAACCGTGCACGTAGAAACCCACGTGAAACCAGTTGACTGCGATAAAGGAAGCCAGCCACAACGTGATTCCGTTGATCACCAAAACGAACAGGCCGAGCGTCAGGATCACCAGCGGGCAGGACAGCAGTTTCAGCAGCGGTCGCACAATCGCGTTCACCAGCCCCAAAATGATCGCCATCACCGCGAATAAAGTCCAGCTATTCTTCTCCGCATGGATGCCTGGTACCAGCCATGCGGCCACGAATAATGAAAGGCTGCTCACCACCCAGCGAATTAGCAGGTTCATGTTTTCTCTCACTCTAGCGCGAACTGCCATGAAAATGGCTCCCCTCCTCGGCGGAGGAGGGGGTCAGGGGTGGTGGACAGATCCCAAGGCGCAGTTCAACCACCCCCTTGCCCCTCCTTAGCCAAGGAGGGGAGTTACCCGTAGCATTTTCATGCACAGTGGCGAGCCGTAGACTCATGGAATCTTCGCTCGAGATGACACCGTACCCCGACTCCTCACCTGTCGGGGGCAAAGCGACATCTTAGGCCCCTGCTCCCGGGAAGGCAACAGTTCACATCGAAAGGTCTGGGCTGGGGGCCAGAAATCGAACCTACGGCGCCAAAAGCGCGTATAATGTGAGCATATTTCGAGGTGGACGGAGGGCGTCCATGAAATCCCGATCTTCGGTCCTCGTTCTTCTGGTTTGTGCCGCTAGTCCGTTTTTGCCTGCCAATGACCTTAGTTTCCCGACAATCCGTCTCGCACGCGCGTTTGGTGAGGCTGAGTTTCCTCCGCGGCACGGTAGCCGTGAAAGCTCCAGGCGCGACGGAATGGACTAAAGCAATGGTGAATACTCCTATCCAGGAAGGCTCCGAGATATTAACTTTGGCAGCCAGTTTTGCGGAAGTGGAATTTGAAAATGGTTCTACAGCCCGCCTGGGTCAAGTCTCCCACTTAGCCTTCGACCAACTGGCCCTTGATGCCGAAGGCTACAAACTGAACCGTATGACGTTTGAGCAGGGGTGCGCCACTTTCCATTTCCTGCCCGAGAAGCACGACGCCTACAGCGTAAAGATAGCCGGCGCGACCCTAACGCCCAGCGGCAAGAGTCGATTTAGGACGGACCTTAACAAGGGACATGCCCGCGTGGAAGTGTTCAATGGCTCGGTTGAGATCGCAGGGCCGTCCGGGTCCGCGAAGCTTGGCAAGGACAAGGTGCTGGAATACAACACTGGGACAACTGAGGTGGCCTTCAATACAAAGCGGGGAATCGCGAAGGACTCCTGGGACAGGTGGACGGAGGCACGGGATTCGCAGGCGCACGCGGCATTGAAGAACCAGACCTTTGCGGCTCATCCGGTAGCCTACGTGTGGAAGAATCCCGAGGTCTATCATGGGGCGTCGGCGAGTCTCCCGGTCAGATCTTCCCCCGTCCGTAGACTGACGAATAAGGGAAAAGGCCTCTCTGCGAGGCAAAGTGATTGAAACCTGCGGCGACATTTGCTAATCTGCAAACTGCGTCGGGTCTTGGGTAAAATCGGGGCAAGAACAAGAATAATGGAAACCAAAAGCCCTGGCCGCTCACGGGGAGGGTGGCTCCTCCCCGTGGTTGCGGCTGGCCTCATCTTCAACAGTGTATATCTCGCTGCCTTCGGCACTGCCTCGCTTTTTTATGTAGCAAATGCACTGCTGCATCCTGTGCTGGGAATAGTCGTCGGCGTTCTTTTTCTTGCCTTTGTCCTTCGACATCGAGAAGCTTTCAGCGGTTTTTGGGGAACCGGCTCGCTTCTGCTCCTAGGGTTGGCAGTGGCTTTTGGGCTTTACCTGGTTTTCGTGGGCATGACTCGGCCCCACAGCATGGCGCTTTACGCGCACGTGGGGCTGGCGATCGCGGGTCTGTTTTTCGTGTTTCTGCGCTTCCGTGGAAAAGCAGGCGTGGGCGGCGCCGGCCCGGATGCGGAACGCCTCCAAACTACCTGGCGCTGGAGCCTCGCAGTGGTGATGGCTGCGGTCGGATTCTACGCTGTGGTAGCAACCTATCACTACGTGCATTCCGATTCGCTGTTTGCCATACAGAACCCTCCCACCGCCCCCTTGCGCATGGAGGGTGAAGGTGGCGGCCCATCCAGCTTACTCTTCCCGAGTTCCGCGACAACCTCCGATGGCAAGCCCATCACCTCGCAGTTCTTCATGGATTCCGAATCCTGCCGGCCCTGTCATACGGACATCTACAGTCAGTGGCAAAGTTCCATGCACCACATGGCGTCCTTCAATAACCAGTGGTACCGGAAAGCCATCGAGTACATGCAGGACACGGTGGGCATCAAGCCCTCGCTCTGGTGCGGCGGTTGCCACGACCATGCGTTGGTTTTCACCAACAGAATGCAGACGCACCCCATCCGGGAGGTCGAGGATACGCGTGAGGGCCAGAACGGCCTCGGGTGCATGTCCTGCCATTCCATCGCGCAAGTTAAAGACACCATGGGCCAGGGCGGCTTCGTCATGGATTATCCGCCGCTCGACAGGCTGGCATCGAGCAGGAATCCGGTGCTCCATTTCCTGCATGACTACGTGGTGAAGCTCAATCCTAAGCCGCATCGCGATGCCTTTCTCAAGCCCTTTCACAGAGACCCGCAACTGGTCCCGGAGTTCTGTTCCTCCTGCCACAAAGTTCATTTGGACGTGCCCGTCAATAATTACCGGTGGATTCGCGGCTTCAACGATTACGATAACTGGCAGGCCAGCGGCCTTTCGGGGCAAGGAGCGAGATCGTTCTATTACCCACCCAAGCCATCCCAGTGCGCTGATTGCCACATGCCGCTCGTTCCCTCAAAAGACTTCGGCAACCTCAACGGTTTCGTGCATTCGCACCGATTTGCAGCAGCCAACACGGCGGTCCCAACCTCTTACGGCGACCAGGACCAAGTGCAGCAAGTCGAGAGCTTCCTGAAGGGCGTCCTAAGCGTCGATATCTTTGCCCTGGCCGAAGAACCTGTAGCGCGGGCGTCTCGCCCGCTGTCGTCGGCGTCCCGCAAGCTACGCTACAGCGGGCGAGACGCCCGCGCTACAGGGACGATGCGTGGGAGAGGTGAGACGCCGCAACTCGCCAGCAGCTTTGCGCTGGGTGAAGAATCCTCAGCAGGATTGACGGCCACGGGCGTAAGCACAGCCGCTCCGGTCAAGCTGATGGCGCCGCTGGGGCGCGCTGCGGCTCAGGTCCGGCGCGGTGATACCGTGCGCGTGGAAGTGGTAGTCCGTACCCGCAAAGTTGGCCACTTCTTCCCGGGCGGCACGGTAGATGCTTTCGATTGCTGGCTGGAGCTTCAGGCGCGTGACAGTAAGGGGAGGATCATTTTCTGGAGCGGGGAAGCAGCCGACAACGGGCATGGCCCGGTCGAGCCCGGCGCGCACTTCTATCGCTCGCTCCAACTTGACGGCCACGGCAATCCCATTAACAAGCGGAACGCATGGTCCACACGTGCGACCATGTACGCCCACCTGATACCTCCCGGAGCCGCAGACACCGTCCATTTCCGCATGCAAGTTCCGGAGGATGCCGGAGATTCAATCACGCTGACCGCTAAGCTCAACTACCGCAAGTTCTCCTGGTGGAATACCCAGTGGGCATTTGCCGGCGTCCGCGACCCCTCCCAGGCCAAACCCGATGTAACGAAGAATTACGATGACGGCCGATGGGTCTTTCAGGGCGACCTTTCCAAGGTTTCCGCGAAGTTCAAGGAGATTCCGGATGTGCCTATCGTGGTGATCGCAGAAGACACCGCGACTATTCCGGTCGTCGCCAAGAGCTCTCCGCCCTTCACGGAGACTGTGAATCTGGATCCCACCGGCCGCGAGCGCTGGAACGATTACGGCATTGGGCTCTTGCTGCAAGGTGATTTGAAAGGAGCGGAGCGAGCTTTTGAAACCGTGACGAAACTCGACCCCCAGTACGCCGACGGCTGGGTCAACGTGGCGCGCGCTCGCGTCCAGGAAGGCAATACCGAGGCAGCGAAACCCGTCCTCCAAAAGGCTATCGAACTCAATCCCCGGCTCGGCAGCGCACATTACTTCAGCGGACTTGCGCTCAAGGCCGACGGCAACTATCCCGCCGCCTTCGTTGAATTTTCCAAAGCCTCTGCATTGTATCCGCGCGACCGCGTGGTGAGAAACCAGATGGGCCGCATGCTCTTCCTGCAACGCAAATACAACGAAGCCGTTGGGGAATTCGACAGGACCCTGGCCGTCGATCCCGAAGACCTCGAAGCGCATTACAACCTTATGCTCTGTTTCCGCGGCTTGCGAGACGATGCGCAGGCCGCGCGGGAAGAGATGCTCTACCTCCGCTTTAAGGCGGATGAATCCTCGCGCGCCATCACCGGCCCCTACAAGCTCACTCATCCCGAGGACAACAACGAGGCCCAGCCCATTCACGAACACGTGTCCGTGCCGGTGGGGCAGGAGGTAGCGCACGTCCCGCCTTTCGGACCTGCGGCTCTTAGGCAGAAGGCAGTAGGCAGAATGCGGAAAGCAGAAGTCAGAAGTCGGAAGGCCAAAGACCGTCATTCCGAGCGTAGCGAGGAATCTCGCTCTGCGCCGACCCGGATCGGAGCTCAAGGTGGACTTGCCGGGCGGAGTTGAAAAAAGAATCAGGGCGAGATTCCTCGCTACGCTCGGAATGACACGGGGCAGCAGGTACGACGGACCCCAGACGATGGCCAGCACCCAATCCAAAATCCAAAAGCGAAGATTCAAAATCGCAGGTGTCCTCATATTCCTGAACGCTGGGCTCGTCGTTGCCGCTTTTATGGTTGGGTTGGAACCAGGGCTGTCCAAGTTGCCAGCTCACGCCGGCACTCAGAGCGGCTCTGCCGCCCCGCCTTGCGGAAAGCCTCCGAAGCTGTCAATTTTTTGGAATTTTCATGCATTTTTCTCTTGACTTGTTATATCACTAGTTACACAATCCCCTTATGGGATACCTATCGAGAGTGCAATTGATTCAGCGGGCGGGTGGCACCCGCCAGTTCTATCTGATCTGTCCCGCCCAACTGGCCGAGGCCTTAGAGTTGGAGAAGGGCGAGGAGATCGAGTGGGTGGTCGAAGACAAGCGCACCCTGACGATTCGGCGTCGGCCCTCCCCCCGACGGCGGGAAGCGGGGTCGCATGAGCGCTGAGCCGACCGTGCCGGTGCAGGGACGGGAACCAGGACCCCCGGCGTCTTCTCCCACCCCTCTGCCCTCCAAGCCCAAACTGCGACTGCAACACGTCGACCGCCAGCAGATCGTGCTGGAGGTGGTGGATACGGATCGGCTGGTGGAGCAAGATCACGACGTGCGCGCCATCTGGGATCTGCTGGGGCGGCTGGATTTGAGCCTCTATTATAAAGGGATCAAAGCCATCGAGGGGCGGGCGGGGCGCGACCATTCCGACCCGCAGACGCTGATTGCCCTGTGGATCTACGCCAGTATGCGTGGGGTGCAGGCGGGGCGTGGGTTGGCGGAGTGGTCGAAGTATGAGCCCGGCTGCCGCTGGTTGCTGGGGTTGCGTAAAGTCAACCATACGACCCTGTCGAAGTTCGTGACCCAATACCAGGCGGGGTTGCAGGATCTGTTCGTGCAAGTGGTGCACGTGTTGATGGCGCAGGGGGCGGTACACCTGGAGCGGGTGGCGCACGACGGCACCAAGATTCGCACCGCCGCTTCGCCCAACAGTTTCAAAAGCGAGGAGGGGCTGGCGGAGTGCCGCCGGGCCGCCGAGGAGCAGTGGACGGCCCTGCAGCAGCAATCGTCGGCGGAATCCAGCGCCCGTCAGCGCAAGGCGGAGCAACGAGTGGCGCAGGAACGACGGGAGCGGGTGGGGCGAGCGGAGGAGGAATTGAAGCGGCAGGGGGGAGGGAAAAAAGCCAGTGTGAGCGACCCCGAGGCACGCCTGATGCGGGAGAGCACGGGAGGGATTGCCCCCAACTACAACGCACAGATCTCCAGCGATGACCATGAAGGAGTGATCCTCGCCTACGAGGTGAGCCAGGCGGGCGAGGACAGCCACGAGTTGCAGCCGGCGCTGGACCGCCTCCAGGAGAACACCGGCCGCTTGCCGGAGCAGATCCTGGTGGATGGCAACTACACCACCCGGCAGAACATCCTGGACACCGCCGAACGGCCCACGGAGTTGGTCGGCTCGCTGGGAAAGAACCGCTCCCGGAGCAAGCTGGAACGGCGCGGGGTGAGTCAGGAGTTCATGCCCGAACATTTCCAGTTCCAGGCGGAGCAGAACTGCTATACCTGTCCGCAGGGTAAGACGCTGGCTTACAAAGGCAGCAAGCAACAGGTGGGGGCGATCGAGAAGCATTATCAAGCCAAGGCGAACGACTGCGCGGCGTGTCCGTTCCGTTCGCAGTGCTGCCCCAAGGCCCAGCGCGGACGAACCCTGTATCGAACCGAAGAAGATGCGAAGGTGGCGGCGTTTCGGCGCAAGATGCAACAGCCGGAGTACCAGAGGATTTATCGGCGCCGGGCCCAGGTGGCGGAGTTCTCCAACGCTTGTTTGAAGGAGAAGCGGGGATTGCGCAGGTTCATGCGCCGAGGCTTGGAGAAAGTGCGAGGGGAGTTGGGTTTGGCGTGCTTGGCTTGCAACGTGGCGATCTGGATTCGACTGCAGCGCAAAATTACTCCCCAGGTGGCGACCTAGGATACGTGTGTCTGGACGCTGAAGAAAGAGACAAATGGACGGCAGCGAGGAAGAAAACGGGTTGAGAAAACGAGTTAAAAGCATCGACTCATCCTGAAAAGACCAACCCAACGAGGTCTGAGGGAACAGAGTGGCTTCGAAGAGCCAAAAAATTGACAG
>CAVXWN010000049.1:0-128488 GCA_963765485.1 uncultured Acidobacteriota bacterium | reverse complement strand
CCCCCGCAGCGTCTCCTTGCTCACCTCCAGCGCGTCAGCTTGGGCCAAGTATTCGCACGCCAGCGTGGGGCCAAAGTCACGGTACTTGGCCTTCACCAGCTTCAGCGCGCGGCTACGCAGGCTCTCCGGCAAACGCCGGTTCGACACCCTTCCCCGCAGCCGATGCACCACTCCGCGATCGCCCTCCGCCGCGATCCGCGCCAGCAATCTCCGCACCTCGCGGTCGCTGATCTGTAACTGCCCCGCAGCCTCACCTTGCGTTAAATGTCCCCCCTGCACTTCATGCAATACCTTCAACCGGTCCCGCTCTTTCCCACTCAACATCAGCATCTCCTGTTTCTTCATCCGTCAAGTTTGACGGAGTTCAACAGGACATTTCTACTTTGCTGAAACCGGACATTATCATTTTGCCGCGACAGGACTCGCCTCAGACTATCGCTCACTCCTGACTCGTGTTACACTGCGCGCTCCAGCTAGTAGCAATCCGCATTCCACAGAGGAGATTGACATGCGAAGGTTCACTAGAGTCGATTTCTTGAAATCCATTCTGGGGGCGGCTGGTCTGTCCGCCCTTAGTCCCTCGCGAGGTTCTTCACAGTCGAAGCCAATCCAGGTCCCTGGATTGAATTATGGGCTCGGCGCCCTTCCGATGCTGACCGCAGCGGAAACGCGCTCCATCTCCGCGGAAAATCCATCCGGAGAAAAGGGAATGGGCGGACGCGCAATTCCCAATCCCAGCGACCCAAGACTTCCCTTTTCAGGTGCAGCCTCTGATCTCGGCCAGGGTTGGAAGGTGAATCCGTTTTTTAAGCCTAAGGCCAGGGAAACAGTCACCCTAATGGATGTTGCAGGACCCGGCGTCATACAGCACATCTGGATTGCGACAGAGTCGAACTTCGCCGGTAACGGGAGAGCCTGCGTCCTGCGCTTCTACTGGGATAACGAGCCGACACCTTCAATAGAAGTTCCCTTGACGGATTTCTTCGCTGTCGGCCATGACTTGTTCGCGCGGGTCAATTCGCTGGTCGTAATCGTCAATCCGACTTCCGCGCTCAACTGCTACTGGCCAATGCCCTTCAGACGCCACGCCAGGGTGACATTCACTAACGAAGGGGAAAAGGACCTGAGTGTTTTGGGCTTTCAGATTACTTACGCCAAGACCGAGATTCCCGAAGAGGCCGGTTATTTCCACGCCCAGTGGCGGCGTGCCGTAACAGACCGGTCCTTCCCTTCCCACACGATCCTGGATGGTGTAAGGGGGCACGGCCGTTACGTCGGAACGTTTATCGCGTGGACCCAGATGTCCGACGGATGGTTTGGGGAAGGCGAGATCAAGTTCTATTTGGACGGGGACAAAGAGTTTCCCACCATCTGCGGGACTGGCACTGAGGACTACTTCTGCGGCAGTTACGGTTTCCCTGAAGTTTACAGCACCGCTTACACGGGCAGTACGCTGAAACATGAGGGCCAGGACGGCCCGCCGAAATGGAGCATGTATCGCTGGCACATCATGGATCCGATCTGCTTCAAAAGCGACCTTCGAGCCACCATTGAGGCGCTCGGCTGGTGGCCAACTGGTAAGTTCCAAGCACTGGCTGACGACGTTGCTTCCGTCGCCTATTGGTACCAAGGGGAGCCTCATGCAGAGTTCCCTAAATTTCCGCCTCTCGAAAAGAGGTGGCCAAGGTAGCGCAGGTCCTGATCTATGGACCTGCGGTTCTTCATTCGACCGCGCTCTGCGAAGGGTTGTTAGCACCACATCACAACTAGAGCACTTAGCACCACGGGGCAGGCTACGCGCTGCGAATAATGACACAGACGGTCTCTCACCTTGCGTGAAAAGTGACGCTCCTGAACGGGTGGTTGGCTAGTCTCGAAATGGATAACACCCGCCAATGTCACATTATACACAAGATATGAGATCTTGTAGAACCAATTCTAAAGGACTTACAAGCGGCAACCTGTTTACCTCGCCAATTGGCGGCGCAAAGCCTCCGCTACGATATCGTCAGAGCTGCAGAGTGCTGGCGGCCTTCTGCATGCGATTGCGGAGGTCATCGAGCACGGAAACGACGGCTTGCCGGCTTTGTCCGAGGATCTCGTCCGCGAGCAGATTCACTTGCTTCCGGAAAGCGTCGACCCCTTCTTGAGCAGCCGCTTTCGTGTTCGCCTCGAACTGCTGCTCGCATTCGCGCAGAGCAACGGCGGTGGATTCGAGCTGATTCGAGATACTGGCGCAACCAGCCCGCACGATTTCCTCGGTTTCCGTCCTGACCCGGCTGACGGCATCCCTCACTACATTGTCGCTTTGCACCACGAGTCCCCGGATGCAGGCGTCCCGTTGCTGGGCCAGTTCCTCATTGAGGCGCATCTGGAGTTCGCGCGCGCCTGTTTCCAGGAGGTCGTGCATCTTCTGCTGTGATTCCTTCAAATATCCTTTCAGTTCATCTTCCAGTCCACTCGCGATGCGGCGAACAGTCGTCAGGATTGAAGCCTTGGCCTCTTCCAGCAAACGCTCGGTTGCGCACACCAGCTCGGAATCGAGGCCGGATGGCTCGCCGTCCGGCACAGCCACACCCTCGGATTGCTCGGGCGCCGCCGGTTCGGGCGTTACGCTGGCTTCAGCCACAGCGTCGCCGGCTGTTGGGGAATGGGTTTCCACGGAAGCCGGCTGCTCCGGCGTCACTGCTGCTTCGGTCGGGTAAACTGCATCGTTTGCGCTGTCCATGTTTCCACCTGCGATGAAAGGGGTTGTGGCTTCCGCCACTTCAGGGTGAGGGTCCACAGAACTCGAAGTAATCGAGGAAGGCAACTTTCGCACTCGCCGGGCGATTTCCTCATCGGTCATGCCCAAATGGGCGGCAAGCTCATGTACCCAACTGGCTTCCTCGGAGGGGGTCAGCTCCTTGTGCTGCAAGTTCTCGGTCAAGGCGATCTCGATCGCCTCAGCGTCGTCCACGTCTTTTTCGATACAGGGAAGTTCACTCAGTCCCGCGGCGCGCGCGGCCTGATAGCGGCGCTGCCCGGAGATGATCCCGTATTTCCCGGAGTCGGGCAGGAATCGCACCAGCAGCGGGTTCAGCACGCCCTTTTCCCGCACGGAGTCGGTAAGCCGTTGCAAATCGCCTGCATCCTTCCGAGGCCGGCCGGCATTGGGCTCGATTTCCTCAATAGGAATAATCCGGCCAATGGCGATACCACCTCGAAAAGTGATTTCCTCCACATAGTGAGCGTCGTGGCGCATTTTTGCCGCCGGGGGCAAACCAGTGCGTCTAACGGGCACGTTGCATAACCTCCCGTGCGAGTTGCGCATGTCCCTGCGCTTCGGGGATTGTGGTGAGAATTCCGGTGAGGCGCACACACTTCCCGATGACCGTCTTCGAAAGGGGGGCCGAGCAAACCTGTTTGCAATCATCCCCTGCCAGGTACGTACGCTTGTCGTGTGGAGTGACGGTCACCGCAAGCAACTCCAACTTAGGATTAAACAGCCCGCGCGTGCACTTCAGCGTTTCCTGCCGATCGTAGCTTCCTCTTCGACCGAGAGTTTCTCTCCGGTGCTCACGGCCCCGCCCATCGCGAAATGGGAAGAGTCCCTGTCGAAAGCGGAAGGTGTCGCGAGTATAGCATGGCCGTTAGAAAAAATTAAGAAGCCCTGCCATGGGGCAGCAGTTTCGCAAAGCTCGTGAGCAGCAGCGTACGGGAGGCGGAATCAGCGCGGTTTCGACGCTTGCAGTGGGGCGGTGCAGAACTGGTGGCATTTTCGAGAGCACTTCGCCGTGGGGCGCAGGTGCCCAGGCGGAGTTCGGTTGTTTGGGGGGCCAGCGGGAGGGGAGAAACACCTAACTGGTATCGTCAGGGACGGGGCGCGACAAGCTAAGCCAGAGGCGTTGACAGAGAAGAGCGGCTTCCAGGATGGGGTGGGTACCACGGTGGAGGTACCGAATGCGGTAGAGCCGTTCGATGGTCAGGGCCAAGCAGGTCAAAAGCCAGACCAACAGCAGGCTATTTTGTTCATGATGGCAGATATGTTCGAAGCCGTAGCGGTTCTTGGCATCGTTAAAGCCTTCGTTCTCGATCTCCCAGCGGCTCTTGGCCATGCGGAAGAGGGCGCGACTGCTGACCCACTGGCGGGGGAAGTTGGTGAACCAGTAGGCCTCACAGATTTCGCCGTTGGGATGGTACTGACGGTAGCGAACCACCCGCACCGTTTCCCAGCGCAGGGTTTCCCAAGGGTCGAAGTCGTCGGCATCCCAGATTTCGACTCGATCCTTGCCGTGACGGAAGACGTGATGGGGAGCTTGGTGGAGAAATCTTTTCTGGGCAGCCGCCAACAATTCGGGGAGATTGTTTTTCAAGCGGGCGACGACGAACAGTCCTAAATCCCCGGCGTCGTGCAGGAAGGGGGCCTTGGCGAAGTTCCCGTCGACCACCACATAATCGGCAAAGCGTCGGCCCAGGTTGCGGGCGGTGCGGCGGAGAAGTCGCCGCCCGGCACGGTACTCGCTATCCCCAGGGCCGTAGGGTTCGATATCCAAGGGTAAGGTTAGGCCGGTTCCCACCACACTGCTCATGACCAACTTATGATGGAAGCCGAGGATCTCCCTTTTCTGGTTGCGGTGGGGACGGCACAGATCGCAAAGATTTTCCTGCGATCGGCCCGCGCCGGTCCCGTCCAAAGCCAGTCCGATGAAACGGCAGTCGTCGAAGGCTTTGTGGCGCTTGGCCTGATGGACAGCAGTGACCGCCGCCTGACGAGTGACGGCCGGGTCGAGCCGTTCGGTGAAATAACCGAGGGCATCATCGCTGAAGCTCCGGGAAACTTCCAGGGCGCGCGCCCGAGCGCCGACCAAGCTTTCAATGGCCAGGAAAGCCGCACGCCGCAGCAGCCTCCCCAGGAGCAAGGCCCACAGCAAAGCCGAGGCCGGGATGCGACCCGCCCTGCGCCCATCACCGGGCGCTCGCAAGTAGGGCTGCAAGCGCAGACACTTCGAGACGTACTTCTTGAGGCGACGCGGCGTCGGCCCTTTCACCGCGGCTTGCGCCTTTGCTGACGCGCCAGCACCAGGAGTTGGGCGTTGGCGGCCAAGACCTCCCGCACCGCCGCTTGGAGTTCCCGTCCGGCCTCGACCCGGCGGCGGACGTCCTCGACCCAGTCGCTGGGAATGTGCTGCACATGCTTCTTGCCGCGTACCATGAAGGTGAGGGACCAGGCGGGATGCCCCCGCGGGTCCTTGGCACAATGGCAGGTGGGCTTGCCGCAGCGGAGATGGGAGAGGGAAAGTGAGCCGGGCAGTAGATCGTCGGGAAGCTGGAAACGGCGCACCAGTTCAAATTTACGTTGCCGGAGACGCGCAGCTTGAGGGCCGCGAGGTTCGTGTTCGTCAATCATCTTATGGTAGCAATACCATAAGAAACAAAAAAAGTCAAGCGCTTATTGGGAATGCGAAAATAGGAAGGGTTAGGAGAGCAACCGCTGAAAGCCCGCAGGAAGCCTGACTATTGCCTGCCGTCGCAGCAGTCCATCACCGGTTTCCGAAACTGCTGGCCATGGGGTGGGGTGTCAATGTGATAACCCAGGGACGGCCTGGCCGCCCGCGAACTTGGCCCGTATGGGATTACCGTCAATGTGGTGTCGCTCGGGCCCATTCAGACCGGTTCGATATCTCCGGAGCTAGAGCAAGACGTTGTGCCCACCATCCCGCTGTTGCGGCTGGGCTTGCCGGAGGACGTGGCTGAGGTGATTGTGTTTCTCTGTTCCGAGCAAGCGCGCTGGCTCACCGGGCAGTTGGCGGCGGCCACACGATGCACCTGTAGACGAGGATGTAGGCCCGCCAGGGCCAAGTCAATACGCAACTAGGGAGGGAAATACATGCGGCGCAGGAGGTCGTGAAAGCGCGAGTCGGAGCCGCGAGGTGAGCCAGGGCAAAAACTATCGCTAAACAGACCTCGCCTGATTATCTCACTCCCACTGAAGTCTGACAGTCGCTGTCGCCTTTGGCAATTATGCTTGGATCACGCTGGCCTTGATGACGCGGACTCAGAAACTGTGCTGAGGGAGTACTTCGCCGGATTGGGAACGAAAACGCCCATCCCGCGCCGGAAAGCAGCCAAACGCCAGGATTGTCGATGGGAAGCCGACTTCGGGGGAGTCAGGAGGTTGCACCTCTAAGAGTGGACCGTTTTACATCCAAGTGGATTGTATGGGAATATGATTTCCGACGGTCAAAACGAACAGGTTTAGGTGCCAGGCACGGCATGTGGGAGGAAGTCCAGCAGCAGATGGAATATCTCAATTTGACCTAATGTGGCAGGCTCGCGACGGTGGCGTGATACCTGGATTGACCCAAGGTCCCGGAGGCCATTCGCCTCGGCCAATGTCGTACCTCGCAATACCCTAAGCATCCCTGTTTTCTCGGTGAAGCCTGTTCTCAAACGATTTGACCATTTTAGGGCCGTGTCCGTCTGCACATATCCGAGCATTCCGCCAGCAGCCTCGTCAGCGGCGTACCGCCCCACAATGAAACAGCCCAGGCCATCGTCACCGAAGTATTCCTTAACCGAATCTGAGCGATACAGACGCTTGGCTTCAATGTGAAATCGGGGCCTCTTGCCGCGGCCGGACAGACGCACGAATTCAATGTCCACGCGGGGGCGGCTCCGACCCAGCCTACCCGCCACGTTTTGGGGAGGGTCGTCGAGCACCTCGAAGAGTTGCATCCAAGCCTCGGCTCCCTCACTCTCCAGAACCTCCCGCACGCCGCGAACCAGTTCACCTGTAATGCTGGTCTCCTCCTCACGACTCAGATCCTCACCCTTGATCACTTCATAGCCGCGCAGCACCAAAATGTGACATCTTCGAATGAATGCCAGCCGATACAGGACCGTGCGATCTGGGTCTGGACCCGAGGGCATCAGCGTATAACCCTCTCATTCTCTGTCAGGTCCGGCTGAATGGATTCCGCGATGATGTCTCCCGCATCTTGCATGGCCTGCGTTTGGGTCCATGGGAGGCGTTGAAGCGGCTTCAAGATGTATATTCTGGACGGTTCGTATACGCGGAGATTGCGGCGGAAGTAAAGCCACTGTGCGTACTTCTCGATCAATTGCTTCCGAGCCTCCGCAAAGCTCCGTGCGGCTTCGTCCGTTGCTCTGATGACCCGGACCGGCAATCGTCCCGTGGCCCCGCCGACAATTTCGATAATCGCCAGTCCCGAGCCGCCGCCATAAAGAATATCCACACGGTGACGGGTTCCGCTGTTTTCGCCCACGAACGCGTCAAGTTCATCACGAAGTGTTCCAGCGTACGACTTCAATTCTTCCGGCTTCGACTCGCGTACTGCGTCCTCTCCAATTTTTCCGCGAGTCAGAGCGAACCGGGTGCTAACAAAATCTCGGACTGCAGCCCTGGCACGCCTGTCGAGCCGCAGGGATGCAAATGTCAGCTCGTTCAAGTCGTTAATCAGTTCCGGGCGATCGAAATCATCCTCCCCCGCCGTCGCTCTGGACCCGACAATCGCGATTGATTTTGTGAAAAAGGGGCTATAAACACGCTCACCCTCGCGGGATGTGTGGTATAGAGAATTTGCGAGAATTCTTAGACCCACACCGGGAGGGTGAACGATGCAGTCGAGCTTACCTGAACTGATTCTGCCCATCAAGCTGGAAAAGAGCGCAGAACGTCTGACGAGTTTGGGCGGGCTGATGGTGTTGGAGGAGATGGCGCAAGCACTGAAAGTGTGGAAGCGCGTGGACGAGCAGTTGGCGGTTCCGGGCTCGGGGCGAGGGTATCGGCCCAGCGAATTTGTGCAGCCGCTGGTGTGGATGCTGCACGCCGGCGGGCGGCGGCTGGAAGACCTGCGGGAGTTGCGGGCCGAGCAAGAGGTGTTGGAGAACTTGGGGCTGCGAGCGGTGCCGGATGCAGGTACCGTAGGGGACTGGTTGCGGCGACAAGGCAAGGACGGGGTAGCGGGTTTGGAGCGGGTGAACCAGGAGTTGATCCAGGGTGCGCTGGAGCCGGAAGGCGAGGAGTTGACTCTGGACGTCGATGCCACCGAGATTGAGGCGGAGAAGCGGGAGGCGCAGTGGACGTATCACCACGCGCGGGGGTACATGCCGCTGGTGGGCTACGTGAACGGCATCTGCGTGGGGCAGGAATTTCGAGATGGCAACGTGAGCCCGGGGACGGGGATTTTACCTTTCGCGCAGAAGTGTGAGGCGGTGTTGCCGGCAGGGAAGCGGATCTATTTTCGCAGCGACAGCGCGGCCTACCAGGCGGACGTGATCAACCACTACAGCCAGCCGGGGCGCACTTTCACCATTACGGCGGACTTGGACGCAGCGGTGAAACGCGAAATCCAGAACCTGCCGGCGAGCGCGTGGCGACCCTGACCAGACGGCCGAGGGACTGGGGACGGATCGGGAAATCGCCGAGACTGTGCACACGATGAACGAGACGAAGCAGGCGTTCCGGCTGATCGTGCTGCGCTGGCTCAATCCGCAGCCCAGCTTGTTTGAATCGGAGCGGCACTGCTATCACGCCGTGGCTTCGAATCGGGAGGAGAGCGCGGCGGAGGTTATCTGGAAACACAACGGGCGGGGGCAGAGCGAGAACTGGCACAAGGAACTGAAGCTGGACATGGGAATGGAGCAGATGCCGTGTGGGCAACGGGCGGCCAACGCCCTGTACTTTGCCATTGGCGTACTGGCCTACAATCTGGCGCAGTTGCTCAAGCGGCGTGTGCTGCCGGAATCGTATCGCACCGCGACGGTGGCCACGCTACGCTGGAAAGTGTATCGGCTGGCGGGCAAGTTGGTGCGCCACGCGCGGGGACTGATCCTGCAGATCAAAGCGGATACGGAAAAGTGGCTGCTGCTGCAAGCCGCGCGCCTGCGCTGCGCGCAACTGCGGACCTGAAACGGAGGAGCGCGATGAAAAAAAGAGAATGCAAGAGGCAAAAGGGGGCGGGAGTGTCGTCAGCGGAGAGCCTCAAACCACCTTGATCCTCCCCGAGCCGCTGAAACCTCTACCGAACCGGGCCGCGAACCCGGCTGAGTAGGTTTTGGGGCGCGCCCGTCGACGCTTCCAACCGCCGACACGCCCATTCCATCGTTCAACCGCGATTCTTGGGTCTGGATATTCCTGTGTACAAAGACTCCCAGTCACCATGGGACTTGCCACCGTCCCCAAACGGGACCGGCAGAGTCCGCAATGCCTTAAGAGTGCCAATAGTCTTCTGTATCCCCGCTTGTGTCGTGCAGAGAAATTGATGGTAAGCGGCAAAGTCGGAGTTGAGGTAGAGGGCAAGAGCCTTCAGTAGGGTTGTGTACCCTTTGGGCGAAATGATTCCAATCTGCCGGGAAGGCACGATGATGGGGACTTCTGCGTAAATCGCGAAGTTCCTTGACGCTCCCACCAGTACGTGTGGGGGCATGCAGACGCTAAATCGTCGCGTAAACCCAGCGCGCAAACTTACGAATGTCTGCTTGATGTCAAGCGGCTGAAGTACGGCTTGAGGGAAGCGGAATAAATACCGCCGCTTCTTCAATGGGTCAACCGACACCGTGGGCATTCCCGCGAGTTCCAGGTGTTGCTCAGTCCCCCGGTCTGCCTCGTTTTGGTCCCGTAACTCCAGCCCCTGTGAAGCCAGAAGGAGCCCCTCTTCCTCGAGTTGCCCAAAGGTCGGAAAGCGACTCTCCACTCGTGACAGAAGTCTCTCGTCAATCGAGGAACCCCACATCGCGAGCTTCCAGGGCCGTGGGCTTCCATTGACGACCTCGGAGTAAGCTAGCTCGCGTAGATCGGTTGTGTTGACGATGAGGTTCCAGACAGGAATTCGTTTTCTCTTCCTGCCCAGGGCAGTCGGCTGATTGGCAAGGAATGGAGAGTATACCTCGATCTCCTCGCGGCCACTTTGAAGATCTAATTGTTTGGGTCTGCGGGAATAGAAAAATGCCGCTGCCGGAAGGGTCGCGCGCCCGCCGAATAAGACATTTGCTAAGTTCGCAAAATTCGCCACTGACCAGACTCGATGATTCCTCAAGAAGCATTTGCGGAAATCCGTCGACTCATACTTGAACAAGGTCATCGCGGGAAGCAGCAACGCGACGGAACCATTATCCGCGACGAAATCCGAGGCTCGCCAGGCGAACGCCTCGGCTAACTGATTCCCTCCAATGGGGTGTTCAGTCCGGTTCCGTTGCATCCATTTGAGTGCGGGTTTATCCGCATCATCCACCCGATGGAGATTCAGTTCCTTCCATGGAGGATTGCCAACGACCCAATCGAACGGCTTCCCTTCGAACGAATTCCGCCACAAGTCATTCTCCGCAAAGGCATCGGTACACAGAATGTTCCGGTTTCTCAGAGGTGGGAGCTTGAAGCTAGTTTTCGTCAGATCGGGTGGGTCGACGTATTCAAGCAAAGTAAGCGATAGGCTAAGTTCGGCGATTTGGCAGGCATCCTCGTCAATGTCGATTCCGAAAATGTGGCGGGTTAGAAGACTGCCAAGTTCAGCCGGGCGAAGCTTATTGTGGGTGCTCTCCGCCAACCGCCGCTCGATGAGCTTGCGGTAACACTGAACAAGGAAGGCGCCTGAACCGCATGCCGGGTCCAACACCCTCATTCCCGGCCCCAGAGGTTTGTGGGCGTCAAGGCGGTCCACCATAAAGTTTACGAGCGGCACTGGCGTGTAATAGGCGCCCCGTGCCACTCCTTCGGATTTTTCTGACGGGTGGCGGGTGGCGTGGAGGAACTGTTCGTAGATGACCGACAGAGTTTCGATTGGGATCAGCGAAAAATCGTAGATGTCGAAAAGCGGAAGCTGACCGTGGGCTGTCCCGCCCTGGAACACGGAAGCCACTCTCCGCAGACGTTCTGTGCCGAATTCCTGAATCTTTATGCGCGAAAGCGGGAAGACCGACCCGTTCAGCCATTCATCAAGCCGCTGCACCAGCTCCGCAAACGTGTTGAGCCGCGCATTCTCACCTACAGCCTCATCATAGGAAATGCTCCACTCTGTCAGCCTGGCGTCGGAAAGTATTTTCCGTTGGCGCAAATAACGGAGGTATACGAACTTCCCAATCATGGAGTGGGACAAAGCACGATTCTCGACGCGGTTTCCGCATAGCCAATCATCGACAGTGCGGAGATCCTTGAGAAGTCGCCAGTCCACCCGTGATTCAGGCGCCACATGGGTGCCCCATTCTTTCCAAAGGTCACCGGAGTCGACAGAGCCAGCCCGAAGCGGGGCCAGCGCAGAAGCGACTCGGCCAAAGTTGTCGATGGCCGCAAGCGCTGCATGGTTTGGGTCTTCTGAGGCTTCGAAACGGAAGCCAGGGTAAAGCCGTACCCACCGGGGACTCACAACCACCAAGAAAGGGACGACGTTTTGGTTCCAGACACTCTTATGGATTTCCCGTGCTTTCTGTTCCGAATCAGCGCGGCAAACATAAACGACAGGGACATCAGGCTGTGGAGGATCGTACGCGCTGCCGCGAAGCATGTAGACCCCCTGGAGGTCACACGCCTCTTGTGCCTTTCGCAGGATGTGACCGTAATCGGGATCTAGTCCGAGGGCGTCCCCTGAGCGATAATTCGGCGAGCCGGTGTACTGTAGTGGACCTAGTACTACTACGTTACGTTAAGGTGGTCGGTTTCGTTTGCGAACTATGCTGCCACAATACGCACACTCCCCCGTCCAGGTGAACAACAGGCGTTGGATCTCACGGCGCGTCTGTGGCGGGGTCCATCCAGAAGTTTTTTTTGCTGCGCAACATCTCCAAGGTCAGGAAGGCATGCGCCAACATGACCAGGGTGACATGATGATGCCAACCTGCCCAACTGCGGCCTTCGTAGTGATCCAACCCCAGTTCCTCCTTGAGTTGCTGATAATCCTGTTCGATCTTCCAGCGGGCTTTGACGATGCGCACCAGCCGCCGCAAAGTGTAGTGCTCCGGCAGGTCGCAGAGAAAGTATTTGGTGGGTTCTTTCTCGCCGCGCGGCCATTCCACCAGCAGCCAGACCTCCTTGTGCGGGGCCGGCCTTCGTGGAATCCATGCGAGGGTTGCACGCGGCAAGCGTAGAAGCGGGACTCGAGCCAGCCTTGGCTGCCTTCTCGCCAGCGCACTTGCTTCCACCCGCGGGCCTTTTGCGCCACCTCCCGGACGGTGCCTGGCCGCTGCGGGCCGTAGTGATAAGCACTGGGCGGACGGCCCTGCCCTCGTGCTTTCAGTTTGTGGATGCGAGGCGGCTTCGCCCACACCCCCAAGGTCGAAGGGATGCCCACCGCATAAGGGAGCTGGCGAGTCTCCAGCCCCTGACGAAATTCCGTGACTTCCCCGTAAGCGGCGTCCCCCAGCACCACCCCACACCGCAGGCCCCACCCCCGCGCTTCGTCGATCAATTCCAGCGCCAGTTGCCACTTGGTCTGGAACTTCACCTCCGCGGGGATGCCTGCTTCGGCTCGCCGCTGCGGATCCTCCGTCCAGCTTTTCGGCAAGTAGAGCCGCCAGTCCAGGATCGTACTTTCCTCCCCGGCTGCCTGATGCAGGCTCACCGCCACTTGGCAATTCGCGGTCTTGCCCAGCGTGCCCGAATATTGGCGCTCCACCCCAACGGAGTGGTGCCCTTGTTTGGGAAACCCCGTGTCGTCGATGACCCACACCGGATCGGGCATCAACTCCACCGTCATGCGTTGTGCCAACCGTTGCCAAACCGGAGCCCAAGGCCAGGGACTCTGTCCGATCAACTGCTGCATCGCCTGCACGTTCCCTTCGGGCAGACGCTCTGCCATCGGCTCGATGGATTTGCGTTCGCCATCGAGCATCAGGCCGCGCACATATACCGAGCCCCAATGGCGGCGCTCGCGTCGCCCCAGCGGCTCCAGGAGGTCGGCCAGGAATTGTTCCAAACGGTTTCGACATTTTGCGATTTCGCTCTCGGTCATGAACCGGAGCTTAACACCTCTCTTGCCGGAGGTCAATAACTTAACGTAGTAGTACTAGGACATCCTCTAGAATCATATTGCTCGCGTTAGCCGGCAAGCTTTTTTCCTTCGATTAACGCCATCGTTTGATCTGCACCCATCGAACTCCGCAAGTGCCCGGCTGTGGGCCACACTGCCGCCTCGGTTTTCGATGCTCCTGGCCATCCTGTCCGCAAAGGCGGCCGACGGCTCGCACACACTCCACCCATTTGTGCCGAATTATATCATGGCCTTGCAAGCGAATAAAAGGCGAATATGAACCATTCCTCCGAGGGGCCAGAGACGATCTGCTTCCCCATGGCACCGAATTCGACCGTTGTTGTCGCGCACATGGAAGGGATTTCAATCCGCACGGGTTCTCATCCGCCCTTGGCGGTCACTTGGCCGTGTCGGCTACACATAGAAGCGACCCGTTGGCGTGGCGGGCCCGAAACGCCCTTCCCGGAAAGTGAGACGACAGCACTTTGAAAGCGGGCCTGACTCCCATCGGTCTTGGCATCACTAACGAGTACTCGGCAAGTGTCTAGAGACAGAAGAGCAGGTTGCAGGGGCGGGGCGCTTTTTAATTGCGAATAGGGAATTGTAAATTCTGAATTAAAGGTCGGCCTATTCATCCTTGCCACTGGCTACTGCCGACTGCCCACTGCCTTCTGCCTACTGCTTTCTGCCATCGAAGAGCCGCAGGTCCAGAGAGCGGGCCTACGCCCACTGAAGGGCTTCGGCCCGCAGGCGGGACCTGCGCTACGCTTGCCGCCGCCAGCTTGCCACCTACTGCCTTTCGACTGCTGAATCCCGGCTCCTAAACTTTCGCGCTTGACACGCGGCTAGAAATGTTGTAGCCTACTGTTGTAGACATATGCCCAGCGCGCCGCCATGGCGGTGGGAAAGGGTCCCGGCAGGATTCAGGATTCGGGATTCAGGAAACACAAAGGCAGGTGCCGAGGGGTTCCGGGGAAAAGTGCCGCAAAACGCAAAAAAGATGTTAAATAGTGGGAACAAAGCGAAGGATTTATTGAAACCAAATGGGTTAGCGTTTTCTGGCCGCCAAAACGAACTGTTTTTTGACTGCGAAAAACGCCGATCAAAGCGAAAAAGAGGGTCTCGGGTGTCGGATTTCAGGTGGGTCTCTCAGAAGCCTTGACAATCCTACGGAGGGCGCGTGCCCTCGTCGCCCCAGGCTCTAGCCTGGGACACCCCGCCCTAAAGGTCGGCGCTACTTCTGTGAACCTGTTTGAGAGGTACATCACCAGCGATGCATTGCTCCGCCCCCATGCTTGAAGCCCGAGGGGGCCTTTGCTATAGTTTCTCTCCGCCCGCCGCTCTAATTCGGCTCGCGGATTATAGGTGTTCGGCCGTCGACCACCCCTAACCCCTCCTGACCCAGGAGGGGAGTCGGAGCGAATTCCTCTCCTGACGCAGGTGGGGAGCCGGAGCGGACTCCTCTCCCGCCGCGGCGGGAGGGGAAAAGGGGGGTATCAGCGCGAGCGCGGGCTTCAATGGAGGAACGGGAAAATGGCGCCACCAAAAGTCTACAAGAACTACATCGATGGTGAGTGGGTTTCGTCAGCAAGCGGACACACTTTTGACAACGTCAACCCCGCCAACACACAAGAGTTAGTTGGCATATTCCAGAAGTCCAACCGGCAGGATGTAGACAACGCCATTCAAGCGGCCAGGGAAGCATACAAATCCTGGCGGCTTACCCCGCCTCCCAAGCGAGGTGAGGTTCTCTATCGGGCCGCGCGTTTGCTCGTGGAACGAAAGGAAATGTACGCCGAACAGATGACTCGCGAAATGGGCAAAATCCTCGACGAAACTCGTGGCGACGTTCAGGAAGCCATTGACATGACCTATTACATGGCGGGCGAGGGGCGTCGGCTTTTCGGGCAAACCACCACATCCGAGCTACCCAACAAGTTCTGCATGTGGGTGCGCAGCCCTATCGGCGTGTGCTCGCTGGTGACACCCTGGAATTTCCCCATGGCTATCCCCTCCTGGAAAATCATGCCGGCGCTGATCTGCGGCAACGCGGTGGTGATCAAGCCGGCCACTGACACGCCGCTCTCGGCGTACAACCTGGTCCAGGCACTTGTGGAGGCGGGAGTTCCTCGCGGGGTAGTAAATCTCGTCTGCGGATCCGGCGCCGAAGTCGGGACAGCGTTGATGAGCCATGAGGACGTGCGCGTGGTTTCCTTCACGGGCTCGACCGAAGTGGGGAAAAAGGTAGCCGCGGCTTGTGCGAGCACCTTCAAACACTCGTGCCTCGAGATGGGCGGCAAGAACATCATCATGGTGATGGAGGACGCGAACCTGGACCTCGCCGTGGACGGCGCCGTTTGGGGCGGCTTCGGGACTACCGGACAGCGCTGCACCGCTTCCAGTCGCATCACAGTTCACAAGGACGTGTACAAGGAGTTCGTCGAGAAGTTCGTAGCTCGCTCGCGGTCTTTAAGAATCGGCAATGGTCTTGACCCGGCCGTTAACATGGGGCCTCTCATCAACGAGAGCCAATTGAGGACCGTCGAGAAATACGTCGAGATTGGGAAGAACGAAGGCGCCAAGCTGCTTTGCGGCGGGGAGCGCCTGACCGGCGGCGACTACGATCAAGGATGGTTCTACAGCCCCACCATTTTCGGCGATTGCGATCCCAAAATGCGAATTTGCCGCGAGGAGATCTTTGGCCCCGTCGTCTCGATCATTCCCTGCGGGAGCGTCGAGCAGGCCATTGAAATCGGCAATGGAGTAATCTACGGGCTTTCCTCGTCCATTTACACCCGAAACGTCAACCGCGCCTTCCAGGCAATGCGTGATCTGGAGACGGGCATTTTCTACGTGAACGCTCCCACCATCGGCGCCGAAACCCATCTGCCGTTTGGGGGTACCAAGCAGACAGGCAACGGCCACCGCGAAGCCGCCCCCGCCGCCCTGGATTTCTATTCTGAGTGGAAAGCCGTCTATGTGGATTACAGCGACAGATTGCAGAGGGCACAAATTGATACGTAGCATGAATAGTAAATCGTAAATGGTGAATAGTAAATTATGAATTGCGGGGGCAGAGTTTACTGGGTGCGCTGCGCCCACGGCCTATGAGGGCTACGCTTCCTCAATGCACTATTCACTATTAACAATTGTCCTCTTCCCGTGGCACCTGAAACCTGCTTTCAGGGTTGAGGCTGTGCCGCAGGTGGATCCTGCTGTGGGTCTGAAGCGGCGGGAGTGACGCTGGCGCTATCGGCGCCAGCCGTGGCTGCACGAGCCGTATCGAGCTCGCTCGCCAAGGGATGTGGCCCGAGGCCGAGCTTCATCAGGGATTTTGCCTCAGGAAGACCCGTCTCCGGGAACCCATGATCGGTCTGGTAGCGTCGCATTGCCTCGCGCGTCTGATCGTCCCAACGGCCATTGGGTTCTTCATTCAAGTAGCGCGCCTGAACCAATGCTTGTTGGATTTGTTGAATTCGTTCCGGCGCAGGATGCAACTGTACTCGCCGGCTCCGCACGGCAGTTGCCCGCCTGTTCTTGGAAGAAACACGCCGAGTCGCTGCGTGGTGCGCAGTCCCCTGATGGCTCCTGCTCGCCGCAGCTTTATGCGTAGCCCGCATCGCTGTGCTTCCGCCCTTCTGTGGGGATGCGGTCTCGGCGCGCAACTGGGCCGACACTATCCACCCTGCGGCCATGAGGACCACTAGCGCTCCACAGGTCTTCCTGTGCCAGGCTTGTTTCAAGTCTCCTTGCCTCATCCCTTACGGCAGGCGATCCGCAAGGAATAGGGTGGTGTACGACCGTGGGCCGCTTCGCCGTGCAATAAGCAGGAGCACGTCGTTCCCGGATTTCAGGGAAGATTGTATACGGGTAAAGTCCTCCGCAGAAGTGACCAGATGATGGTTGATGGTTAGAATAATATCCCCGTGCTGAACGCCCAACTCAGAAGCAAACCCGCCCGACTGGACGTCCGCCACCAGGATGCCCTGTTTGGTGTCGAGATGGAGTTGATCGACGACTTCTTGGGCCTGATCGCGGGTGAGGCTCTTCGTTGAAATCCCCAGGACGCCAAAGCTTGCGACCGCAGGAGCTTCGCCGCCTTCGCTCTCAGGACTTTCGCGCAGGTCGGCCACGATTTTATTGCGGTCTCCCACCTCGACGTTTGCGCTTTGCCGTTTTCCGTCGCGAAGGTACTCCACAAGGAGCTTCTTGCCAATTTCGCTGTCAGAGATGATGGAGACCAACTCATCCGCACTGTTGATCGGTTTCCTGTCGACGCTCAGGATGACATCCCCACGCTTCAAACCGGCGTGGTCGGAGGGACTGCCTGCTTCGACGCTGTTAATGACGATGCCATGATCCGTTCCAAAGCTTCTCAGCATGGCGGGATTGTTCTGGCTATAAAACTGAACACCAATGGCGCCGCGCCGTACGCTGCCTGCCGTGATAAGGGCGTTGTAAACCTTCCGGGCGGTGTTCGAGGGAATGGCAAAGCCCACCCCATCGTACCCGCCCCGTTCGGTAGCGATGGCCGTGTTAATCCCAATCACCTGTCGTGCCATATTGACCAGCGGCCCGCCACTGTTGCCGGGATTGATTGCTGCGTCCGTCTGGATAAAGCGCTTGAACTGCCCCTGCGTTCCCCCTTCGATGTCGCGTCCCTTGGCGCTCACGATACCGGCTGTCACACTGGAATCCAAGCCGAATGGACTTCCGATCGCCAAAACCCAATCTCCGACGCGCATCGCGTCGGAATCGCCTAATGGCGCAGCCGTCAGCGGCTTGCCTGCATCGATCTTGATGATCGCAAGGTCCGTCCATTTATCGACGCCGATGATCCTGGCCTTGTACTTGGAAATCTCATCTCCGTGTAAGAATACGTTGATCCGATCGACAGGCTTATCCTCGCCAGTCTGCGTAACTACGTGGTAGTTCGTCAGGATATACCCGTTTCTATCCAGGATTACGCCGGAGCCAAGACTTTGTTGCCTCAGCCCCCCCGGCGGGGCGTCGGGCGAATCGAAAAACTTGTCGAAGAAGTCACCGAAGGGCGCCCCCTCGGGCCCACGAAAGCGGCGGCGGGCGATGCGAACCGTGCTCTCGGTGTTAATGTTTACGACTGAAGGCTCGAGCGAATCCGCAATCTGGGCAAACGAGCTTGACAGTTCTACAGGCGAGGGAGGAGAAAGTGGCCTGGCATCCGTAGCCGCGGGCGAACTTCTGGCGGCACGCACCCCGTGAGAAACCACCGTCCCGATAAAAACACCGGTCCCCAGCGTTACAACTGTCACCAACACCGGGAGGAACTTATGCCCACTTCTACCCATTCCCACCTCACCTCATGGCGCCCGGTCCGCCCTTGCCCGGACGCATCCGTTCATTATAACATCACCTTCGCTCAGAACGCCTGCCACTTTCAAATTAACCCTCCCCGGCATCGAATCGGAGTGGGGCAGTTTGGCGGAATGGTGAGTTGACATCCCCATGCGGCGGTGTGAAGCCGGCTCTACGTCAGACGGACCCACTAACCTCGAACCGTACCGATTGATTAAGCTCGCTGGCAAGGTTAGAATCAAACGCTTGAAACACGGCGATTCTGAGGTTGTGGATGAGTGAACCGGATCGGCTACTGTTGAGCGGCAACGAGGCGGTGGCCCTGGCTGCCCGCGATGGCCACGTCACCCTGGGTACAGGATATCCCGGGACACCTTCCACGGAGATTCTGGAGAATTTTTCCCACCTGGGAGGCCGCGCGCAGTGGGCGCCGAACGAGAAGGTTGCCCTCGAGGTGGGGCTGGGGGTTGCTTATACCAATTCCCGAGCCCTAGTCACGATGAAGCACGTTGGCTTGAACGTGGCCGCCGATCCACTTTTCACGGCTGCCTACACCGGCGTTACCGGCGCCCTAGTAGTGGTTTCGGCGGACGATCCCGGCATGGCTTCGAGCCAAAATGAGCAGGACAATCGGCGCTACGCCGTGGCGGCGGGAGTGCCGATGGTGGAGCCCGCAGACTCCCAGGAAGCGTACGACTTTACCCTACTCGCCCTTCATATCTCTGAACGATGGGGAATTCCGGTGCTCCTCCGCCTCACCACCCGCGTGTGCCACTCCAAGACTGTCGTCCGCCCTGCGGGAGCGTCGGCGCCATCGAATGCCCCACCAACGTTCGTCCGCGACGTAAAGGGGCGGGTGATGATCCCCGCATACGCCCGGCCAGCTCATCGCCGGCTCCGCGAAAAGCTCGCGCTCATTCTGGAATGGAATGCAGCCGAGGGGCCGAACCGCGTGATCGAGGGGGACCGGTCCCTGGGGATTATTACTGCGGGGATATCCTTCATGCACGCTCGCGAAGCGGCGCTGGAAGCTGCGGTGTTGAAGCTGGGGATGACTTACCCTCTCCCTCTAGAGACCATCCGCCGTTTTGTGGGGAGCGTGTCCCGGTGCGTGGTGATTGAGGAGGGAGATCCCTACTTGCTTGAGACCATTCGCGCGGCAGGCATCGAGGCAGAAGGGAGGCCGGAGGAGTATCGCTCCGGGGAATTGAACGTGGATCGGGTCAGGCGCATCCTCGCCGCCGACGCTTCGCTGGAACCGATTCCGCCGCCAGGGAAGCCGCCGCAATTGTGCCAGGGTTGCCCTCACCGTTCGGTCTTCAGCGCCCTGCGCAACCTGGATTGCATCGTAGCCAGTGATATAGGTTGTTACACGCTGGCGGTGCTGCCGCCGTTCGAGGCGGTGGATACGTGTGTCTGCATGGGAGCGAGTATCGGCGTGGGACTGGGTCTGAGACACGCGTTGCCGCCTGAGCAGGCCCGCCGTGTGGTCAGTACTATAGGCGACAGCACGTTCATCCATAGCGGCATCACTGGCTTGGTGGAGATGGTTTATAACCCGCCGAAAACCGGTCACTTGGTTATCATCCTCGACAACGGGACTACGGCCATGACTGGCTTGCAAGAGCATCCAGGAACAGGCCGGACGCTTGAACACCGGCCCACCGGCAAAGTGGTCATCGAAGATTTGGTGCGCTCACTCGGCATTGCCAGCGTGCATGTGATTGATCCGGCAGCCAATCCTGCCGCCTTTCAGGAGCTGGTATCTGCGAGCCTTGCCAGGGGAGAGCTCACGGTGATTGTGGCCCGCCGCAATTGCCTGCTGGCGGCTGGCAAGATTAAGGAGTATGAACGGTCTGCTGCCCGCGAAGAGATACCGGAGAGCTGCCTTGAGCAACAGGACTAAGGTGACCAACATCGTGATTGCCGGCTTGGGCGGCGAGGGAGTGCTTAAGGCGTCCGATATCGTCGCCGACGTAGCGTTTCGTGCCGGACTCGACGTGAAAAAGAGCGAAATCCATGGTATGAGCCAGCGCGGTGGCTCCGTCACGAGTGACGTGCGGTTCGGCCAAAGAGTTTTCAGTCCAATGGTGCCCCCGGGAGAGGCGGATTATCTGGTGGTCTTATCTCCCGATCAGGTGGAGCCTAACCGCTGGCGATTGCGAGAGGGTGGCACGCTGATCACACCTGGCGCCATTCCTGTAAGCGCCTTGCACGACAGGAGAAGCCTCAACGTCGCTCTGCTTGGCTGGCTCAGCGTGAGCCTCCCCTTCCCTGAAGCTGCTTGGCTGGAGGCTGTCCGCAAGAACTTGGCGGAAAAGTTGCATGCAGCGAATCTTCACGCCTTGGCTATCGGACGCGCGGCAGCGAGAGACCCCGACCACCCCTGTCATTCCGAGCGGAGCGAGGAATGTCGATCTGTCCAGGGCGGATCGGGACCCGAGCCAGACTGAAGGTTCTGCCAAAGAGAGAACCAGAGCGAGATTCCTCTCCGTCAGTCGACGGGTCGGAATGACAGCGTCGTACTTGGCTAGAGACCGCTGTTACAAGAGAAACTCATGACCGGCATCCACCACGACCATCCCGCCGAGATGCATCCCGCCAGCGCGACCGATTACATGCCGGTTCTAGAAATGCGGGCCCTGCAGTTGGGCCGGCTTCGGTCTATCGTTCGCCGTGCCTACCAGCGCGTGGAACTGTACCGCCAAAGGATCGATGAGCGCAACGTCTCGCCCGAGGATATACGAACACTGGACGACCTGGCTCGCTTCCCTTTCACGGTGAAGGCTGATCTCCGCGACACCTATCCTTTCGGCCTGTTCGCCAGCCCCCTGGAGGAGGTGGTCCGGCTGCACGCTTCCAGCGGAACCACGGGCAAGCCGATTGTGGTCGCGTACACGCAGCAGGACCTCAGCGTCTGGACCGACGCGATGATGAGGACACTCGCGGCGTGCGGCCTGGGCCGTGGCGACATTCTTCAGAACGCTTACGGCTACGGCCTGTTCACTGGAGGACTGGGGGCCCATTACGGCGCCGAAGCGCTCGGGGCGACGGTGATTCCTATTTCCGGCGGCAACACTGATCGACAGATCATGGTGATGAAAGACTTCAAAGTAACGGCCATCTGCTGCACCCCGAGTTACTTCCTTCACTTGCTCGACCGCGCCGACCAGATGGGCGTCGATGTGCGAGAACTGCCCCTGCGGGTAGGAGTCTTCGGCGCTGAACCGTGGACCGACTCGTTGCGCCGCCACATCGAGACCGCTGGCGGCATCAAGGCGTACGATATCTACGGGCTTACGGAGATTACCGGCCCAGGCGTGGGTAGTGAGTGCCGTTGCCAGGCGGGTCTGCACATCTTCGAGGACCACTTCTATCCGGAGATCATTGATCCGGATTCCGGAGGGCCAGTTCCGGATGGAGAGGAAGGAGAACTGGTCCTGACAACCTTGAGCAAGTACGCCATGCCCATGCTCCGGTATCGGACGCGTGACATCAGCGCCTTCGTGCCAGGCTCATGCCCCTGCGGGCGAACTCTCCGCCGCATCAGACGAGTCAGCCGCCGTAGCGATGACATGTTCATCATTCGTGGCGTCAACGTGTTCCCTTCCCAGGTCGAATCCGCCCTTCTCGCGGTGGAAGGTATGCTGCCCCATTATCAAATTCTCCTGACCCGAGAGGGGGGATTGGACCAGATGGAGGTACAGGTGGAAGTCACACCACCGGTCTCGAGCGATCTGGTGGGTGCGCTCGAGAACCTGCACAACAAGCTCGCTCATTCCTTGAATCAGACTCTCGGACTGCGAGTGAAGGTTCGGCTAGTGGCGCCGCAGACCCTCAAACGCAGCGAGGGAAAGGCGCAACGGCTCATCGATCGACGAAACATATGAAGATTCATCAGCTTTCGCTCTTCCTGGAGAACAAGCCGGGCCAGTTGACGGAACCTTGCCGCCTCCTGGCCAACGGGGGTATAAACATCCGGACCCTGACCCTAGCCGACACGGAGGAATTCGGTATTCTCCGCCTCATCGTCTCCGATTGGGAGAAAGGAGCGCAGCTTCTCCAGGATGCCGGCTACGTAGTCAATGTAACTGAAGTGGTCGCCGTGGAGGTGTCCGACCGGCCCGGAGGTCTGGCCGAATTGTTAGGTGTATTCGAAAAGACCAACATCAACATCGAGTACATGTACGCGTTCACATTCGGCCGCGGAGACACGGCAGTAATGATCTTCCGGTTCGACAAGCCCGATGCAGCAATCAAGCAACTTCAGTCCGCCGGCGTTAATGTGGTTGGTAGCACGGAAGTTTATGGGCGCATCGAGAAATGAAAGGTCGCGTCAAAGTCCGCGAGACGCTTCCCGTGGGTTTCATCCCGCGACTGCGGGACGGATGCCCTTCGGCCCCTTCGGGGCCAGCGCGCCGACGCGACGTTAACGCGTCGCCGGCACGTCGGTTTATTCCCTGTATGCTGAGATAAATCAATGAGTATTGGCAAAGTTATTGCCGAACAGATGGAACACGCCTCTTGGATCCGGCGCATGTTTGAGATTGGCGACCGAATGAAAAGGGAGCGCGGGGAAGACAACGTCTTTGATTTTACCTTGGGAAATCCCAGTGGCGAACCACCGGAAGCAGTTATTTCGGCGTTGAGACGAGTCACTGAGGGGA
The DNA here is from genome assembly GCA_963765485.1 of uncultured Acidobacteriota bacterium. GTDB lineage: Bacteria > Acidobacteriota > Terriglobia > UBA7540 > UBA7540 > CAVROP01. Next base: position 105,525 of record CAVXWN010000049.1, on the reverse strand, counting down.
ATCGGCCGCACAGCCACGCCTACATGCCCAATGCCGGCTTCCCCTCGGTACGAGCCGTGATTGCGGAGCGACTCTCACGGCGGACAGGACTGGCTTACGGCCCGGATCACATCCTCATGACGGTCGGGTCAGCAGGCGCCATCAACGTCGTGCTGAAGTCGCTGCTCGACCCCGGCGACGAGGTCATCATTCTGGTTCCCTTCTTTCCGGAATATCAATTCTACATTGAGAACCACGCCGGTCGTATGGTGCCGGTCGATACCGACGACGAGTTTCAGCCCGACATTGGACGCATTGAGGCCGCCATCACCCCGCGCACCAAGGCGATCATTCTCAACTCGCCCAACAACCCGACGGGCGTGGTCTACTCCGCCGGATTCGTGCGGGATTTGGAAGCCTTGGTTTCCGGACTCGATCATCCGGTGACGGTCATCGCCGATGACACGTACAGAGCCCTGGCCTTTGACGGGCTGACATTGCCAGAGATTCCTTCGATCCTACTCCGGACAGTTGTCGCCTACTCGTGGTCCAAAGCGCTGGCGATTCCAGGGGAGCGCATCGGTTATCTAGCTCTGTCGCCCCGGCTGCCGGAATTGGAAGCGCTACGCAACGCTTGCACTTTCGCCAACCGAACGCTGGGCTTCATCAATGCGCCCGCCGTCTGGCAATGGGTGATGATGGAAGTGGGAGATCTCAAGGTCGATCCTCGCCCCTACCAGGAAAAACGCGACCTGCTATGGGAAGGCCTGACGCGCATTGGCTACAAGGTCACAAAACCGCAGGGAGCCTTCTACATGTTTCCCAAGGCGCCGGTACCTGATGATTTGGCCTTTGTGCGTGCCCTTATGGAGGAAGGCATCCTGGCTGTGCCGGGTTCGGGTTTTGGACGGAGCGGGTACATCCGCTTGTCGCTCACGGCTCCGCTCGGCTCAATCGAACGCGCTCTGCCCGGATTCGAGCGCGCGTTGCGTGTCGTATAGCGATAAGTTGTGGGGATTGTGAAGAAGCCTTTCATCTTTGCTGTTTGTGTTGTGTCTGCGTTTGGCAGTCTGGGCGCGCAGAAGCCTGTGTGGCAGCCATCGCCGGGACATACGCAAGTGCCGATTTGGCCGGCGAGAGTGCCCGATCCCCAGCCTGTCGCCGGGCCGGAGGTCGAAACGACGACGGGGAAGGAGTCGCTGGTTGCCGGCAGGCCGTGGGTTTACGTAGGTAACGTCTCGCGGCCTACGATGACGGTCTATTCGCCAACGGAAAAGAATACAGGCGCTGCGGTAGTCGTGTTTCCTGGCGGAGGCTATCAGATTCTGGCCATCGATCTTGAAGGCACGGAGGTCTGTGACTGGCTAACGTCCAAGGGGATCGCGTGTGTGCTGTTGAAGTACCGCGTGCCCGGTGAGGGAATGTATCCGAAATCGGGGCCGTATCCGGAATCACCGATGGCGCTCGAAGATGCGCAGAGGACGGTGGGGTTGGTGCGCTTTCACGCCGCCGAGTGGCACATCGATCCGCACAAGATTGGAGTGCTTGGGTTTTCGGCAGGCGGGCATCTTTCGGCAGCGATGAGCACGCATTTTGAGAAGCGCTTGTACCCGGCTGTAGATGCCGCCGACAAAGAAAGCTGCCGCCCGGATTTTGCGGTGGTCCTTTATCCGGGACATCTGTCGATTGCCGCGGCGGAATGGGATGCTAAGCAAGGCACCAAAAAGTTTGTGATTCGCTATCCGGCGACCGCCGATAAAAATCTTGGGTTGAATCCCGATCTCCGTGTCACTAGCCAGACGCCGCCTACGTTTTTGCTTCAGGATGAGGATGACCCGGTGGACGATGTTGAGAACTCGCTGGCTTACTATGCGGCGCTGAAAAAGGCTGGCGCTTCCGTGGAGATGCATTTGTATGCGCAGGGCGGGCATGCGTTTGGGCTGCGGCGCACGAAATTTCCCGTGACGGCATGGCCTCAGTTGGTGGAGACGTGGCTGCGGACGATCGGGATGATCTAAGGGAATAGCGATAGCAGCGAAATTCGTTGGGGGTCGAGTTTCGAACTTCGGGTTTCCGCGTGCGGGCTAGCTAGCCTTCCACAGGAAAGGGCGCGCTGACGCCCCAAATCTCCGAAATCACCATGCCAGCCAGAATGAGTCCTGAGCCCAATAGCACCTTACCTCCAAGGTGCTCCCCAATCACCAGCCAGGAACAAAGGGCAGCAAAAACGGGCTCCAGCGCGAAGATCAGCGCCGTATGCGCGGCTGGGGTGTATTGCTGCGCCCAATTCTGCACTGAGAAAGCGACCCCAGTTGCCAGGACCGCCGTCACCAGGATTGCTCCTACCAGCCGGTGAGTCAAATGCATGGTTTGATCCGGCACAAACGGAATCGCGACTAGTGAGGTCACGCCGACCACCAGGACCTGCACAGGCACGAGATGGCGAAAGGAATACTTCTTCGTATAGCGCCCCACAAGGACGATATGCACCGCAAAAGAGATTGCACCCGCCAGCGTAAGTATGTCTCCCTTGTTCACCGCTGTCATGCCTGAGGGCGCAACGAGAAGGTATATCCCGGCGAGTCCCAAGACGCCCCCTAGGAGCGTTCCCGAACCCATTCTGGTACCGGAGAGCATCACGATCAGAGGCACCAGGATCACGCTGAACCCAGTGAGGAACGCGCTTTTCGAAGGAGTGGTGTACATCAAGCCGCAGGTCTGGAAGAGGTATCCGCCGAATAGGAACAGTCCCAGGATTGAACCCGGCAGGATGGCGGCCCAATCCGCCTTCCCTCGCCACAGGATTGCCAGAAGGAGAAGTCCGGCCAGCGTGAACCGCACAGCCAGGAAAGGCAGTGGAGAAGCGTCGGCGAGCGCTCCTTTGACCACCACAAAGGTGCATCCCCAAATCGCGGTGGTCGCCACCAGGAAAGCTTCGGCTTTTGTTCGGGTGCTCAAGGATATTGGCCGGGGGGTCACAAAGCCTAAGAGCAGGTCAAATGGCAAAGCGTAAAAGGCAAATGGCAAAATTAAGATCGCCAAGCGATTGTTGCCATTTCACTCTTGCCATTTGAGATTTGACCTGCTTTTCGACTTTCACTTCTTCCCGCTGAAGTCGCCCAGCAAGTTCACAGGCCTCGGCTCGTATTTCTGCCCGGCCGTCGAGTGGTCAGCCAAGGCGGGCCGGTAGAGCGTGTGGCAGCGCTCGCAACGGTAAACCTCTGCAGCTCTGCCGAACTCCTTGATTGCCTCCTCCTCCTGCGAACTGGAAAAGAGACGGTGCGGATCGTCGTAATACCAGCGCTTGAGGTGGCCGACGCAAAGCTCCCCTTTCGCATCTTCTTCATCACAAGCTCTTTGGCCCGATTTCTTCTCTTTGACTTTCAATGCCACGTCAACCCCCGGGACTGATTCATTGATTCATTTCTCCCTTGAATCATTGCAAAGTTAACAGTCGAGAGTCAACAGTCAGGGAATTGAATCATTGATTCATTGGCTCATTGGATCATTGAAAGTACAAGCGCAGGAGAGAGTTCAAATGAATCAATGGATCAATGATTCAGTGAATCAATTTTAGTATTCGACTCGCATCAGGCACAGCCCTTGGGCCGGAGCCGTGGGACCAGCTTGTGTCCGGTCGCGAGCTTTCAGAATCCGAAGGGTATCGCTCGGCTCCAGCTTCCCTCGCCCGACCTCTACGAGCGTACCGACAATGTTGCGGACCATGTGGTGAAGAAACCCATTGCCGGAGACCTCGTAGATCAACATGGATGTCCGGGAGCGCCGGAGAATTCGGGTGGCAAATATTGTTCGTACCATTCCCCTTTCGGCTTTGTGCGCTGCCGGCTGGCGACCGTTTCCACCATCCTCTGGAGACGCAGTTCGGGCTTGGGATTGACCCGGCCGCTCCTCTTCCGCGCCGGACGCATCGACGGCTGCGAAGCTGGTGAAATCGTGTTCCCCTGCAAATAGTCTGGCGGCCTGCGCCATCCGCTTGCCGTCCAGCGGAAACGGATAGTGCCAAACGAACCGCCAGAGAAAAGGCGAACAGACCGGAGCCTGGAGAATTCGGTAGCGATAAGTTTTTGACCGAACGTCGTAACGAGCGTGAAACTTGGCATTAACATCGTGGGCTTCCCTAATGCGCACCGTAGGCGGCAACGTATCATTCAGCGCTTTCACGAGATTACGACAGGGAATACGACAATCCGTCTTGAAGTTAGCCGTCTGATTCAGAGCGTGTACCCCAGAGTCGGTCCTGCCGGACCCCCACAGATGCGCCTTTGCGCCCAGAATTCTCTCGATTGCCGATTCAAGGCACTCCTGCACCGTCAGCTCGTTGGGCTGGCGCTGCCACCCACGAAAGTCAGTCCCGTCGTAAGCGATAAGCAAGCTAATATTGCGCATAAGCCTAGCCTTCAGTAGACACTTAGGAACGGTCACACGCGCCGCTTCTGGCGGCGCTGGTTGCTAACTTACACTAACTAGCTGGCAACAAACAACCAGGCAGTGGCCGATTTGACTGGCCGCTATCAAATTGCTAGTATTCCAGCGAAACTGCGCGGACTATCGGATAAAAGCAGTCGCGCCATCTCAGCACAAATCACCTCGCCTCTGAGAGGAGGTACTCGCATGCGTCAATCCGGATACTCGGGCTCCAACCTGGTTTGGAGTTGGTGTTTGTTGGTAATCTGCGCAGCCTCTTTCTGCGTTGCAGGAACGGAACCGCAAGAAACAAGACCAATCGAGCTGGGGGGGCTACTCGCGCAGGCTGCAAAGCCTGCGCACGCGAGTTCAGCGGTCGAGGGGCAGGTGCGATTCCAAATACTGGCGCCGACGCTGGCAAGGATGGAGTATTCCAAAGCGGCCCACTTTGTCGATGCTCTTAGCGTGAGCGTCATCAAGCGCGACTGGCCGACCGTGTCCCTACAAACGCGGCGGGAAGGCGGCTGGTTGGTGATCCAGACGGGCAAGATGACGATCCGTTATCGCCCGGGGTCGGGGGCGTTCAGGCCAGAGAACCTCAAGGTGAACTGGAAGGATGAGCAGGGCGAACATTCTTGGAAGCCGGGCGACAAGGACGACAACAACCTGGGAGGGGTGCCGACCAACGACATTGCTTGGCGTACTGAAGCGGGCGACGAGACGGGACCGCTGAGCCGGAACGGATACTTCCTACTGGATGACAGTCATTCAGCCGTGTGGGACCGGGAAAGCCAGTGGGTGAAACCGCGGGCGGATGACGAGAGTGACCAGGACTGGTATTTCTTTGTCTATGGACATGACTATAAGCAGATGTTAGGCCAACTGGCGGAGTTGCTGGGTCCCATTCCCATGGTTCCCCGCTACATTCTGGGAACGTGGGTCGGCTCACGGGCAGGACACTCTGAGAACGAATGGAAAATAATTGCGAATCAGTTTCGGGAGAAACATGTCCCTGCTGACATTCTCGTGCTTGATTCTGACTCGATCAGCAAAGTGACTTGGTCCGGCTATGACGAAGACGTGGAGCAGATGCCTGACCCGCAAGAATTTTTTCATTGGGCGCTTCAAGATGGCTTCCATGTAACTACTAATGAACACTATGGCCCTTTAACTCGGGAAAACGACCACCGTTTTGACGCCATTCGCGAACTCCTGGGTCTCCCTGCGGAGACCAAAGAGATTCCGCACAACTTGGCGGACAAGAAGTATGCTGAGGCCTTCATGGATCTGCTGCATCGACCCCGACTCGACATGGGCATGGCTTTCTGGTGGCAGGATGGTTGGGCGGACGCGAAGATGCGGGGGCTCGACCCGGCGCTGTGGACGCGTCACGTTGAGTACGAGGGAAGCGAGAAGATCACGGGCCGACGGGCGTTTGATTTTTGTCGAATGGGGACGTGGGGATCGCATCGCTATGGGGGCTTCTTTACCGGAGACCTCATTCCCTATTGGCCTACCTTAGATTTGCTGGTCCCCTTCAATGTGCAGGGTAGCAACATGCTGGTGGACTATGTCATTAATCTCAGCTCCGGAGTCTTTCAGGAAACCGTGGAACCCGAGTTGTACCAACGTTGGGTGGAATTCAGCGCTTTCAGCCCCGTTTTCTGGTGGCATGGTATGTGGGGTCTTCGGTTTCCGTGGGAGTACGGTGACCAGGGCCTGGAGACTACCCGCAAGTTCTTGCAACTTCGCTATCGCCTGCTCCCATACATATATACTTACACTCGTCTGGCACACGACACAGCCCTGCCCTTGGTGCGAGGGATGTATCTAGACTATCCCAATCAGGAAGGCAGTTACACGTATCGGCGTCAGTACATGTTCGGCCAGGAATTATTGGCAGCGCCGGTCAGCGAACCAGGTTACGGTAAGCCCGTGTTGAAGGACATTTACTTGCCGGCGGGCGAAAAGTGGGTGGATTTCTTTACGGGCAAAATCTACGAGGGCGGCCAGGCAATTTCCTATCAGTGCCCAATTGAGCAAATGCCACTGTTTGTGCGAGCGGGTTCGATTGTGCCGATGGCGCCGGACATGGACTATAGCAACGAGCGTCCAACGGACCCGCTGATTTTGGATGTTTATGCCGGTAAGGCAGCCTCGTTCCGGCTTTATGAAGATGATGGCGCGTCACTGGACTATCGAAATGGGGCTTACGCTTGGACTCCGATTACATTCACGGCGACCGGCGGCGGTGAGCACAGGATTGAAATAGGTCCCAGCGAAGGACGGTACAACGGCCAGACACAGAGCCGTCGTTATGAGGTGAGGGTGTACGGGCTGTTGAAGCCGCACTCCGTGAAAGTGGGAGGTCACATGTTGACTGAACACCGGCCGGACGAGTGCGGCGCGGGATGTGGGGGATGGGTCTGGGACGAGCAAACCCACGTTACGACGGTCCGAGTAACCCAAGCAACTCCGGTAGCCGAGAAGACAACCGTCAGCCTGGAGGGGGCAGGGACTTTCGAGGATGCTGAAGTTTTGCAAAAGGTATTGGACTACCGGGAGAGAATCCGAAAAGTAAAGGAAGAGGAGCATCTGAAATGGGGGGTTCTGCTGCATGGATTGGACATCGCCAAGCCTCCGCGAGTCATTCGGGAGACGGAGGCGGTCGAGACAGAACTGGACCATCTGGTGTCCAACCCTCAAGGGATCGGACAACGGCCACCCGATTTTAGGGCGGCGACGGAGCGGGTGCTAAAGGCATTTGTGGATCAGCCTTTCGAATCCCATCGGACCCTGCCCGTGGCAAATACCGATGCACAGAAAGCGGCGCCATTGCTCGAGACGCCTCCTTCCAACCGGAGGAGATCCGTCGGATGACTCTGGAACTGCTTGGGTGCGAATTACTCGTCAAGGCGTGGGGCACGCCATCGGCTTTGGTGGATGCCAAGTTGACCTGTGACCCCGGCGCAGTCGGTCCTTCGAAAGTGACATATGATATTTCGCTTCCGGAGGAAGGCTTACCAGGTTGGATTCAGAACGGTTCGCCGAACGAGGTGGAATCTGGATACACGCGGTTTAGTCTCCGGTCTCCATTTCCGGGCCGGCGCGGCGACCACAGGTTGAGGGTGAAGGCGACGCTTGCATGGCAAGGGGGACAGACGGAGGTGGCTCGCGATGTCGAATGGACGAGTGTGGGTGGTCGCGAGGTGCTGACCGACAACGGGTTTTCGTTCTCTGATCCGAACTCTGACTTGAGGCGTACCTACCGAAACGGCGTGGTGCCCGGCACAGACAAGAAGTGAAGTTCGAGGGACATCAGGACTGCCGGATCTCGGCCCACTCGCGACTGAGGGTCCATATCCCTGATGGCGTTTTAGGAAACTCCGCGTCCAATAATTGCGTATTTATGGTCCTGTGCCCGAATATCAAAGAATCCCATTTGCAGGGAGAAGAACTTTCAATGAACCTTAAGAGCCTGTGTTGGAGCACCCTCATCTTAGCTCTGGGATGGCTTCTTATTGCCCAGAACCTGAATGCCCAAGAGATAAGACAAAGCAACCCCGCAACCATGAATTTTGGAAACACACGTTGGTTTCCAAGCTTCTGGGGACCTTACAGCTCGCCCTATGTCCCTCTGCCAAAGTTGAGTAACTCAGAGCGGCTTCATTCGTTGCTCAGCGGCGGAAAGCTACGCCTATCTGTAGAGGATGCCCTTGCCCTGGCGCTCGAGAACAACCTCGACATCTCCGTGGCGCGCTATAACATCGGTTTTGCGCACGCAGACCTATTGCGCGCCAGGAGCGGCGGCGCAACTCGCGGGGTGCCGGGCGCATTCTCGTCTTCTGCATTGTTCTCGGGGGCTATCGGCAGCGGGGTCAGTAGCATCAGCAGCGGCAGCACGACGAGCGCCAGCGGGGTAACGGGCAGCGGCGGGGCTACGAACATCGGGGTAATCGGCTGTTGCGATCCAGTCGCCGGGGCCCAGTTCGGATGGGACCACCGAACGTCCCCCCTCAACTACGTTCTAGTCAGTGGCCTTCCTGTGGTCACCACTCAAACCACCAACGGCGTTGCATATTTCGGCCAGGGTTTCCTGACCGGTACCAGCTACGCCGTCGCAGTCAACGGCTATCGCCAGTCCACAACCTCCCTCAATACGCTATTCAACCCTGTGGTCCCTACAGGCCTGACGGTGGGACTCGACCAGCAATTACTGAACGGATTCGGCTATCGAGCCAACGCTAAATTCATTCGCATCGCGCAAAATGACGTCAAAATATCGAACAGCGGTTTCCGTCAGCAGGTAATCACCACGATGGCTCAGGTTTTGAATCTTTACTGGGATTATCTCTCCTTCAAGGAGAACGTTAGCGTAGCTGAACAGGCGCTGGCCTACTCTCAAAAGCTCCTTTCTGACAACAAGCGTCAGGTGGAAATCGGCACTCTGGCGCCGATTGAGGTCGTGCGGGCAGAATCTGAAGTGGCTTCCGATCAGCAAAACTTGATCGTGGCCCAGACCAGCCTCCAGCAACAGGGAGAGTTGATCAAAACGGCGCTTTCAAGGAGGGTAGACGCGGACCTTATGAGCGCCCAGGTTGACGCCGTGGACAAACTCCCTGAGCCCAGGCCGGACGATATACCTTCCTTGGATCAAGCTTTGAAACTGGCGGCCCAAAACCGTCCGGAGATCGAGCAGGCGGACCTCAACCTGCGCTCCCAGACAAATGTAGTGAAGGCTACTCGCAATGCCTTGCTTCCCTACCTTGATTTGTTTGCGACCTACGCGCCCACCGGACTCTCAGGTCTCAGTTATGGGTACGGCCCCTGTCCCACCGGGTACACGGCGAACGGAAACCAGTGCTTGGCCGCCGGCCTGGGAACTATTACGAGACCGTTGGTAGCGTCCTATCAAGGTATCTCGCAATCCTTGTCCCAACTCTTCCACGCCACTTATCCCGACTACTCTTTCGGCTTCACTCTGCAATTTCCCATTCTGAACCGCTCCGCCCAGGCTGATGCCGCACGCGCCCTTCTCGAACAACGGCAACTGCAAGAACAACTTCAGAAGCAGAAAAACCAAGTCGAGCAGGACGTGCGCAGCGCCGAAATTGGCGTAGTTCAAGCTAAAGCCCAGATCGCAGCCGCAAACAAGGCCGTCCTGCTGGCGCAGAGGACCCTCGACGCGGAGCAGAAGAAATTCCAGTTGGGTGAATCCACTGTCTTTCTGGTGATTCAGGCGCAACGCGACTTGGCAACGGCCGAGGGCAACGCGGTGAAGGCGCACTCCACTTACGCAAAAGCAATTACACAATTCCAACAGGCGACCGGTAGCGTTTTGGCCGACTACCATATCGAGTTGAATGACGCGCTTCAGGGAAAAGTGGCACGCCCGCCGAATATTCCGGGCACCCACGATGAGCCCGTCAACCAGGCTCCGCCTCCAAGCCCACAGCAGTGAGCGAAGCGGGACGGAGGCGGCCTTCCGGCGCAACCGAAACGAAACTCTCTTATTCCTCGGTGGCTCTCAAGCTGTAACACAGCGCAGTTGGTACGCCGCAACTAAGACGAGAGCCTCTGTGTCCTCTGTGCCCCTCAATGTTTAACACGGAGCGCACGGAGCGTCTCTGTTATACAAGGGCGTAAATTCTTGTTTTCTTAGCAAACATTTTGCGCACCGTGTAGGGCCGAACGGCGTTCGGCCCAGGGCCAGCGCCGCTGGCCCCTACGAATTTGTTTGCGGCCGAAGGCCGCGCCGCGAACTCTGTGTTGAGGCTCTTCTGACCACAGAGAACACGGAGCTGCCAATGACACTTTGACTTTACATCGGACCTTGAACTAAGATGCCCTCAAGCTTGTGGTGTACGATGCAGAGAGGCAGGAAAACCGGTAGCAGCTCATTATGCTATCCGACGGGAATTTCGAGATTCTCCAGGAACTGACGGCGCGATCGAAAAGGGAGACAGAAATAGCGACAATGAAGCACTGGAAAGATTGCGACTGTCCGTGTCACCTAGCGGGGAGGGCGAGAGTGATTCATTGCGTCCCATGCTGTGATCGCACCTACGAACAGTTCAGTGTGAAGACCTGCTCGAAGGCTAAGGGTCGAGAACGGCGGGCCACCAGCAAATCAAAATGAGTCACAGCCGAAAAACGGGCACAGAACGCGAGGCGGAACGTTCCCCCCGCCAACCCTCCGCTACCGAAACCCGCTGGGAGGAAACGATACTGAAGCCCGCCCTCGAGCGCTCTCCCGAACGGCGAGAAGTCTTCACGACCCTTTCCGGCGTGCCTGTGGAAAGACTGTATACTCCATCCGATATAGCTGATTTTGATTATGCACGGGACCTTGGCGACCCGGGTGAGTACCCATTCACCCGCGGCATTCACCAAACGATGTACCGGGGTAAGATCTGGACCATGCGGCAGTTCTCGGGATTTGGCAGCCCCGAAGACACCAACCAACGCCTACACTACCTTCTGAAGCAGGGGCAAACGGGGCTCTCCATCGCCTTCGACCTTCCTACGCTGATGGGCTACGACAGCGACCACACTCTGGCCGAGGGCGAAGTCGGCAAATGCGGCGTTGCGGTTTCGTCTCTGGCGGACATGGAAACCTTGCTCGCCGGACTCCCGCTCGAGCAGGTGACCACCTCGATGACCATCAATTCGCCCGCTGCCATCATCTGGGCGATGTACCTGGTGGTGGCAGAAAAGAGCGGGGCTGACCTCAGGGAGATCTCAGGAACAACACAGAATGACATTTTGAAGGAGTACATCGCCCAAAAGGAGTACATCTTTCCGCCCAAGCCTTCAATGCGTCTGGTCGTGGATACCATCGTTTACGGAGCGAAGGAAGTCCCCCGTTGGAATCCTATTTCGATCAGCGGTTACCACATTCGCGAGGCAGGATCGACGGCCGTGCAGGAACTCGCCTTCACCCTGCGCGACGGGCTCGAGTACGTCGAGTGGGTGGTTCGCGCCGGCGTGGGCGTGGACGAATTTGCGCCCCGTCTGAGCTTCTTCTTCAACGCCCACAACGACTTGTTTGAGGAAGTGGCCAAGTATCGCGCTGCCCGGAGAGTTTGGGCGCGCTTGATGCGCGAGCGCTTCGGCGCCCAGGATCCGCGCTCCTGGCTCTGCCGTTTCCATACCCAGACGGCGGGTTGCTCTCTGACTGCACAGCAACCATACAACAACGTCGTTCGCACTACCATTCAAGCACTCGCGGCGGTTTTGGGCGGGACACAGTCCTTGCATACGAACTCCCTTGATGAAGCCTGGGCGCTGCCAACGGAAGAGGCGGCCACGATTGCTCTTAGGACGCAGCAAGTTATCGCTCACGAAAGCGGCATACCAAACACTGTGGACCCGCTCGCCGGTTCATATTTCGTGGAAAAGCTGACGCGCGAAACCGAAAATGCCTGCTACCGGTATTTTGACAAGATTGACTCCCTGGGAGGCATGGTGGCGGCCATTGAGAAGGGCTTCCCGCAGAAAGAGATCCACGATGCCGCCTACACCTATCAACAGGCCGTCGAGCGTAAGGAAGCGGTGATTGTGGGTGTCAACGATTTCGCAACCGAGGAGGAGCGCCCCATCACGATATTGGTCATTGATGAGAACGTTGCCCGTCAGCAGCGGCAGAAGTTGGAGCAGTTGAGGAAGCAGCGGGATAATCTCCGCGTCCAGGCGGCCCTGGAATCCTTGGGAAGCGCTGCCACCACTGACGCCAACTTGATGCCCTATATTCTCGAGTGTGTGCGCGCCTATGCCACGCTCGGCGAAATGTGCGACGTGCTGCGCAAGGTATTCGGGACTTACGAAGAACCGGCATTCCATTAGAATGCGGGTAAGGGGCAGGAGTAGACGCGAGAATTCGAGTGCCTTGAGTCAAAAGTCTCCTGAAGAAATCAGCCCGCGGAGCGGTCGAAAGAACGTAGCCCACAACGCAACCATACGCTAGGTCAGAGTTATGACAGTAGATCATAGAATCCGAGTTCTCGTTGCTAAGCCCGGCCTGGACGGCCACGACCGCGGAGCGAAGATTGTGGCGCGCGCCCTGCGCGATGCCGGAATGGAAGTGATTTACACCGGCCTCCGGCAAACGCCGGAGATGATTGCCAATGCGGCGCTTCAGGAAGATGTGGACGCTATCGGCATATCTATTCTTTCCGGGGCGCACCGCACCATCGTGCCACGCATCTGCGAACTGCTTCGTGGAGAAGGCCTCGACGATGTCCTGTTGGTCGTCGGCGGCATCATTCCGCATGAAGATATTCCTGAATTGAAAAAGGCGGGCGTCGCTGAAGTCTTCCAGCCGGGGGCATCAACCCAACAGATCGTGGATTTCATCCGGGCGCACGTGAGATAGGATTCAGGATTCAGGAAACCGAGTGTCACGTTTGTGGAAAGCGCAGGCACGAGGGCCGCACGCCCTGAATCCCGAATCCTGACTCCTGAATCCTTGCTTGTCACCGGTCGCCACTTCTCATGGACTTAAGCAGCCACAATTCTGTCGCCGTGCTGGCCTTTTCGCAGGACGGAGAATACCCTCGACTTACGAGGGGAGTCCTTGGGGAACTGGGCGGCCACCTTGACGCAATCAAGGCATGCGGCCTTTTTCAAGGCGTGGTAATTGTTGCAAACTCCCGCTCTTTTGCAACAGGCGCCGCCATTGAGGAGGTCGCATCTGTCGAAGGCGCAACCGCCCGCGATTTTGCGGAGGCGGGACAATCGCTCTTCAACCGCATCGCGAAGTTTCCTCTTCCCATCGCTGCGGCTATTCGAGGTTATTGCTTGGGAGGGGGCCTGGATCTGGCCCTGGCGTGCCACTCACGCATCGCAACTTACGATGCCTCTTTCGGCCACCCCGGAGCCTCCCTGGGCCTCATCACCGGTTGGGGGGGATCCAGCGACTGACTCGCTTGATCGGCAGGACGGCGGCGGCGCAGCTCTTCTTGACCGCAGAGCGCGTGCCGGCCAGCCAGGCGTTGACGCTGGGCTTGGTCCATGAACTGGCTCCCTCGTCAGACTTGGTGGAGGCTGCGGCGCGCCGAGCCTTGGCTGCAGCCCGCAGGGGGAGTCCCCTCCTCGTTGGGGTGGCCCGTAAATGGTAAATTGGGAGGAAACATGTCTGTGACATGGCGGGCAACGAGGTCAGATCCGTGCAGGGCCACAGATTGGGACTTCCTTTTGCAGCTCATTTTTGCATCATTTGCCACTCTGTTTCTAACGTCCATCGCCCAGGCCCAGGTGCGTGTCGCCGTTTGCCAGATCCTGGTCATCGACGGCGATCGGGAGGGCAACTTCCGGCGCATTGAGTATGCGCTTAAGACCGCACGTGCCAAGCACGCGGACATCGCAACATTTCCAGAATCATCTGTCTTAGGTTGGGAAAATCCTGACGCGCACGCCATGGCGACGTCTATACCAGGCTCAGACAGCGACCGCATCGCGGCCTTGGCGCGCAAGTACGGTATGATGATCGCGATCGGACTCGACGAGAAAGACGGCGATCGGCTTTATGACTCGGCTATTCTGGTTGAGAAGACTGGGAAGCTCTTATGGAAACATCGCAAGTTGAATGTGCTGGCCGAGTTGATGGATCCTCCCTACTCGATAGGTGAACGCGGCGGCATCGGCGTAGTGGATACGGGATTTGGCCGCATCGGCGTTATGATCTGTGCGGACACATTTGTGGATGAGTACGCCCAAAAGGTAGCGAGCTTGAAACCTGATTTGATGCTTGTTCCCTACGGGTGGGCCGCACAGGCTGAAAGGTGGCCAGCGCACGAGGAGGACCTCGAGCGGTTGGTTGCCGACCGGGCTAGAATGTGGAAGTGTCCTACGATTGGCACGGACTTGGTGGGCGAGATGACGCATGGTCCCTGGAAAGCGTGGACCTACGGCGGCGGCAGCGTTGTCGCAGACGCATTCGGAAGGGTGCTGGAGGTCTTGCGGGATCGTGACACCGACCTGCGCGTGGTTGAATTGCCGATTGATCGGCATTGGACTAAGCTCCCCACAGGGCCGAGAACGGGACCGTGAAGGTGAGGTGAGTGAGCAGGTTGGCAAAAGTAGTATCGGGTGGGTATCCTTGCCTGCCTTGCCTGGAAATTGGAGACTAGAGACGGACAGTGGCCTCACATTTCCAGCATCTCACTCGAGACTCGCCGCGTAACTGCCCATGGTTGAGAGCGTGATTCGCGGTAACGAAGCCTTCCTGCCGCCCTCCAAGCGCGCCGCGCTTCGCATCCTACAACGCGCCTTTGTTCTTACCGGACGTGACAGGCAATTGCGCCAGCACATCCGTGAGGCCCGACTTACGACCCTGTGGGTTCTGGAGGACTGGGCTCTGGTTTGGACCGTGATTATCGATCGCGGCAAAATTGAATTCGAGCGTCGCCCTGCTAAGCATCCGGATCTGACCCTCAGTTGGCAAACCGCCGACCGGTTTTTCTCCTGTGCCAGGGAGAGCGCTTCGCCAGGAAGTGGTCTGGAGTTGGCTGGGAGCCTCGAGCTGCGGCGAGTTGCGAGCAACCTGCTCAGATGCTTCTTTGGGCATCTTGCTAATGTGCTACGGAACCCTGTGGACGGGGCCGGAGAAAGCTTGCTTTGAGAGAGATTTATTGTAGACTGTCTCTCTCTGGATTGCTCATTTCATCGAAACATATGACTGACGAAACAATGGCCACGGACTGGACTTCCACTACGCTCCGTGTTCGGTACGCGGAGACCGACCAGATGGGCGTGGTTTATTATGCAAATTATCTCGTCTGGTTCGAGATCGGACGCACGGATTTCTGCTTGCAGCACGGGTTCGCTTACCGCGATATGGAGCAAGGGGACGGGCTTTACATCATGGTGGCCGAAGCACGTTGCCGTTACAAAGCCCCGGCGCGCTACGACGATGAAATCGAGGTTCGCACGCGCATCACCGGTATTCGCAGGCGGGTGCTGATCTTCGCCTATGAAGTCTACAGGCAGCGCACGGATGAACTCATTGCCGAAGGCGAGACGGTGCACGTGATCACTGACCGCGACGGCCGCCCGCGCACCTTACCTGAGAAGTTCCGGCAATTGCTCCTGGGGAAATCAGAAATTAGAAATTAGAAAATGGAAAATCAAAAACCATGCCTGTCATACTGAGCGAAGCGAAGAATCTCAGTAGTTCAAGAAATAAGGCAACCGCAGAGATTCTTCGCTTCGCTCAGAATGGCGGAAGAAGTCGAAAACCAGGAATCGAAAACGGTCCATCCGAGACTACGGGGCTTGTTTTTGGAATTTCGGATTTCGATTCTCGACTTTCGAATTTCCATTTTCTGATTTCTAATTTCTGATTTCTGATTTGGTGAGGGTTTGATGCCCCGCGATTTGCAGCTCTCCGGGCATAACCTGACTCGGCGCGACTTTTACCAAGTGGCGCTGGAAAACCGTGCTGTCAGGCTGTCGCCGCGTGCGCGTCATGTGATGATGCAATCCCGCAGGCTCGTCGAGAGGGTGATCGACGGCAAAGAAGCCGTTTACGGGGTCACGACGGGGGTCGGAAGCCTGTCGACCCAACGGATTGAGCCCACCCAGGTACGGGAGTTGCAGCTCAACGTGGTGCGGAGCCACGCCTGCGGCGTGGGAGAGCCACTTGAGCCTGCCGCGACTCGCGGGCTCTTGCTGTTGCGGGCCAACACGCTGGCTATCGGTCTTTCGGGTGTCAGGCCGACTGTGGCCGACCTGCTCTGCGGCTTCCTCAACAACGGGGTGCATCCTGTGGTGCCCGCGCGCGGGTCAGTCGGAGCGAGTGGCGACCTTGCTCCATTAGCCCATGTGGCGCTGGCGCTGGTCGGCGAGGGCGACGTGCTCTATGAGGGCCGTCGTACGCGTGCGCTGGCGGCCATGAAGGCGGCGGGGTTAAAGCCTCTGGTGTTGCAGGCGAAAGAAGGTCTCTCGCTTGTGAATGGCACCCAAGCAATGCTTTCCGTGGGGCTTCTCGCGCTGCGTTCCGCCGAGCTTCTGGTGGACACAGCGGACGTCGCAGGCGCGATCTCACTGGACGCCTTACGCGGCTCGCGCCGGGCCTTCGATGAGCGTCTGCACCAAGCGCGCCCTCATCCCGGGCAAATGGTGACCGCCAAGAACATCTGGCGCCTCACGCGCGGCAGCGAGATTAACAAGTCGCACGAGGGGTGCTCGCGCATCCAGGACGCCTACAGTTTGCGCTGCATGCCACAGGTTCACGGAGCCGTACGCGACGCCCTCAACTATGCGCGACAGGCATTTGAAACGGAAATGAACAGCGCCACAGACAATCCCCTGGTCTTCGTCCCTGAGGGCGAAGTTATCTCGGGGGGAAATTTCCACGGACAACCACTGGCCACTGCGCTTGATCTGATGGCGTTGGCGCTTACGCAACTGGGCGGCATCTCTGAAAGGCGAATCGACCGCATGGTGAATCCCCTGACGTCCGATCTTCCGCCTTTCCTGACCGAATCTCCGGGTCTCCAATCTGGATTTATGCTCGCTCAAGTGACGGCTGCGGCTCTGGCGTCAGAGAACAAAGTGCTGGCCCATCCTGCGTCCGCGGACTCAATCCCGACCTCTGGAAACAAGGAAGACTACGTGAGCATGGGAATGGCGGCAGCCCTTAAGCTGCGCCCGCTCATCTCCAATTTGACGGCGATAATCTCCATCGAACTGCTGGCTGCGTGCCAGGCTATCGATCTACTGGCTCCGCTCAGGGCGGGGCGCCTGGCGGAAAAAGCCAGGGCGAAGGTTCGAGCTGTCTCGCCGCCCGTAACCAAAGATAGACCTTTGCATAAAGATATCGCCCGCGTCGCGCAGCTTGTTTCGGAGGGTGCGTTTGCCGAGGTCCTGGCTGTGCGCCAAACCTACAAGTGACCCGAAAAAGGCGAGCCTGCACTTGTTGGGTCCAAAAGTGCAGGGTTTAAAAGTTGACTCGCGTCTGTTTTTTCTGTACTATTTGAATGTGTACATGATTTTGGCGGGGGCGCTGCCATGCCGAGAATAGCGGTTGAAGACAACAGCCGGATGTCCTTGCGGATTCGGGCCGAGGAAAAAGCGCTGCTCTTGCGTGCGGTGGCGCTGAAGCACACCGACCTGACGGATTTTGTCCTTCGTCACGCCTTGAGTGCCGCCAAGTCCGTCATCGAGCAGGCGGATCACGTGCAGCTCTCCGAAAGGGATAGTTTGCGGGTTCTCGATCTGCTGGAGAATCCGCCTGCGCCGAACCGAAAACTTCTGGCAGCCGCCCGGGCATTGCCAAAGCGGCGGTCATAATCTTGACAACATGGCACGAAGAGCCGATCAGTAAGAAATATGATCGGGAAGCATTCGACTGCGGCGAAGAAGCGCTGAACGAGTTTTTGCGCCGTTACGCCCGCAAGAGCCACGAGTTGGGCGGCGCGAAAACGTTCCTTGCGATTGACGATGCCGACAACAAAACCATCCTCGGCTTCTACAGTCTGAGCCCCGCCTCGGTTGAATATGCCCGCACGCCGGAGATCATACGGCGCGGGCTGGCACGCTATGATGTGCCGGGCTTCCGCTTGGCGCGTCTGGCTGTGGATCGCAGGTTGCAGCGGCAGGGAATTGGCGGACAACTTCTGCTCGCGGCGGGCAGACGCAGCCTGTTGGCCGCGGCGGAGGTTGGCGGCGTGGTGCTTGTCATTGACGCCAAGAATGAGAGGGTGGCAGGATGGTATGCGAGCTATGGCGCTGTGCCGCTGCTGGACGCGCCGTTAACACTGCTCCTGGCGCTCGCGACAGTCGAGGCCGCGCTTAGAAAAGCTGGGAAACACCCATAGCTGATGAGCTGTCCATGCCGCGAATTTCAGCCACCATTGTCGCCTGCAACGAGGCTAACAACCTTTCGCGCGCCATTCGCTCGCTGGCTTGTGCCGATGAAATTGTAGTCGTCGACTCCGGCTCGACGGATACGACGCCCGATATCGCCACGAGCATGGGAGCTCGAGTTATCCAGCAACCCTGGCAGGGATACGCAGCACAAAAGAACCTGGGCACGCACCATGCCCAGCACCAGTGGATCCTGAGCCTGGATGCTGATGAGGAACTTGATGCCGACGCACAGGCTGCGATTTATAGCTGGAAAGGCTCAGAACCCGCAGCAGATGGATATCGCTTCGCCCGCCGCGCCCGTTATTTAGGTCGCTGGATCCTCCATTCCGGCTGGTATCCGGATTACAAGGTTCGCCTTTTCAACCGGCGCAAGGGCGCGTGGCAGGGGAAATACGTTCACGAGTCCGTAATAGTAAACGGCAGCGTCGAGACCATGCCCGGCGAAATCCTGCACTACACCTGCGACACATTTGAGGAACACCTTCAGAGGATCGAGCACTACACAAATCTGGCAGCGCAGGAAATGTTCGATCGGGGCGAAAACGTCAAGTACCTTCACCGGCTGCTCGATCCCATTTGGGTTTTCTTCCACACTTATTTTCTTCGCCTGGGAGTCCTGGACGGTCACCAGGGCTTTCTAATCGCCAGGATGGCGGCACGTTACGTCAGTAGAAAATACCAGAAGCTGGCCGAAAGACGCGCCGGCTTCGAGCAGCACCGATGACCCTTCCCTATCATCCGGATCATCCCTAAACGCAAACCCGCCGGTACAGGTCAATGGTCTGCTTGCACCATGCCCTCAGCGCTGAAGTGCTCCTCGACTGTTCGGCGAGCGGCGATGCCAAGCCGTGCGCACAGCGAAGAGTCGTGCAACAGGCGAAGCACGGCGGCGGCTACGCCGGTGGGATCGCGACCAGGCACAAGCAACCCGTTTCGTCCGTCTTGGATTATTTCCGGCACCGCACCCGCCGCGACGGCCACCGCAGGCAAGCCATAGGCCATTGCGGAGAGCAGAGAGCTACCCAAAGGTTCGGCAATCGAGGGAAACACAAAGACGTCGAGGGCTTGATACACCTGTGATATATCGTCTACTACGCCCGCAAACTGCACAGCTTGTTCCACCCCCAATTGGCGGGCTAGTTGTTCCAGGCGAGCCCGACATGGTCCGTCGCCAGCCAAGAGAAGACGACAATCCTGATACTGATTTCGCACCGCTGGTAAGGCCCGGATCAGTAGCTCCTGACCCTTCTCCGGCAGCAGGTAGCCCACACAACCCAGCAGTGGCAAACAACCGGACTCGGGAATATCCCAACGCCGGCGTGCCCCACGGGCCTGCTCTCGCGTGGGCAAGGGCGGCACTTGGACACCGTCGTAGATGACCTCGACTTGTTCGCCTCGCAGCCCCGCGGCAAGCACGCTCTCCCTTACAAAACGCGACACTGCGATGATCCGTTGTGCGCGGCGATATCGAGCCAGCGCAAGTGGATTTCGCCCTAACGGATAAGCCACGCGCCGCGATGCCACCAGACTCCCGCGTCTATGCACGCCAGCCAACCAAGCGGCGGTAAGACCATGAGCATCGTGGCAATGTACCAGGTCAAACCGCGCGCCGTCTAACACCTTCCTCAGGCACACTGCTGCTCGCAATTGCGCGCCAGAGCACCTTACAGTGTGGACTCGGATACCCTCGGCTTGGGCGCGCTTCGCCAGGAGCGAGCCCCGCACGGCGACTAGTTCCGCAACGTGACCCCGGGCTCGTAGACCTCGAATCACTAACAGCGCCTGGTTCTGCCCACCGCGCAGGTGTTGACCTAAATCGATATGAAGAGTGTTCAATATTCTTCTCTGCAGGCGGCTGGTCAGGATCACGCCACTCGACTGCTGCTTCCGACCGCGCGCATCAGCAACTCGTAAATGAACAGTTGAGCGACCCCTGAGGGCGGCAGAATCCGAACGTCATAGCCGGGCATGGCGACGGCGGCGTCGCCGAACTCCCACTGCTGATTGATTAAGACATCGCCATACTGTTCGAAGTCCAGCTTCTGACCCGCCAGCGGAACCACGATCCATGCCGCCCTGGCTCTGGCCTGGCGCACGGCTTCCCATATATCGTGCGGAACGCCGTCGTAATAGCCCAGGAAGATCAGATACCCATCCGAGCCGAGGGCGGCAGCCAAGTGTTGGACGTCTCCTTTGTATTGATCGAAGCATCTGCCGTCGCTCAAAACGTCATCGTGCATCATGTGCGAAATGGTCATGAATAATGCCTGGCGGGAGGCGGGCCGTCGCCCAATCTCCTTCCCCACACTCACGATCTTGCCGAGTTCTTGTGCCTCGATATGATGAAACATCTTGTCGATGGAATCTAAGTAAGCGCGAGCCGCGACCCCGGGCTGCACAGGCTCCATGTGTGGCTCCCCTTGCTCGTGAAACGTGCGCCCCTTGTAACGCGCATTGCGTTCCGGAGACCCCGGGTGGAGCACTGGAACGTAGCCGCTCTGGTAAAACACGAGCGTTCGGCCGTGTCGGGCCGAAGCGGCTGCGACTTCTCCGGTGACGGTCCAAAGCGAAAGCACATTACCCAGCAGAGTGAAGTTCTGATCCGAATTCCATGGCGTCAGGCTGTCGATCCAATGCTGGAATTCTGGCACACCACTGGCCGGACGCGGCCCAAACGCTAGCACCAGGCATTTTTTCGACTCCAGTTCAGCCGCTGCCTTCAATTGGGCATCATAGCTATCCGCGGAATAACTAAGCCAGGCGATATCGCCCGGTTGCGCGGTTGTAGTCGGGGAAACCTGCCCCATGTGCATTATGCCTCCGGCGCGGCCAGAACCCTCGCGGATCCACCCCGCCTCGCTCCCACCCAGATTCAAAGTGCCTCCGGCCAACAAAGCCTCGGCCACGAGTTCGGCCGGCGCCTTCAAGTGCCTCACGTTACGGCGATGTTGCGCAACCAGCTTATGAGCGCTTCGCACGTAAGCCTCTACCGGTGCTGTGGTCGCGCCAAACGTGGTCGCGCCAAACATCCGAAGGCAAGCCGAAGCAAAAGCCGTCTTGATCAACTCCCGACGACCTATCTCCATAGGTTTCCACCTCCCAGGATCGAAATAGTATGAAATCTCAACGTGAGGCGTCCGCGCCTTTCCCCGGGGAATTGCGGTCTCCGCCGCGTGAGAGAACATCCACGAGTCACAACTGGCCGAATCATGCCACTGACTCGCCTCGCTTTCAACTACGATCTGGACTGAGGTTAGATTATTATCAGAGGTGCCAGTGTGATGCTCTAAGCTAAAAGGCGCCTGGTTGACAAAATGGCCACGATTGCGGTGGACGCGACCTACATCTTCGATGCTAACCCTACGGGAACTGCAACCTATTCTCGGAAGCTGATAGAGTCCTTGGCAAAGCTGAATACCTCCCACCATTTTTTGGTCTGTTACCGGCTGTCACGAATTGGCAGGCGGCGTGAATTCCTCCGGCCCGCGACTGCGACGCAGACCGGCGGACCTCGCTTTTCAGTTCGACTGTTTCAAGAACCCCTAACTTTTTGGTTGCCGTGGCAGGCCGACCTGTTCCACAGTCTCGCGCAGCGACCGCCTGCGTTTCGCTTTAGACAAGAGGTGGTTACGATCTTCGACATTTTCCCGATCACGGGCCGCGACTATTCCACGCCGGAGTTTCAGCGCAGGTTCTCTCGCTTGTTGCGCGAGGCGGTGGCCCGGGCGGGCCGCATTGTAACCCTATCGAGATATACAGCCGACCAACTCATGCGGCATTGCGATGTAAAAGGGGAACGCCTCCGCGTCATACCCGCCGGGGTCAACGTGCCAGAGCAGACTATTCCCCAGGAAGTGCGCTTGCGTGAGAGGCAAACCCTGGTGGGCGAGGGAAAGGAGATGCTTTTGACGGTGGGCGCGTTGGAAGCACGCAAAAATGTGGTCAGCGCGCTGCGGGCACTCAAATTCCTGCCGGAGCGCTATCGGTTGGTTCTTGCAGGCGGCAATGGGTACGGCAGCCACGCCATCCACGGTATGATTTCTAGTGGAGGTTTGGAATCGCGAGTGAGTCTGCTTGGATACGTCGCGGCGGACCGGCTCGCGGTCCTTTATCAATCGGCTAGCGCCCTGCTGTTTCCCTCATTAGAAGAGGGATTTGGTCTCCCTGTGCTGGAGGCCATGGCCTGTGGGTTACCTGTGGTGACCTCTCAGACGTCTTCACTTCCCGAAGTGGGTGGGGACGCCGCCCTTTATGTTGATCCACGCGATCCGCTTGATATCGCCGCCAAGGTCGTCAGCGCAGTTGAGGACTCTCGCCTCCGAGAAGAGCTGATCCAGAAAGGGCTGGCTCGAGCGCGGCAGTTCCCCTGGAGCCGCGCCGCTGAGGAAACCCTAAGCCTCTACAACGAAATGTTACAATAGCCTGCTCGTCACCCTGTCAATCGAAGTGCAGGGGGACAAGCGGTGATTTATGTCCTACATTGTGGTGTCGGTCTTCGGACTGGTCTTTGGGAGCTTTCTGAACGTGTGCATTGTTCGGCTGCCCCGCAAGCAGTCGATACTAGTTCCCCGCTCGCACTGCCCGATCTGCAAACATCTTATTCGCTGGTTCGACAACATCCCGCTGGCAAGCTACCTCCTTTTGAGGGGCCGCTGCCACGATTGCCGTGCCCGAATTTCCCCGCTGTATCCAGTCGTGGAAGCGCTCACCGCGCTATTGCTCGTTGCCACGTTTTACCGCTTTGGACTGAGCCCCGAATTCGTGAAACTCTGCGCTTTCGTGATGATGCTGGTTGTTCTCATCTTTACAGACTTGCGGGAGCGACGCATCCCGCACGCCGTCACCTTTTTCGGTATCGGCCTCGGCTTGGTGTTCAGCTTCTTTATCCAGGTTGACGACCGCCCGCTTGCATGGTTGGCACGTCGCATGGGATTGTTCCCTCCGGAAATTGTTTTGTCAGTGATGGGCGCACTTGCAGGGGCAGTCGCAGGAGGCGGGTTGTTCTACGCGGTCGGCGAGACTTTCTACATTCTGGGTGGGCGGGAGAAAGAGTACCTCGGCTTCGGCGACGTGATGTTGATGCTTATGATCGGAACTTTCCTCGGTACGCCCTTGACTTTGCTCACCATACTGCTCGGCTCGCTTGGAGGCACCATCGTAGCATTGTCATTCACCATTGCCGCGCCGCGCTTCCGCGGCTACCAGTGGCCATACGGAACATTTCTCGGAGTTGCCGCCATTTATGCCGCCCTCGAGGGCCCCCGCCTCGTGGAAGCTTATCTGCGCTGGTCGGGTCTGCCAGGTTGATGGTTGTTCACTCCTTGATTCTGCTGGCAACAAACTCTCTAATCGCGTCACGGCCGGCATCCGAAGGATTTGTGAACTCCACCGAGGTCCGGCCCGAGGTCTCTTTGAGTCGAACCTTGCCGTTGACTTTGATTGGCTTCTTAAGGTCGGGCAGGTTGAACTCCAACTCAAGGACGTCGTCAACGGACGCCCCGCCTGAGCCTGCGAGGCTCATGCCACGTTCACCGATACTTATGCTTGTAGCATTGAACTTCTCCCCCCGCAGTCCACAGTTCACGGTTGTGGAGTAAGGAAGGCTCGCATCCCGCCGTCGTTCCGCCAACATCGCGCCACGGGCGGTCCGGAAGAGCGCATAAATCTTTTCCCTGGAAAATGGTTTGCCGATGAAGAATGTCGCTCCAGCTTTAAATGACTGGCGCATGGTCTCGACGTCATCCATGCCGGTTATCATGATAATAGGAGCCTGTTGATTAGGTGGAGTCGTCCGGACTATCCGGGCCAAGTCGAAACCGTCCAGATTCGGCATGACGGCGTCGAGCATAATCCCATCGAATTTTTCCTTTTCCAAGATTAGAGCGGCTTCTCGACTGTCGGATGATGTGCGCACCTCCAGTCCCAAGGGTTCGATCAGGTTCTTGAGCAGTTTGCAGACTTCCGGTTCATCGTCGACGACGAAAATTTTCATGGTCCCAACCCCGCAGGTGGTACGTGGCAGGCGGTGGGTGGGGAATGAGGCCCAACACCCTCCATACCGCGTACCGCACAGCGATTTCACCCTCCTATGTCGTATGTGGTAGGCGGCAAATGGGGAGTAAGAGACGATGCCCTATATACCACCTACCACCTTCCGATTTCACTGGTTGAGGCATTTCACCAAATTCGTGAAAATCCTAAGCCCATCTTGCGAATAATGCGCAGGCAAAAAAACTCGCTCAGGATGGGGCATCACACCCAAGACCAAGCCTGTTTCGTCAGTGATACCGGCAACAGCCCCGGGCGCCCCGTTTGGGTTACAGGGATATTCCATCGTAGGACACCCCTGAGCATCAGTGTAACGGAAAACCACCCGCGCGTCCGCATCAGTGGAATCGCAAAACAGTGGACGGCCCTCCCCGTGGGCAGTAGGCATCTCCAGAATCGTACCCGCGAGATTCTCAGTCCACACGCAGTTCTCCGCTGACACTAGAAGGCGGATTTTCCGGTCCTCAAAATGCGCCGACTGATTCTCGAGTAAAGCCATGCTCCGCTTTCCCGGCGTGCGCCCCGGCAGAATCCCGGACTCGGTCAGAACCTGGAAACCGTTGCAGATGCCCAGCAATGGTTTCCTGGCATCAAGGAACTCTTCCAGTTGGTCGCGGAGGCAGGCCACGAGCATCGTGGCGAATATGCGTCCCGCTCCCAGATGGTCGCCGTAAGAGAATCCACCAGGGATCACGGCCGCTTGGTAATCCCCAAGCCGTTTGTGGCCGTCCAGCAGATCCCGCAGCAAAACAAGTTCAGCCCTTCCACCCGCGAATTCAACGGCCGCAGCAGTCTCTTCATGGCAGTTAGTACCCGGACTGTAAAGAATGGCAGCGACAGCTCGACTCATTCGATGACCTCGCGAAACGTTTTGGTCCAGACTTCGCCAAGCGTAGCAGTTGATTCCTGCCAGACTATTTTCGCGCCATCACAAAGAATCAGGCGAGGATCAGCTAGGACCTCTCCGATGACGCGGTACGGGATCTCTCCTAGCTGTCCGTTTAGATTGAATTCGGAGGGCACTTCAAGCAGCAACGATCCCACAAATTCACCGAAAATCGAGCCGTCTTTCCGCCCCTCCGGAAATGCGTCGAGCATAATTCGAGCGCCATATCCGGATCCCCCGGCAGCCTCAAAGAGACGCAGGAGGATTCCGCCCTCGCCAATCGCGGAGCCTGAGACATAACTTTCCTGCCTGTGGAGTCCCAGAAGCACATCCCACAGCGAACGAATCGAACTTGCGTCGTAAGCATCGAAAAGGCGCTCGCCGCGCTGCCCGCAACTGTCGGCGTACACGCTGCCGCCCAGCGCCTCGCAATCAACCCGGCCCACGAGCACAATCCTATTACCGGGCCGTTTGAAATCCTTGGTCACCACTCTCCTGACGTCCGGCAAACGTCCCATGGCCGCCACGGCCAGCGTGTCGGGCACGTCGATTCTTCGGCCTTCGGTCTCAAAAGTCCCGGAGCTTGAGTCCTTACCTGAAATGAATGGAACCCCCAGGGCAACCGAAATGCCCGCGATGGTTTCAACCATGTCGCGCAAATCCCAGGCTGTTTCCGGACGAACGCGCGGCGTGTAGAAATTGTCGCAAAGGACCATCTGGCGATAGTCCGCACCAGCGGCCACCGCCTTGCTAATGGCCTCGATGATCATCAGACGCGCCATGGCAGCGGGGTCGATTTCCCCATAAAATGGATTGAAGGCGAGGGTGGTGATCACGCCGTAAGGCTTTCCGCGCAGGGGCGCCGAAACGTAAATGTTTGTCGGCATCCGATGATTCTTGCCCCCATACGGGCCGATGGCTGTCCGTCCCTGGACCGTCGTATCAAAGCGGCAACCAGCAGCGCTCTGGTCAGCGCAGTGGTAGTGCCCAAGCACGCCCCGAATGGCCGCAGTCCACTCCGCCTCGGTGCGCGGCTCGGGTATGCGCAAGGGTTGCAGGTTCCGGTGTGGTCTAGCGACCTGCAACGGGTCAATGGGGCAGGCCTCCCAAAGGAAAGCCATATCGAGATCCACAACCTTCTGACCGTGCCACACGGCCTCCAGGCGACCGGTCTCCGTGAAGTAGCCGAGGACGGAATACCCCACCTCGTACCCTTCGAGGATTGCGCGGGCCTCGGCAAGTTTCTCAGGCGGGACCGCCAGGAGCATGCGCTCTTGCGATTCTGAGAGCAGGATCTCCCAGACTGTGAGGCTCTTGTCTTTCAACGGAACGGAGTCGAGGTCGATGCGAACCCCCGTCTCGGATCCCATTTCCCCTACCGCACATGAGATGCCGCCGGCTCCGAGGTCGGTGATTGTCCGAAGGCATTCCTGGTCCCGCAAAACGGGGACCGCTGAAGTGAACCTTCGTTCCGTAATGGGGTGACCAATCTGTACAGCGGCCGATTCTTTGCGGAGAGTTTGGCCGGTCATGCCTGTGGAACTGGCTGTGGCGCCGTGTATCCCGTCCCGGCCGGTTTCGCCACCAATAAGTAGAGCCACGTCTCCCGGACGCAGAGCGTCCTTGAGAGCATATTTCTTGGGAATCAATCCCACCGAATGCCCAAGGGCAAAGCACTTGGCGTAGCCGGCATGGATGCGGTAAACCGGGTGCATCATGGGAATGCCCATGGGGTTCATATAATAGGCGGTTGCCCTGATCGATTCCGACACGATCAACTGTGGATGCAAAGCCCCGGGTGGAACTTCCGCAATTCTGGGGTCCATTGTTCCCATCACCGTTGTGCCGCCAATCGGGTACCCCCCCTTACCAAATCCCAGCGTGTCGCGGATTACGCCGCCGTGCTTTGTCGCAATACCTCCAAAAGGAGCTATGGAGCTCGGAAAGTTATGGGTTTCACCTTTGATGGTAACTACCCAGTCCTCATAGAACTCCATGCCCCCGGCGTTGTCTTTGAAGGAAGAGACAACCAGCGGATGGTTGATTTGCGCCGTTGCGTCACTCAGCCTTTTTAGAAGACCGAGACTCTTCCAGGTGGTGTGGTAGCAGTGATCACTCCACGATTGCACCAGGATCTCGATCTCGGCATCCGTATGGGGCCGTCCCTGGGCTTTCTCGTGCGACTGGATGGCCTTCATCTGGGAAAGTGGCGCGTACCACGAGCGGGCCGCGGAGAGTGCAGCCAGTTGCTCATCGGTCAAATCGAGGAGAGAAATCGTCGCAACAGGGTCGGGATTCCCGGTGGGACGAAGCGTGGCAAAAACTTCGTTTGGCTCGCGAATGCGCTCCACGACATGGTTGTAAAGGAAACGAGCGGCAATCCTCCGGGCCTCCGATTCCTCTATTCCGCAGAATTGGTAGCGCCGGCTGAGCCTTGCGAATTCCAAGCCTACTTCACCCAGTGCGCGTGCTCCTGCCAAAATGGAGGGCGTTTCCGGGTCGGTCACGGCGGGTCGATAGGCAATTTCAACAATTGGCCCCCGCTCCGGATCAAGTTGGGAGCGCTCAGCGGCTGCCTGATAAAGGGGATTCACCAGGAGCGGCATCAGCCGTTCAAGGTCAACCGATCCCTCGAGCCAAAAGACCCGTTCGATCAGCAGATTGTTCAGTTGCGAGTAACCTCGCAGGTGAAAGAAGCTTAGCCAGCTACGGGCTTCGGGGTCATCGTTCGCAAGTGTGTAGATGCTGTGGACCGGC
This sequence comes from uncultured Acidobacteriota bacterium, assembly GCA_963765485.1. Taxonomy (GTDB): domain Bacteria; phylum Acidobacteriota; class Terriglobia; order UBA7540; family UBA7540; genus CAVROP01. The sequence continues at coordinate 77,558 of CAVXWN010000049.1, read as the reverse complement.
ATTATCGCCTCGAGCTAATTTTGCGTCAGGACACGTACGCGCGACCAAGGTTGAATTCCGTTAGACCGGGCTGCCGTACGCCATGGGGCACGTCAAAAGTCGAGCTAGTCATTATAGCCGGGATGGCATTTGCTGTCTCTGTCCGACATCACTTCGACCGTAATAGATTCACCAGAGAGCGCGCAGAGACCACAGAGAAAGATACTTCGACTCTTCTCTGCGAACTCCGCGACCTGTGTGGCAAATGTCTTCTCTTTCTTACAAGCCGGCCGCCAGTTGGTAGAACAGTCGCGCCCATCGTGACGTCGGGATTCCAAAATCGAAGCCGTTGCGAACAATGATCACCCTCTTCTGGGGCGAGATGTAAATGTATTGTCCCTTGTTACCCGCGGCGTAGAAGTCGCTCTTGCCCCCGGGACGTTTGTCTCCCCACCAGAAGTACTTGTAGTAATGGCCTTGGGAGACGAAGAAAGGATCGTCTCCATAGTAGCTGGAGGGCTTCTCTTCGGGTTGAGTAGCTTGCTCCACCCAGGCCTGCGACACGATTTGCTTTCCCTCCCACTGTCCGTGGTTCAACATCAGGCGCCCGAATTTGGCAAAATCGATAGACCGGGCATTGATGCCACTTTCCATTTTTTCAAGACCGTCTTTAGCGCCGTTAATGCTCCATGAGCCGGGGTATTCCATCCCCAGGGGCTCCCACAGTTTCTCCTGCAAATTCGCGGTCACGGACATGCCGGTCACTCGTTCCAGGACCATTCCCAGCAGAAGCGGATGGTAGTTGTTGTAGAGCCAATGTTGCCCAGGAGCCTCTATGATGGCGGTTTTTTCCATGGCCGCTTGGCGCAGGTCGGCGGAGTGATAGGTCACGTCGTTGTCCCGATATGGCGGGTCTTCGCTGTAGCGGAGGCCGGCTGACATTAGCAGCAAGTCGCGGATTGTGATTTGTGCAAACCTCGGGTCGCGTCTTGCCAGCTCGGGCAGATACTTGGTGACGGGATCGCCAACCCTGCTTATTTTCCCTTCATCAATGGCGATGCCCACCAGGGTTGAATCAAACGACTTGGCCGCAGAAAACGAGGTCACAATCGAGTCCTTACGGTAATCGTTGAAGTAGTGTTCGTAGAGCACCACGTCGTCCTTAATCACCAGGAACGAAGTCGTGGCACTTCTGGCCAGGAACCTTCCCACTGCGCCGACTCGCTTTCCGGGGGCATACTCCATGGTGGCAAGCAAAGCCGCGACCCTCTTGTCTTCCGGACCTCGTTGGAAATGAAACGGATGCCGGCTGGCCTTGAGTTCCCGCGAATTAAATATGAGGTAGTCAAGGACCGAGGCGTCGCCCCACTTGTGCACCTGTTCTTCGTACCCCAAGCGGTGCAGTTGTAGCCGGTTGCGCCTTAGGTTCTCCAGCCCCTGCCGGTAAACTTGGGAGGCAGAGAGCGACGACGGGATAACGTCCCGCAGGACTATGTCCCGATACTGTTCGTACTCGCGCCGTTCCGGGTTCATCTCCGGGAGGTTTTCTTCCTCTGCTTTCCTGCTGATATAGCGGGCCACCTTGAAGCTCATGGTGACGCGATCGCTGGCCTGGTAAGGCAAGCTTCGCAATGGAATCGCCATCTCCGCGATCCAGCCGTCCTCGATGAGGCTGGCCCGGCTTTCCCATCTCATGTCCACAGTGAGCTGGGGCCGGTTGTCGTTGTCGAGGACGCCGCTCGACTGAACATTCCTGGGCGTCACCAGAAAGAACAAGCTGCTGAGGGCGTCGTCATAGGGATTGAGGCAGAGGACGGCCCAATCATCACCCCACGCGTCGTCCGCGGTGACCGCTAGCGACCGTATCTTCTTGGGCTCATGATCGAAACTTCGAACGGCGACGTAGAGTGTCGCCGAGTCATAAGCCAGATACACTTCGGTGCGCTCCGTGGGCGATCGGCCGGCCACGGGATGGCGCATCTTGAAATCCGCGTACCTAGTAGCCGACTTCCACCCCGGATCCCCCATTTTGCCGTCCAGGACAAGCGGCCTTGTTAGTCTACTGATACCATCCGCGCTCCCAGGCGCCGTCTGCGCAATCCCAGTGAAAGCAGCTAAGCAAAGAAAACCCACCAGAATCCAAATTCGTGCCCGCAAATTGCCAAGGGGAAAATCAGTAGCAGGAGTGGCGGTGACCGTCATAGCATTCACGTGGACTGTGCTCCTTTCCTGTCAACTCGCGCAAGCATCAGTTAAGTGGCAAGGGGCGCCCACGCGGGTCGCCTCTTCACGCTATCGGATCTTCCCCCTCGCTGCCACGCGCCACGAACCCACCACCATACCGTTCCGCAAAGTAAACACTTCGTCGTGCATATTGACACACGTGCAGACGTGGTTGGGGATGACAGTGAGGACTTCACCGACATAAAACCTATGGGCGGAAGAAGCAATGTCCAAATGGCCGTGCTCCTCGTTCAACTTCATTATGGGTACGTCCGGAGCCTCCACTATATACCCGTAGCCGGACTTCGGCCCCGCGCCTAACAGGTCGGAGGAAAGCGTCTTTGACCCTGCGTCGATAATTGCGCGGCCCGGTACGGCCGTCGAGACCACGGTCGTCACCACGCGCGCCGCGCAGTCCTCGATCAGGCAGGCGCCCTGATAGAAGGTGTTCATATCGTTGTAAACATACGAGCCGGGACGGATTTCGGTCAGTCCTGGGATCAGGTGCGCAAATTCGGCAGAAGGCGTTGAACCGCCGGAAACGATTCCCACCGCGATCCCGGCTTCGCGAAAAGCCAAGAGCGCTCGTTCAACCTCCCCGGCCACGACATGGGCTTCTGCCCGGCGCGCTTCCGGGCTTCCCCAGACGTTCCCGAAGTACGTCATGAGGCCGCAGAAGCTGAGTCCCAGCATTCTTGCAATCTCGCTTGCCAGTTCCACGCACGGCGGACCTGGCTCGAGGCCGCAACGGTGACAACCCACGTCAAACTCCACCAGAACTCCAACCGTAGAACCGTGCTCAGACGCGGCTTTTGAGAGCTCTCGCGCCGTCACCTCCGAATCGAGCGAGACGAAAATCCGCCGCGAACCCGCCAGCGCGGCCAGCCGCCGAAGCTTTTCGGCGCCCAAGATGGGATACGCAATCAGGATATCGTCCAGGCCTGCTTCCACCATCACTTCAGCTTCTCCCACCTTGGCAACGGCCAATCCCACCGCGCCGTGGTCACGCTGCATCCGGGCAACTTCCGGCGTCTTGTGCGTCTTGGTGTGAGGTCGCACGCCCACTCCCTGCTTGCGGCAAGAGCTTGCCATGCGATCCAGATTCCGCTCCAGCGCGTCCAGATCGATCGTCAAAGCGGGCGTTGAAAGTTCATCGTAGCGCATCGAACCTTCCTTCTCACTCGTCACTCCTACCGCCCGAAGTAGGCCCTCACGAGGTAGGAGATCCCAAGTATAAAAAGCAGGACATTGGCAGCGAGGAACAGCCGCTCATTGAAGCGCTTATGGAGGCTGGCGCCCCACGCAAGCACCCGCAAGGACACGACCGCCGCCCCATAATAAGCAAAGAGGCCGCCCACGAAGAACGGCGCAACGTGCCAATAACCGCGGGACCTGCCCTCAGCGAGGATAGGGCCGGCAACGGTCAGCCAGTAAATCCAAGTACCTGGGGCGGTAAGTTCGGTGAGGGTCGCGGCAGTGACACTTGCATAGGTAAGCGTGGTGGAATTCGCCATCTCGGCTCGCGTCTTGCCCCTCATTTGGTTAAGCGAGTAACCCGCGAACCCGATGAGCACTGCTCCCCCTACGTAGGCCACGTAGTGCGCGATGGATTGAGGAATATAGTGGTAGAAGAAGAAAGTCACAACCAGCATGCCGCCATCAACGACCAGGGGCGGTCCTACCAGGATCAGGATGGCGCGCGCCCAGCGCTTGAGCGCAACTTGTGTCAGAGCGATGAAATGGAGCGGGCAAGGAATCATTCCCCCCACAATTCCCATCCCGGCTCCTAGAAGTAGCAGGTCCATAATCAGTTGTCAGCCTTCAGCACTCAGCTCTCAGCCCTTGAAAAATCGGCGCTGGGGTAATTCTGAATAGTGAATAGTAAATACTGCCGACTGCTTACTGCCTTCTGCCTATTGCCTACTGCCTCCCCAATTCACACGAGGCAGAATGATGTCCTTCTTCACGCGGTGGGCGTACTCCTGGACCCGCTTAACCATGCTTTGCAGCAGTTCATCGGACAGCAGGCGGGGCTGCAAGCCCAGCTCGATCAACTTTGTGTGCTTGGGATTGTAATAGTGCTGCTCCGCTTCCACGCGCGGGTTCTTAAGATGGTTAATCTCGACTTTCAGGCCGAGTTTTTCCGATTGCGCCTGCACCATCTGCGCAAGGCCCAACACGCTGAAAGTCTCTGTGAATTGATTAAACACCCGGTATTCGCCAGCTTGCGGCGGATTCAGGATGGAGAGTTCCACGCATCGCAAGGTGTCGCGAATATTCAGGAAACCACGCGTCTGCCCGCCCCGCCCGTAAACCGTCAGCGGGATTCCGGCGACCGCCTGCACGCAGAAGCGGTTCAGGGCGGTGCCAAATACTTCATCGTAGTGAAAACTGGTGGCCAAGCGCTCATCCAGTCCGGTTTCATCCGTCTCGATACCGTAAACCACACCCTGGTTCAGATCGGTCGAACGTAGTTTCCATGCCCGGCACGCAAACAGGATGTTATGACTGTCATGGACCTTGGTGAGGTGATAGAAGGAGCCTGCCTGTTTCGGATAGGGAAGAACGTCCTTGCGGGCCTTGTATTCAATCTCGATGAACCCTTCCTCAATGTCGATATTGGGCGTGCCGTACTCACCCATAGTCCCCAGCTTCACGAGGTGGGCGGCGGGGAAAAGTTCGCGCATGGCCCAAAGGACGTTTAGCGTACCCGCCAGGTTGTTCATCTGGGTAAAGACGGCGCGGCTGTGATCAATCATCGAGTACGGCGCAGAAGGCTGCTCGCCGTAATGCACGATAGCCTCAGGGCCAAACGCCTCGAAGGTTCGCCGCACCAGTTCATAGTTGCGCAGGTCGCCCACGAACAGCTCGATGTTCCTCCCCGCGACTTCGTGCCACGCTCTCACGCGGTCGTGCAAGGTGTGGATGGGCATCAAAGGCTCGACGTTCAGCTCCATTTCCCAGCGTCGCTTGGCAAAGTTGTCCAACACACCCACGTCGTGACCGCGGGCCGACAAATACATAGCCGTTGGCCAGCCCAAGTAACCGTCCCCGCCCAATACAAGAATCCTCATGGTCCGAAACCTCCCTGAAAAGCAAAGTCAGAAGCCAGGAGTCCACCAACAGCCTGAGGAGTTGTTTCCCGCCCCCCTGGCACCTGATAACTGACTCGTGCTTCCGAAAAACTTAACTTTATACATCCAGCCGAATCCCCAGCACAAGCAAATAACGGGCCTGTGTTAAACTCGTAGCATGGATTTTTGACTATGGCCACATATCTGGTTACCGGGGGAGCAGGCTTTATAGGGTCGCACGTCGTTCATGAACTTGTGCGCAGGGGCGACGCGGTTCGCATACTCGACAATCTCTCGACGGGAAGAATCGTAAACGTCGAGGATGTTTCTGACCGGATTCCTCTCTATGAATTGGATATCTGCGACCTTGGCAGGATTTCCCGGCTTTTCGAGGGCGCGGATTATGTCATTCATCTCGCTGCGCTCCCTTCAGTGGCGCGCTCCATTGCCGACCCGTTGTCTGCAAACGCCGTCAACATCACCGGAACTCTAAACGTCCTGCTGGCGGCGCGGGATGCGGGCGTCAAGCGTCTGGTCTTCGCGGCCTCGGCGGCGGCCTATGGCAACAATCCCACGATGCCGCGAATAGAGACCTTGACCCCCGACCCACTTTCGCCTTATGCGCTGGGGAAGCTAGCTGGAGAGTACTACTGCCAGATATTTACCAGGATTTACGGCCTCGAAACCGTCGCACTCCGCTATTTCAACATTTTCGGACCGCGCCAAAACCCTGACTCGCCTTATACGGGCGTCCTATCCAAGTTCGTTGCCGCCTATCATCGGGGAGACACTCCGGTAATTTTTGGAGACGGCGAACAGTCGCGCGACTTCACCTACGTCGATAACGTCGTGGACGCCACGCTCAAGGCCTGCGCCGCTACCGGGGCGGCAGGCAAAGTCATCAACGTCGGAGTAGGCAAGAGCTACACGCTCAACCGGACCATCGCCCTGCTGAATGCAATCTTCGGACGGCAGGTGAAACCCAAGTATGACCCGCCTCGCAAAGGCGATGCCCTCCATTCACTCGCCGATATCTCGCTGGCACGCCAAGCGCTCGGCTACGAGCCGCAGGTCAGTTTCGAGGAGGGCCTGCGGCGGACGGTCGACTGGTTCAGGTCAGAAGCAGGGGCTGGGAGCTAGGGGATTTTGCATTTTCGATTTTGGATTGGTCCCGCTTACTACCTTCTGTCCTTCGCCAGCCCTACTCCCCAATCCCCAAGCTCTTCCGCATCGACAAGCGGTTTTCGGATGGTGTATTATCACCGGCGATTTGCGCAAATGCCCGCGGCAGAAGTAACGAGGCGTGGTCGCGCACCGGCCCCCTTGTCATGTGGAGGCTAAAGGTTCGGAAGACTTGAATAGCTATCTGCAAACCAGGAGGGAAATACCGTTCGGATGAATACAATCGAAGTCGTTCGTCAGGGCATTTCGGCCGACCGTGCGAAAGTAGCACTGTTTGATTTTGACGGAACACTATCCCTGATTCGTGCGGGTTGGGTGGACGTCATGGTCCCCATGATGGTCGAAATCCTGGCAGAACTGAAGACCGGCGAGAACGAAGAGGATTTGCGGGCCCTTGTGGAAGATTTCGTGGCGCGCCTCACGGGTGAGCAGACCATTTACCAGATGATCGAATTGGCGCGGCAGGTGGAGAAAAGGGGTGGCAAACCGCTCTTGCCACTCGCGTACAAGCGTCTGTATCACGACCGCCTGATGCATAAAATTGAGTACCGGAGAGAGGAATTGCGCCGGGGCAAGGTTTCCCCGGATCGATATCTTGTTCCGGGCGCACGCGCCATTCTGGATAGTTTGAGAAGCCAGGGTCTGAAGCTCTATTGCGCCAGTGGGACGGATGAGGTATACACGCTCGAGGAAGCGCGCTTGCTGGGAATCGACCACTACTTTGAAGGTCGCATATACGGCGCCCTGGATGATTACAAAAGCTTTTCGAAGGAGATTCTAATTCGCAAGATGGTTTCTTCCATGGAGTGCCATGGGGATGAGCTGGTTGGATTCGGTGACGGCTATGTTGAAATCAAGAACGTCAAAGATGCCGGTGGTATCGCTGTGGGTGTGGCCACCGATGAACCTGACTGCCGCGTTGTAAGCCACTGGAAACGCGGGCGACTGGTCGATGTGGGCGCCGATTTCATCATTCCAAATTTTCTTTGCTGGGAAGAGCTATCTAAGGCTTTATTTCCTGATCGCAGGCTTCCTTAGGGGCGCCGAAGTCGGACGCACCGCCCTCTCCCTTGGGAGGAGGGCGCGAAGAGCCCCTCCCACCGGTTGTGGCCGGCAAAGGGGTGGAAGTTGAAAAATATGAACTCTAAGTATAAGACATTCGACCGTTCGCGCCTTTTGATCAAGGGTCTGGGCGATCGTGTCCACGACATGAATCTCGACTATCTTGTGCCATTGGAAGGACCGGCTCCGGACTTCCGGCATCCCCAACTGATTGAGGTGGCGCGAAGAATCCTCGCTGCCAAGGCGAAGGACGCCGCCCGCATCCTGATGATGGGGGCGCACGTCATTAAAGCGGGAGCGAGCCGTCACATAATCGACTTGCTGGAACGTGGTTATTTGACACATATCGCGATGAATGGCGCGGGGGCGATTCATGATTATGAGCTAGCCCGAGTCGGCGCTACCACTGAGAGCGTGGCCCGTTATATTCGAAGCGGGGAGTTTGGTCTGTGGCGCGAGACGGGGGAATTGAATGACGTAATTCGCGAAGCGGCCGATCTTTCCCTCGGGCTAGGCGAAAACGTCGGGCGGCGAATCGAAACCAGCGACTTTCCGCACAGGAACGTGAGCATCTTTGCGACCGCTTACCGGCTTTCCGTCCCTGCCACGGTGCATGTGGGCATTGGGTACGACATCATCCATGAGCACCCGAACTGCGAGGGCGCCGCTCTGGGCGCGGCCAGCTACCGCGACTTCCTGGTCTTCGCGAAGTCGGTCGAAGACCTGGAGGGTGGAATCATGCTCGATTTTGGTTCCGCCATCATGAGCCCGGAGGTCTATTTGAAGGCCCTTTCCATGGCTCGCAACGTGGCTCAACAGCAAGGGCAGATGATTAGACATTTCACGACCGCAGTCTTTGACCTCGTTCCGATCCGGGGTGATATCCACCATGAACTGCCGAAGAGCGACCCTGGATACTATTTCCGCCCCCACAAGACGATCCTGGTCAGGACTGTGGCAGATGGGGGAGAGAGCTTTTACTTCTGCGGGGACCATCGGGCGACTATACCGGCACTGCGAAACACACTTCTGGAGCTTACATGACGACTGCGGAGATTCTAAGCGGCTTTAAGAAACTCAAGGCACTGGTGGTGGGAGACATCTGCCTGGACCGCTGGTGCACTTATGACCCCGCCACATCGGAACCCTCCCGTGAGACCGCGATTCCCCGGCTGGGCATTGTCTACACGCAGGTCACTCCGGGCGGCGGTGGTACGGTGGCCAACAATCTTGCCGCCTTGGGAGCCGGAGAAGTAGCCGTGCTGGGAATCCGAGGCGACGATGGTTTCGGATTCGAGTTGGTTCGTGCTTTGAACGAACGTGGAATCACCGCAAACCTCATGGTGGAAATGCGCAGATGGCAAACGTTCACCTATACCAAGCTCTTAAATGGTCAAACCGGCATTGAGGACCAACCGAGAGTGGATTTTATCTCTACCCAGCCGCTTCCCACAGAGGCTGAAAAGAGAGTCATTGATAATCTGGTCTCTGCGATCGAGGATTTTGACGTTGTGCTCGTGAGCGACCAGGCAGAGACAGCAGCCGGAGGAGTCGTTACCCCTGCGGTCCGCGATACGATCATCGAGCTTGCAGGAAGGCATTCCAGCAAGGTGTTACTAGTGGATTCCAGAAAACGAGTGCACTCGTTCCGGAAGGTAATGGTCAAGCCGAATCGAGCGGAGGCGGAGGCTGCCTGCGAGCAACTTTTCGGGACTGTCGATTTCGGGCGGCTACGCGAACATCTGGGAGCCAGGGCAGTGATCGTGACGCATGGACCCCAGGGCGCGCTGGTGGTCGAGGAAGGCAAAGAAACGTGGGCCAAAGCCCGCCCGGTCGAGAACCCGGTGGACATCTGCGGAGCCGGGGATAGCTTTGCGGCCGGGACGGCGCTAACCATGGCGGTGACGGGTGACCCGGTCGCCGCGGCGGGCTTCGGCAATCTTGTGGCGTCCATTACCGTGATGAAGAAGGGGACGGGCACCGCCTCGCCGGAGGAAGTCATAGCGGCCGCGAATCGAAGCCTCTGATCGCCCCAGATTCGTGCTCGCCTCACGTCAGATTTCTACATTCTCCCCTCTCCGGCTTGTATGCTTGTCCCCCATCTCTCACTGTATACGGTGTGGCCGGGCCTCTGACTTCTGGGCGTTTCGGCAGAACCGAGGGTCAGACTCGTTCAGGTCTTCGCCCCTCTTCCGAACGGCGAGGGTGGACGCTGCACCGGAGCCGTCCGCCCCTACTTGTCAAAAAGTTCCAGCTCAGTGATCTGAGAAAGAATGTGCCCAATGAGGATGTGTGCTTCCTGGATTCGAGGAGTTGTATCCGCTGGGACGCAGATGCAGTGGCGTGCCACTTCTTTCAGCATTCCTTTATCTTTTCCCGTTAAAGCAATGGTGACCATACCCTTAGCATTGGCGGCCGCCAGCGCCTTCAGCACGTTGGGAGACTTGCCGCTGGTGGATATGCCGACGGCGACGTCTCCTTCCCTTCCCAGCGCCTCCACTTGCCGCGCAAACACATTCTCATAGGTGTAATCGTTGCCGATCCCTGTGAGTGCAGATGTGTTTGTGGTCAGCGCTAGAGCAGGGAGAGGCGTTCGCTCCATTTGGAATCGACCCACGAACTCCGCAGCAACGTGCTGAGCGTCGGCCGCACTGCCACCGTTACCGAACAGCAGGATTTTGTGCCCGTGCTTCAAGGCCGTCACGAATTCCTTTGCCACAGTGGCAATAAGGCTGAGGATATCCTTGTCGTTGAGCAAGGCTTGTTTCACTTTCAGACTTTCCTGGATCGCAGCCGCGACCAGGAGATCGATGTCATGGTTCATATGAGTCCCTTCTACAAAGTCATCAGTTCTCAGTGATCAGTTATCAGGGCAATTTACAATTCACCATTCCCCTGACACCTGGCACCTGTTCTAAAAGCCAAGGGCGACACAGAGGGCCGCCACGTCACCAATGCGCTCGTCGAGCGCCGCGGGGACGACTTCGCAGCTTGCCACCGCAGGCGCTAGCGCTTCTCGTTGCAGGACGGAACGCGCCGGATCGAGCAGCAAGTCACCTAACCGCATGGCGAGACCTCCGATCACGATTCGTTCAGGGTTCAGCAAGTCGACGAGAATGGCGAGCACGGCGCCCAGCCGCTTGCCAGTCGATTGGATAATCCCGATGGCAACGCGGTCACCCCTCTGCGCGGCCAGACCCACATCGCGCGCTGTCAGCGCTTTACGCGACTGAACAAGTGTGCTCAGCGTGGTTCTTTGCTTGCTCCTTGCAGCCTTGCCAACCACCTGGGCAGCCCAATGGGCTATGCCTCCACCGCTCGCCCATCCTTCCGCCGAGCCCGCCTTGTTATGTCCGACCGGCCCAGTCCGCGTCAGGCGGAGGTGGCCGACTTCGCCTGCCAGGTCGTTCGTCCCGTGGTAGAGATGGCCATCAGTGATGATCCCCGCGCCGAGGCCGGTTCCCATGGTCAAGAACACCATATTCTGTGTTCCCTGGCCGGCGCCAAAGCGATGCTCCGCCACGGCGCCTGCGTTGGCGTCATTTTCCACTTGGCACTCGGCACCAAATTCTTCCTCCATGACGGCCTTGATTGGAACGTCATCCCAGGTTGGAAGATTGGGGGGTGATTGGATAACGCCCTTGATTCGATCCAGCGGGCCCCCACAACTCACGCCAATCCGCTTGATGGCGGATGCATCCAGTCCTTGCTGAGCAAGCAGGCCGTGAATCCCTTCCTTGACCAGCTTGAGAGCCCGCTCCGCACCCTTCGCCGGAAGGGTGGCAAATTCCGTTCTGCCCAAAACAGCCGGCGGGTTTGCAGAAATAACGATTGCCGTCTTAGTTCCGCCCACATCAATTCCTATCCAGACATTCTCATTCATGGCTCAGCACCAGCCCCCTGTCATTTTGAGGCCCCCGTTCTCTCAGGTGCCCGCGAATCCCGTCTTGTTAGCTATGACTATTGATACGCGCCGAACCGCTCCACCAGTTCACGCACGCACCTGACCCGCCGCTCCAATGCATCCGGGGGAACTTGGTCCGCCACGCCCAAGACATAGCGCGGCTCTGACCGCATCACGCCCAAGACGCGCTTGATATGGCAGGCAAACTCCTCCTCGCTCACCAGCCCTGTGAAATAGATCCCTGGTATACCGCCCCACAGGACGGTGTGGGTGTTGCCGCTCCACTCCGCCCAGTTCTCGATGTCCAGATCGCCCACCGGGGCGGGCGTCAGCGCCTCAACGAACGTGAGGCCCCTCGAACAAGCCTCACGCAATAAGCCCTTCATCGTTCCGTCCAGGTGAATGCAAGAGAGTTTGCCCGCCTCCCGGATGCGCGTCGCCCAGGTCTCCTCGTAATCCCGCATATACAGTCGATAGAAAGTCTTCCCCACGCATTCGGAGGAAAGATTCTCGGGAATCATCAGGATTTCTGCCGGACTGTCCACGGCGATGCGCGCCGCCGCATCGTGTGAACGCCGCACCGCCGCTATTGTCTCTGCGAATTCCTCCGGCGCCTCGGCGTAAATTTCGGAAACTGTGGCGACGCCGGCATCCAGCGCGATCATCTGCATCAGCGGACTCTTGGGCAGATAACACAGCACCACGCCCATTTCGTCCACCTGCGTGCGGCGTGTCTCAGCAAACGCGTAATCCGCCTCGTAGCAGGTGTTCTCATGAACATATCGATAAGCAGGTAAATCCGCCGCCGATTTCACCAAATGCTCCGTTGGCGCTTCGGCATAGGACTCCGGCAGCCATGTCCAGCTCTCCTGCAAGCTTCCACGGGGCGTCTCGATCCGGCGCCGGCGCAGGTTCCCCTGATTCCATTCCTTGACTTCGCAATTCTCGATGACCGTTTTGAACGGGAAATAGCCCTGCAAATAGAATCCCACGCCCAACTCCCGATGCCATTCGATATAGGCGTCGCGCAGCTTGAAGTCATTCGGCTTCTCGCCCCGTCCAATCAGCGCTGTCGCCCAATAATCCAGATCTCCAAACCACGGCACGACGTCGGGCTTTTGGCCGTTTAGAATCGCGAGCAGTCTCTTCCGAGGAGTCATACGCGTGTTTCTGGGAAATTTGCATTTACCGGGATTTCCAATGTGGCACTCCCGAATTGTGGTAATCTTCCGACATCTGGAGCCGCACGAATGAATCGAACCCTGCGCGTTCTACTTCTTGTTACAGTAGCCGGATTACTGTGTCTGGGCATCGCCGGCAGCACCCAAGAAACCACGAGCGGTTGGGGCCTCTTCGAGTACCTCTTAGGCGACTGGGTTGGCGAAGGCGGAGGGCAACCTGGCCAAGGAGCAGGCGAATTCTCATTTCACCCTGATCTTCAGAACCGCATTTTGGTGCGAGAGAGTCACGCGGCTTATCCGCCCACTAAAGACCGGCCGGCGTTCAGGCATGACGATCTGATAGTTGTATACAGAGAGTCTGATATAGCGCCGCCCAGAGCCCTTTACCTTGACAGCGAAGGACATGTAATCCACTATTCGGTTACTGCCTCTTCCGACCGGAAAACCATCGAGTTTGTCGGCGAGGTGTTGCCTTCCAGCCCGCGATACCGATTAACCTACGTTAGGACCGGCAGCGATACCCTGACCCTCAAGTTCGAGATTGCGCCTCCAGGCAAGCCGGACTCCTTCTCCACCTATATTGAAGCTAAGGCAAAGCGTAAGTGACCCTCCAAGCCAAGTTTTCATACGCCAGCATTCCAAACAGACACAACTCTTGTCCTTCGTCGAAATCACCCACTGCCGGTCATTCCCGCGAAAGCGGGAATCCAGCTCCTTCCGGACTGGCTTGGACCCCCGCTTACGCGGGGGTGACGACAACGGTCATTTTCATCCCGTTGAATGGGCTGCAGGCCAGTGGCCACCCAGGTTGAGTTCCGCTGAGAACATCTCTTCTAAGCTGACAAAAGTGAAACCGGCCTTCACAGCCCCGTCAATGATGGCGGGCAGCGCCTTCACGGTTGCCGACCGGTCCACTCTGGCCGGGGGATAAGTTCTGCGGCCATCATGGAGCAGGATGATGGCTCCAGGGCCTAGAGTTCTGAGTGTTTCGCGCACGATTCCTGGCGTGTCGAGCTTCCAGTCATACCCGGTGTCTGACCAGTTCACTAACCGTAAGCCCCGCCGCTCCACGACAGGACGAAGCCCCAGCCAACGCGCGCCGAACGGTGGTCGAAAGAACTTTGGACGTTTTCCCGTTACCTTTTCGATTGCCACCCCGGCGAGGTCGATCTCGCGCGCAAAGAAAGCCCGGCTCCGGAAGAAAGGAAACGGGTGGGAGTAGCTATGGTTTCCGATGGTGTGCCCTTCTGCCTGGACGCGCCGCAGAATCTCGGGATGGCGCTCCACGTTTTGGCCGCAGACGAAAAACGTCGCTTTCACATGATGGCTTCGCAGAATTTCGAGAATCTGCTCCGTATAGTTTGGGCAGGGACCATCGTCAAATGTGAGGGCAATTCGATTTCGATCCGCAGGGCCGCGCAAGATTGCGGGGCCAAAAAGCTGCAGAGTGGGGATGCTCCAGGCATAGACATACAAACCAAACAGGCTGAAGAGGCCTATTGCGCAGCCCAAAATTATCCAAGTACCACTCATTGCCTATCCTGACGCTTCAATAAAGATGTATGCCTCTCAGCCGCCATGTCTTACAAGAGATTTCCGAAGACCTCGCTAGATTCGAGAGGAAATTGTATCATCAACTCAGCCCCGTGAGGGGTGCAAGAATTTAGCTCAGAGCACAAGCCCTGGGGTTGGGATTGCGTAAGTCGTACGGCCCTCCGGGCCTGCGCATTGCGGGCGCTTCTCGCGCAACTTCGGTCGTCCCGTAGCAGGAGCTTTCTGCACCCGGCGACTGTGGAGGGACCACTGAAAATACTCATCCTCACACTGCCCCACGGTGCGGCGCATCAAAGGGCGTCGAAGGCGCTGCGCGCGGCGCTTCTGGAGATTCAGCCGGACCTCGTTGTCGAGGTCGTGGACGCCCTGGGGCACTGCACACCGTGGTTTCGGGCCTACTACAATTCCTATCAAATTCCACTGCGCTACTGGCCAAGCCTGTGGGGATGGATCGAAGGTGTACAGCACGAATCTCCATCTACCGGCCCGGGCTGGCTTTACCGCCGGGGCGCACGACCGCTCTTCCGGTTCATGCGCGATTTCGATCCGGATGTCGTAGTGGCAACGGAAGTCGGCCTGTGCGAACTCGCCAGCATGCACAAGCGCATCAGCAGGGCGAAGTTTCGACTTGCAGGTGCGGAGCTGATGGATTTCAACCAAGCCTGGGTGCAGCCCGAGGTGGATCTCTACCTCTGCACTCACCAGGATCTCGCGACCGAGCTCGCCGCCGCCGGCGCGCCCTCTTCCAAGATTGTGACCCCGGGACAGCCCATTGACCCCATCTTCTCCCGTTTGCCTGAACGAGAGGGCGTGCGCGCTCGCCTCGGCCTCGCCCCCGATAGCCCCGTGCTTCTGGTTCTGTTCGGCGGCGCAGGCTTCGGGCGTCCTCGTTTGATTCTGAGCAAACTGGCAAAGGTGCAACGCACGTTCCAGATGGTTGTCATCACCGGAAAAAACCCGCGGATGGAAGCGGCGGCTCGGGCGCTGTGTCATGCCATCCCTCGCTCGAGAGTACTAGGCTGGGTTGATAACATCCACGAGTGGATGGTGGCAGCGGACTTCATGGTCAGCAAGCCGGGCGGAGCCACTCTGGCAGAGGGATGTGCCTGCAGCCTGCCAATGTTGGCGGTTGATCCCTTGCCGGGTAATGAACAACGCACTTGCCAATGGATTGAGAAATGGGGAAGCGGCGTGTGGATAAAGAACCTCGCTGAGCTCGCGCCCACCATCGGGCGACTATTGGCCCGGCAAGAAGAATTGGAAAGCCTTCGCGCGCGTGCCCGCTCGCTGGCCCGGCCCCGTGCCGCGTATGATGCGGCAGAGGCTCTCCTAAACCCACAGAGGGTATAAAATCACCAAGGCAAGAATGGTGAACCTGGGGCGGGAACCAAGCCCTTTCCTTCGAGGGAGGTGCAATGCTGACTTATCTTTTCGACGCGAGTGCCGCGGTGGAGATATACGCTCCGCGCGACGACCAAACCAACAGGGCGGCCCGGTACATACTGGAACAGAAGACCACTTATTGCCAAGCGGCGTTGTTCATTCCTAATATTTGCATCGCAGAGGTGTTTAACACGCTTGCGCGCAAGTACTTCAAACCGCGCGAGGGGGAGGCGATAGACAGGGAACGCTATGAGAGGCGCCTCGCACACTTCCGGGAAGACGTTCACTGGGGGAAAACGCTTTATCCCTATGATGTCAACCGCTATCACATCGTCGCGGCAGACAGGATCATACCCGTTGAACACGACATCGCTTCAAAAGATGCACGCGATCATCTGAGCACATTTGATATTCTCGTGATTGCTATGGCGTGCGAATTAGCTTACCTCGGCCAGCGAGAGGACACATTCCTGGTTACATGCGACCACAGGATGAAGCAAGTCTCCGACGAGTTGAAAAACTCCGACCGTCAACGCTTGATGGTGCCTGGTCCGCTGGGTGTGCTAGACCGGAAGAGATGGGTTCCACCGACGTGCCTCTACCTTCCGCGGCCCGGACGAGGAGAACTGAAGCACCTTCCGACCCAGCCGGCTTTCAATCTCCAGGTAGATGATTCAGACAACAAGTGCCGTGTTACCTCATGCCGCAGATTACCTCAACTCCAGGCCGCCTCCTGCGTACAGATAACGTGCTAGTTGAGGCGGACACGTCCCATGCTAACAACCTCACAATCACAGAGTGATCGAGAATCGGGCCCCAATGTTGTCTGAAACCGATTGTTTGACGAGCACGCTCGCCTGCTGTACCCTACCCACCGTGGGCGAACTTCTCGTAGTCGTGTCGTGCGGACATCACAAGATTTGGGATAGGTATCCCAATGCTGGCCCTACACTCGCCCGCAACGCGTATACGAGTGCAGTTTTCAAAGCAAGCCGCGGGTACGCCGAACATTTCGCCAAACGCTGGATGATAATATCGGCTAAGTACGGGTTTATCGACCCGGATTTCATCATTCCCCAGACGTACGACCGGAGCTTCTACGATCGTGACGCCATTTCGATTGCAGAACTGAAAACACAGCTTGCGAGGACGAATCTCACCGGCTTCGACACGGTGGGTGTGCTTGGGAGCGAGATTTACTGGGGCCGTGTCGTAATGGCATTTGAGGGGTTCAGACTGAAGCTTCGCCACATCAATGGGAACATCGGATTTCCCGCATCATTCCAGCAACTTATCGGCGAGCTGATTAAGAATAACACGCCCTTCCCCCCGAGGTAGTCTGCACCATTTGACAGCGATGCTGCAACCCGCGAATCTCAGCAGCTTCCGCCGGACAGCCCGGCACAAGTCGCAATGCCCGCTCGACGCCTTCGGGATAGGGGCAACTTCGACCTCCGCGTAAGCTAAGCCCCAATCCGTCGATAATGGCACACGATGTAGGGGGACGGCTTGCCGTCCCCGGAGTTCTACGAGGCCGACGAGGGTAGGGCAAGCCCTACCCCTACACCAATTGGGTGTACCCAGTTTGGACATAGGGGCGCATGGCCATGCGCTCCAACGTTGTCCAACCCTAGCTATCGACGGATTGGGGCTAAGCAATGCCAGTGTTGAATCTGGCCGAGATGTAATACACTGTAAGGGGAGGCAGCCTGATGAAAACCCTAGAGGAGTTGATCAAAGAACTCCCGGTGGAATTGCAGCAGGAAGTTCAGGATTTCGCCAGCTTTTTGTTCGAAACCAAAGTCCGCCCCAAATGCTCGAAACTGCGGATGAATTGGGCGGGAGGTTTATCCGAATTTCGGGAACAATTTACGTCGTTGGAGTTGCAAAAGAAGGCGTTGGAGTGGCGGGGTGACTGATGTTCCTTCTGGATACGAACATCTGGCTGGAACTTCTCCTTGAGCAAGAGAAGGCTGCTCAAGTCCGCCGCCTGCTGGAGACCGAAGAAGCTCGGCGGCTCGCCTTGACCGATTTCTCACTGCACTCTCTAGGCGTCATCTTGACCCGCCTGAAGAAGCATAGTTTGTTCCTGGACTTCCTTTCGGACGCGTTGGCAGATTCTGCGGTTCGAGTCATTCGCCTGGATACGGCGGCCCTCAAGGAAGTGCCCGCCGCGTGCCGCAAATTCGGCCTTGACTTTGACGACGCGTACCAATACGTCGCCGCTGACAAATACAACCTCACATTGGTTAGTTTTGATTCCGACTTCGACCGCACGGAGCGCGGAAGGAGAACGCCCGCCGACGTGACAGGACTCAAGTTTTGAGGATCTGGACCGCTATCAGAATCACGCATGCGCACCCGACCCGTATCCCCTCTCGATCTCCGCCAACATTTGGCCGATGTCACCCGTGGGATAATCCAATCGTGCCGCGGCGCGGATGACTTCGAGGTTCTTGCTGACCTTGCCCACAGGCTCACCGCGATGTGCCTGATCGAGCGCCTGTCGGACCCATTCGGGAATCGACATTTGGCGGGAGCGTGCGGCGCGCTTGATCTCGCGGTATTCTGAATCCTTGAGGATCACATGCAGTCGCCTAGCCATACCTTGATTACATTTGGCTCGTGTCCATGAGTCAGTTTTTGGCTGGCGCAGACCTCTGTTCTTTGAGGTCGGCGGGACCACGGTCAGATCACCCACCGGCTGTTTGCTTCTGATGTTTTGCAGCCACTTTCAACGAGTCTTTAACTTCTGCCTACTGCCTTCATTAGACCAAGACGAGGTCGGGGTGATAAACGCTACCGTCCACGTGGCGGGCGACGGCTATGAGACGCCGCTCGGTATTGAGGATTTTCAGTAAGGCAGCGACCGGTGATCGGCCGATGTTCGGGCCTCGTCCGGCGCGCATGGATTGACACAATTCGAACGCGTGTCCGTGTCGCACGCCGATCTCCTCGCGTCCGCGGACCACAAGCTCCGGAAATTCCGGCAGGAGGGACTCGAGCGGTACCATACAGCTTTCGATCCGTCTTTCTTCGACAGTTTTCGCGAGCCGGTCCAATGTAACGGCTTGACTTTCTTTGAATTCCGCCACGCCCGTGCGCCGCAAACACCCCAGGTACGCTCCACAACGGATCTTCTGGCCCAAATCGTGTGCCAATGACCGAACATAGGTTCCGCCGGAACACTCCACTGCGAACTGGACCTGACCTCCTTCAATTCCCAGTAACTCGAGCGCGTAGATTTCCACCTCGACCGGCGCCAGCGAGACCGGCTTCTGCTGGCGGGCCAGTTCATAGGCGCGCACGCCCCCCACGTGCTTGGCGGAAAAAGGGGGCGGAGTCTGCATCAGGCGGCCGGTGAATTCCCGGAAGATTTTTTCCAGAATTTCCCGATCAAGGGCCACCGGCGAGCACTCCGAGGTCGGCCTGCCCGTGGAATCGTAGGTATCGGTTGAAAACCCGAACCGCACGGCCCCTTCGTAGGCTTTGCGCGACTTCAGGTAGAATTGCGCAAAGCGCGTTGCCTTGCCGACCGAAACCGGAAGAACGCCAGTGGCAAAGGGATCGAGCGTACCGAAATGTCCAACTTGGCGAATGCCGAGGATCCTGCGCACGTGCGCCACAACGTCGTGCGAGGTGAGACCGGCAGGTTTGTCGATAATGAGGACCCCGGAAATTCCAGCATGAGCATCAATCATAAGTTAGTTGCGGGACTGGAGTTGCAATAACGTCGGACGTGAGTTGTCCGTTGTCCCTCGTAACAGCGTCCGCCGGAGGTTCCTAACGCACGGCAGGGAGCCCCCACCACCCCCACAGTCTGGTCGAGCAGTCAAGAGTCGAAGGTCGAAAAGTGTTCAACTTTTCGACTCTCGACTTCTCGATTCTAGGGGGTGGCAGAGGGGCTTCGTGGAAAGCATCAAGCGCCCCGGCTTGACCAAAGAGGGAAACGAATTACTCAGAAGAACTCCACGAAATGATTCGCCATGTCCTCCCCCAGGATTTTTTCTGCCTCGGCCAATACCTGGCGGAAAACGGATTCCAGCAGCGGCTGGCTATCGGAAATTGAGACCACACCTAACGTAGCGCGCTGCCAAACGTCCTCGTGGTTCAACTCTGCAACGGCCACGTTAAAGCGCGACCGGAGCCTGTCGCGCATCTTTCGCAGGACGGCTCTCTTTTCCTTGAGGGAGTGGGCGTAAGGGAGTTGCATCTCCAGGGTCAGCACACCAACCGGCATCACATTCACCCCTTAGCCTAATGGGTCTTCAGGCCATCGCAGGTTCAGGAACCCTTTCCCTCACGAACGCCTCGATGAAATCTCCGATCTTGAGGTCGTTAAAGTTTTCCAGCGCGATCCCGCATTCCATCCCGGACCTCACCTCGGGCACATCTTCCTTAAACCGCCGGAGGGACCGGATTCGGCCCTGGAATACCACCACGCTATCGCGGATCAGGCGGATCGGGGCCTCGCGCGTCACCTTGCCATCCTGGAGATAACAGCCCGCCACTGTCCCGACATTGGAAATCCGGAAAGTCTCCCGCACTTCCGCCCGGCCCAACGTTGTCTCTTTGAAAACCACCGCCAGGAGGCCGGTCATAGCTTTCTTGATTTCGTCGGTGACGTTATAAATGATGGTGTGCAACCGGACGTCCACCTGTTCAAGCTGCGCAAGCTCGGTCGCTTTGCGCTCCGGCCGGACATTGAAACCGATGATCACCGCATTGGAAGCCGAGGCCAACAGAACATCGGTCTCCGTGATGGCGCCGACTCCCGCATGGATGACTTTTACTTTTACTTTTTCCGTGCTCAATCTGTTCAGCGTGTCCGCGAGGACCTCGACGGACCCTTGCACATCGGCTTTGATAATCAGCGGTAATTCTTTCACGTCGCCCGCTGCCAATTGCTGATGCAGTTGATCGAGTGTCAGTCGGGCGCTCTTGGCCAGCGCGGCTTCGCGCTGTTTGGCTTGGCGATGAAGGGCAATCTGCCGAGCCTTCAGCGTATCGTCAATCACCTGCAGTCTGTCACCAGCCTGTGGAACATCCTGAAGGCCCAGCACCTCCGCCGGGCTGGAAGGAAGAGCTTCAATCACCGGCTGTCCGCGGTAGTCAAACATGGCGCGCACTTTGCCGTAAATCGCGCCGATAATGAAAGAATCACCGACTCGCAAAGTCCCATTCTGGACCAGCAGGGTGGCCACCGGCCCCCGTCCCCTGTCGAGTTTCGCCTCCAACACCGTACCGGTTGCAAGCCGTTTCGGATTGGCCTTCAGTTGCTGGAGATCGGCAACCAGAAGGATCATTTCCAGAAGCAAATCAAGATTCTTGCGTCGCTTGGCAGAAACTTCAACGGTTACGGTTTGCCCGCCCCACTCTTCCGGCATCAGGCCATGCTCCGTAAGTTGCCGCTTTACGCGCTCAGGCTCCGCCTCAGGTTTGTCAATCTTATTGATGGCCACTACGATGGGAACATTAGCGGCGCGGGCGTGGTTGATGGCTTCCAGCGTCTGGGGCATGACGCCATCGTCGGCTGCGACGACCAGCACTACTACGTCTGTGACTCGCGCCCCGCGGGCACGCATCATCGTGAAAGCCTCGTGGCCCGGCGTGTCGATGAAAGTCAGCTTGCGTCCCTGCGCTTCCACCTGGTAGGCGCCGATGCTCTGGGTGATTCCACCAGCTTCGTGCGCAGCAACGTTGGTTTCACGGATGGCATCGAGCAGGGAGGTCTTGCCGTGATCGACGTGTCCCATGACCGTGACGACAGGCGCGCGAGGCTGCAGGTCCTCAGCCCGATCAGTTCCCTCCTCTTCGTGAAGAATCTCCTCTTCATAGCTCACCACATTCGCTTCAGCTCCAAATCCCCGTGCAATCTCGACTGCCGTAGGGCCATCGAGCGTTTGGTTGATGGTCGCAAAAATGCCCTTGTCCAGAAGGCGCTTGATCACATCCTTCGCACGCACTTCGAGCTTCTCCGAGAGCTCTTTGACGGCGATTCCTTCTGTAATGGTCATCTTGCGCGTGACCGGAACTTCTTCAAGCGGAATCGGCTTGGGTGAAACCGCTGGTGGCATGCCTGGAAAGCGCTGGGGGAGCGCCGTAGGCCGCGCTACAGGAGGCCGCGCCGCTGGAACGCCGCCGGTTGCAACAGCACCGGCCGCCGCGGGCGCCATCGGCCGAGCCGACGTGGGATGCATTGGGCGTGGCTCGCCGGGCCGCCTGGGAACCGCAGGGCGCACGGGCGGCGCCTTAGGCTTTACGGCGTGCGGGTAGATCGGCTGGCTGGCAGAGGGGTCGCGGCGTACCAGTCGCGCCGCTCGCGTGGTCTTGCCGTGCGCGATAGCATTGGCGGCTGCATGCGAGATTTCGGGAGTCTTGATTGGCGCTGGTAAGCCTGGCGGGGCTTCGGCCACCACACCGCCGGCACGCGCCACAGGAGCCGCAGAGATCTCTACTCCCACCTTCGGCATCGGCGGCGCAGGAGGAGACAGTGGGCGAGGGGCTGGCGGCCGTGCAGCGGGCTCCTGGAGTGGAGTTGGCGGCACCTGCCCCCCCACGGCTGGACTTGGCCCAGGAGCCGGGGCAGCGGGAGGGGGAAGTACAACCGGTTTTTGCACGGGCGGCATTGGCTTCGGCGCTACAGGCGCTGGCTGCACATGCGCTTCGGGAACGTGAACCACTTTGGGAGGTGGAGGAGGTATCACTGCCCGCCGCACCGCGCTCTTAATCTCTTCGAGGGAACGCATCAAAGGGTGTTGCAACTCAGCCTTGATAATGTCGGGGAGCCTCTTCGGTTCTGCAACGGGCACGTGAGGCGCACTGATCGGCGCGGGAGCTTGCGGTGTTGGGGCGGGAGTTTCCGCACCAGTTTCTCCAGCGTCCCCCAAAGCACGGAAATGCTCCCGAACCTTATCAGCGAGTTCGTCGTCGAGCGCACTGGAATGAGACTTCTTCTCAATCCCTAAAGCGACAAGATACTCCAAGATGAGGTGGCTCTTGACTTCCAGTTCGCGCGCCAAGAGATTAATTCTTATGTTACCCATACAGTCTTCTTGAGTTCTCTCCCTTGCTTCCAGCCGATCACTCGGCGGGCAGAAATCTGCGGGTTTCACGTCCCTACCCTAACAGTATTACTTCATTCCTCCTTCCCTCCTTTCCTTACCATCGAGCTCCCGTCCTCGGGACCTCCAGCCGGCTCAGCCGAAGGCTCGGCTTCCCCCTCAACAGGTTTCTCGGCGCCCGCTGCTTCCTCGGCCACCGCTCCTCCTGCGCTTGATGCCTCTTCGGGAACCTCAGCAGCTATCTCTTCCACGGTGACGGGATGCTCACCAAGCGGTTCAGCAGACTTCTCGGATTCCGCTTCCGCGGCGACGGCCGGTGACGCGGAAGATTCCTCGTCCTTCTCGAAGTAATCCGTCACCACGCGCCGGATTTTCTCCACGGTCTTTTCGCCAATACCCTGGATTTGCGTGAGGTCATCTGGAGTCATCTGGGCGAGTTGCTCTACCGTCTCAACCCCACTCTCGCGCAACCTCTGCAGAGTCTTGTCGCCGAGTCCGTGAAGCTCGGAAATGGAGGCGCCACGCAGGGCCATGGCAGCCATCTGGGATTCGATTTCCTGGCGTTTCTCCTCTTCGCTCTTAATGTCGACATGCCAGCCGAGTAGCTTTGCCGCCAGCCTCACGTTCTGCCCCTTTTTCCCGATCGCGAGGGACAACTGCGTGTCATCCACGATAACTTCCAGATGCTTCTGTTCCATTTCCAAAATTGACACATGGTTGATTTTCGCCGGGCTGAGCGAGTTGGCCGCAAAAACCAGAGGGTCCTCGTTGTACTCGATAATGTCGATTTTCTCCCCGCGAAGCTCCCGGATGATGGACTGTACACGCATTCCCTTCATGCCCACACAGGCGCCCACGCAATCCACATCCGGGTCCTTGGAATAGACGGCGACCTTGGTCCTGTCTCCTGCTTCACGCGCGATGGTCTTGATCACCACCGTGCCGTCGTAGATTTCCGGGACCTCCATCTCGAAGAGCTTCTGGACCAGCATCGCGTCCGCGCGAGAGACCACCACCTGTGGCCCGCGTGCCGCGCGGTCCACCTGCGTGATCACCGCCCGAATGCGATCGCCGATCTGGTAGGTTTCCAGGCGCGATTGCTCCTTGCGCGGCATTCGGGCTTCGGTCCGGCCCAGGTCAACTATAACATCCGACCCCTCCACTCGCTTCACCGTACAATTGACCAGTTCGCCCACACGCTGGTTGTACTCCGCGTACACCGTATCGCGCTCAGCTTCACGCACTTTCTGAAAAATCACCTGTTTCGCAGCTTGCGCCGCAATTCTCCCCAGCACATCCGTGGCCTTGGGAATTCGCACCTCGCCATCCATGACCGCGAGCGGATCTAGCTTCAGCGCCTGTTCCAGGCTGATTTCGTGATCGGGATCCTGGACATGCTCGACGATTTTCTTGACCGCATGAACCTCAACCTGTCCCGTCGCTTTATTGAAGTGCGATTGGAGTTCCTCGGTAGACCTGTAATACTTTCGTGTCGCTACCAAGACGGCATCCTCGACCGCCGCGATAATGATTTGCGGGTCAATGCCCTTCTCACGGCTCAACTGGTCGATCATTTGGAACAGAAGAGTTGTCGTCACTGGTATCACCCCACAACACATGAACTCGGTGCCGAGTATTAGCGGCTGGAGATTTCAGCGTGCTTCCCTAACCACTCGTCCCTGGATCCGGTTCAAATTTCTACCACAAGTTGAGCCTTCTGAATGTTGGAGAGCTCGAGTTCCTTTAGCCCAGCGTCGCCCAAGTCCAGCCGAACACGGCCCGCTTCAAAGCCCGCCAAGCGTCCTTCCAAGACCTTCTGATTGTCCACCGGCTCTCGTACGACTACCCGGGCCCTTCGCCCCGCAAAGTGTGCAAAGTCGCTCGGTTTGACTAACTTTCGGTCAAGACCCGGAGATGAAACCTCCAACGTGTAACTGCCCGGGAGAAGGTCCTCCACATCCAGCATGGCGCCCAACTGCTCGCTCACCTCTTGGCAATCCGCATGGGAAATTCCGTCCGCTTTGTCAATGTACACTCGCAGGAGCAGGCTTCCGCGGCCGCCCTTAATTTCTACGTCAACCAGGGTCAGACCTTCGGAGACGGCGACTCGCTCGGCCATCTCCCTAATTTTCTGTTCGTCAACATCCCTCATCGCCGTGCGCTTTGCACTCCTCGCCGGTGCCGAACCTGACGAGGGGAAACCCCGACAAAATTCGCGCTAACAAAAAAGTGGGCTTTCACCCACTAAGTCGTTCGCCAAAATAAGTATAGACCTTGCGAGCGACAAAATGCAAGCCTCGTACCGGGAGGATCTGCACTGTCCCACATTTCCCAGCCCCGGCATGTCAGCATCGGCTTAAAAGGGAGCCAATTGTGCGCCGTGAAAGGCGCTGATCTTCAGCGGGTGAAAGTCCCGCCCGGGAGCTGGTTCGCTCCACCCGGTAGCAATCGGAGCGGCGGTGGAGGTAACGAAGCCGCTGAAGCCTCCGATGGAAAGGGTCGCAGTAGGCGACTCCGCGAGTCTGTAGGCCGTAACGTGAGTGAACGCTGAGCAGGCCTCGAAACAATTTGATGCAGGAGCTGACCCGCCAATTGGTCGGGGAAGGTCGAAGTCGGGAGGACAGTACGAGCGGACAGGTTCTCTCGGTCCTGCCGGGGTAATGGCGACGGCATGCAGGCATAGGAGATCAGACGCAACACGGGAAGCCCCAGCGGTGATTGCCAGTACGGGATCAACTGGCACCTCGTGAGAGTCAGGCTGGGCCGTCTGGGGTCTCGGGGAGGTCCATAGTACCGTTGAGACCGGGTAATGCCGGTGGAGGGAAGGGGCCTCAGTTGGGAGGAAACGCTCGAAGCAGTGAAGGAGAGAGGGATTGGCGATGAGTCTAGCAACCCCGAGTAAGGTTCAGAAGCTGCAGAAGGCGTTGCACGATAAAGCGAAGGAATCGCCGAGCTATCGGTTCTACGCTCTGTACGACAAGGTGTATCGGAAGGACGTCCTGGCTTGCGCCTACGACCGCTGCCACGCGAACCGTGGTGCTGCCGGG
Source organism: uncultured Acidobacteriota bacterium (assembly GCA_963765485.1). Lineage (GTDB taxonomy): Bacteria > Acidobacteriota > Terriglobia > UBA7540 > UBA7540 > CAVROP01. The sequence goes on along the minus strand of CAVXWN010000049.1, from coordinate 51,905 downwards.
GTAGACGGTCAGGAGTTCGAGGACATCGAGGAGTACGGCGTGGAGCGGTGGCTGGACGAACTGGCGGAAGAGCTGAAAAGCAGAACCTATCAACCGCAGCCGGTACGCCGGGTCATGATTGACAAGCCCGGAGGTGGAAAGCGGCCGCTCGGAATTCCCGCCATAAAAGATCGTGTCGCGGAATTGGCTGCAGTCTTAGTGCTCGAACCGATTTTCGAGGCCGACCTGCAGCCGGAGCAGTACGCCTACCGTCAGGACCGCAGCGCGTTGGACGCAGTAAAGCATGTCCATCGGCTGCTCAACACGGGCCATGGACAAGTAGTGGACGCGGATCTGAGCGGATACTACGACAGCATTCCGCACGCCGAGCTAATGAAGTCGGTGGCTCGCCGGATCGTCGACGGAGCCATGCTACATCTGATCAAGATGTGGCTAGAAGCTCCGGTCGAGGAGACCGATGAGCAGGGGAAGAAGCGCCGGAGTACCCGCAATCGAGACGAGGGTCGGGGGACTCCGCAAGGGGCTCCGATCAGTCCGCTGCTCAGTAATTTGTACATGCGCCGGTTCGTGCTCGGTTGGAAGCAACTGAAGCATGAGAAGCGTCTTCAAGCGTTCATCGTGAATTACGCGGACGACCTCGTGATCTGCTGTCGTCGCCAGGCCGATAAAGCTCTGGCGAAAATGCGGGACATGATGTTGAAGCTGAAGCTTACGGTGAATGAGAAGAAGACGCGGGTCTGCCGACTGCCGGAAGAAAAGTTCGACTTCCTAGGGTACACGTTTGGTCGGTGCTATTCGCCGAAGACGGGACGGGCCTATATTGGGACTGTTCCGGCGAAGACACGGGTGCAGCGCATCTGTGCGGCGATTAGCGAGCTGACCGGACGTAATCAGACCCTGCGGGACACCAAGGCCTTGGTAGCGGACCTCAACCGGAGATTGATCGGTTGGGCGAACTACTTCTATCTGGGTCCGGTCAGCAAAGCCTACCGTGCGGTGGACACGCATTCCTGCCGACGGTTACGCCAGTGGCTGTGCGCCAAGCACCAAGTGTCTGGGCCTGGCACGGGGCGGTATCCCGATGTCACCCTGCACGAGGGACTGGGCTTGGTCCGCCTTACGCGGCGGACTGCCAGTTTTCCGTGGGCGAAATCGTGAACCTCTCTCCGAGAGCCGGATGCGTTAGATGCGCACGTCCGGTTCGATGAGCGGGGTGTGGAACAGCAGTATGCGTTCGCTACTGGGACACCGACGGTCCAACGGCCCGGTTACGTCTACGCGACCCGCCTGCCACCGCGCCACACCTCGACTCTACTCATCAGCATGCAGGGAGCCGGGTTTTGAGGGCCTCATCGGCGGGGACGCGGTAAAAACTCTATATCAGCTTCTACAACAGGCGTCTTGATTGTTTCTGCCGATGCAGCGGGTGACGGCGTAGAGGCCGATGGTGATTTCGCCTTCGAGGTGGCGACGGATTGTATCGGGTGTCAGGCTCGGCCCCTGGCCGCTTTTCTTGTCCTTGGGACGATAGTAGTAATGCCGGGCACTTTGCGGGTGAGGCCGATTGGACTGGAGAGTGCAAGGACGCCGGTTCACAAAGAGGTGGAGGTAGTCCTCCACTACGCTGGCGGGCGCTTTGAGACGAAGCCTCTGCATCTTCTCCTCCCTGAAGTCAGGTGAACGGCACCGCTGCTTCATGTTCGTGGTGAAACAATGAGGGTACTCGGCAAACTCCAACAACTTGGCAACGGCCTCGTCCGCTGCTTCCAGTTTGCTCAATTGAAATATCCAACTGATTTGCATTTGGCCGAACATCTAGGTCCCCTCATTTTGTCGGTGTGAATTTGTAAATGAGCGGGCTCGTCTGAGGCCTTCGTAGTTTTCCATGGGCAAGCCATGTTCTTTCCGTCAATGAACACTTCGTCTGTGTTCTGTTTATGAACTTATTAATTCTTCCGTGTACTATTGCAGGGTGACAAATGGTGGTTGACAACGAAGCAGTGGGGCGTGTAGCCTGTCCGCTAACATTTTAGCTGAAAACTTCGACTTAGCATTTAGCGCCGGTGGAATGTGGGAGGTGTTGCTGTGCTTAACGAACGCATACGCTCTCATTGGTTTTGCGGATCCGGTTATCACACGTCTCATGGAGGAGGTGTTTCACAAATGGCTTCCATAATCCTAGCTGGTTCTCTGCCGTACTGCCGAGGCAGGCAGCTTCTCAAGATCGCGCTTCTTTGCTTTTGCTTGGTTTTTGCGGTGACGACGCCCGCGCGGCCGCAGGGAAGCGTGGGGAACTTCACCACCATCGATGTTCCGGGCGCAGGCACGGGCGTGCTTCAGGGAACCTTTCCGATCAGCATCAACGCGGCGGGGGATGTCACGGGATTCTATGGTGACGCAAACTCTGTTTTTCACGGCTTCGTGCGTGCTGCCGATGGCACGATGACCTACCCCATCGATGCTCCGGGCGCAGGCACGGGCAGCTTTTATGGAACCTTCCCCGTCAGCATCAACGCGGTGGGGGATATCACGGGAATGTGCATTGACGCAAACAATGCATTACAGGGTTTCAGGCGCACTGCCGATGGCACGATAACCCCCATCGAGGTTCCGGGCGCAGGCACGGGCAATAATCAGGGAACCCTACCCTTCAGCATCAACAGGGCGGGGGTTATCACGGGAATCTATAAGGACAACAGCGCTCTGCGTCACGGCTTCGTGTGCGCGGCGAATGGCACGATAACCACCTTTGATGTTACGGGTGCAGGCACGACGGGCTCGGTCCAAGGACAGGGGACCCAACCCCTCAGCATTAACGCGGCGGGGGATATCGCGGGATTCTACGTGGCCGCAAACGGAGGCTTTCACGGCTTCCTGCGCGCTGCCAATGGCGCGATGACCTACCCCATCGATGTTCCGGGCGCGGGCACGAGTGGTGGCACGGAACACCATTTGGCTTTTGTCGGAACCATGCCCATCAGCATCAATGCGAACGGAGATGTCGCAGGAGTCTATTCGGACACGAGCGGTGTGCGTCACGCCTTCGTGCGTGCTGCCGATGGCACGATGACCTACCCCATCGATGCTCCGGGCGTAGCCACCAAGGGCCCAGGCTTCCTTCCCGTAACCTTCGCCGCCAGCATCAACACGGCGCGGCTTATCACGGGAACTTACGGGGACACTAGCGGAGTGCTTCACGTCTTCGCGCGGGCTGCCAATGGCACGATAACCGCCCCCATCGATGCTCCGGGCGCCGGCACGGCAGGCCCGAGTTTGTTTCAGGGAACCGCCACCCTCAGCATCAACGATTTGGGGGATATCACGGGGACCTACGCGGACGCGAGCGGAGTGCTCCACGGCTTCGTGCTAGCAGTTACTCCAGAGGCACAGGTTGCCAATTTGCAAAATACCGTGGAGGCCCTTGTCTCCGCGCGAACGCTCAGCCCCGGTCAGGGCCAGTTCCTTCTTGCCCCACTCAACGCGGCCCTGGCCGCATTAGATCCTGCCGCGGGTCCCGCGGTGGAGCCCGCCTCAAACCCCGGCCGCGGCGAAGCAGTACCGGCGAATCGTGGCCACGACAGGGCCGCGATTCGGGACCTCGAGGAGTTCATCGGCAGGGTGCGACTCCTGGTGCTTTTCCGCCAGTTGAGTCCCACGGAGGGTCGCACTTTAGTCGATGCGGCCGAGAGCATTAGCAGGACTCTTCGCAGCCAGCCTTAGGTACGGTTATCACGTATCTCATGGAGGAGGTAGTTTACAAATGGCTTCCATAATCAGGGCGCGCTTTGCGCTGCGCTGCCGAGGCAGGCAGCTTCTCAAAATCGCGCTTCTTTGCCTTTGTTTGATTTTTGCGGTGACGACGCCCGCGCGGCCGCAGGGAAGCGTGGGGAACTTCACCACCATTGATGTTCCGGTTGCGGGCACGGGCGTGTTCCAGGGGACGATCCCTCTTACCATGAACGCTGCGGGGGACATCGCGGGCGTCTACGTTCTCGCGGGCAATGTTTTTCGCGGCTTCGTGTTTCCTGCCGGTGGCACGATAACCCCATTCGATGTGACGCCGTGCGCCGGCACGGGCAAGAATCAGGGAATCATCCCTTTCAGCATCAACACGAAGGGGGTTATCGCGGGATACTGCTCTGACGGGAGCACGAGGAGCGGCTTGTATCACGGCTTCATACGCGCTGCCGATGGCACGATAAACACCTTCGAGGTTCCGGGCTCATACGCGGGCTTCGATCTGGGAACCGGCTTCGCCAGCATCAACGCGGGGGGGAAGTCACGGGAATCTACCGGGGCCCGAACGGCGGGCATCACGGCTTCCTCCGTGCTGTCGATGGCACCATAACCACCATCGCTACCGACAACGCTCCGTGCGCGGCAACTGATGGAAACGCCGGCCTCAGCATCAACACGAACGGGGATGTCGTGGGAATCTGCGGTAGCACGGGCAATGTGTCTCACGGCTTCGTGCGCACTGCCAATGGCACGGTAACCACCTTCGATGCTCCGGGTGCAGGCGTGGGCACGGGCAGGACTAAGGGAACCATCCCTCTCAGCATCAACACGGGGGGGGATATCGCGGGAACCTACACGGATGCGAGCGGCGTGTATCACGGCTTCGTGTTTCCTGCCGGTGGCACGATAACCCCCTTCGATGCTCCGGGCGCAGCAACCACGGGCACGGCCATAGTTGAGGGGACCATTGGCTTCAGCATCAACACGAACGGGGATATTGCGGGAACTTACTTGGACGCGAACAATGTGATTCACGGCTTCGTGCGCGCCGCCGATGGCACCATAACCACCATCGACGATCGGTACGCAGGCACGGGCGCGCTTCAGGGAACCGCCAGCTTCAGCATCAACGATTTGGGAGAAATCACGGGAGTCTACGCGGACACAAACGGTATGCTTCACGGCTACACGGCCCAGTTCACAGCTGCTCCGCAGGGGCAGGTCTCCAATTTGCAGAATACGGTGGGGGATTTTGTCTCCGCGGGAATACTCAGCCCCGGCCAGGGCCAGTTCCTCCTTGCCCCACTCAACGCGGCCCTGGCCGCACTGGGTCCCGCCACCGACAGCGCTGCGCAGCCCGCCTCAAACCCACGGCCGCGGTGAAGCTGAGCGACGCGGCGAATCGTGGCCACGCAGCGGCCGCGATTCGAGACCTCGAGGACTTCATCGGCAGGGTGCGACTCCTGATGCTCCTTCGCCGGTTAAGCCACGCGGAGGGTGACACTTTAATCGATGCGGCTGAAAGTATTATCAGCACCCTTCGCAGCAAGCCTTAGTTCGAAAATACTCAGGGGAAGGGCGGGGCTTCAGAGCCTGTGTGAAAACCTTGGTTGACGCGCTGTAGCGGCACTGTATGAGCGCGGAGGCCCTTTATTTCAACCCCGCGGTCATAGACCGCCGCTACAAATCAAAGTTTGACACAGACTTCTTCAGCCCCGCCATTACCTCACCTTGCTCTCGCGGACGGAATACCGCTCCTGCGCGGTCTTCATGGTGCTCGACCATTCCACTCGCCGCGTTTATCGCCTGCATGACTTCACCAAAGCCCACGCCATGGAGCCAGACTCCTACTACTGCGTTTCGGGCAAGGTCAACAGCGCCGACAAACTGTATCTGGTGATCGAATCGGTCAAGCCGGAGGCCAAGCACAATCGGTCTTCCATTGCTCCTGTTCCTGTTGACGGCGCGGAAAGTTAATCCTGATGGCTTGATTCGAACAGGCAGGGGAAAAACTCGACCCGTGACCGCGGCCGGTGCTAGCCACAGCTCACGTCGTCGCGTGGCCGGGAACCGAAACCGGTACCATCTGGCTCCCTCCAAACCCGTGAAACTGCCTCCCTTTTAACCGGGCGCTAACACCGGCACGCGTAATAGGACGCCTGCCCACGTCCAAAAGACTGGCCGTTATGTCGTTCAGCATCGCCAAGGCTGAACCGTGCACACCGAATCGATGCGGAATGGCAGGGGCTGCCAAGTTCTCGGTTTTTGCGCTAAGATGGGTGCCTAAACTGCTAGACTGGGACGGGTAGCCTTCCCCAGTGAAGGGCAATTCCAGGACCGGCCCCTTGAACGGTTACTAGCCAGTGCACTGTTTTCCCTTGCCTGCACCCGACGGAGGAAAAATGGAATCGTCGCCCAAGGAAAGGCTCTACGCCTTCAGGCCTCAGCACTCATTTTTTGTGGGCATCGATTCGGATGGCTGCGTTTTCGACAGCATGGAAATCAAACACAAAGAGTGCTTCATCCCCAACATCATTAAGTACTGGAAACTTCAAGCCATCTCGAAATACGCGCGTGCCGTGGCCGAGTTCGTCAACCTCTATTCAAAGTGGAGAGGCGTCAACCGCTTCCCTGCCCTGACCAAGACCATCGAACTGCTGCGCGAGTGGTCCGAGCCGATGCGGCGTGGCGCGCCGATTCCCGACGTCGCCAGCCTTCAGGCCTGGATCAATTCCGGGGCTACACTCGGAAACCCTGCTCTTGAAGCGGAGGTTACCAAGACTGGCGACCCGGTGCTGAAAAACGCCCTCGAATGGAGCAAGGCCGTTAACCGCTCGATCGCCGATTTGGTGGAGGGAGTACCCCCGTTCCCCTGGTTCCGCGAGTCCGCGGAAGAACTTGCCCGGCAGGCAGACATTATCTGCGTCTCGGCCACGCCTGGCGAGGCGCTGGAGCGTGAATGGCAGGAGCATGACATCGCCAAGTATGCAGCCGTTATCTCAGGCCAGGAAATGGGCAGCAAGAAGGAACACCTGAAGATCGCAGCGGGAGGTAAGTACCAAGGGGACTGCGTCCTCATGGTGGGCGACGCGCCAGGCGACCTTGCAGCAGCGCGCGCCAATAGCGCCCTCTTTTTCCCCATCAACCCCGGGTGCGAAGACCAATCATGGGAGAGGTTCTACCGCGAGGGTGTCGACCGCTTCTTCAATCACACCTACGCGGGCGACTACGAAGCCTCGCTGATCGATGAGTTCGAGAAGTTGTTGCCCGAAAAGCCACCATGGAAAAGCAAGGGATAAGGGTTGGTGAGCACGCGTGGTCCGCAGATAATTGAGTGGGCCGCCTAGGCTAATGAGAAAGTGCCCATCATGTCATGCTTAGCGAAGCGTCTCGCTCTGCTTTGAGATCAAGGGCTTAGATTCTTCGCTCCGCTCAGAACGACAGCTTCCGAAGTTTTTCCATCCGCCTGCTAGAAATCAGCCCGCAGGATAGCCTCGCCTCGTCGGTAAATCTCGCGGGCGTAATCCATCCAGCGGCCCTGGCCCCAATAACGAAAATCGCTTGATTGGAGCAGGAGGTTGTGCAGCAACGCGTTCCTGTAGCGGTGGTGTCTGGTGATGCTTCCTCTTTCTGCTCTCAGCAATGGATCGACCTTTTCATGAAACAGTGCACTGAGTTGGTTCATCGGATTCAGGACGCCCTCATATCCTTTTACCCAACTCCGGTCATTGGTCCACGACGCGCCGTCCAGGCGGAAATTCGCGTCCTGGCGCTTCACTTCCTCAATAGCTTTGGCCACGGCTCGGGGTTCGACTTTGCCGGAAGGAATTGCCTTCCAGATCCGGTGTTGGCCGACGGGCTGGCAAGGAGAGTAATCCTCAGGCTTACAACCGGCCGCTTCAATGAGTTCAAGGTATTCCGTACCGGTTAGTCCCGCCACCTTGGAAGTCCCACCATTCTGCTGGGCGACCTCATGCCAAGCCTTATGGAACGCTGCCGGGAATTCGTTCATCATGACACCCCCGTTTTCTCCATCTCCGATCTGAGTCACAAGCGGCGGCACGGAGACCTTTCCCAGGTTCCGCCGGGCGAGAGTCTTCGCCTCGTAAAACGGTTGCATTTGCCCCACCAGTTTGGTGTCCGATCCCTGGGTTTTGATCAACGCCGTGATGCTGAGGGTTTCGCCCTCGGAGTTGCGTGCCACCAGGCGATGAGGCAAATGCTTGTAGGCAAGCCCCTGTCCGGAAGGTGTCTCGACCGAATGCTCCTGCACCAAGAGCCAACGATATCCGCACTCCCGTAGCGCCTTGACGTACTCAAAAAGCGTGTCAGGGTGCCGGGGAAGATCCATTTCCGGTGGCGAGAATCCCTTCACACGAGCCAAAGCACCCCAACCAAAAACAGCCGCGAAGTGCTGCTGCCAGGCCTGCATATGAAGCTTGATGTCAGGAATGGGAGTGGAAGAAACTACGGAATGGCTCCACATTGTCCCAAGCCACTCCACGTAAGGCTGGTAAGCGGGATCGCACGTAATGCGTTTGAGATTCTCCAGAATTTCTCCTCGCCCCATTTGCCGCAACCCCCAGAGGAGATTGCCTGAATAGTCCAACATCACGCGAGGGTTGCAGCCCTGTGCAACCAGTTCTGGAATCATGTCCGCCATGCGAGTGTAGCAATTGGCGAAGGGTCCTGCGTCATGGTTGTCCCCCTCATTGGGGTGCTCAAACATGTATTGCAGATGGCCGATCAACTCCCCGTGAAATCCGGCGGGGATGGTAGGTTGGTGCATGTGCAATCCAATCGAAAAAGCCGAAGAGACTTGTTCTAGTCGGCTATTCGTACCGGGTAGGAAAACAGGTTCCTGGTATTGAGCCACGGCTCGAACCTCTTCTTCCCATCCAGAAATGCAAGGCAATCCATCGATCAGTTCGGATAATTGCGGCAATCTGGTCAAAGCGGTCGCGAGACCCATGCGCTTCACTCCTGGATACCAAATGATTTTTTCTGTTTCCCCGACCACCATCATAGCCTGTTTAGGGTCTTTCTTCCAACCGTCATTTTGTCTGTCCTGCGGATCGTCGTGCGACGCCGGCCTGAGATCGTCAGTTCGCTGAACCCAGACTGCGTATTTCTTTGATGGGAAAGACGTTCCGCCTGAGTGGCTCTTCAGCAGAGGCGTGTTTTCGAGGGTTCCAACCTTCCCGACAATCGCGATTGATTTTGTGAAAAAGGGGCTATAAACACGCTCACCCTCGCGGGATGTGTGGTATAGAGAATTTGCGAGAATTCTTAGACCCACACCGGGAGGGTGAACGATGCAGTCGAGCTTACCTGAACTGATTCTGCCCATCAAGCTGGAAAAGAGCGCAGAACGTCTGACGAGTTTGGGCGGGCTGATGGTGTTGGAGGAGATGGCGCAAGCACTGAAAGTGTGGAAGCGCGTGGACGAGCAGTTGGCGGTTCCGGGCTCGGGGCGAGGGTATCGGCCCAGCGAATTTGTGCAGCCGCTGGTGTGGATGCTGCACGCCGGCGGGCGGCGGCTGGAAGACCTGCGGGAGTTGCGGGCCGAGCAAGAGGTGTTGGAGAACTTGGGGCTGCGAGCGGTGCCGGATGCAGGTACCGTAGGGGACTGGTTGCGGCGACAAGGCAAGGACGGGGTAGCGGGTTTGGAGCGGGTGAACCAGGAGTTGATCCAGGGTGCGCTGGAGCCGGAAGGCGAGGAGTTGACTCTGGACGTCGATGCCACCGAGATTGAGGCGGAGAAGCGGGAGGCGCAGTGGACGTATCACCACGCGCGGGGGTACATGCCGCTGGTGGGCTACGTGAACGGCATCTGCGTGGGGCAGGAATTTCGAGATGGCAACGTGAGCCCGGGGACGGGGATTTTACCTTTCGCGCAGAAGTGTGAGGCGGTGTTGCCGGCAGGGAAGCGGATCTATTTTCGCAGCGACAGCGCGGCCTACCAGGCGGACGTGATCAACCACTACAGCCAGCCGGGGCGCACTTTCACCATTACGGCGGACTTGGACGCAGCGGTGAAACGCGAAATCCAGAACCTGCCGGCGAGCGCGTGGCGACCCTACCAGACGGCCGAGGGACTGGGGACGGATCGGGAAATCGCCGAGACTGTGCACACGATGAACGAGACGAAGCAGGCGTTCCGGCTGATCGTGCTGCGCTGGCTCAATCCGCAGCCCAGCTTGTTTGAATCGGAGCGGCACTGCTATCACGCCGTGGCTTCGAATCGGGAGGAGAGCGCGGCGGAGGTTATCTGGAAACACAACGGGCGGGGGCAGAGCGAGAACTGGCACAAGGAACTGAAGCTGGACATGGGAATGGAGCAGATGCCGTGTGGGCAACGGGCGGCCAACGCCCTGTACTTTGCCATTGGCGTACTGGCCTACAATCTGGCGCAGTTGCTCAAGCGGCGTGTGCTGCCGGAATCGTATCGCACCGCGACGGTGGCCACGCTACGCTGGAAAGTGTATCGGCTGGCGGGCAAGTTGGTGCGCCACGCGCGGGGACTGATCCTGCAGATCAAAGCGGATACGGAAAAGTGGCTGCTGCTGCAAGCCGCGCGCTTGCGCTGCGCGCAACTGCGGACCTGAAACGGAGGAGCGCGATGAAAAAAAGAGAATGCAAGAGGCAAAAGGGGGCGGGAGTGTCGTCAGCGGAGAGCCTCAAACCACCTTGATCCTCCCCGAGCCGCTGAAACCTCTACCGAACCGGGCCGCGAACCCGGCTGAGTAGGTTTTGGGGCGCGCCCGTCGACGCTTCCAACCGCCGACACGCCCATTCCATCGTTCAACCGCGATTCTTGGGACCTTCGAGTGTGTTGACGCACACCCAGCATTGTGATACTATAACGCCTTGATCGGTCACCGACGCGAATGTTGACGTGACCCAAGAGGCTTTCGGCTACTCCACGGACCGAGGCACACGAGGCTCCAGGGCACACGATAGAACCGGCCGATCGATAACGGAAGTCAAACACCAGGGCGCAACCGGGAACAACCTAACTGTGAAGTTTTCAAGGGCCAAGCCATACAACTGGTCCGTGCAGGAGTGGTAACGAGCGGGGAAGGTGTGGAATCCATCCGCGAGCCTGCCGGCCTGGAGACTTTCTGTCCGTTTTGCCCAGGAGACAAATGGGGGAATTTGAATCAAGAGAGGACAACGCCAATGCGGATCGCAATGCTAGTTTGGGAGTCTCTTCATTCCATCCCCGTCGGAGGAGTCGCGGCCCATGTCACCGAATTGGCCGCGGCGCTCGAACGCAAAGGAAACGAAGTCCATGTCTTCACGCGGATGGGCCCAGGCCAGTCACATTATCAACTCATTCATGGTGTCCACTATCACCGCTGCCCCTTCGAGTTGCACTCGGATTTCGTCGAAGAAGTCAATAGCATGTGCCGCTCGTTCGTGCATTACGTTTTCGCCACCGAGGACTTCCTAGGCCCCTTCGACATTGTGCATGCCCACGATTGGCTAGCGGCCAACGCGATGATCTGGATCAAGCAAGGCCGTAGGAGAAAAACCATTCTCACGGTGCACTCAACCGAGTACGGGCGCTGCGGCAACAACTTCTACGCCGGCCCCGGCGCGCGCATTCGCTACCAGGAGCGCGCGGGGACCTATTGGGCGGATCGGGTGATCTCCGTCTCCCAATCCCTAAAAAATGAAATCATGTGGATGTACCAGGTCCCTGAGTGGAAAGTTACACCGATCTATAACGGCGTTAACCTTCACCACTTCGAAGGCTGGCTTGATCCGGGGGGGGTGAAGGCGCGGTATGGAATCGGTCCCATGGACCCGGTCGTCCTGTTTGTAGGGCGGATGGTGTATCAGAAGGGACCCGACCTCCTCATGGAAGCCATTCCCGGCCTGCTGCACTATTATCCCAACGCGAAATTCATCTTTGCCGGCGACGGTGAGCTGCGTCGATCTCTCGAACATCGCTCCTGGCAACTTGGCGTGGCACACGCGACGCGGTTCCTCGGTTTCAGGAACGGGCACGAACTGCCCGATCTCTATAAGACCTGCGATGTAGTGTGTGTGCCGAGCCGCAACGAGCCTTTTGGAATTGTGGTGTTAGAAGCCTGGAGTGCCGGCAAGCCGGTTGCCGCAACGGTGAACGGGGGCCCCAATGAGTACGTCTGGCACACTGTTAATGGCCTCAAAATCTATCCCAATCCCAATTCCATCGGGTGGGGCTTGGGGACGCTGTTTACGAACTTCGAATGGGCTCGCTGGATGGGCCGCAATGGAAGGATGGCTGTCGAGGCCGCCTTCACCTGGGACCGGATTGCGGATCAAACCTCCCACGTGTACTGTCATTAGCCGCGATGTGAACAAAACACCGCATCCTTGTCATTCCGAGCGAGGAATCTCGCTCCGGATGAGCGTGGATCGACGCTCGATCGGACTAAGGCGTAGGTCCGACACGAGTTCGGGCTATAGCACCTACTATAACGTGTATGGCGCCCTCAAGTGCTCGGACTGCCGGCTGAAATGGAAGTCATTCCAGCCCGGGCGGTCGGCGTACTGGGTTGCCGGTTTGGCTGGGGTGAGGAAATGCCGGGAGTGTCAGGTCAGCGAGGCCCCCGTTTCGGCGCCGACAGTCTAATTTCAACCTCAAGACCTTTGGGAGAATGGTTACAGCAATGGACGGTGCCGCCACACGCTTCCACGCAGCTTCGTACGATCGCCAAGCCGAGACCGACGCCACCAGTCTCGCGCTGACGGGCAAATTCGGGGCGGTAAAAAGGCTTGAACACTTCCTCCAATTCCGTGGGTGGAATTCCCGGGCCGTTGTCCACCACTGTGATCGAAACGATGCCACCCTTGTCGCTCGCGGAAATCACAATGGGTCCTGCATCTCCTGCATAACGAATCGCATTGCGTAGGATATTGGCGATGGAGCGGAACAGATAATCAGGCTGGGCCATCACGTCCAACTGCGCATCGATATGGGTCTCGATGCGCGCCTCAGCGCCGGCTTCCCTTTGCAGAACTTCCCGTACCGTGTCAGCAACATTGATGCGAGTGAGGCGGGTAGTTGAAGCATTCATGCCTGCTTTGGAGAATGACAGCAGCTCGTTAATAAGTCCCGACATATGTTCGACTTCTTCCTGCACACCCAGGACGTACTCTTTCTGGTTATCTTGCGCACGTTGCTCTAACACGCCTAGCGCCACCTGAATGCGCGCAATGGGCGAGCAAAGCTCATGGGCGATATCGCCCAGAAAGCGCCTCTGGCCGTGCACAAAACCGGAGAGGCGCTCTGCCATATTGTTGATGGCTTGGCTCAGTTGGCCGAGCTCATCGCGGCGGTGGACGGAGAGCCTGGTCTCAAACCGACCTTGGGCGATGGCTCCCGTGGCACTGGTGAGCTGAGAAATGGATTGCGTCAAACCTCGGATGAGGGGCAGCCAGCAAGCGACGGACAGGAGGATCACAGCAATGACGACGGCGAGCCACGGCTTGTAGTCGAAAAGTAGGGGATTCGTCCACAACGACGAGAACGTCCAGACCAAGGTTCCGTGAACGGGCCTTCCCGCCGACTCCCCCCAGACTGGGACTCCCACGCCGACCCAGTACCGGGTGGGGGCGTTGGTCCTGATAAGGAACACCGGGGGAGGCGGAGGCTGAAGGTCCAACTTGCTCGGCCTGCCGCCCCGCGGACCTTCAGTCTCAAACGGTGGCGGCTGGTGCCAACGAATCGTATCCAGCACGCCGGCGGGCAGGTTGATGGGCGGCCCGGCGAGCTGCCAACCCTCGTTGCGGAAAAGGTAACACACGCCGTGATTGGCGGACGCGTATTGCGCCAGCAATCGGTTCCACTCTCCAGGGTCCGTCTCCGGCAGTTCCAGGGCGATGAGACGGGAGATGGCAAGGATGCGATCGCGTCCGGGGGAGAGTAGCAGCGAGCTTAGATCGGCGCGATATTGCACTCGCACAAACACCACGAAGACCATTCCAAGCAGCACAACGTTCAGGAATGACAGCAACAGGATTTTCACGGAAATTGAGGCGCGCGTCTTCATGGGAGTGCCTCCATTCCTGGTTTTCGCATCATGTAACCGGCGCTGCGAACGGTAACGATAAAGCGTGGAAGCTTGGGATCGTCGCGGAGCTTCCTGCGAAGAGAAGAGATGTGAACGTCAATCGAGCGGTCGAAGACATCGAAATTGCGGTCCGCCACTTCGAGCAACAGTTGCTCGCGCGTCTTCACTCGTCCTGCCGCTTTGGCCAGCGAAAACAGCAGATCAAACTCAACTGCCGTCAGTTGCAGGGGCTGATCGCCCAGAGCTGCCGCGCGCGCTTCGGGGTCCAGATGCAGGTCGCCGACCACAATCTCCGGGGCGCGTTTCTCGAGCTGGACGCGCGCGATCGTCGACCGGCGAATCACGGCGCGAAGCCGCGCCAGCAGTTCACGGGTGGAAAACGTCTTTGGCAGGTAGTCGTCCGCCCCCAGTTCGAGTCCGACAATACGATCCGGCTCCTCGCCACGGCCCGTGAGCATCAACACGGGCGTGTCGGACTTCGCCCGCAATTCGCGCAGAACGTCAAAGCCGTTCATGCCGGGCAGCATCACATCGAGAATCAGCGCTGAGAAGGGCGTTTGCAGCGCGGCTTCGAGACCGTCGGGGCCGCTGTGCGCCATGCTCACGTCGTAACCGAGCGGCTCCAAATAGTCCCGCACCAGACGGCAGAGCTTGACGTCGTCATCGACGATCAGGATTCGCAAACGTGAGTACGACGCATTGTCTGACGGCGCGGCCACGGCTTTTCCCACGGGCATTCTAACACCTGCCCGCATGCACCCCGCTCAATTTTTACCAAAGCTTTACAAATCTCCCGGGCCCGCCACATAAGCTCTTTACGTTGCGGTGTTGCAATGAGGCTGCGGCCGAAGATCGTACGGTCGCTCCACGGAGTGGACGCAGTAACACGCAAGGTTTTCTTGAGTGGAAAACAACCGGAAGAAAAGGAGCACGTGATATGAAAACGACCACCGCAAGTTTGGTTTTCGCGATTGTGATTAGCTTGTATGCTCTGGGTCAAGACGTTCCTCCAGGCCCCGGCGCCCCGGGTCAACCTCCGGACTCGATGATGATGGCGCAGTTCGAGGGCGGCCCACAATCAGGAGGTCCTCAGGGTCCCGGCAACTGGTGGAAAGACCCGGAAATGGTGGAAAGACTCGGGCTCACTGATGACCAGGCCAAGAAGATCGGGAAGATTGCCCAGGATCATCGAATCCAGGAGATCGATCTCCGCGCCGACTTGGAAAAGCAAGAAGCAAGCCTAAGCCGACTCGTTGAAGCGGACCAGCCGGATGAATCCCAGGTGATGACCCAGGCCGACAAAGCTGCCCAGGCACGAGCCGCGTTGGAGAAATCCAATCTACAGATGCTGCTGGCAGTCCGCCGCGTTCTTAGCGTCGAGCAAGCGAAAAAGCTTCGTGACCTTCGGCCTATGCCGCCATTTATGGGGGGGCCGGGACCTGGCCGTCCTCCTGAACCGGTCGGGCCCCCGCCCGCCAACTAGGCCCGAGCGCGTCGGTTCGAAACCGCCCGTGGAAATGGCCAGCCGGCCCTCGTCGGGTCGTATACAACGCGTCATGCACAAGCGAAAAAGGAGTCAAGTATGAAGCCGCAAGCAGCATCAGAGTGCAGGGTACAGAAGTACTGGCGAAACTCGGTCATTGCGATATTCGCGACAGTGCTTGCTGCCGTCTCAGGCTTTGGTCAATCAACCTCAGGCAGCATACGAGGCCAGGTCACAGACCCTTCGGGGGCGGCTGTCCCGGCAATCACAGTGACGCTGGTTGGCCCGAATGGCGGGTCCCAAGACGTTCAGACCAATGAAGAGGGTCGTTACGCTTTCCTTGGCTTGGCCCCCGGGACTTACAGCGTACGAATCCAGTTGAAGGGGTTTGCTGATTTCACGGAGACGGGCGTGGTCGTCACCGCCGGCCAAGTCAAGGTTAACGATGCGCACCTCGTCGTCGCACTGGAAAAGCAGCACGTCACAGTCACGGACAGTGCCGCACAGGTCAGCGTTAGTTCGGAGAACAACGCGAGCGCCCTGGTGATAACGGGAAAAGACCTGGACGCACTGTCGGATGACCCGGACGAATTGCAGTCCCAGCTCTCGGCCCTGGCAGGCCCCGCGGCTGGGCCGAACGGGGGTGAGATCTATATTGACGGGTTCACAGGCGGCCAGCTTCCGCAGAAGTCCGCCATCCGAGAGATTCGCGTCAATCAGAACCCTTTTTCGGCTCAATACGACAAGCTTGGATACGGCCGCATTGAAATTCTTACCAAGCCGGGTCAGGACAAATTTCACGGGCAGGGGTTTGGCATCTTCAATACATCCACCCTCAACTCTCGGAACCCCTTTGCCGGCTATGAGCCGAGCTACCATCACGAGCTTTTTGACGGAAGCCTCGGGGGGCCGCTGAGCAGCAAGGCATCTTTCTTCGTCGATGGTGGGTACCGGAGCATTGGCACTAATTCCATTGTCAGCGCCTCGGTTCTCGATTCGGATCTTCAGCAGGCGTCGTTCAGCCAAGCCGTGCCCAGTCCCCACACCAACTCGAATTTTGGTTCCCGTCTCGACTACCAGCTATCCTCAAGCAATACGCTCACCGCCCGCTATCAGTTCTGGCAGGACCACGATGACAACAATGGAGTCGGCCAGCTCTCGCTCGCCTCGCAGGGCATTAACACCCGGCGGACCGAACACACTTTGCAGATCAGCAACTCGCATGTGATCAGTGAGCGGACCGTCAACGATTTGCGATTTGAATTCGTGCATGATAGCAACAGCCAAATTCCCCTGAGCCGGATCCGACCGTCCAAGTGATCGGTGCGTTTACGGGAGGGGGTAGTTTCCAGGGCAAAGTATTGGACACCCAGGACCACTACGAAATCCATGACCTCACGTCCATATCTGTAGGGAAGCACTATCTGACCTTCGGCGGCAGGGTGCGAGATATGAATGTGTGGGACAGCTCGAACGGGAATTTCAACGGATATTTCACCTTCGCGTCCCTTGACGCCTATCAATCGGCAGAAGTGAGCCTCCTCGCCTGTAAGTCGGCAGGAGGGACCAGTTGCGAGACGAATGGCGCCAACCAGTTCACGATCACTAGTGGAAATTCCGCGGAGAGAGTCAATTGGATAGATTTGGGGCTCTACGCTGAGGATCAATGGCGCCTTCGTCCCAATATGTCGCTCAACTTGGGACTCCGATACGAGACGCAGAACTCCATTCACGATCGTGCCGATCTCGCTCCACGCCTCGGGTTTGCTTGGGGACTGGGCCACGGAAAAACCGCCAAAACCGTTCTGCGCGCCGGTTTCGGCATTTTCTACGACCGGTTCCAAGAGGCTCAGGTGCTGCAAGCAGAGCGGTTGAATGGCGTGAACCAGGAACAATACGTCGTCACCAACCCTGACTTCTTTCCCATCATTCCGTCCATCAGTGAGTTGCAGCAGCTTACCGTCAATCAGTCGGCTCCCACCGTTTACCAGATCGGTCCGCATCTGCGAGCGCCTTACACCATCCAATCGGCAGTGGGCGTGGAGCGGCAACTTTCCCGGAACGCCACGCTCTCAGTCACGTATCTCAATTCCCATGGCGTTCATCAATTCATGACCAGGAACATCAACGCGCCCCTCCCAGGAACGTACGTTTTCTGTTCCATCGGCGATTCCTCCTGCACCTCGTCCGCCGGCGTGTACCCTTACGGAGATGTGGGGAACATTTACCAATTCGAGTCGGATGGCCTCTTTAATCAAAACCAAGTCACCTCGAATTTCAATCTGCGTATGGGTGCCAAGCTCTCGCTGTTCGGGTTCTATTCACTGAGCTTTGCCAACAGCAACACGGCAGGTGTTAACACGTTCCCTTCTGACCAGTATGACATTGCGCTGGATTACGGTCGGGCGGCCTTTGACGTGCGGCACCGCTTGTTCTTAGGGGGCACATGGTCACTGCTCAAAGGATTCCGATTGAGCCCGTTTATGATGGTGAGTTCCGGAACTCCGTTCAACATCACTGTTGGCCAAGACCTTAACGGCGATTCCATCTTTAACGACCGCCCCGCCTTCGCCTCTGCCGGGGCATCGGGATCGAACATCGTCGCAACGAAGTGGGGCACTTTTGATACGGATCCTAAAGCGGGCGAGAAAATCATTCCCGTCAACTACGGAATGGGGCCCGGCATGTTCGAAATGAACATGCGCCTGAGCAAGACGTTTGCATTCGGCAGAAAAGCGGACCGCTCAACCTCCGCCGGGGGTATGGGAGGGCCGCCTCCCGGCGGCGGGCGCGGCGGACCTCCTCCGGGTGGCGGCGGTCTTGGTCCCGGAGGGCTTAGTGGCGGTGGTGGCCCAGGCGGCCCTGGCGGTCCGGGTGGTCCTTTCGGCTCGTCGGCGACGAACACGCGTTACAGTCTTACGTTCAGCGTTGGCGCACGCAACGTCTTGAACGTTGTGAATCTTGGGACGCCGGTTGGCCAGCTCAGTTCGCCCGTGTTCGGCAAGTCCAATTCGCTCGCGGGCTTCTTCGCCAACGGTGGGAACCGCCATGTCGACTTCCAGGTGATGTTTAACTTTTAAAAGCCGGCCGCAGTTTATACCATGCTCCGGCGGGACCTTTACATTTGCAGCGGTTAAAGGCGCGTTCTGTCAAAGCTCAATATCGCCGATAGTTTTGGCAATCCTCGTCGGCTGGTAGGGGAAGTGCCGGACATCCTCCTCGCGGGTAACGCCGCTCAGAACCAGAATCGTCTCCATACCGGATTCGATCCCGGTGACAATATCGGTGTCCATCCGGTCGCCGATCATGACCGTATGCTCGGAGTGGGCGCCCAGGTAATTCAACGCCAGCCGCATCATGAGTGGGTTCGGCTTGCCGATGAAAAACGGACTGACTCCGCTCGCCTTTTCAATCAGCGCAGCCATTGCCCCGCAGGCGGGAACTATCCCGTCTTCCGTCGGCCCCGCTGGGTCCGGATTAGTGGCGATAAAGTGAGCTCCGCGGCTAATCAAACGGACGGCTCTGGTAATCTGTTCAAAATCGATGCTGTAGGTCTCCCCCAGGACGACGTATTCCGGGTCGTGGTCCGTAATGATGTAGCCCACATCATGGATGGCGCCCGTCAGCCCGCTCTCCCCGATCACAAAGGCAGTGCTGCCAGGGCATTGCGCGTGCAGAAACCGGGCCGTGGCCAGTGCTGAGGTGAAGATCTTCTCGGGAGGCACATCAAGACCGATCCACTGCAGACGGTGGGCAAGGTCACCGGGTGTGTAGCGCGCGTTGTTCGTCAACACCAAGTATTTGGCGGAGCGCTGCTTCAAACGCTCGATAAACTTGTCGGCGCCAGGGACGAGGTTCGTACCTGTAACGAGCACTCCGTCCATATCCATCAGATAGTTCTTTGGTGACTCCATATCAGCTCCGTTGAAAGATTCCGTGGAAAACCTGACATCACTGGTCTAATCTGATCGAGGCTGAGGGCCCGCCCAATTTGGGCTGGCTGCCCGTGCTGCAGATAGGTGATCTCGGGGTGAGCCAGAAATCCTCACTCCACTATGGTAACAGGATATGTATTTTGACTCAGCGCTTTATCGCCCTGCCTGAGAGTCAACACCAAATCGTAGCGGCCGGGGGCAACATCCCCGGGCAGGGTGCAATAGAGCTCAGGAAGCTGAGCGACACCATCTGCGGGAACGATGTCGCTTACGGTTCCCCTCGTCAGCGACACATCCATTCCTTCTCGGCGCAGGTCCACCTCGTACGAAGTCGGCTCGAGCGGACGGTGCTCGTCATTAACCACCCAAAGACGCACAGCTATGTCCAGGCCGACCTCCGCCAGGCGTTGCGCTTCCTTCCCCTTGCTCCACACCCTACGGTCCAACTCGCCCTCGATCAGGACGGGTTGAAAGGCTTTTTGCACCGCATAATAGCCAGCTTTGGGCTTCCGTGCGTAGCTCACTACCGACCAGGTAATAGAAGGCCAGCAATCTATGAACTGAAATTGGAAGAACGACCCAATCTTCGAGTATTTCTCTCGCCGATAATGTTCAATGGCGTATTTGAGCAGTTCTGCTTGGTATTGCTGGGAATTCTCGACGAATTCGCTCCAGTTCGACGGCATTGGGAGTTTGGCCACTTTAAAGGTCTGCTCAAACTGGAAGTCGTGGTACGCCAGTTTCTCCCAGTCAGGCGGCCAGCCGTCACCAAACATTTCGTGTATTTCCTCGAGTGACGGGAGTGCCTGCGCGCCGAGCTCGGAGATGATGGGCCCGCGCGGCGCCGTTTTGTAATTGTGGAAGTCGCCGTCGTACCAGCCTTCGTAGATGTGCTCGTTAAATGCGGACACGGGCCGCACCGGCCGCGAGGAATCCTCCTGCGAGCCGACTTGGGCTAAAAACGGATCGAGCACGTTCACATTGTAGGCGGTGGATTCGTTCTGGCAGACCCAGGTAATGATGGAAGGATGATTGTAAAACTGCTGGATCATACCGCGGACCTGGCGCGCCGCCTCCTGCATCAGGTCGTCCGAGTGCGTGTAATCCCACTGCAAGGGGAAGTCCTGCCAGGCCACAATGCCTGCGCGATCAAGCGCCTCGTAAAGCTCCTGCAGGTTCATGTGCACGCAAACCCGAACACCATTGACGTAAGCGTCGCGGAGCAATTTAACGTCCTGGGCGATGCGCTCGGGCGTGTAATGGGCGAGCCACATGTCCGGCACGATGTTCGTGCCGCGGATAAAGAAGCGGACGCCGTTCAGCAGCCATTCACCGGTCTTCTCGTTTAGACTGACGGTACGCACGCCGAAAGTCTCGTCTCGTTGGTACAGCTTCTTTCCGTCGGCGGAAAGCGATAGCTTGCAAGTGTAAAGGTAAGGGTCACCGAGGTCCCATACCCACCAGAGACGCGGGTGCTCCATCGGAAGCACCAGTACGACTGTCGCAGCCGGAGTGGTGAGAACCTCCTCCGTGGCTGCTTTGGCGCCGCCGGCCTCCGCCGCCAGCACGTATTTCCCCGGCTTTACGGTGTGAACCTCGGCAGTGATGAAGATTTTAGCATCGGGATCCTTTTCTTCCTTGTTTCCAGTTGTCAGCCCTCGCTGGTAAAGGTAGGGTTGGAGCTTTACGTTTCCAAGCCACGCTCCATGGCGGATTTCAAGCTCCACGCTGTTCCAGATTCCCGCCGAGGTCCCGTCCTGGCCATATTTCTTCGAGACGCTGCCAGGTTTGCAATCCCAATGAGAAAGCACGCCCTTAATCATCCGTTTGTGATCCGGCCAAACGGCGCCGGGCTCTTCCAACGGCGCGTCAACTACGACCGCAAGGTGGTTGCGACCGCTCCTGAGCTGCGGAGTGACGTCAAATTCGAAAGTCTGGAAGTATCCTTCGTGGTGACCCACCAGCGCGCCATTGATTTCCACCGCCGCGAAATAGTCAACCCCGTGAAAGATCAGAAACACACGATCCAGGGAAGTAAGCTTGTCCCCAAGATCAAAGTCCCTTTCGAAACGAACTCGCCCGTTGAAGTTTGGGAGGCCGTTCAAATGCCAGTTGGAGGGGATGCTCATCCGTCCCGAGACCGGCAGGTTTGTCTTATCTTCGACAATCCTTCCATCGGCTTCGAGGGTTGTGTGGGCTATGGGTTGATATTGCCAAGTTCCGTTCAGAGAAATTTTGCGCGGGTAGGACTCCTCCTGCGCCGCGGCAGAAAAGACGGGAAAAAGAATAAGCAACAAAATCAGCGTGCGGTGCATGAGTGGATTCCTCCATTGGCCGCGAGGGCGAGTGTGGACGGCAAGACCCAGATTTCAGGTGCTAGGTCTCAGGTGCCAGGCGCCGAAGTCGGTGCTGGGGGACTTCCGAAAACGCAGCCCCTAACACCCCGCGCCGGTCGTTGTGGCCCGCTCCTCCCTGCCTACTGCTTACTGCCTACTGCCTCTTCCGTTCTTCGTGGCGGGCCCGTCGCAGCGCCGCCTGAATCATCAGGAACTCGCCCACGTTGTCGGTGGTGAGCATGCCGACAAGTTCGCCATCATGGACAACAGGCAGGGAGCGGCACTTACAATCATGCAGAACGGCAAGGGCGCGCTCCAGCATATCGTGCGAATCAACAGTTTGAATCTCGCGGTTCATGGCATCCCGGACATGGACATCAGAACCCTGCTGAGCGGCGGCACGGAGCACGTCTTCCCGAGCGAGTACACCCAGGACGCGCTCACCGAATACGACGGGAAAATCGTGCTGCCACCCGGCTAACGAATGGTCGATGGCGGTCCGGAGCGTGTCGTCCGGATTAAGGGTACGAAATTCCGTAAGCATGGCGCGCTGCACCGGGATGCCTCCCAAGGAGGTGTGCACCTGAACCATCGACGCCTCCTGTTCTGCACCCATCCAGACAAACAGAGCAATGAAGAGAAGGAACGGGTCGGTAAACAGCCCCACAAAACCGAAAACGAAGGCGATGGCCTGGCCAATGCGTGAGGCCAGCACGGTGGCCATCGTATACTCCATGCGCGTGGCAAGAATAGCGCGCAAAACGCGCCCACCATCCATGGGGAAGGCAGGAATGACGTTAAATGCGAGCAACCAGAGGTTGACCACCATTAGCTTGCTCAGGAAATCTCCTCCCGACCAATGGAGCAGTTGCACGTGGGAAGGAACCCCCGCGACGAGGCCCCCCAGGTACAAGCAGAGCGCAATCACCGCATTCACGGCCGGCCCGGCCAGCGCTACCCAAAGTTCCTGGATGGGCACGTCCGGCATGCGCTCGAGGCGCGATAAACCCCCGATGGGCAACAAGGTGATTTTCTGCGTCCGAATGCCGTACTTGCGCGCAGCGAACGCATGACCCAGCTCGTGCAGCACGATGCAACCAAAGATGACAAGTACAAACAAGGCGCCCGCCAGCGCACCCTCCAGAGTCCGACCCTGATGCAAATACAGACCGACTATGAAAAGGATCAGCAGGAGGAATGTGGCGTGTACGTACAGACCGATGCCCGCGATAGTTCCGATTCTCCAGGACCAGCGCATGATTCACTCTCCCCACTCGAGTAGGCGCCTAGGGATTTCCCACCATGCAGGGGAGGGCCAGGTTTTAGCTCCGCCGCCCCCGTTGCCCGATGAAGAAAGCTTACGTGGCGGAAATCCGGGCTAGCAGAGCCGTCACTTTTCAAGGTAACACCGCCCCTGTTGCACCTGCAAGCGTCACCAAGCGATTGGCACCATTCGTGAGCGGGTACAGGACACTTCGCATAAGAGACAAACAACGGCCGGAAGCGCAAGTCTGTTTCCCAAAAGGGGCAAACTGCAGATGGCCCTTTGGTATTGCAAATGCTGCTAACCAGTTTCAAGATAGACCCTCTAGGGCTGTTGGTTCGAATCGCATCGACAGGCCTTTGTAAAAGTCGAATGATGTCCTTACCTTGAAAGCCAGTGGGAACTAGCAGGGAGAACCCGATGGATTACACATACGAAGACATTGCCAAGATGATTGACCACTCTTTGCTGAACCCTAGCCTCACTGACAAAGAACTGGAGAAGGGATGCCAACAGGGCGTCGATTACAACTGCGCCAGCGTCTGCATCATGCCGTATTACTTGAAGCGATGCGCGGGGATTCTGCGCGGCAGCACGGTCAAGCCAGGTACCACGATAGCCTTCCCGCACGGTGGCCACGCGACAGCTATCAAACTTGCGGAGGCGAATCAGGCGCTCCTCGACGGCGCCGAGGAACTGGATATGGTTGTCAACATCAGCAAGGTCCTCAGCGGAGACTGGGATTACGTAAACAACGAACTCAAGGCGGTCATTGGCCTGATCCACGACCGTGGCCAAAAGGTAAAGGTCATCTTTGAGAACTGCTACCTCAAAGACGAGCACAAGATCCGCCTCTGCGAAATATGCGGCCAGTTGCGGGCCGATTGGGTGAAGACTTCGACCGGCTATGGCAGCGGCGGCCCGGCCATCGAGGATCTGAAACTAATGAGAGCGCATTCGCCTGCACACGTTCAGGTGAAGGCTGCGGGCGGTGTGCGCGATCTCGACAAGCTGCTCGAGGTGCGCGCCCTCGGCGTGACGCGCGTCGGCGCCAGCCGAACTGCTCAGATCCTGGACGAGTGCAAACGCCGGCTCGGGCGGTGAAAGACAGGTGTCAGGTGCAAGGTCTAGAGTTTACACTGTGGGGAAAGCCAGCAGCCGCTCCTTCGTGCATGCTCTTCCCTGATACCGGACGCCGCACCTTACTTTTTCGCGGCGTCCTTCAACCTCTTGCGTAGCACATCCAAGGCTTCCGGAGCGCGCGTCGCCATCCACTGTTCATATTTGTCGGCAAGCGTCTCCAGGTTCTTCCAGACGAGGGGATTCTTGCGGGCCTCGCGCATCTTGGGCACGAGATGTCGTACCTTTTCCCAGATCGGCCAGAATTCCCCCGTGTTTTCAAAAAAAAGATCCTCATTGATCAGGCCGTGGTTCACAAGGCAGGCAGCCATGTCCCAATAACTCACAGCCATGCGAAAGAATGCGTTCTCTTCAGACCCCGGCGGGAGTTGCTTGTCGAGATCCTCCAGCGAATCGGCGTGGAATTTCCCAACCACCCATTCGCGCGCCCGGCGTAGTTTCTCTTCCCGGCGCAGTTCGTAAAGGCGCAGCAATAAATCAGCATCGTAATTATCCGGACTTGCTCGCACGTAGACCTCCCTCGATCGTTTTGTTCGTAACTCCAACCGTCAAGAATGTCACTCCATATTAGCGTCTATGGGGTGGCCGCGGAACCTAGCCATCCCAGATAGTTACCGCTTTGGATAACGTCTTGTGGCAATCGCACCGAAAATTCTCGCAGAGACTGACTCAGGTGTGAAACTTCCGAAGGGCTTACCGCATAGAACGAGACAGTGTTTTCGCCAGCGATGACATTGTTCCGGATTGTCCACTGACCGACCCGGAGCCACTCCGCAGGCAGGCCGCCGACCTCGCCTCCAAACCACTGATCGTAGAGGATCGCCATTCGCGCTCCGGCTTGTCGCGACAGGCCGGCGATATCCTTAGTGTGATAGTTATGTGCTTGTTTCAACAAGGTTACATCGCGGTCAGCCAATCCCCAGAGATCAAGGCAATGTATATCGGCGAAGAAGTTGGCTGCGCCAACGTCGTTCAGCACGACGGTTGAGCCTTGGTAATACTGACGGATGAACAAACCCATTTGATACTGCTGTTCAAAGATGTTCGTGGTGCATTGCGGGAGGAGCCAGAGCATCCGCGCGCCTTTGATCACCCCAGGGAAAAACAGTAATAGCGCCAGAGCAGAGATGGCAAGATACTTGGGAACCAGTTTCTCATTAAAAGACGCCCGAGACGGCAGACCAGGCATCACGGTGGTGAACTGTGAGCCGAGAAAAACGACGCCGAGCGCGAAGAGATAGGCATCGTAACGGAACAGCGGGCCGACCCGCACGAATTCCACGTGCGGCAGCGCCGTCAGCAGAAGAATCCCGCCCATGACCTGCCGGCTTTCGAAGGGGCTGCGCCCCTTGTCAAAGGCCAATATGTAAAACAGAAGAACCGCGATGAGAAGCACAAACATGTGCGGCGCCAGACCAAGATTAAAATAAGCGGAGATGATGAGAGAGAGAACCAGGCCGCTCACTGAGGTCAGGTTCGGGAATACACCCTTCAGAAGAACCGAACTTGGCAACCAGAACCAACCGTGCAAAACCGAGACTATCCCATATGCGGCGACAGGCAGGAATCCGCAAACGCCGAACGCTAAACTGAGAGACCATCGCCCGCAGACAAAAAACACGCCGCAGATGGCAAAAATCAAAAACATCCCTTCGAAGCGCACACCAGTAACCAGCGGCGCCAGCACGAGGAGTGCGATTGAGTCACGAAGTGCGGAATTCGGGGCTTCACCGGAAACCACTCTGGCCGCGAGAAAAGTCACTAGCATCGCAAGAACCGTCTGAAGGGTTTGTTCCGTGCCTGCGAGGATCAGGGTAGGGAGCGGGACCAAGAAGACGATGGCCAGGAGCGCTGCAAACTTCAACACCGGCGGTAGCATGTACCACGAAAGGATGGCATACGCTACCCACAGAACGAGAACTGCAAAAAGCAGATTCCACAGCAGAGGCCCAATCTGAATCGCTCCGAAGAGGTAATACGTGAGACTTAGAAGGAGCGTCCACAATATTGATGAGGAAGAAGAGGTGAATCCGTAGCGAGTGACACCCCAGACGCCATAGTGAGAGAAATTCCTCGCCATGGCCATGTGAATGTAAGCGTCATCAAGGGCATAGACCAGGTGCCCCTGGTTCTGACTGAAGGAAATGGCCAAGGCCAGCCAAAGAAGGAGAGAGAGAATCAAAAGCGACGCGTAAAGCGGCCAGTGTTGCAGCAGGTTGTTTTTCAATGTCACCTTCTGACCAGCAGCGCATAATCGTAACTGAAGCCGATCATACGTCTCACCGCCTCGTCTGACAAGCCTGAGACCTCGAGGACATTCGCCGGGCGCGGTGTTCTGGCGGTGTTCACAAGATATTCCAGGCGATAGCCGGCGGCCTGGCACTTGCTTCGGGTCAAGCCGTAATTCAGATCTCCTGCTTCGTTGATCCAATCCGCAATCAGGTCTGGCTTTCTCGAGAGGACGTAATCCGGATCATACTTTAGATGAGCGGTCAGGAAATCCTTCGCGACCACAGGTCCGTGAGCAATTACCGGATCGGTCAGACCAAGCATATCGATGACTGTCGAGCCGGAAAAGAACCCGATTTTCCCGATGGCGCCCGTCGCCACGCTTTTCCCCGGGTACTTCTCCTTCAGGAGCTTCCCCAAGGTAATCCAGGAATCGTACCGGTCAGAGGCGAACTGGAATCTTGGGTCCGCAACCAGAGGCGGCCCCAACTGGAGGCTGGCAACCAAGACAAGCACGAATGCCGCCATTTTCCTGCTCGCATTGTCCTTGAGCGATCCCAGTAAGCCGAAAATCCCCAAAGGAAAGAGAATCAGCAGGAAACGGTCACCCAAGTGGTCGCCGCCAATGTAAAGCCAGTAAGCGACCCACGATGCTGCCAGGACCAGGCCGAATCTGACCTGGTGACGGGCACGCGCCGGCTCTGTGGCGGCGCTGCGAATCAGATCAACTAGCTGGAAGAGTAAGATGAGCAAGTAAGGAAGCAAGCCTACGAAAAGCGCCGCCCCACTGAGCTGAAGAAGGCCCTGCCTCGCCCGCTGTGACAAGGGACCGGCCACTTTAACATAGTAAGTATTCGGGAAAAAATAGCCGTAATAGTGGAATCGCCACAATTCATAAAGACCGAACCCCAGCGCCACGGGCGCCGCACAGCTCATCGCGACGCGGGCTCTTCGCTTGAAAAGAAGGAATGCAATCGCCAGGACGGGAACGAGAAAGCCATCCGCGCGCAACAAACAGGAGAGAATCATCAGGCCGCACAAAATTGCGGAGAGTTGCCGATTCGGATTCGCCGACAGCCGCTCCACCACGACCCAAATCGCGAGGTACAAAAGCAGCACCAGGCAGGTCTCCATTCCCGACGTCACGGCCACCCACAAGGGGAGGCAAAGGGCAAAGAGCAAGCTGCCGAGAGTGGCACCCACCGTCCCCAATTGCTCCATGAGATAACTTCGGAAGAGCAGAAATGCGCCGACGGCAAAGATTACGTTGAGAAAGACAGAAAAAAAGTAAACGCCCACGCCGTACGTGATGAAGAAAACCGGTGTCATCAAAAGAACATACAGAAAGTTCGAATAACCTTCCACACGCTCGCCGCGATTGAAGACTAATCCGTTTCCCGACGCAAGGTTTTGCGCGTACCGATAGGAAATGTAAGCGTCATCAAGACCCCACAACTGCGGCGGACTCGGTCCCGCTGTTCCCTCAAAGGTCTGGAAGAGCGAACCGACAAGCAGAACCAGAATTCCAAGGATTAGTCCAGCTTTGCGGATATCGAAACTCATCGGAAGGACTATACACCAGCTTGGCAGATGTGTGCAGCCGTCGGGGTAATAAAATCCAAGAAAAAGGTATTGGTGGCATTTGGGGGATTCGGTTTCTAGCGCGGCCGTGTGAAGGCAGTCATTCCAAGGGAGGCTCTGCGCCAGCCCTAGTGGTTTTCGAGTTTCCAGTTTCTTTTTTCGAGTTTGGCGCTTCCAGTGTCGAATTCGCGGAATCCCACGCGAGGTCAGCAAGCAATGCCAGAACCTCAACCTCGTTCAACTTACGAACTCGGGATAAATCATACAGCCACACCTACGCCAGAATCCTCCTCCAAGAACCAATGGTCCAACAGCGCAATGGATCAATGATTAAACGAGTCAATGATTCAATTTCTTGATGAAGTACCGATGGACCGTCTCGTCCTCTGTAAGTTCGGGGTGGAACGTAGCGGCAAGGATGTTGTCCTGCTCCACCAGCACCGGCAGGCCGTCGCAGTGCCCCAGCAGCCGCACCCCTTCACCCACCCGGCGGATGATCGGCGCCCGGATAAAAACCATTTCCAACGGGTGGGCCGAGAGTTCAGGACATTCACCTTGACGCACGGAGCTGTCAACCTGCCTGCCGTACGCGTTGCGTTCGATGCTGATGTCCAGAAGGCCCAAACGTTCCTGGGAGGGATTCAAAACTTCCTTCGCCAGCAGAATGGCGCCCGCGCACGTCCCGAATACAGGCTTGCCGGCGGCCGCGAATTCCTTGATCGCATCGTCCATGCCTTCGTTCGAGAAGAACTTCAGCATGGTAGTGCTCTCGCCGCCCGGCATGATCAAGGCGCCAACCTCAGCCAGCTCCGAAGCGTGTTTCACCAGCTTGTAAGGCGCGCCAATCCGCTCCAGCATCTTGGCATGCATCGCAAAATCGCCTTGAATAGCAAGTATCCCAATGGGTTTGTGTCCGTTGTCCATCATCAGTTGTCCGTGGTCAGTAGTCCGTTGTCAACGACCTCTGGCTGCCTCCGATTTGCCAGAAAAGAACAAATCCTTCAGGGTTCCGTCAAGCTCCCGAAAGTGCTCACCAGCCAAGTCGAGGTCCGCGTGTGACGCGACTGGCCGGAATTTCCGGGCGCAACGCCCCAGGCGCCGCAGGGCCAAAGGTTGCTTTGGCCAAGGCCGGGGCAAGCCCCGGCCCTACCCCATCCGAACTCGTGTGGCGCGGCCCGCTGCCGCACTCCAAAAGCCCTTCGCGCGCTGACGACTGACAACTGTACCACTGACGACCGACGTCCTACCACCCGCGCGTTTGCAGCAGCTCTTTCGGATCGAGCTTAGCGACGTCGAGGCCCCGCATGGCTTCGCCGACCTCCGCGGAGCATTCCGCGACCACCTGGGGCTCATTGTAATGCGTGGTGGCGCGGACGATGGCCTTGGCGCGCTGCGCTGGGTCGGACGACTTGAAGATGCCGGAGCCGACGAACACTGACTCCGCGCCCAGTTGCATAACCAGCGAGGCATCGGCGGGAGTAGCGATTCCGCCGGCGCTGAAATTGGGCACTGGCAATTTGCCGTGCTCGCTCACCCACTTCACAAGGTCGTAGGGCGAGCCGAGTTCCTTCGACTTGGCCATCAACTCTTCTTCTCGCAAGGTTGTGAGTTGCCGGATTTCGCTTGTAATGGCGCGCATGTGGCGGACCGCTTCGACGATGTTTCCGGAGCCCGCTTCTCCTTTGGTGCGGATCATCGCGGCGCCCTCGCCGATGCGCCGCAGCGCTTCGCCCAGATTCCGCGCGCCGCAAACAAAGGGCACCTTGTACGGCCACTTATTGATGTGGTGCTCCTCGTCGGCAGGCGTCAACACTTCGCTTTCGTCAATGTAATCCACGCCCACCGCCTCGAGTACCTGGGCCTCCGCGAAATGGCCGATGCGCGCTTTGGCCATCACGGGGATCGTCACGACGCCCATAATTTCCTTGACGATCTTGATCGACGCCATACGGGCGACGCCGCCTTCTTTGCGAATGTCCGCAGGTACGCGTTCGAGCGCCATCACCGCCACTGCTCCCGCGTCCTCGGCGATCTTAGCCTGCTCGGAATTGGTGACATCCATGATGACGCCACCCTTGAGCATTTCAGCCAAACCAACTTTCAATTTCATTTGTTGATCGTATTCCCACATTGCTGACCTCCTTGAAACGTAGTCGAGAGACGAGAGTCGAGAGTTAAGAGGTACAACCCCGCACTTCGACTTTCGACTCTCGACTTTCAACTCTCGACTGTTCTTCACACCAATGCTATCCCGGCTCCCTCCGTGGATCGTTTCCGGTTCGTCTTTGCCTTCCGGATTTCCGCCTTGAACAGGTCGCCAAGAATGGCGATTCCCTTTTCAATTTGGCCGTCCGTGGGGCCGGTGAAGCACAAACGCAAGGCATTGTGCTTCGGGTTTTGAAAATACAAATACCTCGAGGGTGCGAAGATCACACCCTGCTCGCGCGCTTTCACCAAGAGCTCTCCAGTGTCGAGCTGTGGCGGCAACTCCACCCAGACGGACATTCCACCGTCCGGGAAAACCAGCCGGACAGCTTCCGGAAAATGGCGCTTGGCAGCCTGCCGCAGGACCTCCAGCTTATGCTCGTATACCTTGCAGGTCCGCCGAATCCACTTGTCGAGCCAACCGCGTCTTCCCAATTCCTCGAGAACCGCCTGTCCCAGCAGGTTGGTGTGAAGATCGGCGCGCTGCTTGGCCCGGCGCAGGCGATCGATCACAACGCGTGAAGCCGCGATCCAGCCGACGCGCAGTCCCGGGAATCCGACCTTTGAAAAACTGTTCAGATAAACCACCAGGCCGGTGGTATCGAGAGATTTCAAGCAGGGCAACTGCCGCCCGCTGTAACGTAAGGCCCCGTAGATGTCATCCTCGATCACAGGAACCTGGAAGCGAGCGGCAAGCTCCAGCAGCCTCCTTCGGGCCGCCAGGGGCATGGTGTAGCCCGTCGGGTTTTGAAAATTGGGGCTGGTCAGGATAAGTCTCACCTTGGTTTGCTCCAGCACCGCTGCAAGGAAATCCAGATCCATCCCTTCCGCCTTGAGGGGGATGCCGATCAAGCGGGCGCTCGGCGACTCGAAGACATTCCCGAGTCCGGTATAAGTGGGGTTCTCCGAGACCACGGCTTCACCCGGGGCAACCAGGGTGCGGCGGAGGAGATCAATCGACTGCTGGCAACCGTTCGTGATCACCATTTCGTCCAGTTCCACGCAGATTCCGTCGCGCCGCAAGCGCTCCCGCAAGTAATTCTTGAGCGGCAGGTAGCCATCGCTTGAACCGTACTGGAGCACTCTGCCACCCTCGCGGCGAAGCACAGCGTCCGTGGCGCGCCGTACGAGCTCGTGGGGCAGCATCTCATCGGCGCCGTGCGCTGCCGCAAACGAGATGACTCCCGCCTCATAAGCGCTGGCCATCAACCGCCCCAGGAAGTCCTCGCGCAGGTCCTCGGGGAAATAACTTTCCCAGAACACATCGTTCCCCGCCGGACGAGGGGCGCTGAGAGTGGAGCGCAGCGTTTGAGCCAAAGTCGTGACATACGTTCCCCGACCCACAGCCCCCTGGATAAGTCCCTCAGCTTCCAGTTCGGCGTAAGCGTTGCCAACCGTCGTGCGATGCACGTCCAGGCACTTCGCCAGCTCGCGGCTGGGTTCGAGCCGGTCTCCGGGCTTCAATGCTCCGGAGACGATCCGCTCGCGCAATTGCTCGCGGATCTGAACATAGAGAGGCTTGGGCGAGCTGGAATCGAGAGTCACTAGCACGGCGGCCGAATCTCCCGTCTGACGCGGTACCAGACCAACTTAGGCCATTCTGAGCCGATTGTAAAGAGCCAAATGGGCCAATGCGGAAACAGGCCAAAGCCCCCTAGCCCCCCTCCTGTAGGAAGGGATTTTCTTCCCGCTCCTCGCCAATCGTTGTCGCGAGTCCGTGCCCGGGGAAGACCGGTGTTTCATCAGGGAAAATCAGCAGCCGGCTGTGAATGGACCGCAGAATTTCCTCGTAAGACCCGCCCCAGAGGTCCCACCGGCCGACGCTTCCCTGAAACAGGGTATCACCACTGAAAATCCTTCGCTGCTTTCCCGGAAGGTGGAGCGAGAGGCTGCCGGGAGAGTGTCCGGGCGTGTGCAAGACCTCCAGAACATGCGAACCGAAGCGCAGAGCGTCACCCTCTTTCAAAAATTGATCCACGTCCACCACACCCGGCGGAGGAAGGCCCAGCCATTCCGCCTGCACGGCCAGGTTCTGGTAGAGAGGCAGATCGCTCACATGCATCAGGACAGCGGCGCCCGTGGCGCGTTTCAACTTCTCAAGGCCACCTACATGGTCGATATGCGCGTGCGTCGCGACGATGTACTTGGCCCGCAGCTTGTGCTTGGCCAGCACTTCCTGGACACGTTCAATTTCGTCCCCCGGGTCAATGACGATGGCCTCCCCGGTTTCTTCATCACCCACGATGGAACAGTTGCAGGCCAGCATTCCCACGGGAAGAATCTCGTGAATCATCCTCGGTTATCCTTTCGCCCCTGACTATTGTACCCGATTCCGCAGCGGCAGGTGGGCCGCCACGAAAATAGCTGCCCTGCTCGGCTGACACGTTTTATCGAGGCGCTGGCGGCAGTGCGGAAGTTGCGGCAGCGGATTCCCAGCCCCGCTCCCTAAGCTTCACTTAC
The DNA here is from genome assembly GCA_963765485.1 of uncultured Acidobacteriota bacterium. Taxonomy (GTDB): domain Bacteria; phylum Acidobacteriota; class Terriglobia; order UBA7540; family UBA7540; genus CAVROP01. The sequence continues at coordinate 19,467 of CAVXWN010000049.1, read as the reverse complement.
GCACCCATCCTACTGGCGACTCGGTGTATATTACCGGCATGATCTCGTGGCGGGAGACGCGCGGGCGAAAAACTCGGTCGAGGAGCTTCGGTTTGGCGCCTCCGCCAGGGCGTGGGTCCCGACCGGCAATCCGCCGTGCTGCCTCCGCGCCGGCAGCCAAGGCCGGAAAAAGTACCCAGGCGCCGCCGTTCGTGCCCCAGCGGGCCGCGTTTCGGCTGGACCGCAGCAACGTCCTGCTTGTCGCGGCCCTGCTGGCCTGTGCTACCCTGCCTTATCTGAACATTCTGTTCAACGGGTTCGTCTACGACGACGACACGCAACTCGTGCAGAATCCCTACGTCCGGAGTTTCCGGCACCTCAAAGAGATCTTTACTACCGACGTCTGGTCTTTCGCGGGCACGACCGTCACCAATTATTACCGCCCGATGATGACCCTAGGCTATCTTGTCGGCTATAAGATCTTTGGCTTGCGGCCTTACGGCTTCCATGTCGTTAGTCTTTTACTCCATGCGTTTGTCGTTTGCCTCGTCTTTGCGCTCACCCAACGTCTGACCGGGGACCGCGTGTGGGCCTTCGTTGCCGGCGCTTGAGTACTCCGAGGCCCTGCGCATTAAACCTGACTACCCGGAAGCCCGGCGTTTGCTGGACGATCTGATGAGCCGAGCTAAGAATCCGAACCCGGCAGTCCGCGACCGCGCGGATCGATAGGCCCGATCCACGTTCAATCACGGATTTCTCGAAATAATACTCCGGGTGGCGCATTGTCGTGTACGTATGCGCCCGGTTCTTGGCATCGGCACGGGAACACCTTACGGGGCGGCGACATCGGAAAACAATGTCGCCGCCACCCTTGGCTTTCTTGGTTTTTCCACACGTTGACAGCGGGCGAGACACCAGTGCTAGGTCCGTTGACTTGCCCTCACCCCTCTTCTATACTCGTTTTCAACGCGGGCAGGGTGCGCGGCAATAGATGATAGTGGTGGTTGTGGGCGGACAGGCGCGAAAGGTCGGCAAGACCGCGGTTATGGCTGGTCTAATTCGGGGGCTGAACACGCTTGCCTGGACGGCAGTGAAGATCAGCCATCACGGTGGCGATGCCGACTCACAGGATGCGCAATCAGCGGGCGACCTTCCGCCGCAGCTTGACTTTCTATTGAGCGAAGAAGAAAGCGTCAATGGACACGACGACACCTCCCGGTACCTCGCGGCGGGGGCGCGGCGGGCGCTGTGGATGCGGGTTCGAGCCGGATCGCTGGCGCGAGCGCTGCCTGGATTACTCAAAGCTCTGCACGGCGATGAGTACGTGATCATCGAAAGCAACAGCATAGTTGCCTTCCTCAAACCCGCGGTCTTTCTGTTCGTGCTTGATGAATCGCGGCGGGAAGTGAAGGCTTCAGCAAGGCAATTCCTCCCCTGCGCGGACGCACTGGTGACGGTGGGACCCGAGCTCAAGGCGCCCGTTTGGCCGGGCGCATCCCTCCAACTGCTCGAAGACAAGCCAGTCTTTCCGCTGGCGGCGGGTGACTGGTCGAATTCCGCGCTCAGCCGCTTCGTTCGCGAACGGCTCGCAGCGGCGGGCGAAAGGACAATACTCCGCGGCCTTTAATCTACGGGAGAGAAAAGGAGCTATCATGGCAGCGCTGAGCAAGCCGGAAATTCGGGAAAGGCTGATGAACATGCCGGAGTGGTCGCTCGTCGACAGCGCTATCTACAAGAAGTTTACCTTCAAATCATTCCTGCCAGCCATCGCCTTTGTGAATCAGATCGCCGAAGCCGCCGAACAGGCCGGCCACCATCCCGACATCACCATCAATTACAACCAAGTGGGCATCAAACTCTCGACGCACAGCGAGTCCGGAGTGACGCAAAAGGACTTCCAACTAGCAGAGGCGATCGAGAAGATCTACAACCGGCAATGAAATCCCTGGTCCTCGTGCTGCCGAAGGGCGCGCTGTCAATCTGGGGCAACCGCGAGGACTCACCTCATTCACGAATAATCCCATTTTTGCCTTGTCCTGGAGAAACGAATGCGACTAGAATACCGCGATTAGTTTGTTTCGGGAAAGGCTGATGCCTACACTCGTACAGTGGATCCATGTGACTGCAGCCGTCATCGGCGTGGGAGGGATGGCGTTCCTGCTCTTCGTCCTGAGGCCCTCGGTGGGAACCTTGCAGCCTGAGCACCGCGACCTGCTCGCTAAGCAGGTCATGGACCGATTCCGATGGCTAAGTTGGTCGGCAATTATTTTGTTACTCGCTTCAGGGCTCTACAGCATTCGCCAGTACTACTGGGAAGTAGCCTGGGGCAAGTCCTGGGCGCTCTTGACCGTAAAGATCGTCATCGCCCTCCTCGTTTTCGTCATTGCGTTGGCCCTGACGCTGCCCTTCAGACTGTTCGATCGGGTGCGCGCTCGCCGGCAAGTCTGGCTCTCCATTGCCTTCGGCCTCGCCATTGCCGTCATCTTCATTTCCGCGTATCTTCGCCGTGGATAGCGTGACACGCCCGTAGATTCCACCCATGCTCGTCAAGGAGCTGGTTGGCCGACGCGTTGAATCACACTGGGATTCCGGGGGCGTTTGTTACGGCCTGCAAGCTCCAAGGGCGCGTCGCCATGCGCCCCTACATCCAGCACCTCGAATTTCGATTTCCCACTTTCCAACTGGGCGGGAACTACTTGATATGCAGGACAGCCTCTTTGAAGGTCCCTCGCTGCTGCATGATCTTCTTTTGCAGCATGATGATGGATTGAAGCAGCATTTCAGGCCGTGGCGGGCATCCGGGAACGTACACATCAACGGGAATGAACTGGTTGACTCCCTGGACGATCGCATAGTTATTGAAGACCCCTCCCGAGGTCGCGCAAACGCCCATCGAGATCACCCATTTGGGCTCCGGCATCTGCTCGTAGAGTTTCTTGATCACGGGGACCATCTTCTGCGAGACGCGGCCGGCGACAATCATCAAGTCCGATTGGCGCGGTGAGCCGCGAAAAACCTCGGCTCCGAATCGGGCAATATCAAAGCGCGAGGCGGCCGTGGACATCATCTCGATGGCGCAGCAAGCCAGACCGAAGCTCATGGGCCAGATCGACGACTTGCGAGCCCAATTCACCGCCTTGGTCCAGCTTGGGTGAAGATCAACCCTTCGAAACCCGAGGATTCGTCCGTTTCCATAGACTGCCAGCCCCTTCAGAAATTATTATGCCACCACAGCGGTACGCTTTCAATTCCGGCAATTGCAAGTCGGGTGATTTTCAGCAATAATCTGGTATGCTCGCTGCTTGCCTTAGGACTGTAACGACTAGCCATGTACATGGGGGCGCTCATAATACCCGGAAATGATAGGATCCAGCCGCAAACCTCGCGCCTGCAGACGATCTCTTGACCCGCCCTGCATGGGAGTGCTGGGCGGATGCCTTCACCGCCAATCAACCAGGCGAGCAGTAGGGACAGCATGAATAGATCCATCGGAAAGACTATTGCCGCGGGTTTCGGGCTTGCCTTTTCAGCACTGCTCGTGACCGGCCTGCTGCAATATGCAACAACCAAACAGTTGGTTGAGGCTGGCCGTTCAGTGGCTCACACGGATGAAGTCCTGGCAGGCGTCCAGGCCGTGCTCGCAGATGTGAAGGACGCGGAAAGCTGGGCGCGGGGCTACGCCGCCACGGGCGACCAAATGTTTCTTGCGCCCTATCGGACCGTAGTCGCTAAGACCCCGAACCATCTTCACAATCTCCGGCAATTAACCTTGGACAACCCGCGCCAACAGCGCCTTCTAGATACCCTCGAACCTCTCATTGCGCGCCGTTTCCATCACTTGGACACCGTGATCGAACGTCGAAGAGAGGGAGGCCCGCCCGTTGCGAGCGAATTCATGAAGCAAGGCGAAGGACTACGTTTGACGAATGAGGTCGTGCGAATCGCCGCCGACATGGAAGAAGACGAGAGGAATCTGTTGAAGGAACGGACCGCCGCAGTCCAGGCCAGCAAACGAAGAACTGACTCGATCATTCTGTTGGGAAGCTTTCTGGCCGTCGGATTCGTCCTCGGCTTGGCGTTGCTCGTTCGCCATGATATGGCCCAGATCAGGCGAGCCGAAGAAGCTCTACGGGCTAACGAAGAGCGTTACCGAGCCTTAGTGACTGCTAGCACGCAGATACTGTGGACAACCAACGCGCAGGGAGAGGTGGCGGCGGACATGCCCTTGTGGAGAGCCTTTACCGGCCAGAGCCAACAAGAGATCCTGGGTTCGGGATGGGCGAATGCACTTCACCCGGATGACCGGCAACGGACGATGGTTGTGTGGTCAAAGTCGGTAAAAGCCCGCTCTCATTACGAGACTGAGTATCGGATCCGCAGGCACGATGGAGAGTATCGCTACGTCGCCGTTCGCGGCGTGCCCGTGCTGGAACCGGACGGCAGCATCCGCGAGTGGATTGGTGCTTGCACGGACATTACCGATGCCCATCTCGCGACGGAGGCTGTGCGCCGGGCGAACGCTTATAATCGCAGCTTGCTCGAAGCCAGCCTCGATCCGTTGGTGACGATCAATCCTCAGGGGAGAATCACCGACGTCAACAACGCCACCGAGAAGGTGACTGGGTATTCGCGCAGCGAGCTCCTGGGTAGGGATTTTTCGGACTACTTCACAGAACCGGAGAGGGCGCGGGCGGGGTACCAGCAGGTGTTTCGGGAAGGCTGGGTGCAAGACTACGAGCTGGAGATCCGGAACCGTGAGGGGCACACAACGCCGGTTCTGTACAATGCCTCCGTTTACAAGGATGAAAACGGGGCAGCGATCGGCGTGTTTGCCGCTGCTCGCGACATCAGCGAGCGCAAGAAGGCGGAGGAAGCGCTACGCCAGAAATCACACGATCTGGAAGAGCGGGTCAAGGAACTGAATTGTCTCTATGCGGTTTCAAATATCCTCCAGGACTCCGCTGAACCGCCGGCAGAATTGTTCCCGAAAATCGTCGAAATGGTCATTCTTGCCTACCAGTACCGGGAAGTTACTGCCGCGAGACTCGTGCTGGATAACAGAGAGTTCAGAACGGATCGTTTTAGAGAATCCATGTGGAAGCAAAGCTGCCCCATCAGTGTGCATGGCGATGAGGTTGGTTTGCTCGAGGTGTGTTATCTGGAGGAACGGCCGGAGAGTGATGAGGGCCCTTTTTTGGAAGAAGAAAGAAATCTCATCAATAGCATTGGCGACCAATTAGGACAGTTCCTTGAGCACAAAAGGGCGGAGGAAGCACTCCGGGAGAGTGAGGAGCGCTATCGATCAGTGGTTAGTTCCATGGGGGAGGGAGTAGTGCTCCAGGATCGCACCGGGGCCATCATCGCCTGGAACAAGAGCGCTGAACAAATCCTGGGTCGGACGCCAGAGGAAATCGCGGGGCGGAAGTCGACTGACCAGGATTGGAAGACGATTTACGAAAAGGGGACACCATTCCCCGGTGAAGACCATCCGGCCATGGTTACCCTGCGGACCGGGCGGCCGCTATCGGACGTACGCATGGGTGTTTACCGATCTGATGGAGCCCTGCGCTGGATCTCGATCAATGCCGCACCCATTTTCGGGGTGGACAAGAGTCATCCGCAAGCTGTCGTTGCAACTTTCTCGGACATTACCGATCGCAAACGGGCAGAGGAGGAAATCCGCCACTTAAACGAAACGCTCGAACGCCGAGTCTACGAGCGTACGGCGGAGCTCGAGGAAGCGAACAAGGAACTGGAGGCCTTTACCTACTCGGTTTCACACGACCTCCGCGCCCCCTTGCGCCACATTGACGGGTTCTCCAGGCTTCTACAGGAAGAATATTCCTCGGAGCTGGACGAAACTGCTCAGCACTATCTGGACCGCATACGAACCGGAACGGCTAACATGGGCCGCCTGGTGGATGACCTGTTGAGTCTTTCCCGAATCGGGCGACATGAACTGGCCTCTGAACTGACGGGGCTGGGTTCGCTGGTGAAGGAGGTAGTGAAGGAGTTCGAGCCGGAGACACTGGGGCGGAGGATTGAATGGAAGGTCGAGGAACTGCCTTTTGTGGAATGCGATTCGGCGCTGATGAAGCTGGTTTTCCAAAACCTGCTTTCGAACGCTCTCAAGTTTACCCGTCCCAGGGAAGTTGCTATCATCGAGGTTGGACAGACGGTAGTGAACGGCCAGCCGGCTATCTTCGTTCGCGATAATGGGGTCGGGTTCAGCATGAAACATGTGGACATGCTCTTTGGCGTTTTCCAACGCCTCCATCGCCAGGCAGACTTTGAGGGGACGGGTGTCGGCTTGGCCACGGTCCAGCGCATCATCCATAAGCACGGTGGCCGAACCTGGGCCGAAGGGGAGATCAACCAAGGCGCAACGTTCTTTTTTACCCTTCCGGCCGTGCGGAATGGAGAAGAATCCAGAATTATTGCCTAGGAAGGGGTACTCAGTGAGTACAAATGAAATCGAAATACTGCTGGTGGAAGACAATGAGGCGGACGAAGAGCTGGCCATCCATGCACTTCGCACGAATAACCTGGCCAATCAGATCCACGTGGCCCGCGATGGCGAGGAAGCGCTGGACTTCCTCTTTTGTCGCGGCGAACACAATGGCCGCGGTTTTGACAAACCTCCTCGCCTGGTTCTGCTCGACCTCAAGCTGCCCAAGGTGGATGGCCTGGAAGTGCTTCGCCAGCTTAAAAGCGACCCGCGCACCAAAGCCATTCCCATCGTGATTCTGACCGCTTCCCGGGAAGAACGGGACATGATCAACGGGTATCAACTGGGCGTCAACAGTTACATTCAGAAACCCGTCGACTTCGTCCAGTTTCGGGAAATCATCAAGCAACTGGGCTTGTACTGGCTGGTCGTCAACCAAGCCTCCCCCACCCCGCACGTTTAGTTCAAAGCCCGAGTAGCGGGGACCTACGGTTCAATGATTTTATTGCGGATAGCGAAGCGCACCAGCTCACTGACCGAAGAGACGCCCACCTTACGCATCATGTTGGCACGGTGAGCTTCTACCGTCTTGGTACTTATTTCCAAGGTCACGGCAACTTCCTTGTTGCTCTTACCCTCTGCTACCAACTGGATAATCTCGCGTTCGCGCGGGGTCAACGCCTGAAGGGAGCCTGGTTGCTTGGGACTTCCCAGAAGCCTGCCGAGAACCGCTCCAGACGCGCTGGACGATAGAAATGGTTTGTGCTCGCTTAAGGCGAGGACCGCCGAGATCAAATCCCGGCTGGCGTCGGACTTCAGCACGTATCCGCGAACCCCTGCCTCCAGCGCCCCCCGAATCAACTCTTCGGACCCGTGCATGCTAAGGATCAGGACCTCCGCCCGGGGAATCGCTTCGATGATTTGCCGCGCTGCCTCAGATCCATTTAACCCCGGCATACTGTAATCGAGCACTACGATGTCGGGTTTCAATTGCTTCGCTTTTTCCACGGCCTCGCGGCCGGTCGCGGCTTCTCCGCAGACTGCCCAGCCCGGCTGGGCTTCCAACAATCTTCGCAGTCCCTGACGCACAACTTCGTGGTCGTCAGCCACAAGGATGCACAGAGTCCTCATGGGACGCCTCCCAAATCGGCAAACTTGCCCTGATTGTAGTGCCGTTGCTGTCGGACTTCGTCTCGAATCGGCCTCCCACGTGTCGAATCCTTTCCTTCATCCCGATGAGCCCCATGCCAATTCGGGAACCTGCCCGCTTGGTTTCTCGAGCCGCGGCCGGAAACCCGCAGCCTTCGTCCGCTACTTCCAGAACGAGCGCGTCAGATTCTTGCGCGATCCGGACTCTCGCCTTTGGACTCCCCGAGTGCCGCTGAACGTTGCTAAGGCACTCCTGCGCCACGCGGAATAGGGCTGTTTCTGCCTCACGAGACAAGCGGCGGAGATCGGGTGGCAAATCGAGCTCGACCTGTATTCCGCTGCGTCGGACAAACCCCTCCACGTACCACTGGAGAGCCGAAGCCAAGCCGTACTCGTCCAGCGTGGGGGGGTGTAAGAGATAGGAAAAATCCCGAATTTCTTCCATACACCGATTGGCGAGTTGGATACTTTCCGAAACGATTTCGCGGCTTTGTGGGTCAAGCGAACCGGCCTCCAGGTCCATCCGTGCCAGGTTCATAGCCAAAGCGGCCAGGTTCTGGGCGGTACTGTCGTGGAGGTCCCGAGCGATCCGTCGCCGCTCATCATCCTGAGCGCGAAGCAATTGCCTGGATAATTGACGAAGAGAATCTTCGGCTTGTTGCCGGTCGGTAATGTCACGTAGGACCTCGACGCATCCGCGCATTTTGCCGGAAGAGTCAAAGAGTGGCGAGGCAGCCGCATCAAAGACCTTGTCGAGCCTTGTGTCCACAATATCCGTCCGTTGCTCTTTCCCCGTCGCCAGCATGCGCACGCAAGGACAATCAGGATGAGGTTCGGACAAACCGTGCATCACTTCATGGCAGGCCTTGTCGATCAATTGCCCCGGTTCGACCCCCAGAAGCCTTCCCGTGGCCCGGTTGGCATAGCAGATGTGGATCTGGTCATCCAGAATCAAGACAGGGTCTGGGACCGTGTTGAAAGTGATCTCCCATTCCTCTTTGGCGTGACGGATCTGCTCCTGCTGTCGAGCGACTTCATCAACGTAGGCCTTGCGGCGCAAAGCGCGATCAACTGCGATGGGCAAGCGCTCCAGCCGGTCCTTAAGAACGTAGTCGGCTGCTCCTTGCCGAACGCACTCGACGGCCGCATCGTCACCCAAAGCCCCGGTCACAACCACCAGGGGAATATCTTTCCCGGACTGCCGCAGGATTTCCAACGCGTCGATCGCAGTCCAACCGCCCAAGTTGTAGTCGGCGAGGATAATGTCGAAATCAGCTTCCTCCAGCCGTCGTGTGAAAAGTTTGGAAGACTCCAAGACCTCAGATTGCAGGTCCGGGACTGCCTGCCGGAGGGTCGCCACTTCCAGTTCCGCGTCCCAGGGGTCATCCTCGAGGATCAGGGCACGCAAGCACTGACCGAAGAAAAACTCCCCCCGCGCTCTGTCGCCCATAGCGACTCCTTGCCCGATCACGGCCACCAGGGCCGACGGGGCCAACTCATTCGCCAGAGCAAGTAAAGGCCCAGACTTAGCTTGCAATGTTGCGGAATTGCTCAACCCTGGGCTTCTGAAGATCGCTACTCGCTGGAAATAGCAACCCCTCGCCGAGTCCTGCCTCTGACCGGTCGCGGTGGGTGTGGCATACCACGAGGGTTGCTCGGCTCTAAATCCCCATTTCGCTTATAGACTTTTCCCCTGTGTTTTGCAAGCTAATTATGTGTGGTCCTGCGCGCTCTACGATCCCCCAATGGTGTGTCGTATGCCCCGCTCTTTAGAATGAATCCCTTAGGAACCCTTAGGTGTCCAAAGGCAATCATTTCGGGGTTTCACCCAATTGCGCGAACTTTCGTGACACGGAACACTGTTAGCTCAGAGGCGTCGGGATTCTGTCGGCGGGCCATGACCTCGGTGAACGAAGTCGCTGAAATTCTCGATCAAGGCAGCTCAGGGAGGGCGGAAGGTATCGAGCGACCGGAGCCTGAAGACTTCGCCCGCATCTACCATCTTCACAGCCAGCGGGTGTACACGCTGTGTCTACGCATGGCTCGGAACGTCGCGGAAGCTGAAGACCTCACTCAGCAGGTTTTCCTCCAAGCGTACAAAAAGCTCGATACCTTCCCTGGGGAGTCGTCCTTTTACACTCGGCTGCTCCGTCGGCACATCGAAGTCACAACTGCACCGAGCGCGGCGGCGCATGCGCAAACTGACGCGCGAAACCTTGAAGCAGAAGGGTGCATAGCATTGACACTTTACAGGCAAGTAGCTGAAAGGGAGGGTCTTATATGGAGTTCTACGCTTTGGCAGGCATTATCTTTCTTATGATCGCTGCCCTGGTAGTTACCCAACAGCCGGAAGAAGATTCTGAATCGTCGAAAGCTGTCCGCAGCAGCAGAGGCGGCGCCGATGCTTCACGTCGGCCAGCGGAGTCACTGTCACGGCAGGCGGCCCGTGGCAAAGGTGCGTTTGGTAGGGCAATGCAAGGTCACGAATCGGCTTGAATCAAGAGGTGACATATGGAGATTAGCGGGGTGCTCGACAGCGTTGCGCAGGAGCTCGGGAATCCCAGCCGCGGAAAGATTTTGGTGGTGGACGATGATGGCGGGGATCTCGAAGCTTACTCTTCGAGTCTACGACAGGAGGGGCACGAAGTCCGGACCTTCGCCTCTTTCCCTGAGGGTTCGTCTTCCCTTGAGTCCGAACACTTTGATCTGATCATGTTGAAACTCAAGGAAGTCTCGGGTGTGAACGCTGACCGCTTTTGGAGTGTGAGATCGAGCTCTACCAGCGGGGGCCCGTCTTGGCAAGGCGTGTCGATAGGCGGCGTTGCGTGGATATGGCGCGCGTTGGAGGCCCGGACTAATTAAGCGAGTTTTCCCCGCCAGCCAGGTTCGTCCCCCCATCGATGAGGGGACCGTACATCTCGGGACGGCGTGCGGCAATGCGGTCGAACTCCCACTGCCCTGGCAGACGCACTACCCGGTTGCGGTCCGCCCCCATCAGGTCGAGGTCCGCAAATAGGATTGTCTCCTCGGTTTCGCCCGCTTCCGCAAAAACCTTGCCAGTGAAATCTACAATCTGAGAATGGCCCGAAAACCGGAATCCTCGTTCTTCGCCCACACGGTCTGCTGCCACAACGTGGAAATGGTTCTCTGTAGCGCGGACCTTAGGTGTGTGCTGCCATGAATCTGAGCCTATGGGCCAATTAGTGGGAATCGCCAGGAGTTGGGCGCCCTTGAGCTTTAGTACCCTGCCCGCCTCAGGGAAGCTACAGTCGAAGCATATAGTGATCCCGATCTTCCCGTGCAACGTCTCGAAGACTGGGAATGGCTTGTCCCCCGGAGCGACGTAGCGATCAATCCCAAGGTACGGAAGATGAAGTTTGCGATAAGTTCCGGCGATTCCCTGCGGACTCACTACCACCGCAGCATTGTACATCCGGTCGCCGTCGCGCTCGAGCAGGCCAACGACTGCTGTACAATCGAGCAACTTGGCCGCTGCCCAGAGCTTTTCCGACGAGGGGCCGGGAACCGGCTCTGCCACGCGATCGGCCTCCTCCCTGTCCGCGAAGCAATAACCAGTCAGCGCGCATTCAGGGAACACCACAATGCCCGCGCCAGCACGGGCAGCGAACTCAAGCCCGGCAAGGATTTTCTCAAGGTTCCTCTGTTTCTCCAGGATCGTGACGTCCATCTGCACCGCGGCGACTTTCATCATTCCTCCTGAGCCCCTGCCGGAATTTCTCACCACAGATCAAGAAGGGCTGGCTTTTGCACGCCGTGGAGAAGCCTGTTTGGGCTGTCATTCCGAAGAGTCCGCCATGCTTAGTGGCTGACGACGAGGAATCTCGCAAGCCCCTTGTTCTCAGACGAGATTCGCGCTCCGCTCGGAATGACGAGTCCCATAGACGTTTTTCCGCAGCCTGTTTTCAAACTATTCTAGCAGCAAATCGTTCATTGCGTATTAGACCTCAATCTTTGCCCTTCTCGAAGAAGAACTAAGCAATCTCCCTTGACAAAAGCCTGTGCTGTAGGTAAATTTGTCCTACTGCTAAGTCACATAGCGGAATCCTTTCCTACGCGACCGTGACTGCACAAACAGAATCACAATGCATGGAGGAACTATGAGACATGGACGAACGTTGTGGGCGGCAGGGCTGGGATTATTCACGGTTACTCTATTGCCGCTAGCGTTTCACGGGCAACCTGGGCCTCCGCAACCTGCCACGCCCTTAGCGACTCCCGTAGCAGGCGCGGCTGACCCGTCGCCTCAGCGGCACCCGCGGATCGAGGCGGCCATCCGTCATCTTGAGCTAGCCAGACAGGGAGCTCGATGCTGCTCAAGGTGAATTCCATGGACACCGGGTTAGGGCCTTGGGCCACGTGAGGCAGGCGATTGAGGAGTGCCACAGGGCCATCGAGTCGGAAAGGTAAGTCCTTTTTCGAAAGCTAGGTCTCTGCTTCCCCGAGATCTTCTGATCGAAAGTGAACAGCAATGGAACAGATAGGTATAGGTTTCATCGGTTGTGGAGATGTAGCCCACGTTCACAAGGTCGCTCTAAGTAAAGTCCCAATGGCGAAGATCGCAGCCGTCTATGACCTCGACGAAGACAAGAGCAGGAGGCTCGCAGCCGATATCGGGGCCCGGGTCTGTCGAAACGCTGAGGATCTAGTTTCGGCCGCGGGTGTTGACGTCGTGTATGTCTTAACCCCCCAGGCAGGTCATCACGAAAATGTCATGCGTGCCCTGAATGCGGGTAAACATACTTTCGTCGAAAAGCCGGTCTCCTTTTCCCGAGAGGAAATCCTCGATTGGATTCGACTGAGTGAGGAGAAGGGGCGTCTTTGCGTTCCCGGGCATAACTACATCCATGCGGCAGCGTTAAGGTCAGCCCATGAAATGATTACCTCTGGAAAGCTCGGGGATATTCACTCGATATGGATCTTCTTTATGGTTTCACTCCCTCCAGACATCCGCCAGCGGATCCCAGGCCCGCTCAGGGAGGTGATGAACCACCACTTTTATTCGTTACTCTACCTTGCGGGCAGGCCACAGTCAGTTTTGGCCGCCAACTCGGATTTCGCGGGCAGAGGTCTCAAGCAAGCAGACCAGGCGTTGGTAGTTTGCAAGCTGGCGGCCGGAGGATTGGCTACTCTCTTTGCGAGCTTTTCCGTGGACGACCTAACTTGCGATCCATGGACCGTCAAGTACAAGGTGATCGGAACCCGAGGATCGGCGTCACACACCTGGAGTCTCAGCCGGCTAAGTGATCGACCACAGCCAGTTTGGGATTTGCCCGCCTACTGGGAAACTTTCCAGGAGGAAGACCGATACTTTATTGAAGAATGTGTGATCGGCGGCAAGAAGCCGCTGTCAAGTATGCAGGATGCCCTGACTTGCCTGGAGATTCTCGAGGCAGCGGAACAATCAATTCAGAGCGGAGCAGTGCGAACACTCTAGCGGCTTGATTTCTGGTGCGCGCCGGCCAGGAACACCGCCCTCCCCCGTCGAGGAGAGGGTGGCCTGCTGCTGGTGCTTTCACCAGCCGGAGCCTCGCACCGTCCGGTCCTGGGCGGCGCGGGCCGGGCCTACGCCCGCCGAAGGGACAGCAGGCAGGCGGTGACGCTTGGCGCTTCGGCCCGCAGGCCGGTGAGTGGTTAGTTGGTTAAGTTTTTCGACCCGCTTCGATGACCCGATGCACAACCCCTCCCGGAGCACACGGGCCGTGCAGATCCTTCCCTTCCACTGCCGCGGGAACTGACCACAACATTAGATTCTGGTAATAGTCATACCCGCTCATTCGCTCGCCGCTGGCTGCTTGGACGACGCAGGGCTGATTCCAGTAATATCCCTTGTTCAGAAGATTCTCGAAGCACTTGCGTGCCTGCTCCAGACCAAACTCCATATCCCCAGCGTACATGTAAGTCATTGCCAGCATTAACTGCTCGCTCACGAAGTAAGTGTAAGGCCCGTATCCAGCCTCCTCCCAGGGCGTACCATCGGGGTTAGAGAAGAAGACAGTCCCGAGTTTGGACAGACGGGCGTTTTTTTGCCTGATAGTATTCAATGCCGCCCTGGCGCGATCGGCCTGGAATACAGCCGGCAATCCATGAAAGCGGGTGACCCAGTCTCCATCTAATTGGCAACTGAAGATGCGATCGGATCTCTTGCCGGTCTCCGGTTCGAAATACGCACGGTAGTAATCCCCAGCCCACATCTCGGTCTCCATGGAGGCGCTGCCCTGTTTAAGCCAATTTCTGCATTGTCCCGCGAACTCCTTGTCACCGACTTTTTCGGCAAAGCGTTCTACAATTCGCAGTTGAGCCAAGTGGAGTCCGCCGACATGCGAGGTCATCCCATACCACATCTCGCCTTCGACCCACTCTGTTGCATGCTGGCCCGTGGCGGGATCAATGTTTCCACGAGGCATGCTAATCACACCGTCCGGGCCAGGATTCAGGTTCATGGTGTAGATCATATTCCGCTTCACGGAAGAGTAAAATTCCCTGAGGATTTCATCATTCCCCGTACGCAGCCAGTACTTGTCAACCATGTCGGCGTAGGAAATACCGTTAGTGGTTGTCTGGTAGCCGCGGTTGGGCATCGCCATTTCGGCGCCTTCTGTGGCGGGGTTTCCCGTGCAGCCGCCGAAAATCCAAGGTGCGGCTCCGTCTGGATACTGGTAGGCCTTGTAGCCTCGCAATGTGGAGAGCGCTAACTCGGGAAAGAAATAGACCACGGGGATGTTTCCGTAGAAACTGCAAGGAATGCACTCGAATTGCGGGCACTCGCGAGGCGACTCATTCATCGCGAACAGTCCATCAGCCGGATGGCACCATTCACCAATGGGAGGTTTAGCCGCGGCCCACAAGCCGACTTCGGTGATTAAGTGCAGATTGTTGACTAAGGCATCTCTCAACCACACGGGCAGCTTGTCGTGTGTGTATATGGCTTGCTGCCAATGAAGGACACGGCTAAGCAATGAAGCATGGTCGCGACCTAGCAACTGCGCCACAGCCAGCGAGTTCGGATACCGAGTGGCGTACATGTGAGTGAAGCAGTGGTCTCCCTCACCTTTCCACCGCGGAGCGTACCAAGCCAGTACGAAGCGAATGACCCTCGATTCCGTTGGACCCAGGTCAAAGTCAACTGCTAATGAACTTCCGAAATCGTTCTCGAGGGGCGCAGGTGCACCACCATGCCAAGTATTACCAACGGCGTGGAGGGGGCCACCCATACGCACTGGTCCGGCGTCGAGCGCGGCCAGCGTGTACTCCACCCCCGTATCACTCGACACCCGTACCCCGTTGAGTTCGCCCTCCAGTGGCTGGCGATGCGCCGAAATAGTACCCTGCGCGATTGGGATCTCAGCCTTGTACCAGTTGTATCTGGTTTCTTGGCGGGGGCTTGTGGGCGAGACCTGCGCTTCCGCCTGCGTCGGACCCGGAAAGCTGAAGAGGAGCGCTCCTTTTTGCCGGGATTTGGTGCTATTACGAAGGCGCACTTCCAAAACCGCACCAGGAGTGTTCGAGGTGGCGACGTCCCCTGGTATGAATGGTGTCCACGCTCTTAACCCGACTTTGACTGGGGCAGTGCTCTCGTACTCCAAGTCCGCAACCGGATAATGGCCCCAATAATGGATCTCGTCCGCCTTCCCAACCATTTCGATTTGCTCAGTGTATCCCGTAGCCAGAACCCAGGTCCGTTTGTCGACAGTGATGCCAAGAAACGGCAGTCTGAGCTGTCCAACCGGCGGAATAAAGGAGCTAAAAATCGAGCAGTACCCAAATGTTCCGTCTGTATCCAGATCCAGGCAGCCAGTGCCAACCGCCCCCAACGGCACTCCACACTCCTGCGGTCTGTCCTTACGGTGAATAACTCCGCAAACCGGTTTTGTGAACCCTGAAGCTTCAAACTCGGTCCACGTCCGTTCAGGAAGATCACGGGCTGGAAACAATTCTCCCGATTCGTTTCCTGCGGCCTCGGCACCCATTACTTTCCCAGCGACCGAAAGAGGCGGAGCCAACAGGGCCCCAGCCGTTCCGGCAAAAGATGACAAGAAAAAGGTTCGGCGATTCACCTGCACCTCCTCATACTGACTGATAGGACTCTTTTTGCTGCGGCGCTCTATGAGCGCCGAAGTCTGGAGTTTCTACATTTAGGTCTGTCTCAATATATTTTTCTTGACAGACCGACCTTGATTCTTGTATCCTCCTCCTGAGTTCAAACTCAGGAGTTGACCATGCCGGAAGACCTCAAAGATTCTGTCCTTTCCATATTTGAAGCCTCTCTCGATGCCCAACTGCGCGCCGTTCGTCGTCTCCGCCGAGGGTCGGAGGAACCGGCTTCGGCGCCCCGCCGTGCAGGTCTGTCCCAGGTGGACATGGCCTATGACATACTCAAAAGAGCCCGCTCTCCCCTGCACGTTTCCGAACTCTTGGCCCGCATCCAGGTCACCTTTCACCGCCGCGTCGATCGCGAAAGCTTGGTCTCTTCCCTCACCAAGAAGGTCGCCCGCGGCGATCGCTTCCTGCGCACCGGTAAGAACACCTTCGCCGTGCGCCCGGAGGCCTCATGACGCTCTTGGCTTCCTGGTCGGAGATCGTGGCGGACTGGGACGCCTGTTTCCCCCAGGCCCGCACCCTGCGCCGCGCCGTGCGCCAAGCGCTCGGTTCGTTGGTGTGCTTGGGCCGACGCTGTTTGTCGCGCATCATCTGGACGCACGGGGGCCAGCAGCGCAGTTGGTCGAGCGAGTATTTTCTCCACGCACGTTGCCGGTGGAACCCCCAAGCCCTGTTTGCCACCGTGCTCCGCCGTGCCCGCGCCTATTGTCCCGGCCGCCTGGTGGGGATGGCGGTCGACGATACTCGCCTGCGCAAGACAGGCCGCGCCATTCCCCAGGCGTTTTATCAGCGCGATCCCCTCTCTCCCCTCTTCCATCTGAACCTGATGCGCGGCTTGCGCTTTCTGCAAGCTTCCTTGCTCGTCCCCTTGCATCGACGGGGCAATGCCAGTTGCCGGGCTCTGCCCATTCGCTTTGCCGAGGCCGCACCCCTGAAGAAGCCTTCCCGAAAGGCCAGCGCGGAAGCCCGGCAGGAGTATAAAAGGTTGAGCAAGCTTCATAACCTCTCGCAACGTTTTGTCCAAAGCCTCACCCCCCTGCGCCAAGCTCTGGACGAGCCGGCGGCCTCCGGCAAATCCTGGTGCTGGCCCTGGACGGCAGCTTTTGTAACCGTACTTGCTTCCGCGCCCCGCGCCAGCGCACCGAATTGATCGCCCGGGCACGTAAGGATGCGCGCCTCTGTTTCCTCGCTCCTCAGCCTTCCCGCCGCTTTTACGCTCCCTGCACCTTCACCCCAGAACTGGTGCGCCAGGATGAGTCCCAAGCTTGGAAGCAGACCAAGCTCTTCTACGGGGGCAAGCGCCGCAAGATCCGCTACAAAGAGGTACTGCACGTCTACTGGCGCCGAGGTGCCGGTCGCATCCCGCTCCGCCTCTTCATCGTGGCTCCCACCCCCTATCGCAAACGGAAAAGCAGCAAACTCTACTACCGGCAACCGGCCTACCTGCTCACCACCGATCTGAAGCACTCCGCTCGCTCCCTGCTGCAAATCTACTTCGACCGCTGGCAGATCGAAGTCAACCACCGCGAGGAGAAGGACACCCTGGGCGTCGGACAAGCCCAGTTATGGAACCTGCACGCGGTGCCCAAGCAGCCCGCCTTGGTGGTGGCCGCCTACAGCGCCCTGCTGCTGGCCGCACTGCAAACCTTCGGCATCGAACGCGGTGCCGCCTATCAACCCTTGCCCAAATGGCGACGCAAGTCCCACCGGCCCTCTTGCCTCGACCTGGTGACGCTGCTGCGCAAGGAAATGGTGGAGCATCCGGAGTTGATCCAGCCCCTGGGCTTTCAGCTCACCGATCGCACCATGACGCAGGCCGCTGCCGCGTGAAAAATGTAGAAACTCCAGGCTGCGGCGCTCTATGAGCGCCGAAGTCATCGATTCTAAAGCACGAGATCGTCGCTCCAGCGCGATTTTTTCGCACCTTCGGGGCAATAGGAAACTCGGCCAGGATTTAACGCCTTTATTCTTGAAACCTACCTTGGTTTGAGTTAAAAATCCATTTGGTCCAGCTTGGCACAGAACAATAGCTAATAGCCGAGATCAGTTCGCAATGTCAACAGATTCCGGCCAACGGTGGGGGTACTGCTTATATTGTAGCGGTGATCCTGCGTCTGCGGGATCGCCGATCGGCGGCGTAAGACAGCCCCTACATGAAACTGTACCGCTACCCGGCCAATACATTGGCGCCAGCCGAGGCGCGGTAAAGCGCTCCGCCCATATCGAACATCCGGAATAACCCGTCTGCCGATTTAAGGAGGATAAGAACCCAAACATGACCCATCACGTACCACGATCAGATTTCCAGCAAAGGTTGGAAAACATCCGTCGAGGGATGACCGGATGCAGCCTTGATGCCTTGATAGTCTTTTCCCAAAGGCGCGGTCATGTCAGGTATGTGTCCGGCTACAACCCCAACTACCACACGAACTCGGCTCTTGCCTTGCTGCCGCTAAAGGGGGAGCCGATCCTATGGATCAAATTCCCCTTCGACTTGTCGCGCGCCAAAGCCATGAGCTGGTTTCAAGACGTACGAGTTTCCCCCTACGAGGATAACTGTGCCATGGTGCCTGAATGTGCGGAGGCGATTCGCCAGCTTCATCTCGAGCGAGGCCACATCGGGCTTGTGGCTTCTGACCTGGCGGTCGATGAAATGAGCGTTTCGCTTGATCAACGCCTCAGAGGTGAGATGCCGCAGGTTCAATTCGAACCCGCTTCAGACTTGCTGAATTCCGTTCGTCTCATAAAGAGCGCCACCGAGATCAGGTCCTTGCGCCAATCGGCTCAACTTGCCGAGGTGGTGGCGGAAGCTCTCCGCAAAGCCATCCGACCCGGCGAAACCGACTTTCGCGCCGTTCTCGCAGCAGAGCGGCCCGCCAGATCGGAAGGCGCTCGTTGCGATATCATCATTTCTACGGATGCATCACGGCTCGCGTACCCACCGAAGAACCTGAAATTTCGCGCCCAGAGCACCGTCACCTGCGAAATCACCATCGAGTTCAATGGATACTGGGTGCAGATCTGCAGGACTTTCTCGGTCAGTACGCCCTCGGCTGAGCAAAAACAGACGTTCTCCGTTTCCCAAAGGGCGTATCGCGCCGGACTGGCTGCCGCACGATCCGGAAACACGGTCGGAGCGGTGTGGAATGCGATCTACGAGAGCTTTTTGCAAGACGGATGTGAAAAATGGATCCAGTATGGTCCGGGCCATGGTGTCGGTCTCGATCTTCCCGAGCTTTATCTTATTGAGCAAAACTGTAAGGCCGAATTGCGTTCGAATATGGTGCTGGTCGTTCATCCTGGAGTTTTGGTCCCACAGCGCGGCATCGGTTGGACGGGTGGTCCCGTTGTCGTCGGGGAAACTCATGCCAGGCCGCTCGATCACCCGCAAACGGACGTCATCGAGATCTAAACGAAAAGGAGAAGCTCCAGAGGTCGGCCAAGCAGTGGCGCTCCAGTCAAACGTGGACACCCCCAGGCTTATTACCGCTTGACATAGGGCGAACAAAAAGCGAATATACCTCATCTCGAGTTTGGAGCGTCGTGATGGTGTCAATAGCGGTAATACCGCCTCAACCCGCACGGGCGGACGGACTGGTGGGGATCGCCGCCTGGCGGCTCACAGTCCCCGGGTCCACGAACGAGCCGAAGTGGAGTACTTTGCTCTCCAAGCCCGCTCCACGCTTAACCGCGAGTCGAGCGGGCGCATGCCCTTCGCCTGGACCATCAACCCCTATCGGGGATGCGAATTCGCCTGCAAATACTGCTACGCC
>CAVXWN010000048.1:0-120871 GCA_963765485.1 uncultured Acidobacteriota bacterium | reverse complement strand
TGGGCCTCAATTGAATCCCGGCAGAGCTAGAGGCGATTGATTACACTGGCAAGATACCCCGCCCCAAAGCCGTTATCAATATTCACCACGCAAACGTTGGGCGAGCAGCTATTGAGCATGCCGAGCAGCGCCGCGAGGCCGCGGAAGCTGGCGCCATATCCCACGCTCGAGGGGACGGCGATGACGGGTGCGCTCACCATGCCGGCCACCACGCTCGGCAGCGCGCCCTCCATACCCGCCACGCAGATGATCACGCGCGCTTCGCGCAGGTGTTGACTCTCGCCCAGCAGCCGGTGGATGCCCGCTACGCCAACGTCGTAGAGCGGTTCGACGCGATTCCCCATAATGTCTGCGGTGACGAGCGCTTCTTCCGAAACCGGGATGTCGGAGGTGCCCGCGCAGACCACTACGATTCTCCCCTTACCTCGAATCTTCCGCTCGCGGCGGAACGTGATGGCGCCGGAGAGTTCGTGGAACCTCGCCGCCTTATCCAGTTTCCTCACACGATCAAACAGCCCCGCGTCACCTCGTGTGATCAGGATGTTGTGCCGGTTCAGCAACATGCGGCGCACAATCCCTTCCACATGGGCGGGATCTTTTCCGCGGGCGAAAATCACTTCCGGAAATCCCTGGCGAAGGGATCGGTGGTGATCAATCTTGGCGTACCCCAGGTCCTCGTAGGGCAAGTTGCGCAGGCGCTCGAGCGCCCCTTGCACGCTAAGCTTCCCTCGCCGGACCTGCTGGAGCATCTGAGTGATTTCTTCGGGAGTCAATTGAACTCACCTCGCCTTCATCTAGCGGTAGTGCCAGTATATCAGGTGCCAGGCGGGCGGAGGTAGTGTGGGCATCCTGCCCGGTGTGGCATGGGCATCCTGCCCTTGCCCTCTTGAGTCTTGGACTTTGAGGCCGGCGGCGGCAGCGGGACCTCTCGCGACAGCGGGCGAGGCGCCCCGCTCAGACGACAGCACACTTTCTTGACTTCACCGAAAACACTCATTAACATCGCTTCGATGCCCACCTCCGAACCTTTCATTGGCAAAAGCGTGATCCTCGGCGTGACAGGCGCCAGCGGCAGCATCTTCGCCCGCCGGATGCTCCAACTGCTCGAAGCTGATAATCGAGTAGGGAAAATACACTTGGTTGTTTCCGGCAGCGGCCTCAAGTTAATGCGTGATGAACTGGACCTGGATACCTCGCGATCATCGCTCATTCCTTCTGCCCTGGCCGGTCAGCCCGTGGCGAAGACGGTTTACTTGTTGGACTCCGACATCGGCGCTAGCATCGCCAGCGGCTCGTATCACGTGGATGGCATGGTGGTAATCCCCTGCACTACCGGCTGTCTGGCGCAAATCGCCAATGGCATCTCGGAGACGCTCATCGAGCGCGCCGCGGACGTTTGCTTGAAGGAAGGGCGCATGCTTGTGCTGGCGGTACGCGACGCTCCCTTCAATCGGATTCATTTGAAGAACATGCTGCGCGCCCAAGCCGCAGGCGCCGTGATATTCCCCATCATCCCTTCCTTCTATCACCGGCCCAAAACTATCGACGATCTCGTTAACCAATTCTGCTGCCGCGTGCTTGCCCTCCTGGGGCTCGAACAGGCCGACCAATTCCGATGGATGGGCGAGAAGCGGGGGAGTGGGGGCTAGGGACTGGGGAAGCGGGCTCAGCGCAAGTCCCACTCTCCGGACTTGCGGCTTTTCAAACTCTGTTTGTCATTCGCAAAGAAAAATACTACCGCCTGTCGGGTGAAGGGAAAGGAGTCTTATGCGGAAGCTCTCATCGCGCCATGCTTGTTCGTTCGTAATTGCGTTCATCGGTTGCACAACTCTGGTTATGGGCCAGGAATCGAAACGAATCCAATTGCCACAGCCGCAGACTGACGGTGGCAGGCCGCTAATGCAAGTCCTCAAGGACCGGCACAGTTCGCGGGAATTCAGCAGCGAAAAGCTTCCGCCGCAGGTGCTTTCAAATCTGCTCTGGGCAGCCTTCGGAGTTAACCGGCCGGACTCCGGAAAGCGAACCGCGCCCTCCGCGATGAATTGGCAGGAGATTGATATTTACGTAGCCATGCAGGACGCGCTTTACCTCTACGATGCCAAAGCCAACGCCTTGAATCCGGTTTTGACGCAGGATGTCCGCGGGGAAACAGGCCAGCAACCCTTCGTTAAGGATGCTCCGGTTAACCTGGTCTATGTGGCCGATCTGGCAAAGACCGGAAGGGCGGGCGCTACGGATCAGACCTTGTATACGGCTGCCGACGCCGGCTTCCTTGTCCAGAACGTGTATCTTTTCTGCGCTTCCGAGGGATTGGCTGCGGTCGTTCGGGGCAGCATTGACCGGGTGGCGTTTGCAAGACTGATAAAGCTCCGGCCCGACCAGAAAATCATCCTGGCCCAAACCGTCGGGTATCCGAAAAAGTGAGTTGAGAATCCTGGTGCACTTCGGGTTCTAGGTGGGCCCTGAACACAGAATGCACCACAGAGCGCGCGGAGAGCACAGAGAAGAATGCCCTTCTGCTCTTCTCTGCGAACTCTGCGGCCTCTGTGGTGGGTCTTTTCTTGGGTTGCGGACCTTGGGACGCCTGTCGCCAGGCCCCGCCCCACCCCGAAGGAGACACTACCGGGCGGGGCAGGCGTTTGACAGGAAACTTCATGATAAGATAATTGTGGATCTTGTTCAGGGAGAAGGTCCTCCAAGACCTGAGGGGCTGCTGAGAAATCGTCCGACGTTCTTAGAGAAGGCTGCGGGAGCCGTAGGTCTCACCTGTGGATAGGTCAAGGGGACTGCGAAGGTCAGGGGTGACAGGCCCATACTATTTCGACTGAGCAAAGCAACGGAGATCGTCCTATGAAACCACAAAAGCCTAATCGGCGTGACTTTTTGGGCAAAGCAACGCTTGGAATTGCCGCTACAGCTATGGGCGTTTCGTTGCTGGAGCAACGGGCATCAGCTCAGCCAACTGCCTCCGCAGGTGACATGCCTTACCGCACGCTGGGACGCAGTGGCGAGAAGGTGTCGCTTGTGGGCCTGGGCGGCTACCATATCGGCGGCCAAAGTGACGAACTCGAGAGCATTCGCATCATCCGAACCGCTATCGATAATGGCATCACGTTCCTTGACAACTGCTGGGACTACAATGGCGGTGAGAGTGAAGTCCGCATGGGTAAGGCCTTGCGCGATGGCTACCGCAAGAGGGCTTTCCTCATGACCAAAATTGACGGCCAATTGAAAGATGTGGCTGCAAGGCAGATTGACGAATCGCTCCGCCGGCTGCAAACGGATGTGATCGATCTCGTCCAGTTTCATGAAGTAATTCGCCCGGGTGACCCCGACCGCATTTTTGGGCCTGACGGCTCTATTGAGGCGGCTCTGGAGGCGAAAAAAGCTGGCAAGCTCCGCTATGTCGGGTTCACAGGGCATAAGGACCCGGACATTCATTTGAAGATGTTGAATACCGCTTTTGAGCACGGGTTTACGTTCGACGCCGTGCAGATGCCTTTAAATGTTATGGATGCCCACTTCAAGAGCTTTGGCAAGAAAGTGCTTCCCGTCCTGGTGAAGCACGGGATCGGCGTGCTGGGAATGAAGTCCATGGGCGACGGTTTCATCCTGCGGAGCAACGCGGTGACGCCGGTGGAGTGCCTGCACTACGCCATGAATTTGCCCACCTCGGTAGTAATCACGGGCTGCGACAGCCTGAAAATACTCGATCAGGCGCTAGAAGCAGCACGAACCTTCAGGCCTCTCGGTGAAAAACAGGTCGCCGCAATCTTAGCGAAGACTGCGCCCCTTGCAGCAGAGGGCGAGTTTGAGCCCTTTAAGACCACCAATCAGTTTGACGGGACCGCCCACAACCCACAGTGGCTTGGTTAGAAGGGAATTTCTTGCTCGCTTTCGACTTGCAAGCCTCCTGACGTGATTGCGTACACGGTTTGGTAGCGTGGAGGTTTTCGCCCGTGAGCCTGTTCGCGAACGTATTCGTCTTCTCGTAGGTATCGGATCACCACTCGATCCTTCCCGACCTCGATCTTGCCATCGTACACGTCGTGGGCCTCCCACAAGGACTTCAGGTTCTGACCATCGAACGAGCAAAAGATGGCGGTCAACCGCGGCTGGCTCTTGCCCAGTCTAAAGCCGTAGATAAAGAACCGCAGCGGTTCGCCCTCCGGCTCTTCCGGGAACGCATAATGGAGGTCCGTGTGCGGCACGAAGTTCGTGACCGCAGCGAGGCGGCTGTGGCCCAGCAGGCTCGAAAAGATTGCGACCACGTTCACGCGGTCATAGTCACTCCAGCCAAGAGTGTACCCTGCGCCGACCACCACCTGACCCTTCCACGGTTGGGCGAACGCCGCCGGCTGTCCATAGAGCGGGTAGTGGAGTTCGGAGAAGGCCATTTCCATCCGCCGGCGAACCTCCACATCGGAAGGCATGCGATCGGCCATCCAATCCCGAAGATCGCCGAGCACAAGCTTTTGGATTTCGCTCGTGACTGGCGCCGCGTCGTCGAGCATCACGCCGTAAAGCTGTTGAGCCAGGTACTTCACGTGGCCGGGCAAATCCGCCGGTGGTGGGGGAGGCGTCTTCTTTTTGGCTTCAGCGACGCCACCCAGAAGTAGGCTTAGCACGACGAGAAGTAGTGATGGGCGCCCTGCCGATCCGGAAAATGTTTTGAATCCTAATCCCTTTCGGTTCAAGCGAAACTCCTCTCCCCCTCTGAACGTCAGAAGAACCCCCTAGCAGAGAGGATTGGCCAGGCAGACCTTCAGGCAATCCGTGCGCTCCAGAAATTCAAACGCCGCAGGGCTCTCCTCAAATGGAAACACTTTCGAGAGCAGCGGTTGCACGCTAATCTGCTTCCGCTGAAGCAAGTCCAGGGCGGTGGCAAAGTTGCCGCAGCGCGAGCCCAGGAGCGTAACCTCGTCCACCACAAGCTTGGTGGCATCAAAGCGCGCGGGGTCGTGGAAAGTTGATTTCATCACCACTGTTCCTCGGGGCTCAATAAGGCGAAAAGCTTCTTCGAGGCCGCGAGGCGACCCGGTGGCGTCCACAACTACGGGAACGCTGGCTGCCCGCAACTCGCTTTTTCCGTCGATCATCGCTCTGATTCCCCACGACCGTGCCAAGTCAAGTTTCCAGTTGTGCCTTCCTACGAGAATGACCTCAGCTCCGGCATTTTTCAAGACTTGGGCTACCAGGAGACCCAACCGGCCGTCCCCGAGAACCAACACTCTCTTCGCAGGCTCGATGCGCATCTGCTCGAGGATTTCTGCGGCTGCGGCCAGGGGCTCGACAAAGACTGCCGCCTCATCCGGAATAGCGTCGGGGACGCGATGGAGATTTCGCAGGGGGAGCGTCACGTAATCGGCAAAGCAACCCTGACGCTTCACGATTCCCAGAACTGTCCGGTGAGGGCAGTGGCGGCCGAGGCCACGGAAGCACCAGGGGCAATTGCCACATGAGATGTTGATTTCGCCCACTACCCGCGCGCCGATCCACGCTTGGTCATCGGATTCCACGACCCGCCCGACGAACTCATGACCAATCACACCTCGGAAAGCGGAGTAGCCTTTCAGGATTTCTAGGTCCGTCCCGCAAATTCCCGCCAGCGTGACGCGAATCAGCGCCTCCCCAGGTTGAGGAATGGGTTTTTCAACTTCATGCAGGGTCAGTTTTCCGTCAAAGACAAGAGCTCGCATAATGTTTGGCGTGCGGCAGCTTGCTGCCGCTCTCTTCCAGGCCAGCTTGCTGGCCGCCGGACTTCCCGATTCTGTTCCTGAGAGGTGCACGAGCAAGCTCGCGACGAAAAAAGCGACGGCAAGCCGCCGCATTCCAAAGCCTGTCTATCCTATCGCTTCCAAGGCTCGGAGGAGCTCTTCGTCCTGATCTTCAAACACGGTTCGCAGATCAAGGAGCAGGGTATCCCCTTCGACCCGGGCAATAACAGGCGGTGAATTCTGCCGCAGAAGTCGCTCGATCTCCTGCGCGCCGTGGCGTGAATGCGTTACCGCCAGCAAGGCGGTGGGAAGCGACTGCGCGGGAGTTGAGCCTCCGCCAATCACTGATTCGCCATCTTGGACTCGAACTGCAAATTCCGGCAGGGCCGAGATCCTTTCTGCAAGGAGCCCAGCACGCTGGTGGATTGCTTCCCTGGGAAGCTGGATCATGCGCAGAGCCGGGATGTTCTGAGTTTCTCCCCTGAGGTACAGAGAAATTGTAGCTTCCAGCGCCGCAATGGTGAGCTTGTCAACGCGCAGGGCGCGGAACAGCGGGTTCTTGCGGATGCGCTCCAGTGGCTCGCGCTTGCCGGCGAGGATTCCGGCCTGCGGGCCGCCAAGCAGCTTATCCCCGCTGAACGTGACCACATCCACACCGGCATTCAGGCTGGTGGAAGGGCGCGGCTCATCCCGGATGCCATGAGGCGACAGATCAAACAGGCATCCGCTGCCAATATCTTCCATGGAGATCAGGTTATGCCGTTGCGCAAGCTCCACGAACTCTCCCAGGGAGGGGCGTTCCGTAAAGCCCAAAATGCGAAAATTGCTCGGGTGAACGCGCAGAAGCACGCGAGTCCGTTCATTAACGGCCGCCGCGTAATCGCCGATGCGGGTGCGGTTTGTGGTCCCCACTTCGCGAAGGATAGCGCCGCTCTTGGCGCAAACGTCGGGAATTCGAAAAGAGCCGCCAATTTCAATGAGCTCTCCCCTCGACACAACGACCTCGGCCCCCTCGGCCAGAGCGTTCAAAGCCAGCAGCACGGCGGCGGCGTTGTTATTCACCAGCAGCGCTTTTTCCGCACCGAGAAGCTGGCAAAAGAGCCGGTCCGTGTGGACGTCCCGCTTGCCCCGCTCCCCGAGGTCCAGGTCGTATTCCAGGTTGGAATAGGAGGTGGAAACTTCAGCGAGGTGCTCCACCGCTGCGCGCGCCAGAGGAGCGCGGCCCAGATTTGTGTGCAACACTACCCCGGAGGCATTGATGACGGCCCTCAGAGAAAATCCCGCGGCAGCTTCGGCCTCGATGACAATCTCGTGTTCCAGCGCCTCAAGCGAAACGCTTGCAAGACTGCCCTCAACGATCCGATCCCGGAGACGCTGGAGAGCCCGGCGCGTGCTCTCCACCACCAGACGGCGGCCCGTTCGCGCCTGGAGATCTCTCAGCGCCGTTCTACCTAGCAGCTCGTTCACGGCCGGGATCTGACGGAGCAGCGCCGCTGCCGCTTGTCCAGAATCACTGTCGGAGTGTGCCATTGCCTACCTACCTATGGCGCCATTCGGGGCGCCGCAAGCCGGATCTGCAGGAGATCCAATGACATGCCAAATCCTCTCTTCAGAGTCCTACCAAATCCCAGCGCCATTTCAACATAGATGCGCGAGAGCGTCAACTTTCCATTTGACTGGGCTGACTCTAGCATGGATATAATCTCGGTTTGCAACCCATGCCCGAGGCGCCCCTGTGACTGTCGATGAGGAACTAACCAAACTCGAAGACGATCTTCGCCGCCTCAGGGTTGAGTACGAAGCCTACCTTAGCGGAGGCTCGAGCCATCCCCCGCGCGATAGAGTCTTTCGCGTTGAAAACGTCATCAAGCGCTACACGGCCGATCAGTCGGAACTGAACTTCGGCCAGCGCTATAAGCTCAATGGTTTGGCGCAGAAATATGTCGTTGAGAGCCAGCTCTGGAAAAGAAGATTAATGGAGAAGGAAGAGGGGCGCGGCCAGTTCGCGCAGCAGAAGCGGGAGCTGGAAGCCTTGATGACGAACAAGACGGTCCGTGTAGTTTGCTCGGACCCGGAAAGAGAGCCGGAGAAGGTCGACCAGTTGCGCGAGGCAATGGTCAGCGCCAAGCGTGAGGTAGGCGAGAAAGCAGAGAGCATCGACCCGGCAACGTTCCGGAAATACATTTTCCACAAGACAAAACAAATCAAGGCTTCGCTCGGCTGCGACAAAGTGCAGTTTTCCATAAGCATCGAAAACGGCAAGGTGAAATTCAAGGCGGTCAAAGCATAGATTGGATTCTAAGGAGCATTCATGCGAAAAGTCTCTCGGGCACTAATCAGCGTCAGTGACAAAGCTGGGGCTGTTGCTTTCGCGGCCGGCTTGGTCGAATTGGGCGTCGAGATACTCTCCACGGGCGGTACGGCACGGTTGCTGCGTGAGAGCGGCCTCGAGGTTCGGGACGTTTCGGAGGTGACCGGTTTCCCTGAAATGCTCGGTGGCCGCGTGAAAACGCTTCACCCCAAGGTACATGGGGGCATCCTTGCCATTCGTTCAGATCCCGAACACCAGACCCAAGTTAAGGAGCAGGGAATCGAGTTCATTGACCTTGTGGCCGTGAACCTCTACCCCTTTGAAAAAACGGCGGCGAAACCGGGGGTGACACTCGAAGAGCTTATCGAGAACATTGATATTGGGGGGCCCTCTATGATCCGGTCGGCTGCCAAGAACTTCCAGGACGTCACTGTGGTGGTGGATTCAGCCGATTTCTCCTCCGTGCTTGAGGAACTGCGCGGGAATAGGGGAAACATTTCACGGGAGACCCGCGCCCGCCTGGCGCGCAAAGCCTTTGCCACCACAGCAGCTTACGACGCGGCCATTTCCACTACCCTCCAGCGCTGGGCGGATGGCGGCGCCCTGCCGGAGCGCCTCCACCTGAATTATCGCAAGAGGTTGGATTTGCGTTACGGCGAGAACCCTCACCAGAGGGCAGCGCTC
This sequence comes from uncultured Acidobacteriota bacterium, assembly GCA_963765485.1. Lineage (GTDB taxonomy): Bacteria > Acidobacteriota > Terriglobia > UBA7540 > UBA7540 > CAVROP01. Next base: position 112,159 of record CAVXWN010000048.1, on the reverse strand, counting down.
TATGTGGACCCTGCTGCAAGCGGGCGAGGCCTGGCATCGGCGCGCCAACTCCAAGGGAAGGAGCTTTCTTTCAATAACCTCGTTGACCTGGAGGCGGCCTGGCAGTTGGTGCGGGAGTTTGACGAGCCGACCACCGCCATCATCAAGCATACGAATCCTTGCGGCGTTGGGTCCGCACAAACGCTTGCGGAGAGCTATCAGCGCGCGCTGGACGTGGATCCGGTCTCCGCTTATGGGTCCGTCATTGCTCTTAATCGTAAGATGGATGCAGAAACCGCAGAAGCAATGGCCAAGTTGTTTGTCGAAGCCGTCGTGGCCCCAGGGTACGAGCCCGCCGCCTTGGAACGCTTGGCCGAAAAGAAGAACCTGCGTTTGATGGATTTGTTGATGGCCTCGGGTGAAGAAGAAGGATTCCAGCTCAAAGCCATCGGAGGAGGATTACTGGTCCAATCGCCGGACACGTTGGGCGCCCGCCCGCAGGACTGGAAATGCGTCACGGAGCGTCACCCAACCGAAAGCGAAATGCGAGCTCTGATCTTTGCCTGGCGTGTAGCAAAGCATGTGAAATCGAATGCCATCGTTTATGCGCGTGAGGGAGTGCTGGTGGGCGTCGGCGCCGGCCAGATGAGCCGCGTGGATTCAGTAAGGCTGGGGGCCACCAAGGCGCGCGAGCTGAAGCACGCCCTGGAAGGAACGGTGGTTGCCTCGGACGCTTACTTCCCTTTCCCGGATGGTGTGGAAGAAGCGGCCCAGGCCGGTGCTTCTGCGTTTGTGCAGCCGGGGGGATCGGTCCGGGATAAGGAAGTGATTGAGGCAGCGAATCGGTTGGGACTCGCCATGATGTTCACCGGCGTGCGGCACTTCCGGCACTAGACGAAATTATGAATAGTGAAGAGTGAATTGTGAATTGCGGGCACACTGCCGCCCCACCCACGCTCTCCGGCCCCTAGACTTGGTCAATTCATGATTTACTGTTCACGATTCAGAATCGGTTTAGGACCTGAAAGCTGACGGGTGATAGCTGACTACGATTTCGGAGCGTAATAGCCCTCGCGAGCAACGATTCGGTATTTGACGACTTTCCCCTTCTGATTGACGATCCGCAAGGGATTACCCTGGTTATCCACCAAGTCAACCTTCAATTTGTGGAACCTGCCGTCCCTCGCAGGATCGGTGGGAACGAAACCCAGTCCATATTGCGTGCGAAGTTGCCCGTTGATCTGCTCGAACATTCCCGGCAGTTCGCCTTGGAAGCGGGGGAAATAAGCGCGGCCACCTGAATAACTGGCAATAGTATTAAGTGCGTTGCGCGCCTGCAAGGAGTTGATATTGTCGCCGTAGGCAGAACGCACCGTAATAAACTCAAGGATACTGATCGGGTAAATCACGGTGTCAAAGGATCGCACGATTTTCAATATCTGGTCGTACGTCAGCTTGCTAAACGTGTCGTAACCTGTACAGATGAGGAGTATGGCCTTTCTTCCTTTCACGTCTTTCATGCGGTCCAGGGTGAAGGCCAGAGCATCGTACACGCAAGACTCGCTGAAACCGGGAATTCGCAACATATCGAGCGCGCCATGCACCTGGCCGCGGTCCTGTGTGAAGTCCGTCAGGATCTGCGGCTTCAGATCGAATGAGACCACCGCAGTCCAGTCTTTCGGTTTAATGAAGTTCAGATAGGTGTAAGCGTATTCCAGGGCCAGATACAGAAACGCCCACCACCTGCTGCTGAATTCTATCAGCATGCAAGTGGTCATGGGAGCTTCAGCAGTGCCGAAGTTGGAAAGCGTCTGGGGCACACCGTCGTCGTAAATCTGGAAATTCTTGCGGGTCAAAGTAGACAGGGGATTGCCGTCTTTGTCGAGGACCATCACATCCACGTTGACGAGATTCGTTGCGGTCGACACCGTAAAAATCTCATCCGGATTGATCCGCTCCGGCTTTTTTTCAGTTTCAGGCGGAGGAGGCTCGGTCTTCTTCGGAGCTAGGACGGTCGGGCCGACATCGGGGTTAGGCCCCGTGGATGGTTGCTGGTCATTATTTGACTGGGCATACCAGTCCGAGGCAGAGTTGGTGAACGGCAGGCCAGCCAACGCCAGAATCGATTGAAGCAAACGCCGCCTTCTCATTGCCATTACCCCCGGTTCGAAGGGACTTCATAAGTTATGATGCCATTCACTGACCTCGCGGTCAACCAACCTGAGACCCAGGCTCTCGCACAAGCGTCCAACCCCCCGACACTGGTATGCGCCGGGAGCCTCGCTAGGGCTTGAACGGGTGGAACCGGTAACAGGTAATGTTCCGCACGCGGTGTTGCATGTGAGGGGTGAAGAGGATTCGCCGCCCAGTACCACCGTACTATTGCAGAGCTCGTCCATCTAGGCGATAACTATCGCGAAGATTGCCGCAAAAGGAAGTTTGCGGTTTCAATAGCGTTCGACTGAACGGACTTTTGTGGCAAAATCCGGTGCGGGAGGGGTGTAAAAAAAGGTATTGACATCTAAGAATTAAATTGATAGGCTTTCCTCGAAATCGGTCCTAACTGGACCGAGTCGATTTCTCTTTCTGAGGAGAGCCTGATGAAGAACGTAGTTCTTACGATCCTTCTCGCAGTGTTGGTAGTGTTGACATCTGTCTCCCTCCGGCACTTGGTTGCAGGAAGTGCGACCGCGGCAGGGCAGACACCGGCGTTAGTCGCTATTGGTGTAGCACCGGTTCCTCCAGTGCCCCCGCCGCCGAAGGGCCCTGGTGGTGGATCTAACGCCCGATAGGCGCCTCCAAATCGCGTGAGCGATCTGGAGGATTGCGGTTTGAACGGGTCTTCCGGGATCGCTTATGCACGTCAATATAGTCGGGTACACGTTGCAGTGCGCGGCCTACTTGACTGAAGTTTGCTTAGTTTTCTACATACTTCGAAGCCACCAACTGAAGAGGTTAGTTGGAGCCGTGGGGTATGTGCTCTGCCTGTTATCGGTAGACCTGGGGCGTACGTGGACGCTGCACAGGTTCGGCTTGACTTCACGGCAATACTTTTATGCTTACTGGAGCACGGACTTCCTGCTTGTTATCAGCGCGTTCATGCTCGTCTGTCTCTTCTTCCGGCGCGCGTGCTTGCGCGAGGAAAAGATGTGGCGCTTTGTCCGGCGGTTGCTTGTGTTCGTTTTCCTGGCGGTCCTCGGTATTTCAGGGCTGATCTTCTCCCGCAACTACAAAGATCTCTTCCCTTACTTCGTTTTCGAGTTCAATCAAACTCTGTACTTCACTTGCTTGGTTCTGAATACCCTGCTCTACGTCCTCCTACAACAGATTGAATCTAATGACGAGGAACTAGGACTACTGGTTTGTGGAGTGGGCATCCAGTTCGCCGGCCCGGCTGCAACTTTGGCCCTGATTCACCTCACCACGGCCGAAAGTTACGCCCAGTCGTTGAACTCCTTTACCATTCCCCTGTGCACGTTGGGGATGCTTCTGGTTTGGGCTTACGCGATCGTGCCCGGTCGAAGCAGGACAGTTGTTACCCGGAGTAAGCCGGCTGTCTTGGCCCAGGCCACGGCACATTTGAACGTGTAAATAAGGTGGAAGACTAATGATCCTGGCGGCCTTAATTTTGATCCTCTCCACGGCCATGTTCTTTTTCTATTTCCAGGCCACTTGCCAGAGAATTCTGCGCAGGCAGTTTGACCGGGAATACTTCCTGTCCATCGTGAACGCCAACAGGTTGGAGTTTCCGTCCCTGCGAAAGTCGCTGGAGGATTTCGGCGCGCCGGTCGATTATCCGCGATTGCGCATGATACTCAAGTGCGACTTCCTCGCCCTGGCCTATCTCCTCAAGAACGCTGCGAACGTTAACCAACGCTATTCGAAGGAAGAACGCCTCTTGATTCTGTATTTCCGCTGGTTGTTCCTCTCACTGGCGGCGCGGCGTGTATTAAGGTTTGGCGAGAAGCAGGCGATCCTGAGACTGACTTCAATTCTTCAGTACTTTGCTAATGTGGTTGGCCAACGCGTGAACACGGTAAGGTTTGGGAACTTGACCGCGGCAGATTATCTTCTTAACCTTTAATTCGACCCGCCTCGTTCCTCCCCGGCGCAGTCCGGCAGGTCCTCTGCTTCCAGGACGAGATTCCTCGCGTCTCTCGGAATGACAACATTCGGAAAGGCCTTCCGTCATCCTGTTAAACTCCCGTTCTGCGCCCGAAACACAGGAGCGTCGTGTGCTCGCTCGGACTCACCTTGGAAAAAAGCCAAGGCTCTCCTCGACTCGGCGCAAGCCTTGTTTGCCGGGGGAGTTGAATGGCAGTTGACCTGCACCTTGTTTAGGTGTATCAAGCAGACAGGCAAAGTGGTCGGCGTCATCGAGTGAAAGGCTGGGTGGGCCTGCGATGAAGACGGTTTTGCGGGTAGTGATTCTGTTGTTGTGCGCTGTAACGGGACTCGTGGTGACTGGACACGGCATAGCGGAAGCTGTGTTGATTCACACGCCCTGGCCGCGAAGACATTATGCGACACCTCATCGAGGGAAGCATCTCCATCGCCGGTGGGGCCTGCGTGCTTGCAGTTGCCATTGACCAACTCGAGTGCTTACGCACTCACCGCAAGAGCGGCGATATCCTGTAGCGGCGATTTTACATCGCCACAAGCCGAAGGGTTCTCGCGTTGCTGTGGCGACGTAAAGTCGCCCCTACAGGTTTTTCAGCATCCTGTTAAACAGGCAGCAAGTCACTAAACCAGAAACCGTCACGCCGCACGGTTTCCCCGAGCCTGATCCTAACCGTCTTGGAGAAGATGGGGCCGTCGAACACGAAGGAATGAAACTCCCCGTTTTCTCCGCAGGGATCAACGCCGTGGGGCAGGCCTCGCAAGAATTCGGGATCGATGACTTTCCCAGCGAAGCTTTCGTCAAGGTGCCGGGGATCGACACAGACAACGACTGCTTTGAACCCCAGTTCAACGAAAGACCGGGCGAGCTCGGCTGAGTTCCTTTTCCAGATCGGGAATATCCCTCTCATTCCGAGCTGCCCGAGATTTTTCTCCCTGTATTGTCTCAGATCCTCGAGGAAGATATCCCCAAAAGCCACGGAAACCACGCCCTCGCGCCGGTACCGTTCCAGGACCGCCTGCATTCTGGCTTCATATTCTCCGTTGGTCGCGTTCTTGGAAATATAGATCTTCTCGAGTGGCAAGCCGATGGCTTCCGCCTGGCGCTCCAGCAACTCCCTGCGCACACCGTGCATGCTGATCCTGTCGTAGTCTTCCGTAACGGTACTCAGCAGGGCGGCAACTGAGTACTCCCGGCCCTGCTGAATCTCGTAAAGCGCTCTGGCGCTGTCTTTCCCACCACTCCATGACAATAGAATCTTCTCCGGCATTTCTGCTCCATTTGGCATAATTCAACCGCGCGAATCAACTCTGTTGAAGGCGAGGGAAGGCCCGGTTCGTTCTTGGCTGATCCCTGCGCCTGCGCGGCTCGTCACTCCACAGGGAAAGTGAACTTCACGCCGGCAAGGAAATTCAAAGCTAAAGCCGGGTAACCCAGCACTTCCTCATACTTCCGATCGAGAAGGTTGTTGAGGTGGCCATAGATTTCAAGCCCCCGGGTCAAACGGTAAGAGAAGCCGCCGTTTAGAACGACATAGCCTTTGTCGGGAAACAGGCATTGCAAGCCGAACGAGCACGCGTACACACCGTCGTTGGGTTCCGTGTCGAGCGTTTGCCCCCTCAAATAGGCGTTGCTGTTCAGCGCCAGGCGGCGGTGCTGCCAGGTTATGGTGAGGCTGCCCGAATTCTTGGGCCGCCGTGTTAGCTCCTGCCCGACGTGGAAAGGCTCCTGAACCAGCGTCGAACCGTTCAGCGTGAGTATGGCCGTGCCGAGCAGGGTGTACTCTCCCGACACTTGCAAGGAGCGGGTGGGGCGCAGGCGAAAAGAGGCCTCCAGCCCCTGCGCGCGCGAGTTCCCGAGGTTATCCGAGGCGAAAGTGCTGAGGTCGGTAAGCGATCCGCCGATTGTCACAATTTGGTCCTCGAATCTATTATAGAAGTAGGTGAGATCCACGAGCGCCCGACTGTCGAAGAACCTCTGTTCGAGGCCGCCGTCGAAGCTGATGCTCTTCTCCGGCTTGAGGTGAGGATTGTCAGTGGTTGCCAGAGCGAAGGCGTCCGGGGCGCGGATGCCCGTCCCGAAGCTGGTGTGCACCCGCGTCATCCCGAGCCAGGAACCGGAATCAGTTTCGTGAGCCATGTACGCCACAGAGACGCGCGGGTTCAGTTTGGTGACGGAGTTCGCGGGAATGAATGGGCGCGCGCCGTAATCGCCAGGCGGTAGGGATCGGGTGCGCAGATCATCCAGCCTCAAGCCCGCCGTGACGAACAGCCGGCTTGACGGGTTCCAGCGGTTTTCCACAAAGTATGCCAGGGTGGTGCGGGGCAGCAGAAAAGGTACGCTGTTCGCGTCAGCCACAAAGGTGTCCTTGATTTGCTCGCGGTTGTATTCAAAGCCCGCCACGAGAAAATCTCTGTTCGAGATGGTCACTTCACTTCGAGTACTCAATACACCGCGAAGGTTATTGGAAAACGAGTTTCCACCAACGGCGGGAGGGGAAAGGAAGTAGTAGTCGTTCGTCGCCACCGTGCCGGTCACCACCTGTCGGAAGCGGGAGTTGATTTGCTCGGAGTAGCTTGCCGCGTATCCGAACATGTTTTGCTTATCGCGAGTTACCAGGCCCAGTTGATAGTTCGTCGGACCCCCGGGATAGATGGGGGCGTTATAAAGATTGTCGGGGTCCGACCCGTAAGGGCCGGGAGCGCCTGCATCGTTGGCGTTTCCAAAGAAGTGAAAGTCAACCTGTCGCCGCTCGCTACGCCGGTAGCCAAGGCTCAGGATGGCGCTCTGGTTTCGGTAGCTGTCGTTCTCGACGGTGCCGCCGGAATCGAGCCGCGAGAGGTCGTAAGCCCAGCTCAGACCATGGGTCAACCCGCTCCCCCCGGTCACAAAGCGCCGGGTGGTGAAATTCCCCCCTTCTGCCTGGAAGTCAAAATGGGGCGCGCCCTCACCTCGCGTCGTCACGATGTTAACGACCCCGGTGACGGCGTTCGAGCCGAATAATGCGCTCTCGGCGCCGCGCGTGACCTCCACGTGGTCCACCCCATCTGCCGGCAAGGGCGCAAAGTCGAAGTCGCCGCCGAACTCATTCAATTGAATACCATCAACCATCACCATGTTATAATTCGAGTTCCCCCCTCGAATGAATAGGTCGGTAACTCCCCCGCGCCGGCCGCTGTCATCCAAAGCAACCCCAGGAACACCCCGCAGCGCATCCGTGACGCTTTGCGCGCCGCGGTCGTCGATTTCCCGTTCCGAAACCGTAGACACAGAAGAGCCCAGTTGGGGCGCCAGCGCCCCTCCAAGAGAGGCCGAAACCACAACTTGCTGCTGCACAGCGCTGAGCGCTAGATGCAAATCGACCGTACGAATCTGGTCCGCGCCAATCTCCACGTCCACTGTCGAGGCCGAGAACCCGGGGGCATCGGCCACCAGCCGATAGAATCCCTTCGCAAGTCCCTCAAAGTTATACTCCCCCTTTGCATCCGTCCGGCGCTCATCAAGCGCTGCAACCGATTGCAGGAGGTTGACGCGCACAGTGGGGACCGCGCGGCCGCTGGGGTCAAAAACGGTCCCTCTAATCGTGGCCGCGTGTGCGGCGCCGCTGACAAAGGAAATGGAGAGCAATCCCAGAAGGATGGCGAGGGCAAGTCTCAACCAAGTGGGTGTGATTGGAGGCGTAGAAATTACTGCAAGGACTTCTTCTCGTTCCTGAATCCTGAATCCTGAATCCTGAATCCTGTCTTGTGACTCCTGACTCCTGAATCCTGCTTTTTCCACGGTCATTCTCCTTCTCCACCACTCTGGCGGCGGTGGCAACGACAGAAGGAATCCGAGGAGAGGAGAAAAAATAAAGCCTCCCAATTCCTCGTTCCGGAATCGGAAGGCTCGGAAGTCTTCCTCAGGACTCTTTCCGTCGAAGAGTTAGGCTGAGTCGTAGTTCCCAGGCAGGTTTCCTGGCTCTCGGGTCATCGCCCCCTCCTCGGCCTTCCCTTTCCGCCTTGGCGGAAAAGTGGCTGTCCGTCGGTTGACGGACTGCGAGGATCTGGCTCGCCGATCACAGTGGCGGGACCGCAGCCGATTTTCACGGCCTTCCCTTTTCCCCCGGTTCAGCCGGGGCACCACGGGAACCAAATTTCTCAAAGAGCAATTACGATCAAGAAAACTAGCACTTCCTTGGCTGGGCTGTCAAGCGCGCTCGATTTTGGGCAGTGGGTCAGTCTGGTGTTGTAGCGGCGATCCCGCGTCTGCGGGATCGCCAAGTGTGGCAGCGCAACGCCGCCTCTACGTCAAGATGACCCACTACCGGATTTAGCAGCTCGATTTGACGGCGCGCGATCTTATAACCCGCGGTTTGCGGCGCCGTCCCGCGTACCCGCCGAAGGGGCCTCAAACCACGATCCACTTCTTCCCTTTGGGCGGATTCCGAAGCCTCTGATCACCCTCTAGTACTATTGACTACCCAGCTTAGATGAAGGAGAATCGTCCTCCCCAAAGGAGAAATTCCGCTTCTGGTAGTCGAAGGAGCCAACTGATGAACCAATCAGGGAAAAGCTATGGAGTGGTAGTTCTACGGGGACTGTATGTGCTGTTGTCTTCGGCCATGCTCCTCTTCGTCATGGAAACCCAGGCGCAGGCACAGTCCATGCCGACGCGCCATGTGCGTCAAGAAGTAATACAGCGGGGAGGCGAAGTTTCTGAACCGGCTGCCCGCTACTCAGACCTTGCGCCTGAACATCGCTCTTCCGCTGCGCAACGAGTCGGAGCTGGACGATCTGTTGCAAGCAACTCTACGATCCCCAAAGCCCTTCGTTCCATCAGTTCCTTAGCGTGCAGGAGTTCACCGAGCGGTTTGGTCCCACCGAAGAGGATTACGCCGCGGTGATTCGTTTCGCAGAACAGAACGGCCTGACGGTGACCGGCACTTTCCCGAATCGCCTGGTCGTGAATGTCGCGGGGTCGGTGGCGAATATCGAGAGAGCTTTCCAAGTGACCATGGGCTCCTATCAGCACCCGACTGAACAGCGCGCATTCTACTCGCCGGACCGGGAGCCATCGGCGGACCTGCCGGGTGCCGCTGTGGCACATTTCGGGCCTCGATAACTTCTCCATCCCGCGTCCCGCCAGTCTGACGAGAAGAGCCGAAAGCGAAGCGGCGGCACAACCGGCTCCGGGCCCAGTGGATACTTTATCGGCAGCGACATGCGGGCGGCCTACTATGGCGGAACTACTCTCACCGGTGCGGGCCAGTCAGTCGGGCTGCTTGAATTCGCGGGTTACAACATCGCTGACGTCAACACGTACTTCGCTAAGGTCAAGCAAACGAACAACGTCACTGTGGTCGGCGTCTCGACGGATGGTATCCAGCCTGAGCTGCACGGGGAGGTGTGATGATACCGAACAGGTGTTGGACATCGAAGTGGCAATCTCCATGGCGCCGGGCTTGAGCCTCAGTGCGCGTCTACGTGTCCGATACCAGCGATGTCAGTATCTTTAACAAGATGGCCACGGACAATATTTCCAAGTCATTGAGTTGCTCGTGGGGCTGGAGTCCGGCCGACCCGAGCAGTGACGACCCGATATTCAAGGAGTTCGCGGCGCAGGGTCAGAATCTGTTTGTGGCATCCGGCGACAGCGGCGCGTACGGCACGAGGTCCAGGTATGTTTATCCGGCGGACGATGCCTATGTGACGTCGGTGGGCGGCACGGACCTGACCACCGCCAGCGCGGGCGGCGCCTGGAAATCGGAAACCGCCTGGGCCGACAGTGGCGGCGGGATTTCTCCGAACAACATCGCGATTCCCAGCTACCAGACGAGCTCGGGAGTTATCACCACGGCCAACAAAGGATCCAAGACTTTCGCAATTCCCCGGACGTTGCCGCCGAAGCCAACACGGACAATTACATCTGCTACGACGGCACCTGCGCCGGAGGGTGGGGCGGAACCAGCTTTGCGGCGCCTCGGTGGGCCGGCTATCGTGGCGTTGGCCAATCAACAGTCTGTCGCCCACGGCCACTAGACTCTCGGCTTCATCAACCCAACGCTTTACACGATTGGCCTGGGGTCGGGCTATTCCACCGACTTCCACGACATCACCAGCGGCAGCAATGGCACGTATTCGACGCAGAAGGGCTACGACCTGGTCACTGGCTGGGGCAGCCCGAATGGCGCTGGCCTGATCAACTCTCTGGCGCCGTAACGCTCGGGACAAATCGCGTGGGCTGACGGCAGCCAAGATGGTGCTCCGAGGCGTGAGCACTTTGGCAAGTGTTCCAATGTGAGTGTAGGGCCGGGGCTAGCCCCGGCCTTGCACCCCGAATTCGGACGCTCCCACATTTTGGATGAGTCAGCCGAAGAACTGACGGACTCTCCTACCTCCATCACCCCTAACCCACCCCCTTTGGCAACTCCTTTTACTGGGAATTCGATCATTGCCAGCGATGGGTGCTACTACCCCTTCCTGCCACCCCGGTCCCACCGTCCGGAGCATTTCCAGAAAAACAAGCCCTTCCCCACACCTAAGGGCGTCCGGCTGTGTTTATCGGGTCTTTGATTTGTAGTCTTTGATTTGTAGTCCACGATGACGCTTGGCGGGAGTTATAATGGCTACCCGGAGGTCTCATTATCATGTCACGTGTCCTATTGGCATTTCTTTTTCTCTTCGCGACTGCTGCTTCTCTGCCCGCTCAGGCCCCCAAGATCAGAGTCCTGATTTTGACAGGTGTGAATAATCACGACTGGCGCGCCACAACTCCGCTGTTGCGCGAAATCCTGGACCGCACGGGGAAGTTCGACATTCACGTCAACGAAGAGGGCCGCGGAAACACGCTCGAAACCTTTTCGCCTTATGATGTTCTACTGCTCAACTACAACGACATGAAGTATTCCGGCCCCTGGTGGGACGACCGCGCGCGCCAAGCGATGCTCGACTTTGTGCGAAATGGCAAGGGCCTTGTTTCCTACCACGCTTCGAACAACGCCTTTTGGGGCTGGCAGGAATTCGACAAGCTGGTGGGAGGCACGTGGCGCGAGACGGCGGGACATGCTCCTTACCACGCTTATACCGTGAGCATCGTCGACCGCGACAATCCGATCACCAAGGGAATGCCCGCCTCTTTTACAGAAACGGACGAGCTTTATCATCGCCTCTCAATGCAGCCCAACATTCACCTCCTTGCCGCCGCGTTCGACGATGCTAACAATTGCTTCAGACCCGGCGAGGGTTGCGGCACCGGAAAAGATGAGCCGCTCATCTGGACGCTTCCATACGGAGCAGGCCGTGTATTCCAGACCGCTCTGGGACATGACGTGAAGGCCATGCAGAGCGCCGGCTTCATCCTGACGCTTCAACGCGGCACCGAGTGGGCCGCTACAGGACAAGTGACCATTCCCGTACCTGCCGAGATGAAGTAGCGCGGACCGGGGCAGGATGAATCGGTGACCGCGTCAACAATGGTCGAGCCAGCAGTGGACTCGCGCCGCTGGAAGCAGGCCAAGTCCGCTGCCTGGCAGGAGCTCAGCCGATGATGCACTCCACAGGTCGTGGTCTCGCCTTCTTCATATTGATGGGCTTGCCACTACTTTTTGGTGAAGCAGGCCGGGGACAGAAAGAAGAACCTGCATCGTTCGAAATCCGGCTTCCACCAGAAATTAGCTCGGATCAGGTTCAGGCCAGTTACTTGTTGACCGGACCTTTTGGAACCTACGGTGCGCTTTTGAAGGCAGAGGCAGAGAGGAACGTGTACCAAATCGGCACATCCGTAAATCAGCAGGCCGCAGAAACCCTCAAGCTCATCCTTTATGCGCCCGGATGCCAGATCGTGACCATCGCGGTTCCCTCCTTAGCTGACTCTGAGAGGACCTCAGATATTCCCTGCGAGGACCTCCCCTCGATAGCCTTCAACGGAAGAGTGGAGCTGCCGGAACCTCTCCGTAGCCGGCACTACGAGGTTGAGATCACCTACATGGCCTACTGGGCGCATGATTTCTTCGGCACCACAGATGGAGGGGTAGCGACCTTTCATCTGGCGCGAGTGACACCAGAGGAAAGCGGTACGTTCCACGTCCTTCTTCCGAATTTCACCAAAGACGCCGTCACGGAATCGTTCCATCGTAACGCCGGGCTTCGCTTCATCGCTCAAGAGCGCGGCACCGGCAACATCGTCTCTTTGCTGGGGCCCGCTAACGTGGAACGGAAGATTTTGGACCGTCTTCCAATCAAACCGAAGCTCCCGTCCGAGGTGGTATTTAAGCCACTCCCGGAATCAACTCAAAATCAGGCTACGGGAGCGGCGCCAAAGGACGTGCGCTAGCTGGATCCAAGGGTGCTCGATGCCTACAAATTTCGCGGAATACTACGACGCGGTCATTAATTGGGAGAAGCGTCTCGCGCGCGAGATGCCGTTGCTGGAAGAAATCGCGCGCAGTGCAGGGCCACGAGTCCTTGTGCCGGCCTGCGGAACCGGCGGGCATGTCGTGGCGCTGGCGGAGCGGCGCTTCAGCGTCCTTGGCTTCGACGCTGACGAAGACGCGGTGGTGCTTGTCCGGCACCGAATCAATCAAGCGGCGGATGCGATTTCAGCAGCCGGCAGCGAAGCCAAGGTAAGCGTCCTGAAGATGGAGGAAGCCGGGATACTCGGGCCGACCCACGACGCAGCCTTCTGCTTGGGCAATGCGTTGCCGGGAATCTCGGGCCAGGGGCAGTTGCTGGCGGCATTGAAAGGAATCGCAGGCGCTTTGCGAGCTGGAGGCGTACTGCTCACGCAGAACCTCAACTACGACCTTCGATGGAAAGAGAAGGCCCATTGGTTCCCGCTGCTTTCGGGAGAAACCGCGAAAGAGGAAGTCCTGCTCGTGAAATTTGCCGGCTACGAACAAGAGGCCATCAACTTCCACGCCATGTTTCTGGTGCGCGAAAAGGCGGGGGCAAAATGGCAATCCCACATCAGGAGCTCTCGACAGATTCCTCTGTTCCGCGACCTCCTCTCTCATCTCCTCACTCAAGCCGGTTTTGGGAAGCTGCGATTTTGGGGCGATTACGCCCAGGCTCCGTTTGATCCGGCAAGATCGAACGACCTCCTGGTTGAGGCCGAAAAGCTGTAACGCTCGATTGCGATTACTGAGGGAGTAAAACGACATGACAAATTCGATTCATAGAAGACAGTTCTTGCAAAACGCCGGGCTCGGGTTGACGGCTCTGGCTTTGAGCCGCAAGAGGCAGCTTCTGGCTGATCCTTACGGCATGTCCATCGGCTTGCAGCTCTATACTGTCCGCGACCACATGGAAAAGGACCTGGAGGGAACACTCAAGCGGGTGGCCGAAATCGGATACCGAGAGGTGGAGCTGGGCAGCTTCGACTATTATGGAAAAAAGCCCGCCGAGCTGAGGCAGATCCTGACGGACCATGGCCTTAAAATCATCAGCACGCATTTCACTGAGTCTCAGCTTAAGTCTGATCTCGAGAAGCACATTGCGGAGGCGAAGGAATGCGGCGTCACTTACATCGGACTGGCCAGCCTCGACGAGCAAGACCGGAAGTCGCTCGAGGCCGTCAAGCGCGATGCGGAGTGGTTCAATCAAATTGGCAAGTCGGTGCGCCGGGCAGGCTGCCGGTTTGATTATCATGGTCACAACTTCGACTACGCCGCCGTGGAGGGTGCTGTCGTCTACGACGAGCTGATTCGCAGGACCGACCCCAAGCTCGTGAATTTCGAGCTGGACTGCTTCTGGTGCGTGCGGGCGGGGAAGGACCCGGTGGATTACTTCCACCGTTTCCCAGGGCGCTTCCCGCAGCTTCACATTAAAGACTTGAAACCCGGCTACCCGCCCACCACCGGCGAGGACGAACGGCCTCCCTTTACAGAAGTGGGCCAGGGGGTTATCGACTGGAAGAAGATATTCAAGGCCGCGCGCGCAGGCGGCATGAAGCATTTTTACGTGGAGCAGGATACGTGCGAGCGCGACTCACTCGAAAGCGCCAAGATCAGTTACAACTACCTGCATAACCTGACTGTCTGAGGCCTGGCCAAGATGCGATGGTATGCTGGAGAGAACCTGCCCAGGACGCATGCGAAGCCTACTTTCTCGGAGAGCTGGTTTCACCACTATTACGGCTTCACTTTTGGCGAGAAGTATTCTTCCGACCCGATATTTCGGACAGAGCAGGATCGGCGCGCAAAAAGGCTCTTATTCCAGCGCTTCGGCGATGTTGGACTGGGCTCACAAGACCCCCTACCCCACCCCCATCTTGACATCTGCGGGCACAGGTTCGCCTCAGCCCTTTTGGGCTGCCCTGTCGTCTACCAGGAAGACCAACCTCCGGCGGTCCGCAGGCTGCGCATCAACTCTCCGGAAGAGCTCTCGACCGTGCGCAAACCGGACCTGGAAACTCATCACTGGGCCCGTGAGTTTCTCCGCCAAGGCAGGCTGCTTCTGGAGCGCTACGGCTGCGTAGATGCCACCATCAACTTCGGCGGCCCCCTCAACGTCGCCACTTCCGCGGTCGGCACAGATTTCTTCACTCACCTGATTGATTCCCCTCCCCAGGCTCAGCAATTTCTCAACATGTTGGCCGATCTGTGCCTCGAGTGTTTTGACAAGCTTACTTTGCCGCTCAATCCGGAGCTTGACCCTGGCCGGGAATTATTCATCGGGGAGTGTCCGGTTTCCATGCTCAGCCCCAAAATGTATCACGAGCAAGTGTTGCCTGCCGATCTGCGCTTGCGTAGAAATGCGCGCAAGCTCGGGCTTCACCACTGTGGCAATATGGACGGCTACTTGTGCTCGTACAGAACTCTTGAGCCACTGGAATACATTGAAGTGGGTTGGGGCAGCACAGTCTCCGCGGTCCGCCAAACCTTCCCGGCTACAGTGCTCGACCTCATGATAAACGTCTACGATGTATGCAATATGCCGGCGTCTGGCCTGCGAGACGTAATTACTTCTATGATAAAAGAGGGTTCACCTAAGGAGCGCATTCGTGATGTTTGGGTGGCCGACATCGGCCCCGATGTGCCCGACCAAGTGGTCATAGACTTCGTCGAGGCGGTCAACGCCGCATTCAATGTGGTACCGTAACTGTTCCCGCTGCGGAATGTCCGGTCCCACCGTACATCTCCGATGGAGATTCGATTTGGAACCCAAAAAAGCGCGCCGTCAACGGCGCGCAAGGGGGAGGCTCTTTATTACGGCAGCAGCACAATATTTGAAGCGGGTCTAGCGAACGCTTCGGGACCAAACTGGTCACGAATCACGTCAAGGAACGCGCGGCTTTTTGGGCGGCCGTTCTCGCGCGTGGCGCCGAGCTGGGTCAGGAAGATCAGTGCATCCCGGATTTCGCTGTCCCGTACGGTGGCCAACCCGAGCCTTTGAGCTTCAGCTCGATTGAATTCTTCCAGGCCCGCCTTGAGCTCCTGGTAGAGTTCCCGCCGGTAGAGATAGTCGGGGGGCTTTTCGTAATAAAGGCCACTCGAAAGCGTTCGGTAAGTCTCGGCCAACGCCTGGAGCGCCGCAATTGCGTCCGAGTCCACCACTTGGCGGTGTTCCTGAGCATATCTCCAGATGGGAGCGAGCAACGCCATCAGGAGCGGTGTGTGGCTTTCGGCAAATTCCCAGGACATTTCGACATCCGGAAAGGGCACCTTCGACCAATCGAGTTGACGGCGCCCCTCATCGTATGCGCGGCAGGCCATGAGATGGGGACAGTCCGACGGACAATCGATGGTCACTTCGCGTTCCGTTCCGCAACAGACCGAGCAGATGTCGCCTCCTCTTGCGGGACAGAACCTCTTCACCTTGCGAGTATTGCAAATAGGGCAGAACACTTCTTGCTCCTCACAGTGCAACTTCGGCTATGCCGTGATCCGAATTATGCCACATTTTCCGCATGGATTGCCTCTGTTCCTAGATAATCGACGAGCCCCGCTAACGAATCCAGTGATACACTGGAACGTATGAGTCTGTCGTCAAGTTCTTCACGCGCAGCCGACGTGATCGTCATTGGTGGCGGCTTGATCGGCTCCTCAATCGCACTGCGCTTGGCGCAAGCAAAGCTCCGGGTGTTGGTTTTCGATCGCGGGGAGCCCGGGGCTGAAGCCAGCGGCGCCGCTGCGGGAATGATCGCTCCCCAGAGCGAGACCACTGAACCCGACGCATTCTTTGCGTTCTGCGCCGCAAGCCATGCTCTCTATCCGGACTTCGTCTCGGAGATTGAGGAACTGAGCGGGCAGGAGGTAGGCTTTCGCCGCGAAGGCAGCCTGCTGGTCGCGGTGGAAGAAAAGCAAGTCGCGGAACTTGAAAAGCTCTTCTGGGCCCAGACGCGCGCGGGCCTGCCACTGGAAAGGCTCACTCAGGCCGGCCTTCACCATAAGATGCCTGGGCTTTCCAATGAGATTCAGATGGCCCTCGGCGTTTCCGAGGACCACTGGGTGGACAACGAGAAGTTGACGCGGGCTGTGATCGAAGCCGCTAAACGCCTGGGCGTCAGATTCTACGCTCACTGCCCGGTGATGGATCTGAGCGTCCGGGACAACCGCGTGGAAGGAATTCACGCAAACTCCGGCCCTGCCGGCAGCGAATCCAACCCTGTTTTCAGCGGCGTGCTTCGTACTTGCTGCGGGATGCTGGTCAGGAAGACTCGCCACCCAGATTGGGCTGCCGCTCCCCCTGCAACCCTGTCGCGGCCAAATGATGGAATTCGAATCGCCCTGTGAAGTCCCCTATGTGGTTCGTGCCGGAATCGCATTACCTGGTGCCGCGCTCTGCCCGGCGCATCCTGGTCGGCAGCACGGCCGAATACGCCGGGTTCGAAAAGGCTGTTACGGCCGAGGGATTACAATCCATCCTTAATGGCGTGTTGAAGTTCGCGCCTTTCGTGAAGGACTGCACTTTCCGCCGCGCCTGGGCCGGGCTGCGTCCCGACACGGCCGATCATTTACCGGTTCTGGGCTACGGCAAGCTGGCAGAATCTTATCGTGGCCACAGGCCACTTCCGCAACGGCATCCTTCTGGCTCCCGTCACGGCTCAGGAAATCTCGCGAACTGGTTCTCACCGGTTCCACTTCCCTCTCCCTCGAAGGTTATCGGCCGAACCGCTTTGTGTAATGCGGTCGGGACGCGGCCGCGAGGCTAACGCGGCGAAGAGGCGGATCTTTCACGATATCAGCGCCTGCCATAATGCAAACCTCAACGGCCACAGAACTTCGGTCGATCACAGAAAGCCTTTTCGGAGTCACCCGGCGGGCCGACGACTTTTGATGCTTTGTGGGTACGTATCTTCACAGGCACGTGCCTCTTCAGCCACGTTGACATATGAATTTTCTTCCACCATAATCCCGTCGGGTGAGTGACCAATTGAATCCTCAAGAATCGGACATTCCCGGTGTTATTGGGCGGCGCAGCGCCCGCCTTTCGATAATAGTTCCCATTACCATTCGAGGAACAGACACGTCCGGGCAAACCTTCAAAGAGAACACCTGGACGATCAACGTCAACAAGCACGGAGGCAGGCTCGCCACATTCCATCAGCTGGCCGCCGACGACCTGATTGTTATCGAGAATCCGCTGCTGGGCACGGACCGCCAAAGGCCGGATCACTCAGGGTTTGTGAAAAGCACTTTCCCGAGGACCCTTACGAAATCTGCGTTGAACTGCTCGAGGCGCAGAACGTCTGGGGAGTTAAGCTCCCGCCCGAGAACTGGCAGAAAGAGCGGCAGATCGTTTCGGGGGAGCAGAAGGGCCTCGACCTCGCAGGCCGCGCCCCCTATCGAAAAGACGCCCGCTGCAATCGATGACAGGGGCAGGGACAGCGAAACGCCGCACCTTGCACCACCAGCATCGCCGGCAGAGGTGGGCGAACAGCACGGGGGACTCAGTCAATTCAATATGGTGCTAACGGCCTTGTCCCGCTTCGCCGGAGAAGCAACCCCACCGCCGTCTCAGCCTTCATCGCTTGGACAGAACGGCACGGGAGTCCCTAAAGCGCCCGCCGCACATTCGCAAACCCCGGATTCGCTTCCCCTCACACCTTTGCAAGAGAAGATAAACGAGGCACAGTCGCTCAGGCAGGAATTGACCGCCCTCGTTGATCGCGCGCAATCAGCGCGGGCGGAGGTGGAAGGTCTCCTCTTGAAAGCCCAAGAAGCGTGGCGCGATTGGACATCACAGACTGAGGAAGTGGCAAAGGAAATTGAAGAGGCGAGTGCTGGGAGACTCCAATCTGCGCTCGCAAGTCTGGACCAGGACGTGGAGCAGAGGCTTGCATCAGCATCGACGCGTTTGGCCGGTGAAACAAGCCAGCGCTGGCAGGCTGAGGCCGCGGGCATAGTCGAGAATGTCGCCAAGGAAGTGGGCGATCGTCTTTCGCCGCTGGCCCAGGAGAGTCTCTCCAAGGCGACCCTCGGATTTCAAGCCCAGCGTGACCAAGCCGCAGCACAGGCCAGGGCTGAACTCGATGAACTGGTGAAGGATGCGACAGCCGTCGTGGACGCGCGTATCCGGAAAGTCATGGAGGAAGTTTCACCGTCACTGAACGCCCAATTCGAGCGATCGGCAGAGCAAGCGGCCCGCGAACAGCTTGAAGAATTCAAGGCGCAAATCGAGACCGCCCGCAGGAGCAGCGAGGATTCCACCCGGCAGGACCTCGAAACAATGCAACAGGAGACTGAAGGCAGAAATTCTGAACGCCGGAACCCAGGCGGGAATGATCTACAAGGAAGAATCCGGGACGGCGGCCAAGGCAATTTCCGTATGCGTGGATTCTGCCGTGGATTCGTTGAATCGCGCCGGCGATGAGGCCGCCACGAAACTGCAGGCTGCCTGCGAGGTACTTGAAGCAAGTCTGAAGAAGGCGGCGGAAGAATGCCGCACGCAGTTGGCCGGGGAATCCGCCTCTAGCTGGAGAAGTTTCGCGCCCAAACGCAGGCGCTCGCCGCCCACTTGCAATCCGAAATGGAATCCGCTGCCCGCGACTTTTCCGGAAAGCCCAGCGGGATATATCGGAAAAGCTGGAAGCAACCGCCGAAGGGGCGCTGGAACTAGTGGCCAGAGACTTTAACAAACAAGCCGAAGATTCTCTGGAGATGCTGAAAGAGGGACTCCGATCCGCCCAAGAACAAGTGCGTTGATGAGACAAGGAAGCAGTTGGCCGCCGCACGCGAGTCGACTTTGGCTTCGCTGGCCAGTGAAGCCGGCGCGGAGTCGGCGTCCTTCCGTGACCAACTCCACACGAGGCTGCTGGAAATGCAAGAGCAGCAAACGAAGGAGATGGAGGCGAAACTCCAAACCGAGTTGCTGGGTCTCCTGGAAACCTTGCGAACCCAGGCGCAGTTGGCAAACAACGAATCCGCCGCCCGGGTGACGGCCGAGGTCACGACCAATTCCAAGCACGCCCTCCAGGAACTCCATGACCGGCTATACAAGGACGTTGGGATAGCCGCCCTGGCTGCAAAGGAAAGGGAGGAGGAAGCCAAGACGCGCCTGGAAGCGCATTCGCGGCAGACGCTGGAGAGTTTTCAGAAGCAGCTTGCAGGATTGACAACGGCCGCGCAGGAGCGGCAGCGCAGCGACGCGGAAGCTCTCACAGGTTTGCTCGGGAGCTGCCTGCACCAAGCCGCTCGACTGTTTGAGGGTTTGGAAGCCGCCCAATCAGAGGGCGTGGAGCCTCCCCCAAAATCGGCAGAACCTCTCAGACTCGCCCTCGAACCGTTGGTGGAGAAGCAGCAACGGATTGTCGAGGAAACCCTCAAGGCCTTTCGCTCCAGACTGCGCCAGACCCTGGCGGACCACACGCCCAAGGAGCAGGAAAAACCCGCGGGCACACCTTAGAAAATGTGAAACAATCGGATTGGGTATTTCTGGCGGCGCTCTATGAGCGCCGAAGCCACTGATCTTCAATGCTGCGGTCGGGGACGGCCCCTACAGCGCGGTTTCTTCGGAGACCTTCCCGGCCCCGGGCACGCCGTCCTTCAAATCACAACACTTTCGACAGAATCGGACCCTCGCCAAATGCGGTGGGACTCCATAAGCCGGAGGAAAGCATCCACCACCATGGGATCGAACTGCGTGCCGCGGCACCGGCGCAATTCAGCCATGGCATCTTCGTCGGTGCGAGCCTTCCTATAGGGACGGGTGGAAACCATGGCATCAAAGGCATCGGCTACCGCGATGATGCGCGCGCCAATAGGGATTTGCTCCCCTTTTAAGTTGTCCGGATAACCCTGCCCGTCGAAGGACTCATGGTGGTGGCGCACGATGCTCTCGATGGCTCTAACTTTCAAAGGCTCCAGGATCTTCGCTCCCAGAGCCGCGTGGGTCTTCATGATCTCGTACTCATCCGCCGTCAGAAGCGTGGGCTTGTTGAGCACGGACTCAGGAACCCCGATCTTGCCGATATCGTGGAGGATGCCCGCCAGCCGGATTTCTTCGATGTCTGCGTCGGATAACCGCATCTGCCTCGCGATCTGGGCTGCCAGCCTGGAAACCGCTCTGAGAATGGCCCTTCGTATAGGGGTCTTTGGCTTCAACCGCGAAAGCGAGGGCCGTGATCGTGTCCAGAAGCGAAGGCGTCTCGCCTCCGGTTGCGCTGCATCATCTGCTGAAACCTGTGCAGGTACTGGGTAAAGGTGTCGGGGCCCGTAGAAAACATCCGTTTCACCGCCACTCCCAGATACGCTTGCAGCAGTGGTTGATCACCTTCCTCATCCCCTGCCTCGGGACTCAGCAAAGCCACCTTCACACAGTTCCCGTTATTGTGCTTGGCAAGGTACATTCCGCAATCCGCAACCCTGAGAATCTCCTCTTGGGTTGGGCCGTGGTCCGGGAAGGTCGCGATCCCAAAGCTTGCTGTCACCTCGTGCGCGCGCAGGAAGTCGTCCGCTTCCAAGGTGGCTCGCAGCCTCTCCGCCAGAATTCCCGCTTGTTCAGTGCTCGTTTCCGGCATCAGTATGGCGAACTCATCTCCACCATACCTCGCCACCACATTGGATTGCCTTGATCGGGCATCGAGCAGGGCGGCTACAGTCCCCAGCACTTTATCGCCTTCCAGGTGGCCCATGCGGTCATTGACCTGCTTGAACCCATCGAGGTCCATCAGAATCAGTGAAAAGGGACGCCCGGCGCGCGTTGACCGGCGCCATTCTCGTTCCAGCGCCTCCATGAAGTAGCGATGAGTCTTGAGACCTGTCAGACCGTCGGTGATGGCTTGGTCCAGTGCCCCCTGGTAGGCACGAGCATTGTGGAGGGCAATGGCAAGCTGGTCCGCCAGTGTTTGCAAGGTCCGCACGTCCTGTTGAGAAAAGCTATGCTCCCGTAAGCTTTCCAAACTCAAGACACCCAGCAGATCACCGCGGTACCTCAAGGGAAGGCTCAGGGCGGACCGAACGCCCGGGTGCAACGCAACGTATCGATGGTCGCGCAGCACTGAATTTGCCACAACGGGGTCGCCGCTCGTTGCGGCCGCACCGGAAATCCCTTCGCCGTATCGGATTCGGCGGCCCAGGAGTTCCGCTCCGTAACCCGCCTCGGCCTCCACAACGAGCTCCTTCTTTTGAGGGTCCACCACTTCGATCCGCACCAAGTCGCGTCCGAAAGCGGTCCGGACTTCCCCACAAATACTGGAAAGAAGCTCGCTTGGGTTGAGGACTGAGAGCAGCTTTCTGTCCCAGTTCATTCAGGAGCGCCAGATGGCTTGAGCGTCGCCGCTCCTGTTGGAAGAGCCGGGCGTTCTCGATCGCACTCGTGGCCTCGTCGGCGAGGACCTGAAGCAACTCAAATTGTTCCTGGTCGATCGCGTTTTCACGCTCGAAGTCCCCGACTGCCAGCACGCCCATGGTGCCGTCCGAGAAATGAAGCGGCACTCCGCACCAAGTGCGCAGCCGGGCATCCACGGATGCAATGCCCAGGCGGCGCGCAGTGCCCGGGAGGTCCTCGCTCACTCGCAGCGGGCGGCGCGATTGTCGAACGAACTCCGCAAGTCCGTCCAACTGCACAGCCTCGGGTGAGTCTTCCGCAGTGCCGGTTTCGAAGGGCACGACGGTCTCGACAGGACCTTCCGGCGAGTCCTGCAATGCCAGGGAAAAGTTGGTTGTGGTGAGCACGCTCTTCAGCTCGCGGCGGAGGATTTCAAACTGCGATTTGAAATCAAAGGTTGCCCGCAACGATTCACTTACGCGGTGCAGAATCCTGAGTTCCTGGTTGTGTCGGTCTGCTGCCTTGTGCAGAGACCAATTCTCCAGCGCCACGCTGAGGTGGTTGCCGATGGCCAGAACCAAACGTAGCACGTTGGGGCGGAAGGTTCTGGGCTTACGGCTTCCTATCAGCAGTACACCGTATGAGCTGTTGCGGACCTTCAATCCAACCAGCATCACAGTCCTCAGCCCCTCCCGTACGCAGACCCTTCGAAGTTCATGGAAAAGTGCGTCGCGTCGCCAGGCAGATCCCACAGATGGAAGGGATAGGTCGGGGAAAACCAGTAAATTCCCCCACCTTTCTCCGCACGAGGCCAGGTAGGAACGCATGGGCTCCCCGGACAACTGCTCGACCGTCGGAACGCTGAGTCCTTGGGCGCACACATAGCTAATCACGTCCGCCCCACTGGTTTGAACCAAAATGTAGCAGTCCACGGTCCCCAGCATTTCAGTGACCCGTTGCATGGTCAAGTCCGCCATGTGTTTCGGATCAGAGCTTTCGGCAAGAGCTCTGCTGAAAAGATGGAGGTCCGAAAACCACTGCAATTTAGGGTTATTCTTTTCGCGGCCAGGAACGTTGACGACGAAGGTGCCCCAGGAGCAAAAGGAGCAAGCAGATAACTGCCAGCCCCAGAAACACGGAGTCCGAAAAGAGGTGGATAGGAAAGGAACCCATCGCAGCCATTCTCCCGTGGAAAGCTAACTACAACTCTCACGGCCAGTCCCTCTGCGAGTTCGTAAATGCAAACCCACGGCTGGCGCCGGCTCGATGGGCGCAGAGGATTTTTTGAATCAGTTGACCAGTCACCCTCCCAAATAACCAGTCAGGCAATCCGATTCCACGAAACTTGTATCACAGGCCTACTGCGCAAGTCAATAGTACAAATTTCGCATAGTACAAATTTCGCACCCGTACCTCTTAGGTCCCACTTTTATCTCGTACGCCCATTTCGCACGACGTAGAAGTGAGACCAAGCGGTCTGGGCAGCCCGCCGGGGCCTTTACCCTGACGCGCCCATATTTTCAGAAGCTCCGAACGATGACCAAAAACGCCCCGGCCTCCATCCCCATGTCGCACCCGTGCGGACTTCCCTTCTAGCCCCTCATGACGTAGCATATTGCTGGAGCCGTTGAGTCTGCGCGCCCGGAGGATGCCGGGTGCGGACTCAACGACTCCATCAGCCATGTCCAACATTCGAGTCCGCTTTGCACCCTCTCCGACGGGATATCTGCACGTCGGCGGAGCGCGCACAGCTCTCTACAACTGGCTCTTCGCCCGCCATCACGGCGGCGTGTTCGTTCTGCGCATTGAAGACACGGACGCGGACCGTTCGAAGCCTGAACTCACCACCGCAATTCTCGAGAGCATGGAATGGCTGGGTCTCAACTGGGATGAAGGGCCGTTCTACCAATCCCAGCGTCTGGAGCGCTACCGCGAGATGGCAGGTGAGCTGGAGAAGCTTGGTCACGCCTACCCGTGTTTCTGCTTGCCGGAAGAACTGCAGGCCAGGCGCGCACAGGCGGAAGCCCAAAAGAGGCCTTGGAAATATGACGGTGTTTGTCGCAATCTTTCCGAGAATGAGCGCCAAGCGCGGCGAAGTGAAGGCCGTCCATTCGCGGTCAGGTTTCGTGTCCCGAACGCAGGTCAAACCAGTTTTGACGACCAGGTCTTCGGCCACATCGAGCTCGAAAACCAGGAAATTGAAGATTTCGTTCTGCTCCGCTCGGACGGTCACCCCACTTACCACCTGGGCGTCGTGGCCGACGACATCGACATGCGCATTTCCCACGTCGTGCGCGGCGCCGATCACATTTCCAACACACCCAAGCAGATCTTGATGTACCGCGCGCTGGGAGCGCTAGAACCGCTGTTCGCGCATTTGCCATTGATCCTCGGACCGGACAAGCAACGGCTAAGCAAGCGCCACGGCGCAACTTCTGTGGGCGCGTATCGCGAAATGGGTATCCTGCCGGAAGCCCTGGTGAATTTCCTCGCTCTTCTGGGCTGGACGCCGCCGGCGCAGCAGGAGATCATCAGCCGCGAAGAGATGCTGCGCGAGTTCGATCTCACGGCTGTCTCCAAATCGAATGCTGTATTCGATCCGGAAAAGCTCGCCTGGATGAACAGCGAGTACCTCCGGCATCTTCCCACCGAGCGCCTTCTGGCGCTGGCTGAACAGGAATTGAGGTCTGCCGGACTTTGGCAGGATGCCTTCAGCAAAGCGGAAAGGCAGCGCTTCGAAGTTTCCGTCCGTCTGCTCCAGACCCGCGCGCGGAGCACAAAGGATTTTTCCCAATCCGGTCGCGCCTTTTTCAGCGAAGAGTTCGAATATGACCGCGAGGCGGAGAAGAAGTTTTGGAAAGATGCGAAATTAGCCGAACTGCTCCATGAACTCGGGGTGCGACTTGCTCAAGTCAAATCCTTCGACCTCGCGGAAACGGAAACCTGCTTGCGGGCGTTGGCTGAGGAGAAAGGCGTGAAGGCGGGAGTATTGATTAATGGGACTCGTGTGGCGCTCACGGGCCAAGCGGTGGCGCCTGGCCTGTTTGAAGTCATGGTAACGTTGGGGCAAAGCCGCGTCGTGGAACGCCTTCATCGGGCAGCAGCTTATCTTCGTGCAAAACCCCCAGGATAAGGAAAGGCTTTCCCGGGCACCTGAACCCTGTCATGCTGAGTGCAAGGAAACGTCCCGGCAGTTTCGTAGCGAGCTGCTGAAGCGATAAGCTACTACGGAGAATCTTCGCCCGCCGAAAGTCGCGGCGGGAGTGAGGATAGCAGGGGCAGGACACGCGCTAGGAGCTTTTGGCAGCGTTGACCTTCTTTTTCAGCGTTTGGTAGGTCTCAACCGCCACGACGGCTGCGGCAAGCAATGCTCCCGCCGTGGTCACAACTTCCTGCGTGTTCTTCAAGAATCTCAAGAGCTTCCACATCGATGCCAACCCCCGACAGCCAAAACACCCTTTCCCGGCGACTTCTAATTATACTGTTCCAATCTGAAAATTGTCGCCTCCACAGTTTTCGGGGCATTATCCAAATTTAACTGTAGGGCCGCACCCTTGGAGCAGCCTCACTCAAGGGTGCTGCCCGGTGCGCTCTTCAGCGACAATTTTCTGCGCAAGCTCTTTACACTCGCTGCAGCGTGGATGGTTAACGAGGCAGAAGGCAATGCTCGTGTTACATCCGCACGGGCAAGGTTCCAAATTGAGTCGCAAAAGCGCATGGTTCCGAAGCTCTTTGCTGAGTGAATCAAGCCCCAGACCCGGCAGTTCGGTGAAATTCGTCGGGGTGAATTCGCCCTCAAGTTTGGGACAAGCGGCGTCCGCGGGGTGCAGCGGCGCAGGCTTGACGTTCTGCCGGTCCGGCTTCAGCGCCCAAACAAGCGCGGCGAGTACCCCTATGGTGACAAAAAGATAAGTCACTGCTCCGCGCGATGAGTTTGGCGGGCTGGCCGGCGCCGGCTCGTTAGCACTCGTTTTGTCTGATCGCATTCTATTTCGAGCGCCTTGCTGAAGCTACATGGCGCACCACTTTGAAGGGGAATGACAGCGGCACGCTCGCCGGAGGCAGGCAGGCGTGATCGTTGCAGGCCTGATAGGCAAGCTGTCCCTTCACTTCATAGTTCCCGGGCGGCAATTTGCGCTCAAGTTGGAGCGCGACGTCAACCCGGACCGTTCCTTCATAAACGGAAAGCGGAGCATCTGAGAAAGCAAACTTCCTCGGTTCACCCTTCGGGTAAGTGATGTCTTGCGCCGCCACCTGCTTGCTTGGCTCCAGTTTGACTTCCGTGGGAATGAGGTAATCGAGACTGGGGTGATGGTCGTTGATGTGGTAGCCGGGGAGGACCTCCGCCACAACCGCTGCCCTGACGACAGAATTCGGACGCGCCGTTTGCGACGCCATCGTGACCTTTGCCTTGACCACCTGCCCCGGCGTTTGTGCTGAAGCCGCTACTGCGGCCAAGCAAACGAACATATAAGTGAAAAGGAACGTCTTCATATTCTGCTTCGGCCTCTTCCTCACTGTCGGCCTTCAAACTCCCGATTTCAGAATCTTCTCCATCTGCTCCTGCGCCAGTTTCAAGCTGACCCTGCAAGCGCGGTCCACCTGGCGGCATTTCAGCAACGTCAAATTGCACCCGCACGGACACTGCCGCTCGGCAAGTTGCCTCTTCAAGTCTTCTTTTTGCAGGGAGCTCAACTTGGTGAGATTCAAGCCGGGAACCTCCGAATCGACGGCGGCGGGATCGCCAAGTTCGATCCTGGTTGAGGTACTCGCCGCCATGCCCGGCCTGAAGTCCGTTTTCTCCTCCGTCGGACTCATAGCCAGCAATTGCTGAACTTCGTCCTCGAACACGGCGGGACTCGTCGCCCCGGTGTGCTTGGCGTAAATGCGGCCGTCGCGCCCGATCAGAAACGTCGTAGGCAACCCAAGAATCCCCCCATAGAGTTCACCGACGCGTTGATTGCCGACCGCCACCGGGTAGTTCATTTTGAATTCCCTGTAGAATTCCACTACCGGGCCGGGCTCATCGTCCATTGAGATGCCGATAACCGAAAAACCCTGGCTGGAGTATTTGTCTTGCATTTCAATCAGTCCCGGAATCTCGATCCGGCAAGGCCCGCACCAGGTGGCCCAGAAATCCAGCACCACCACTTTCCCCTTGTAATCAGCCAACTCGAGCCTTTTCCCTGTGATGTCAATCAGTGAAATCGGTGGTGCACCAGGATGATCCCCGCTGCTCATCGCTTGCGTTGTCAAGGCGGGCGCGATCCAGTACCGGTTGATCAAATAGAGACCCGCGACCAGAGCCACCGCCAGCGCGGCGCCAATCAGCACTTTGCCTTTAGTTGCAACTCTGGCCTCCTCGCCGCGGGGTTGCGGTTTTTCGGTCTCCTCGCCGCCGGCAGGTTTTTCAGGTTCATTCAAATCCATGTCTTTTCCCTCAATCCCGGGCTCGTTTCGAGGCGTGAGGCATTGTCGCAGCCCTGACCTTTGCCGATATGGCCACCGCGTTATGCACTTTCTTATCCCCGAATTTCCCGCGCCCTACGCCCTCACCGGTCGTGACGGCCCCAGCCTGCTGCCCGCCGGGGTTGCGGCGGAGGGCCAGGGCCATCCCCAGTGCCGCCGCGAAGGCCAGAATCGCAACAAACTGTGACGTGGACAGGAGCTGATGAAAGACGAACCCGCGATCCGCATCGCCTCTCAGGAATTCCAGGAAGAATCGGGCCACTGCGTAAAGGGCGAGATAAAGCACGAAAATTTCGCCATCGCGGGATTTCCTCGAATATCTCCACAAAAGCAATGCGAAGATCAAGAACGTGGCCAACGACTCGTAAAGCTGCGTGGGGTGCAAAGGAATTCGCAGCGGCACTCCAGATACTTCGTGGCTGAAAGGGTCTCTGAATACGACACTCCACGCGAGGGTGGTTGGCTTCCCGTAGTCACATCCTGCGGCAAAACAACCGATGCGGCCCAAACTTTGACCCAGGGCAATGGCCTGGAGCGTAAACGTCCACGACCTTCCAGAACGGAAGATGGTGTAGCCGAATGTACCAAACCGCAAAAAGGACCGCAGCGATAAATCCACCGTAGAAAACCCCGCCGGCCAGAAGAGTGCTGCGGCTGAAAATTTCTCCCGGGAACTGCCGGTAATAATCCCAATCGGAAAGCACCATCAGCACCTTCGCGCCGACGAGCGCCACCAGCAGCAACCAGGTGCTGAAGTCGAGCAATTGGGCTGAGTCTAATCCTTCCCGCCGCCCCAAGCGGAGCGCAGTGTACATTGCGCCCAGAATAGCAAGCACCAGCAGTGCGCCATAAGTCGGGAACCGAAGCGAACCTGCGGTGAACAGTATTGGGTGCAAATCCTCTCCGAACGTCAGGGGCTGGGTGCTGGGGCCTGGGGACTAAAGAAAAGCTTGTCCCCGACAGTCAATCCGTGTTTTCTCCGGGCCCCTGCCACCCGTCACTCAGAGCCGCCCCTCTGTATGCTGACTACTGTCGTTCCGAGCGAAGCGAGGAATCTCCGAGGTCACCTGTTCGCAGAGTGAGATTCCTCGCTTCGCTCGGAATGACAGACTCGGGTTTAACTTTCCGCTGGTCACTTGTCACTCGCCACTGCTCTCACAGCGTGAAGCGGTTCAGGAACGAGAAGTATCCCGAAATCACCGTCAACTTATTGAAAGCCATGAGCACGCCGAGAGCGATTAGGAGCACTCCTGAACCCACTTCAACAGCTCGCAGGTATTTCCGGAAGCCTCCGTAAATCTTCAGAAACTGGCCCAATCCCACGCTGGTCAGAAGGAAAGGAATCGCCAGTCCCGCCGAATAGAGGGCCAGAAGAAACATCCCCTGGAACACCGTCTGCCGTTGTGCGGCCAGCGCCAGGATGGCGGTTAGAATGGGACCAATGCACGGCGTCCAGCCAAACGCGAACGCAAACCCCAGAAGGAACGCCCCCACCATTCCGCGGCGCGGTGCACCCGTTTCGAGCCGGGCCTCGCGATAAAGCAGCGGGATCTTCACCAACCCGGTCAGATGCAGCCCGAACACGATGACGACAATCCCTGCAACGAGATTGAAGGTGGCACGCTGCGCCAGCAGGAACTTCCCCGCCGCCGTCGCCGAAGCCCCTAGCGTAACAAAAACGATGGAGAAACCCACCACGAAGGAGATGGAATTCCGCAGAATCCGGCTCATCAGCTCAGAGCTCATCCCCAATTTCAGCTCCTCAATCGTTGCGCCCGACAACATCGAAATGTAGCCAGGCACAAGCGGGAGCACACAGGGTGACAGAAAAGAAACCAACCCTGCCACAAAAGCAATCGGGATACTCAGTTCATGGCCCATCGTCACGGTCCAGCGGACCAGCCGGCCCTAGCTTAATGGATGCGAGAGGCTTGGCCTTTGTCACTGCATATGCGAAACTGCACCAACATCGGTCGCCTTCGCCGTTCGCCGCCTTCTTCTCATCAAGTGTATCATGGCGCCAGTCCGCAGTGTCAGCATTCGGCTGAACTCTGACTCTTCCATCCTGCTCTTCCGAATGGTGTCTTTATTGTCGCTCGCCTCGGCGGTATCATGGAAGGTGCGGTGGGTAGGGGCCATGCATGTCTTTGGGGAGGGCCTTCTCGCCACCTTCCGCGAACCGCACGCGACGGGTTTGACGCCGGCTGACGAGTGGCCACTCGCCAAACACCTGGGGAGACGAAAATTCTTGTTACGCGCCATCATCTTCGATTTTGACGGGATCCTTGTCGACAGCGAACCCATCATCATGAAGCTCACACAGGCGATAGCAGCCCGGGAGGGCTGGACCCTTTCCGAGCAGGAATACTATCGGGACTATCTGGCTCTCGATGACCGCGCCCTTGTCGAGCACCTCTACCGCACGCACGGGCGCTCCGTCAGCGCCGCCCAGCGCGACGAACTCCTGGCGTGGAAGGCGCGAGCCTACGGTGAGATCATCCTGGAGGGCCTTCCGCCCATCCCCGGCGCTGCGGAGTTTGCCCTTCGCGCCGCGCAACGCTTCCCGCTGGCCATAGCCAGCGGCAGCCTGCGAGCGGAAATCGACCACTTGCTTCGCAAGCTCGGCCTGCGCGAGAAATTCGCGGTGCTGGCGACGGCGGATGACTGCGAGCGCTCGAAGCCTGACCCCGAGATATATCTCCAAGCCCTTAGCCGCCTGCAAGATCTTCCCCAGCTCAATAAACCGCCCCTCGAAGCCGGCGAATGCCTGGCCATCGAGGATGCGCCCCTCGGCGTAGTGGCCGCGCAAGCCGCGGGAATGAAGTGCCTGGCCCTGGCCCACAGTCGGCCTCAGGCCGAACTCCAACACGCCGAATGGGTCGCGCGCGAGTTCGCAGACGTGGACTTGGAGATAATCCGTTCCGCTTTCGCCTGAAGCGCCACTTGGAATTTCCGCACCTGTTCGCGCATCCACGTGCGCCGCGCCGATTCAATAGAGCAGCTTAAGGGAGACCTGTACCTGGCGCGAGGATCCGGCGGTTTGGCTGATGATGCCGAAGCCCGAGCCGACCACGACGTTGGAAGGCAGTCCAAAATTAACTAAGTTGAAAACGTTGAAGAATTCGGCGCGGAACTGCAGCGTGATGGGTTCGCCGCCACCGCGGTGGGCGAATTCCGTATCCTTGGTCAGGGCGACATCGAAGTTGTGAAGACCGGGCCCGCGGAAGGTATCGCGACCCAGCGTCCCGAACCCTCCCTGGTTGGGGCCTGTTCCGTCCGCGAGGTGAATGGGGATGGAAAAGAATGATGGGTTCAGGTCGCCGAGTCCGAAATAGTCCTCGCGGATTCTGCGCCCGGTGGAGAAAACCGGTTGCCCCACTTGGTCAGGCCGGTCGGCGGCGTTCACGCCCACGCCGGTTTGTTGTATCCCTGAGTAAACCGAGAAGGGCAGGCCGCTGGCGAGCGTCGTGATATTCAGGAATTGCCAGCCGGAAGTCACCTTCCGCCCTAGAGGCCGCAAGAAGCCAACTCGGTCGAAGGGTAGTATTTGGATGAAGTTGAAGGAGACGGCATGCGTGATATCGAAGATGGAGGGGCCTTTTTCAGCACCGGGATCGCGCGGATCCTGCGGCGGCGACTGAAGGATGGTGTTCGTGCCCGAACTAAAGAACCCTGCCAATGGGGTACTTGAATCGTCGATCGATTTAGACCAGGTGTAATTCGCCTGGAAACCCAGGCCTGCACGCGCCGAGGTCTTGGACAAGCCGGCCTGAAGGGAGTGGAAGGTGGAATGCGAGCGCGAGGACATGAGGCCGACAGGGCCAATCCCGCCCACCGCCTGCCCCGTCTGGTCGAAACTCGTAAAGGGTGCGAAGCCGGCGCTGGCGCCGCCGTAACCATTGACGTTAACCAGATTGGCAAGCTTGACCCCGGCGGCCCCCACGTATGAGGCGCTGAACTTCAGATCACCGAATTCGTGCTCCAGGCCTGCGGTGTAGGTTTCGATGTAGCCGTTTCGAAAATCCTGGGCCATGCCAAGCAGCGGGTAGGGAGGAAACGGCTGTCCGGGCGCTCCGCCCGCCAAATCCCCAGCAAATCGCACCACATCAAATTCGGTATTAGGGGGCACGTTACCGGTGGGCTGGCCGGGGGGAAATACGGGCTGCCCCTCGGGAGTGAGCATCGCCGGGAGTTTCAGCGGAGTTACCTTGTTTTCGAAGGGGACCGGCCTCCCGGTCGTGGCAGTGACCAGCGGCATGATCACGAACGGTGTGTTGCCCATCAGCGCGTTGTTCATCCAGGGATTCACCAGCACCGTGGTGATGGCCCCTCCGGCGTGAAGAACGGTCTTATCGGTGGCATTCCAATCGAGCGACAGCCGCGGCCCCCACCCGTGCCAATCGAAGCTGTAGGGCGGTTGTGGATTTACCAAGAACTTGAGTTGTGCATCGGGATCCCAGGGCCGGACGGATCTCCCGTCAGGCCCGACAAAGATCTCCCCCGCGGTCAGCTTGTGGCCGTCATGAAGACGAGTCGTCACTTCGTAGCGCAAGCCGTAGTTGAGCATCAGGCGAGGAAAGATCTTCCAGGCATCCTGAAAGTAGAAATTATAGGCCTCACGCCGTACCGCCACTTCTCCGATGTGGTCCCCTTGGGCAAACATGGGTGGAGCGACAGAGACCGTGTAGGAGTGCGGAGTACCGGTCAGGAAGCTGGTCAGTGTATCCGGCAGTTGATCCCCGGTGTGGATGTCGTGGTTGCCACTCAAGGAAGGTATGTCCTCGAACGCGTAGGCAGGCCCGCCCCCGAAGGTATAGGCGCCATTCGGGTTCATCCCGAAGATCGCTGTGTCGCGGTTGAAGCGGGCTTCGGCGCCCCACTTGAGGGTGTGCGTGCCATGCACATAAGTGAAGTCCTGGCGGGCCTGAAAGAGGTTCGTGAGAACCTCCATGACGGACCCTGCATTGGAGTTGAACGATTCGTACAAGCCGTCGGCAAAGTTCATTCCGGGCTGAGTCAGGTTGAGCGGGGGATAGTCGGGAGTGGTGCGAATGAACCCAAAGGACGACTCGGAGGTCATTTTCGGCGACACTGAGCGCGTGTAGCGCAGCCCGAGATTGCGCTCGTGGTTGAGAAAAGTCACCCCAAAGCTGGGGTCGAGAGCCGTCTGAGCCGGATTGGTGGTAGGGCCGGTGAGGTCGTCGAAACTAAAGCGGGTGAAGAACTGGGCCTTGTCTGAAATGCGGTGGTCGATGCGGACTGAAAACTGGTCGCTGTTGGTCACAACCCTTGAGGAAGTGGCATAAGTGCGCGCACCGAAAGCTCCCTGGGGATCGTCCGGCAAGGGGTAACGTGCGAGCACTTGAGCGATCTGAGGATTGACCGGAACCACGAGTGTGTCGCCGAGGTAAGTCGTCGTGTCGAAACCTCGACGCTCGGCGAGAGTGGGGACCGGAAAGACCTGAGTGGTTCCCAACACCTGACGGAAGCCCTGGTACTCGCCGAAATAATAAGTCCGCCCGCGGCCATCATAACCACCCGGCAGCACAACCGGCCCGCCGATGGTAAAACCAAACTCATTGCGGGCGAAGGGTGGGATGCGGCCGGGCTGGGCCAGTGAGCGCCGGTCAAAAAAGTTGCGCGCGTCAAAGGCGGCGTTGCGCACGAACGAAAAGACCGCACCGTGAATATCGGAAGTACCTGACTTGGTGATGACGTCAGTGTACGATGCTGCCCCTGCGCCGACCTCCGCCGGCATCACCCCCGAGTTGGAACGAATCTCCTGAATTGCTTCCACATTAAAGTTTGAGAAAGTTGCGCCGCCTACTTCGGGGTCGCTTCCGAAAATGCTATCAATGGCGAAGACCGCGGTGGTTCCCCGCTGCCCGTTCACGGCGAACTGCTGGGTAAAGTTCGATGAACCATTGGTGTCAGTTTGGGTGCCGCCCGCGAGCAGAAGCAGTTGGCTGAAGTCGCGCTTGTTGAGCGGCAGGCTCGAAACTTCTTTGCTCGATAACCTTTCCCCACCGCTTCCTTGCGGCCCGGCTGTGGAAGCTCGGTTGAGCGCAGTCTCCCCTGCCGAGGGACTCAAACCTGAATGCCCCTTGGCCCGCAAGAGCACCCGCCGGCCATCCAGCGAGATTCGAGCCCCACCACGACACCCTCACCTTCGCGGATTTCCAGGGGCTGCTCGCTTCTTAAAGCTTCTTGCTGCCAATGCACATAGACGCAGTAACTGCCCGCGGTAATGGCGTCAAAAGCGAAGGCGCCGTTCGAGTCGGCGGTAGCATAAACAACGTGGTCCCCCTCGACGGCTCGCAGTTCAACCTGCGCACCGGGCAATGCGGTCCCTTGAGCGTTCCGGATTGTTCCGCGCCAGAAGGCCGTTCGCGGGGCAGCGTAAACCGCCCCGAGAGACACGCCCAGCAGCAGGCTGGTGATGATCCTCAGGAAGATTTCAAATATCTTGGCCCGTCGAGACTTCAAAAGGTTTTTCCCAGTTCTTCGGGAGTGTGGAATCTCCTTGCGAGCTACCTCACGGTACAGTGGCGGGAAGTTCATACGGCTCATTAGTTCTTGGAAGCGCGGACCCCCATCACTTTGCCGGAGGCCAAATCGGTTCTGATGCTCCCTCAGCTCGGCACTGACGCCGATCCTTTTTGTTCGGAAAAAGCGGCAGCCATCCGTTCGATCTCGTAAGCAGTCGAAATTTGCTCCGGATAGTTAACCATTTGGATATCGAATGAGAATCGGTTGCCCGCCCCGGAAGCGTCGGTAAGGCCCTCCGCAACCCGATCGGCGACTCGGCTCATATCCGCTCCACAGGTGTTTGGCAGGACGATGCCGAACACACTCGAGGACAGAAGGTAGAGTGAATCATCCGTGCGCAGCTTGCGGATGAGCACCCTGGCTGCGTCCCCAAGTGCTACAGAGGTTTCCGGTGGGCTGTCGAACGTGTGCGAAGGTTTCAGACGCACGAGGACAAGAGAAAGTGGCTCGCCAGTCTGGGCTGCGCGGCGAAAACCCATCGTCAGCCGATCCTGGAAATGACTGAAACCCGGTATGGTTCCTAGCAAGTCAGCGCTCCCCTCCTCACGGAGACGTGCGATTTGCGTTTTCTGCTCGACGAGATGCTTGCGAAGCTCGCGGACGACATATTGCTGTTCCAATAAGTAGGCGACCATGAGCACGCACAACGCACAGAAGCCGAAGAACAAGGTCCGTGAGTGAGGCACGGCAGGGACGGTGTAACTGCCAAAGACCGCAGGGTACATAAGTAGGGCGACGCCTGCTCCAAGGACGATAATCATCCCCAGTGAAAGCATCGACAACTGCCAGTGGCGGCGATCGAGGGTCTTCGGGTCGACATTGTCGAAGGTATTCATCGGCCATCTCTCCTGGAGGGAAACGGAACGCACGGTCCCTCTTCAGCAATTCAAGACCGTCAGAACCAGCAAAGGTTATGGAGGTGTTGTATAACACCCGTCCGCTACAGTGTCAATGTGGCAGCGCTCAAAATCCAAAGCTCTTTAGAGATGTCCCCCTTTTGTTAGCTCATCGGAAAAGCCTCTTTCTTATCCAACTAGAAATGTCCCCTTTTTGTGTTTTGTTTTTCTCGCTGACCGGCGCAGAGGGCAACTCTGCGGCCAACGGAACCGACACCCTCTGGAAGTTCGGGCGCCGATATATGCTGCTGGTTAGGAATTGCGGGTCCGGGCACTGAGTGCCGTTTGTGGGTGGGCGTAACCAGCACCACAGACCCGTTATAATGAACCAGAACGCACCTGAAGGGCAAGGCCTATCGCTCACCTTATCACTTGACAGTCCAATAGAGGCGTAATAAGAAGGGATGGCCGTCATCGCGCGCGCCGGAGGCCCCATGATTTCTCCCCACCGTCGTGACTTTCTGAAACAATCCGCCGCCATGCTGGCTCTCGGGAGTGAAACCTCAGCGGGCGAGCAGGCGCGACCGGGTCGCCAACCCGAGGCTGGCGAGGCGTTCTCCACTTTCCAGGCCAGGCGCCGCCAAGAACTCTGGACTCTGCTCGGCGACTTGCCTTGGGGTTATAAACCTGGTCCAGCCAAGCTGGTAAAAGCCGAGAAACACGATGGCTACACTCTCAAAAGAACGGTCCTGGATCTTAATGGCATCGAACCGGTCCCGGCGCTGCTGTTGATCCCGGACAAGCGCCAGAAGCCGGCTCCGGGACTGCTCTTCATCCACTGGCACGGTGGAATGTATGACCTCGGGAAGGAACAACTGCTGGTCGGAGCGGAGGCCCAGCCGGCCTATGCGCCGGTCTGTGCGGAAAAAGGTATCGTGACGCTGGCCATTGATAGCTGGTGTTTCGGCGAACGCAAACACGATGCGAACGGAAGCACGGGAGAGGAGGACGCTTTCAAGCTGATGCTCTGGAGGGGCCAGGTGCTCTGGGGAATGATGATGCTTGATGAATTCCGCGCGTTCGACTACCTTGCCAGCCGGCCGGAGGTTGATGCCCGCCGCCTCGGAGCGCTGGGCATGTCGATGGGCTCAACCAAGGCCTGGTGGCTGGCTGCCCTCGAACCGCGCGTCCAGTTATGCGTGGATATCTGCTGCCTCACGGATTTTGAGGAATTAGTCAGGACTCACAACCTGAAAGGCCATGGGATCTACTATTACGTGCCCTCCCTGCTGAAACACTTTCAGACTTCCGAGATCAACGAGCTGATCGTTCCTCGCCCGCGACTGAGCGTGAACGGCCGTCAGGACTTGTTGACGCCGCCCGCCGGTGTTGAACGGGTCCGGGACCACCTGCTTGCGCTGTATCAAGAACACGGGCATCCCGGCGATTGCCGGGTCGAGCTTTTCGATTGCGGACACGTTGAGCTGCCGGAGATGAGAAAGCTGATTCTAGAATGGGTCGATAGCCGGCTGGTGAAAAAAGCCAATGACATGTCATCGTCGGAATCAGGAATATTGAATGGTGAATAGTACAATTGTGAATTGCGCGCCGTGCCCATGGCCGCTGCCGTCCGGGAGTCGCCATTCATGATCCACTATTCGCTATTCAGAATTGCCCCTTTGCCTTTAGTCCCCTCCGTGCTGGCGGCAGGATTCCGCATGCCGCCCGCCCAGCCAGTTTGTCCGCCCCTACATATGGGGGCCACGATTCCGGAGAAGCCCATCATTTTGTGGTTTTCGCTTTACTTCCATCTTTTTTCGTGCTAACTATTTTGTGAAGTTGTTGGGGATGCTCGCATCAGCCTTTTCGTGTGCGCCAGAAGGTAGGCTTGGGCCGGGGCGAGCGAGGTCTACGGCGGAACGTCTGTGCCACATCGCGTGGCGACATGTTGGTGAGTCTGCGTCGGCCCCATCGCCGGCCCTGCACAGATTATCTAGCGATGCTTCTGGCTTCCATTTCAACGCGAGCACGGGCTCGCACCTCCTTGGAAAAACCAGAGGGGAGGTGTGTAATTTGTATAAACTAAAAAAACTCGAACTGCTTGGCTTCAAGTCATTTGGGGATCGCTCGCGGCTCGAATTCGCAGATGGCATTGCGGCAGTTGTGGGACCGAACGGTTGCGGCAAATCCAATCTGTCAGACGCCGTCTCCTGGGTTCTCGGAGAGCAGAGCGCGAGAAGCCTGCGCGGCGAGCGGATGGCTGATGTCATCTTTAACGGCACAGGCACAAGGCCTCCCACTAGCATGGCGGAAGTCAGCATGACGCTCGTCGACCCGGAGTATAACGAGGCCGGCTTCCCGAAAGAAGATCAGGAAAGCTCGCAAGTGGAGGCGCAAGAACCCGACGCTGCGGCAGGCGACCACGAAGCCGACGGAGAGGGAGCGCGCAGCCGACAGCGGCCAGCTGCGCCATCGCGCCGGCGAGATCACGGTGACTCGGCGGCTGTTCCGCTCCGGTGAGAGCGAGTATTTGATTAACGGCCAAGTCTGCCGCCTGCGCGATATCCAGGATCAGTTCATGGGCACGGGGCTGGGGCCGGAATCGTACGCCATTATCGAGCAAGGGCGAATCGGGCAGGTCCTGAGTTCCCGCCCTTCAGACCGGCGCCTGATCCTGGAAGAGGCAGCGGGGGTTTCAAAGTTCAAGACGCGCCAGCGGCTGGCGGAGGCGAAGTTGGAATCCTCCCGCCAGAACCTTTCTCGTATCACCGACATCCTGGAAGAAGTCATCAAGCAGGTGAACTCCCTCAAGCGCCAGGCCTCGAAGGCGCGGCGGTACAAGGAACTTCGGGATGAGTTGCGCGCGCGACTGAAGATGGTCCTCACTTCACGGTGGGTGGCCCTGGATGCGGAATGCGTCCGGCTGGGTGGCGAACTGACTCAGGCGCAGGCAACGTGCGCGCTCGCGGCGCAAGGGCTCGAAGCGCTGGAGCGGGAGCAGAAAGCTGCCGCACAGAAGCACGAGGAGTGGGAGCGCCAGCTCACGGAGTTGCGGGAGCAGATCGCGCAAAGCGGTCTGGAGCGCGAGCGGTTACTCTCGCGTTCCGAACACATTCGCCAGCAGACGGTGAGCCTGGAGGCTCGGGAAGCGGATGCAGCGCGAGAAGGCGCCGATTTCCAGGCCCAATTGGCTTCACAGGAGCAGCAGACCAAGGAAAGCACCCTCCAGTACGAACAGATCCAGCAGGACTGGACGACGGCGCAAGGAGCGCTGGCGCAACTGCTGTCGCGCCAGGACTCGTTAAGCGCCCAGGTGGCAGCGGCGGAGAATGACGTGGAGTCTTGTCGTCAGGCGATGCTTGCAGCTGTAAGCCAGGCGGCGGAGCTTCGCAACCAGCTTGTGCAGGCCGAGGAAGCAGGCCTGGCCCTCTCCCGCCAGGCGGCGCGCACCGAGGCCGAGAAGCAGCGCGTCGAGCAGGCACACCAGCGGTTGGCAACTGAGCTGGAAGCTTCCGTCGCCGTCCAGGAACGAGACACGACATCCCTGGCAGACTTGGCGAATGCGTTGGCCGATACCGTGGCGGCGCTGGAGCAGGCGCGCGGCGACGAAGTTTTCCACCGCTCGGCCCTTGAGACGCTTCGCCAGGAACACTCCGGCGCCGTGGCGCGGAAGCAGACACTGGAGGAATCGCTGGCCCGTCACGCTTACAGCACGGAAAGTGTGCGGCGGCTGCTCAGGGGGCAAATCCCCATGAACGGCCATCAGTTCCGCCCCCTCGGCGTGCTCGCCGACTTCGTGGAAGTTTCGCCGGGCTACGAAGAAGTAGTGGAAGACTTCCTCAGGCACGATCTCGAATGTGTGGTGGTGGAACAACATGAGCAAGCCCGTTCGGGCATCGCACTGCTGCGCAAGGAAGGAAGCGGGCGGTCTACCTTTTTCGTTACGCAGATTCATCCGAACGACCACCCGTATGGACAGCCCAACGCTGAACCCCTTGGCGAGCAGGGCGTGGTGGCTCCGGTGCGGGAGCTGATAACCTTCCAGAAATCGCTTGGGTTGAATGGCGACCTGGGGCTGCCGACACTGGCCAATGCCTATTTGGTTGAGGACGCCGCAATCGCCGAGCGGCTGGCGTGCGCCCATCCCGAATGTCACTTCCTAACCCGGACCGGCGAGCACTATCATCATCGCCAGGTGACCGGGGGAAAAGGCTCGAGCGCCGGGCCTCTTGCATTGCGCCGTGACTTCCGGGAACTCGAACGCCGCGCCGCCGAGCTCGAGGACAGCATTCAAGCGAGCGAGGCTGCGCTGGCCGAAGCCGCCCATCGCGTGACGCATCTCGCAGAGCGCCACGAGAACCTGACGGCGGCCAAACAGGAGAGCGGAGAAGAAAGCCGTGGTCGCCAACGAGAAATTGCGCCAGACGCGAGAGGCTAGCGAGCGGGCGAGCGACCAACTCAAAATCCTCCAGTCCGAAGCCGCAACGCTTCAGCGCGAGCTCGCCTTAGCCGAAGAACGGAAGGCCGGCCTGCGCTCGGAACTGGGGGCTGCCGGAGATGAAAAGACTCGGCGCGAGGAGGCCATCTCCCAGTCAGCCCGAGTGCTTCGCGAACTTCGCGCGGACCTGGACCGTCTTTCGCAGGAACTCGCCGAGGCAAGCGCCCGCAGCAGCGCGCTCGAAGAAAGGACACACGCCGCCGGGGCCGAGGTGGCGCGGCTGCATGGTACGTCCGAGGACCTACGCAGCCGCATAGCGCGCCTCCAGCAACAATCGGAAAGCTGGCGCGAACAACAGCAGCGGCTGGCTGAAGAGGGCGAAGCCATTCGGGTTCGCCTTTCGTGAACTGGAGGCCGGACTCGAGACGGTGCGGACTGAGCTTCACCACCTCGAGCAGGAATCTCACGCGGTCAAGGCTCAGCGCGATGCGCTCGGCCCCCAGGTGGAGGCGGCGCGAGTCGAACTTGAGACGCATCGCGCCCGGCGTTCGGAAGCCGAGGTGGCGCTTGCGCGAGCTGACTCTGACCGCACCCACCATACACAACAGTGCCGCGAGGAACTTCACGCTGAACCTTCGGCATTACTCATCGAATTGCCTCCCCCGTCGGTGCTCGACGGCGAAAGCTTGCTGGCCGCTGAGGACGAGGTTCGCCAGCTCCGAACCCGCATTGAGAATCTCGGGCCGGTCAACATGATGGCGCTCGAAGAACTCCAGGAAGCCGAGGAGCGGCAGGCCTTCCTCGATACCCAGCGCCAGGATCTGCTGGCTTCGATCGAAGACACAAGCCAGGCGATTCGCGAAATCGACCAGATCTCGCGCCAGCAATTCCTCGAAGCGTTCAAGGCGATCAACGGATATTTCGCCGAAACCTTCCGTACTCTTTTTGGTGGCGGAGTCGGCGAGATGCGGCTGACGGATGAATCCGATGCTGAAAGCGGCATCGACGTCGCCGCCCAGCCTCCCGGAAAGCGGCTTCAGAATGTGCTCTTGCTCTCTGGGGGAGAGAAAGCTCTGGCGGCGCTGGCGCTGCTCATCGCGATCTTCCGCTACACCCCCAGCCCCTTCTGCATCCTGGACGAGGTGGATGCTCCCCTCGACGAGTCGAACATCGAACGCTTCAGCCGCATGGTCGAAAAGATGAGCCGGCACACGCAGTTCATCCTGATCACTCACAGTAAACGGACTATGGAAATCGCCCCGGTGATGTACGGTGTGACCATGGAGGAACCGGGCGTCTCCAAGCTGGTCTCCGTCCGATTCAATGCGGTGGAGGCTGAGCCAGTTGCGGTGCTCGCCTGAAAAGGCAGCAACCAGTGAGCAGGAGTCAGAAGTCAGGAGTGAGAAGACACGAGAAGAACAGCAAATGCCGACCTTCCAGCGACGAGCTTCTGACTTCCGACTCCCTCCTTGTTAGTGCGTTTTCCGGTCCCTGCCCGTCACCCAGCAGGTTTTGTCCAAAACGTGCGCACGCTTTTTTGCGCTTTTTTCCATTGACAACTTCCGCTGATGTTTTAGAATGACGGTTGCCTTGAAACACCGCCATGCAAACATTTAGACAATCTGTTCTCACTCAGACCAGATTGCCCGGAGTAAAGCTTTTTTCCCGCGGCAAGGTCCGAGATGTGTATGAGGCCGGGCCGGGACGACTTCTGGTGATCGCTACGGATCGCCTGTCAGCCTTCGATGTGGTCATGCGGGAAGGCATCCCGGACAAGGGCTGGGTTTTGACGCAGCTCTCGCGCTTCTGGTTCCAGATGATGGAGAAGTCCTTTGCCACCCACTATCTGAGCTCCGACCGGGAGGACTACCCCTCCGAGTTTGAGCCCTTCGCCGACCAACTGGAAGGCCGGTCGATGCTTGTGAGGAAGGCGGAACCCTTTCCCATCGAGTGTGTTGTCCGGGGATATCTGGCAGGCTCAGGACTTAAAGAATACCGCGCCACGAGAAGAGTTTGCGGCATCGAGTTGCCGGCCGGGTTGCTCGAGGGCTCCAAATTCGACGA
This sequence comes from uncultured Acidobacteriota bacterium, assembly GCA_963765485.1. Lineage (GTDB taxonomy): Bacteria > Acidobacteriota > Terriglobia > UBA7540 > UBA7540 > CAVROP01. Next base: position 71,017 of record CAVXWN010000048.1, on the reverse strand, counting down.
GCCGATCTTTACGCCCGCGACAAAAGCCTCAACTGGCCACGACGAAAATATCACCTGGGAGGAAATGACTTCGAGAGTCGGAAGAGAGGCCGCCCAAAAACTGCGCGGCTATAGCCTGGAACTCTACTCGAAGGCTAGGGATTACGCGATTGGACGAGGTATCATCATCGCTGACACCAAGTTCGAATGGGGAGAGAGCGGAGATGAAATCATCCTCATCGATGAAGTTCTGACTCCGGACTCGTCGCGCTTCTGGCCCCAACAGAGCTACGAGCCTGGCAAGCCCCAACCTTCGTTTGACAAGCAGTTCGTTCGAGATTACCTTGAGTCATGTCAGTGGAACAAACAACCTCCCCCACCTCCCCTTCCGCCTGACGTGGTGGGGAAAACTAGTGAGACGTACCGGCAAGCTTACAGTCTTCTGACTGGTCAGAACCCTATTTGAAACGGGATGGAGCGCGGCCTCGCGCAAGAAGATGATGGGCGCATGGAACTGGCTTGATTGGACTTTGGCCGCCATCGTAGTGGTATCGGTGGTTGCGGCCATGATGAAAGGGTTCATCCGGGAACTGATCTCGCTGGCGTCTCTCGTGATCGCATTGGTGGTGGCAGCGGCGGCGTATCCAAGAGCCGCTCTCTGGTTCGAGGACCTGACGAAGTCGCACGAGATAGCCTTGGGATTGGGTTTCCTTGTCCTGTTTCTGGGAACACTGCTGCTAGGCAGTTTGGTTTCCCTGCTGGCTCGAAAGTTGATTAAGACTGCCGGCGTTCAATGGTTCGACCGGTTCCTGGGGGCGATTTTCGGCATGGTCCGTGGGGTGGTCGTGGATTGCGTTCTGCTCCTTGTCCTGCTTGCTTTCGCCATTAAGCCGGACGCTGTGCGGCAGTCATCTTTGGCCCCTTACGTCACGGCCGGAGCCAAGACGATTTCCCTAGCAATGCCCAGCAACCTCAAGGCGCAGTTTCGCCTGGGTTTTGAGAAATTCAGAGATGCGCTGGTTGAGAAAGACAAGAAAGCAGTGGGTGGTATGTAGGTAGTTAACTTAGGTAGTGTCCTGGTTTGGGGTGTAGGGCCGGCGCTTGACGCGCCGAGCCGCCCCGCCACGATGGCAGGAGGCGGTCCCCCAGTCAAAGCGGGACAGTGCGTAATTAAATTCAAGATGTAGCTTTGCCTATTCCCTGGTGCGCAGCGAACTAAGCACAACGTCCTTCGTTACTCCAAGTTCGCTAGCGAAGCAAACCGAGCAAATATTTCCGAACCGGAGCACTGCCGTGAAAGACCAGCTAGAAGCTCTCATCATTCGCATGATTGAACACGGAATTCAGTTTTCCGACGCCATGACGGAATTCCAGAAGCGTTTCATCGAGCACATGCTTGATCAGAATAACGGAAATCGATCCAAGACCGCCCAAGCTCTGGGGATTCACCGCAACACCCTCAGCAGAAAAGTTGAAGAGTTGGGGCTGGATCATCAGCCCAAGCGGCGGAATCGTTCTCACCGATAAGCCATCCTGTTAACTTTGGCGGAAATCCCTGCCCTGTCTTCGAATAAGGCACAGCGCCGAGCCATCTGGCTCGGCGCTGTGCAATTTCCTGGTCCTCAAACTCCGGCTTACTGTGCGGTCGTGTGCGTGGGGCGCCGACGTGCAGGGGCTTTCGGTTTCTCCTTGGCGGGTGGGGTCTCAGGCAGTGGGTCGGGATCGGTAACTTGGCCTACGACCGTCAAAACCACATTGGGCGTGGCATTGTAGGAGTCCATAACCCCTTTGAACCTGATGAGGTCGCCGGGCTCCAGGTTTTTGACGTTCGGCTGCTTCGAGTCTTTCAACTCGATGTCGTAAGAGCCCGGAGTGGCTTTGGTCTGGTCGAGGATGGCGATGCGGACCGAATAAGTTCCCGCTTCGGTACCCTTTTCCACACCAGCCACATACCCTCCCAGTTCGAGCGGTTGTCCTTTCAGGACATCCCACTGCTTTTGGGCCGTCTCTCCCCCGAACTTGAGAGGGTAGGTCATGTCATTAAAGCCATCCACCAAAGGGTTCCCGGTTTTCTTCGGAGCTTCCATCGCGGCCACCTTGAACCCGTCCGGGGGATTCACGGAGGAGGCGGCTTGCGTCAGGATGTCTTGCATTCCCTGATCGTTGCCATGATATCCGACGTAGGTTTGCTTAAGGTACTTGTTGAACTCCTCGGCGTTCGGGTCCTTCGCCGCTTGCGCCAGATCCACGGCGCGAGCGATATACCAGATCGCATGGTCGTAGTCGCGAGGGTTGGAGTAAAGGTAAGCCAGACCCATACGGTAGAAGACGTACCAATCACTGGGGTTGTCTTCGGAGGCGGCTTTATAGGAAGTGATGGCCGCCGCGTAGTCCTTGCGTTGAAGGGCCACAAACCCCACGGTCCCGTTAAAGACCGCCCGCAAACCTTTCACCGCCTGGCTGAACTGTTCATCGGAAACCGCTGCGGGCTTCTGCAGACTCTGAACCACTTCGAGGCCGTGCTTGGCATCGCTCTCAGCGCGCGACAGCTTTGCCGCGGCATCGGGGTCGTCGATTTTGTAAACGAACGGAAACACGAAACTCAAATACCTTAAAGCATCGAGGTTTTCCGGATTGACCTCCAATGCCTTATGACCTGCCTCGAGGGCTTTATCGACTTGGTTCAATTGTTGGTAGGTCTGCATTTCCACAACGCAGGCGGCATCTTTGAAGTCTGAGTTCGAAAACTTCTGGAGGAACGCCTCAGCCAAAGAGAGCTTTTTGTTCGGATCCTTCTCCGTGACCATTGCATTGAACGCGTCGTATTCATCCCTGCTCTTCCAGTTTTTGGCCTTTGCCGCTTGCGGAGGTGCATTCAATTGATACGCGAATGCCCGCCCCTGGACGTTCTGTGGCCTGACGGCAGCTTGCGCCACTGATGATGCTGCTACCGCAAGGCTAACTAGCAGATTGAAGCTCCAAAGCGCAGTCGTTTTCCTCATTGGAAGGCTACCTCAGTGTTTGGTTCATGACTCCCTCGAGAATCAAGGCGCGCTCTATCTCGTTTCCTTCTTCAAACCTTCCGTCCGCGCACACTGTAAAGGTCTGATAGACGAAGTAAGTCTAGGAAATGACGCATTCCAAATATCAAGGATTGAAGAATAATTCAAGCAAAATCTCACTTACCCTTCACCCACCCCTTAATTTTTCTTCATCTGTTGACTTGGATGCTGACGGAGGGGACAGAGATGATCCCTTCCATACGACCTCTATCATACCATTGGGCGGATTGCGCCGGTCAACAATGTTTTATGTGGCGAGTCGTAAGCGGGGGGCGGCCTCGCGATGGTCCAAATAGCCCACTTAAATCAGGACGGCATGGCAGAAAGAGATTCCGCCACTCCGGTCTCTGAGCGAGCCGAACTGGCTGCGGTGGCCCCCCGCTCGAGTGTCTCCAGCCGTTCTTGAAGAAAACGGCCGCGGAAGTGCTCACTGTGCCCAACGACAGGATGCTGAGAAACCCTCTAGCTTGTCATTCCGCGGAGTCCCGCGTCACTAATATGGTAAGGTATCCTTGCGGGCATCGCATACCGGCCCCTGAAAGCTGACGGCTAGAGGCTGATTCTTCGGAGCGTGCGTGGCAATCAGTTGGCTTGACCTCCTAGTGGTGATCGCCTACCTCGGCGCCATCACTATCTTCGGAGCCCATTTCCGGAAGAGCCAGCGGACCCTGCGCGATTATTTTCTGGGCGGGCGCCGCCTGCCCTGGTGGGCAATCTCCTTTGCCGTTGTCACAGCCGAAACCAGCATCCTGACCATCATCAGCACGCCCGGCATCGCTTACCATTCCAATCTGGGCTTCCTGCAACTGGTCTTTGGATACCTGGTGGGCCGTGTGGTAGTAAGCTTCGTTCTCATTCCCCGGTACTTTGCGGGTGAAATGTTCACGGCTTACCAGTTCATCGAGCAGCGGTTCGGCCGGGCTCTGAGGGTCTTCACCGGGGCGCTTTTCCTCACCACGCGCGCGTTGGCTGAAGGCGTTCGCGTCTTCGCCATCGCGATTGTGATCGGGGTTATCTTCAAGAGTGGCGTACTCGCGTCTCTGCTCATCGTCACCGCGTTGACCCTCTTCTACACTTTTGAAGGGGGACTGACGGCGGTGATTTGGACGGAGGTTATCCAGTTGCTCATTTATCTCACCGGGACCGCGGTGGCGCTGGCCCTGGCCTTACACGCCATCCCGGGCGGGTGGGCCGAGGTCGCCCGCCTGGCGCATTCCGAAGGGAACAAGCTGGCGGTTTTCAACTTCCATTTCAATTGGCATGAGCCTTACTTGTTCTGGTCGGGTTTGGTGGGCGGAGCGTTCCTGAATACGGCCAGTCACGGCACGGACCAGTTGATCGTTCAGCTCCTGCTGGCCGCCCGCAACCGGCGCGAAAGCCAGGCGGCCCTGCTTTCGAGCGGATTGGTCATCCTGCTGCAATTCACCCTTTTCCTGCTGGTAGGCGTGACGCTTTTTGCCTTCTACAAGCACTTTCCGCCGCCGAACCCTTTCGCGCGGGCGGACCAGATATTTCCTACTTTTGTGGTAACGCAACTGCCGCGCGGGCTGGCGGGTCTGCTGATCGCGGCCATTATCGCTGCGGGAATGGCCAATCTGAGCGCCGCCTTCAATTCCCTGGCATCGAGTTCAGTGATGGATTTTTATAAGCCGTTTGTTCGCCCGAACGCCAGCGAGAAGCATTACCTTGCTGTCTCCCGTGGCATGATCTTAGGCTTGGGGCGCCGTGCTCGTGGTGATCGCGCTGGCAGCGCAACATCTTCACCGGAGCGTCCTGGAATTGGCGCTGACCATTGCCAGCGTTCCTTACGGCAGCATGTTGGGAATTTTCCTGTTGGGGGTTCTTACCAAGCGCGCCAATGGCCGGGGGGCCTTGGCCGGCGCTCTTGTCGCCCTGGCCGTAATGGGGTTTGTGGTAGCGTACACATCCCTCGCCTGGACATGGTATGTTGCCCTCGGAACTGTGGTGACGTTCGCTGTGGGGTGGACGGCGAGCGCGGCAGAAAAGCTGGTTCCCGGCGCCGGCGTTCAGGAAAGCCGTGGCGATTGAGGATCGCACGTTAGAATTAGAAGAGAAAGGGGCTCGATGCCCCTTACCACAATCGCAAGTCTCAGCTTCTCACAAAGAGTTCCGTCGCCATGATCTTCAGAGGGTCGGCGATGGCGGGCCTAAAATCCATGTTAGCCAGAACATCCCTGCACAAGTCGATTCCCGGTGCAAGCTCAATTAGTTCTAGTCCCGAGTCGGTCAGACGAAACACCGCGCGTTCGGTAACGTAAAGGACGCTCTTACCTCTAAGCAGTGCTTGCTGGGCGCTGAACGTCAATAGTTCCACGGCCTTTACGAATTTTCTTGCCCTGCCTTCGGCTTCGATGTGGAGTCTACCACCTGTAAATGACGTTATTAGTCCACCCACCGTAAATGTTCCGGTAAACACGACTTTCCTCGTGGCCTGAGAAATGTTCACAGAGCCTCCGACGCCAGCCAACCGACCACCAAACTTACTTGTGTTAACGTTGCCGTGCGCGTCGCATTCAGCCATTCCAAGGACGGCAATATCAAGTCCTCCACCATCATAAAAATCGAACATATACGGTTGGTCAATGATGGCCATGGGGTAGGCGGAAGCTCCAAAGCTGAGTCCACCGGCAGGAATGCCGCCTATCGCCCCGGCTTCAACTGTCAACGTGAGCTTGTCCAACTGGTTTTTTTCCCGGGCAATCAAGGCTACACCTTCGGGTATCCCGATCCCCAGATTGATGACGTCGCCGGCCTTGCATTCCGCGAAGGCACGCGCGGCAATATAACGTCTCGGACCGTCCTCGGCAGGTGGAAGTGTGAGACTGGAGATGTCACCGGCCGTAACATAGCAAGAATTAAACTGCTCCGCCAATGTTTGCATGTGGTTCTCTTTGCGCCCCAGGACAATTGCGTCCACCAAAATCCCTGGAATGGTGATGCTCTTCGGGTCGCGGGAGAAATCCTCCGTCATCCGCTCCACCTGCACGACAGTCATGCCTCCGGAATTCCGGACAGCCTGGGCGATCGAAAGAGCTTCGCCGGTCATCGCTTCGTCCTCGAAGGATATGTTCCCGTAGGAGTCGCTGGCAGTGCCACGCAACAAGCTGACATGGATCGGAAAGCTCTTGTACCAAAGCCACTCCTTTCCCCCCAGCTCAAGTAACTGCACCAGATCCTCCTTGGTGCGGCTGTTCAATTTTCCGCCTTCGTGTCGCGGATCAGCAAAAGTGTCCAGCCCAATGTGGGTGATGGCTCCGGGGTTGCCTGCGGCGATTTCACGAAAGAGCCGATTGATCACTCCCTGGGGAAAATTGTACGCTTCGATTTTGTTTTCCAAAGCCAACTTCCCGAGTTTCGGAGCAAGATTCCAGTGTCCGCCGATCACCCGCTTTACCATCCCTTCGAACGCCAGATGATTCAGGCCGCGCGTTCTACCGTCACCCTGCCCGGCGGCGTAGACCAAGGTCAGATTGCGGGGCTTTCCGTCACTTGCGAAGCGCTGTTCCAAAGCTGAGGTTAGCTCCTCAGGATGGGCACAGCCGACAAAACCTGAGATGGCTACCGTCGCCCCGTCAGGAATCATGGTCACTGCTTCGCGGGGCCGAAGGATTCTTACCTTGTTCATGCCTGTTCTCCTCGGGACGAGCTCGGGAATTGCGTGCGGGCACTTTTCATTGGAGAGGTAGTATCGACCGAGAGGAGACCATAATCGAGCGATACCACCTCATTGTCAAGAACGAAGAAGAAACCGCAGCAGTTTCGCAAAGCTCGTGAGCAGCAGCGTACGGGAGGCGGAATCAGCGCGGTTTCGACGCTTGCAGTGGGGCGGTGCAGAACTGGTGGCATTTTCGAGAGCACTTCGCCGTGGGGCGCAGGTGCCCAGGCGGAGTTCGGTTGTTTGGGGGGCCAGCGGGAGGGGAGAAACACCTAACTGGTATCGTCAGGGACGGGGCGCGACAAGCTAAGCCAGAGGCGTTGACAGAGAAGAGCGGCTTCCAGGATGGGGTGGGTACCACGGTGGAGGTACCGAATGCGGTAGAGCCGTTCGATGGTCAGGGCCAAGCAGGTCAAAAGCCAGACCAACAGCAGGCTATTTTGTTCATGATGGCAGATATGTTCGAAGCCGTAGCGGTTCTTGGCATCGTTAAAGCCTTCGTTCTCGATCTCCCAGCGGCTCTTGGCCATGCGGAAGAGGGCGCGACTGCTGACCCACTGGCGGGGGAAGTTGGTGAACCAGTAGGCCTCACAGATTTCGCCGTTGGGATGGTACTGACGGTAGCGAACCACCCGCACCGTTTCCCAGCGCAGGGTTTCCCAAGGGTCGAAGTCGTCGGCATCCCAGATTTCGACTCGATCCTTGCCGTGACGGAAGACGTGATGGGGAGCTTGGTGGAGAAATCTTTTCTGGGCAGCCGCCAACAATTCGGGGAGATTGTTTTTCAAGCGGGCGACGACGAACAGTCCTAAATCCCCGGCGTCGTGCAGGAAGGGGGCCTTGGCGAAGTTCCCGTCGACCACCACATAATCGGCAAAGCGTCGGCCCAGGTTGCGGGCGGTGCGGCGGAGAAGTCGCCGCCCGGCACGGTACTCGCTATCCCCAGGGCCGTAGGGTTCGATATCCAAGGGTAAGGTTAGGCCGGTTCCCACCACACTGCTCATGACCAACTTATGATGGAAGCCGAGGATCTCCCTTTTCTGGTTGCGGTGGGGACGGCACAGATCGCAAAGATTTTCCTGCGATCGGCCCGCGCCGGTCCCGTCCAAAGCCAGTCCGATGAAACGGCAGTCGTCGAAGGCTTTGTGGCGCTTGGCCTGATGGACAGCAGTGACCGCCGCCTGACGAGTGACGGCCGGGTCGAGCCGTTCGGTGAAATAACCGAGGGCATCATTGCTGAAGCTCCGGGAAACTTCCAGGGCGCGCGCCCGAGCGCCGACCAAGCTTTCAATGGCCAGGAAAGCCGCACGCCGCAGCAGCCTCCCCAGGAGCAAGGCCCACAGCAAAGCCGGGGCCGGAATGCGACCCGCCCTGCGCCCATCGCCGGGCGCTCGCAAGTAGGGCTGCAAGCGCAGACACTTCGAGACGTACTTCTTGAGGCGACGCGGCGTCGGCCCTTTCACCGCGGCTTGCGCCTTTGCTGACGCGCCAGCACCAGGAGTTGGGCGTTGGCGGCCAAGACCTCCCGCACCGCCGCTTGGAGTTCCCGTCCGGCCTCGACCCGGCGGCGGACGTCCTCGACCCAGTCGCTGGGAATGTGCTGCACATGCTTCTTGCCGCGTACCATGAAGGTGAGGGACCAGGCGGGATGCCCCCGCGGGTCCTTGGCACAATGGCAGGTGGGCTTGCCGCAGCGGAGATGGGAGAGGGAAAGTGAGCCGGGCAGTAGATCGTCGGGAAGCTGGAAACGGCGCACCAGTTCAAATTTACGTTGCCGGAGACGCGCAGCTTGAGGGCCGCGAGGTTCGTGTTCGTCAATCATCTTATGGTAGCAATACCATAAGAAACAAAAAAAGTCAAGCGCTTATTGGGAATGCGAAAATAGGAAGGGTTAGGAGAGCAACCGCTGAAAGCCCGCAGGAAGCCTGACTATTGCCTGCCGTCGCAGCAGTCCATCACCGGTTTCCGAAACTGCTGAAGAAACCGTCGGGACCTGCTGGCAAAAGTCACCGAACAACAACTTCGAATGCCAACGCATAGCGGTTCGAGCGTGGCCCTCTTGGAACTCGATAGGCTGCCGCCGGGCGTGGGTCGCGGATTGACTCGCCACCTTCCGACGTATATCATCAAAAACAGGATGAGTAAGCAGAGGCAAAAAGCGGTAGAAGTGGTGTGTCCATGCTGCGGGGCTCGGTTGGAAGTGGACACTGAACTTAGGAAGGTTCTCTTCCACGAGCCGCCGCCAAGATCAGCCAAAGCTCCCGACCTGGATCACGCTTCTCAACTCCTCAAGAAAGAAGCTGAGCGTCGGGAAAACCTCTTCAAACAAAGCGCGGAAGAGGAAAAGATTAAATCCGTGCTGCTGGAGCGGCGTTTCAAAGAGGCGCTCGAAAAGACCAAGGACGTACCTGCTGGACCTCCGATCAAAGAAATTGACTTGGACTGAAAGGCCGTTGCTAGTGAAAGGCAGTGGCTCTTCTGGGGTAGCGGGCCTCAATGGCGGTGCGCATGCCGCCGCGTGTGGAGAACTCTCCGCGCACCACGGCCCACAGGGGACGGCAGGCGCGGCCAACATCGTCGAGGATGCGGTTGACGGCGTTCTCGTAGAAGATGCCCAGGTTTCGGTAGGAGAGAATATAGTATTTCAAGGACTTCAACTCTAAACACAGCTTGTCAGGAAGGTAGTGGATGGTGATGGTCCCGAAGTCCGGCAAACCGGTCCGAGGGCAGATCGAGGTGTACTCAGGGATCGAAATCGTGATCTCATAGTTTCTGTATTGATTGGGCCAAGTCTCTATTTCCGGCAGCTTTGCGCGAACCCCTGCAGCCGCGTGTTCAGGAGTATATTGGCGCTGGTGGGTCTTCACAGGCATAATGTACCCTCCGGGCTTTCAATGATAAACGAAAACAGGGCTTAAGCAACTCTGATTTCTCGGCGAAAACTTTGCCCAAAGCCGCCAACAGCATGGTACCATGCGAGACAGAATTCTTCACACTTATCCTAAGCTGTTGATTAGTAAGATCTTGATTGGCGAAACGGATTCTTCTTGACATTGAAGCACTCAAGTTTCATTATATGGTGAAACTAATAGATGGGTCGTGCCATCCAATCGGTTGTACGTGGTATTGGTTCGCACTCGTCCACTGAGGAGGAATGCAGGATATGGGCAAGATAATAGGAATTGACCTTGGAACCACCAACTCCGTAGTCGCCGTGATGGAAGGTGGGGATCCGGTAGTCATAACTAACCCTGAAGGGGGACGCACCACCCCGTCAGTCGTTGCCTTTACGAAGTCCGGCGAACGGCTGGTTGGGCAAGTGGCAAAGCGGCAGGCCGTCACCAACTCCGAGAATACTATTTATTCCATAAAGCGCTTCATGGGTCGTCGGGTCAGTGAAGTGCAGAGCGAAATCAAGACCGTCCCGTTCAAGATTCTGTCGGGACCCAATGGCGAAGTTCGAGTGGTGGCCCAGGGCAAGGAATACTCGCCTCCGGAAATCTCCGCCATGATCCTTCAGAAAATGAAGGATGCCGCTGAGCAATACCTTGGCGAGAAGGTGACACAGGCGGTCATCACCGTCCCAGCTTATTTCAACGACTCCCAGCGCCAGGCCACCAAGGACGCCGGGAAGATTGCAGGCTTGGAAGTCCTGCGCATCGTGAACGAGCCCACGGCGGCAGCGCTGGCCTACGGCTTGGACAAAAAGCGGGACGAGACAATAGCCGTTTACGACTTCGGGGGCGGGACCTTCGATATTTCAATCCTCGAGGTTGGAGAGGGCGTAGTGGAGGTGAAGTCCACAAACGGCGACACGCACCTGGGTGGAGACGACATCGACAAACGCGTCATGGACTGGATTGTGGACGAGTTCCGCAAGGACCAAGGCATCGATCTTTCCAAGGACCGCATGGCGTTGCAACGCCTTAAAGAAGCTGCCGAGAAGGCCAAGATGGAACTTTCGACGGTTCTGGAGAGTGACATCAATTTGCCGTTCATCACTGCGGACGCATCGGGTCCAAAGCACCTGAACCTGAAGTTGACCCGGGGGCGCTTCGAACAGATGTGCGAGGACATCTTCCAACGGTCCGTGGGCCCGGTGAAGCAGGCGCTCACCGACGCTGGTATAACTCCAGACAAGATAGATGAGGTCGTGCTGGTGGGTGGGTCCACGCGCATCCCGCGCGTGCAGCAGGTCGTCAGGGACCTTTTCTATGGCAAGGAGCCGCACAAAGGCGTTAACCCGGACGAGGTGGTGGCGGTGGGCGCGGCGGTCCAGGCAGGCGTGCTGGGTGGCGAAGTGAAGGACTTGCTGCTGCTGGACGTTACTCCCCTGACGCTGGGCGTTGAAACCCTAGGTGGCGTGATGACTCCGCTCATCCAACGCAACACCACGATTCCAACAAGAAAGACCGAGGTCTTCTCCACGGCTGCGGACAGCCAGACTTCGGTTGAAATTCATGTCCTGCAAGGCGAGCGTCAGATGGCGCGCGACAACCGGACACTGGGCAAGTTCCACTTGGTGGGAATTCCGCCTGCGCCCAGGGGCATCCCGCAGATTGAGGTGACGTTTGATATCGACGCGAATGGCATTTTGAACGTTTCCGCCAAAGACCTCGGCACGGGTCAAGAACAGAAGATAACGATTACCTCTTCGAGCGGGCTCAGCAAGGAGGAAGTGGAGAAGATGACCAAAGAAGGCGAGCCTCCACGCCGAAGAGGACCGCCGGCGCAAGGAGGACGTGGAAGGCAAGAACCGCGCTGATTCACTGGTTTACTCGGTTGAGAAGATGCTGAAAGAGAACCGCGAGAAAATCTCCGACAGCGACGCGAAGAATATTGAATCCGCCTTGGAAGATGCCAAGAAAACGATTCAGGAGGGCGATATCTCGAAGATCAACACGGCCGTGGAACGGTTGACGTCAGCCTCGCACAAGCTGGCAGAAGCAATGTACAAGCAGGCGTCTACCGCGCGAGCGGCGCAAGAGGCCCCGGGCAGCGCCCCTGGCGCTCCAAACTCGGCTAACGGCGCCGCGGGTGCTCACGGCAAAGGGAAGGGCGACGGTGAAGTGATCGACGCGGAAGTGGTGGATAGCGACGACAAGAAAAAGAACTGAGAAGAGCAGTTAACAGTCGACAGTCAACAGTCGACTGTTAACCGCGGCGAGAGTACGTCGTAAAGCTAACGCTCGAAAGGAGAGACAGGACAACACTTCAGAGGCAGAAGAACCAACGTCGGAGAACGCGGCGTCTTTACTGTCAACTGTTGGCTGTGAACTGTCAACTGGTTTATGGAACATCGAGCCCAAGTGGGAGTGGAATGCCCTCAGTGCCACTGGAGACAATTCATGGAGCTAGGTTTGGACCAAGCGATCATGGATACTCCTGTGGCCAGGGAGATCCAGCGCGAATTGCAGGAATGGATGCGCTCGCGGTGTCCAGACCACTTGGGCGCGATTATGAAGAGGATGAAGAACTGAAAAGCTAGGGACTCGGGGCTGGGGTTCACGCGATGATCGGACTGCCTGAAGAGAAGCGCGATTATGCAGAAGATGGCGAATGGCACGACGCCTTCGAAGATTTTCTTATCCTGCACAATCCCGCTTTGCTGCGCAGGCTCCGTAAGGCTCGGCAGGAGCAGTTGTCCGGTAACACCCGATCCTGGGAGGAGTTCAAACGTGACTTCACCCCAGTCCCTAGCCCCCAGCCCCTAGTTGGGAGTGGCAGCTAATCCCATGCCTGTTGGCACACAAAAGGACTATTACGCGATTCTGGGTGTGAGCCGCGACGCCAAGTCGGAGGAGATTCGCAAGGCCTACAAGCGCTTGGCGCGCAAGTACCATCCTGACGTCAACCCTGGAAACAAAGCGGCCGAAGAAAAGTTCAAGCAATTATCGGCGGCTTACGAAATCCTGAGTGACGATAAGAAGCGCCAAGTCTATGACCAGTACGGTTTTTATTCCGATAACATTCCTCCCGGCGGCCCTGGGCCGGGCCCCTCAACGGCTGCGGGCGCCCCGGGCGTGGATTTTTCGGGATTCGATTTCTCGAACTTCGAGAACGTGGATACAGAAGCCGAAAAGCGCGGAGGCTTCGGCGGAGGCTTTCGGGACATCTTCTCGCAGTTGTTCAATCGGTCCGGCCAGCGTGAAGGTGAAGAAGAAGGTCCACAAAAGGGAAGCGACATCGAATACCAAATGCACTTGGGGTTCTGGGAGGCCATTCGTGGAACGCAAGTGCGGATAACAGTCGGGCGGCAGCAGACCTGCCCGACCTGCAAAGGAACCGGAACTGCGGGAGGCGCTCCCGTCACCTGCACGCTTTGCGGCGGAACGGGAAAGGCCACGCGCCAGGCGGGCACGATGCGTTTCACCGTGACGTGCCCACAGTGTGGCGGAACGGGTCGCCAGCGGCGTCCCTGCCAGGCTTGCGGCGGATTGGGTTCCGTGCGAAAACCCGAGTCTTTCGATGTGCGCATACCCCCCGGGGTCGATACGGGCTCGCGCGTACGCGTGCCGGGTAAGGGAAATGCCGGCGTCAGCGGAGGGCCTCCGGGTGACTTGTACATTGTCACGGAGGTCGAGCCTCATCCCATTTTCGAACGCAAGGGCGACAACATCTACGTTAAAGTCCCGGTGACCGTAGCCGAGGCGGCCCTGGGAGCGAAGGTGGAAGTGCCGACCCTAGTGGGGCCATCCACGATCAAGATTCCACCCGGAACGCAGAGCGGCCAGAAGCTACGACTTCGCGGGAAGGGCGCACCCTCGCTGCGCAGCGAAGCGCGCGGGGATCAGTTCGTGGAGGTCCAGGTGGTAGTTCCTCACGTGGCGGATGAAAGGACCAAGGAAATCCTCCGGGAACTCACGCGCCTGAACCCGGAAGACCCGAGGCGGGAATTGAAGAAGTACAGTTAAAGGGTAGAGGCTGAAGGTTAAGGAGAGTTTACTCTCGACCTTCGACTCTCGATTTCTACAATGAGTCCACGCGGCAGAAAAACTCGTGGCAAGACGGGCTACATGATCAGCGCCGTGGCGGAGATGTACAACATCCACCCGCAAACGCTGCGTTTATACGAGCGGGAAGGGTTGCTGGTGCCTTCACGCACCAACGGCAACACCCGTCTCTATGGTGATGAAGACCTGGAGCGGCTGGAGACCATCCTGAACCTGACGCGCGACCTGGGGGTCAACCTGGCGGGAATTGAGATCATCCTGAACATGCGCGACCGCATGCAGAAGATGCAGGACGAAATGCACGCCTTCGTCGCGTATGTGCAGAAGGAGATCTTGAGCCGCCCGCCCCTGGACCAGGAGCGCATCCAAAATGCCTTGGTGCGCGTCGCCCCGCCCTATTTGATCCGAACCCGCACCGTCCCGAAGTAAGAGGAATTGGAAAGCTCAGGCCGGGAGAACTCCTACCCCTCAATCGCATTATTCCTCCTCAACACCGCCGGGTATGGATTACAATGCAACTTCAGGATCGAATATGCCTCGAAAAGACTGCCCCCAGTGCGAGGGAACGGGCTGGAAACCGATTGAGATTGACGGCATCCGGCGTGTAACCCGGTGCGACTGCTACGACACCGAACGCACGGAACTCCTGCTCCGCCAAGCCCATATTCCGGAAAGATATGCGATCTGCGCCTTTGAGAACTTTGATGTTCGCAAGGATAACCAGAGCCTGAGATGGGCGAAGCTGAACGCCGAGAATTTTGTGAAGGAGTTTCCAACTGACTTTGGCCTGCTCTTTGTCGGCCCCACCGGCGTGGGAAAGACCCACTTGGCCGTCGCAGTGCTGAGAGAGTTGATTCTGCGAAAAGGGGTCGAGTGCCTCTTCTATGATTTCCACGACTTGCTGAAGGCCATTCGGGACAGCTACAATCCGGTTTCTCAGAACTCAGAGCTCTCAATCCTCCAGCCCGTATTGGATGTGGAAGTGTTATTGTTGGATGAACTCGCATCCTCGAACCCCAGTGATTGGGTGAAAGAGACGTTGCAGCATATTATTAACTCACGGTACAACCACAAGAAGGTTACTCTTATAACCACAACACTTCCCTTCGGTGCGTCCACCGATCATCGTGAAGTGCGGTCCCCATCAGGGGACCTCGTCCCCAATGTGGAGTCCACTTTGAACCAGCTCGGAGTCACGCTCCGGTCACGGCTTTACGAAATGTGCAAGCTGGTCGAATTGAACTCTGACGACTACCGCAAGGCCATCAAACAGGCAGCTTATAAGTTCCATGCTGAATAGGCGGCTTTCCAATTTCGGGGTTGATGTCCGCTGCGCTAGCAGGAGGGCTTGCTTCGCATTGACTTCCCTTTCGAAGCAAGGGTAGTATACTGTCTCCTTGTAAGCTTGCGTCGGGTATCTGGAGAGGAGGCTGGCGGATGTCCGCTGACGAAAAAAGCAGTAGTTTGCAAGAAGCGGGGACTGAGCCCGGAGCCCACAGCAACTTTACGGATCCCCGATCGACCAGTTCTGAGGCTAGTGAAGTGGCAAGTCTATTGGAGGGCATAGAGGCTTTAGCTAATCCCTCGATCACCGCGGGTGAAATCGTCCAGGGCCATGTGCTCAAGATTAACGACAGTGATGTGGTAGTAGATGTCGGCCTCAAGTCCGAGGCGCAGGTGTCGCGCAACGAGTTTGTCGGCCTTGACGGGCAATTGAGAATTGGCCCAGGTGATTCGGTTGACCTTTGGATTGAGAGTTATGACGAGGCCGCCGGCACTGTCACGGTTTCGTATCAGAAGGCTTTGCGTCAGAAGACCTGGGATGCAGTCGAGCGGGCATTCCAAGAACAGAGCAATATCACGTGCCGCGCTGTGGATCGAATCAAGGGCGGCCTGATGGTGGATATTGGAGTTCCCGCTTTCCTTCCGGGATCCCATGCAGACCTGCGGCCGCACGCCAATCTGGACGAGCTCAAAGGCCAGGAGTTCGCCTGCAAGGTCATCAAGTTCAACCGAAAAAAGAACAACGTCGTGGTCAGCCGCAAGGCGTCGATTGAGGAAGAGAGGAATCGACGCAAGGCTGAATTGGCGGAACGATTGGTTGAAGGCGCAGAACTGATCGGCAAGGTCAAGAATCTCACAGACTACGGCGTCTTTGTTGACCTCGGCGGAATCGACGGACTCCTTCACATCACCGACCTTTCCTGGGGAAGAGTTGGACACCCGTCCGAGGTAATCCAGGTGGGCCAGGAAATCAGGGTCAAGGTGCTCAAGCACGATCCCGAAAAGGGACGGGTCTCCCTGGGTTTGAAACAGCTCACTTCTGATCCGTGGGAGACGGTTCCGGCCACCTATCATGCCGGGGACCGTGCCATGGGACGTGTGGTGAGTCTCGCCGATTACGGCGCTTTTGTGGAGTCGAGCCCGGCGTCGAAGGACTGATTCATATCTCGGAAATGAGCTGGAGCAAGCGACTGCGGCATCCGTCCAAGATCCTCAAACTTGGCCAGCGCGTTGAGGTTGGAGTGATGGGCGTCGATGTCGTGAAGCGACGCATTTCGCTCAGCCTGAAGGCGACCCTTCCCGACCCGTGGGCGGCCGTGGGAGACAAGTTCCCCGAGGGGGCAATGGTTCGTGGCCGGGTCCGCAACGTGACGGAGTTCGGTGCTTTCGTCGAGCTCGAAGACGGGATTGACGGCTTGATCCACATTTCAAATATCTCCTGGAACAAGAATCTGAAGCACCCCTCCGAAGTGCTAAAAAAGGGGCAGACGGTCGATGCCGTGATTCTTGCTTTGGATGCGTCGAATCGTCGCCTTGCCTTGGGTTTGAAGCAGCTCGAGGAGGATCCCCGGCTGGCGTTCTTCGCCAAAGTTCGTGTCGGGGATACGTTGCAAGGTAAAGTCACGCGTGTGGCGCCTTTCGGCGCGTTTGTCGAGGTTGAAGAAGGGATTGAAGGCCTCTGTCATGTTTCCGAGTTTGACGATGAGCATGGCCGAAACGGAGGCGCCAAGCTTGAAGTGGGACGAGAATTCGAATTCCGTGTGATTCGCCTGAATGCCCGCGAGCGAAAAATCGCGTTAAGTATGAAGCAGCCGGAGGTGGCGGTTCCGGAGGAATTCGAAAAACCCAAAGAACCGGTGAGAAAGTCCACCATGGCGGAAGCACTCTCTTCCGCAGGTATTACCCCGTTGGAGTACTCGTCTTCATCATCGGTAGCCGAGTCGTGAATTGAAGGGAAGGCGGGCGGGACCAATCGTTCAGCCATTTGCGAAGCTCTTTGAGCGGTGCGAAGAGAGGCTGGCTGTCGCGGACACTTCGCACGAGGAGTTAGACATGACCAAAGCAGACCTGATTGAAGATGTTTCGCGGGCCGTAGAGATGAGCCGCAAGGACTCCGAGATCATCGTCGAAACGATCTTCGAGAGCATTGTGAAGTCTCTTCACGCGGGCGATAAGATCGAAATACGCGGCTTCGGGAGCTTTCGCACACGGCAACGCAATCCGCGGATCGGGCGCAATCCAAAGACCGGCGCCCGTGTGGATGTGCCCGCAAAGAAAATTCCATACTTTAAGCCCAGCAAGGAGCTAAAGGATCTGGTCAACAGTGTTGCGGTGGCTGCGGCGCCTTCCTCGTCCCCGACGGCCCCGCCCTCCGAACCATCGGGCCCGGCCTCTTCCTAGCGAGCTCCCTTGCCTCTCAGGACGGCATCCTGATTATGGACTACCTTTGGAGTCCGTGGCGGTTTTGCTATGTCATCCAGGCAGGTAAGACCAACGGTTGCATCTTTTGCGAAAAAGTTGCGGCTGAGCCCGCTCGCGACCGTGAGAACCTGCTGCTCTACCGCGCCCGCTCTAATTTCGTCCTTCTGAACCTCTATCCATACACGACCGGTCACTCGATGATCATCCCGTATGCCCATATTGCAAGCCTGGAGGATATCGAAGCCGCCACGCTCGTCGAGATGATGGAGTTGGCCCGGCGGCTCCAGGCCGCGCTAAGAGATTGCTATCACCCCGAAGGTTATAATCTGGGAATGAATCTGGGCAAATGTGCAGGCGCTGGAGTGGCGGATCACTTGCACCTCCACCTTCTCCCCCGCTGGACGGGAGATACCAGTTTCATGACGGTCATTGGGGAGACTCGCGTCCATCCCGAAGACCTCTTCGCCACCTACGACAAGCTTGCTCCCTACTTTGCCCCGCGCACTTGATTCCCTCGCCGGTTCGCCTTCAGTCCGATTGAGGTCTCACCCGGGCTAAGAGGAAGTTTCCTTTTCCGTTGAAATAGGCCGCTCAGCACGGAGGCCGTTGCCCTGTGACGTGCCGACCTCTGATGCCTCACCCGTGTTGAGGTGGAATTCAAGCCCTTCGGCGGCTCCGACGGTGTTGGGAAACTCCTTCCGTGCTCGCGCCACCATGCTATCTACGCACTCATCATCGCTATCCGGGTCATAGTGGAACAGCGCCAGACTCTTCACACCTCGCTCCTGAGCTATCCGCACACCCTCCTGCCATGAGCTGTGTCCCCAACCTTTCTTTTCGTCCTGCAGTCGCTCCGGTGTGTACTGGGAGTCGTAGAGCAGAAGGTCAGCGTTCTGGGCTAAATCGCGTATCAAGCGATCATGAAAGGGAGAGCCCGGCTCCGTGTCCGTTGCCAGAACCATCACCTTGTCGTCCGCCTCGATCCGGTACGCGACGCATCCCTGCGGATGATTGAGCGGCGCAAAGGTGATCACTGCCCCGTTGATATTGATGGGACCCTCGCCCAGGTCCAGAAAGTGCCGCTCCGCCTCCATCGCATCAATGTCCACCGGGAAATAGGGATTCCCCATCAGGCCTTCGATGGTCCGCCGCAACTCTGAGCTTCGGCGCAGACCGGCACGAAACAGAAAGCTGTTGCCTTTCTTGTAAAGAGGAAGAAAGAACGGGATCCCCTGAATGTGATCCCAGTGGAGATGCGTAAGGAAAATATAACCCGTAACCGGCCGGTCGCCGAATTCGCGGAGGAGGCTCTTGCCCATCGCTCTCAGTCCGCTACCACAGTCCAAGATGATGAGGGTGCCATTATCGAGCCTGACCTCAATGCAAGACGTATTGCCGCCGTACCGTAGATTCCGTTTTTCCGCGGTCGTCGTCGAGCCACGCACACCCCAAAGCTTGACCCTCATGGTTCAACACCCTACATCAACGGGATTTGGCATCCGTAGAAACAGATTGAAAGCCCCTGCCCAACACCCCATCCCATGATCTTGACTCGAGGGGACCGCGATGAAGCGGGGCATATTTTATATAGCGTAGCAATCATACTACCGAGTGTCTACGCCATTCTTGCTACGGGCGCATCAGCCAGTGGTGTATCAGCGGCTGAGACCCACCGCCCGAGAATTGTCCAGGCGGCCTTGCCGCTGGCGGCGAGGCAACACCCGCAGAGCCGCCGCGGGTCGGTAGTTCGAAACTACGCGCAGTGTTCTCCCGCAAGGCGGGACCAGAATGACAGAGCGGGGGACGCGCGGCGTCCGCTCGTTGGCCGGATTTTTCGCTTTGATTGCGGTTTCGTGCGTTGAAAAGCCAGCTTGTTTTGAGCTCCTGAAGACGCTAACTCCTGTGCTTTCAATAGATGCTTAGCTTTGTTCCCTCTATTTAGTATCTTTTTTCTGTTTTCTACGCATTTTCCCGGCTGCCGCGCCGATCTCCGAACCCCTCCCCGCGCCCGCTTGAAAGTTTTCTCATGCGACAACACACGTAGGCTACAGCAATGCCAGCCTCGTGTCAAGAGCAAAGTGCAGAGGTCAAAAGGGCAGGTGTCAAGTGTCGGGTGTTGGGCAACGGGGGCTGGGGACTGGAGGCAGGGAAAAGCAAGGGGTGTTGACCCGACTTATTGCTCTCCCTTCTTGCTGCAACACGAGTCAACCCCACAAATTCGACTTTGCTATGCAACGGGGGGCAGAGTTTCGTCACTGCCTTGACCCTGCTGGCTCGTGACGAATAGAATCCGATTCAGGCGGTGAAAGAAATGAGACTGCAATTCTCGGCGGCATTCGATCCAGCCAACCAGCGCGAGTCTTTTCTTGAGTCATTCCCTTGCCGCCCTGCGGTTTTTGCACTCTTCCCCTTCCCCTCGGCAGTCGGTTCCCCACCGTACCTCAGCCGTACAAGGGACCTTCGCCGACGTTTGGGCCGATTGTTGTCCCCTCGGCGCGAAGGTTCGCGTATGTTCAACCTGCGCGAGTTCGCCCGCCGGGTTGACTGGCAGATTGTTGGGTCGGCTTTCGAGGCCCAATGGCTGAATTATCTTCTTAACAAGCAGCATTACCCGCGCCAGTACCGTCTCCGGTTGCGCCTGAAAGCTCCTGCTCTTCTCAAACTCAACTCGCGTAACCGTTTCCCGCGTTGTTATCCCACCCGGCGCATGGTGAATGATGGGTCCTACTACTACGGTCCGTTTCCGTCGCAAGCTGCCGCCGAGCGTTTTGCTGCGGAATTCCTGGACTTTTTCAAAATCCGCCGCTGCGTGGAGGATCTGGACCCCGACCCTTCTCACCCTGGTTGTATATACTCGCAGATGAAGATGTGTCTTGCGCCCTGCTTTGCCGGGTGCACGGATAAAGAGTACGAGATTGAAGTGGGGCGCGTAGTGGAATTCCTGGATGGCCAGGGCCAGTCGCTGCTCCGCTCGCTCGCGGAGGAGCGCGCCCGGATGTCGGAAGGGCTCGAATTCGAACAGGCTGCCAAGCTACACGCCAAGATTGAGAAGGTCAACCATGTGTTGCGGCAGAAATCCGAACTGGCGCGAAACCTGCGTGAACTCCACGCGCTGGTAATGCAGAAGGGCGCGGAAGAGAAGAGTGTGGTCTTCTTCCGCGTTTGGAGGGGCGAATTGCGCGGACCCGTGACGCTTTCGCTGGACGAGAACGTCCCCTCGCCGGTCCCCCTTGACCAGCGACTCCATAGCTTGCTGGATTCCCTCGCGGGCGACACCCCGTGTGCGAACCCAGCCAAACCTCCTTCGCTGCCCCCAAGCGCTGCGCGCGCCGGCGGCCCGACTCCCAATCAGAAAGAGCAAAATCAGCAGTTGCTGCTTCCTTCACCGGCAACGCGTATTTACTCGGGGACGCTTCGCAACGAAGCCGTATCTGCTGTTCCGCCCTGGGAACACTTAAGCCTGTTGGCTCGCTGGTTTTACAGCAGCTTCCGCGAAGGTGAATTAGTGATGCTCGATGCTGATCAGACGATTCCCCACTCCCGCCTTATCCGCACCTGCCGCAAACTCCTCAACCTGTAAGATTGAATCACCGATTCAGCACCGAACCGTGGGTTTCATCCCGCGACTGCGGGACCACTCATGTAGCTCCCCTTCGGGGAGGAGCGTGCGAGGGACGAACCAACCCCCGGAAGGGGCGCAATAATGTGGCGCTGGCTGTGAGGAGGTAGAATTCGCGCACGACAAGCCGTGTGGTCAGAAACGCTTGAATGCTTTTCGTGCAATCTTCTCCGCCGCGGCATCTGTCTTCGCGCGATCGCCTGTTTCCGGGACTGACACGACGAGAGTGTCGCCAGCCCGGTACACGCTGAGCAGCGCGCCGCCGGTAGGTTGCTCAACCAAGAGCGCCTTTTCTCCGAGTCCCGGCACCTCCCGAATAGTCGCCGTCGGCATGGCCTTTCTGGCCTCGGCGAGCGCGTTGCTGAGATTGCGCTTGGCCGGCGTGCGAGTGACGAAAATGCTGAGCTTATCACCCTTTGGCGTTGTGAAGGCGCAGATGTCCATGTTGCGGTCCTCCATCGGCTCCCCTTTGCCGATAGGTGTTCCAATGGCTTCCGCGATTTCAGCTTTGGTGACGAGGGCGCAGGCGGTCAGCGTCTTCGGTACGAGGCGGAGCTTGGGCTGTTCGGCGGCATTAATAGTGCTCCCAAGGGTCAACAGCACGATAAATACAATAAGCGGCGTCTTGGACATGACGTCAAGCATCCCACGGCATAGCACTCCTGTCAAAGGATTCCCTTGCCCCCGGGTTGCCCAAATTCACCCTACACTCTTTGCGCGATTGGCCGTTTGGGCCTTTGTCTTATTCGAAAATCCAGATAAGATAAAGGTGTTGGCCATAAAGTCGGCAGCGATCCTTGTGCTGCCGCTTATTGCAGCAACGGCTCTCCCGCTCCGCAGTGGGAGGAGAAGTACGCCGTTCACGAGGAGGGCTGACATGCAACCGTCTGATGTGGGGTCGAGCACGGCGAGCCTTAACGACCTCTTTTATGGGTCGAGCCGGCTGCCGGGTGAATCCCTGGAAGAGCGCGCGCGGCGAGAAGATCCCGCGCTGTTAAAGACCTTGCTGAAACAAATGCTCATGATTCGCCGCTTCGAGGAGAAGGCGGCTGAGCTTTATACATTGGGAAAGATCGGGGGCTTCTGCCACTTGTATATCGGTCAGGAGGCGGTGGCGGTGGGAGCAATTTCGACGCTCGAACCTGACGACTACGTTGTAACGTCCTACCGCGAGCACGGCCATGCCCTGGCAAGGGGAATAGAGCCGGGCGAAGTCATGGCAGAGTTATGTGGAAAGCAGAGCGGCGTCTGCAAAGGTAAGGGCGGGTCGATGCACCTTTTTGACAAGCGCCGCGGTTTCCTGGGGGGTCATGCAATCGTTGGGGGCCAGATTCCTCTTGCCGCAGGTGTGGCTTTTGCCTCCAAGTACCTCAAGCAACCCCGCGTCACGCTTTGCTTGTTTGGCGAGGCGGCGGTCAATATCGGATCTTTCCATGAGTCGCTGAACCTGGCAGCTTTGTGGAAACTGCCTGTTGTGTTCATCTGTGAGAACAACCGATTTGGGATGGGCACGCCGGTCGAGCGCGCCTCATCTCTTTACGACCTCTCGCAGAAAGCCTGTGCCTACAACATGGCACGCACCTGGGTGGACGGAATGGATGTCCTGGCGGTCCGAGAAGTACTCCAAGAAGCCGTCGCGCGCGCCCGGAAGGAGAGCGCCCCCACCCTTATCGAAGCCCGTACTTATCGCTTCATGGGCCATTCGATGTCAGATCCCTCGCACGGCCACTATCGCACGAAGTCGGAAGTCGAAGCACAACGTCGGCACGACCCGATCAAGAATTTCACCACCGCTCTGGAAGCAGTCGGCGTAATCACCCAGGAGTTCTTGGAAGAGCTGGATCAGAAGATCAGTGATAGCGTGGAGGATGCTGTAGCCTTCGCTGAACGCAGCCCCGAACCGGAGCCGCAGGAGCTTTATACGGACACGTACGCAGGTTGATTCGGCCGGTGTCGCCGGACCCTCGTGCCTCCTTAACCAAGGCGGGGAATTACGTGGAGCATGTTCATGCACGGTACCGCTCAGGCTCATGGAGTCTCCGCCAGGGTCGGAACAAGAACGTTCACAAGAGTTTTTGGCAGCCTGTCAGGCGATGGGCTTAGACGGGAGCAGCTTCTGAAGGCGCGGCTAGAAGATGGTCGTCAAGTGTGACCTGGATTGGAGTTTTCGATGTCGATCATGACGTACCGTGAGGCGTTGAATCAGGCGATGAGCGAAGAGATGAGGCGCGACGAGAATATCGTCCTGATGGGTGAAGAAGTGGGCTTCTACCAGGGAGCTTACAAGGTCAGTAAAGGAATGCTGGAGGAGTTCGGGCCAATGCGGGTGTTGGACACGCCGATCACCGAACTGGGTTTCACCGGGCTTGGAGTGGGGGCAGCCATGGTGGGCCTGCGGCCCATCGTGGAGATGATGACGTTCAATTTCGCGATTCTAGCGCTCGACCAGATCGTGAACAGCGCGGCCAAGATGCTCTACATGTCGGGCGGGCAATTCCCCATCCCCATGGTGGTTCGTGGTCCGGGCGGCGCAGCGCACCAGCTCGGAGCACAGCATTCGCAGGCACTGGAATCGTGGTTTTGCCACGTTCCGGGGCTGAAAGTCGTCATGCCCTCTACACCCGCGGATGCCAAAGGGCTGCTGAAGACTTCCATCCGCGACAACAATCCCGTCGTCTTCATCGAGTCAGAGGTGCTCTACGGGACGCGCGGCGAGGTTCCCGACGGCGAGCACCTGATTCCGTTGGGAATCGCGGACATCAAGCGCAGGGGGAAAGACGTAACTCTCATCGCTCATTCGAAGATGGTTTTCGTGGCGCTCGATGCGGCCGCGGATTTAGAAAAAGAGGGCATCGACGCGGAGGTCATCGACCCCAGAACTCTTCGGCCTCTGGACATCGAAACTCTCGTGCAGTCGGTAAGAAAGACCAACCGCGCTGTGATTGTAGAAGAAGGTTGGCCATTCTGCGGTGTGGGCGCACAGATCGTGGATATTCTCCAGCACGGGGCTTTCGATTACCTCGATGCGCCCATCTTGAGGGTTACCGGCGCTAACGTACCGATGCCTTACGCGAAGAACCTGGAGCGTTTTGCTTTGCCTGACAAGCCTCGGGTGATGGATGCGGCCCGCAGGGTGCTTTACCGGGAACTCCCGCGTACGGCTATCCACTAAAGCAGCCTCGGCCCTTTCGGCAGTAGCGAGCGGGCCGAGCCCAGATCTGCAAAGGCGGAGGGCTGGGAAGAAATCTAGAACCCATTTGACGAAGGGATCACGATGGCAGTCAAGGTGCTGATGCCGAAAGGCAGCGATACGATGACAGAGGGCAAGGTCCTCAAATGGCTGAAGCAGGAAGGGGACCAGGTCTCGACTGGAGAAGCGGTGGTCGAGATTGAAACCGACAAGGTCAATATGGAAGTCGAGGCGATGGGCAGCGGCGTCTTGCGCAAGATTCTCATCGATGCCGGTAAGGTTGTCCCTGTAGGAGAACTGCTTGCGGTCCTCGGCAAAGCGGATGAGGATGTTTCCTCGCTGGTAACGGCCGGAAGTCCGGCCGGCGCTGCTGTTGGCGCGCCCCCTGCCGCTGGAGGCCCCGTCTCGGCGCCGGCGCTCGCGCTATCTGAACCTAAACGTCCTGCGACCATCGCCTCGCCGGTGGAGGTAGCGCCGGTCCCGAAAGCGGGACCGGCACATGCCGCCCTAAAGGGCGGCGCTACACCTCCCGTCCAAGAGCCCACGAATGGCGGACGGGTTTTGGCCTCGCCTCTCGCCCGGAGAATGGCTCAGGAGCAGGGCCTTGATCTGAATCGCATCACGGGTTCGGGTCCGGCAGGAAGGATTGTGCGCCAGGATGTGGAACGTACAGCGGCCCTCGCAGCCGGAACCAGGGCGGTGCGCGCCGGTGAGGCTGCAAGTACGGCTGCGCCCCCGCCGGCTCACCCACCGCTGTTGTTGAGACGGCCTGCACCCACTCCCACGGGTCCGGAGTTCTACGACGAACCCCTGAGCTCAATGCGGAAAGTCATCGCGACGCGTCTCGTGCAGAGTAAGGCTCCCGTGCCTCACTTCTACCTGACCATCGAAGTGGATATGGGTCGCGCGAAGGAGTTACGAGAATCTGCGAACGCTTTGAACCCGGAGTTGAGGCTTTCTTATAACGATATAATTCTCAAAGCGTGCGCGGCCGCCCTACAGCTACATCCGCAGGTGAACGCGTCCTTTCAGGGCGAGGCCATTCGCTATCACCGCCGCATTCACCTTGGTGTTGCCGTGGCCGTCGAGGACGGCGGACTGATCACGCCGGTAATTCGCCATTGCGAGGGCAAGAGCCTTCAGGACATCTCATACGAAGCGAAGGACCTCATCGCTCGGGCACGCACCCGCAAGCTGAGCCCGGACGAGTACACCGGATCCACGTTTTCCGTCTCCAACCTCGGCATGATGGGAATTGAGGAGTTTTCCGCCGTAATCAACCCACCCGAGGGCGCAGTCCTGGCCGTGGGCGAGGTGGCCGAGAAACCGGTGGTCGTGAAGGGACGGCTCGAGGTGGGCCTCCGCTGCCGGATCACGCTCTCCTGCGACCATCGGGTGGTGGACGGCGCCACCGGCGCGAAGTTCCTCCAGACACTCAAACAGATTCTTGAGAATCCGGTTTATTTGGCATTTTAGAATAGTCGACAGTTAACAGTCGGCAGTTGACAGCCAGCCACCGGACGCTACGCTGCACCCCTGCGACGGAAGCGGGCCTAGCCGATCCTGTTTGGAGTTTGGAGGAATTGGTGAGACTGTTAGACCAGAGAACAGGAGGACCAGCACTATGAAATATCGAATTGCTATGTGGGCCAGTGCGGGTTTACTCGTCGCGGGCGGCTGGGGACTTTATTTCGCGTGGGTAAGCAAGGACATTCCGATAGCGCCGATTGTGTACACCCTCGCCCGTGTAACCTGCCCTGTTGCGATTGCTGGCGAGCATTTCCCTCTGAGTTTATATTTGGTTCTTGCCGCGAATGCCGCTACATATGCGCTGGTCGGCCTGGTCGTGGAAACACTCCGGCGGCAATTAAGCCACCCCAAATAATGCCAAAACCGGACACTCCCCAGCCTGGGCTCATCGGAATGACACCCATCTGCGAAATCTGTGCATCTGCGGATTACGGCGCAGCTTTGCCAGCGTTGGCGTAGGGGACCCAAACCTCCATGGCGCTCTGAAGGCGATTAGCCCAGGCGTAATAGGGGATGAAGATCAGGTCAACCTGCTTCTCCTGGCCTCCCGGCGCCCTTTCGAGGATCCGATACAGCGGTTCTTGGGAAAGCGGCTTGGGCGTTGCAATGCCTTTGTGCTTCAGCACCACGATTCCGCCGAGAATGTCGGGCTGAAACTGCGACGTAAACCCCTGGCTCGGATCGGGGCCTGCCGGTAGGGCGACATCGAAAACTGATTCCTGGTCCACCTGGTCAACCTGCTCCAGGCAATACAGCAATGGTCCGCGCTGGACGGCAACCCTTCCATAATCCTCCCGCACGAGGGGATTGGCCGCCACCAAATGCGGGGCCATGTCCAACTGCAAGCGGACGGTGCTTCCAGCCTTCCACTCCCGGCGAATGGCGAAATACTCCCCCGGTTTTGGCTTGCCTGGGGCGGGCTTGCCATCCAACGCAACCGTAGCCTTACTCGCCCAGCCCGGAATTCTCAGATATAGCGTGAACGTCGCCGCCTCGGCCGGGCTGATTTTCAAGGTGATGTCGCCATCCCACGGACACTTGGTTTGCTGGCTGAGCTTGAGCCCTGTGCCGTTCTCCAAATGCCAGTCGAGTGTTGAAGAGTGGTAGAGGTGCACGTAGACCCCGGAAGGGCTCGTCGAGTAGAGATAGCCGGGAATCGAAGCTAATGTCCGCTCCAGGTTCGGCGGGCAACACGTCGTGTCGTACCAGGGCTGGCGAATATCTTCGTCGCCTCGGGACTCCAGAGGATTGCGGTAGCAATAGAGCGTCCCTGAAAGTGACATGCCGGAGTTGATTCCGTTGTAAAGCGCCCTTTCTATTACATCGGCGTATTTGCTGTCTGCGCTGGCCGCCAGCATCCGCCAATTCCACATCAGGTTGGCGATGGCCGCACAGCTTTCTGCATAGGCCCGCTGATTCGGCAGGTCATAGGCCACGCCCACCGCTTCCCCCTGCCCGTACGATCCCACTCCACCGGTGATGTACATCTTTCGTTCCGCCAAGTCTTTCCAAAGCCGGTCGAGGGTCTCCCGATATTCGGCATCGCCCGTCTCAAGGTAGTAGTCCGTCGCTCCGCTGCACGCGTAAAGAGCCCGCACCGCGTGGCCCTCAAGTTCGGCTCGCGAAGTGAAAGGTATGCCACTGAACAGGTACTTCACCTGGTCGTCAGTGAGCTGCAAGCGCAACTTCTCGCCGGTGAACAAGTAGTTGACGAAATCCAGGTAACGTTTGTCGCCGGTAGTGCGGTAAAGCTCCACTAGCGCCATTTCAAATTCCGGGTGTCCGGTCAAGGCAGGTTTCTTTTCAGGTCCACAGACCTGCAAGACATAGTTGGCATACTTGATCCCGCCATCCAGGAGCTTCCTGTTGCCCGTGGCGCGATAGTAAGCGATCCCAGCCTGCAATAGGTGACCCAAACAGTACAACTCGTGACTGCGGTACATCTCGGAGAATCGCAGCTTGGTGCGATTCCCAACGTAGTAGGTGTTCAGATATCCGGAAGCTTCCTGTGCCGCCAGCACATCGTCAATGAGCTTATCGAGGGCTTCGCGAAGTTGCGGCCGGTCACCGGATTGCAGAACGAACGCGGCCGCTTCCATCCACTTATAGAGATCGGAGTCGGTGTAAAGCGGCCCCCTCCGTCCCGCATTCTTCCGGCCCGAAAGACGCCGAAAGTTGTCCACGACGCCGTGTTCTTCCAGGAGTTCAAGCAATGTGGGGACGCTTTTTTCCGCATTCGTCCGCATCCGGTCTGACCAGAATCCGTCGCCCATCGTTACGGCCCGAATGGGTACCGAATGTAACTTCGCATTGGGACTTGCCGAAGTATTGATGATTCCCTGCGCCTTCCAGGGGTCATTCTCCGTCTGCGCAAATGTTGCTATCGCGAAAGCCAGACACGTGCCAATCAGGAAAGAAACCCTGCAAAGAAAACGGATAACCGTAAAACTCATCGCCAAACCTCCTCGACTCTTCGACTCCTCGACTCTTCACGGCAGCAGCGGCTTGATCGCGCCTTCAAACTCCTCGAATGTCGTCGCCCCCTGCCAGCTTTCAACCAGCCGTCCCTCGCGGTCGTAAAGAAAAGTGGCAGGAATGCCACCGCCCCAGTGTGGATTGATGGAATTCACGAGCGCCTCAAAATCCTTGAAATTCTGCCGGTAACTGCCGAATTTCGCTCCTTGCGACCTCAGGAACTGTTCGATGGCGGGAACGGACTCCGGCTCATCCATGGAGATCGCCATTACAGAGAGCCCGCGACTGCGGTAAGTATTGTGAAGGCGGACCAGGTTGGGGAATTCCTCCCGGCAGGGTTCGCACCACGTGGCCCAGAAATTGACCACTAGAACTCGGCCTCGTTGCTGAGCCCGTAGCCGCTCCCATCCTGTCTCATCGAGTTTAACAATCCCCCTGGGCGGGAGTGGTTCGGGTGGAATTGTTGAGTGCGAGCAGTCCGCGCAGAAAATCAGAGCAGCAATTGCGGAAACCCACAGCACCCTTTTCCTACTGTGCGAGGCGCGCTCCACATTAACCCGCTTTAACACGCTTTATGCTGCAGCCGAAGGCCTTTGTTTCCGTCACGCTGACAGGCTTTCCCGCTAGCACGGCGTCGAGCGCCGGGCGGACTTCATCATCTGTCGCCTTATCAGCGTTGGTGGTGGGCTGGTGGCTGTTCCCAAGTGCCCCGTGGTAGTGCAAGGTCCAATGACTGTCCAGAAGAAATACTTCGGGCGTCACCGAGGCGCCCAGCCGGTCGGCGATTTGGTTCCCTTCGTCTTTGAGAATCAGGAAGTCGAGACCATGTGCACGAGCGTGTTCCGCGACCTCCGCGACTGGTTCCGACTTGTTGGCGTTGATTCCTATGAAGGCAACTCCGCGGCTCCCGTATTCATGGGCCAGGTTGGCCATCACGTGATTGAAGGCATTTGAGTAAGGGCAGCGTGTGGCAATGAATATGACCGCCACAGCCTTCTTACCCTCAAGTTCGTAAAGCCTGTGCGGCTTGCCGTTCACATCCTGAAGCGTGAAATCCGCCATCTTGTCGCCCACCTTGATCTTGGCGGCGGGCAGCTCACCGCCTCTACAGGCAGTCCAGAGAAGGAACAAGCCCAACACACATACAAACGGAAGTCTGGTTTTGCTCATCGCCACCCCCAAAATGCGGAAACTTCATCAACCACCCCACAACGAATTATAGCAGTCTGCTTTGCTTTTAGGGACATTTTGGAGCTCGCAAAGCGGTTCGCGAACCGCCCCTACGCATTTCACGTGCTAAAACCTGGCGAGCCGTCGGGACGCCTCTTCAGAAGCAGAGCGTAGCAGGCGGCGGAAAACCGGAAGGGGGAGGCAATTCCGAATTCGCGATTCGAAACTTCAAACCACTCCGCCCTGGCGGGTCGCTCGACTCAAACCGGTGGACAGCTCACCAGCTAATTAGCTCCTCAGTGGGTCTAGGGATAGCCAGCCTTCTTCAGGAATCACTTGGAGCGGTAGCGCGTTCGCCCAAATCGAAACCTGCAAGCGGATCTGCTGGTGTTGCTCGTATCCCAGCAGGCTGTAATTCAGGCGAAATTCGAAGATCCGGTGAAAGGCCACCTGAAGTTGGTCGCCTGTCGCCAGCGGGGCAAGATGCGGCTCATCATCTTTCCAAAAATCCAACCCGCCAAGGCCGGTCGGGCCGATCAAGGCGTGGATGCGAATGCGGCTGTTGTCTACAACATTCACTCGAACTTCGAATTCGGGGTGATCTTTCGAGAAATGACTCGGTGAGATCCAGGCGAAGGAAAAGGGCCTCTCGACTGAAGCCGTAATAGAGCGCATCGCAGACCTTTGAGGCCCCGTGCATGGAGCCGGAGCGCGGATCGGGCAGATGGAGGCCGGCGCCTAACCACTCGAAGTAGTTGGTCACCAGTCCGTCGATTCGCGGCTGGATAAGGCCCGTAGGCAGGACGCTAAATGCCTTCGTGCGGGGGCGCTTGATGGGCACTGCCAGCTCGTCTACCGGAGACCCCCCGAGCATCCTGTAGAGGTTGCTCAGGTGTTTGCGAAAAAGCAGATCGAACTCTTCGTCGTTCGCGGTTGAGTGTTCCGGACCGTACCACCAGCACCAATCACTGCCCTCGGCAACCCACAACTCCTGTTGCGCGAGTTTTGCGTTCTCGTCGCCAGCCTTGTTCCTGTTTTGAGCGTAGAAATCGCGCGCCTCCGAAAGCAGATCCCAGGCACAGTTGTCTTCCTCCGCCCCAATCCAAATGTCAAAATTGGCATTGATCCATGACCCCGGCACCACATGGGTCAGAATTCCCGGCTCTGTCACCCTCAGGGCCTCTGTGGCCGTCACAGCCTTCAATTCAGGGTCAGATGCCAGCCGGCCGTAGAAGCTCTTAAGGAATTCCCTGCCGTTTGCCGGGTAATACTCCCAAGCGTTTTCGCCATCCAGAATAACCGATACGACCGCGGGTTTGCTCCCAGTGCTCCAGCCTGCCGCCTTAATTCGCTGGTGAAGATCAGCAGCCGCGGCGTGCGGGTCCATACGGGAGTAGACGAACCCCATCAAGTCAGAAAGCTGGCGGTCGCGAAAAAAGATGGAGAATCCTGCGTCCCTGGGAGGAGAACACATGTGGCCGGTAGAGTTCATGACCTCCATCCGTCGTCCCGTTGCTTTGCCGGTAGAAATTCATCTGACGTGAGCGCCCCAGCACCCCCTCGTCTGTGGCCGTCCACTCGAAGCCCGCGTCGGCAGCCAGACCCAGGACCTCGTCCGAGACACTCCCCTCGCAGGGCCAGAGCCCGCGAGGCTTTCGGCCGAAAACTTCCTCGTGGAGTCTGATCGCAGCGTGGAGTTGGTCACGGGCATCCTCGGGGTGCTTAAATTGGCGGTGCGGCAAACGGACACCGGGGCGAGATTCCGCAGCAACGTTGGTGTCGCAAAGGAGTGGAAGGATGGGATGGTAAAAAGGCGAGGTTGAAATCTCAATTTGCCCCCGCTCGCTGGCCGACCTGTACTCTTCAAGAACTCTCTTGCAATATCTCCACTTCCTTCGAGCGAAGCATGGCCTTATCGTCTTCGGTATAACCTCGCTCTTTCGCCACGAGCATTCTGAACTTGAGGGTCACCGGCAAGATAAATTTCGTCGAACCAAGCGAGCTGCGAAAGCACCTGAAGGTCGAGTATGTCGTGCGCCGAGAATAGCCGTCCCGCCGTGGCAGGGTGGGTAGTTCGTGACTTGTCCCACAACTCCCGGAATCGCGGATAACGGTTGAGCAGGTTGTCATGGTTGAGCTGGAAAGCGGTTTCCAGGAGAAACTGGCGGTCATCATCCGTGAGCTTCTCGACAGGCTTGAAGGCAACCTCGTAGCTGCGCTCCACCGCCGTCTCCTGCGCGTACTCCTGTATTTGCGCCACCAGCGATGGAACCATATTGAACGTCATGTGGACAGTCGGGAATTCCCTAAGGATCGCCACCATCCCGAAATAGTCCTTCAACGCGTGCAAACGCGTCCAGGGCATGGTGTACCGGCCCTCGGCCAAATCCTTATAAAAGGGCTGGTGCATGTGCCAAAGCAGCATCAAATGAATTTGAGGCATGGAATTAATGGACAGTTCCTTTACCGCAATGAAATCGGCGTGTTAGCATTACCGGAGGGTGGCATCAGAGGGTACTGTTGATGTCTACGTTGCGCCCTCGCAAGGACCTATGCGGATACTTACCCGCTATATTCTAAAAGAAATCTCTTCTCACTCGCTGCTGGGACTGCTGGTCTTCACTTTCGCAATTTTCATTCCTCACCTGGGACATCTGCTGGAGTTGGTGGTGCGCCACAGCCTGGCACTCCCCGATATGCTGACGCTGTTCGTTCTGCCAATCCCGAGCATCCTCGTGCTCACGGTTCCCATGGCCGTGCTAGTGGGAACGCTGATTGGCCTCAGCCGCATGGCGGCGGATGGCGAGGTTATAGCCGCCCGAGCCTCGGGCATCGGGCTCTCCCAATTCGTCAGGCCCGTGCTGATCTTTGCCTTTGCAGGGTGGGCACTCACCTTGTCGATGAGCCTGTTCCTCTCGCCCCAGGCAGCAAGGAAGCTCAATCGCATGGAAGCCGGGCTGAAAGGCAGTCAGGTACCGTATGAGATCCGGCCCCGCGTGTTTATCGAGCAGTTCCCCAATTTGCTTCTTTACTTGGAGGACATAACCGGCTCTCGTTCCAGATGGCGGGGCGTCTTCATTGCGGACGCCACACAGCGTGGCCAAGTCAAAGTAACCTTAGCGGAAAGCGGCGTGCTTGTCAACGAAGCAGCCAACGACCGAATGGTGATTCACCTCACTCAGGGGATGACGCACGAAATCGACCCGCAAAATCCCGCGCAGTATTCGGTGGTGTCTTTCACAGATACCGATATTCCGGTTCCGCTTGACCAGGAATCCGCCTCGGCGAGCGAAAGCCACTCGCCCCTCACGCTTTCAGTGCACGACTTGATAAAGCAGACACGTGGTCCCCGCGAACGCCAGGCTGCGCTGGTGGAACTCCATTATCGGTTCGCCCTGCCGGTCGCCAGCTTGGTTCTGGCGCTGGTGGGAACCTCACTTGGCCTTTCCACCCGCAAGGGCGGCAAGGCGCTGGGGTTCATACTGGCCATGGTGCTGGTCTTCATCTATTACATCATCATGGTCTTCGGTCTCAGTTTCGCCAAACAAGGCCGTCTCCCTCCCCTCATCGGGCTCTGGCTTGCCAATGTCATCTTCGCTGCCGTTGGAGTCTTGATGCTCGCGCAGCTTCGTCGCGTGCGCATGCCTCTCCACTCCCTTCAGGACAGGTTAGATGACCTGGTACGGCGTTGGCAGGCCCAGCAGGTTCGCAAGCGGCGCAGACCATTCTCCGAGCCGCCATTAAAGCCACGAGAGCCCGGAAGCCGGGTCTTTCAGATTCTCGACATCTACATTATCCAGGGCTGGTTTTTCTACTTTTCCGTACTGCTGGTTACATTTGCGGGTATTTACATTATTTTCGACTTCTTTCAACTCCTGGGCGACATGGTCCGCAACCACGCCACCGCAGGTACGATCCTCAACTATTACCGCTTCCTTTTCCCGCAAGTTATCTACTTGATGCTTCCGCTCAGCATCTTAGTCGCCACCCTGGTCAACTTCGGCCTACTCACGAAATCCAACCAGATCATGGCCATCAAAGCGGCAGGTGTGAGCCTGTATAGGATTTCTGTGCCCGTGCTGCTGGCGGCGATCATTCTGAGTGTAGGTATGTTTTTCCTTTCCGATGATTTCTTGCCGGAGACCAACCAGCGGCAAGATGCATTGCGCAATCAGATCAAAGGCAAACCCCCTCAGACCTTCTATCGTCCCGACCGGCAGTGGATTTTCGGTCAATCGGATCGTATTTACAACTACAGGTTCTTTGACCCGGATAAGAACGTCTTCGCCAACCTCACCTGCTTTGAATTCGATCCTCAAACCTACCGTCTTACCCGCCGCATTTACGCCGCCCGGGCATTTTGGGAACCGCCCATTCGTGGGTGGGTGTTGGAGAACGGGTGGGTTCGAGACCTTGAGGGGGACCGGGTTGACAAGTACATGCCATTTTCGGTCGCCACCTTCACCGAGATCTCGGAGAGGCCTGCCTACTTTAAGAAGGAAGTGAGACCTTCCGAACAGATGAGCGCGCTCGAGTTGCGGCGTTACATCGGTGAGCTGAGCCAGAGCGGGTTTGACGTCGTCCGGCTCTCCGCTCAGTTCTATAGGAAGTTTTCCTATCCGCTTATTGCCTTTGTCGTGACCCTGATTGGCATTCCCTTCTCATTCACTACGGGCAGCAGGGGTGCAGTTTCCGGAGTCGCTCTTAGCATCGGCATCGCCATTATCTATTGGTCGATCTCCAGCCTGTTCGAAGCCATGGGAAACCTCAGCCAATTACCTCCCTTGGTCGCCGCTTGGTCCCCGGACGTCCTCTTCGGGCTGGCGGGAACATACCTGCTGCTGCGCCTAAGAACGTAGAAAACAGGATCCCCAAGCTGGACTGATTTTTGGCGTACGGAAGGCAGTTTGGCATCGGCTGGAGCGGACCCGGTTCTGGGGCTTCGCCTTGGCGGGCGCCGCCGCACTTCCGGTGGAGTGGAGGGGATTGGTGTCACCGCGAGGCAGGCGGCTGGTTCGAATTTCCCGATCTGCGCGGATCGGCGGGTTTCGGCCCTGGTTGGCCAGCGGCGTGTCCCACCGGCTCTGAGGCGGATTGGCTGCCGGCTCCGGCCACGGCTGAGGGGCTCCCACCCAACAACTGGTCCGGCCCGGCGCTGGCGAGGATTTCTTTCACTTGGTTAGGGTTTGTCAGGAGCGGCGAGTGCGGGAAGTCCTCGACCGGGCGGCCCTTCAGCACCTCGCTCATGAACTGCATCCAGATGGGCAGCGCCACACGCGCTCCTTCTTCCTTTTCACCCAGCGTTTGGTGGTCATCAAAGCCCACGTAAACGCCACAGGTTATGGAAGGGGTGAACCCGAGAAACCATGCGTCGGTGAAATCGTTGGTTGTGCCCGTCTTGCCAGCCATCGGATACTTCTGCGCCAGCGCCTTGGCGCGCACGGCCGTGCCGGTGTTGAAGACCTCGCGCAACATCGAAACCAACAGGCGTGCGACAGAAGCCGGGAGAACGTCCGTGACCTCGGGCTGGAAATCGTCGATCACCCGTCCGTCGTAGTTGGTCACACGGTAGACAAAGCGCGGCGCGATGTGGACGCCGTCGTTCGGAAAAGTAGTAAAAGCGGATGTGTGCTCGAGCAGGGTCAGGTCCGAAGCGCCAAGCGCCAGCGGGAGATTGGGAACCAGCCGCGAGGTGATGCCAAATTTGCGGCACAGCCTTATGACGCTATCCACCCCGATTTTCGCCAGCACCCGAACCGCAGGAACGTTGCGCGACTCGGCCAACGCGTGGAGCAGGGTGATGGTCCCTTCATATTTTTCATCATAGTTATGCGGCGCCCAAACGCCGGATGAGGTGTGGTAACTGACCGGGGCATCCAGGATCGTGTCAAAAGGTGACATGCCGTCGAGCATCGCCTGCGAGTAGACATACACCTTAAAAGAAGAGCCCACTTGCCGTTCCGCCTGAACGGCCCGGTTATACTTGCTGTCGTTCCAGTCGTATCCTCCGACCATCGCCTTGATGGCGCCCGTGGCGTTGTCAATCACCAGCATAGCCCCTTGAACGTTGGGATTCCGGTCGAGGCTGACGTGGAGCTTCGCTCCTTTGATTTCCTTTATTTCAAACAGGTCCAAGTCGCCGGGAGCAAAGAGATCGCTCGCCTGGGCCTTCAGGGTCCAGGCAAAATCCGGGGCAGTGACTCGCGCCATGAAGTCGCCAAACCGGACGAGCGCATGGTCGGCGCTCGTCTCCATCACTAATCCATGCACCAAATCACCCACCGCGAAGGCCGGTTTCCACTCACTGTCCGCGTAAGTTTCGAGCGTGGCGGGCTGGCCGTTCGCCAGCGGGACGGGGTCCTTCAGGATGTTCTTCTCCGGGCCGCGCCAACCGCGACGTTTATCATCGTCCCGCAGGCCCTGCCGAAGGGTTTCCTGAGCGGTCTTTTGCATGCTGATGTTGAGCGTGGTATAGACGCGCAGACCCTGTTCGTGGACGGCTTCCGGGCCGTACTTCTTCTCGAGAAACTGGCGGACCTCTTCCACAAAATAGGGCGCCACGGTGTAATTCCATTTCTGAATCTTCAAGCCGAGAGGGACATTTATTGCGCGTTGATATTGTTCCTGTGAAATCTTCCCATTCTCGAGCATAGCGAGCAGCACCTGATTGCGGCGCCGGCGGGACGCCTCCGGATGCAGAATGGGCGAGTAAGCTGTCGGTGACTTGGGGATTCCCGCCAGCAGCGCTGCCTCGGGCAGCGTCAACTGGTCCAGGTGCTTGCCAAAAAAGAACTGAGCGGCAGCCTCATAGCCGAAATTCCCGTGCCCAAAATCCACTTGGTTGGCATACATCGCAAAGATCTGTGACTTGGTGAAGTGCCGTTCGATTTGGATGGCCATCAACGCTTCCTGCACTTTTCGCCGGAAGCTTTTTTGGGGGGTTAGGAAGAGCTCCTTGCTGAGCTGCTGAGTCAGCGTGCTGGCGCCCTGAGCCTTCCGCCACTCCATCAGGTCCGTGACCGCTGCCCGCACGATGCGTAATACATCGATGCCCCAGTGGTTTTCAAAATGACGGTCTTCTACCGAGATCACCGCATCTCTTACGACCGGCGGGATCTGGTTGTAGGTCACGATGACGCGCCGTTCCAGCGCAAAGCTTCCGATGATGGCGCCATCATCCGCGTAAACGTCCGTCATCACGTCCGGCCGGTAATCTTCAAGTTCGCGAATCTGCGGCAGGTCCGACGAATACACGAAAACCAGCCCAGCCAGCGCGCCCACCCCGGCAGAAAGAAGCAAAAGGACCAGAAACACAAACTGGCCGAAAATCCTGCGGCTGCCGATCCTGGGGGGAGGGGGCTGGCGAGGCGCAGGCGGCGTAATTATCGAAGGCATTCTGTCAGGCATTTTTGATCGCCTTGGGCCATTGTAGGTTGGCCGGCGACAGCAGTCAAACAGTGGTTTGTCCAATGAATCAATGACTCACTGAATCGATGATCCAGTTCTTACAGGGTGAGGAGTTTGCGGCGGGGGCAATGGAGCCTGTGTGAAGACTCCATCCACCTTGTCATTCCGATCCCGCCCTGCGGGGGAGGAATCTCGCTCTGAGTATTTTCGACGCAATGCGAGATTCCTCGTCGCCTGCGGCTCCTCGGAATGACACACCAACCGACTTTTGCGCATTATTGATTGCGGGACGGCACGGAGTTCCACTCCGGAACCGTCTTGACACACCTGACCCCTCAGCCCATCTTATGGATGATTCTGAGAGGCAAACAGCGGAATCTGCCTTCCGCGCCTCAGCGGGACGCCAGCATACGTTTGACGTCGGTAGGCATTTCGCCCGCCAGCTCCCAGCGCAGCAGGGATGCGGGAACCAGACCCGCGGCCAGCAATTCGTCCATGAAGCGCTTCATGCTGAAGCTGTCACCCAACTGCTCTCTGCGTTTTACCAGCAACTTCTCGCTCTCGATCTTGCCGATCAGATAGCTTGTGCCATAGGCGGGCTGCTGCAGGTATAGGTACTGCTCGATCGTACCGAACTTCTGGCTCAGCCACCCACGCGGTGTGTGGGCCGCGGCAAACGCCCCCGCCTGCTCGAGCGTGAATTCGTTGCTGTGCATGCGCAGGTCCCCGAGGGCCCGGGCCGCACGTTCGGCAAGCATAATGTAGATCAGCTCGCGCGAGCGCGGACGCGCGTCGAACATGCCCGCCTGCATCATGAACTCTTCCCAGGCGGTGGCGAAACCTTCCGTGCGCGTAATGAACATGTTGTACAGGAGGACCCCGCGCCGGATCGGGTCCGGATGCGGGTCCTTCACCATCTGCATCTTGTCGAACCAGTGAAAATAGTGCGTGCGCATCACTTCAGGATCGCGGTAATCCACCTCGGAAAAGAACTCGCGCGGCCCGGGGCGGAAGTTCTCCATCCGCGATCGAAGCGCGCCATCCATGTAATCACGGACGGTCAGGATCTCGTGGTCCGCCAGGAAAGCCATGTACTCCGTGATCGCCGCCTGGTAGCGCCGCTGGTATTCCTCGGCGTCGCTGATCGGGACCTGCCCGGGCAGCGCGGCGTTGCGCCGTTCCTCGAGGGTCAGAAGTGTCCCGGCCCGCGCCAGTTCAGCCTCCATAAGAGTTACTTCATCCTGCCACGTGTAGGGAACCATCTGGACGTTCTTCAGGTACCAGTTGTAGTTGTCGATCCCGATGCCGGATGGGGCGGTCTTCGACGGCGCCTGCGAATCGAGCCACGTCGCAAAGGTTTCCGTGGCATCCCGGGCTCGCTGAACATCGGCCTTCAGATCGGCCTGCGAGTCCGCCAGTTGCGATGAGAGCTTCGCGAGAGCGGCGCTTTCACCCCGGATTTGTTTCGTTCCCCAGATCCAGAGGTCCTTCTGGTTGCCGACCAGGTTCTTCTTGGCTTGCTCCAGCAGCCCTGGGATGGCTCGAATGCCGGGGCCGATTCGGGCTGCGTTCTCTGAAGTAAGCGGGAACGTATAGGCCCACAACTCTACGGCGCCATAGGCGAAAGGCCCCTCGCGCGCCGGTTGATCGCTCTCATCCCAGAAGACCGTGACGTAAAACGCCGGATTGTTGGCCCACGGTTTCAAGACGCGGTGGTCGAAATCGAGCCCGTTCATCTCGGCGCGCACGATGTAATAATCCACCTGCTGCGGAATCGGCCACGCCGCGGGGTCAATCTCAGCCAGGCGGCGCCGGTATGTCGCCAGCTTGCGTTGCTGCGCGGCCATGGCAGACGCGGAATAGTCCGGCACACCGTCTACGAGCCGGGGCTTCTGGAAATCGCGCCATTCGGCGAAGAGCGAGACGAGATCTTCATACCGGGCGCTGCGTGGAACTACGCGCGCGCTTGCGTCAATTCCGGCCGCGGACAACGCCGCGGCAATGAGACAGCCAGTCAGAAGCTGCAAACGTATACGAACCATCGAACACCTCCTGATCCAGGGCAGCGTTGCGGCTGCCACGGTGGGAAATAGGCTGGCGGAGAGGGTTGGTTTCGAACCCTGACCGCTGATAGAGCATAGGTAACTTATTCATTTCAGGAAAAGACAGAAACTTAGAAACGGCCAGCACGCCAATGTGAGGTACACGGCAAGTGCACGGCCGGCGCTATTGAGGTGTCCGTGTGACGATACAGCGGACTCAGGCCGCACGGTGCGCCGGTGACAGTCTCTCACTATCCAAAGACGGAATCAAGGAACCCCTTCTGCTTTTTTCGCTTAGACTTCGTGGCCTTGCGGATCGGTGTTGCAGTCAAGGAAGCGGGAATTCCCCATGGACAGGCCCACCGATTCCGGGACACCTCTGCAGTCCGCTTGCTTCTGGCAGGAGTGCCGATGGACCGCGTATCAGCGTTGCTCGGACACAGCAGCATTAAGGTCACTGAAAAGCACTACTCGCCCTGGGTGCGGGCACGCCAGGAGCAATTAGAGGCGGACGTAAGGCGGACTTGGGAAAGGGCGCTGCTGGAAGGCGCGACAGGACCGATCATGTGACATCCCCGATGCCCTCAGGCTGTAGGTTGTCCGAAACCAAAGAACACCCGAGGCACCATTGCCACTTACCGTCGCGCGATCTCTGAGCAGTCCCCGTGTGAACTTTGCGCTCGAGGGCCTTCTCGAATCTCTTGGTTTGTTCCTCCAAAGTGCCCGTTGTCTCGCATATGAGCACGCCGACGTATCCCCGAATTTCGCAGATTTTACCAAGCGTCCTGAGCTTGAGCGCGTCAAACTGAACGTCCCCGAGCGGGCGCCCTTCATCAAGAATTTTCAGCTCAATAATTTCGCGTGGAAGCCCGTTTTCGAACACGGTAATGTCGGCCCGCCACCCGCCGATCTCACTCCTCAATCCGGGGCCACTAGCAACTCCGAGGCAATCCGCAATGTCAGTGTACAAGGTTTCGAGTTGGACACAGCAAGAGAACCGTTCGTGGAGGCCTAGAGCGATGCAGGACCTCAGAAAATACTCCTGAACCTTGTTATCGAGTTCTTGGGACATCGTCCTATAACGCAGAACAGCATCAGTACCGAATTCCACAACGGCATTTATGACGTCCATTGACTCCCCCAGCTAGCCGCTCTTGCTTTGGCGGCCATGCGGGCAGCATTCTACCACGAAAGCGTGGCGCGCCTCCCCAGACGCGAGCTTTGCCATGCTCAGAGTTTGTGATTTTTTTAGAAGTTTTGCACAGATATTTCACGTCTAAGGCGAAGTTTCCACTTGCAATGTCGTTGATAAATGATAAGATGCAGTAATGGATAACGTTATTAACAAAGATGATGCACAATTGAAGATGAACGAGCTGTTGGAGGGGCAAGGCGGAGCCTCGGGGGAGGCACCCCGCAAGGCTGTTCCGGCGGCCTGCCCGTCGCCGGTTCGGCTGCGCACCCCGGAGCGTTTCCAAATGGAGTGGGTACCGCGCTGCCTGGACGATCTGGTCTCGCCCGAGCATCCGGTACGCCGGATCGCCCAGGTGGCCGAGCATCTTGAGGTGTCGGCCTTTGGCCAGACCATCAAGGCGCGGGAAGGGGTGCCGGGGCGGGACGCGACCGATCCCAAGTTGTTGGTCACGTTGTGGTTGTACGCTTGCGTGCGGGGCATCGGTTCGGCGCACGAGTTGGCGCGGCAATGCCAGGAGAACGTGCCCTTTTTGTGGCTGTTGGGGGGCGTAACGGTGAACTATCACCTGCTGTCGGATTTCCGTACCGAGCACGGCGAAGCTTTGGACCAACTCCTCACCCAGGTGATCACCTGCTTGGTGGACAAGGGAGTGGTGAAGGTGAGCCGCATCAGCCAGGACGGGGTGCGAGTGCGGGTGGGGGCGGGGGCCAGCAGCTTTCGGCGGGAAGAGAGATTGGAAAAGCTGTTGGAAGAGGCGAAGCAGCACGTGAAGGAGTTGCGGGAGGAGTTGGACTCGCCCGGGGTACGGGCCAAGCTGACGGCTAAACAACGGGCGGCACGGCAGCGAGCAGCGGAGGAGAAGCAGAAGCGAGTGGAGGAAGCGATTGCCCAGTTGCCCGAGCTGAAGCGGCGGCAGGAGGAAGCGGCGCAGCGGGCCGGGCAGGGCAAGAGCGGAAAGAAGATTCGGGAGAAACAGCCGCGGGTGAGCACGACGGATGCGGAAGCACGGGTGATGAAGATGTCGAACGGGGGATACAATCCGGCGGTGAATGTGCAACTGGCCACCGATACCGAGAGTCGGGCGATTGTGGGAGTGGAGGTCAGCAACGAAGGTTCGGACTCGGCGGGGTTGAGCGCCCCCCTGCGCCAGCAGGTGGAGGAGCGGACGAAAGAGAAGGTGGAAGAGCACCTGCTGGATGGCGGCTATCTGAAGATCGCGGACCTGGAGGCGGCGCACCAGGACGGCGTGGCCATGTACGTGCCCCCCAAGCCGGCTCGTAATCCGCAGCGGCGGGGCCACGAACTGGAGCCGAAAGCGGGGGATAGTGAAGCGGTGCAAGCCTGGAAGCAACGCATGAGCAGCGCGCAGGGCAAGCAAATCTATCGACAGCGAGCCGCCACCAGTGAAACCGTCAACGCGGATCTGCGCAGTTGGCGAGGCCTGAGCCGCATCACCGTGCGAGGCTTGGCCAAAGCCCGCTGCATTGCCCTCTGGTGTGCCCTGGCCTACAACCTTGTGCATTTTGCGGCACACCTGGTGGGGTTCGTAAGGGCGGAGGTTCGCCCAGGACCCTGGGAAGGACGGAGAGAAAGGAAAAAACAGATCGTCCGAGAGACCCGGAAAGGCCCCCGGCGTCCCTCCGCCGCGCTCGCGAGCGGATTGAAAATGAATATAACGTGAGTGAACCTCAAAAAACTCACAGACTCTCAGCATGTTAGTGTTTTCGTCAAGTATCACACCGGGTGCTGTCAAAGCACTGTTTCCGTCTCCTGGCCTTCGGGTTTCTCGGTCGCGTTGCGGGTTTCCAAGTATTCATCCCACTTTTTTTTGATGCTCTGATCGTAATCGTCTTTGTACCAGTCCAGGTTCCAAATGCCGATGACGGCGATCGCGAGCCATTCTGTTGGCGTACGGCCATCCTGGTCAACAGGTTCATCAGGTAACTCAGGTGTGGAAAAGGGCCGCCGAATCCTTTGCAGCCCGGACCGAACCAGGCCGCCAGAGTCTCAACCAGACCCAGAAACGCACTTCCCCGAGCCATTGCCAGGCCTTCCATGTCATGCAAAGGAGCGGGGCCGGATTCTCTTCGTCGTCATTGTAGTAGTACCACCAGAACCAATCTATGAATTCCCTTCCCACGTAAAGGCCTAATGCGAGGCAGAAGCACAAGAGGCCGAGATTTTTCAATAACCACCTCCTTTTTGGAAACAACCTAAGCGCTTGACCCCCTTAAGGCCGAAATTCCTCCTATGGGGTTTGATAGATTGCAGGTTCCTACGCCCGTTCATACGAACGTTTAGTGCCAAACTCCGATCTCAGCCCCAGAAAAGTTCAAAAAAAGTGAGACGAGTGGATCAAGCCAGGGACCGGCCCAGATTAGTTCGCGTTTGTCTTTGGTATATTCTCAGCAGCAGGAAGGGTACACAAGAGGTACACGAAAAATGCTGCGTTCCTAGCTCACTGAGATTGCTAAAGATAGGCTGACGGATGGGGTGGGATTCGAACCCGACCGCCTACTCCCAAAAACGCTTCTTGGCAAAAGCCTTGCCGGAGCCTGATTTGAAATATCTTTCAAGCTCCCTATGCCGAAGCCTCATATTCAACTGCCACGTAACTTCTTAGCTTAACGGGAAGATGCGGCTTTGTTGAAACAACCTGTCCTGCTCGGTGCGAAGAGAGACGGCGCTTCAGATCGTTTGTCGACCCGACGTAAATATCGCCGTTCTTAAGCTGGAGAAAATAGACATACCACATGAGTGCCTGTCTCCCTGCGTTGAAGCTCGGGGTGGCCAGTCTCCCTGCGCTAAAGCTTCGGGAGACACCCTACGCTAGAGCTTCCGGTGGCCCGCCACCCGAAGCTTTAGCGTAGGGTGGCGGAGAGGGTGGGATTCGAACCCACGTGCCCGCTTTTGGCAGGGAGTGGGCTCTCGAGGCGTCCCGCGTTGGGAACTATCCCTGATGCCTTGCGATCAGTTGACGGACTGCCGACACAAGTTCACGAGGAACTTTCATTACTGTCTCGTTTTGATTCTCAAATGCCGCCTCATCCTCCGCCACAGGCTCTTCTGAGGTCTGCTGCTCATAGTGCGCGAGCACCCTTCG
The DNA here is from genome assembly GCA_963765485.1 of uncultured Acidobacteriota bacterium. Classification (GTDB taxonomy): domain Bacteria; phylum Acidobacteriota; class Terriglobia; order UBA7540; family UBA7540; genus CAVROP01. Next base: position 27,911 of record CAVXWN010000048.1, on the reverse strand, counting down.
AACTCTCTCTTCGTCCCATCCCACGGGAAACCTACTCTCGCTCATACCTGCCTCCGGCGCCTTCGCCTGCGGTAAGCAATCTATGGCAGTCAATTCGTTTCTGCCGTCTATGTCGTACAATTTCCAAAACCGCTTGTTAGCAAAAGCCTTCTCGCAACCGGAGACGTCAGTCTCCCTGCGCTAAAGCCTGGGGTGGGCTGCTTCCTCGCCCCGGCGATCAGCGCCGACAGCCGATTGGCAGCGGAGGGAGCAACCGCTCGAACGGCATTCATACCGCGTCCCAGGGGTTCAAGACCGTGACGCCAAGGCCGGCGAAATCTCTCACATTCCGCGTCACGATGGTGAGACCGTGCTCAAGGGCCGTTGCGGCGATCATGCCGTCAGCCGTGTTGAGGGGTGTTCCTTTCAACTGGCAGTGACCATCCAATACACCCCAGCGGTCGCCTATAGAATGAGTGACCGGCAGGATGCGTTCGCGAAACCGGGGCACCAAGTCATTCTGAAGCCATTGCTCCAACTCCGTGCGGCGTTTGCTTGCCGGGAGAATGACAATTCCCCGCCGCAACTCGCCGATCGACACCGCGCTCAAGTAGAGCGATTGTTCGTCTTGGGCGTAGACCCAATTTCCCACACGAGGGTCAGGGCGAGTGCGGATCAGTTCCGAAGGGATGTTGGTATCGAGCAGAAAACCATTCATGACAAGTCCACCGGGCGTCCGGTGGAAGGATTGCGGCTGAAATCAACGTCATCCGCCAGGCCCTTAACGGCCTCGAACACCTCCCGCAGGCTTTTGGGGGGAGGCGCGGGCGGCGGGTGGTCCGCGGCCGGAAGCTGCGCGGCTTCCTCCAGCAGACTGGCGGCATAGGACTCCACGGCCCGGCCCCGCGCGGCAGCTTGGCGGGCGAGCGCAGCCTGAACCTCGGGCCTGATGTCAATCGTGAGAGTCATGATCCGCCCCCTTCCTTTCGGTCACCAACCACCCTAGCGCCCTCCCCGCTCCAAGTCAATATAGTACAGCATAACACTTCTGTGTTGTCACCCCTCGAAAGCGGGGGTCCGGGTGAGTCGGGAAGACGCTGGATTCCCGCCCTTCGGCAAGCTCAGGGCGAGCTTTTCGCGGGAATGACCGTCGCTGGCAGGGTCGGTTCTTTGACTGTCAAGTGTCGACTGTGGACTGTCAGCTGTTTTCTGGCGGAGCCACGTACCGTACGGTAGGTGGCGGAGAGGGTGGGATTCGAACCCACGTGCCCGCTTTTGGCAGGCAAGACGCTTTCGAGGCGCCCCCGTTATGACCGCTTCGGTACCTCTCCGAGGAAAGTCGAGTAGTCGAAAGTCGAGGGTCAAAAAGTAAGAGTTACAATCTGCTGAGTCGCTTCCTGATCCACCGGCGAATGGCGGTCGACAGTCAAAGTTTGAGCTAACGAACTGCTGAGATCCTTCGTCGTCCGCCAATTCGAATGGCGGACTCCTCAGGATGACAGTTGGATGCCTTTCTTGCGCAATTCCCTAGGTCTTTTTCCTCCTGCGACGGAAGAACTCGCGTAGGATCACTGCGCTTTCGTCGGCCAGCACGCCTGAAACAACCTCAACCTGATGATTCAATTTGGGGTGGTTGAGGACTGCGAGGGCTGACCCACACGCGCCCGCTTTAGGATCCGGCGTTCCGTAAACTACTCTTCGCAAACGTGCCTGGATAATGGCGCCGGCGCACATGGCGCACGGCTCAATTGTAACATAGAGGTCGCAGCCTTTCAGTCGGTAATTCCCGAGTTTCCTGGCGGCGCGCCGCATCGCCAGAACCTCCGCATGGGCTGAAGGGTCCAATAGGCCCAGGGGACGATTGTGCGCCCGGCCTATAATCTTCCCATCCTGGACCACCACAGCCCCCACAGGAACTTCTCCCTCCGCCTCAGCCTTTTGTGCCTCGCGAAGTGCGCGACGCATGAAATCTGCGTCCGCAGTTGAGGAGGTCCCAGGTGACAATCGCCGGCTCATTGGGGTATCGTAACAGCGAAGAAAGAAACGTGAAACTAGAAATCAGAGACGTAGGGCCGGGGCTTGCCCCGGCCAGTCCGATCCCGAGCCTGCGGGATCGGCCCTACAACGCCGGAGACTGAGGCATTACAAAGGAGAAGCTGGAATAACGATGGCGCGACCTTCTGATTTCTAATTTCAGCTTTCTGCTTTGTGGAACTCGAATCACATAGAAGGGAGATTCCTCCTCGATGATTGACCGAAGAGATTTCATACGAAATACTGCCCTGGGCGCTGCGGCGATTGCCGCCGGGAGCGGGATGGCCCGGAACCTTCTTGCGAATCCCTATGGCAAGCCCATCGGGCTGCAGCTCTACACGCTCCGTGACGAACTTCAGAAGGACGTGCCGGGCACGATCAAGAAAGTAGCCGCCATCGGTTACAAAGAGGTCGAGATTTATGACCTCTACGGAATGTCGCCAGCTCAATTCACAAAGCTGCTAAAGGACAGCGGCCTTACCGCCGTCAGCGGCCATTACCTGCTGAATGTTGAAAAGACCCAATGGGAGAAGAAGGTCGCTGAGGCCAGGGAATTGGGTCTCAAGTACATGGTGCATGCCATACTCGATCCTGAAGAGCGAAAGTCGCTTGACGATTATAAGCGGCATGTCGAATTGTTTAACAAAATCGCCCGGCAGACGCACCAGGCCGGCATGACTTTTTGCTACCACAACCATGATTTTGAATTCAAGAAATACGGTGGGATCACTGCTTATGATTACCTGTTCAAACAATTGGATCCCAACCTCGTGCAGTTCGAAATGGATTGCTTCTGGGTAACGCACGCCGGCCAGGACCCCGTGGCTCTTTTCAAGAAATATCCGGGCCGTTTCCCGCTGTTGCACATCAAGGACCTGAAGGCCGGGATCCCGCCCTCGACGGAGTATGACGCCCGGATGGGAGAATTCGCCGAGGTCGGCAAAGGGACTATCAATTGGAAGCGCATCTTTGCGGCAGCGCCCCAGGGCGGCATGAAGCACTTCTACGTAGAGCAGGACTTTTGCGAGGTCCCGCCGCTGGAAAGCGTCAAGGTCAGCTACGAATACCTGCATAATCTGACCGTCTAATTGACATGCTCATGGCGTAGGTTGCGGCTTCACGTAGGACGGTGGGGACGTTAGTGGGAACTTACACTTCGAAATGCTTTCTGTATGAGGGTCCGGGCCGTGTTCGGCTCGACTCGATGGAGATCGCCTGCGGTCTGACCGACATCGTTCTTCGTATCGAAGTCTGCGGTCGCTGCGGCACGGACCAACGGCTTTTCCGCGAGCCGCACCCGAATGTGCGAATACCCACTGTGCTGGGACACGAGCTGGTTGGCAGGGTAGCCGGAGTTGGGCGGGACGTCCACACGCTCGAGCAAGGCATCGGGTACAAACAAGGTCAGACCCTGAGTCGCGCCGAACTTTGTTTGCCAATCGGACAGCGCGTGACGGTGCAATCGCGGATCGCCCGTATGCGCAACGGACTGATGTTGATTCGCGATCCCATCCAGAATCTCTCCTTTCGCATCCCCGGCGGGTTCGCGCAATACATGAAGATCCCCGCCGACATGATTCAGTCGGGTGCGGTACTGCCTATTCCCGATCAGGTTACGGACGAGGAGGCAGCACTGGTTGAGCCTGCCGCCTGCGTGCTCGAAAGCATTTATGCCATACCCCACGCGGTCGGTGTGGATGCGGAGGGCCGGCACATCGTTCACAGCGGGATTCTAAAGGGAGGGCGCACATTGATCATCGGCTCCGGCACCCTGGCCACGATCTACGGGCGGCTGGCGCGGATCGAGGGTGCAGCCGAGGTGTGCTTCATCGTGCGCTCCGAGAGCAAGGCTGAGCTGCTCGGCAGACAGCTTGGCGACTGGGCGCGGTTCAAAGTTGTGCCTGGCTATGCGAGTTTGCCCCTGCCGGAGAAGTTGAGGATGGAAGATCGCGTCGCGAAGGAGTTCGCTGACCTGACACGCGGTGAATTGTTCGATGACGTTGTGCTGGCGGCGCCGTCGGAGGACGCTGAACGGCTGATGTTTCTGCTTCTTAATCAGGACGGTTATGGGGTCGCGTCCTGTTTCGCAGGCCTGCACAAGCCTACCGAGCAGGCCCTGGTAGATAACCTGCATTACCGCATGGCCAAGGCCGCGGGGACGAGCGGCTGCTCGACGCGCACGATGGAGACGATCCTCAAGTGGCTTTCGAGTGGCAAGCTGTCCATGAGGGGACTTACCTGCCCGCATCACTACACCCTGAATGACGACCCCGCCGAATTCTTTCAGACGAAAGCCGATGGAAGAAAGCCGATGCTGCATCCATGGGAGTAGTGCATGACGGCAACCATGAAGATCGCGATGATCCTCCGGCCAGGTTGCCTCGAGGTGCAAACCAGACCCATTCCTGTTCCCCTGGAGGGACAAGTGCTCGTCCGCGTGGCACTGTGTGGCGTCTGTGCCTCAGACATTGCCGTCTGGAGCGGACACAATCCCAAAGAATTTCCTTACTCACCGGGACACGAATTCTGCGGTCGAGTGGCGCGGCTGGGCCCGAACGTCACGCAATTTCAGCTTGGGCAGCCGGTAGTCATTAACCCCAACCTTGGCTGCGGTGAGTGCCGATATTGCCGCGCTGGGAAACCCAACCTGTGCGATTTTCTTAAGTCTCGATCCATCAAGAGCAATGGCGGCTTTGCCGAGTACGTCGCTCTCGACTCACGGATGGTCTACGCCATCCCCGTGGGCCTAAGTGACGCCTTGGCCACCTTTGTGGAACAGTTCTCGTGTGCCCTCCACGTCGCGCGATCAGCCGAAGAGGTTCAACCGAAGCGCGTGGCCGTCTTCGGCGCGGGGATGCTGGGAATTCTGACCGCCCTTATTCTGAAAGACCCAACGCGAGAAGTCATCCTCATTGAACCGAACGATGCTCGACGCGATCAGGCGCGGGCGCTGCTGGGCGTGCCGGCTCTGGTGCCGGAGCAACTGAAGGGTTCGGAATGGGTTAACACTATTGATGCGGCCATTGATTGCAGCGGCCGGATCGAGGCGGTGTCGCAGGGGATCCGAGCCTTGGGCAAGTCCGGACGGCTTGTGTTGGCGGGACTGGTTGGGAACCCCGAGGATGCAGCGCTGCCGCTTGTGGAATTGACCCTGAAGGAACTGGAACTGAAGGGGGCCTGGCTCAACCCGCACACGTTTGAAGATGCGATCCAATTAGCTCTAAAACACCGAGAAACTCTCGAAGCCCTCCACACCGAGGTGTTTCCGCTCGACGACGTCGCGGCAGCCTTTGCGCGGGCTGCGAAACCCAATGTGAACAAGGTTCTCCTGAAGCCATAGCGATGGAAAAAGGAGGACGACGATATGACAGAATATCTGAAAGAAATTCGAATCTGGCATGCTGGGCGGGGCGAAGCATCTCGCTTTATATTGAAGGCATTATTTGCCCATATAGTTTGCGCCCCCGATTGCGATGAGGGCGACGACAAGTAAGGCGATCCCCGCCCCAAACGCCCCCGAGGTAACGCGCCGCGTAAAGTGCCACTCGCCGGTAAAGACCGCGGCTAACTGACCCGACACTACTATCATGATCATATACAACCCAAAACCAATCGAGACTCCAAGGATCCCCAGGAAGGTTGTGCCGCTGCTGTACATGGCGATGCCGGCCATCCACATGAATCCCGACAGCACAGGGTTAAACACCTCCTTGATCCCACCTCGGAAATTCCCCCAGGTTCGATTACGAGACAGCAGGTAAATGCTGTACGCGATGTTGACGAGCGAGCCGCCAAGCAGAGCAATCGGCCAGACCGCAAAGGGCGCCCAGGAAGCTTGCCCACCTTCGCTGCGTACCTTCTGCATGATGTCGCCGCCATAGGCTAGAGCGACATTCAGTAAGGACGCCAACACTCCTGCAGCCACGGCAATGCCCACATTCAGAATATAGCCCTGTCGCGTCGAGGCGACCTGGCTCATCGCGGACTCTTTCACCGAGAACCCCGCGCCCCGGCCTTGTTGCCTCGCCTCGTTTTCCCGCTGGTAGCCGGTCCAGCCGCAAAGGGCCACGCCAATCATCATTACTAGCGTGCCAGACAGCAGCAGCCCCCCGCCCGCCTGGAATACCATCGCCCGGTGCAGAAGCACAAGGGGAAGCACCGTCCCGAAAGCGGCTCCGACGCCATTGACCACTGCAACCGTGATTGCAAAGCCCAACTTATGGATGCAGATTCCGCAACCGAGCGACGCAAATCCCCACAGCACGCCGAACAAGAACGGCTTCAAAACTTCGGCAGGCGTCAGGGAAGCATAGACCCGCCCAAGGTGAGGCAAAAGCCAAAAGGCCAGAGCAAGTGGATAGATAATCAGGCAAAGGAGGCAGTAGACGAGCCAGAAGTTCTCCCACTTCCAGGTTCTCGCCCACTTAATCGGCCACCCTCCGAACCCGACGCTTAGGCCAGCCAGAAAGGTCAAAACTAATCCATAAAGAAGAGTCATACTGTGGTTCGCCTCCTAAGCCGCCGGTTTCAGCCCGAAGTCAGATGCTTCTATTGAGCGGCGTCAGTGGGCCTTGATCGCAGGCCTTTTAACATATTCGCTGCGAGAGGGTCAAGCCGGACGTGAAACAAAAATCGACGATTTACTTGACGTGCGGGATTCGCGGTGATAAAAAAGGCGGTCAATCGGCTAGCCTCGAAGCGGTGCGATTATGATCAATCCTCCCTTGAGGAATGAAAGGAAGTCCTTGCAATTCAAGGTTTTAGGACGCGGACGGCCTCCAAGACCGACCGCGGGTCTGGAGGGATAAGTATGAGCACACTATCCGGCAGGGTCGCGCTGGTCACAGGCGGCGCCACGGGTCTCGGCGCGGCCATTGTCGAGCGTCTGGCCTCACTCGGCGCTCACGTCGCTTGCGCATACAACACCAGCCGGACAGATGCCGAGGCACTTGCGGAAAAACTAAATGGGCTTGGCAAAAGTGTTTTTCCTGTGAAGCTGGATGTGACCAAGAACCAGCAAGTGGAAGCTGTTGTGAGGAACGTCTCTCAGCACTTCGGCCAACCCACCCACATACTGGTAAACAATGCCGGCGATGCAATCGGCTTGGCGCCGGTAGAAACCATGGATGTGGAAGTCTGGAAGAAGGTCATCGCAGTTAATCTCACGGGGGCATTTCTGTGCGCCAAGCATTGCATTCCAGGGATGAAGAGTGCGGGATTTGGGCGAATTATTAACATGAGTTCGGTCTCCGCGCGCACCGGTGCAGGCCCAGGCTATGCACACTATACGGCGAGCAAAGGAGGCGTTGAGTCTCTCACTCGGACGCTGGCCAAGGAGCTTGGTCCGTTCAAGATCACCGTCAATGCCGTCGCCCCGGGATTAATTCACACCCGCCTCCTGCACCGGCTCAATACGCCTGAATCGCTGGAGCGACAGCGACGAATGATGCCCCTGGAGAGGATAGGTTTGCCGGAAGATGTGGCAACCGTGGTTGCATTTCTCGCCTCCGAAGATGCCGCCTATATCACCGGGGATGTCATTCCTGTAAACGGCGGCATGCGATTCGACTAAACAAACGAAAGCGTGTGTTCTTGCTCTGACTATCGGCCTTGCTGTAGGGGTGGGGCCTGCCCTGCCCTGGTCGGGGAACGAGATGACATGCAGGGGAGGGCAAGCCGCGCCCCCTGCCGTAGGGCATCAAACACCGTATCGCAAGGTGGAGAATGCATATGACACGAAAGGGAAAAAACGACTCATGAAAACCACTGAATTGTCAGGCGTCATCGTACCCGTAATTACCCCGGTGGATGCTGAAGAGCGTGTCGATGAGCCCGCGTTGAGGAAACACCTTAAGTCTCTGATTGCGGCCGGAATCCATGGGATATTCGCCGGGGGATAGGCCGGTGAAGGCCCCCTGCTCACCATGGGTGAATGGGAGCGCATGCTCGGAATCGCCTTCGAGGAATGCCAAGGGAGAGTCCATTTGCTGGGCGGAGTCATGGATACCTCCACGAAGAGGGTGGCCGAGAGGATTAGAATTTTGGCCGGGATCGGCTACGGTTATTTTGTGGTCACTCCCACCTTTTACCTTGTTGTGCCGCATGCCGACGAACACCTACGCTTGTTCGGGACGTGCAAAGAAAACAGTTGTGGGATGGAAATGATCGCCTACAACATCCCGAGTTGCGCGGGATCGCGGATCGCCGTGGCCACCATGTGCGAGATGGCCCGTCGAGGCTGGATCCGCTATTGCAAAGAGAGTTCAGAGGACGTTGATTATTTCAACCTCTTGATTTCGAATGCCCAAGAGATTGGCTTGAAAGTGCTGCAGGGGTCCGAATCGTGCGTCGCCGCGTCGCTGTTGGACGGCGCATGTGGGATCGTTCCGTGTTGCGCGAACTTTGAACCTCAAACGTTCGTCCGTGCTTACGAGGCCGCACAACGGCGCGATGTGGTTGAACTTTGGCGTTGTCAGGAGCGGATCCGGGCTCTGCGCCAGAATCTGTTGCGGGAACCAAAGAACTGGCTGGGCGGACTGAAATACGCAATGTCTACCCGGGGAGTCGGCTCCGGGAAGCCGGTTTCGCCTTTGCAGCCACTCGATGAGGAAGAACGAAACAGGCTGGATAACTTCCTCCGTCAGGATTGGACATCTCCATCTGGAGGAAACTATGAAGCGGTTGCCAGACTCAAAACGGCAGAGGATGGGTAGAAATCCGGGCTAAGCAGCCGCCACTTTTCAGAAAGGACGATTCACCTCAAATGCTGACTTCACGCGAACGGGTACTTTGTGCGTTGAACCACGAGGAGCCGGATCGAGTACCGCTTTTTATCGGAACTTCGGGCGCCACGACATTGCTTGCGCCCGCGTACGAGAAGCTGAAAGCCCGTCTAGGCGTCAAGGCCGAGCCGCGGCTCCTGTCGAGATCAATGCAGTACGCGAGACTCGATGACGAGGTTCTTGTACGCCTGGGAAGCGATGGCCGGCCGCTCGTGCCGCATGCCGCCCCCGGCCTGTTGCGCAGGGAAATCTCTCCTGACGAATTCATCGATGAGTGGGGGGTGACGTGGCGAAGGGCGCCCGGCATCCTGTATTACGAGATTATCGATTGCCCTCTTCGGCATGCCACACTCGCCGATCTCGACCGTTACCCGTGGCCTGACTTGGCGCACCCCAGCCGCTTTGAAGGCTTGGCAGAAGAAGCGCGCCGCCTGCACGAGGAGACGCCGTACGCGGTTGTGCTCCTGAGTGGTATGTCTCCGCACGAAATCATCTACGTAGCGCGGGGGTTGGATACCTGGCTGATGGATCTGGTCACGGACCCGGAGTTTGCACACGCTCTCCTGCGCAAGGTCACAGACTTGATGCTTGCGGGTATAAGCCGGCTGCTGGGGGAAGTGGGGCAATACATCGACGTCATCACTACGGGCGATGATCTGGGTACCGACACCGGCCTCATGATGTCCCCCCCAACGTATCGCCGGATGATTAAGCCCTATCATGCGGAAATCCTTGCCGCCATCAAGAAGCTGACCAAAGCAAAAATCTTCTTCCATTCGGACGGAAACATCTACCCCTTGATCAGAGATTTCATCGATAACGGCGTGGATCTTCTGAACCCTGTGCAGGTCTCGGCGGGGGATTTGGGGGACACGGCGCGGCTGAAACGGGAGTTTGGCAAGAACCTCTCCTTCTGCGGCGCTATCGACACCGAGCACGTCTTGCCCCACGGCACGACCGAGGAAGTGCGCGCCGAGGTCCGGCACAGGATCAACGATTTGGCCCCCGGAGGCGGGTACATCGTCGCCAGCGTGCACTGCATCCAGCCCGATGTTCCGCCCGAGAATGTCTTGGCCATGTGTGACGCAACAGCGGCTTGCGGAAAATACCCCTTGCTTTAGACTCTGATTAGGTTGCGGGAGGCGCAGAGGTGGCCCATGACTGGCGTTGCAATACGTCTCCCCGCACCCGCTACAAGAACCTTCTGGCTTTTCGGGACGCCGCCTGGGAGTATAGCCGGTTGATGTAAAACAGGAGAAACCAGTATGCCCTCACCCACCATTCAGGAATTGTTCGCATTGACGCAGAAGGCGGCCTTGGTAACCGGAGGCGCCCGCAATCTCGGTTTTGACATGGCCACGGCGCTCGCCGAGGCTGGAGCGGACATTGCTATCACCAGCCGCACTCTTGAGGCGGCGCAGCAGGCGGCCCAACGAATCGCGCAGGATACCGGCCGCAAGGTCGTGGGCCTCGCTTGCGATGTCCGCTATGAAGATCAAGTAGAAAACATGGTGACGGCTGTGCTCGCGGAGTTCGGAAAGATCGACATCCTCATCAACAATGCCGGCAACGTTCTGAGCACTCCCGAGAGCAAACCTCTCGAACAGCGCCTTCTCACCGACTGGGAATTCACTGTGGACGTCAACATGAAGGGTGCATTCCTCTGCGCGAAACATGTGGTGGCCAAGTTCATGAAACCGGCCCGTCAGGGCGTCATCATCAACATCGGTTCTGTCGCCGGAATGGTGGGCAAGGACCATCGGGTTTACGAGGGAACAACCATGGGGGGCGTCACTATTGATTATGCCGCCGCCAAAGGGGGTGTAATCAATATGACGCGTGAGATGGCCTGTTGGCTGGCTCAATACAACATTCGGGTGAACTGCATCAGCCCGGGTGGATTCTGGCGCGGGCAACCGGATAGATTCCACCGCCAGTACAACTACTTGGTCCCCATGGGGCGTATGGGGCAGGATGGGAAAGAGATGAAGGGAGCGGTGGTGTTCTTGTCATCGGAAGCGTCGTCGTACGTGACGGGAATTAACCTGCCCGTGGATGGAGGCATGACCGCATGGTGAAGCAGTGGGAACACCTCAGCGTACTCGTGGTGGGGTGCGGAAGCATAGGCAAGCGGCACGCGAATGTGCTGAAGACGCTGCGAGTCGGTGATGTCCGTGCCTGCGATCCCATTCCGGAGCGACGTGACTCCCTGTTGTCTCAAGTTCCCTCTGTCCGGATGTACGAATCCTTCGATGCGGCCTTGGCTGATCGACCGGACACGGTGGTAATTTGCACACCTACCGCACAGCACATCCCGATGGCGATTCAGGCCCTTCGTGCTGGATGCCACGTACTTTGCGAGAAGCCCCTATCCCATACAACAGAAGGTATTGACGAGCTGAAGGCCATGGCGGCGGACGAGAACAAGAAGGTTGCAGTTGCTCATTGCTTCCGATACCACGACGGCCTGGTTAAGGCTAAGCGTTACCTCGACTCCGGTCGAGTGGGCCGCCTGGTATCGGTGCGGGCGCTAGTAGGCGAGCATCTTCCTGATGTCCGGCCGGATTACCACGAACTGTATCTTGCCAAGTATGGCGGGGCGTTTGAACTGATGCACGAAGTCGATTTGGCCATCTGGTATGCGGGTCGGCCGATCCGTAAGGTCGCATGTCTCCATGGAAGCTACAGCGACATCGGCCTTGAGTCGCCAGATATTGTGGAAATCCTCATCGACTTCGAAGGGTGCTGCATGGCGAGTATTCATCTGGACTTTTTTCAGCGGCCGCGCCGGCGGCAGACAGAACTCATCTGCACCCAAGGCGTCCTCATGGTGGAGTTCGCACGCTGGGACCGCTGCACGCTATCCGTGTACGAGGCTTCGAAAGGCCGGTGGGAAGACGAACTCTTGGCGACGGAGCGGGATGACATGTTCCGCGCAGAGGATCGGGAATTCCTTCAAGCGGTTGCCGAAGGCGGGCCGATTACGTGTTCCGTAGAGGAGGCCCGCAAGTCTGTCGAGGTAATCCTGGCCGCGCAGTCCTAGCAGGATGCGAAAGACCCTTGCGAACACCTTCATTCCGAGCCCCTCATTGTCATTCAGACCCCTCGACTGTCATTCCGAGCGAGGCCCTGGGCGGACGGTCCAGGGCGAAGCGAGGAATCTCGCTCTGGAAGGCAGCCCGCGAAGCGGACGGAAGAATGCCGCCCACGCGAACGACACCACTCCGCGGAGAAAATGGAGGGTACTGTGAAGGCGGTTGTTTACTACGCACCCGGCGATATCCGCATTGAAGACTAGCGTGAGCTGATTTTCAGGAGAGTGACGGGCATGAGACTTCAGAACAGAGTCGCGGTAGTGACAGGCGGAGGCAGTGGCATCGGCGCGGGGATCTGCCGCGCTTTTGCGCGCGAAGGGGCGCGCGTAGCGATCGCCGATCTGCGTCTGGAACCGGCGGAGGAGATTGCCGCCGAGATTCGCGTCAAGGGAGGGCAGGCCTTAGCGTGGAAACTTGATGTTGCAGATCGTGGGGGTGTGGAACACGCTGCGGATGAGATCGAGAAACACCTGGGGCCGTTGGACATTTGGGTGAACAACGCAGGCATTTCCCGGGTAGTGCCCTTTTTGGATTGTTCCGACGAGTTGTGGGATCTGGTACTGCGCATCAACCTGAAGGGCGCTTTCATCGGGTGTCAGACAGCGCTTCGGCACATGGTGGCGCGCAAGCGCGGCGTCATTCTGAATCTGTCGTCCCAATCAGGCAAAGTCGGCACTAGCCACTATGCCGCCTATTGCGCCAGCAAGTTCGGCATCATTGGTCTGACACAGTCGCTGGCTGTCGAGTTTGCGGAAGAAGGAATTCGAGTGAACGCCATCTGTCCGGGAGTGGTTTTTACCCGGCTCTGGGATGAGCAAATGGAAGACTATGCCCGCAAGAAGAAGTTACCGGTAGAGGACGTCCGCCGCTTCTTGGAAGAAAGAACTCCCCTGGGCAGGCTGTGTACCCCGGAAGATGTTGCCAGCACAGCCGTATTCTTGGCCAGTGACGACGCAGCGTACATTACCGGGCAGGCCGTCAACCTCTCCGGGGGAAGCGTCATGCATTAAACGTCATGGCGCGCTTCTGACGGCCTCCGTCTTCGTGATCGCTACCGCGATGCAGCCGCGGGTACCCCACTCAGGGCTTCGCGCACTTTCTTGTTCAAGGTCTCGACGAAGCTGCTGAGATTTAGTCCTTCCTGGCGGAAGACCACGTGACCGCTGCGGTCGAAAATCACCAACGTCGGGAGCGCCTCCACGCCCAGGAGCCGATCGAGTCCCGAGGCGTAGGCAACCGGAGTGCTCCACTGCTCTTCCTTGAGGAATGCCGGCACGCCCGTCCGATCACTATCCACATTTACAGCCAGGAACACGGCGGCGGGCTCGCTGCGGAAGCTCTCCGTAACGCGCTCGAACAGCTTACCCTCCATGCGGCAAGGGCCACACCAAGTGGCCCAGAACTCCAGGACTAGAACCTTGCCGCGGTAGTCGGCAAGGCGCAGCGGCGAGCCGTCCGTACGCTCGAGCACATAGGCGAAGGGGTCCTGAAGATTGGCGATCGGCTGGCGCGAGTCCTTGAATCGCGGAGCAAGTTCGCGCATAAGTTCGTCGTAGCGCGTAAGGACCAAATCGCCCAGGCCTCTCTCAGACTGATGCAACGCCACGTAACAACTGCCCAGTTTGCGGCGGACTTCCTCCCGGTGCGACGGGTCAGAGCCGGGGCCAGGGAAGGCGAACGCCGTCGCGTACTCATGCACGGCTTGTTCAAGGTCGTTCTTCTTGGCCGCCAGGTTTCCAAGCCGCTCCGCGAGCTGCTCCGAGGGGTAGGCGGCATAGCTCCTTTCGTAATCCGCCGCGGCCTTGTCCGCCTCGCCGGACTTGACGTAAAGGTCCCCGCGCATTAGGTGGGCCACCGCCAGCATGGCGGCCGGCGTGTCAGGGGACTTGCTGTTGGCCGCTGCGGATGGGACTGATCCTTTGGCATCCATTTCCGTGCGCTCGACGAACTTCGTGGCGTATCTTAGGGCTTCCGCACGGCTGGAAGCGCCGTCCTGCCGGTCCAAGAGGTCGACCAGCGAGGAGAGAAGCGTTGGATCGCCCGGCTTCAGCTCCAGCAGTTTCTCACCATACTGGATAGCGGTTTGAGGATCGTTAGCCCGAAGGGCGGATTTGAAAATGACCTCGAGAACCTCCCCGCGTCGCGCACTCGCGGGGAACCGATTGAGAAAACCTGCCAGATTCTTGATAAGCGTCTGGGGATTGTCCTCGGAGGAACGGACCGCATCCTGGAGCGCCTGGAATTCCTGCGCGTCCGATGAGGGTTTTTCGGCAGCCTGCGGCGGCGTAACGGACTTGGCCGCGGGCGCCTGAGCCGCTTGCCCGCCTCTCAGAGAAACGGGACTCAGCAACAACTGACCACTGACGATCACGCATAAAATGACATGTTTCTTCCCCATCCTCCTAAATCTAGAGAGAAGCGGAGAGCAGGTCAAGGCAGAAAAGTAGTGGCGAGTGACGAGTGACAAGTGAAAAGCACGTTTCAGGGGCTAGGTGCCGGGTCTCAGGGGAGCGAAACGGCGCGCGGCAAGTCGGGGGATCCAAAATCCAAAATCGCCCCAGCCCTGCTCTGACGACTGACCACTGACGACTGATATAATGCTTAGCTCCAAAGGAGTTGAAATGGACCACAGACGAACGCGCGCCATTTTTCTGGATGCAGGCAACACTTTGGTGTTCCCGCGACTAGAGGACATTATCAAGGACTTGAAGGAGCAGGGCTATTCGACCACGCCGGAGGACTTTTACGCCGCCGAGCGCTTTGCCAAGCGAAGACTGGATAATTGGCTGTGGCCGCAGATCCGGCGCCGTGAGGTCCCGGAGCAGATTGATGATTACTATTGGTCGGAGTATTTGCAGGAGTTCATGCGAGGGCTCGGAGGCCCGGAGAATTTGCAGGGGGAGTTGATCAAGCTCTTAATCAACAGCTTCCAGAACATACAACTCTGGTCCCGCGTGATGCCTGATACGCCTGCCTTTCTGGAATGGCTTGTGACCCAGGGCTACTTCGTGGGAGTGATTTCAAATTCCACCGGAACGCTGGAAGGTCAGCTCGCCCGACTGGGTCTCACACGGTACTTCCAGGCAGTCTGGGATTCGGCTCTCGTGGGCGTTCAGAAACCACACCCGCAAATCTTCAGGCTGGCGCTTCAGGGCGCGGGTGTGGACGGCTCGGAAGCCATTTTTGTCGGCGACACCTATGCGACAGATGTCGGCGGCGCGCAGCTCGCAGGGTTGACCGGTGTGCTTATGGACGGTGTGGGAGCTTATCCTGCCGCCGAGTGCCTCCGAATCTCATCGCTTCCAGAACTCAAGAGCATCCTTGCAGGCTTGTAAACGCAAGAAACAAAGCGCTTGCTTCCTCGTAACTCCCCTGGTATAATGAAATCTGCTGTCAGGGCTATCTTCGTCACACAGCTTATACGTTTCTCCTGGAAGGGAATTGCCCTTTCTCGAGACGAATTACTCTCAGGTGGGAGGGAGTCAACGATGGGAATCGATCAGGCGAAACTCGAGAAATTCATGGGACAGGCAGTGGGGGAAATGGGAGCAGCCATGAATGCCGCGCTGGTGATTCTGGGGGAGAGGCTTGGTCTGTATAAAGCTATGGCAGGTGCGGGGGCGATGACATCAGTGGAACTTGCCCGGAAAACCGGAACTGCCGAGCGCTATGTGCGCGAATGGCTGGCCGCGCAAGCGGCGGGCGGATATGTGATCTACGACTCTGGCTCGGGGCGATTCACTCTGCCTGATGAACAGGCATTTGCGTTGGCGGTGGAGGATAGCCCAGCTTATTTGCCAGGGGCCTTCCAGATCATTTCGGCCGTGTTCAAGGATCAACCGCGAATCGCCGAGGCATTCCGAACCGGGGAGGGAGTGGGATGGCACGAGCACGATCCCGACTTGTTCGAAGGGACGGAGCGCTTCTTCCGACCGAACTACGCAGCCAACCTCATTAACTCCTGGATCCCCGCGCTGGATGCTGTTGAGTCAAAGCTGAGAGCTGGTGCAAAGGTTGCCGACGTGGGTTGTGGACATGGTGCGTCCACGGTCCTGATGGCGCAAGCCTATCCAAACTCGCGGTTCGTCGGCTTCGATTATCATGCGGCTTCCGTCGAACATGCGTGGAAGTCTGCGACGAAGGCCGGGGTCGGGGACCGGGTTGGGTTTCAAGTCGCTTGGGCCAAAGGATACCCAGGAAAAGGCTACGACTTGGTGGCGTTCTTCGATTGCTTGCATGACATGGGAGACCCTGCCGGCGCTGCGGCGCACGTCCGTGAAACTCTGGCCCCAGGTGGGACCTGGATGATTGTGGAGCCCTATGCTAATGACCGCGTGGAAGAAAATCTGAATCCCGTCGGCCGGGTGTTCTACTGTGCCTCGACCATGATCTGCACACCGGCCTCGCGCGCGCAGGAAGTCGGGCTGGCACTCGGAGCTCAGGCCGGCGAAACCCGACTACGCGAGGTGGTGACGAGCGCCGGATTCAGCCACTTCCGCCGCGCTGCCCAGACTCCCTTCAACCTGGTTTTTGAAGCTCGTCCGTGACGTTTTGATGTAGAGGCGGCTATACGCCGCCAGCGGGCGATCCCGCAGACGCGGGATCGCCGCTACCACGCCTTCGATGCCCCATTAGACATATCTTCCCGCCCAATAACGTGTCACAATGTGGACAGACCCTGCCAGGAGGTGTGCTGTGGAGGTTCGGAAACATCATCGCAAGAAAGAGGACTACAGGCTGCGTACCCACATGATCCACGGGAGCTTCGACAGCAAGAAGTGGGATTACGACCACCACGTTGTTCCGCCGATTTCCCATTCTGCGGCTTTCCGCCTGACCTCGCTCGAGCGGGGCGCCAAGGGGTTTGTGCAATTTGCCTCCGCTGACGAAGCGTTGAGCGGCCATATTCCGATCTACATCTACGACCGGCTGGATGACCCCACACGGGCTATGCTGGAGGAAAACCTGGCCTACGCCGAGGGGGGCGACGTCTGCGTGGCGTTTGCCAGCGGCATGGCGGCGATCAGCGGGGCTCTGGGTTCGACGCTTCGGCAGGGGCAGGAAGTTCTGGCGCATCACACTCTTTACGGCTGCACGTACAGTCTGATGACCAATTGGCTGCCCAGGTTTGGCATGCAGGTCCGGTTTACCGACTTCCTGAAGATCGAAACCCTCCAGGAGCAGGTAACACCCGCCACCCGCGTCCTCTACTTTGAGACCCCAACCAACCCGACCATGGAGTTGATTGACATCGCAGCGGTACGGCGCGTCGCCGACCAATTGAATGCAAGCCGCGACGCGCGAGAGCGAGTCCTGGTCATCGTGGACAACACCTTCGCCACGCCGCACTGCCAACGGCCTTTGAAACTGGGGGCAGACATCGTTGTGGAAAGCCTGACCAAGGGACTGGGAGGGTTTGGGACGGACATGGGCGGAGCCGTGATCGCCCCCGCGGAGTGGTATAACAACCTTATGCTCTTCCGCAAGGATTTCGGAGGAGTGCTTTCCCCGCGTAGTGCATGGAATATCTTGGTTTACGGCGTGCCAACGCTGGCCACGCGTATGTCCAACATGCAGAAGACGGCGCAGCGCGTGGCGGAGTTCCTGTGCAAACATCCCAAAGTTGTGAGTGTCAGGTATCCTGGCGCGGAGTGCTTCCCCCAGAAGGCGTTGGCTCACCGGCAAATGATCAGCCCGGATGGAACGTTTGCTCCCGGCAGCATGATCTATTTCGTTCTGAAAGGTACTGATGCGAAGCAAAGCCAAGCTGAGAAGCTGGTGGATTACCTTGCCGAGCACGCTTATTCCATCACCCTGGCCGTCAGCCTCGGGCAGATCAAGACCCTGATCGAGCATCCCTTCTCGATGACGCATTCAGCGCTGCCCGACGCCGAGAAGCGCGCTTTCGGTATGCATCCTGAGGGCGTCCGGATTTCCCTCGGCCTCGAGGACTGGCGCGACATCATACGCGATCTGGAGATCGCCCTGGAAAAGGTGTAAGTCAGGGCTGAGATTGCCTGACAAGCGAAGCGCTGCCGCCGGCTTGCGCGGTGATATGTTCTTTATGAAGAACTCCACGGTAGAAGCGCCCGGCGATTTCCGCGGCGTGGGGGCCGAACATCATCCGTCCGCCGCGCAGGAGCACGACAGCCACGTACTTCGGTTGCTGGTCCTGAGCATATGAAACGAACCAGCCCAGGCGCGCTCCGTCTTCGCTGCATGTTCCAGTTTTTCCGTAGATTTGCATTTCGGGGTCGTAGGCCGACCGGGCAGTTCCGTAGGTGACTGCTGCCTCAAGGCCAGCCTTGACCTGAGGCAAGTACTCGGCCAATTCATCCAACTGGCGCCGGATACGGGGCTGGAATTGAGAAAGTTCATCCGCAGTGCGCGGATACTGCAATTCGTAAAGAGTTCCCCCATTGGCGATGGCGGATATAATGGCGGCCATTTGAAGCGCGGTGACATCGATATCCTGGCCGTAGTAGGCCAGATAACCAACGCCGCCTGCCTTGGGAGGAACGCTGGGAAACCGCCCTGCGGGTTCGCCGGGGATATCATTGCCGGTCTTTTCCCCAAGGCCGAACGCATGAGCGTACTCGGCCAGTCGGCCGAACCCCAACATCTCACCCAGCTTCATGAAAAACGCGTTGTTGGACCGTGCCAGGGCTTCCGTTACGTCCATCCGCTGGCGGCCTCCGACGTAGAGTTTCGTCTTTGGAGTGATGACACCTTCTCGCAATGCGGCCAGCGCCACCACGGGCTTGAACGTCGAGCAAGGGGTGAAGCCGCTGGACAGTGCCAGCTTTTGATTCACGATAGAGAGAACCCGCCCATTGTTCGGATTCACTACCACCATGCTGCCGTTCCAGTTTCCCAATGCCTGAATGGCAGCCTGGCGGACTGCGGGATCGTCACCGGCAGGATTGTCTTCCGCCGCAGGTTCACCAAACGAACTGATTCGGTAGTACCCGTCGCCGGGCAGCCGGCGCCGGCTACGTCTCCGGGTGGCAGAGGCTGTTTGGATGGTGCTTCGCCTTTTCGCGGCGTGCCGCTTCGAAGTTGAAGCGTGTTTAGGCGAGGAAGTTGAGCCAGAGGGTGCGGTGGTTTGTTGCGCCCCGGAAGTTTGCGCACCCCATAAGTAATTCCCGGACCCCAGGAAGCAAAAAACGGCCACGGCCAGAATGGCTAGTCTCATAGGCGGGGTTATTGTCAAAACCTCCTTGGTTTGTGTCGGGACTGCTTAGGCTCCCGCGTCGCCCCTGGCGCCCGGGAACGCAGAAGCACTTTAGAACTCTTGCTACTCAGCAGATTCTGAAAGACCTTCCCTCCGCTCACGCGCTACGTTCACTTCTTACTCTTCGCGACTGCGGCGCTTTCCGTCGGCGCAGCCGAATCGTGTGGCACCGGCAGGTTGAGCGCCTTGCGAACTTCAATCTCGAGTTTCTTGCACAGGTCAGGGTTGTCTCGCAAGAATTGCTTGGCGTTTTCACGGCCCTGCCCGATGCGCTCACCCGCGTATGAAAACCACGCCCCACTTTTTTCGAGGATATTGCGCTCTGCGGCCACATCGATCAGGTCGCCTTCCCTGGAGATCCCCTCACCGTATAGAATATCAAATTCCGCTTCCCGAAAGGGAGCGGCAATTTTATTTTTTACTATTTTTACCTTTGTCCGGTTTCCGACCGCGCGGTCGCCATCCTTGATGGAGGCAATACGGCGGATGTCCACGCGAATTGTAGCATAGAACTTCAGCGCCCGGCCACCCGTGGTCGTCTCCGGGTTCCCGAACATGACGCCGATCTTTTCCCGGATCTGGTTGATAAAAATCAGGCACGTTTTGGATTTGGATACGATGCCGGCGAGTTTTCTGAGCGCTTGCGACATCAACCGCGCCTGAAGGCCGGGCAAGGAGTCACCCATGTCACCATCCAGTTCGGCCTTCGGAACCAGCGCGGCGACAGAATCGATCACCAGAACATCAATCGCATTGGAGCGCACCAATGCCTCTGCAATCTCCAGCGCCTGCTCCCCGTAGTCCGGCTGCGAGACCAGCAGGTTGTCCACGTCCACACCCAGCCTCTTGGCATAGGGTGCGTCGAGGGCATGCTCGGCGTCCACAAACGCCGCCATCCCTCCGCGTTGTTGTGCCTGGGCCACCACGTGCAACGCGATGGTCGTCTTGCCGCTTGACTCCGGGCCGAAGATCTCGACTACCCTTCCCCGCGGCATCCCACCCACCCCAAGCGCCGCGTCAAAGGACATCGCCCCCGTTGGGATCACTTCCACGGGAACCAGCGCGTCCTTGCTCCCCAGGCGCATGATTGAACCCTTGCCGAACTGTTTCTCAATCTGCATCAGGGCAAGGTCGATCGCTTTGTTTTTTTCCGTTCGCTCTTCAGGCATGTCGGCATCCTTCTTTCCGGGGGGATTTTCCTGATTAGCTCCGTTCTCCTCTCGAGCTTCGAGCACGTCTCGCCCGCCCCTTGCGGGTTTCAAGCCAGCGCTTAAGTGACGCTTGGCTTTCGCCCGACGGCCTTCCGGAAATCAAGCTCTCGATGCTCAAGTCTTCATCAAGGTCAGGCCAATGAATGCCTTCGCCGCTGCCAATCAGCCGCCAGTTGTCCCTCTCCTCGGGCGTGCCGTGGAGAAGCCGCGGGTACCACGCGAGGGGCGCTGAAACAGTCCGCCCGTCCCTGAGGTCGACAACCACGCTATCTTCCGTCACAGTCACGCCTTGCGCCCTCGGTGCCTGCACGCTAACGCTCAAAGTACCCATTCCAGCTCCTTAACAGATTACCCGCGCTTTGCTCGACGAGTCTCTCAATTCGAGTAATTTCACTCCTGTTGAACCCACCGCTTTCATTCAGCCTGACCGGATCAAGCCAGAATTTGGCTTTGTAGGCATCTCGCTCAACGTGAACATGGGGCGGCTCGACGTAGTCCCCCGAGTAGAAGAAGAACCTGTACGGGCCTTTTCGAAGCACAGTCGGCATGTTTGACCGGAATTGTCGCTTCTTAAACTCCGAAAACCAGGGCCAGCCACATCATACATCACTCTTTGCGCTCAGAATACGAATAGAACCCCTGCCCTGTCTTGCGCCCCAGCCGTCCGGCGTTCACCATCTTCTCGAGCAAGGGGCAAGGGCGGTATTTCGAGTCGCGGAAACTCTCGTAGAGGACTTTCATGATGTCCAGGCAGACGTCCAAGCCGATCAGGTCGGCGAGCTCGAGCGGCCCCATGGGGTGGTTCATGCCCAGCTTCATTACGCTGTCGATGCCCTGGGCGTCGGCGACTCCCTCCATCAGGCAGAAGACGGCCTCATTGATCATCGGCATCAACACGCGATTCGAAACGAATCCTGGGAAGTCGTTCACGCGCACCGCAGTCTTGCCCACCGACTCGGCAAGCCTCACTGCTTTATCGGCAGTTTCGGGCGACGTCTGGAGACCCGGCACGACTTCCACCAACTTCATCACGGGCACAGGATTGAAAAAGTGCAAGCCGATGAAGCGGTCTGGGCGCTCGGTCGCGGCCGCGAGGCGCGTGATGGAAATGGAAGAGGTATTCGAGGCGAAGATCGTCTCCGGGCGGCAGTGGGGCTCGAGCGACCGGAAGACGCCGGCTTTCACGTCGAACTTCTCCGTCACCGCCTCGATGATGAAGTCGGCTGAGGCAAGGTCCGCCGCCACGGTCGTCGGCTTCAGCCGCGCGAGAGCCTGGTCGCGTTCCTCCGCCGTCATCCGTGCTTTTTCGACATCGCGCGCCAACCCCTTGGCGATTCGCTTCGCACCTGCCTGGACCAAGTCCAGAGAAATATCAAGCAACAGCACGCGATACCCGGCTCGAAGCATCACATGGGCAATTCCGTGGCCCATTTGGCCAGCGCCGACTACAGCAACGGTGGACATTGGGTGATTGGGTGATTGTGTCATTGTGGAAGAAGTCCTTTGTCAGTAGTCCGTTGTCCGTTGCATTGAGCTCCTTGAACTCCGATCAGCTCCCGAAATTGTCGTTCGATCTTTGCCCGGATTGGAGGGAAGTGTTGGCTAAAATGCTCCGCTGTCTGCGACCACTGTTCCCCTCTCCCGGGCATCCCTGGTGGGTATGCGCCCATCTCAATCCAGGCTTTCACAAACTGGTCAAAGGCCGCATCAATATCCCTACAGAGTCCCTCTTCAAAGTAAATCCGCTTCTCGCTGAAGTACTCGCTAAACTCGCGACCGCGCTTCGCCGCCTCTTCTCCCCGCTTAGCATGGTCAGGCTGGCCGCCGAACTGAACCGTGCTGAGGTACGCGCCAAAAGCATCATGAGCACGGACGAACTTCTTGTAAAGTTCTGCGATCGTCTCAGCCCGAGTTTCATGCAGTCGAGTAAATCGCGTTTCACGTTCCGAGGCGGCAATTCTCAGGTCATTCCGCAGTCTTTCAATCTCGATGTCATGCTTCGCGCTGAGATCGGCTTTGAACTTTTCAAGGTCGCGCGACAAGACCTGTTGGAATACCTGTCGGAGAAAATACCCTACAACAAGGACGACGACACCCGTAGTGCCAACGGTTTCGGCTATTCCCGTCCAGTCCAAGTTCTCACCGCTCAACGGCCAGCGCCACGGCGTTCCCGCCGCCGAGACAAAGGGCTGCGATTCCCCGCTTGGCATTGCGTCGCGCCATCTCATAGAGCAAGGTCACAAGAATTCGCGCGCCGGAGGCTCCGATGGGGTGGCCCAGGGCCACGGCGCCGCCATTCACATTAGTCTTGGCGGGGTCGAGGCCCAACTGCTCAATGACCGCGATGGCCTGAACGGCGAACGCTTCGTTCAGTTCGAACAGGTCAACGCTCTCAAGCTTCCAGTCAACCTTCTTGAGAAGCATCCGAACCGCGTCCACGGGGGCCATCATCACCCATTTTGGCTCCACGCCGCTCACCGCCTGGCCCACGATGCGCGCCAGAGGCTGCTTGCCCATCTCGCGCGCCTTTTCCGGCGAAGTCACTACCAGCGCCGCCGCCCCGTCATTCGTTCCGGGCGCGTTTCCAGCGGTAACGGTGCCGTCCGGCTTGAAGACCGGCCGGAGCTTTGCCAGCGCTTCGAGCGAAGTATCCGCCCGCGGCGATTCGTCAATGGCGAACTGAATCGGTTCACCTTTCTTCTGCGGGATGCTGACAGGGACGATCTCATCCTTGAAACGGCAACTCTTGATGGCGTCCACGGCGCGCCGGTGGCTTTCGACGCGCGTATTGGTCCTGGCGTTCGCGGGAGATGTTGTACTTCTCCGCCACCAACTCCGCAGTCATCCCCATGTGGAAGTTCTCGTAGGCATCCCAAAGGCCGTCGGTGATCATCGAGTCCAGGACCTTAACATGCCCCATACGGCTTCCGGCGCGCATCTGGGGCACCAGATAAGGACAATTCGTCATGGACTCCATGCCGCCGGCCACCACGATTTCCGCGTTTTCCGTCTGGATAGATTGTGCTGCCAAGGCCACGGCCTTCAAACCCGACCCGCAGACCTTGTTGATGGTCATCGCGGCTACGCGCGGGTGAAGCCCGCCTTTCAGGCCCGCCTGTCGTGCCGGATTTTGACCCAAGCCGGCGGAGAGGGCATTGCCCATGATGATCTCGTCCACCTGTGTAGGCTCGATTCCAGCCCTGCGAACTGCCTCGCGGACCGCGCAGGCGCCTAGATCCACGGCGGAAAAAGGTGAGAGAGAACCTTGAAACTTCCCGATGGAGGTGCGAACGGCAGCGATGATTACAGCTTCGCGCATGGCTACCCTCTTTTCAGCCTGTAGTCTGGTCGCTTCCAAAAAAAAAGTCAAGGTTGCCTGGTGCGGAGAAATAGGGTAGTGTCCGAATTTGACTCTAGGGCCGCCTCGTGCCATGGCGGGACGGCTTGGCCGGGCAAGCCCCGGCCCTACACTTCAGTTTCGGACGCGGCCAGAAATGGTCGAAACGACCCCGCAGGGAGGTAACATGGTAGCCTGGACTTTGGTTTTTCACCTTATAGGCATAGTCTTCTGGCTGGGCAGCTTACTGGTGGTAACGCACATCCTGGCGATTCATACGGAAGCGTCTTCCACGGAGGCCCGAGCGGTGCTGGGACGATTGGAGATGAGACTACTCAAGGGTCTGGCCCGTCCCGGAGCTGCACTCGTGCTGGTTACGGGAGTCGCTCTGATCGCCCAAAGGCCTCATTACCTGAGCGAGAATTGGCTGCGTACGAAGCTGTTCTTGGTGATCGTCCTGATCATCCTGGATTTGAGAGTGTATTTCCGGAGCAAGGCATTTCTCGCCGGAAGAATCGAATTGCGCCGCCCTGAATGTATGGTTTTGCATGGCGCAATTTCGTTGCTGTTTTTCGGCGTTCTGATTCTTGTCCTCCTCAAGCCGTTCAGCATGACTCGCCGCGCCTCTGCTCCCGTTCGTCCACGGCCCGCGCCAGCCTTACCGCAGAGCCCTTGCCTGGCCGCACCGAATTACGCCCGCCTGCCGGATAGAACGGATAGGGGGTAAGTTTGAGGCAGAGGCGGCTTCGCGCCGCCATTCGGCGATCCCGCAGAGGCGGGATCGCCGCTACATTGGAGGAACTCTTGGCGAAGATCACTGTAAATAGGAACGGTTCACTGCGGATTGAAGGCGAATTTACAATATGCGATGCAGAGGGCAACGCCTTTGACTTGGCCGGGCGGACTTCGATCAGCCTTTGCCGTTGCGGCCATTCAGGGAATAAGCCTTTCTGCGACGGTACGCACCGGAAGGTCAACTTCCAATCAGAGGCGAAGGCCTTTGCGCTTCCCGCCCCTGCTCCGAAGCCTCCGGTGGCTTGAGAATCTGCTTTTCGTGCAACTCGCAGGCAGTTAAGGGCTTATTCGGCACGTGGCAGCGCAGTTGGCAAAGGGCCAGTCCGTTGACTTGATTTAGGGCGTGTGTTACGGTAGCGCAATAGTCGAGTCGACTGTTGGTGCAGCTACGCGGAGCGTGCAGATGGCTTTTAACAAAGCCAGGGCACTTAAAGAGGCAGAGAGGTTTGTCGTTCAGGGCAAGATCGGTCAGGCGATCAGGCAATACTTCGACATCCTCGAGAAAGACCCCACCGATGTAATCCTGCTGAATACCATCGGCGACCTTTACATCCGCGATAAGAATGTTCCAGAAGGCCTAAGGCAGTTTTACAGGCTTGCCGAGGCTTACGTTCAGGAAGAATTCCCCCTTAAAGCGATTGCGATTTACAAGAAGATCGCCAAGCTTGACCCGAACTCGGTGGACCCCTTAGTGAAGCTTGCCGAGCTCTACCAGGTCCAGAGACTGGGCCGCGAGGCCCGCGAAGTGTATTACCAAGTCGCCGCATACTACCAACAGAAGAACCTGACTGACAAGGCGGTCGAAATCCTGCGCAAAGCCGTGCAGCTTGATGTGGAAAACGCAACGGCGAGGGACCGCCTTGCGGCGTTCTGTGAACAGATAGGACGTAAGGAGGAAGCCGGGCGGGTTTACCTGGAAGCCGCCCAGCTTGCGCTCCGCCGGGGGGACGCTGATGCAGCCTGGATCGCTTTGAAGAAAGCTCAGGCATTGGCTCCGGGCAACTCCGAGGTGTACTTGCTCAGGGCCCGCGAAGCACTGGTGAGAAAGCATCCGGAAGAAGTGGAGGCGATCCTCAGCGCTTTTCCGGGATTAAAGGAGGATCCTGCCGGAAGGTCACTTCTGATTGAATCTTATCTTTCTGCTCGGCAGCTAAAAAAAGCGGAAAAGGTGATCGTCGACCTCTTTCGTGCCAACCCGGCGGACTTCTCTCCGGTTGCTTCCTTCGCGTCGGCGTGCGTGCAGGCGCATGAATTCGACACGGCCTTCGAAACTCTATCCACCCTGGCAGACGAGCTCATTGAGCAAAGGAAAACAAGTTTTTTGATGGAATCGTTGCGCCTGATCTGCAGCAAGGCTCCGCAACACCTCCCAACGCTCGAGCTGATCTATCGGACTTGCGAAGAGATGAGGGACGAGTTTGCGCTTTTGGAAATCCTCCAACGGCTGGGCCACGCCTATCAGCAGTGCGGGCAATTCGAAAAGGCAGAAGAGACTTTCCAAAAGCTCGTAAGGCGCGAACCTAGAAACGAACAATACAATTCCTGGCTGAAGCAGGTTCTCAAGAAACAGGGTAAGGAAGTCAACAGCGCGCAGGTTGCAGATCGCTTGGCCCCCGCGACGGCAGTTGCTCGAGAACAGGGATCGGCCGCCCCGGCGGCCTTTGCCGTGCAAGGCGCGGAACGAGAAGCTATGGTGAGGGAAGCGCTCGAGAACAGCGAGCTTTTTGCGCGCTACCATTTGTTGGAGAAGGCAGTTGCGGAGCTCGAGAGGGTTCTGGAGTTCTATCCGGACGAGATCGAAATCCACCAGCGCCTGCTCGACGATGTGCCCGGACAGCATGTCTGAGCGGGCTAAGCAAGCGGCCCAGGCACTGGAGAGGATTTATACGCAACGGGGTGATGTTGCCGACGCCAAGCGATATGCCCGAATGGCTGCCGGGCAAGAGGCTGCGTTCGCGGGGGCTGGTGCCCCTCAAACAGTTCCGGCGCCGGCGGTGAGCCCGGAATCATTGCCGCCCCGTCTGGGACAACCTACGACTGCCGGTCCAGGGGAGATCGAGCGCGCCTACGATTCCTCGCTCGGACCGGGCCAAAACGTGGGGGCCGCACCAGCCCATCAGGTCCCCTCGACGGCTTCCGCGGAGATCACCCTCAACCTTCCATTCCCCGGGGAGCAAGAAGCTCCTGTTCCGATTCCCGCAGAAAGGCCTTTTACTGTTTCAGCGCCTCCGGCTGTGGGGCTGCCAGCCGCGACCGCTGCAGAAAGACCGTCGGATCTCTCGATCCCGCACGCCCCTGAAGGACCGCCGCCAGTGCTGTCCTGGGAGAGTCAAGAGTTTGACCTTTCCGAGGATTGGGAATCCCTTCAAACTCAGAATGCCTCAGCTTCGCTGGCGACGGATACTCCTCAAGAGGCTGCCTCATTCAACTACGAAGACAGCCGCATTGAGATCAATTTCTATCTCGAGAATGGCTTCGTCGATGAAGCGAAAAAGTCAGTCGAGGAGTTGGCGAGAAAGCTGCGCGGCGATCCAAGAATCGACGATCTCCGGGCTCTCATTGAGGCTTACACGGGCCGTTTGGCAGCCGAAGTCAATGCTGCTCCCGAGCTTAAGGCGCAGCCCGCCGCGACTCCCATTGCGGGAGCGGCTTCTCCGCTTAGCGGGTTACTTGAGGAAATAGGTGAAGGTCCCGGCATGGGACCTGTCCAGGAGGACGATGCGGAAGCCCATTACAACCTGGGGGTGGCCTTTCGAGAGATGAACCTCCTCGACGAGGCGATTGGAGAATTTCAAAAGGTGGTGAAAGGCGCGGGAAAGGGACAAAACCCGCCAAACTTCTTGCAGGCCTGTAGCCTGCTTGCGATTTGCTTCATGGAGAAAGGTATGGCTGCCGTCGCCGCAAAGTGGTATCGTCGGGCGCTTGAAACGCCCGGCCTTCACGAAGAGGCCATACTAGCTCTCCAGTACGACCTTGGAGTCGCCTATGAGGAGGCGGGCGACGTACGCACCGCGGTGGAGAAGTTCACCGAGGTTTACGGCCAAAACATCGATTTCCGCGACGTCGCCGAGAAGATCCGCATACTCCGGCCGAAGGTCCCATAAGGCTCCCATTGCGGATCCTCGCGGCGCACCCCCATCGTCCAGCCCGAGGTTAACGTGCCTGACCATACATGCGCAGATTGCTGACCATAATCTATATCGTATTTTGTTTGGAATTAGGGGTCTTCCTTTTCATCCTCCCCTGGGTATCGTTCTGGGCGAAAAACTATTTCGTCGGTCACTATCCACTGGTTTCGGGCATTTCTCGGAACTACTTCCTCCGCGGAGCGGTTTCGGGTCTCGGACTGGCTGATATCTGGCTGGCGGTTTACGAGACATGGCGGTTCTTCCACAGTCCACGAACCTCTGATTCACGCTCGACGAAATGAAGAACTTTCAACTC
>CAVXWN010000047.1:0-39775 GCA_963765485.1 uncultured Acidobacteriota bacterium | reverse complement strand
TATGGAATCGGTCTTCAATATACTGCCTTACAATTTCAGTCAGTTCGCTATGGAATTCTTTAATCATGTTATTCTGCCAAAGCTTTTTATTCCTCAAATCTTCCAGCGCTTTCAGAGCTATTTCATAGAGGAAAAACACTTAGGCTTAGGCGGGAGCTTAAATATAGGTTCTTTCTTTTTCTTTTTCTTAAGATAGTAAACCACAAACATAACGATGGCAATGATTGCTATAGCAGCAAGAAGATATGGCAGAGCTTCTCTTAGCGTAAATTTAGCCTCAAGCGGTGGCTTAATATCCTTAATGCCTTTCTGCACATCTACATTCAGATTTTTAACCGTCAGCCACAGAGCCTGTGTTTCTACAAAATGTACGCCCGTATCTTTTCCCTGTGTATAAATAAATTTGAAAGGTATTATAGGAAAATAGCCTGAATCAAATGAAGTGATGGTTAATGTCTGCCGGTAAGTTTTCGTTTTGTTATCCTTAGATACTCAGCGATCCGTCCCCAGTCCCTCGGCCGTCTGGTAGGGTCGCCACGCGCTCGCCGGCAGGTTCTGGATTTCGCGTTTCACCGCTGCGTCCAAGTCCGCCGTAATGGTGAAAGTGCGCCCCGGCTGGCTGTAGTGGTTGATCACGTCCGCCTGGTAGGCCGCGCTGTCGCTGCGAAAAAATCCGCTTCCCTGCCGGCAACACCGCCTCACACTTCTGCGCGAAAGGTAAAATCCCCGTCCCCGGGCTCACGTTGCCATCTCGAAATTCCTGCCCACGCAGATGCCGTTCACGTAGCCCACCAGCGGCATGTACCCCCGCGCGTGGTGATACGTCCACTGCGCCTCCCGCTTCTCCGCCTCAATCTCGGTGGCATCGACGTCCAGAGTCAACTCCTCGCCTTCCGGCTCCAGCGCACCCTGGATCAACTCCTGGTTCACCCGCTCCAAACCCGCTACCCCGTCCTTGCCTTGTCGCCGCAACCAGTCCCCTACGGTACCTGCATCCGGCACCGCTCGCAGCCCCAAGTTCTCCAACACCTCTTGCTCGGCCCGCAACTCCCGCAGGTCTTCCAGCCGCCGCCCGCCGGCGTGCAGCATCCACACCAGCGGCTGCACAAATTCGCTGGGCCGATACCCTCGCCCCGAGCCCGGAACCGCCAACTGCTCGTCCACGCGCTTCCACACTTTCAGTGCTTGCGCCATCTCCTCCAACACCATCAGCCCGCCCAAACTCGTCAGACGTTCTGCGCTCTTTTCCAGCTTGATGGGCAGAATCAGTTCAGGTAAGCTCGACTGCATCGTTCACCCTCCCGGTGTGGGTCTAAGAATTCTCGCAAATTCTCTATACCACACATCCCGCGAGGGTGAGCGTGTTTATAGCCCCTTTTTCACAAAATCAATCGCGATTGTCGGGACCTTTCTTCACACCTTCCTTCCCTTGGGCGCCGGAATTATGCATAATCTCGTGCTTGCCGGTGCGGATGTTCTCATCCGCATTCCAGAGCCCAGGGAGAACCATGGCAGACGCATCAACCACCAGGTCACCGATGCCCGGCCGCATCGCCTCGATCGACGCGCTTCGCGGCTTCGACATGATGTGGATTACCGGAGGCGATGAAGTGATTCACAGCTTGCAGAAAGTGATTCACCATCCCCTGATGGACGCACTCAATCGGCAATTCGAACACGTGGCGTGGCAAGGCTTCCGCTTCTATGATTTGATTTTCCCGCTTTTTCTCTTTATCGTCGGCGTCGTGCTGCCCTTTTCTCTCACACGGCGTCTTGAATCGGGTGCGAGCCGGAGAGGGATCTATATGCATCTGGTCCGGCGCCTGCTCCTGCTCTTCTTTCTCGGCCTGGTCTACAACGGGCTTTTGGATTTCAAGTTCCACCAGCTTCGCATTCCCGGCGTGCTTCAACGGATCGCCGTTTGCTATTTCATCACGGCATTGGTGATGATGAACGCGGGCTGGCGCGGCCAGGCAACGGTGGCGGGCAGCTTGCTGCTGGTTTACTTCCTAGTGATGAAGTTGGTGCCGGTTCCGGGCATCGGCGCGGGCGTTTTAACTCCGGGGGGCAACCTCTCCGCGTTTATCGACCAGCACCTTGTGCCG
Source organism: uncultured Acidobacteriota bacterium (assembly GCA_963765485.1). Classification (GTDB taxonomy): domain Bacteria; phylum Acidobacteriota; class Terriglobia; order UBA7540; family UBA7540; genus CAVROP01. The sequence continues at coordinate 37,670 of CAVXWN010000047.1, read as the reverse complement.
CGACCCTTCTGCTGCTATGGCTTCGGTGACAACGAGGGGATTCTATCTACGATTCCGGCTGTGGCCACGTGCCTGATCGGCGCCCTGGCCGGACACTGGTTACGCTCCAGCCGCCCTGCGGGCCGCAAGGCGCTGGGGCTGTCCCTGGCGGGTGTTGCCAGTCTGATACTGGGTCTGGTCTGGGGGCATTGGTTCCCGATCATTAAAGTCATCTGGACGAGCTCGTATGTCCTGTTCGCCGGCGGGTGGAGCCTCCTGCTGCTCGCCCTCTTCTACTGGATTATCGATGTTCGCGGCTACCGGCGCTGGGCTTTCTTTTTCACCGTCATTGGCTTGAACCCCATCACGATTTACCTGCTCCGCAGCCAATTTGATTTTGGAACGGTCGCCAATATACTTGTCCGGGGGTTCATCGATTACCTCGGGCCTTACAAGCCCGTTTTCTTTGACCTGAGCGTCTTCGCAGTCGGGTGGCTGTTCTTGTGGTTTCTCCACCGGCAGAGGATCTTCCTAAGGGTGTGATACCTCTGTTCCCGGCTGCAAACGAAGACGAGATTCCCTGCCGACTCTGCGCCTCTGAAGCTCGAACGCAGAGAACACGGAGCTCAGTGGCCTCTGTGCTGAAGCTCGTTTGGCCACAGAGAAGGCGGAGGCCCTAATCAGCGAGCCAAAACCGATGTCCGACTTGCGAGTTTGCGTTTACTGCGGTTCAAGCCGCCAATGTGATGCCGTTTATCTTGATGCTGCCGAACGCCTGGGGCGTGAGCTGGCGAGGAATGGTGTCACCATCATTTACGGCGGTGGGGCGGTCGGCTTGATGGGTTGTCTTGCCGACGCCGCGCTCGCCGAAGGTGGCAAGGTCATCGGCGTGATTCCCGGTTTCATGAATGAGCTCGAATGGGGGCACAAGGGCATCACCGAATTGCGCGTGGTGCGCGATATGCACGAGCGCAAGCGGCTCATGATCCAGGATGCGAAGGCGGTGGTCGCTCTGCCCGGCGGCTCAGGAACTTTTGACGAGTTTCTCGAGGCCATCTCGCTCAAGCGGCTTGCCCTTTTCCTCGGTCCCATTGTTGTGCTGAACACCCGGTCGTATTTCGAGAATCTGCTCCTGGCGCTCGAAAGGTGCATTACCGACCGCTTCATGGACCCCCGGCACAGATCCATGTGGTCGGTCGTGAGCGAACCGGCGGAGGTGCTGCCTGCCATCTACAGCGCCCCGCCCTGGTATCCCGAGAGCCTCAGCTTCGCCGCCATCTAACAGGTTGCTCCTGAAGAAGAAAATGGGAATGTCATTCCGAGTGCCGGCGCGAAGCCGAATCCCCCTGCATCAAACTGGCAACTCTACCGGCGAAGGGTAGCGTCAGAGTCGCATCGGCCGGTCGGCCTCGAAGGGGCCAAAGATCATTAGTCCCGCAGTCGCGGGATGAAACCCACGGGAAGCTCTTGCGATGCCCGCTGTCGATGCAATGCCGCCGTCTTGACATAACCTCGCGCGGATGGCACCATGAGGTTCTGCATCCGGGGTGCCTGTACTATGCATAAGGGTTGCTCCGGCCTGAGTAGTACTCCTTGCAGGATGCATGCCGAAGTGGCGGAATTGGCAGACGCGCTACATTCAGGGTGTAGTGCCCGTCAGGGCGTGGAGGTTCGAGTCCTCTCTTCGGCATATCAATCTTTCTTTTCATGGGCTTACACCATGTTGCCGAATAATTAGTTCGGCCCTATCCGTTGAAAACACCGCCATCTTCTGCGAGACTCCTACTATGCCGAAGGAGAGATTTTTCTCATCCTACCGCTGCGACTGCGGCCACCGGATAGACTTCTCTGAAAATACAGTCAGCGAGGTCAAGCAGAAGAGCAAAAGGAAGCGTCAATGGCTAATCGAAACCTGCGATGACCCGACCGCGGAACACGTCGTGGTCTTCGAGGGCGGGGAAATGGTTGATATCCTCTGCTCAGAGGGCGGTAGGCGGCAGAAGAAAACCAAGTTCACCAAGAAGCAGGGCCAGTATCTGGCGTTTATCCATCAATACACGAAGGTGCATGGCGTTCCCCCGGCGGAACACGAAATGCAGCGGCATTTTGACGTCAGTCCCCCGTCTGTCCATCACATGGTAATCAACCTGGAAAAAAAGAGGCTCATTGAGCGGACTCCGGGCATAGCCCGGTCCATCCGAGTGTTGGTCCCCGCCCAGGACCTACCGCAATAAGACTGGAGAAACTGGGACCAACTGAGGACATGAGGCACGGCCGAACACTGTTGCCCGCGCCGACAGCTTCCCGTTGCGGGGCCAGAGATGTGCCTCGCTTACCGGATACGAACGACGGCAAATCGACACCCATCGCTTTGCCGCGCTCCAATTCCTCAACTACCGCGGGGGGCATCACGATCCGCGTGTAAAACTCGGTCAGTAAATTTAGGAAACCGCTTTGGTGGAGGTACTGGATCGGCGAAGCATCGCAGATCGCTTCATGCGTTCTTGAGGTCGTGGGTCAACTCCTCTTCACCAAGGTCGAAAGTGTTGACGCCATAATCGGCCAAGTGGCTTAGGAAATAAGGCCTAGGCACGCCGGCAAGCTGGGCGGCAGCCCCCGACGAAAGCTGGCCCACCTCGTAGAGCTTGACAGCCGCAGCAAAACGTATTCTGGACGCCAGGACTTCCGGTGTAGCCTTCAAGGCGAGCAGGGTCTCATCCGGTATGGAAAAAGTAACCTGGCTCATAGGGAACCTACTAATACATTCTAGCACAATCCATTCGGGCCGTCTGATGTGATCCATTCCGATCGCGAGGCGTGACCGCTCACAAAGCAGGTCAACTTACATGCGGCCCCACCCATCAAAGGGAATGGGAAGCTCTGCGTTCAAATGAAACTTTCCGGCTGTTTCCGTCAGTGTTTCGAGTCGCCGGTATAGAAACGCTTCGGTGGCGCTGCGCGCTCGTGGGCCAACTCGCTGAATCTGAATTGCGTGCGTTGACGGTCCGGGGAAGGCAACTGGTTTTTAGTTTCTTCAGAAGTGACCCCTCACCCGGCCCGCCCCGGCTGGTGAAAGCGCCGGCAACGGGCCACCCTCTCCCCTCGGGAGAGGGCTGGCAACAAACGTGGTTAACGGCCCTCTCCCTTGGGAAGAGGGTGGCGAGCGTAGCGAGCCGAGTGAGGGGTTTCTTACAATCGAGCCTCGCAAATTCAGAATTCGGGATAAATTCGCCAGGGGTGAATCTACGCCGTCGCGCACCAGACGACGCACGCTCGAGGCGTATTGGCTCTTCCATACAGGATCGATGGGAAGTGGCACATCCGCGGGCGTATGACCCATTTGGGCTGCGAAGAGGCTGACCCGGCGAGGCGCGATTGACTTTCGCCTTTTGTTCGTGGTATCATAATATTTGACGTGGGCCGCGCAAGCGACGCCGACTAGTTCCCCCACGACCTCCCCACAAAACGGGTGGCGCGGCGCTTGGGTTTGGCGGATTCTGGACGAAGGCCCGTAGCCTGGCGGGGCTTGCGCGTTTCGCCCCATGTAACGGGGATCAACCAAGCGGCGAATCACAGCACAGAGGTAAAGAATATGACAGTCAAGCAACGGCCCGGCCCAGGGGCCCCGTTTCAGAAGGAAAACGGCAAGTGGACATTTTACGACTATCCAGACGGGGTTCAGACAGAGGCCGGGGAGTATTCGACCGAGGATGAGGCGAAAGACGCGTCGATCAAAGTTCTCAGAATCTGGATTGCGAATAGGGGCGGCGACGGCCCCGTTAACAGCGTTATTGGTTGAACTCCGCCTCGCGCGTTTTGAAGCGCATAGGCCTTGCCCGCTGCCACATGCTGGACGCCGCCACGGGCGCAACTGAGCATACTTCCGCAGCTTCGATTACGATCTTCGCCAACGGTAGAAGGCACCGTGTCATCTGGCGCGCGCCCTGAACCCTCGGCAAGAGTGGCGAGCAGGGACCGCGAATATTCTAAGGAGGGGAGGACCTGTGTCGGCACAGATAGGCCTGAGACGCGATAACCACTTTCTTCCGGTCTGCTACCAAAAAGGATTCACTGACTCATCCGGAAGGGTCTGGGTGAAGTTTGCCAATCGGCAAATACCGAAGCACCTCTACCCCGGGTCCGTTGGGTGGCAGCGCAACCTCTACGTCAGAAACAAGGGCGGCGTCGAGGACGATAAATTTGAGGATTTCTTCGGCAAGTGCGTGGAAAGTCCGTTCGCCAAGTTCTGCCAGCGAGTGAAAAGGGAGCAGAACCGACTGGCAAGCGTCACGGCTGCCGAGTTAGGTGCGTTGGGCAAATTCGTGGCCTCCCAAGTCGCGAGGACAGTGGCTAACAAGAAGTGCATGGAAGAGCAAGTTGGCCGTTCGCTGGACGCAAACGCGTTCCTCGCGGAGATGGGTGGGCAAATTAAGGCAATGCTTTCGGGTTGGACAGCGCAACCCCCGAGCTTTGACTTCTATAGTTGTCTGCCTTACGTCAAGGAGCGCTTCATCACGGGTGACGATCCCATCGTTTTGGAAGTGCCAAAGGACAACCCCGTTTGGACCCCAAGCGACCAGGCGCGCCTGGCAATCACGCCTCTGCAGGGGATCCTGGGCAATCCGAATGCCTCATTCACGGTCGCCCTTTCCCCTTACATCTGCGCCTCTCTCCGCGCCCGTGGCGGCGGGGAGGCGCATCTGCCTCCGGAGACCAAGGAACTGTCGTGGGTCAGAAGTTTCAACAGCCGGATTCGCGAGCAGTGCGGCTTGTTCACCCTCGCCAGGGATGAGGAATGCTTGGCGTAGCGGCCCGCCGTAGCGCCAGGAAAAAACAGGTCTCATCCAGCAGCATCGGATAACACGAAACCACGGCCCTGGCCGTCCCGAGCCGAGAGATGCCAGCGTATTACCTCGTCAGTTACGGGAAGAAAACGCTGGTGGGGGCATTCGGAACATTTGATTCGCGGTTTGAATATACTCAGGGCGAGATTCTTCGCTTCGCTCAGAATGACAGCTCGGAAGGGTTTCCCGCAGCACGACGGCCTGGCGAAAAGCCGGCCCTGCCTGTCTTGCGGCTTTCGAAGCGGCGTGGATAGACGTCTTCGCGCCCGTGAGACAGGGAGCGGAAGAGGGCGATTTTCGCCTGGACGGGGGATCGCTGATTCACCCCAATTCGCTGCAATGCCGGTAGTGGGACCGGTGTGCCCACCACGCTATTTTACCTTGCCATTAACGCTGAAATACAAAACCTTGCTGCCAAGCGCCCCAATACCTTGGTGTCTATTTGGTGTCTGTTTCTATAGGGCACGAGGGAGATTAGAGAAGCGTGAAAAGACCTAATAGAAATGTGCCAGGAGCCAGCGTTCATGCGGTTTTTGAAGCTTTGCGTGGATTTCCATTGACTTAGCCCGGCTAGGAATCCAGAATCCTCTCTTCGGCACCACAGAAGGACGCTCTTCATCCGAAAGGAACCAGGTAATCTCGGTTAAGTTCCACGCCGAACCCCGGACGGTCAGGCACGGTCACGAAGCCGTTCTCCGGAAGGGGCTCGCCGATCACCGCATCAAAGATAGGACGCACGCTCGTTCCGTCGCTCACCGTGAGAAACTCCGCATAGGGTGAATTGGTGTTCGAGAGTACAAAGTGGTAGTTGTAGACACCCGACCCGTGCGGGATCACCGGGATGTCGGCGGCCTTGGCGATGGCCGCGATCCGCCGGACTGCCGTCAGTCCCCCACACCACTGGATCTCGGGTTGGATGATGTCGGCCGCTCCCTGGACCAGGATGGAATGGTAGGCCTTGTAATTGAACTCCAGGTTTCCGATCGCCACCTGGATAGGAGATATCTTGTTTCGCAGTTCCCTGTTGAGGCCTTCCGCCCATCCGTTCTGAAGAGGATCCTCGAACCACTTCACGTCGTAATCGCGGATTCGCTCGGCAAGCCGGGCGGAGAACTCGGGACTCCATGACATGTAGCAATCGATCATGATCTCGAGGTCATCGCCAAGATCCTGGCGCACTTTCGCGACACACCGCTCCATCTTGCGAAGGCCGTCTCTACCGTCGGCTACGCCCCATGGCGCGGCGATCTTGACCCCGAAAAACCCCCGGTTTTTCCAGCAAGCCGCTTGGTCCGGATGCACGGTCACATAGCAAGGGATCTTATCTTTGGTCTTTCCGCCCAACAGGCGATAGACCGGCTGTTTCAGCGCTTTTCCGACGAGGTCCCACAAGGCAAGATCCACGCCGCTCATTGCCATTGACACCACCCCGCCTAGGCCGTACGGCATCGTTGCCCGATACATTTGGTCCCAAAGAAGCTCGATGTCGAAGGGATCTTTTCCGATCAGAAAGCGGCGCAAATGGTTCTGTATCACCGCGCAGGAGAAGGCGCCACCGCCGTAGTTTGCCACCTGACCAGTTATGCCTTCGTCAGTGTGAATCTCGATGGCGTAAGGATCTTGGCCGCCACCCATCCACTGGGTCCGCAACTGCGAGTAAGATGGGTGAACCGACATAGGGTTCGCAATCAGCGCGTGGGTTTGCCATCCACCACCCCAATACTGGGACTCTCCTCGTTCCGCCCCTTTTTCACCGCCGGTCCCGGACCGGATCGTGTAAAGCTTCACTTCAGTGATCTTCATTTCGCCTCCAGCCTGCGCTCGCGACCGCTAAGCAACCCAGTCAGGGGCGCGTAGGTTCGCTACGGCTTCACATGCAGAGCTTCACTTGCGCCTGCGCAGCCATGCCCTAATTTTGTCGTATATAATCAAGTATACTTCCAGACAAAGGGCGGGTGAAACTATTTGCGAGGTGCTCAATTGCGCTTACAAGGGAAAAGAGCGTTGGTCACGGGAAGCTCTCGAGGAATCGGCCGGGCCATTGCCGAGGCTCTTGCCGTCGAGGGCGCCGACATTGTGGTTGATCACTACCAGGACGGAGCTCAGGCCGCGGAGGTAGTGGATGCTATTCGCAAAAAAGGATGCCGCGCCATGGCAATCGATGCTGACGTTGGCGTTTGGGGGGAGGTCGAGCGGCTGGTCAAGCAAGCCGTAGAGTTCCTCGGCGGGCTCGATATTCTCGTCAACAATGCGGGTATTTGCCCGTTCACGCCTTTCCTTCAAGTCAGCCAAGCAACGTGGGAGCGCACTCTGGCTGTTAACTTGTCCGGACCCTTCCGTCTCTGCCAGTTGGCTGCGCAAGAAATGATCGGCCAGCGTCGTGGCGGCCGCATTGTCCTCACAACTTCAATCGGAGCCATCCGGCCCAATGCGACTCAAGCTCATTACTGTTCCACGAAGGCCGGATTGGAAAACCTGGGCAGGGGGATGGCTATCGAATTGGCAGCCTACGGAATTACTGTGAATTTCCTGGCGCCAGGGGCGATCCTTACGGACATAAACCGGGAATTCTACAGTTCGCAAGAAAACGTGAATGCCAGTCTCGCTAGGCTCCCCATTAAGCGCTTGGGTGAACCAGGGGATTGCGCGGGTGCAGTGGTCTTTTTCTGCCTGCCGGAATCCGCTTATACAACCGGTGCGACGATTCTTGTGGATGGCGGGTGGAATTGCCAACTGTGATTGGCCTTACCACAGAAACTCGGCTATGAGCCTGAGGCCTTTGCAGTGAATCGCGGCACAAACTCTTCGGCCACGAAGGTCTCAATGGGTGTGGGCGTCGTGTTCTGCGCCGAACGCGGCTCAAGGGGCGCCATGTAACCGGAATTCAGCGCTTCCGACATTTCCAGAAGAAGGTCCGCCATGCTCGAAGACATGCCTGATTGAAGCAAGGCCGGCTTGATCCCCTGGGGCGGCAACTGCATGTAGGGGAGGTTGGGGCTTGCCGATGGCCTTGCCGATTACGGAGGCTACTTCCCGGTAAGTCAAATCACGCTGCCCGAGAAGCTCTCGCGCCTGCTTGCCACTGAAGCGAAGCCTTAGCAACTCTTCCCCGGCCCTGTCCCCAATGTCCCGCGTCGCAATCATGGCTACGGGCAGGTCCCCGCGCAACGGACCACCCAAAACGCCGAATTTCTTGACCACCGCAATCTGCGGCAAGAGGTTCTGCATGAAATAGCCGGCACGAATGAAGAGGGCATTCAGCGCGGCAACGCCGTTCAGTTTCTGTTCCAGGTTGTGAAGGCCGACGACTGGACCGGTCTTTTCCGGCTTGTCAGCTCCCACACTGCTGAGAACTACTGCATGCCTCACGCCGGCATTCTTTATTGCTGTCACCAGAGCATCGCTGACCCGTTCCTGGTAACCGCTCACGTCCGGGGCTGAGGGATTGGGGGGAATCATTGCATACACAGCCTTCGCACCGGTAAAAGCTTTAGTCAACGCGGCCGCATCGGCGACGTCAGCGACGAAGGCCTCGGCGCCCTTTTGGACCAAGCCTCCAAGACGGCCGCCGTCCCGGCCAATTACGCGGACGTTCTCCCCTTGACCCAGCAGTTTTGCGGCAATCACACTGCCTGTGTTTCCGGTCGCACCTATAACCACATACATGCTCGCACCTCCCTAGCGGTTGGATGCTGGCCACCTGCTATAAGTTCCGAAGTCATTCAATACCAGGGCGGTATCTGGCGCGAAACCACTTTCTTTTCTCCGTAAAGCGGGGTAATTTCTCCTTGCTCTTCCGTTCTTCCACAGGCGCAACATTGGTGGAGTCAACCAGGGAGGAAAAGAGATGACACAGAAAAAAGTGCGGATGCTCGCCGGCGTAGTGCTCAGCGTCGTCCTGAGTCCTGTCGTCATGACCGCAAGCGGTTTCGCCGACATCGCAGTTCTGAATTCTCCTAGTCATGATATTCGCTTCACAAGCGATCGAGTAGTTTACGTCGAGGGGCTTGTGGATGGCCGCTGGATGGGTCGCTATTGGAGCGCGGGTGGACGAATCAACGTTCCGTATGAGCTCTGGGAAACGAAAACCGGGCCTCCCGGAGAGTGGATAGGCACGTCGTGGGCCAGCGCGAATGACGAGTCGTTCCAGCTTCAGATTGAAGGCGAGTGGCTATCCTCTGGTTGGCGTTGGATGGGTGCGCACGAAGAGCCCCGAACGGAACGCGGCGCGCGGCACTTTGTCGTCGAACTGGCGAGCACACTGCGGCCGATCAACCTGAAAATTCACACCTTGCTGGATGGCACGCCGGTGCTGGTGCGCTGGTTGGAGATCACCAATATTTCGTCAAAGCCCACCACCCTCTCGGCCGTCTATCCGTGGTCAAGCCACCTATGGCAGGCGCAGGACTATCGCTCCTCGATGCCGAATGCGAAGGATCCGGTTTTCAATTTAGGCTACTTCACAGAAGTCGCGCACGGGTGGGAGGGGTGGTTCCAGTGGTTTCCGTTGACGTACGAGGCGGCGCACATCCGGTACGACGTGGGCACCGGCTCCAACGATCCCTTCTTCATCGTGCGCAACGACGCTGCGGGCGAGTACTTCATTGGCCACCTGGCGTGGACGGCAAACTGGGAGATGGACTTCAAATCGGACCAGGATGCGCCCGGCGGGGGCGGGATGCCGGAGTTGAAAGAGGAGGCGAATCTCTGGTTCAAGATCGGCCCCTGGGCCTCCACAGCCCTGCGCGTGATCGAAGCCGGGGAGACGATCCAAACCTTCGCAGTTCATCTGGGACACGTGGAAGGCGACCTGGATGCGACCGTGCAAGCCATGCAAGATCACGTCCGCAAGTCAGTCGTGCCCACCCGCAAGCCGGAGCGTTCCTATCTGGTTCAGTACGCCGTTCCCGGCGACCAGGGCTACATTGCCAAGACTGCGGGCGACCTGAAGGGAATGGACGAGCGAAATATTATGGCGGAAATCGACTTGGCGGCTGCCCTGGGCGCCGAACTCTTTATCGTCGACGCCGGCTGGTGGGACGTGTACGGGGAGTGGACTCCCTCCGTCACCCGCTTTCCACATGGTTTAGGACCGATTGTGGACTACGTCCACAAGAAAGGGATGCTGTTCGGGCTCTATACGGAGGTGGAGGGCGCAAGGGGCGATTGGACGCGCTGCAGTTGGTGCAAGCAACACCCCGATTGGTTCCTGCCGGACTTCAAGAATATGCTCGATATGACCAAGCCGGAAGTCGTTGCCCATATTGAGGGGCAGCTTACACGCATCATCCAGGACTACAAACTGGACCTCCTGCGCGAGGACTACAACACGCCCTTTACCGGGGAATTAGGCGTGGCCGCGCGCGACGGATTCCAAGAGAACAAGTTCTGGCGGTATTACGAGGCTTGGTACGGCATTGTCGAGCGGCTCCATAAGAAGTTCCCCGACCTGATCTTCCAGCAATGCGCCGCGGGCGGCATGCGCAACGACCTGGGGATGGACGGCCTGTGGCACGAGCCATATTTGACGGACGGCTTGAATACTCCTCACGTGCTTCGGAATTACAGCGGTCAAACGCTTGGTCTGCCTCCCGAGAACTTTGTCATAGCGGTTGGAATTCCAGCCATCTCACCCAATCGAGGTCATCTCGACACGCACCTGCGGGTCATCTACTCCCTGGGGACGCCGTGGCTGGCTCCAGTGGCGCCCAGCCTCGAGGAAATGAATCCTGCAATCCGGCAGGCGTACGTCCGCTATGCGAATCTCTACAAGTCGTTTATCCGGCCGCTACTACCGACCTGCAAGATGTTCCACCACGCGCCAGTGACGGCGAGTGCTGGGGTGGCCTCAAGCCCTTGGTTTGCAATGGAGTTCGCGGCGCCGGACAGGAGCAAAGGCTGGGCTACGATCGTGCGCATGGCCGACGGCGACTCCGATACCTATCTGTTCCGGCCTCGCGGGTTGGACCCTGCCAGGAACTATCGCGTGACGTTCGATAGCACGGGCACGACGGCAAGCGTGGAAGGATCTCGGCTTACGCAGGAAGGGCTGCCGATCCGTTTAGAGTCTGCCCTGTCCTCCGAGCTGCTGCTTTTCGAGGCCCAATAGCTTTTCCTCGACGGCTTTGTAGCGGGGGTCCATGAGCGCCGAAACCATTGATATCCTGAAATATGCCGGTCATAGACCGCCGCTATGGTGGCTTGTCAATCGAGGCTTGGTAGCCGATATGGCTACTTCTTGACGGAAAGACACAGGACCGTGTCCATGTCGCCCCACCTCTCGGCCTTCGGCAGCGTCAGAACATACCCGTGATCGGTTGCGGTCAATCCCACTGCCTTGCCGTTGCTCAGCAGCGTGGCCCGGTCGAACACGCGTCCATCGGCCGCCTTGCCAATTCGCAGCGAAGCGTCTTTCGGTGAATCAAACACATGCAGGTATACGGTGCTGCCGTCGGCAGAGTCAGTTGCAACGCCCCATTTCGGATGAGCGGCCGGGGTTGTTACGTAGGAGGTGCTGGCGATGGTGCCATAAATGGCCTTGCCATTGGCGTGCATCAATTGCCCCAGTTCCTTGAACGCCTCGGCCACCCCAGTCTCCCATTGGTTGTTGACGTACGGCCCCGCCGACCAAGCGATCCCGCCATTGGCCTGTCCCTGGGTAGCAGCCCAGAGGACCGTGGTTTGGTACATCTCGCGCGGAGTGCGAGTCATCTTGCCCCCACTGGCCCACCAGTTCCCCGCAACCGTGGCTGCCCATTGCTGCTGTCGATTCCCGTCTTCAGAGCCGATGAGCGTGGCCGGAGGGCCACTCCAGCCACCGTTCTTCCAGATCGCCGCATCGGGCGTGTGCTTGAGCATCGCCGCCTTGACCTTGGTGCCGTCGCACAAGCCACCATCCTCCCAGTAGCCGACGACCCGGCTGCCGTATCGGGAGCCAATTTCGTTGATGAGTCGAGCGTAGGTAGCCTGCCAGAGCGGATCGATCGGCCGCTGATCAGCCTCGCTCGTGATCTTGTCCCGGCTGGCGTAGCCGGCCTCCGTCAGCTTCTTCTGCTCCGCCGGTGTCAAGTCGTGCCGGTCGTCGGGATGGACGTAGAAGATGAGGGGAATGCCCTCGGCCTTCAGCGCATCGGCCAAGTCACCGATCAGATCCCGTTTGGATACCTTGTTGGGGAAGACTCGCCCCCAAATCGAACTGGGATATAGCATGTTCATTCCCGCATGATATGCAGTGAAGATGACGTACTGAGCGCCCATGCCCTTTGCCACGTTGGCCAGCGCCTTGACGTCCAGTCCGTCGGCGACGGCATTGATGTCCGTGCCGGGCTTGCCATTCGGATCGGTCCACGTGCCATCGTAATGGCCGTCACGGTACGTGCCCAGTGTGTAGTGGACGAACAGCCCCATCTTCGCGTTGGCGCAGTAGGTCCGAGGGGAGGTCGCTGCCGGTGGTGTCGCCGGCTCCACAGCAATAGTTCCGCACATAATAATGAACGTCAAGAGTATCCCCGGTACGACTGCCCGTGTGTTCATATACGCCTCCGTCGGTTGCCGGCTCAAGTGCTATCACCGCGCTCACATACGTCAAGAGCGTAGTACGGTCTGAACGATTTCGAAAAATGCGCCAGCATATCTATCGGAATAACGATTCACCTTTCCAACCGGCAGAACGAGAATCTTCCCACGAATGGGTATTCTATTTCCACTGCTCGGGGAAGTCTGGAAGCAATCCAGCGCGGCTGACGTCGAAATTTCGGAAGCCCAAGCTAATTGCAGGCGAGTCTGGCTTGACACGATGATCGCCTTTACCTGCGTCGACGAACATCGGATCAGCGTAAACAGAATGTCTGTCCAACCCCATTTCTCGCCACTGACCGAGCGGTTGTCGTACCGCGGTCTCGCTTCCTCTAGGCTGAACGCTTGCACGAAACTGGCCCACATCATTAAAGAAAACGTTGTAATCGATCTCCTGCATGATGGGACCCTTTAAGGGAGGGTAAATGACCTGGTAGATAGCTGCCCTGGCTAGTCCTTTGTGAAAATTGATATCCAAGGCTGGGCGGTCGAACTTGGTGCTGGTAACGATGATATTTCGGACGAACCGGTCGTGGTTATATTCGTAACCGACATGGAAGCCCGGCGGGTTCGCAGGATGAACGAAGATGTTGTTTTCGACCAAGCGGTAGTCCCCCTCGCGAAGCTTGATGCTGATGCCGATGCAGAGATTGTTGTAGACATGAGTGTTAGACGAACCGTCGTCCAGATCGATGCCCCACTCGTGGTCATCCTGAAAGAGGTTATTTCTGATGATGATCACATAGGGCGTGTCATCCTTGACGTCCCCTGCCCCATGAGAAACTGAACCATGGGATTGCTGAAGGCACCAGAAGCTTTCTCTTCCCCACGAATTGAAGGGACCGTGGTCTTTCGTTTCCAGCACGGTATCATGGATTCTGTTGAATTCGATGATGTGGCCACCACCCCATCCATCGTTGAGGCAGATGCCGGCTCGCGGCATGCCGTAAATGTGATTGTGACTGACAGTGTTCTTTTGGCTGATCGAAATGAACACCCCCGCGACTTGCTTGCCGAAGACTCCGCAATTGTGAATCAGGTTGTTCGAGATTGTGTTGTCGGCTGGGAACGGGCGTTGAGTTCCTTGAATCGACCTTTTGTTACCGACAAGACAGATCGCACTGTCTCCTGCGTCGGTGAATTTGTTCCCGTAGACTCGAATGCGCCGGTTGTAATTGTTGGTGAATACGGCATTCCCACCGACCGCATCGAAGAAGCACCTTTCGATACAGCAGTCTTCCGCACCTTCCATAAATACAGTGCCCCCGCGATGGATGGTCCAATCCCCACCCGATGGAGCTTCGTAGGGCGCGAGGTACGTGCTTGCAGTGTGAGCGAAACGAAATCCAGAAAGCGTGATCCGCTTGACAGGGTCGAGCTGTGAGCCACGGAACTCAATCACCTGCTCCAAGACCGGAACCTCAATCACCGCATCTCCGAGGTCCACCCCCGCTGCCGGCACGTAATACAGGAGCCCATTCACCTTGTCGAGATACCATTCGCCAGGAGCATCAAGTTCTTCAAACACGTTTTCGATGAAGAACCGCGAGGCTGGACCGAGGCAGCTACCCGTGCTCAAATCAGGGCAATTCAACTGAAACCCTCCCCAGCCGAGGCTTACCACATGATTTTCCCAATCTATGCCTTCAACCTTATATTGAAGGTTTCCGTAATAATCTGTATTGAAAATGTGGACCACGGCATCCTGGGGCCGAGCCCACCTTTTATTGCTGAAAGTCGCGGGGTTGTAAGGAAATCCTTTGGCAGGCCATTCTTGTTCTTTACTGGCTGCGTTGATATATCCGCTCCCGCTGACCAAAGGATTTGTATCATCGTAGTTGGGAAACCGAGCCCGAATCTGGCGCTTGCGGTTCACGAACAGTTGAGTGAAGTCGAGTTGGCCTGCCCTGACTTCGGGCAGTTCGCACATCATGATTCCGTCACGATATGGCTTCCAGTCGCAGTCAAGCCTTTTGCCTCCACTGAGGATCACGAGGTCGCCTGGGTAAGCTGCATAGAGGATCGGTTGCTCAACTCCCGAATCGGCGGGTTCGAAGACGATCGGCGCCGGAAGGTAGTACGTTCCGCTTCGTACCCAAACCTTGATGGGGTTGCTCGTCCGCTTCTTCAATGCTCGAACAGTCTCCACTGCTTGACCCACAGTCGCGAACGGTTCTGACTTCGTTCCAGGATTTCGGTCGTCCCCGGACAATGCAACAAATAGTTCGCTCTGACTTCCTGCCTCAGTCGTTGATGGGGCTTCCTCTGCTTCTATCGATCCGCTTCTTATGCTTTCGGAAACGCCAGGTAAAATTGGGCCGGAGCTGGCAAGGCAGGCGCTTGCGAGAAATTCTCTCCGATTCATTCGCTTTACCTCGAAACAAAACTGGTGGGGATCGAGCTGCAGCAAGGTGGAGCTCGATTCGTTTCAACGCCAATGGCAGGGACAACGAAAGCCTCTGCTCGGGCGCCGTTCGCATCGGCGTATCGCGTGGAATCCCAGACCTGCTGCTTGGCCCGCCCACGTCAGACTCTATAACCACAAGAGGGCCTTCAACGATACTATGATGAGAGCACGAGTCCCTAACCCTTTCGTCGTCCTTTGACAGAACGCGGCCGCAGCCACCGGGTGGTTTTCTACAACATGGAATTCGCTGTGTCAAGGACAAAGCCGTAACCCAGGTGGGGGTGGTTCGCAAACCGCGCCTGCATCTTTGCATGCGATGAAAGCCGCTGGTTGCTCTCCCGGCGGCCTCAGGATAGAATCCAACTCTGATAGTTATCCTCATTAAATGGCGGCTGTTCATGACAGATTGGAGTGGTCCCCTCAAAATAAGACCCGCACGGGTCGAAGACGCGAAAGAAATCGCAAGGATTTACAACCAGGGCGTGCAAGACCGCCTGGCAACCTTTGAAAACACCTACGTGTCGCCTGAAGAGCGTTACCTCTGGCTAGCGGCGCGGCCGGACAGATTTCCGGTGCTGCTGGCGGAGGTCAAACACACGCTAATGGGTTGGTCCTCGCTCAATCCTTACAGCCCGCGGCACTGTTATGACAACATCGCGGAGCTGGCAATCTACATTGAGCGCAGCCTGCGCGGCCACGGCGTAGCGCAGGACTTGATGAAAGCCATGCAGGACATCGCGCGCGCGAAAGGCTTTTACAAGCTCATCGGGCGCATACTGGCCGAGAACCAGCCCGCGCGAAAGCTCTGTCAGGTGACCGGCTGGAAGGAAGTGGGAATCCACGAGAAGCACGGCAAGCTCGGGAGTGAATGGCACGACCTGGTACTGGTCGAGTTCCTGATTCCTGAGAATCTGAAGTAGCGTGCGAATGCCGTCTCGCTTCGGAACTGCTAATCCTCCGGGCATGGCATGGCTGGATGCTGAAAGGCTGTGGCGGATACTCGCTTCGCCTGAAACCTCTCCCGACGAGGTGGTGGTTTGCCCGCACAGGGCGAGCCATGTGCGGGGTTGTCGCTGAGTGATCTGAAGACACTCCCGGGATTCCTCGGCCCCCAACGCGCGGGGCCTCAGCATGACAAGATGCAGGTTACTTGACACTGACGGAGGGTTCGGATAGCTTTTCGGACGAGGAACGCTACGAGAATTCCCGAAAAGATGAGAAGAACGCGCCGACGACGATGGTGGTGGCTGGGCATCGGAGCCGTCGTTATCGCACTCATTTTTTATAACCTGCGTCGAAGCCCGGAGTGGAGCAACTTCAATTGGATGCGCCTGTGGGCTTTGATCAGCGGAGCTAGCCTGGGCCCGATGCTGCTGGCGGTGATCGCTGTCTTCGGCACGTACTTCGTGCGGGCCTTGCGGTGGAGATTCTTCCTTAGCCCGATTAAGAAAGCCCGGCTCTGGGTTTTGTTTGTCGGTCAGATCTTGGGTTTCAGTTCGATTTATCTTATCGGTCGGCCAGGGGAATTCGTTCGGCCTGCTTACATTGCCAAGAAGGAAAGTGTTTCCATGAGCGCCATGGTGGCGGTGTGGCTGCTCGAGCGAATCTTCGATACGGTGTTCCTTGTGTTGCTCCTTGCCGCCGCCCTCCGTTTCGAGCCGGTGGCGCCTGAAACCGCACGCGGAACGTCCATCCTTACCACCCTGCATCGTGGTGGGGACGTCCTGCTGGTTCTTGCCGTCTTCCTGGTGTTGGGATTGGTGCTTCTCTGGTTGCGCGCCACGCAGCTTACCGCCTGGACGTTACGACTCATCCGTTTCCTGCCCGCCACGGCGCTCAGGCAATTCGGGCGCTTCCTGCGGTCATTTGCGGACGGGTTGAGTGTCATCCGCAACTGGAAGGACCTGTTGGGAAGTCTGGCCTTGACCGGCGCGGTTTGGGTTCTTAATACGGCGATCTTCTGGTTGGTTTTCCAAAGCCTCCGCGGGGAGGTGGCGGACCTGCCCTGGCTGGCGTCCGCCGTGACTCTGTTTTGCGCCGCTCTGGGACTCGTCGTGCAGATCCCGGGAATCGGCGGCGGCTACCAAGTGGGCGTTATCCTGTCCTTGAACGAGCTTTTCAACGTGCATGCCGAGGCGGCCACGGGCGCAGGGATACTGGTGTGGATTCTTATGTCATTTCCATGCCTGGCTCTTGGGCTGGTGCTACTGGTGCATGAAGGGCTCACGCTCAGAAAGTTAGAGGCCCTCGCCGAAGAGGAGAGGGAAGTCGTCGAGGACACTTAACAGGTGCTGAGATGAGGTGTCCATTCTGCGGTCACGTGCAAGATAAGGTTGTGGATTCACGCGAGGCAAAGATTGGCGATACGGTTCGCCGTCGGCGTGAATGCGCGAGGTGCGGTCGCCGGTTTACCACCTATGAACGAATCGATGAAATCCCCTATATGGTGGTGAAGAAAGATGGGCGCCGGGAGAAGTTTGACCGCCAGAAGATTTTGGCCGGCTTGCTGAAGGCTTGCGAAAAACGCCCCGTCCCCGTGGCCAAGTTGGAGGAGATCGTCAACGAGGCAGAGGCTTTTGTGGCGGAGTCAGCCGAAAGGGAGCGTCCCGCGGCGGAGTTGGGCGGGCTGGTCATGGGCCGCCTGAAGACACTCGACAAGGTTGCCTACGTGCGTTTTGCTTCGGTCTACATGGATTTCAAGGACGTGCGGGAGTTCATGGACGAGTTGAAGGACCTCTTGAAAGCCAAGGGCAAGTGAAACGCCGCGAACGAAGCGATCAGCCATCAGTTTTCAGCATTTGGCTTCTAACTCCTGACTCCTAAATCCTGACTCCTCCTTTTCATGTGCGGTTGAAGACGAAGGCGCCGAAAGTGCGGAAAGTATTGAAGCCGAGGCGCTCATAGAGGCGGACAGCGCGAGCGTTCGCATCCGTCACGGTCAGGGAGACCTGCCGGTAGCCCGCTTTCGCGAGGTCGCTGAGCGCAGCTTCCAACAATGCCGTACCCAGTCCGAGTCCTTGCAGCGTGCTTGCGATGGCAATCTGGGGTATGTGAGCGGTATCGGAACGGACGGAAGTCACGGTCAGCACTCCGGCAAGGTTGTGTGCCGGGCGGTGAATGACTACCTTTGAAACTTGCTCGAGAAACTCCCCGCAACCCTGGTAGTGGACGATGTTATCGACGAGGCGTGTTGCTCCCGCCACTGTGTTGTATTGGTCATTTATCGCCGCATCGACGTGGTTGCGGTAGGCGCCAAAGAGAAGTTCGGCGGCCTCGCGGGCATATTTGTTTTCCCACGGCGAGATCCGAAACTCATCCGGCGTGGCACTGGTTCGCGGCGCTGGATGGGATGAGCCCCCCCGGACGAGGCGCATGCTTGCCACTCCGGAACCGCCAAGGCCAGGAAGCGCCGCCGATAGCCGCTGTAATTCCAGGAAGTGAAGTTGCTCTCGAGGTCCTCGTAGGTGTAATGAGGAAGCTGCGCTTCAACGCGCCGCAGACCGGGAGTTGCAAGGAGCGTTTCGTTCGCGTGCTCCAGTAGTTGCAGGACCTGATCTAACCCGGCTGAAGCCGGATCGACAAATAAATCTCCCAGGAGGCCCTTTTCGCCGTCGCAGAAAAAGAAGCAGTAGCCACGAATGACACCATCCAGAACCAGTGCATAGCCTGAGAGCCGTTTGTCATTCAGGCAGGTGGAAATCACCCGAGCCGAGGAAGCGAAATCCCAGTGAAGACCTTCGTTCCAGGCGTGCGATTCTGCATTCAATAGTTCCGAGAACGCCGAGACCTCAAAGCGGCGAATATCGATGATTTCAGACGCCACAACACTTCCCTCTGGAATGGCTGGCGTCGGACCATCGGGCAAGCCATCCCTAAAAGGCCAGTGGTCTAATACCGATCAAAGCCTCTGTGCCCTCGCAAAACGGTGCAAGTATAACCCAAAACCTGAAACTCGCTAACATTTTGGATAGGGTTTGGGACCGAATCGTTGATCCTAGACCAGAATCCTGATAGGCTTCCCAGGAGTGATCGGATGCTGACTGCCGGAAAGTAGGCAAGTGATTTGCCGAAGTGAGCAGTACGAGTCTTCTTGCGCAAATCATCCGACTCGATTATTCGGAGGTTTCATATGTCTGATCTTCATAACCGTCGCGACTTCCTCAAAACCTCGGCGATGGCCGCTCTGGGGAGCGCCGCGGGGCTGAGTTCGGGAGAGAAGCAGCCCCATGCAACGCCGGCCGAGGCATCCGTGATAACCATGCCCCAAACCTTCCATAAGGGCCTTCCTACCGGCAAGCTCGGGACACTCGATGTGACACGGCTGTTCCTGGGCTGCAACCAAGTGAGCGGCTACTCGCACTCCCGCGATTTGAATTATGTGGGTCGCCTGATGGAGGAATACCAGACGGACGAGCGTGTCCTGAACACCTGGCAATTGTGCGAGGAGCAAGGCATCAACACTGTACTTTCCGACCCCTTCGAAAAACCGGTGCGGATCATGAAGCGCTACCGCAAGGAACGGGGCGGGAAAATTCAATGGATCTCGGAAGTCCATCCCCATAAGTATTACTACGATATCCGCCTGGCCGACATGAAGGAGCACCTCAAGCAGCTCATCGACAATGAACCGAACGCTCTCTACGTCCAGGGCGGGGTTTGCGATGCCTTCGTACACCGGGGCCTGCTTGATGAGCTAGGTGAAACCCTGGAGCTGATGAAACAAACCGGCCTGCCATCCGGCCTGGGGGCTCATTCTGTGGAGAACCCCAAGGCTTGCTTGAAGGCAGGTATTCAGCCCGACTTCTACATGAAGACTTACCACGCGGACGACTACTGGTCCGCCACGCCCCGAGCGCAACGGGTTGAGTTCCTCGTGGACGGACGCAGTCCCGACAATCACGACAACATCTGGGATATCAAGCCCGAAGCGACCCGTGAGCTGATGACCGGCTTCCGGAAGCCCTGGATTGCCTTTAAGGTGATGGCGGCGGGAGCGATACCCCCGGAGAAGGCATTCCGGTTTGCCTTCCAGGGTGGAGCGGACTTCATCTGCGCGGGCATGTTTGATTTCCAGGTTGCCGAAGATGTCGCAATCGCTAAGAAAGTGCTAGCTGAAAGCTTGGACCGGACGCGGCTCTGGATGGCCTAGCGGCCCGCGGTAGAAACGGCGAGAGGTCGCAGGCCCCCTTCGCCTCCGGCCCGTCCGGGAGCGCCGGGAGGATCGTCGCGGCGACAGTAGCGGTGGGCAAGGCGGCGGTTCTTGTGCCCGCCTCCCCCACGGGCCGCGCCCGCGACGATGGCCATCGGCCCGGCAGACATCGAACAGTTCGGCCCTTGCACGCCTTGCCCTCGACGGGCTTCTACAAGCGACAGTGTGTCATCCCGCAACCGAGGGACTACCCGTGGAGATCCCCTTCAGGAAGGGCAGGCTGGGCGATCACCGTCCCGCCGCGCCAGATACGCAGGGACAAGCGCCAGTAAAAAAAAGAGTTAGCCACTCCTCCCCATTACGTCGCGCACCCGTTCCCAGAACTGAAAACTTCCCAAAAGGACAAAGATTGGTGTACGTTATTCTATTGCCGGGAATTCGATAGGGAAGCCTGGTTAATGTTTGAAATTGCGGATAACCGAATCCGACTAATCTAAGGAGATCATCTGACATGCCACTCGTATCCATGCGTCAATTGCTCGACGAAGCAGCCAAGGGGGGCTATGGTGTTGGCGCTTTCAACGTCAACAACATGGAGCAGATCCAAGCGATTATGGAGGCGGCGCGCGAAACCAAGTCGCCTGTGATCGTCCAGGCCAGCCGTGGTGCACGCAGCTACTCCCAGGACCGGTTCCTCTACCACCTGATGCTGGCGGCCACCGAACTCTACCCCGAAATTCCCACGGTGTTGCACCTGGACCACGGCAACAGCGTGGAGACCTGCAAGTCGGCCATTGCCATGGGCTTCACCAGCGTCATGATGGACGGCTCGCTCATGCCGGACGGCAAGACGCCCTCAACTTTTGAGTACAACGTGAAGGCCACGCGCGAAATCGTAGAGACGGCGCACTCCAAGGGCATCACTGTGGAAGGCGAAATCGGCTGCCTCGGCGGCATCGAAGACGGCCACGGCACCGGCCTCGACGGCCTCAGCCACCTCACCGACCCTGATCAGGCGGTCGCGTTCGTTCAGCAGACCGGTGTGGACGCGCTCGCTATCGCCATCGGCACCAGCCATGGCGCTTACAAGTTCACAAAAAAGCCCACCGGGGAAACTCTCAAGATGGACCGCCTCATCCAGATCCACAAGAGGCTGCCCAATACCCACCTTGTCATGCACGGATCGTCCAGCGTCCCGAAGGATTTGCAGGACGTCATCAACCAGTATGGCGGTAAGCTGAAACCCACCTGGGGCGTGCCGATCGAAGAGATCCAGCTCGGTATTAAGAACGGCGTGCGCAAGATCAACGTTGACACCGACAACCGGCTGGCTATTACGGGCGCTATCCGCAAAGTCTTCGCGGAAAAACCGGAGGAGTTCGATCCGCGAAGCTATCTGAAACCCGCTCGCGAAGCCATGAAGAAGGTCGTCGCACTGCGCATGTCACAGTTCGGCCAAGCCGGACACGCTGGCGACTATGCACCCATATCGCTCGAAGAGATGGCCAAACGGTACCGGGAACAGCGCCTCGCCGCGTAAGTTTGAAAAGTACCAAAAACGATGAGGATTCGCCCGCCAGCATAGTCCGGCCCTGCCCCCAAACCGCGAGGGGTACCGAAGGTGGGGGATGTGAACTTAAGGAGGGGGGCCGAGGGTGGTCAGCCTGAGCGCTGGGTCACGCACGCGCCACCCCCCGCCCCCCTCCTCAGCCGAAGAGGGGAGACCTACCACTCTACTGGGGGGCTCCACTTGGTGCGCCCCCGCCTTGCCGGTGCTCTTCCATACGCCCGCGCCTGTGCTGCTGCATCTCGTCGAAGTTCTTCTTTTGATCGTCGTTGAGTACGTCGCGAATCTTGCCGTTGCTGCCTTCCATGATGCTCCGCATCTTGCTCCTTCTGTCCTGTTCTGAAAGAGAGGTGTCGGAACGAAGGCTTTGCATCTTCTGCTGCTTGTCTTCAAGGATAGGCTTTATCTGGTTCTTCTGATCGTCCGTGAGCTTCAGCGCCTTATCCATCCTTTGGAGTTCCTCATCGGGGGTCATCATCCGATGTCCTCGAGCCATATGCTCGCCGGAGGGGCCGGTCTGCGCATTGGCCGGAACTCCACACAATCCCACTCCCAAAACCAGCAACCCACTCGCTGCAATTATAAGCAACCGTTGGCACATCGTCATCCTCCTCCTAGAAATCCTTCCATGACCTCAGACGCACGAGTGTCGCGTTAGGTTTCACTGAACTGGAAGTGTAGCGTCATTTGCAAGACATGGGACGTGGCAATTGCAATCATTCCCGCGAAGGTATCGCCTCAGCAACCCGTCGCAGCCGCTGTCGAAGGAACGGATTCCGCGTTCGCGGGAATGACCCGCAGGGGATGGATCATCGGTCGCGCCAGCACTATCGTCGAGAGAGCGTGGGGAACTCCTGCTGAAGTTTCTGTAGCTTGGGCAGATCGTTGTAAACGACATAGGGGTCGCTGGGATGGAGTGCGAGGTAATTCTGGTGATACGCCTCGGCAGGGTAAAAAGCCTTGAGAGGGACAACTTGGGTCACAATGGGCGCTCGAAAGATCTTGGCGCTGTTTAGTTGATGGATATAGGCTAAAGCGATCTGCTTCTGGTCCTCGTTGGAATAGAAGATCACCGACCGATACTGGGTTCCCTGATCCGGTCCCTGACGATTCAGTTCGGTAGGATCGTGGGCCACCGAGAAGAAGATCCTGAGCAGATCGCTGTAGGAGATCTTTGACGGATCGTAGGTGATCTTCACCGACTCGGCGTGCCCCGTTCTGCCCGCACTCACAACCTCGTAGCTCGCCGTCGCCGCGCTTCCTCCTGAATAGCCCGCGACCACGTTTTTCACACCATTCACGCGCTTGAAGACGGCTTCCATACCCCAGAAGCACCCTCCTCCAAGAACTGCCGTCTGTTTAGCCACGGCTGCAGAAGACGGAAGTGTTCCCGCAAAAGCTGGAATCTGGCCACGTGCTGCGCCGGACGCAGCCGCACCGGATACGGAAAGAATGAGCAGGTATCTGAGCCAGAAGCGGTCCAGGCCAAAGTTCGCCACGATTGCACCTCCCTCGGTCGATTCACGCGCGTGGGGCGTTTTCCTGGTTGGCCTTCGCACCCCTGCGTATAGCTATTTGATTGCGAAATCGGCGCAAAGTTTCGCGGGAATCCCCACTCTTTCGCCGCCGATGCGAGGACCCACTGGAGGAGTCTGCAAACGCTTACGTGGCTTTTCTGAAATGTTCAATCTGGAATCGCCCCCAGAGCGTCGGAAGCTGCCCGGCTGGGGGATCGGGCCTCAGGATCCCTATCTCGATGGCGATTCAACCAGCACCAGGCGCTGAAGGCTTGAGGGGTTGTTGATACTGGCGCGGAACAATTGATCGGCCTTGGAGGTGAAAACGATCCGTTGCAAATCTTCTGACTGTCCAGCCTGGCGAGAGGGAAACACCTTCTGGAGGTTAAAGGCAAAGCCGATTTCGTATCCGCCCGTGAATTTTCCGCGCTCGAAGAACCCTACCGGAATGGCAAAGTCGCCGGAGTAGCCGTTGGCGGTCTTCTGCCAGGCGCTTTTGATCTCTCGATTGTAATCATGCTTCTGAGGTCGAATCGGCAAATAATCCTCGTCGGAGAACACGCTCGGCTTCACTTCTTTGAAATCGCCCGGGCTGAACCAAAGCGAGTATTCCTCGCCGGTCGGGCGGATTGCGAGGAAGTTCTTTTGAAAAGCTGTTTCCAGGACGATCTCGAATGCGTCCCCCTTCTCGATGCCACGCGTGAAGAAGGGCTGATAGAGCTCGGGGTTGGTGACGTCCACTCCCACATAGAGGTAGTCATCGTCCCACCCCAACGCCACGCGAGCCGACAACTGAGTCGGACCTTTCCAGAGGTTCGCTCCTGTCCGGATCTGCAAGGTGTTGTCAAGCACGTATAGAGGCCCGTCCTGCCACTTCGTAAAATCTCCATCGATATTCGGCGTGCCGGCCAACTTGGGTGCAGTTAGCAAATCATAATCCTCGCGCCATTGCAGCTTTCCGCCCGCTAAGCGCCGAAACGCCGCAGCAGCCTTCACCTTATCGAAACGTTCGCGGGTCTTTTGCAGGAAAGGAGAAATCTCCGCGATCAGTTTTTCAAAGCGCGGTTGGCTGCGAAGCGGTCCCAACGCCGAGTCAAGCTGGGCGATGCCCGCATCGATTTTGGATACATCAAAGGGGATGCGGCGCTCAAGAAACAGCGGGGTGAAGATGTTTTCATCCCACCAGTAGTCACCGTACGCCTTAAGGAATGGCGCGAGGAGTTGGGGGGCCGTCCGTCCAAACTGACTTTCGAGGGCATGTCGGTGCGACTTCGCCGGATCGTAGGCCGGTGAATTCCACAGGTAGTCAGCGACAGTCTCAAGCGCGATCATCGAGGCGTGGGCTTGATTCATGGGATTGGAGAAAAGTCCTTCCACTGCCAGCGGCAAATTCGTATCCCGATTACGCGCCGGGCCCAGAAACACTCGCCAGGGGCGTCCGTCGTTGACAGGAAAGTTATCCCAAATGAGCGGTTTCCGGTGCAGAAACCTGCCCCATTCCCGCGCCTGGGTAACCGTAATGTCCGGCGACGCAACCTCTGTGCCGGTCCACACGATATTCACGCCGGGATTTACTCCGGCCCCTAGTTCCCTGATGTAATCGCGGCTACCCCACTCGTTTGTGTAAACGGTGGGCGTAACCGTTAACCGGTTGTCCGGAGATTGTGATTTGAGGTGCCGGTAAAGCTTGTTAATAAGGTCTACGTGCGCCCCGGCCAAAGTCTTGAAGCGCGCCTTGTCCGCCGGGTCTTGAAGCTCCTGTGGAACGTCGTCGAGAAAGAGGGCGTAACATGAAACGCCCAGCTTGCCGACACTATCAAGTTTGTGGGCGAGGACACCAAAATCTTCCTCGCTCGAGTAGGCCATGGAAAGGCCCGGGCTTATCGCGAAATAAAAGTCCACGAAGTTGGCATGTGCCGCCTCGACCAACTCTCGAAGACGCTCGAATTCATCCGCTGGGTAAGGGTCGCGCCACAAGTTGCGATGATAGGGGTCGTCCTTTGGCGCGTAATAGTAAACGTTCATGCCGTGCTGGCCTTCAAAACGCAAGATGTCGACTCGGTCCTGGTGGGTCCAGGGGACGCCGTAAAATCCCTCTACAATTCCGCGCTCAGGAAACGAGGGGAAGTCTGAAATTACAACCTCGGTGCCCCCTTTGCCCAGGCCAATCGCCTGAGGGGGTGGTTGCAGACCTGAACGTAAGTTGGAAGGCGGGATCACCAGCAAATCAGGAATCCGCAGCAAGGCCTGATGGAATCCCACGGCGCTGGCTGCTGTAATGCGTACTCGATTCGGCACAGAAGCTCGAGGGTAGAACGCCTCCAGGACGTAGCCTTCGCGCGCCAATTGGCGCGTCGGTTTCAGAGGGAAGGCGCCACCGCGGGACCGCAAGGCGCTCATGAAGGAGTCAATGTTGCGTTCCTCGCGAAGTTCGATCAACAGGTTGCCAGGACGCAGGCGGTAATGCGCCGATTCGCCCGCACTGCGGAAGAACTGGATCAAAGCCTGGTCCCGCGCCGCCATGGCCTCGAGCTGGTGATGAATTCTGACGTCAAGCTCCATCGGCGCGGCAACCGCCCAGGTGTATTCTCGATGGGCAGCGCCCAAGAGCGGCGCAACCCAGACTAAGCAGTAAACTAAAGCCTGCGCGGCGATGCGCATGGATTCCTTTCTGCCGAGGTTCCCGGGGCGGCGTGAGCCCCAGACCGGCGTGTGCGCCGCTTTTGACTTGGCTGGCCGGGCCAATCCTTCGCAGCCGCCAGAGTCCAAAATTTGGGGTCCTCAACTCCCAGTCGCCACCCCGCAAACCCTCTGAGATGATACTTCTGCATCAATTCCAATTTAGCTTCCAGGCTCATGCTATCTTCATACCAGCCGGTATGTAGACCGGAGTCGCTGCTGTACTGAAACCATGGCGTGCGCCACCGTTCGTGCCAGAGGCGTACAACACTCAACTGCTCTATGCGATCTTGCGCCTCCTCAAAAGCAAGCGTTCGCGCCGAAATTGCGTCCCCATTTTGTATCCACTCCCTACCGTAGAAGGGGATGCCGAGCAGGATCTTCTGGCGAGGCACCCGTGAGGTGGCGTAGTCGAGAGCAGCCATTACCCAGTCATAACCTGCCACCGGCCCCGGAGGAGTGTTGCTGCTGTGGTGGTCGTAGGTCATCAGAGTCATGAAGTCAACCACCCGCCCCAGGCCACGGAAATCATAAGGAGCACCCCACTCGCCGCTTTTGAATTCCCGGGAGGGATTGGTGTCGGGGTAGAAATCAGAAAAACGCGGGACCACGGCGATGCTGAGGAGCCGAGCCTCCCTGTGCAGCCGCGCCGCCGCGCGCTGCACAAACTGTGTGTAGTAGCTCTTGTCAGCAGGATCGATGTATTCCAGGTCGAGCTGCCAGCCTACGAAATTCTCGCGCTTGGCAAGATAGGCCAGGTAAGTCACGGCCCGTTGCTGCGCCCGAGCGCTGCGAAGCAGGGAGCTGGCGGCGCTCCGATCAAAGCCCGGATTGACGAGAAGGGGCATGACCGGAAGCTTAGCGCGCTTTGCAATATCCAGGATTCGAGAAGGAACCTCGCCATGCACGAAGCCCTCCCCATCCACCCAGAATGACTGCGGAGCAAGCAGGGTCATCTGTGAAGCATGCTGCTCCAAAGACTTCATTCCGCGTGGGTCCGGGTAGTAGTAGTACATCGCCAGCGGGCGAGCGCCCAGAACGTGCCAGCGCGTCTTGACCAAAGTTGCACCGGGTTTCGCGACGGGCTTCGCTGCGACACTTGGTTTCTGGGCTGCCGCCAAGCTGGCCAAGGCCAGAAGTAGCACAGCCATCATTAGAGCGAGGCAATCCGCGAACCATCGCAAAAATGTGTCGCATCGTGTCGCGCCGCCCTTCAGAGCGGCAGGCGCCGGGCTAAGGCCCGGCGCTACGCGAGTCGGCGCCTGAGACTGAGGAATTACCTTGCCCTTGCTCTTGTCCATATTCTCCACAGATAGTACGCGGGAATGCCGCTGCCGACCAGCGAGAGTCCCCACACTGCGTCCGACCATTGTTCACGCAAGGTGTTCACCAGCAGCGTGACCGACAGAATAACAAAAATGGCCGGGATGAGAGGATATCCCCAGGTGCGATAGGGTCGCGCCAGTCCAGGCATGCGATGGCGCAGAATGAAAATGCCGGCGGTGACCAAAGCGTAAAAGAGATACTCGGCGAAGATCACTTTAGTGAAGAGACCTTGGTATTCACCGGTCAGCGCCAGGAGGCCGGCGATGACGCTCTGGGCCGCGATGGAAGCTGCCGGCGTGCGAAAGCGCGGGTGCACGCCCGCCAGGAATTGCGGGAAAAGCCCATCGCGAGCCTGGGCGTAAGGCACCCGCGAGCCCGACAGGATGGAACCATTCAGCGCCGCCAAGCTCGAAATCATTACGCCGATGGCGATAAACGCCCCCCCGGCTCTGCCCATGAATTGCCGCGCGGTGTCAGCGGCGACCGTGTTGGTCGCTGCAATGGCCGTGGAGGGCAAAACGTAAAAGTACGTGAGGTTGACGAGAGCGTAAACAGATATCACAAGCAATGTGCCGAAGATGAGAGCTATGGGCATATTCCGCTGCGGATTCTCGACCTCACCGGCCACCATGTTCACGTTGTTCCAACCGTCGTAGGCCCACAGCGCGGCGATAGTGGTTGCGCCGAAGGTGGCCAGAAGGCTCCCCTGAGCTCCGAGCTTTACGGGCACCCGGAAGTGTTCAAATGATCCATGGCCAAGCGTCAGGCCAAGGACAATGAGGGCGAATAGCATCAGTAATTTTGCGGCCGTAAAGAAGGTCTGGGTGCGGCCGCTGCGGCGGACGCCCAGAATGTTCATGCCGGAAAGAAGCAAGACCAGTAGCGCCGCTCCGACTTGCAGACCCGTCAAACGCAGGATCGCCGAGTAACCTGCGATTTGCACCGGCGCTCGCCAGAAGACTTCGTTCAGACCGGGGAAAAAGTAAGAGAGGTAGATGACGAAACCCGTGGCAATGACGGCAATCGACCCGCCCTTCGCCACCGTAAACTGCGTCCAACCATAGAGGAAGCCCATCATCGGTCCATAAGCGCGATTCATGTAAACGTACTCGCCGCCGGCCTCCGGAATCGCTGCCCCCAATTCCGCGTACCCAAGCGCCCCGAACAGGCTGAGCACGCCCGCAAGAATCCACACCTCGATCACCCGTGCCGGGGCGCCTACCTGCCGGAGCATGATGCTGGGCACCACGAAGATTCCGGTCCCAATCATGGTTCCGGCCGCCACGGAGGTGGCCCCATAAACGCTAAGTCCTTTGACCAATTCCCGCCGTTGTTCCATGGATTGCCACAGCAGCATCGAGTAAGCAGGGGCACACGCTTCCTCCTGCCTTCCGCTTACTGCCTACTGCCCTCCGTCTACCGCCTACCCCTGACGAGCCGGAGCCCGAAAGGGCAAAAGTCAGGGCAACGCTTATGATCTATTAAGATCAGGAAGGCACGCTACACGTGTTCAGCGGTAATCGCGAAGATTGCGAGCACCGGGCGCCCTGCCTCCAATTTGCAGCGCACGCTCTCCACTTTCCCCGGCTCGAGCGGCACGCTCCACAGCAACACCTGATACTGCTCCCGAACCACATCTTTCACATATTCCAGCGCCCGCTGCGCGTTAGTCGCCACAGGATCAATCCGTGTGGCCGCCTGGATTTGGTTGGATTGCGCAACTTCAATTCCGTTCCTGACCGGCACCAAGCGCTCCCGTCCGCCACCGTACCGCACCCAGTACGTCGCCACTTTCTCGCCTCGCGTCCCTACCACCGGATAGCCCACGGGAAACGTCACTTGCCCCAATATGTGGAGACGTTCGCATTCCTGACCGACCGAAACGGTCACCTCCGGCGTCTCTGACGTCAGCAGCACCGGCCGAACGTAGTCTTTCACTACCGGGATGCGAAAGGGAATGCCGGCGACCGTCAATTCCGATCCTTGCCAGAGCAGGAACCTCTCACCCGTTCGCTTCCACTGGTCCTCCGCCATGGGGACTCGAGGCCAAAAACTCGCCATGGCCGCCTCGAGCGCCGCCCAGGCCTTTGCGCCTTCGGCACTCTCCACCAGCGCCTGGAGATCCACCGTATGGAAACTCGCACCGGGCGCGGCGGGCGCCCACTTGAGCGGCAGCATGGTGGGACGCTTATCCGGCGAGCGCGGCTCCTGGAGGCGGCCTTGAAACAACGCTCCAAGTTCCAAATACAAATCCGACCGTATCTCGCGCGATTCGCTTACGACACCTGACATCAAGATGCCGTCGGCTGTGGGCCAGTCGAGGCGGCTATACTCGCGCACGTCCTGCCACGACCAAAACGCGTGCCCCGCCAACTTGCCGGCCTCGACTAGCTCGAGAATCAATCCGCTTTGTGTCTCTGGGAAAATGTCCCTGTCCCCGACCTGTTCCCAACCCCACTCCGTGAAGGTGAGCGGGCGAGAGTCACCGTAGGAGTCCGCCGTTTTTCGATACTCTTGAAAGTCAGCCGGGTACACGTGCTGGTCGAAGAAGTCCATTCCAGCCTGCTCGAAGATGGGCTTCGCTTCTTCTGCGCTCATGTCGTTCGCGAACGAGACGGGCCGCGCCAGGGGATCAAGTTTCCGGCATCGCTCCTTCCCTTCCCGCAGATACTCCACCGTCAACTTGCACTCATTCCCCAGCAGCCAGGCAAACACCGACGGTGAGTTCCAGTCCCGCCGTATCGTCCCCTCCATGATCCGATATCCCAGCTCGATCATGCTACGCGGCATGCTCCGGAAGTCCATCCCCCAATATCCCGGCTCTTCGCTCACCAGCAGTCCCAGTTCGTCTGCCAACTCCACAATGCGCCGGTGATGCGGATAGTGCACCAAGCGCACAAAATTCGCCCCCAACGCCTTGATCATCCCCATGTCTTGCGCCATCTGTTGCCGCGTCAGCGTGAAGCCCTCATCCTTCCACATGTCGTGGCGGCACACGCCGTTCAGCACCAGCCGCTCCCCGTTCAATTCAAATCGGTTTCCCCGTATCCTTACCTCCCGAAATCCCGTTCCGCAACCCCAGGCGTCGTCCCCCTGCGCGCTCTTTAGGTTCGCCCGCAACTCATACAGGTTGGGCTCCGCCGGCGACCACAAGTCCGGCGCGCTCACCTCAAAATTTACCTCGGCTTCGCTGCCGCCGGTTGGAATCTGCACCTGTTTCAGCGCCCGCGCCACCTCCGACGCCCCTTTGAGTAACCTCACTTCCACTTCGCCTGACGCCGGCGCCGAGGAAGTGACAAATACCCGCACCCGGCACGCCGCCTTCGTGTACCCCTCGCTCAGCTCGTAGCCCAACTGCACGTTCTCAATGTACGCTGCCGAAGCGCAGTTCTACGTACACATCCCGGATGATCCCGCCGTACGCTTCCCAGCCAGGATTCACCCCCAGCGCAATCTCGTCCTTGCCTGCTCCACCGGGCTCCGGGACGAAGTCCGCAATCGCTACCTCAACCCTGTTTCTTCCCTCCTGTGCGTGCTTCGTAAACTCGAACTCGTAAGGAATGTAAGGACCCATGGCGCCCAATTCCGCACCATTCACAAAGACCCTGCCATGGAAGGTGATCGCCTCAAAATGCAGGATCGCACGTTCCGATCCGGAGAGCGCGGGTAACAGGAACTCGCGCTTCAAGTGGTAGAACCCCAGCGGGCGCTGCGAGGAAGGCACTTGAATGACGTCGAATAACTTTCCATTGACGTGCCGTTCCCAAGTGCCACTCAGATCCACACGCGAACGCTGACTTCGAGCGCCTTCCGCGGGCCGGTCGGACATCACCGGAGAAACGGCAGCCAGAATCCTTGGGAACCCCAGCCCTTTCCGAACTGTTGCCCGATCCATGGTCACCCCTTCAACTCGACCTCGGCGGTCACCGCAAAAATGGCCAGCGCCGGCTGCTGGCCGTTCAGCTTGCAGTGCAGGCTGGTAAGCTTCCCACCATCGGTAGGAATCGAGAAGAGCAAGATTTGGTATTGCTCCCGGGCGACGTCCTTGACAAAAACCAGCGCCCGCTGCGCCTCTGTCGCTGCCGGGTCAATCCGCGTGGCATCGTACACGAGATTCGACTGAACAACTTCGTATCCGTTTCGCAGTGGAATTTCCCGAGTCTTCCCCGACTCGTAGCGTAGCGTGTAGCTCCCTGCTGCGTCGCCGTCCTTTCCCGCCACCGGAAAGCCGCTCGGGAACGTCACTTGTCCAAGCACGTGCAATCGGACGCACTCCTGCCTCACCGGAATGGTCAACTCAGGCATCTCCGGAGTTACCACCAGGGGCCTCGCATGGTCCTTCATCACCGGAACCCGGAAGGGAGCACCTGCGATTGTCAATTCGGATCCCTCCCACAACAGGAACTTTCCGCCCGTCCTCTTCCACTGGTCTTTTCCGAAGACAGACTTGGCCCAGAACTCTGCCATGTTAATTTCGAGGCTGGCCCACGCCTTTGCGCTCTCGGCGCCTTCCGCCAACGGCTGGAGGTCCACGGGGTGGAAGGTATTCTTCCGCGACCACGGCGTCCACTTGAGGGGCACCATGAGAGGCTTTGTAGCAGCAGGCTCTACTTCGTGCCGGCGTTCCTCAAACAATCGAGACAACTCCATATAAGGCACTTCACGAGGTTCGCGACCCTCAGTGACCACGCCGGATTCAAGGACGCCGTCGCGCATCTCCGCATCGATGCGGCTGTACTCCCGCATGTCCTGCCAGCTCCAGAAAACGTGGCCGGCAAGCTGATGGGAATCAACGAGGTCGAGTAATCGATCCACGCTGTTCTGCATGACCATCTGTGATTGGCCTATCGCCTTGCCGCCCCATTCTGTAAAGGTGAGCGGCCGGCTGGGCCCGTCGAACTCCGCTTCCTTGTTGAAATCATCGACGTCAAACGTGTAGGGATGCTGGTCAAAGAAATCCATTCCGGCTTGTTCGAAGAGGGGCTTCGCTTTCTCTTTGGGCATGCTATTCGCCGCAGAAACGAATCGTCCGATCGGATCGAGTTTATTGCAAATCTCTTTACCTTCCCGCAAGACCTCCATCGTGAGTTGACATTCATTGGAGAGCAGCCAGGCAAAAACCGAGGGCGAATTCCAGTCGCGGCGAATGGTCTTTTCCATGATCCGGTAGCCCAATTCGACCATGGAACGGGGCATCTTGTTGAAGTCCATGTTCCAATAACCCGGCTCTTCAGTCACCAGCAGACCCAACTCATCGGCAAGCTCCACCACATAACGGTGGTGTGGGTAATGGACTTGGCGGATGAAATTTGCCCCCAAGGCCTTGATCATGCGCATGTCCTGCTCCATCTGCCGGCGCGTCAGAGTGAAACCTTGCTCCTTCCACATATCGTGCCGGCCCACTCCCTTGAGCACCAACCGCCGGCCGTTGAGCAGGAAGTCCGGCCCACGGGTGACGATCTCACGGAATCCCGTTCGGCAACTCCACCGGTCCACTCCGTGATCGCTTTGCAGGCGTACACGCAACTCGTAGAGGTCCGGTTCTTCAGGCAACCACAGCACAGGCGCCGTGACGTCGAACGGAACTTCAAGCGCGCTGTCGCCTGTGGGGATCGAAGCTGTCTTCTCCGCCCGAGCCATTTCCAGCCCAGCTCGCAGCAAAACCACTTCGACATGCGCTGAAGCCTGCGTCGTGGACGACACCATCACTTGAACCTGGCAGGCGGCCTTGGCGTAATCATCTTCCAGCTTGTACCCGAAGCGAACGTTCTCCACATACGAGGCTGGACGCACCTCTGCGTAGACGTCCCGGATGATTCCGCCATAAGCTTCCCAGCCCGGATTCAGGCCCAACGCTAACTCGTCTTTCCCCGCTCCGTTTGGCTCTGGCGTGAGATCGGCTATCGCCACCTCGACCGTGTTGGAGCCCTTCCTCGACTGCCGGGTAAAGTCAAACTCGAAGGGCACGTAGGGACCCATGGTCCCCAGTTCCATGCCATTCACGAACGCCCGGCCGAAGTAAGTAATGGCATCGAAGTGTAGAATCGCGCGCTCGTGCTCCGAAAGCTGGGGCAAGAGAAACTGCCGTTTGAGCTGATAGCAGCCCGAGGGCCGCAGCGAAGAGGGCACTTGGACCACGTCATACATATTCCCGTTGATCATCCGTTCCCATTGACCGTTCAGGTCAACGCGCGAGCGTGCCCCCGCCGCAGGCTCGGACTCGGACCCTTCCAGCGCCCGCGACACGGCCGGCAATACCGCGCACCCACTCAGCGTAGCCACAAATTTCCGGCGATTGACCATGGCTTATTTACCTCGCTGCTCAGAAGAACTTGATATTGAGGGCCACGAATGCGATCAAGACAACCACGGCATAGAATTCCGGAGTGGTGTACCAAGGGGCAGAGGTCTTTTCCTTGACCGCCCGGGAGTAAACCAACCCCTTAAGTTTCTCCGCCTGGGGAGCTTCAGTCAGGAGGCTGAGAACCACAGTCACCACCAATCCTGCAGCGAGTCCCCACACGGCCGTCCAAATATTCGACGCCATGGGAGAAGTAAATTTCAGGACCCCCAGCCGGTAGAGCACGTACTCGAGTGTCGCTCCGGAAAGTCCCGCGACCATGCCGTAAAAGCCGGCGGTCGCCGACGGGCGCTTCCAGAACATGCCAAGGAAGAACACGATGAAGAAGGGTGAGATGAACAAGATTCCGATGAGTTGCATGTAGTCCATCAGGTTGTTGAAGTACAAAACGATGTAGGAGGAGGCGCAGGCTATACAAGTGCCCACCACGGTGGCCATCTTCGCCACCCGCAGGTAATGTTGGTCCGGGCGGTTCTTCACGAAGTAAGTCTGGTAAATGTCATAAGTGAATACCGTGTTGAACGCCGTAATGTTGCCTGCCATCCCGGACATGAAGCTGGCCAACAGCGCCGTCAACCCCAACCCCAGCATCCCGGTGTGGTAGTAACGGCCCATGAGGGTCGGCAAAGCCACGTTGTAATCGTGTCTTACGATCGTGGGCGCAACAGCGAGGGCCAGCATTCCCTGCACCGTGACGATGGCCGGGAAAAGCATTTTGGGAATCGCCGCCACCAGCGGAGTCTTCCTCGAAGAAGCCAAATCCTTGGCGGCCAGGGCCCGCTGCACGAGCAGGAAATCGGTGCACCAATACGCTGGAGAAGCACACAGGCCAATGCCGACCACCATCACCCACCACGGTACACCCAGCGGATCGCCGGGGCCGGCCATGCCTTTCCAGGTGTGCAGATACTGCTCCGGCAGTTTGGACACCAGTCCGCTCCACCCCCCCACCTCGTGCAGCCCAAGGAAAGTCAGTGGCAGAAATCCAATGACAATAAGAAAGAACTGAATGAACTCGTTGTAAATAGAGGACGAGAGTCCCCCCCAGAAAACAAAGACCAGCACCACCCCGCTGGCCAGCAACACGCTGCCCGTGAAAGGCCAGCCCAGCATGCTGCGGAAAACCACGGCAAAAGCAAACATGTCGATTCCCGACATCAGCACGGTGACCGTGGCGAAGCTGAAAGCATTGAGGATGTGAGCGCGATGATCATACCGCATGCGCAAATACTCAGGAACGCTACGTAGGCCATTCGCGTAATAGTACCGCACCATGAACAGGCCTAGAAAAACCATGGCCGGGATGGCTCCGATCCAGTACCAGTTATTCGTCCTCATGCCATACTTTGCACCGTTGGCGGTATGGCCCATCACTTCCAGAGCCCCCAGGTTCGCCGACATAAAGGCAATGCCGGTGATCCAGTGAGAAAAGGAACGCTTCGACAAGAGGAAATCCGAAGATGTTTTCATCTTGTCCTTAAGCCAGTAGCCAACCCCGAGTACTGCGACGAAGTAGGCGATAATGATGGCAAGGTCGAGCGGGCTCAGTTTCATCAGCATGAAGTTCTCTCTCAGTCTGTCGCGATGGGGGAAAAGGCCAACAGCCTAAGTTTGGCCTCTAATGTAGTGCGTCACAGATGTCTTTCTTACAGAATCCGGCTGGCACAGAACAAAGCTCTGCGAACTTGAGTGAAGTTCGCTCCCCTGCCGCCCTACGGGTTTATGACCACCTTGTTGCGCTGTTTCGCGCCCATGGTTTCCACAGCCTTTTCGATCTGGGAGAGCGGGAAACGGTGAGTAATTACTTTCTCTGGATTTACCAGACCCCGCGCCATGAGCCGGATGGCATTCTCCATGGCCAGTGGATTCGTGCTGAAGCTGGAGTCCATCCGAGCCTCCAAAAAGTGCATCAGGCCGCCGTCGAGCTGAAACTCTTCGTGGGTGGTAATTCCGAAGATGTTCCAGCGCGAGCCGCGCCGCAGGAGGCTGACCATAAGCTTCACAGCCTCGATCGGTCCCGCCGCCTCGACTACCAGATCGGGTCCCTCCGGAAGGATGGCATAGACGGCCGCCTTCACATCACATTGTGTCGGATTGATCGTATGGGTAGCGCCCAGGCTCTTTGCGGTTTCAAGCGCATAATCGCTGATGTCAACCGCGACCAGCCGGCCCGCTCCTGCGGCCTTCGCCACCATCAGGCAATACATGCCGATGCCGCCCGTGCCGATCACCACGACGTCGTCTCCCAGGCGCATTTGGGAATAATGAATCAATCCTTTCCAGGCCCCGCTGACAGGTTCTCCCTGGCAGGCCGCATCGAAACTCGAGCTCTGCCGGCTTGCGGTAGACAGTGTTCGCGCCAGTCAACGTATACTCGGCAAAGCTCCCGGGCCGGACCTCGACGCCGTCACCCCCGGTAGTGTAAGCCCGTTCACAGTAATGGCTCAGCCCCAGGCGGCAATTCCGGCACAATCCGCAATAGCCGCTGGGCTGCAAGAGAACTTCGTCACCTTCTTTGACGTTCGTGACGAACGGACCAACGGCAGCGATAATTCCCGCAGGTTCGTGGCCGGGAATGAGCGGGAATGTCACGTTTCGCCGGATTCCTTTAATTGCCTTGTAGTCGGTGGCGCAAAAACCGCATGACTTGATCCGCACCAGCACCTCACCCGGACCGGGCTCCGGCCTGGGAAGGTCTTCCAGGTCAAGCTGGCTGAAATCCTTTAAGACTGCTGCGAGCATAAGCGATCCTCCTCGTTGCGAGTTTACCTCGCCAATTGGCGGCATAAAGCCGCCTCTACATCAAACCGCTGGTAAGCTCCTCGACAGACTTGGCTCTCCCGCTGAACACCGATGCGAGAACGAGCAACCCAAACAGAGTGTCCTCTGTTAAAGGGGTAAGCCTGTAGTCTGTTCCGAATCTCTTCTGAATGGCCCCCCGCAACACCTCGAGCTTGCAGGCGAGCCCTCCTGAAAAGACAAGATTCTTCCACGATCTTTCAGGCCACAGCCGGAGCGCACAAGCATAATACTTTTCAGCCATGTTCTTGAAAGCCGCTCGAAAGAGGTGACCTACCGTCAGATTATCTCCCCGGATATTCGAGATCTTGCCTCGGTCGCCTTCTGGCCCGGCAAAGAAGGTGAGATCAACCTCCAAGTCAGTGTCAGCAACGTGTCCTGCGGCCTCCGCGATGAATGTCCAGGGATCCTGCAAATCGGTGATCCGAGCTGTCGCAAATTCATTCAGCAAATCGACGAGCACATTCAGCGAGCGCCCTCCCGGGGTGTAGGTAAAGGTATTGAGAAACTTCCCGTCGAAAAAGGGCCGGGTCTGATAGTCACCCAGGGTCAGCCCTGGCGTCAGACGACTGACCTGTGAACCCGTGGAGATGTTTAACGAGAGCCTCTTCTGTTCCAAGCAGCGCGCCAACCAGCGCGCACTGATAGTCGCCGACTGGCGTGTAGCATGGCACCGGCCTGCCACCAACGTTCATGTGGCCAACCACCTCACCCTGCCTTCGCAGCGCCGGCCAGCGGAGATGGCCCAGCCCTAACTCTTCAATCACCTCGAAATGCCAGTCGAGGGTCTCGAGATTAAGGGCGCCGTAAGCTCCGGCATTGGTTGCTTCGACCCCCGGCGCCGAACCGCACAAGACGCTGAGCACAAAGTCAGGCATCGAGACGGGGATGAGTCCAGACGCAAGCTTCCCCTGTTCGGCGAACCAGAACAGATAGCAAATCGGCCTTCCGGGGTCCAGCTCGTGCCCGAGCTGCCTCCCCTGCTGAGCGCTTATTCGCTGAGCGAGCACGTCAAAATAAGACCCTGAGCCGGACGGGTGCGGCATCATTACTCGCTGGTCACGCCATGTCACGCAATTTGACATCGCATCGCCGTGGCCGTCCATCAAGACCATCCCATGCATCTGTGAACACATGACGATCCCTTCACAATCCGGTGCATGAAGGGCTAGTTCGTCAACAAACGTTCGGACAGCAGCCACGACTTCATGGGTATCAAACTCGCATAGCAGCGAGTTCGAGCTGGGAAGCTGATCCGGGAAAGGTATGCGCCGAACATGCTGCAGTCGCCGCGCCTCCAAGTCCAGCACGGCCCCCTTAATGAACGAGGTGCCAAGATCTACGCCCATGAAAGACATAATGGCTCCGGAATTACGCTAGTCAGTTCGGCGGAGTCACAGGGTCGCGTCAAAGTCCCCGTAAGGTGACATCCCAAAGAGGCTCTGCCGCCTGATGTGCGAAAGGCTT
>CAVXWN010000046.1:0-25413 GCA_963765485.1 uncultured Acidobacteriota bacterium | reverse complement strand
AGGGAAAGGCTTTAGGACAGGAATGATCGATAAGTGAGGAGGAGGTTTCGGTTCCATAAGTGTGTTGCCTGTCCAAATCATGCCAGTGTAAGTGTTAGCTGCTCGGGTCCGGGAACGATCGGGGGCGTGCCGAAGGGGTTGCGAAGCCAATCGCGCAAGTCCCGATAGGTAAACAGATTCAGGCGCAGCATGGTAGCAAGGTTCGATAGCGACCAGTTAGCCTGAGAGAGGTGGTGCAGCCACTTCAGCAGCAGCATGGCGATCAAGGCTGTCCAAATCTGGATGGCCAGCGCGTTCTCCGTGGTGCCCACGAAGCTCTTGATCTTGAGGTTCTGCTTGAGCGCCTTGAAGAACAGCTCGATCTCCCAACGTTCCTTGTAAATGTGGGAGATGGTCGTAGCTCCGAAGTCGAAGTGATTCGTCAACAACACAATCTCTCGCCCATGGGCGGCGTCCCAGACCACGATGCGGCGCAACAGATGCTTGAAGGTTTGTCGAGCCAGCTTGCTCGAAAACCGGATGATCTGGTCGCAGAGGATGTTACTGTTTTGCGGCAGGGGCCGTGACTGGACGACTTGGTAGACCATGTGGTGCATGGGTCGAGTGACGAAGAAGACGCCTCGGTCAATCCAGCGGGCAAAGAGTCGAAAGTGGTTATAGCCCCGATCCACCGCCACAATCGATCCGGGGGGCAAATCAAAAGCCGGGGCCATCCTGACGTCACTGGCTCGGGCTGGGGTGAGTAGAACGTAGCGCGGCAAGTAGTCGTCGTGGTCCAACAGCACATGAGCTTTGACTCCGCCCTTGGCGCGACGGAACTTGGCCCAGGGGAAAAGCGACAGGCAGAGGGAGATGGTGGTCGAGTCGAGCGAGAGCAACTTATTCTTGAAGCGGAATTGGCGCTTGCGAACCCCCAGTTCTTGCTGCGAGCGAAAGCGCGACAGGGCGGTATAGAACAGTTCTTGGTAAAGCGCGGCCGGGCGATGTTGGTTAGCGTAAGACAAGGTCGACTTATGGGGAGCCGTGGCGATGCCCAGATGCACCAACTTGCCGAGACAGCAGGACAAACCGTTGCAGATCTCGCGCAAGGAATCGGCATGGCCGAGTTGGCAGAACAACATGGAGACGAATTGGGTCCAGCAATCGAACCCCTTAGCCGCACGCTCAGCTTTGTGCTTCTTGACCAGCGCAGCGAACTCGAGCCGTGGAAAATGATGCAGCAGTTGATTAAACATACTCGCGACTTGTACCATAGCGTGTGCCCTCCTCAACGGTTTTCAGAGATGTTTCGGCAACGTCATTCTGAAACAACCGTTGCAGGAGGGCAACTATGGCGTTCACACAACAATTTCAAAAACCTATTTTGGACACGAGTGAAATTATGTCGTCCGTCGGCTGACGGGCTGACTTCTTCAACGAACTTCTGACTCAGGACACTAACACATGGCACCAGTACCCGAAAGTGCGACCCTCTGTGTGCCTGCCGAGCGCGGTGTATACTGTTATGGAGATTCGGGCAGGAGACTGAA
Source organism: uncultured Acidobacteriota bacterium (assembly GCA_963765485.1). Taxonomy (GTDB): domain Bacteria; phylum Acidobacteriota; class Terriglobia; order UBA7540; family UBA7540; genus CAVROP01. Next base: position 23,884 of record CAVXWN010000046.1, on the reverse strand, counting down.
AGTGATGAAGGCCAGAAGAGAAATGCCCAAAGTCTTGTGGGCCGCGATTGGCTACTTGACGGTTGGGATATGTGCGTTTGCGTTGGGTCAGCAGGCACCCGCTGGGAAGCCCAACCAACTGGTTGTAGGAAAGCTGATTTACGTCGCGCCGATGGAGAATGATCTCGACCAGTGGATCATCGAGTTCCTGCGCCATTGGGGACGATACAAAGTGACAAGTAACCCGGAAGGAGTGGACCTGGTCATCCAGGCCACCGATCCCGAGAAGGATCTCAAGCTGAAGACTGAGGCGGGAACCGCTGTGCCGCGCGGTGCAGACCGGCCGCCATCGCCTATCCACAAAGGAAAGCACGACGAGCTTCCGGCAAGCTCGATCAGCGTAATTGACTGGGTGAGTGACCAGCCTCTATGGCAGGTTGACATCCTGGACCGTAAAGAGAAGAAAGATGACGCTGACCTCCCGGCAGGCCCGCAGACGAAGATCTTCGCTCGATCCATGACTTCAGACCAGCTTGCGCAGAAAATCATAGCGAAGCTGAAGGAGTACCAGGAGCAATTGCAAAGGTCTGCTGGTGGCAAGAATTAGCGTATCGTTGAGGATTGATGATGAGAGTTGCAATTACGGGCGCTGCGGGACTCTTTGGGCATGGTTTGGTGGCGGCTTTCTCCTCGCGGCACACGGTCTTCCCGTTGACGCGGGCTGATGCCGACATCACGAACGCTGAATCTGTGCGCGCAGTTCTGGAGGGAATTCGACCAGAGGTGGTCGTTCACCCTGCGGGTATTCCCGACTTGGATATCGCGGATGCGGATCCCGTACGAGCTTATATGGTGAATGTCCTCGGAACCCGGCACGTGGCGGAGGCCGCGGACGCCGTGCGAGCCCAGGTGGCCTACATTTCTACGGATGCCGTCTTCGATGGAAAGAAGACGACGCCTTATGTCGAGTCTGATTTACCTTGCCCGATCACTGTTTACGGGCGAACCAAGCTGGATGGCGAAATAGTCGTCCAGACGAAGCCGGAGTATTGGATCTTCCGGGTTCCCGTACTGTTTGGACCGGGGAAGACGAACTTCGTCGAAAAAGGTTTGCACAAACTTGTAGCGGGCGAACAGTACGTCGTTGCCAGTGATCAGGAAGGTTGTACAACCTACACGCTCGATGCCGCTTATAAGATAATGGAGGTTGTCGAGGCTCGCCGCTACGGACTCTACCACCTTGCGAACCAGGGAGAGTGCAGTCGGTACGAACTCGCCCGGCTCGCCTCCGAACTGGCCGGGTTAGACGTCAGCAAAATAATCGGCGTCCCTTCCGATCAGATGGGGCGCCGAGCTCCGCGCCTGAAATACGCGGTAATGGACATGGCGGCGCTGAATGCGGCGGGATTCTCACTCCCGCGGCCTTGGCAAGCCGCACTCGCGGACTACATACGTACGCTCTCCCTGTAATACCACCCGCACAAAGAGATTGGTTGCAGGGCGTAGGGCTTGCCCTCCCCTTGCCAAGAAACGCTGAAAAAGGAGATGCCAAGCCCTCCCCCTACGAGGACTCTTCAGATGGGGAAGTTGAGAACTCCAGGTCGTGCCCCGGAAGGATTCGGCCCTGAATGGCTAGGATGCGCGCCCGGTCGCCCTGGAACTGCTTTCGGTTGTGGGGAATCATGGTTAGAACCTGCTCATCATGCTCGCGGCTAAGGAGAGCGTCGCCAGCAATCACCGAGCGCTGTTCTCTCCCCTGCACAATGATTGAAGCGTGCCCGGGAACGTGACCCGAGGTGATGAGGCCCTCGAGGTCGGCCGGCAAGGCGCGCTGTTCGAGCCACCGGAATTGCAAAGGTTTGCCCAATCGTTTGGGATCCCACCAGCGCAGCGCCAGTTTCCGGAGTTTGCCCATCAATTCCTCTGCTTGCCTGTATTCGAACGTTTCAGGATAGTATTTCAAAATGAGCGTTTGCCAATTCTGCTGGTCCAGGAGGTCAGAATAGACCGCCCGGCACCAGTCGTAGGATTCCTGTGAGCCGAATATTTCACTGTTGGGGAATAGATGGTTGTTCGACACATGGTCAATATGAAAGTGAGAGTTGATGACCGTCTGGACGTCTGCTGGCCTCAGGCCGCGGAGTTCCAGAGCTTCAACAATCTGGTTCGCCTCATGAGGCATTCCGGTGTCCACAATAATGTGATGGCGTTCCTTTGAGAGCAAGGTTGAGGTGGCGCCGCGCCAGCTCCCCGGCAAGAGGACATCCACTTTCCACTCGCTATTCCGCATGTGACTCCTTCAAACCAAAGTTCCAATGCCATTCTAACAGGGAGCGCAATATGGGGAGCGGGCAAAAATGATATCAAGTTTCTTCCTCGATTATCCAGCGTCTGAGGCGGAGAATGTCTGCGGCGCGCGCCACGCCAATGGGTATGGCCTTTCCGTCTTGTTCGACCACCACCACGCTTTCGGCATTGAGGCGGACCATCTCCCTTGTGACTTCATCTACCGTTTGTCCGGGCCGAGCCATGACGTAATCGTGGCGTGTGATATCTCGGATTTTCAAGTTAGAATCAAAAACCCTCAGCAAGTCGTGGGCCTCAATAATTCCATCCAGATTTCCGTCTTTCTCGACTACCGGAATTACGCCGGTGGCCTCCGGAGTCACTTCGCGCACCACCGTCCTGACATCATCCGCGGGGCGGACTGTGCTGAAATTCTTCCGCATGACCTGCTCGATACGGGAGCGCATCAGAACCGGCGCAGAGTAATCCTGCCGAACCACCAGACCACGTTTGATCAGCTTGCCTGTCATGATAGATTCGGCGCTGAAAAGCCGGACGAACCCGTCGGATACGACGCAGCAAACCACCAGGGGAAGAAGTGCATTGGGATTCCGGCTGAGCTCGAATAGGAAAACGATGGAAGTAAACGGCGCGCGAGCGATGCCACCAAAGACAGCCGCCATGGCCACCAAGGCATAAAGGGCCGGATCGCTCACGAAATTCGGGAAAAAGTGATGCCAAGCTTGTGCGTAAACCGCTCCAACTCCTCCGCCTACGATTAAGGAAGGCGCGAAGACGCCCCCTGTGGTTCCCGACCCGAGTGAGATTACGAGGGCCCAGAATTTCGCCAAGGAGACGCTCAGCCATAGCTTCGGGAATTCCGTGTCCCTTAAGTGTGGGTTCCCAGAAGTAAACCATGATGCCTACCACCAAACCGCCGATGGGCGGGATGAGGATAACCCAGGCCCCCAGATGGTTATGAACCGGATAAGCTTTATCAGGCTCCTTCTGCCAGCTTGACAAACTGCGGCTTGGCTGTCAGGGCATGTCCAATGTCAAGCGGATTTCGTCTGAGTTCGCCCAGATGGAGTTTGGCGAGCTTGTGCAATTGTGCCGTCCCTTGCCTGGTAAGCCAAACGCGCACGAACCGGCGGTCCCGCTCGCCTTGTTCCTTGCGGATCAGTCCCTTCAGGCAGGCCCTTTGAACAAGTCCTACCACCGCGTTGTGCCGCTCCTGCAGAAACTCCGCCAATTCGCCGATGGTTGCCCATCCGCGCCCGGTATATCCTGCGACTCCGAGAAGCAGCATATATTGCTGGGGGGTTATTCCGTGCTGACGCGTGACCCTCTCACTGAAACTAAGAAAGCGGCGAAGTTTGTAGCGGAACCAGGCGAGGCGACGGAGTAGTTGGGAATCCACCGGCGCTTGCCTTGCCAACGAAGTTCGGGGCCTCATAGCCTCGAATTATATCATATTGTGACTTAATTTTGCCAACCACACTTCTTGGGGTGCGGCAGCTTCGTCAGTTACTCCGCTTCAACCAGAATGTGCAGGCCCGGCCCCTTGATCTCGAGTGGAACTCCGCTTGCCACGTTCTTGACTTGCTCAAAGGGCACATACAACTTCGCTGCTTGCACCAGCCTATGAGTGAATTTCCACTCGTACGTCCGTGCGGCGTTGGAAGTGTTGACCACGACGATGGCCCGCCGCTTCCCGGCGAAATCACCGTGGACCGCAAACAGGACATCGGGGGACAACGGCTTGCCCGGCTTCGGCTGCGGCCACGCAGCGCACCTTGGTCGTCGTAAAAGTTGCCGAGGAAGATCAACGGAGCCAGTTCCTGCCGGATTCTCCCGACCTCGCGGACGTACCTGGCAAGATCGCTGTAAAGGGGGTTGGCAAGCGTTCCCGAATAAGACAACGGCTCGACGCAGATCACCGCGCCGGTCAGAACCGCTCCATTGATTCCCCGGAAGTCGCGAGGCATGGAGACGTGCTGCACCGCTGTCCATTCCGGGAAAACGTATCGGAGAGGCGATATTGTGCATCCTGTGGTGGCGCGGTAATACACGTCCACGTACGGGATCATGCGGTCCAGATTGGATTCTGAGGCAAGGCAGAACTTCGGATTCAGCATCCGGCACTTGGCGATCAGGTTTCCGATTGCCTCGACCAGTCCCTCACACAGAGCTTCGTCGGGCTTTCGCGTGTTGAGTGGGTTCCAATCCGGGAGGGAGCCGACGCAGGTTTTGTCGATCTGGAAGCCGTCCGCTCCTGCTTCAACGAGCCGCAGGAAGCGCTTCTCCAAAAGGCCCTGGAGGGGTGGGACTACGGAAGCAAGCAGGTGACGGCGCACGCTAAGTCCCTTGCGGGCAATCAGCGTGCTCTCGCCCCAAGCCATCCAGTTAGGAGTGCTGCCAAACTGGTCCTGCCGTGTGTACGACTTCAGACGCTCGTATTCCTCCCCCGCGCTGTCGAGGATGTTGTAGTTGACGAATGTCAAGCATCGGGCGCCGCGCGATTTGATGGACCTGAGCAGAGCCTCGTAGCCTTCCCACCCCCCCAACTTAGGCTCGGGGAAGTATTCAGGATAGTCGCGCTCAAGGCCACCCTTGTTCCAGCCGATCAGCTCGTGGCACCTGATACCATACTCCTCGGCGTCCTGAGCCCATCGGTCGTAGGTTTTATAGTCGGCGACTTTCCGGTCCTCCGGCTGGTAGATGATCGAGGAGAACCAAGAGCTTTGGGACCTTAACCAACTGCCGGATTTGTCAAAAGGGAAGTGCTCAAGGAACCATTTGCGGTAGAAGAGCGAACCTTGGTGCCAATCCCCTCGGTGGACCCGGATTATGAACTCGCCCGTGTCGAAGACCTCCCCCGACTTGATAAACGGATAGCGCACGTGCGAAAACACCAGCCCGATAGGATTGCCCGCCGCCTGCTCCGGGGTAAACCAGGCATCCGTATCTCCGGTGACGTCGGGAAACAAGTAGGAGTGAAACGTGCTATATCGGCACCTCTTATCGTGGTAGCCGAGATAAAGCCCGGTGTCGTGGGCTGCATCGAAAATTTCCCACCACGGCATCACCATGCCGGGATAGTCAAGGCTGAACTCCGGCGCTTCCGCGCCCAGCCCCCGCGCTCCGGGGAATCGTCGAAAGAGGGAGATGTCGTGCGTGCAGGAAACGTATCCCGGCACCGCCAAGAGGGCATCGCGGCCGCCAAACTCGGTCCAGCCGCCGATGCGCGGAAACCAGAATTCGGACACAGGGTAATCGCTCTTGTTTGTGAGTCGGGCCCGGAACCGCACTTCGTCATCGGCCAGGGTGATAGTGTAGGAGACATCGAGCGGGTATTCGCCCTGCTCGGACCTCAGACCGGAGAAACGGACGCTAAAGGCCGGGCCGGTACTATTAACCGCTGCCGGCTTATGGGCCGATCCTTCAATGTAATTGCATTGATAATCTGGCAGCGGCAAGCAGATCCTGAAGTTCGCCGGTAGACGCTTCTCCCCGATCAGCTCGCTTTGGTTACGCTTCACAATCAGTGACGAAAGCGCTCCGGAAGCAGGATCCAGCGACACCGAAAAGTGCTCGTTCTCGATTGTCCAATCCCGCCGCTCAGCCGCGGTTGGCATTGCTCCTATCAAGGCTCCGCCGGCGGCGGCGCCAATCTTTATGAAGTTTCGCCGATTCATCGATTTCCTCACTCCATTCTGCTTCTAGCCGTGTGACCAGCAGCGTTTGTGACGTGCCCAACCCGCGCAGATTATAATCTCGGGCGCCGCCGTCATCAAACCGGCAGATTAGTCTCGGCTCCTGTAGGCGGAAAAATCGGCTTGGCCATTTCTAGCAGCGCTCTAATTCGTGTTAGAGTAACAGCTTCAGGCTCGTTATTTCAGTTCCGTCGAATCCAAATGAAACTCATAAACCGTATTGTACTCGTCACCGGAGCCAGCATTGGGCTGGGCGCGGAGATTGCCCTGGAAGCAGCGCGTGAGGGCGCCGATGTCATCATCAACTACAACTCCCATCGTCCCGACGCGGAAGCGAGTGCTCCAGGAAGTTCAGAGTCATGGGGCGCCGGGGGATCGTGTTTCAAGCCGATGTAGGAATCAAAGCCGAGGTTGACGCGCTGGTGGCGGCGGGTATCGAGGCGTTGGGCAGAATCGACGTGCTCGTCAACAATGCAGGAATCGCTCTCTGGAAGCCCTTTCTGGAGCTCGACGAAGACAACTGGGACAGCACGCTTCAAACCAACCTCAAGAGCGTTTTCCTCTGCTCCCAGGCCGTGGCGCGACATCTGGTTGCCCGGAAGAGCCGGGGCAGTATCGTCAACATTTCCTCCATTGCCGCGGCGGGCGCGTCTGGATTGCCTGGTTCCTTACTGCGCCTCCAAAGGCGGGAATGCTGCTGATCACGAAGGCGATGGCCACGGAATTGGCCCCTTACAACATCCGCGTTAATTCCGTGGCGCCCGGGACGATCGACATTGCGCGTAACCGGCAGACCGACCCTAACTATCCCGGCGACTGGCTTCCCTACATTCCGATGGGAAGAGTCGGCCTTCCGTCGGATGTCGCCAAGCCCGTTATTTTTCTGGCTTCCGACGAAGCCGCCTATGTGACGGGCCAGACGTTTTGGGTGGATGGGGGCGAGACATCCTATGTTCCGATGCCCCGGGCCGACTTTGCCAGGAAATGACGCTTGATTCTTACGATCTGGGGATCGTCGCCGATGATTTGACGGGCGCTTGCGACGTCGCGGCGTGCTTCGCACCACAACTCGGTTCCGTCGGAGTTGTGGTTTCGCTCGATTTCGAATCGAGCCGCGGGGCAAGCTCGCCAAGGTCATCAATACCCAAAGCCGGCTTCAGGATTGCGAATCCGCCCGCGATCTATTGTGCCGGGTGGGATCAACTCTGTGTTCCAAAAGGGTTGTTTTCAAGAAAATCGATGCGGGTTTGCGAGGGCCGGTGGGTGCCGAGCTTGCGGGTTTGTTGGCAGGCCTCAATCGCTCCGGAAAGAAGTGGAGTTGTGTCGTGGCGCCGGCCATCCCCTCCATTGGCCGAACCACCCGCGGGGGAGTCCAATACGACCACGGGATTCCTATCAACCAAGGCGCATTGAGCCACGACCCGCACTCACCACCCGTCTCGGCCGATATCCGGCAGCGTGATCAAGCAAACGGGAGGCGGAGATTATCTGGGTGGCCGATGCCGAAAGCCCCGAGGATCTGGATCGAATTGTCGGATGCCCATTTGGCGGAAGAATGTGTTGTCTTCGCGGGCTCGTTGGGCCTGGCAAAGGCGCTGGCGGGCCGGCTCCGCGGCGATTACCACCAAGTCGAAACGGGGCCACCTGCACAAAAACCTATGATTGTTTGCGGATCACGCCATCCCCGCTCCTCGCAACAGGTCGAGCAGGCGCAATGCGCGGGGATCCGCGTACTCGGCTTTGATCCGGCGCGGCGGCGTTTCGACGCGGCAATCGAACGGGATTGGAAGGGCCCGCTCCTGGTGCGCCTCCTGCCGGGCGAAGCTCCCGGCCGCTCCCCGATCCGGAACACTCCTTAGCCTCGTTCGTGGAGGCTCTTGGCGTCCCTCCGGGAAAGGGTTGACACGGATGGTTTGGGGGTCATCGGCGGAGAGACGGCTTACCAATTGCTGCGTCGACTAGGCGCGCGACGCCTGGAAGTCTTCCGGCGAAACGCCGAAGTGATCGCCAGTTCACGGATTGCCGGCGGTGTCATGGATGGCTGCCGGTTCGTGTCGAAGGGAGGGTCGGTGGGACCGGACGACGCAGCCTTCCAGATGCTCTCCCTGCTCACATCCTGAGGAACCAAGATCATGAAACCGATACTGGGCATCACAATGGGCGACGCTGCGGGGATTGGGCCTGAGATTATTCTCAAGAGCTTTCGCCGTCACCCCGAACTTTTCAGCCTCTGCCGTCCCCTGGTGCTGGGAAGCGCCGAGGTCATGCAGTTCTATGACGAGCGACTGGGGACGGGAATGCCGATGCATGTTGTTTCCTCGTCCCAGGACGCCGTCTTCAATAATGGCACCCTCGATGTGCTCGATTTGGGCCTGATTGATGTCTCAAGATTGAAAATCTCGGCCGCGGACGCGGAGGTCGGACGTGCCGCGGTTATCTACACGCAGGAGGCCGGGCGAATGGCCCTGAACGGCGCGATTGACGCCATCGTCTCCGCTCCCTTGAACAAAGAAGCGATGCGAGCTGCGGGCTATCCCTTTGAAGGGGCGACCCAGATTCTGGGCGAGCTGACCGGATCCCATCGCTACGGCATGATTCTGATCTTTGGCAAGTTGCGCGTCATGATGCTGACCACCCATGTCGCCTTGCGGAAGGCCTGCGACGCGGTCACGCGCGAAAAAGTGCTGGCCATGATCGAACTTGCTGATGAATCGCTTAAGGCGTTCGGCATTCCCAATCCGCGCATCGCTGTTGCGGGCCTCAATCCCCATAGCGGCGAGGGCGGATTATTTGGGACGGAAGAATTGAATGGTTCCATCCCGGCGATCAACGACGCGAAGGCCAAGGGAATTGACGCGCTTGGCCCTGTTCCGGCGGACGTCGTCTTCCTGAAGGCTCGCGACGGCCAGTATGATCTCGTTCTCGCGATGTATCATGATCAAGCCAACATGGCATCCAAGCTCCTCGGCTTCGGGGAAGTCGTCACCCTTCTGGCCGGGCTGCCGATCATTCGTACCTCAGTGGGGCACGGGACGGCCTTCGATATTGCCGGAAAAGGCACCGCCAACGAATTAAACCTCGTCTGCGCAATCAAGTCGGCTGCCGAATTCGCGGTGCTGAAGAAAGAAGGGAAACAATGAGCATTTTGGGTGAATGCGGGCCGCTTGCTGACCAACTGGTGTGCTATTCCCGGCTCTGCTACGACCGTCACCTTGTGGGTGCGGCCGGCGGCAACCTGAGCGCCCGGGTCCCCGGCCGGGATGCCTTTATTGTGACCGCAACGGGTGTTTCATTGCGCGACGTGACGCGAGAAAATCTGCTGGCAGTTGATCCCCAAGGGAAGGTGCTGGAAGGACCGGAGGGCGCCCGGCCTTCGAAAGAAACGGGATTTCACCTTGCCGTTTACCAAGTACGGCATGATGTCGGGGCGATCATCCATGTCCACCCCGCTTATGCGACGGTTTTTGCCGTAAGAAGCCTGCTCATCCCGACCATAACCATCTCAGCGCAGCTCAAGCTCAAACAGGGAAAGCTGATCGCAACCGCTCCGCCCGGCTCCAAAGAGTTATGCGATTTAGTTGCCCAAAGTGTCAAGGCGTCTCCGCTCGAAACGAGCGTTTTCCTCATGGCTGCCCACGGCATGCTGGCGTTCGGCCGGACATTCAGCGAGGCGTTCGATTCTGCCGAATTGGCTGAGGATACCGCGAAGATCGCCTACTTGGGAGAGCTCAGTACGGAACCCAAGCACCCTCTGGCCAGTGCGTTCCGAGTAGTGGATTTGACGGCCCTGCTGAATGAAGAAATTCAGTGCTACCCCACCGACCCTCCCTTCGCCAAGTCCTGGCATGCTGAGTTCGGTGAGCACGGCGTTTACGTATCAAAATTACAGATGGGCGCCCACTCCGGCACTCATGTCGACGCTCCGCTCCATTTTCTCGGTGATGCCTTTCCAGACCTGGCCGGAATGCCTTTACAGACGTTTATGGGCGAAGCTATCGCTTTGGAGAGGCTGAAAGAACCTGGTGAAGACCTCAGCGTCGCCGACCTTGCGGGCGCGAACATCCTTCCCGGCGACATTGTGTTATTTCGGACTGGCTGGGACAAGCGCGCGGCGACTCCAGCGTTTTTCCAGGATGAATGGCCGGGCCTCCAGCCGTCGCTGGTGGAGGAATTGATCCGCCGGGGGGTGACGGCCATAGGCGGCGATATCGCCTCCGCAGACAGTCCTGCCGCCATTGCTGCCGGAGCCCCCGCTCACAAACTCGCCGGACGCGCCGGGATGCCAATTTTTGAGGCTCTCGTCAACCTCGAGCAAGTGACGGGACAACGCTTCTATTTCCTCGGTCTTCCCCTGAAATTGGAGGGAGGCGAAGCCAGTCCGATTCGGGCGGTAGCTCTCCTCCCCAACCTTAACCCAGCGAGTGTTATTTCACAGAAAGGATGATGCCATGGCAGACGACATTGAAATTTTTGGGAACCACCCTTTTCCTCCCGATAAAAAGCGCCCTACCCACATCAAAGGGGACCTGATCCGTCACTTCATTTATCCCGCGGAGCGGCCCCATTTCAGCGATTTGAATTATCTGTACCTGAGCACCGACAAGCTCACCGTCGGCACGTGGCAACTGGGTCCTGGGGGAACATATGATCCCCCCGATCTGCACGCCGGTGATGAAGTCTATTACGTCCTCGACGGCATACTCACGGAACACAACCCTGTGCTTGGTGAATTCATGCAGGTGCGCAAGGGCGAGGCGCTGCTCCTGCCCATGCACGGGTATCACAAGGGGCATAATTTCGAACAGGGTATTATGCGCATCCTTTATGTCATCGCCCCGAAAATTTGGGAAAGCCAATATCCGCCCATGGATTTCAGCGCCGGCAAAATGAAACAGTATAAGGGCAAGCACAACGACGCCCTACCCGTCCATCCGCAATACCCGCAGTGGAACCTGCACGGGACCACGGATGACATTGGGCGGTGGCCTGTCCCCGGGCCGCAATGCCGGCAGGACACCCATCTTCTTCTACCACATCACGGAAGAGAAGAAGCTCCTAAACGTTCACGGCACCGAGCACCCCATGCTCATCAAGTTCTTCGTGAGCAACGACCTTCTGCACATGGGGGAATTCATCCTGCCTGCGGGTGGAATCGGGTCCCGCGCGTCCGATCCCGACCGGCACATGGGTGACGCTCTCCTTTTTGTGGAAGAAGGACCGGTAACGTTCTTCCTCACGGAAACGCTCGAAGCCTTTGACGTCCAAGAGGAAGAGGCGATGTTTATCCCCGAAGGCGTGAGCTATCAAATGATCAATTACACGGATCACCGCAACAAGGTGATCTTCAGTATTGCCCCGGGCATGTGACCCATGCCGAACTCATTGATGGTCGGCGTGTGGTTGCCGAGCACGGGCCGCCTGATCTCACTCAGCACCTCCGACACCGTAATCATCGCCGTGTATTTCGTGATGGTGCTGGGAATCGGGATCTACCTGAAGAAGTACGCCAAGAGCGGCGAGGACTTCTTCATGGCGGGCCGGGAGATGACGGCCTGGGTGGCGGGGCTGAGCTTCATTTCCGCCAACCTGGGCGCCATCGAGCTCATAGGCTGGGCGGCGTCGGCCTATGAATACGGGATTCAGGCCGCGCATGCCTACTGGATTGCCGCCCTCCCCGCCATCGTCCTCCTGGCCCTGGTGATGATGCCGTTTTATTACCTCTCCAAAACCCATTCGGTTCCCGGCTACCTGCAGTTGCGCTACGGGGAAGACACGCGAGCCCTGGCCGGGATTTCCTTCGCCGTCATCACCATTCTCATGTCGGGCATTAACATGTACGCGATGGCCCTGGTGATGAAAGTGGTCGTGGGCTGGAACATCCACTTCAGCATCTGGGTCTCCTCTCTCACCGTGGCGGTTTACGTGGTATTGGGAGGTTTGTTTTCAGCCATTTTCAACGAAGTCCTGCAGTTCTTCCTGATCTGGCTGGGGGCGTTGTTGATCCCCATCCTGGGCCTCGTCGAAGTGGGCGGCTGGTCAGGGATGGTGGCGCGAATCCACGCGAATTTTCCCCAGGGTGACTACACCCACCTGTGGAGAACGCTGGGGACCTTTTCCGGAAACCCCATGGGCATCCATTGGACGGGAATCGTCTTTGGCATGGGGGGCGCGCTCTCCTGCGGCTACTGGACGACGGATTTCCTGGTGGTACAGCGGACGCTGGCGGCCAAGAATCTCGTACGCGGCGAAAATGGCGCCCCTCATCGGCGCCTACTTCAAAATGGTGGTTCCGTTCATCGTGATCCTGCCGGGATTGCTGGGGCTGGCGGTTCTCCCCTTCAAACTCGTGCCGGAAAATGCCGTGGGCCCGGGGCTGCACAGTTACAATGAGTTATTGCCGCTCATGCTGGCGCGTTACTGTGGGCCGGGCCTGCTGGGCTTGGGAATTACGGCGCTGATTGCCGGATTCATGTCGGGGATGGCGGGGAACGTCACCGCCTTCGCGACGGTGTGGACGTATGACATCTACCGTCCTTACCTTCGGAACCACGCCACCGACGCCCACTATGTGAAGATGGGGCGCTGGTGCACCATCCTGGGCGTGTTGATCAGCATCGGGGCGGCGTATTTTGTGACCCAGTTCAAAAGCATCATGGACTACATGCAGGCCTTGTCCAGCTTCTTTTTTTCCCCGCTGTTCGGAACCGTGCTGCTGGGGATGCTGTGGAAGCGCGGCACCCGCAAAGGCGGATTTTGGGGCCTGCTGGCAGGCAGCGTGTCGTCGGTCGCCATGTTCACCCTCGTGAAGCTCGACCCCAGCAAGTTGGCCTGGATTGCCCTTGTCGCCTCATGCCAAGGATATGGCGGAGAATCTCTACCGGGCCTTATGGTCCTTCTTGATCTGCGTCGCGGTGACCGTGATCGTGAGCCTCTTCACCAAGCCGAAATCGGCGGAAGAGTTGAAAGGCTTGGTCCGCGGATTTACGGAAATCCCCAGCGAAACGGGCATGCCCTTCTACAAGCGTCCGTTGTTCTGGGGCGTAGGGTTGGGGGTGCTCTTCGCGATTTTGCAGTGGATCTTCTGGTAGAACTGGCTGTAGCGGCGGTTCGCGAACCGCCCCAGCCCGTCGCGAGCGTCGTAGCAGGCTGCCCGCAGGTCGGTCCCTCGGATGCCGAGTCGGCGTCCGGACCGCAAACTGTGGTTGCGGACGAACAGGCAGCGTGTATACTACTGCGGCCCAGGGTGCCAATGCGGAAATCCTGGTCAATGAGGTCCAAAATCCCAGAATTGCCGAGGCGATTCTTGAAATCAACCCCAGGCCCGCGAATACTTAGCTTTCTGCTTCTCGGCCCGATGATCTTGTTGTGGTTGCCGGCCATTTCACAGTCGGGGCTGCCTGATGCGTCTTCCGCGGCGGCCGCGGAGCGGATGTGGAAGAGCACTGGCCCCGATGACGGAAGCCTCCACTGCCTTGGCACCGGAGAACTGATTGCCTACGAGCAGGGCCCGGACGTTATTCAGGTTTTTGGACCGCCATATGTGTTGCCGACCGCACTGTCGATTCGGTTAGAAGGTTCGACGCCGATCGAGGCCCATTCCTCGCGTGAGCCCGGCGCCGCCGTCTGGCATCACGAAATCTTTCAGAATGCGAAGAAGGTTGGCGCGATGCTGGACTTCGTCGACTCTCAATCGCCCATGTTTTTGCGCCGGATCCAAACCGATGTCCCGCTCCGCTTCCACCTCCAAACCGCCGAAGGCACTGAAATCACACTGAACGGAGCGCGCTATGCATCGCAGGGCGCGTCCGGCGGTATCCTGCTGGAGATTCCGTCCGGCACCCCGATTTTCATGAACTACCCCACCCGCCTGCCCGAATGGGACCAACTGGTTTGGACAGGCAAGGTTCGAATGGAGCGGCGATCACCAACCGATACGGTGCTCGCCATTGAGCCGGGTGAAGCATCCATTGCGGTGGTCAGCGGCGAGGAGTATCCGGGGATCGTCCACGGCACTGAAGGGATGCTGAGTACAGGAATCGCTCCGTTGCTCGAACGCACTCGCGCGCACTGGCGCAAGTTTTCGCGGGGGCGCACGGATTTCCGGTCCCGGGTCAGTTCGAGCGTCGCGGGCCGTGATCGGTTGCTGCAAACGGTGGACGACGTCTCGATACTGCTGGCGGCGCAGCAATCCTCCGGCGGGGGTGTTCTGGCCGGCCACGGCTATCACTGGTTCGGAATCCGCGACCAATACGGCGTAGCTCGGACGCTGCTTTTCCTAGGCGAGCCGCGAGAAGCGCGCGGCGATCTACGACTTCTTATTGGAGCCTCTGGCAACGCTATCACGTTCTGCACAATGGCGAGGGCATGGAGCCGGAGATGTTCTTCCACGTCCACGAAAACGATGAGGTGGAGAATACCGGTTACCTCATCATGGGCGCTTTCGACATCCTGGCAAGTACGGGAGACCAGCGCTTCGTGGAAAAGATCTTTCCCATGCTCGACTGGGCGTGGGAGGCTCAGACGAAGAACCTGGTTCTCGACATGCTGCCCTTTAACGGCGACGAGACCTATGTGGCAGGAGGTCTGTTGCCGAGAAGCGCGCTGAATGATGGATCAGCCGAGGCGACGCTCCTCTTTCTGGAAGGCGGAAGGAAGCTGGTGAATTGGGCGCAGCAACACGGCAAGTGGCCGGCAACTCGCGTGGCGGCCGCCCGCGGCTTGCTGGATGAGGTGCAACGCAATTACCGGAAGAACTTCTGGCGCGACGGCCGCCTGATTACCAATAATCCCGAGCGCGCGGCGGCTGCGCGGTTGCCGCAATTCCGTCATGGCGTTTGCGAGCGTTGCATGGCCGAGAACCGATTCAAGCACCTGACCTGGAACGAGCGCAGCCCCAGCGGCCGTTATCTCTGTCCCGCCTGCATGGCGATGGGACCCTACCCCGCGGCGCCGGTCAAGATTTATGCGCTGGCTTCCGTGAGCATGGTTCCGATTTACATCCGCAGCAGCATGTTCCGCAAGGAAGAGCTGGCGCCGATCGTCAGAAAATTGGCGCAGGACTTTATGGGGACGGGTTCGTTCCAGGGTGCAGATGCACCCTCGGCGCCGGGAAAAATCGTGGGTTACGATCTCGGCATGCTGCTGTACGCGCTCACGGAGCTACACGACCCGCTGGCCGGATCCGTCTACAACCGCGCTCTCCAAATGGCTGACCCCACCGGCGCCTGGGCGGAATACTACCTCAACGGCGTACCCCAGGGTAACCGCTGCCGTCCGTGGGAAAGCGCTATCAATATTGAGGCGCTTCTTCACTACGCCGAGCAACGGGGTAAATGACATCACACAAAAGCTATCAAGCAGAGTGGGCGCGTCCAGGCGCGTCCAGAACCAGAAATCTTTCTTTGCCCGCCATTACCGAAACGCCTCTTTGTTCACCACGTGGGGCATGTCGGCAGGCTTTCCTCCGTAGCAGCCCTCCAGGACGTCGATCAGCCCCTGAATGCATCGGCCTGCCATGCCTTTATTGGGGTCAGTGGAAAGCCGCGTTACCCGTGCCGCGCTGGCAAAGTGCGAGAACAGGCGGAGGCGATTTTCCAGCTTGGGATCGCGCAAGGGCGAGTCGGCGGGCAGCGGTTCCTTCTCAAACACGTCGAGCGCGGCTCCGGCGATCACACCTTCGCGCAATGCCTCGACCAGCGCCTGTTCATCCACCACGGGCCCGCGTGAGGTGTTGACCAGAAATGCCGACGGTTTCATCAATCGCAAGGTCGTGGCGTTGAACAGATGATGGGTGGGGAACTTCCCTTCGCCTTCGCGGACCAGCGGCACGTGGATGCTTACGAAATCGCTGCCGCGCAGAACTTCTTCAAAACTCACGTAGCGAATGGTCCGAAGCACGTCGCTGAAGCCATTGCGGAAGCGGACGTCCATGGTCTCTTGAATCTTGCGCGCGAATTCGGGCTGTTCAATGCGGGCGTTGAAGCAGAGCAAATCCACGTCAAACGCGACAGCCTTTTTGATGAAGGCTTGGCCGATCCTTCCCGTCCCAACCACGCCGACGGTCTTACCCGTGACCTCGTCGCCCAGAAAGGGCAGATAAGGATGCCAGGTGCCCCACCGGTGGTCGCGCACCAGGCGCTCACTGGGGCAGAGCTTGCGCGCCACGTTACCCAGAATGAAAAGCGCAAACTCCGCGGTGGCTTCCGTCAGCACGTCGGCGGTGGTGGTGAACGGGATCTTGAAGCGATTGGCGTCGCAGCGACTGATATTGTCGAAACCGACGGCGTATTGCGCCACGACCTTCAGCGTGCCGCGGCCCGCCTCAAAAACTTCCGCGTCAATGCGGTCGCGCAGCGTGGTGATGAGGCCGTCGATACCTGAGAGGACTTTGTCGATAATCAGGCTCTTCGGCGGCGACTCGTGGTCCGGATAGACTTCCACATCGTAGCCACGCGCGCGCAGGATTTCGAAGGCATCACTGCCGATGTCGCAGGTGGCGAAGATGCGGACGAGTTTCGGCGACTTAGCCAAATTTCCTCCTCCTTGATTTTGTCTTGCGGTTACTTGAATTCAGCGGGCGTATGAATGCCCCGCTTCGGGCATCGCAAAGTGCTTTCACGATGACCTGCGTCTTTCGCTTGGCTTTGCAGTTGATAGCGACCCTTCTTGTCCAGTCCTTAACGATAGTCTAATTCAGTCCAAATTGCGATGGGATTCTACCTGCCCCTCAGGAACGCAACAGCCGGCCAATTTGGCGATTTGGCCCCTCTCGAGCAGGCGCTTCTGGCACACCTCGATGAGGAATCCGGTTCGTTGACGGTCGCCTTCCCCTTTGATATCTTGATCGGCAGTTTGAACGGAGGCTATCAAATCATGAACCGACGTGAGTTTATGAGTGTGAGCACGGCTGCGACCATACTTAGTGCGGCCGGCCCTTCCGCTGGTGATAAGGCGCAAGACCAGGGGCAAAGCAATGAGCAGGCGAGAAAGAAACCTGTGAAGGCCTATAGCCGGTTCGCCTTGCTTCCGCAGGGAAATATTGCACCCTCGAATTGGCTCTTGCAGTATGCCCGGATCAATGCTGACAACTGGATTCTCGATTATGCACGACGACGCGACCCCGGTGTTTACGCGGAGTACTCGCGCCGCTCGAATCACCCGCAGCCCGTGTTTAACGAACATGATGAGACGATAGATTTTTGCGGTTACATTGCGTATTTCGGTTCGGCGCTCATTCACTACGCACAGTTGCTTCCCGACAGCAAGGTTGCCCAGGAGGCCGATCCGTGGGTTCAAAGCGTGCTCGCCGCTCAGGATTCCGACGGCTACTTGGGCGGATTCGCGCCCGAGGCACGCTGGCAACACTGGCTGGAGATATGGTCGCTTGCGCTGGTTTTAGACGCGCTGCTCTACCGCTACGAAGCCGCCGGGGAGCACTGTTTGCTGAATGCCTCAGAGCGGGCTGCCCAAGCGGTGATGAAGGCTTGGCACGAGCCGCCTGCCAAGTTCGAGAAATCCGTGTTTTCCGGCGAGGGAATCTTGTTCGTGGCAACATTATGCAAGTTATATGGCTTCACAGGGAAGGAAGCCTACTTGAGCTTTGCCCGGGAACTTTTGAGACAATGCGGAAAGACGCAGGCTTACCTGAGTGGCGGTGACGCGGCCGTGCACAACCACGCCGTGATTGAAGCCGACAACGTGCCGGCGCCGGCCGTGGTTTACGAGTACGCCGGTGATCCCGAACTTCTTAAGGCCAGCGAGGCGGGCTGGCAGATGATGCTGCACTACATCTCCGTGGACGGCACACCCCACGGCAACGAGATGATGTTTAACATCGGCTCCCGAGCCAATAGCGAACACTGCGGCGCGGTGAATTGGATGGTTGCCAATCAAGTGCTGACTCGAATGACGGGCAATACAAAGTACGCCGATGCCGCCGAGCGCGCCATGTTTAACGGATACCCAGCCGGGAAGAGTCCCGACGGCCAGATGGTCGGCTACATGCACAGCCCGAACCAGCTCGTCGCAACCGAATGGAGCAATCCACACGATAATGACGGCGACCTCGACTGGTGGGCTTCAAGGCAACATTTCTCGACCGCGCATGAACCGCTCTGCTGCAACTCCAACGGCCCGCGCGCAATTCCGTTTTATGTGGAGTCCATGATTCTGCGAGCGGAAGATGGGCTGGCGGTTGCCCACTACGGTCCCTGCAAGGTCAACACAACCCTTCCGAATGTCGGCCGCGTTACCTTGACGATGGACACGGCTTATCCCTTCGAGGATGAAGTTCGTGTGGAGGTTGAGCCGGAGAGGCCTGCGTCATTCGGGTTGAGGTTTCGCATTCCTGGCTGGTGCGTTGCGGCAAGCTTGGAAGTCAACGGAACCCGATCTCAGCCTAATCCCCAGCCGGGCGCTTTCGCAACCCTTCAACGGAGGTGGGAGCCAGGCGATAAGATCACGCTTCAGTTTCAGAATCAGGTTCGCCTCGTTTGGCGGAGAAAGACGGAGTTCCACCTCCGAGTTCAGTGCGCGGCGGTGGAACGCGGGCCGTTGGTTTTTGCACTACCAGTGCAAGAAGACTGGCAGTCTTTCACCGCGCCCGCGCACGGACCCGGCCAGGACATCAAGAGTTACCGACTCTTGCCAAAGGCAGGGGCAGTTTGGAATTATGCGCTGATTGTCGATCGCGACCATCCAGAGCGGAGCCTTAGTCTGCGCAAACTTTCTGTGCCGGATAATGCCCAGCCGTGGGGGGTACATCCCCCTGTCGGTTTGGAAGTAAAAGCTCGCCGGGTGCTTAATTGGCAGATGGAAGGGGATTCACAGCATCCCAAGACCCCCGGCTTTCCTTTCAACCCGATGAAGCTTGCTGATGAGGTGGAAACCGTCACACTCGTTCCCTACGGTGCCACCCGCCTGCGAATGGCATTCCTGCCAATCGTAGCGGGTTGATTTCGGCCTTTCGTGGGTAGCCGGGGGGGGGGTCGGGTAGCGCGGGCAGGACGCCCGTCCCGCGGCAAGCGACGACACGCGCGCGTTAATCCGGAGGGACTGGCTTTCATTCTCAAATGTCGCGCACGCCTGAACGGCACATGCAAAAGCCTGTTGAAAAAGAGCGCGTTGCGAGGTAGAATAGCAAATTTGCAGTTTGCAGCTTCTGATGGAGTGTGGAGTGGCGACCTATTTTGCGAAAGCGCGTGGGGGAAAAATTCACTGGCGCACTGTCGATGCCGAGGGGTGGGTGCTGGGGCGTTTGGCTGCCCGGGCGGCTCGCGTGCTGACTGGGAAGGATTCCCCAGACTACACCCCGCACGAGGATCATCGCAGCGGGTTGATTATCATTAATGCCGAGAAGATTCGCCTGACAGGCAAGAAGCTGGACGATAAAGTCTATCGGCACACTACGGGATATCCGGGCGGACTAAAAGAGATTACCGCGCGACAGCTTTTTGCGGTTAGACCGGAGCGTTTGATCCGGGAAGCGATTTTGGGCATGTTGCCCAAGAATCGGTTGCGTGACCGGCTGGCTCGGCGGTTAAGAGTGTACTCAGGGCCCACGCATCCGCACGCCGCACAATCCCCCGAAGCGCTCTCCCTTGCGCGGTAGCCGGAAGTCTTCGGAATTCTAATACGGACAGGAGTCTCTGTGGCAGAGCTTGTTGAGTACCTGGCGACCGGACGTCGCAAAACTTCTGTAGCCCGAGTCATTCTCAGGCCCGGCGAAGGCAAGCTGGTTGTCAATCGCCGCAATTTCGAAAGTTACTTTCCCTCTGAGGCCCTGCGGGCGGAGGTCCAGCAACCATTGGTCACCGCCGAATTAGCGGGGAAGTTTGACGTTTACGTCAACGCTCGGGGAGGTGGTATTCACGGGCAGGCGGGCGCGACGAAGCTGGGGATCGCCCGGGCCCTAATTGTTTTCAATCCCGAGCTCCGCCCACGTTTACGTCAGGGCGGTTTCCTTACTCGGGATCCGCGCGCCAAGGAGCGAAAGAAGTACGGGCAGAAGGGCGCGCGTAAACGGTTCCAGTTCTCGAAAAGATAGCTTTCAGTTATCAGCTTTCAGTGATCAGGTGGCGTGCTGGGCAGGTGATCGAGCGTTGCTAGCTGCCCGAGGAGCGAGGAGGAGTTTTGGCGAATATTACCATGAAAGAATTCCTGGAGGCTGGAGTTCACTTCGGCCACCAGACCCGCCGTTGGAACCCGAAGATGAAGGAGTACATTTACGGGGAGCGCAACGGGATCTATATTATCGACTTGCAGAAGACGCTAAAGCTCTTCAAAGAGGCCGCCAAGTTTGTTACCGATCTTGCGCGAGAGGGGAAGACGGTGTTGTTCGTGGGCACCAAACGCCAGGCTCAGGAGGCCATCGCCGAGGAAGCCACGCGGTGCGCTATGTACTACGTCAACCACCGCTGGCTGGGCGGCTTGCTGACCAATCACTCCACTATTCAGAAATCGATTCAGCGCCTCAGAGAACTGGAAGAAATGAGCCGGGATGGGCGCTACGACCTGCTTACGAAGAAGGAGGTTCAGCGGCTCGAGCGCGAACGCCACCATCTGGAACAGAACCTTTCCGGTATCAAGGAAATGCCACAACTTCCGGGTGCGCTCTTTGTGGTGGATTCCCACAAAGAGGAGATCGCGGTCAAGGAAGCGCGAAAGCTTGGGATTCCGGTGGTCGGCATCGTCGACACGAACTGTGATCCTGACCTGGTCGATTACGTAATTGCGGGAAACGACGATGCCCTGCGCGCTATCCGGTTATTTACCTCACGGATTGCCGACTCTATTCTGGAGGGACGCCAGGCAGCCGTGGATAAACAAATCGAAGAAGAAAAGATTGCGGCAGAGAAGGCGGCAGAGGAGTTGGAAGCTCAACGCCTTGCTGCAGCTATAGCGGCCGGTGAGGTGGTTTCACCTGAGAGCCAGGGCGGTGAAGAGTTCTTTATGGGCAAGGATGAGCTTTCTCCCGCCGTGCTGGATGCTGAGGAGAGCGCCGACGGCCGGGTGCGTGTCCCCAAGATCAGGCGCAAGGGGATGGAGCCGAAGGCCCGTTCTCGAAAGGAAGAGGATGCCGACGGCGCCCCGACGCCTGACATGCCCTAGCTAGTGCCCGTGAATTCAAACCAAGAACCTGAAATAGGTGGGGCGGCTGCCGACGCCTACCTTTCTGGAGTGCGGAGGACGTAAAAGGATGAGTGTAGCCGCCGAGCTCGTCAAGAAGCTGCGCGAAGTCAGTGGGGCTCCCCTGATCGAATGCAAGAAAGCCCTGGAAGAGGCCAATGGCGACCTTGAGATGGCCTTTACGGTCCTGAGAAAACGGGGCCAGGCGACCGCGGCCAAGAAAGCGGGCCGCGCGACTTGCGAAGGCATCGTGGGAACATATATCCATGCGGGTGGAAAGATCGGGGTACTTGTGGAAGTTAATTGCGAGTCTGATTTCGTGGCCAGAAACGAAGAATTTCAGCAATTGGTCCACGATCTGGCTATGCAAATCTGTGCCACGGATCCCCGCTTCATCCGAATCGAAGATGTGACTCCGGAAGTTCTGAAGAGGGAGAAGGCCATCCTGAAGGAACAGGCGCAGACTTCAGGCAAGCCTGAGGCCGTCCTGGATCGTATCGTAGAAGGCAGGCTTGGAAAGTTCTACGAAGACGCCTGCCTGTACGAACAGCACTTCATCAAAGATACGACAGGAGCTGTCACCATCCGGGAGTTGATCGCTTCCAAAATTGCCAGGTTTGGCGAGAATATCACGGTTGGCCGATTCGCGCGTTTCAAGGTGGGCGAAGGGACGGCGGCGCCTTCGGCGGAGGCCCCTACGGAAGAGCCGAAGGGCGCTTAGAGTTCTGCGGGGCTGGTGAGTCGAATATGGCGGTGGAACTGCACTGTTTGGGTAGACGGAGATCATGAGCGAGCCTGCTTTTCGTCGTATTCTTCTGAAGCTGAGCGGTGAAGCCCTGATGGGATCTCAGGGATTCGGCGTCTCCCCGGTAGCTGTGGCTCGGATTGCCGAGGAGGTGGAGGAAGTTCGAAAACTAGGGGTAGAGGTCGCCATCGTAATCGGCGGTGGGAACTTTATCCGCGGAGTGGTGGCTTCCGAGTCCGGTATCGACCGCGTTGTGGCAGACAATATGGGGATGTTGGCAACCTTGATTAACGGTTTGGCTCTTCAGGACGCCCTTGAGAGGCGTGGCTGCTACACGCGGGTGACAACCGCAATTGAAATCCGAGAGGTTGCGGAGCCCTTTATTCGTCGCCGTGCCATCCGTCACCTGGAAAAAGGCAGGGTTGTGATCTTTGCGGCTGGAACGGGGAATCCCTATTTTTCGACGGACACGGCTGCGGCATTGCGTGCTATGGAAATCAAGGCGGAGGTAATCCTGAAAGCCACGAAAGTGGACGGCGTCTACGATGCGGACCCCCAACAGGTTCCCAATGCCAAGATGTTCTCGCAGATCAATTATCTGGATGTGCTATCCCGCGGACTGAAGGTGATGGACACCACGGCCATTTCGATGTGCATGGATAATAGCTTACCTATTATCGTATTTAATCTTAATGTGCCAGGCAATCTCAAACGCGTAGTTCTCGGTGAGAAGGTTGGCTCACTGGTGTCCAGTTGAGTGCCGGGCCGGAAAGGCGGGTAAGAGATGATTAAAGAGACGTTAGCAGAAACGAGAACCCGCATGCGAAAGGCGGCAGACGATCTGCGCACGGAACTGGCTTCAGTACGGACGGGCCGCGCCTCGACTGCTTTGTTGGAGCACCTCAAGGTCGAGTACTATGGCACGCCGACACCTCTGAACCAGGTCGCCACTTTAGGGGTTCCCGATCCCTCCATGCTGACTGTCCAGCCGTGGGACCCGAGCTTGTTGCCGGCAATCGATAAGGTCATTCGATCTTCAAGCCTCGGCTTAAATCCGGTAAACGACGGGAAGATCTTGAAGGTTCCGATTCCTCCGCTCACCGAAGAGCGCCGGAAGGAGCTCGTGAAGCACCTTCACAAGGTCCTGGAAAACCATCGGACAGCCGTGCGGAATATCCGGCGTGATGGAAACGAGGAGCTGAGGACATTGCTCAAGGACAAGAAGATATCTGAAGACGACGAACGCCGCGGTCTGGAAGAAATCCAGAAGCTGACCAACGAGAGCATGGAGAAGCTCGAGAGTGTGGGTAAGAGCAAAGAGCGGGAAATTCTTGAAATGCGGTAAGACCTCCTGTAGCTTTGGAAGGTTTTTTGCCTGAACATACTTGACACGTTTTAGATAGGTCTGATAGATTTATAAGGTTTGGGTGTAAGCCTGATTTAGCCCCGTAGAAGCGCACACGAGTGAAAAGCCCGGTGTGGGGGATCGAGAGGCCCTTGGATGCCAACCTTTAGCCAGATGGTCCGCCTTGGCCGGAAGCAGCCGAGATACAAGACTTCCAGCCCGGCGCTTCAGGCTAGCCCTCAGAAGCGTGGTGTATGCATTCGCGTGTACACCCAGACACCCAAGAAGCCCAACTCCGCGTTGCGGAAAGTGGCGCGAGTCAGGTTAACGAATGCCATGGAAGTGACGACGTACATCCCGGGCGTGGGTCACAACTTGCAAGAGCACTCGATTGTTCTGATCCGCGGTGGGCGCGTCAAGGATTTGCCGGGAGTTCGCTACCACGTGATTCGTGGGACCCTGGATTCCGCCGGCGTGACTGATCGCCGGCAGGGACGGTCCAAGTACGGGGCCAAGAGGCCTAAGGCGTCGTAGAGTTGTGTTTTGAACAGCGTGCCCGAGGAACGCCGCAGTCAACCTGGGCACAAGCTGAGACCACAAGCGGTTTGTGACCATCGCGGACGCCTCCAAATGATCGGTTACGGCAGAATCCAACTGCCGGACTGATGCTAGAGTGAGAGCTTTTTT
>CAVXWN010000045.1:0-121022 GCA_963765485.1 uncultured Acidobacteriota bacterium | reverse complement strand
CTTGTGATTCCTCACTTTCCCGTCATGCAAGAAAGTGACAGAGGGCTAATGCCATGAAACTTCACCGTGCACGTTTGTTGATTCTCGCCTCGCTACTTGTCTTGTCCGGGACGGTGTTTGGGCAGACTTACAAAGCGGAAAACGCCGGAGCGCCGCCAGTCGCGGACCTTCCCAAACCTTTGCAAGATGCATTGGAGTCGCAGGGAACGCGGGTCCTGAACGACCAAGGGGGCACGGTGCTGGAGGTGTGGTTGCGGAAGAGCGTGCCCACCAGTTCCAGCGCCGGCGGTTCTTTCGGACCTTCTCTACGGTCCTCTGGATGAAGGGGTGTTTCTTGGCGTGCTGCGCTTCCCGAACCAGGGGGCTGATTTCCGCGGCCCGTCTATCAAGCCGGGGCTTTATACGTTGCGCTACGCGTTGATTCCTCAGGATGGGAATCACATGGGAGTGAGCCCCACCAGGGACGCATTGATCCTCTGTCCTGTCGCTGCGGACACGGATTTTGGAACGGCCCTGAGATTTGATGACCTCGTAAAGCTGGGCCGCGAATCGTCGGGCACGCCGCACCCAGGCTTCCTGGTGGGAGCGCCGGTGAATGGAGATGGCTTCCCGGCTGTGGTGAAAGATGATCAAGGCCACTGGAACCTCCAGATGAAGGCCCACGGTTCGAGCGGTGATCTTCCGCTCGCCTTCACAGTTGTAGGAAAGTGGGAGGGCTGACAGACTATTCGTTTATTGAGATCATTGAGTCACTGAGTCGCTCAGTCACTGGTTCACTCGATCATCGACTCATCGAAAGATCGGGTCTCAGGGTCACCGGGTCATTGAATCATTGAGTAATTGCGTGTTGGGTGTTGGGTCTTGGATCTTGAGTTTTGAATTCCGGTTTTCTGCCCTCCCCACTCTTGCAGGCAGCTTCGATGCACCTCTCAAAAGAACAACAGCAAGTGACCTGCTCAGGCGCCTCATGGCGAGTGATCGCGCTTGGGCTGCTTGTGTGGGCGGCTGCTTTGACGGCTTGCTTCTTATACGCGGCGCAAGGCGAAACACGTCATTTAGCATCCCTGGAAGGGAAGCTACTTTCCATCCCTGGGCAAGGGCCGGTCTTACGAATGCATGAAAAGGATCAGCCTCTATCCGCCACAACGACTTATCTGTTTCACACCCTACAGGACAAACGGTTAGCCAACCGCGAGGTCCGGGTCGAGGGAACGGGAAAAGCCGAAGGAATCTTCGAGGTTGAGCGGCTTTACACTGTTAGGGATGGGAAGCTCTACCGAGTTCGTTATTTCTGCAAGGTCTGCAACATCGAAGCGCTCGAAGCCGGAGATTGCGTCTGTTGCCAGCACCCTACGGAGCTGCAGGAAATTCCTGCCGGTGGTGGAGACCAGTGAAAATAATCACCGGAGGCTCCCGCGGACAACCGAAAGACTGCTTCACGGGCAACGCTAAAGTCCACGGACCACAGCTTCATGGACAGGCGGCTCGATGCCGCCAGATGGCGATCCCGCAGACGCGGGATCGCCGCTACGGTCTGTGCCCCCACCACCGACCGGCTTCCGTCCCTTGACACTTGTCCACACGCGATGTTATGAAGAAAGGAACGACCCGATGAGGCATTCGGCGAAATCCCGCCGAATGCAGCAAGCCAAGCTCTTGGGGGCGTGTAGCTCAGACGGATAGAGCAACGGATTTCTAATCCGTGGGTCGGGGGTTCGAGTCCCTCCACGCCTGCCATCTTTTCAAGGAGTTAACGAACCCCCTTTTCCCCGGCTACTTTTTCCGGCTACTTTAAGCGGCAACAGTCTGCCGGCTGTATTCTGATTGCGCTGTTTTGAGCGTCTGCCAAACCGCGTCTGAAGCCGCTCTCTGAACCTGATCCCCTGCGTGCGAATAGATGATGTTTACACGGTCCTGCGTGTGCCCCAGCCGGTCCATGCGGGTCTTCACGTCCACGCCCTCATTGAGCATGAGGGAATTGTTCAGGTGTCGCAGGGCGTGCCAGTGAAGTTCTGGGATGCCGGCCTTCTGCGCGAGAGGCTTTATGTGTTTTGACATTAGCCAGCCCATGTCGAGGGGTCTCCCACGTTTTCCAGGAAGCACCCAAGCATCGGGCTGGGCGTCGGGAAAGTTCTTCTCTTTGTACTCCCGCAGTAATTTAATCTGTTCGTCTGTGAGCACGACCTTCCGATAACCCTTCTGGTTTTGGGTAGCGAACTGTTCCCTTCCCAGACCGATTCTCGGATCAAGACGGTGTTGTGTTCCCAGACGATTGACTCCCAGCGCAGTCCGCGCAGTTCCCCACTCCTGTTCCCCAACCAGACCGCCAGTTGCCAGGCCATCTTATGACGGACGTCTTTCAACCCGTCAAGGATGGCGATTACCTGTTCAGCGGTTGGCATAACATAAGGCTTTTCGTGTCCCTCGGCGGGTGCGCGACATAGAAGTTGGAATTAAGCGGCAGCAGCCTCTGGGCGGCCCTCCCAGTAATCCTCAAAGCGGCCATTGAGGTGGCAAGAGCGCAGAGCCAGGATGGCATTGGCTCCCCGGACAGTCCAGAACATTTCTGAACGTTTGAGACGGGAAGCGATCACGGTTTTGCATCCCGCCTCGATGACGCCTGAGCCCACAAAGAGGTGTTGGCGACGAAACTTGGGATATCGCATGCGCTCCGCATTCCTTTCAAAGTAGTCGGCCTCGGTGCGGATCTTCGCTGCAACTTCGGGGTTGCGGGATTGGATGGCGCGGAGGGCGTCCGCGAGCTTTTCGATTCTGCCCTTGTCCAGCAGGCGCTTCTCGTGGAGTCTCATCCAGCCTCTCCGCTTCCCTTCCTCGTCGGGGTATAGCCTTCGCGCCACCTCCCACAGATGCTGGCGGGCGTGGTAGAGGTCGACGATCAGAACGGCCCCCGGAAAGTGGAGAGCGGCGAGATTCCAGATCGATTCCGCCCCGTCGCCCATCACCACCCGGACGAGGGCACGGCTCCAGCCCCGTCTCCAGGCCTCCAGAAAAAGGCGTTTCCATCTTCGACATTCCGCAGGCCTTTTCCATCAGCCTCATCCAGGCTCTGCCTTTCGACCGCGTGAGCCTCTTCCGCCCGCTGGGCCAGAAACTGACCTCCGGCTGGCAATTCATAACTATTGCATCGCTCTCCGGGGGCCTGCCCTTCACGGTCTTTTCCGGCATACAACAAACCGGCATCGGCGAACAAAACGCCGACCGCCCTAACCGGGTGGGGCGCCCGATCTTCTCCACCAGTCGCAAAATCCGTGAAGACTATTTCGGCCTTGGCGCAACGAACTCGTCCTTCTTCTCGATTCCGATCGGCCTGCCTTCGAACGTCGTGGAGGGCTCTGGGCTTTGGCATAATCAGTCAGACGTCTGGCACCTCACGCCAGATCCAGTTGTCTCTCAAGCTGTACTACTGAACGCGGAAATGCAGTCTGAAGGAAAGCGGCATCTCGGATTGGTACAAAAACTCGGGCAGCTCCCTAGTTGAATCCGCCGAGGCTCTAGTCCTAGCCGATCTCTCGCATCATCCCTTGGATCATGACAAAGTCTTCTCGACCGCATGAATTTCGGCGAGGATAACCGTTATGTTGTCAGGGCCGCCGTTCTCATTGGCCTTCATCACGAGGTTCGTGGCTTTTTGACAGACAATTTCAGCCTGCTCGAGGCAATCTACAATTTCACTTGGCGAAACAGCCTTATAAAGACCATCGCTGCACACCAAAAGTGCATCGCCACGCTCCAAATCGATAGCGCTCATTATGACTTCGATGTCCGGCTGAGCACCGAGGGCTTGCATGAGCAATTCCTTGATCCGGCTGCTTATACGCTCGGAATCATCACCCCGGCTGCGGAGCATATTGCCGACGGTCTGGTCCTGTGTTAAGAGAATCAAGTTGCCGTCACGAAATAGATAAGCCCGGGAATCACCGACCTGCGCCACGTGGGCGCGAGTCTCACTCAAGAGGGTCGCAGTCAACGTAGTCCCCATGATCGAACTCTCTCCCTGCAGTTGTGAGTGCGCGTAAACACTCTGGTGAGCCACCTCTACGGCTTTCCGGAGCGCCAGGGACAAATCAGGTTGTGTCACTCCTGTGACGAGTTTTTGAGCCCTCATCTCCTTCGCCAGATGGTCAACGCACATCCGGCTTGCAACCTCGCCTGCAATGTGGCCGCCCATTCCGTCTGCTACCGCAAGGAGCAAACCCGGCTGATCAAGTCCCAACACCTTCTGCTCTCCGTTTTGCGGGGCGACACTGCCATCCAAGGGTAAGATCAGATGACTATCTTCATTGTTCTTCCGCTTTTGGCCCGTGTCGGTCAGAGGGGCAACATGCGCGCAAAGGCGGCTCCCTGCAGTGTCTTGGCGCTTTTCAGTGGTGGGATTGGGAAGGTTAAAGAGCACGCTTACGGTTCCTACTCTGCCGCAAAAAGCTCAATTCTCGCTCACATAGGAGCCTGACCAGTTGCAGTTTATACGAAAGGTTGAGAATTGCAAGCCGTTGCCAATTTCCCGTTTGACTTTGATTGGATACTCTTGTTAGCTTGGTAGCATATGAGGCAACTTCAACCTGTAATCTGGGCCAAAGGCACCTTTCTCACGCCTCAACATTTGCAACTCCAGGACCGGTTTTTCGAAAACATGCTGGAGTTCAAGCTAAGTGCATTGAAGTTCTGCCCCTGGGGCTTTGCAGAGTTACAGATCGACCGTGAGGCTCTCTCCGCCGGCAGTTTGTCGCTTTCACGCGCGGTAGGGCTGTTTCCCGATGGCTTGGCATTTGAGATTCCTGACTCGGATACCGCCCCGAGAGCAAGGTCGATCGAGCAGTCCTTTGGTCCCGACCAGGAAACTCTCGACGTCTTTCTTGCAGTACCGCAGTACCGTGATCGCGGACTAAATGTTTCCGTGGCGCAGAAAAACGGGGACACCCGCTACCAAGCCGAAATTGCCCTCTTGCGAGATGAGAACACCGGGCTGGCGGAAAGACCAGTTCAAATTGCCAGGAAGAACCTGCGGCTGCTTGTCGAGGGAGAACCCCTACAGGGCAGCACTTCTTTGCGCATCGCGCGGGTGAGAAAGACCACGGCGGGGACCTACCAGTTAGACCCGGAATTCATTCCCCCGTTGCTCGATATCTCGGCGAGCGAGTATCTGATAGCGATTCTACGCCGGCTGATTGAGATCCTGGCCGCCAAGAGCAGCACCCTTTCCGGAATGCGCAGGCAGAAGAACCAGAGCCTGGCGGATTTTACGGCGTCTGACATTGCCAACTTCTGGCTGCTTTATACGGCCAACAGCTATTTCCCGGTCATGCGCCACATTTTTGAATCCAAGAAAGGTCATCCGCAGGGCTTATACGCAACTATGCTGGCCCTGGCAGGATCGCTCACCACCTTTTCGACCACGTTACAGCCTCGCGATCTACCCCTCTACGACCACGATAACCTCGGCGCCTGCTTTTCCGACCTGGACGAGAAGCTCCGGACACTCCTCGAAACGGTTGTGCCCAGCAACTTCGTTTCTTTGCCCTTGAAACTCACCCAGCCCTCAATCTATTCCACCGCGCTGGCGAACGACAAATACCTCGTAAATACGAGGATGTACCTGGCCGTCAGTGCGGACTTGGCCGAAGCAGACCTGCTCAGGAGGGTGCCTCAACTCGTCAAGGTTTGTTCCGCGACGCACATTGAAACACTCATTCGTCAGGCACTACCAGGCATACAATTAACGCACGTCGCTTCCCCTCCGGGCTCGATTCCCATAAAGATGAACTATCAATATTTCAGCCTGAATCAGTCCGGGGTTTCCTGGGACGCCGTCGTGCGGGCTCGAAACTTCGCGGCATATGTTCCCGGCGACGTTCCAAACCCGCAGCTTGAACTCATCATCCTCCTGCCCCAAGCCGAGTGATTCAACCAGTCGAGAGTCGAGAGTCAAGAGTGGACGTTTTACGCCACCCACTTTCGACTTTCGACTCTCGACTAGTGTCTAAGCGCAAAGAAGAGAATCAAGCCCACCGCAATTATAAACAGTCCTCCCAAAATGATGAGCGGCACAAGGAACGTGTTCTTGCCGGTTCTCGGGGAACCTGCCTGAGGCGCGACGGGCGCGGGCACCGTCATCGGTTGGACCTGCGGAATCACAGGCTGCGGAGCCATCACGAATGCAGAAGGCGTGGCTGGTTGCTGAAGCTGTGGGGGAGCTACTCTGGTACGGCTGCGGTTGAGGCACCATTGGTGTAGACACCGTCGGCTGTTGTACATAGGGTACACCGAGCGTCATAGGTGGCGGAACAGGCGCTATGGGCGTCATCGGGGCACCTCGCCCTGCGGCCGCTTGTGGTGTTGCCGGGGGCGGCGCCTGCGCAGCACGCGGCGGTGGCACGTTTGCACCCCCCCTGGCAGGCTCAAACATGCGCGCGAACTCATCCGGCTCAGATGTCTGGGGCGAAGCCGGTGGAGGCTGCGCAGCAGGCGGGGACGGTGCAGTTGGAGGCGGCGCGGTTGTCGATCGAGGCGGCTGCTGGAAAAGCATCGTGAATTCGCCAGGTTCTGCTTCGTCGGCCTTCGTAGCCGCAGGCGGTTTCAACTGTTCGGGTTGCTCGAGCATTGAGGGAGCCGGTCCACTTTTCGGCGGCGGATATCCCTGAATCAATCGCGTGAATTCTCCAGGCTCCTGCTGACTCGCGGAGCTGGACAAGGGCACCGTCGGCCTGGGCATGCTGGCAGGAATCTGTGGCCCTGCCGGGCGGTCCCCGTGCGCGCCGGTTTGGAACAGGCGAGTGAACTCGCCTGGGCCTTCCGATTCCACTTTAGACACTGGGGGTTGAGACGTACGCTCACGCGCCGGTTCGCCGCTGGAAGCTGTTGGTTCCTGGCGTGCCTGGAAGAGTCTCGTGAATTCTCCAGGTCCCTCGGATTGAGATGGTTGGTCGGACGGTACTGGGGGCGCGCTCGGTCTCCCCGCAGTAGGCATCGGGCTGGGCGGCGGCTCGGATTTGTCGCGACCATAGAAGATTCGCGTAAACTCTCCACGCTCCTCCTTCTCAGGAGACACCGCAGATGGTGTGGGCGGCAGAGGTTTTTCAACTGATGGCTGCACGGGACTGCGAGCCTGCTGTTTAGGGCTCCGGAATACTACTTCGAAGCCGGCTGGAAGCTGGCGTTCGGGAGGCTTTCCCGCCGGCGATACGCCCGGCATTTCAGGTGGGGGCGGAGGGGATCCAGCCGCCTCCGGCAACGGCATGCCCTTGCCGAAGAAGCTTCTTGTGAATTCGCCGGGGGCCCCTTCACTTCCCGGCGGAGGACCCGACGGCCCAGGAACCGGGGGAGATGTTTGAGAAGCTGCCTTTGCAGGCCCAGTTAGCTCAGTGGATTTCGCCGCCTGTGGGGCGGGAGAGAATATGCGTGAAAACTCGCTCGGTCCCTCCTTTTCTTTGGAGGGTTCGGGTTTGATCGGAGGAGTTAATTCGGCACCCCGGGAATCAGCAGTGGTTCGTGCAACGGCGGGGACCTTCGGAGCGGCTGGTGAGCCAAGAAACATCCTCGTGAACTCGCTGGGCCCGTCCTTTTCCTTCGCAGGCGGCGGTGACGCCACTGGGGGTTCCGACGTTTTCAAAACCTCGGTTCGGGATGACTCTCCCAATAGGCGCGCGAGTTCCTCCGAGCTTGGGGAAGTCCGGGGTCCAACCTGAGCCTCAGGATGTCTCGGTGGGGTAACGGAACGCTCGACTGGCTGGAGCCATTGTCGAAGATCCCGACACCGAGGCACATCCTCGGTAACGACGAACACCCGGTTCGCGTCTTCGCCCATGTCGAGCAGGCTCTTCATCTCCTCGGCTGTGGCGCCCCGAAGAAACGTGAAAACCAGCGAGGCCAAATCGGCCTGGTTCGCCGGAGTCCGCTCCCCCCAGAGTTGGTGGAGAAGAACGATGCGGCCGGACGAAGTCTGAAGCGCCTTGAAAGTCCTGGCTTCGCCGTCACTAAGCATTTCTAGTAACTGGTATCGTCCTTGAAAATCCATGGCTGAACCACTAT
Organism: uncultured Acidobacteriota bacterium; assembly: GCA_963765485.1. Taxonomy (GTDB): domain Bacteria; phylum Acidobacteriota; class Terriglobia; order UBA7540; family UBA7540; genus CAVROP01. Next base: position 112,976 of record CAVXWN010000045.1, on the reverse strand, counting down.
TCGAATTTGCCAGCATTCTATCACAAAATCGGGGGTACAGCGTTCTCACCCCGTCGCAAAGACCGGGGGCGGCCTTCGGCAGGAAGGGGCCGAGGCAGAGGAAGAGGAAGCAGAAGGTAGCGGGTGGTAGCGGGAATTCAGTTGAAAAGGAAAGAGGCAGGTGATAGATTGACCTGACTACCAGCATGAATTGAAGCTCAAGCTAGCGGATCGACTCTATGAAGCAACTTTCCAAAGTTGTGTGGTCTGAGGGCATGTATCTCGGGCCGCACCACTTTCAGGCGCAGGGTCGCTTTTTCGAAGAAGTCACGCATTTCGAGATCTCGAACCTATGGTTTGAGCCCTATGGACTCGTGGGGCTCGAACTCGATGCGGAAGCTCTTCGGAACGGCACCGTAGCGCTTGTGCACGCGCGCGGCATCTTCCAGGACGGGCTTACTTTCAACATCCCCGAGAGCGATTCTGTACCCTCTCCACGCAACATTAGCGATCTCTTCCCGCCTACTCGCGAGAGTCTGACGGTGCTCCTGACGATCCCTCCGCAAAGGCCTGGCGCAGCAAATTGCTCCCTTTCCGATCAGAAGGACAACACGCACACCAGGTATATTGCCGAGGAAAAGACCCTTCCCGATGAAAATACCGGTATCGATGAAAAGCCATTGAAACTGGGACGGAAGAACATCCAACTCCTCCTGGATACGGAGGCTGTTGGGGATATGCAGACCCTACCGATCGGACGCATTAAGAGAGATGGATCGGGTAACTACGTTTACGATGAAAGCTTTATTCCGCCCTGCCTCCAGATCAGCGCCAGTCAGACGCTCATGATGATGACCCGCCGCCTCATCGATATTCTTCAAGAGAAGAGCGCGACGGTGTCGCTTGATAATCGGGGACGCGGGAAGTTTCAGGCGGGGCTTTCGGCTCAAGAGGTGAGCCGCTTCTGGTTCCTGCACGCCCTAAACTCCGGTCTGGGCCCGCTACGTCACATGTTCCTTTCACAAAGTGGGCACCCTGCTGAACTCTTTACAGAACTCCTCCGGCTGGGGGGTGCGCTTTGCACTTTCGCCTTGGACTCCCATCCGAAGAATCTTCCGCTCTACAACCACCTCTCACTCGACAAGTGCTTTGGAGACATCGAAAAGCACATCCGGGCGCACCTCGAGCTGCTCGCGCCGTCGAATTGTATTTCCATTCCACTCCGCTCCATCGCCAATTACTTCTACGAGGGCGATATCACCGATCAACGGTGCTTAGATCGCGCCCGGTGGGTTCTTTCCGTTCACTCGGCTATCGGCGACGCAGAAGTGATTACCAGGAGCATACAACTCATCAAAATCTGTTCGGCTCAGTTTGTGCCACAACTGGTCAAAAGAGCACTTCCTGGAATGGAGCTCACGCACATGCAGGTACCTCCCTCGGCGATATCCCCGCGAGTCGAAAATCAATACTTCGCCATCAGCAGGACTGGCCCCTGCTGGGATCATATTGTTCAAACCCGGCGCGTTGGAATTTACATTCCGGGAGACATCCCCAACCCGGAAATCGAACTCCTGGTCGTCTTGGAAAACCTATGAGGTTGGCAAAATGTGGCAACAATTCCTGTTAGGGCCCCGGTCTGCGACCGGCGCTGTTCGCCGCTCACCGGGCAGCGCAATAACGTGGGCCATTTCCGCAGCTAAACACGTCTGGTAGGGCCGGGGCTTGCTCCGGCCAAGCCGATCCCGCGCGTGCGGCGTCGGCCTTACAGAGAGTGAATTTGCCAAATATTGCAGCTCTCCGTAAGAGGTCATAAATGGGTGCACAACCTCCTCAAGGACCAATTCCTCAAGGCTCCCGGTCGGCACCGGCGCAAGGGCGTGATAACCTAGCCCTGATTTTTCAGGAAATTCTGACGGCAATTGCGCGCCTGCGCTCAAACCGCCAGATCGTAACGGATGCAAGTTCATTCCGGAACCAGATGAAGGCGGCTATCAGCGCAGCGGAGTCGGAGGCGACGCGCAAAGGCTATCCCGCAGAGGACATCAGGCTAGCCACATTTTCCAGCGTTGCGTTCCTGGACGAGTCTATTCTCAACTCGAGTAACCCTGCCTTCGCCGATTGGCCTCGCATGCCTTTGCAGGAGGAATTATTCGGCGGGCATACGGCGGGAGAGATTTTCTTTCAGTGCATTGACCGCCTTCTTGCCCGTAGCGATTCCCCCCACCTCGCCGATGTGCTTGAGATCTTCGCACTGTGTCTCCTGCTGGGGTACCGAGGCCGCTACAGTGTGAGCGGCCAAGAAGGCATCCGTACGGTTCTGGATAAAATAGCGGATAAGATGCAGCGTATTCGGGGGGGACCGCGCCCCCTGTCGCCGAACTGGCTGCCCCCACAGGATGCCGTGCAGGAACGGGCCCACGACCCCTGGGTGCGAAAGCTGGCTTTCGGCGCTGTCGGGTTTCTTCTTTTGGCGCTGCTATTGTTTGTCGGCTTCAAACTCACACTGATGTCAGGCGCGTCCGGTTTGCACTCCGCTGCCTCAATCACAACCCAGTAGGGGGTTGCCGTGAATAACACCTTAAAGTACTGGATTGCCGCGTTGGCGCTTATTATCTGGCTGGTCTTGTCCTGGTTTATCGCCTCCTGGTTGCACTTGCAGGGCAACAGCGTTTGGATACTGCGCATCGTCCTGGCCCTGATCGGCATTAGTGCGTTCATCACCATCGTGTGGTGGTTCCGGGTACAGGACAAAGAAAGCCGTGCGGAAATGGCACAAGGAGCAAGCGGGGGAACCGATGAAATCAGCCTTCTGATTCGCGAGGCCGAGTCCCGGCTCCAGGACTCGCAGCTTGGACGTGATGCGAGGATCGGCAATCTCCCGCTGTTCTTAGTCATGGGTGAAACCGGCTCCGCAAAAACCAGCGTGGTTCTTCACTCAGGTCTGGAGCCTGAGTTGCTCGCTGGGCATACCGGCCAGGACAAGGTCCCGCTTCCCACCCGGGCTGCTAACCTTTGGTTCGCGCGCCAATTCATTCTTGTGGAGGCAGGCGGCCAACTCCTGTCTGAACTTGCAAGATGGGCAAAGCTCGTAAAGAGGCTTGCCCCCAGCCGCCTGCATTCGGTTTTTGGCAAGGGAACGCAGGCGCCGCGTGCAGCCTTGGTTTGCGTTGACTGTGAAAGCTTCATGAAGCCGGGTGCGGCGGAAGCCATGGCCGCGAGCATGGACAAGCTCCGCACCCGGCTTCGAGAGATTTCTCAGTTCCTGGGAATTAGCTTTCCGGTCTACGTGCTCTTCACGCGAGCAGATCGCATACAATTCTTCCAGGATTATGTTCGCAATTTGACCAACGATGAGGCAACTCTGGCCTTGGGCGCAACGCTGCCGATGGTCTCCTACGCCGGGGAAGTCTACGCCGAGCAGGAAACTGCCAGAGTTTCGTCCGCTTTCGACAATCTCATTTTTTCCCTGGCCGAAAAGCGTCTCGTGTACCTACCGAGGGAATACGACGCTATGATGCGGCCGTCGATATACGAGTTTCCACGGGAATTCCGCAAACTCCGGTCAATGCTTGTCCAGTTGCTCGTGGATTTGTGCCGGCCCAGCCAGTTGAGAACCGGGCCGTTCCTTCGAGGCTTCTATTTCAGCGGAGTTCGTCCGGTTGTCATCAGCACGCCAAGCCCCGGTCTGGTGAGAGAGGAATCGCTCACTCGACCCTCTGCTGCCAAAGGCGGGCTCGACGCCACGATGATATTCGACCCCCGGCAGGCTACTGCGAAGGCCCCCCTACAGCCCATGGCGGCGGAAACGAGCGAGAGCCAGAGAGTGCCTCAGTGGCTCTTCGTCCCCCATCTATTTAATGACGTCCTTCTGAAGGATGCGTCCGCCCTCACGGCGAGCGCTTCCAGCACGAGGACCAGCCTCTGGAGAAGAGTGCTGCTGGCCTCGTCCATTGGGCTCCTATTGATCTTCATTATCGGTTTCATGGTTTCGTTCGTAAAGAACCGGAGTCTGGAATCGCAGGTTGTGAGTGCGGCTCAGGGGATTTCAAATGTTCAACTGACGGCTCAGCAACTTCCACCCCTAGATGCCCTCAACCGGCTGGAGACCCTCCGACAGTCTGCTGAGACTCTGGCCGAGTATCAGCAGGACGGCGCGCCATTCGGCATGCGCTGGGGATTGTATGCTGGAGATTCGCTTTACCCGGACGTTCGAAAGATCTATTTCCAACATTTCCGGCAGCTTCTCTTTGGACAGACGCAAGCCGCCCTTGTACAGACTCTTTCCGCCCTTCCCGCCGCACCCGGCCCAAACGATCAGTTTGGCCCAGTATACGACACTCTGAAAGCTTACCTGATTACAACCTCCAATCACGACAAGAGCACCCGACTGTTCCTTTCCCCCGTGCTTCTGAAGGCCTGGGCTGCGGGCCGGGACATTGACCCGGATCGCGTGCAACTGGCACAGAAGCAGTTCGATTTTTACAGCGACGAACTCAAGAACGCCAACCCCTTTTCATCAGAGAACGACACGCTCGTGGTGGCGCGGGCGCGCAACTATCTCTCCCAGTTCTCAGGCTCTGAGCGCGTTTACCGATTCATGCTGGCGGAAGCCTCAAAAGCCGAACCGTCAATCAACTTTAACCGTAAGTTCCCCGGGTCTGCGGAAGTCGTCATTGACGGGAAAGAAGTAGAAGGCGCCTTTACGAAGGCCGGCTGGGCCTTCGTGCAGGACGCCTTCAAGAATCTGCCCAAGTATTTCAGTGGAGAACAGTGGGTGCTGGGCCCGGAGAGCTCCCAGAATGTCGACACAGCAAAACTCGCCCAGGACCTCCAAGTTCGGTACCAGCAGGACTATATCACTCAGTGGCGCGCATTCTTGAAGAGCGCGAACGTAGTCCGTTACAATGGCCTCGCTGACGCCTCGCAAAAGCTCGCAAAGACTTCGAGCAATCAGTCTCCGTTGCTGGCTCTATTCTGCACCGCAGCTCAGAATACGGCAGTTGGCCAGCCGGACATTGCACAAGCATTCCAACCTGTCCAGGTGGTGGTTTCACCGAATTGCCAGGACCAATATATCGGCCCCCAAAACGCCCCGTATGTGACCGGTCTCAGCGGAATCCAGGCTTGTTTGGACCAAGCCAACAATAGCCCTGTCGAGCAGAAAGAGGCTGCGAGAGCGCAGTGCATGAATCCTGCCTCGACGGCACAGCAGGCGGCCCGGCAGATTGGCCAGGCATTCAAAATTGACCAACAAGCTCATGTCGACGAGACGGTTCAGAATCTGTTGCTCGCTCCCATTACGTGGGTGTCAGGGGTCTTGCGCCCCGGGCCGGTGAGTGGCGCAGGCTTGTGCGCACAGATGAGCCCGCTGGCAGCCAAGTTTCCCTTTAATGCCCGGACCGCCGTGGAGGCCTCTCCGCAGGAACTTGCAGTGCTCTTTGATCCTGCAAGCGGCGCACTCTCTCAGTTCTACAATGGCTCGCTGAAGAACCTCCTTCTCCCCCAGGGAACCGAGTATGTTCCCAACCCCTCCAGTAACCAGAAGGTGAATCCCGCTTTCCTCAGCTTCTTTAACCGGGCCATGAACGCTGCAGCGGGCTCTGTACCCAGGTACACCGGGTCAGATGCAATTCAGGTACGCGCTTCGTCCTCATCCGACGGAGAGCGTTGGCAGTCTGACTATGAACGTCGACGGCCAGACCATGACTTACCACGGCGGAACCGCGCCGTTCAAGCAGTTTACGTGGCCCGGGACTGCCGCACAGGGTGTCACCCTGACTGTGAAGATTACAGGTGGGTCGGAATTGGGATTCCCTAGCTACGACGGAACCTGGGGAGTCTTCCACTTCTTTGCAGATGCGGACAAGTGGCAACAGACCGGGACCACTTACAACATTGAGTGGGTCCTGCGCGTTGCCGGTGGAAGGCCAGTTACGGCTCCGAGCGGCAAGCCGGTGACCGTCCAATTTGACCTTGACACGCTGGGCATGCCTCCCATTTTGCAGAAGGGTTATTTTTCAAACTTGAGTTGCGTGTCCACAGTGGCCAAGTAGCACCGACCATTCAACGGCGCAAGTGGGCGAACTGTTTCTCTCACCGCTTGGGGAGAGCGTTCAGGATAACTTGCAGGTCCTCTTCCGCTGCTGGCGTATAGAAGACATAGCGCTTTCCGCCGCCGAAACCGAGATGGTGTTTTACGCCGGTCATCTCGAGATAAAACCCCTTCCCGGAATCCACCGGTCCTGCCTTCACGACCCAGGCAAGGGGGAGGCTAAACGACTCGCCACCGCCGCTACTGGCCCGGTACTGGATCCTGCCTTGCCCGACAATGAGAGTTCCATCGTAAGCACCCCCATGTTTGTGCGCGACGGGCATGGAAGCCACCAGATCAGGAGCGAGATTCGAAACGCTGCCGGGAGAAAGTGTCACCTTTCCCTTGAAATTGTCGTACGGCTTCGCCGTGACCTCGACGGTATGGTCGCCGGCACGAGCCTCGGTGATTTCCAAACGCCCATTGGAACCCGCTTGGCCGAAGGCGTGACCGTCAATGCTTACTTGTGCCCCCGGAACTGTCTGCACAATGAGCTTAGCGGGAGCTAAGGCGGGCTTCGGGCGCGCCAGCGCGGTGCTTTCCATGGCAACGTCACCAGCGCTCAACTGCACACTTCCCCCTGCAACGAACTGCCTCTGGAGTTCCTTGGGCTTGAACGTCTCCTTCTTCAATTGAATAGTATGCGGCCCCGGCTTGACATTGGACACGCTAAAACTGCCATCCTGTTGAATTGTGCCCAAGGGCTTTCCGTCAAGCAGCACTTCAGCCAAGGGTGTGGCTCCGGCGATAGCCAAAGAGGCAACCGTGGGGAAAGGTTGGAGCGCGAAGACCAATTTTGCTTCCTGGCCTTTCTGAATATTGACTTCCTGTTGAGGCGCCTTTTGGAACCCATCCTTGAGAACCGCCACCGTGTATCGTTTCGGTTCAAGGTTAGCAATCACAAGCTGGCCATGCTTCGTCGGGCGCCGGTATTTGCTTCCATTCAGCAGGATGGTTGCTCCGTCCTCGCCTGCAACAACCAATAGATTCCCGACATTCCGGTCGGCACTCAGAAAAACCGTCAGGGCAGGCGCGGCGCCCACCTGAAAGCTCACTTTCCTTTCTTCCTTTCCTATGCCCAAGACCAAATCGTGGGTTCCCGGCGAGAGGTTTGAAAGCGCCAGTGGGCTGGAGTTGACCGTGCCGATCTCCCGACCGTCCATCACAGCCTGCATGGGGCCGTAGCTTGACACCACTTGGCCCTGCTGGGCGCCATTGGTAACAACGATCGCTTTCAGGTTTTTCGATTCGATAGGTCCCTGGATGCGCGGCATAGCACCGCGCGCACTGGCGACAGAAATCTTCGCCTGCGAGGTGCCGTCACTCACCTCGAGCGCGTGTTGCCCATCGGATAAGTCTTCCAGGCTGAATTGTCCTCCATCCAGCATTCCCACTTTGTTCCCATCGAGCGTGACCTTCGCGTTTTGCAGGTCCGCGTAAACCCTTAATCCGGCCGGTAGTGGCTGCGGCGACAGCGCATTTGACGTCGCACTTGCGGCGCCACCGCTAGAAGCCTGTTGTGCGGGCGGCTGTTTCTTGAGCATGGGCACAAGGAGAGCCGACGAGCGCGATAGCGACCAGGACGCCCGCTCCAGCCGCGACCCAGAGAATCTTCTTGTCCGCCTGCGGGTGGGCTGCCGGCTGCTGCCAAGGCGTCGGTTGCGGCGGCGCAGGCTGCACTGGGAGCATCGCGGGAGCGGAGGGTGAAGGCACAAACTGAGTTGGAGCTTGGCTCAACTGCGGAGCTTCCTGGCCAGCGAAGCTTGCAGCCCGCGGAGCGCTTTGAACCGGAAGCGGCGTCACAGGCATCGCTGCCTCGAGAGCTTCAATCCGGGTGGCAACACGGCGAACAGCATCCGCAACTGCCGATTGGAACTCGGTATCACTCCGGTATTGGGGAGAGATCGCCTGAATCTTTCCTATAACCGATCTCAGTAAAGGAAGATCCGACGTCGCTTCCGCTTCTTTTTCAAGCCGCCGCAATTCCTCGAGGTCGCGGTGACGCGCCTGCCGGCGCTGCGTTTCCTGGTATTCCTTACTCAACGTCGAGTAGATTTGTGACAGGCGCGGATCAGCCGCATATGAAGTCAGCCCTTGCTGAACCTGCGCGAGAGCCCCGCTTATATCGCCTTCGGCCTGGGCACGCCGCGCCTGCGCAACGCAAAGCTCTATGAGCTCCTCGCGCTTACGGTCCTGGGCGAGTGTGCGCAGACTCTTGGCAAGACCGTGGCCGGGATCGAGATCTAACGCCTCTTGAAGCAGGGGCTCGGCGGCGCGCCAATCAGTCTCCAGAAGGGTTCGCGCACGTTCCACCACTGCATCCAGAAGATCTTTTTGTATGGCCGAATTGCTTTCATCTTGGCGATGAGCTTTGCGCAGAGCGTCTAACCCTTCCTCGAAGCGTCCTGCGGCCAACATCTCCTGGCCCTCTCCAAGCAACCGCAGGGCCTCTCCACCTCGTTCTTTTCCCTTCCGGATAACCTTCTCCAGTTCAGAAAGCTCCGCGTCATCGGGGAATTCCTTTCCTGCCTGAAACAGCAACTCAAACGCCCGGTCGTAGTCCCCTGCGGCCATCTGCTGGTCAATTTGGTTCACCCAACGTGCCTTGGCCTCACCGCGAGCCTGTTGATCACGCCGCTTGCCAAGACGGTCGATCTCAAAGGCCAATCCGGGGTACTGGCTGTAGATCGTCCGCAATATCCCCCATTGGGCCAGTGCGTCAGTGAACTGCCCGCGCTCCTCCTGAAGACGCGCCTTCGCGACAATCGAGTTCACCAGATCGCGCTTCTCCTGCATGGGCCGCAGGGCTTGCTCAAAGTGGGGCTCTCGCGGATAGAGTTCGAGCGCTTCTTTGAGGATACCAACCCGGTTGTCGAGGTTCGGCTCAGCCTCCACGCGCCGGTCAATCTCCGCGATGCGCGCAGAGAGTTGCTGGCGTTGCTTCTCTTCGATGTCAAACTTGACTGCCTGAAACAGCGCATGCCCAGGGTATTTGGCGAGATACTGGTCGCAAACAGAGAGAGCTGCAGAAAACTTGTCTTCCGCGAGCAAGTTTCGGGCCTCTCCGTACGCCCTGTCCATCGCTTCGTGCTCGGATCTCACTTGGTTGTAAAGCGACTGGTAAGAGGCAGCCCATTCAGGTGCAGACTTATCGGGAGCGCGCTGGTCCAATTCCAGCACGAGCTGCAGCTTGCTGAGCGCCGCGCTGACTTCACCATTGCTCCAGGCCTCCACCGCCGCCCGGTAAAGCTGGTGTTTTTCAGTGTGTATACGCTGGTACTCCTGCTCCCGCCTGTCGACTTCGTTCAGGAGTTGCCCGGCACGGCTGTCCTTGGGTTTCAGTTGCAATACGTTTTTCAGCGCTTCACGGGCGTGGCCGTAGGCATAGTTCGCCAAGTGTTGGCGGGCCAGACTAAGCCAATCCTCGATCTTTCCCGCACTCCGCTTTTCCTCGATTTCCCCCTTCAGGCTCAGAGCGCTCGCGTGGGTAGAGTCCAACTCCAAGGCCTCCTGCACCTTCTGCAAGGCCAGCGGGTACTCCTGTCCCTCCATGCGAGTTCTGGCGCTTTCAAGGAGTTGCTGAATACGTTTCTGGCGCGTGGCCTGATCGACTTTGAGACGGAGCACGATCATGTCCTGATCGATATGCCCTTCCGCCTCCAACTCTCCCAGTATTTCAGCAGCAAATTGGTAATCCGCCTGCTCGAATGCCTTCATCGCGCGCTGGACCCGAGGCCGGATGCGTGAAGAGTCAAAAATCTCAATCGGTTCGTTGCGGAAAGCTCGCTGCAGCGTTTCGGCAAAATCGCGGGCCGTCGGGAAACGGTGATACGGTTGTTTCGCCATGGCTTTATGGACTACCCTTGCTACGTTGGGGCTGACCATGGGGTTGAGATCCGAGGCAGGCGGCGGAATGCGATGAAGAATGGCCTCGACGATGTCGCGTTCAGTCGGACCTGAGAACGGCGAGCGCCGCGTTAGCGTCTCGTAGGCCACAACTCCGAGCGAGAAGATGTCGGAAAGCGGAGATGGCGGTTTCATCCCAAGTTGTTCAGGCGCCATGTACAGCAGCGTGCCCTTGAGACCCGTGCGCGACTGACTGTCTGCCACGTGCGCTATTCCGAAGTCGATGATCTTCACCGAGTCATCTTCCAGCACGATGAGGTTATTCGGCTTCACGTCGCGGTGGATGAGTCCCTTCTCATGTGCGGCGTGCAACCCCCGGCAAGTTTGAGAAATGATGTCGACCACGCGGTCCACCGTCAACTGATGACTGGCCGTGTTGATCAACTGACCCAATGAAACTCCCGGCAGCAGGGGCATGATGAAGTAGGGTTTGACGCCGCCTTCTACTTCAAACTCGCCAATGTCAATGATTTCGACGATATTAGGATGATTGAGGTGGGCAAGGACTTCGTATTCACGGTGGAAGAATTGCAGCGCGGTCGGGTCGGAGACATCTAGCAAGGTCTTGATGGCGACGTCGCGCCGTAAGACGGAATCGAAGGCCTTGTAAACTACGCCCATTCCTCCGTGGCCTAAGGTTTCCTTGATCTCATATCGTCCTTTAAGGTTCGTCGGAACGTCCATGTCTTAATTACCCCGCGCAAGGAGCCTATCTTCCAAAGAACTTCTCCAGTTTCTCGACTTCTTGCTCTGCCAAATCCATGTACTTCTTGGCGGCCTCCGGGGAGCGAGCATTAAGTGCTGCGTCAGCTTTGCCCATATTCTGCTCCATACGGCTCAGCGACGCTGAGATGTCGGGACGAAGTGAGTACCCAGCGCTTGCCTGTCGTTGGCGAAGGTTCTCAACGCTGTCTTTCATGGCATTGGCACGCGCTATGAGGGACGTCATGCGATCTCCCAATTCATCAAGCTCTTTGGCAGCCGCGTCCCCCGCCGCAGCTTGCGCGGCCTGGGTAGCCTGGCTGGCAGGAGCTACTGCTTCCCCCGGTGCCTGTGCTGCGGGTCCACCCGCCAGATCAATATGTCCATTAGGAACCGTGGCTTGGTCTTGTGGACCCCGCGCCACCCGCTTCTTCGATCCACCTGGAGCGGGTGTCTGCGTCACCGGCTTGCTTGATCCTTGCACTGATTCGGACGGTTCACTTTGTTGGCCTACCGCCGTCCCACCCTGTGCTGCCGTGGTCTGAGACGGGGGGACTGGTTCGGAGATAGGCGACGGGGGCTGTTCCTGGTTCGCGCCAGCATTCGTCGTCTGGGTAAGAGGAGAGGACGATCCCGTCGCCGTAGGTGTCGTTTGCTGCGCCGCTTGCCCAGCTCCCCCAGCCTTTGTTTTGAGCAGGTGCGGCAACTGCGTTGCGGCAAGCACAATCACGAGGATCGCGACCAGCGCCCCCAACGTCATATAAAGGCCGCGATAACTCCTGGGGGTTGCCGGAGGCGGACTCACTGGAGGTTGAGCTGGCGGGATGGCGGATTGAGAGGAGACCGTTGGCTGGAGTTGCGCACCTGTCGGCAGGCCAGGATGCGCGCCCAAGACCCCGGTCGCGGAAAATGCCGCACTCGCCGTGGCGGTTTGCCCAGATGGGCCCGGCATAGCTGCCTGGGCAGATGCCACCGGTAAGCTGGTAAGCCCGCCCTTTACACTCTGCAATGCGAAACGGAACGCCTCTGCCGATTGGAAGCGTTTTGCCGGGTCCTTCTCAAGCGAAATCATGATGATGTCATTCAGCGCTTTGGGCAATTCGGGTTGAATATCGATCGGGGGCAGGGGAGCTTTCTGCAACTGGGCTACCATCAGGTCGTAATCACTTTGGCCTTTGAAGGGGCGAGATCCAGTCACCATCTCATAAAGCGACACGCCAAGCGAGTAAAGGTCCGATCGCGCATCGAGGCCAGTACCCTGAACCTGCTCGGGAGGCATGTAGTAAAGCGAACCCATGGTGGTGCCGGTCATGGTCAACTTGCGATCTGTCTTGGATTTCGCGATGCCGAAGTCCATCAGCTTTACGACATGTTCGGGAGTCAGCATCATGTTGGCAGGCTTGATGTCCCGATGAATGACTCCCTGCGCATGAGCATAGCCGAGAGCGGATAGCACTTGGGAGGCACAGTCGATCGCATCATGGAGGGGGATCGGCCCGTTCTTCACTTTCTCCTCGAGCGTTGTGCCCTGTACGAACTCCATAATCATCAGGAGTTGATTTTCCAAGCGAAAAGCTGTGTGGAGCCCTGCAATATTTGGATGATTCAGGCTAGCCAGCACTTTGATTTCGCGAAGGAACCGGTCCGCCAGATCAGGTTCGTTGGCGAGGTCCGGCAACAGAACTTTCATGGCGTCGATGCGATCGGAGATCAAATTCTTGACCTTGTACACCCTCCCCATGCCGCCGGCGCCTAATACCCCGATGATCTGATAGTCCCCGATCTTGTCGCCTATCTGAAAGCTCATGACTCATCTCCTGCCGCAAGAATTACTCCCCTCCTCGGCCGAGGAGGCGTTAGGAGGTGGTGGGTACGCGAGTCGGTCAGTTAACGGAAACCATCCGCCCCCACGCGCCTCGTCAAGCAAGGAGGGGAGTTACCTGGAGCGTTTTTACGCGCCGTCGCGGTCCGACCACCGATGACGTCTCCGGTCAAGTACTCCTCATTGAGAATTACGCACCGCGTCGCCCACCTTGGGCGGTTGTCCCGAATAGGTCCCCGTCGAAGAAGTATCATCCACTTCGGAAATGGTCACATCTCCAACCTTGGTCACAACGGTCTTCAGCACCTTCCCTGTCACCGGGTCCTTGATTTGACGCCCTTGCCTGAAAACGTCTAGGTGGTCGCCGACTTTGACGCCCGCCTTGCTTCCCACATTCAGAATAAGGGTATTACCGGTGACATCCGCAACCAAGCCCGAGACCACGACTTTCACGGTGGGCAGCGAGTCAGCTTTGTCGTCAAGTTGCTGGCCCAAGCTGGCGACCGAGGCATTCACCGCTTCGCCGAGGATGGTGTTGGCAAAATTGCTGCTGCCCATGTCGACCTGCCCGCCTCCCCCTCCGCTCCAGCCTCCGCCGCCGCCGCCGAGCTTAAATCCGCCGCGCTTTGATTCTCCGCTGCCCGTGGCTACGGCCAGAATTTCAGCCGTGTTGATATCGATCAGCTTGGCGGTCACATTCACCACTGCTTTGGACTCATTCCTGCCGACTCCGCCGAGGCCAAACCTCCCCAGCCCATAGCCTCCACCGCCCACCCCCTGGTGCTTATCGTCGCGGCCAAACTGAGTGATGCTTCCGGTAATGACGGCACTCACGCCCAAAATGCGGCCGATTTTGGCGGCAGATGTAGAATCGACGCGGTCGCTGTTGGAGAAATTCTGTTCCTTAAGGATCTTATCCATGGAGTTGCGGTCGATCACCCGATATTTGCCGTCCTGAACAAGCTTCTGTTCCAGGAGGAGAGAAATGCCCTTACCCACGTCCTGGTCGGTGCCAAAGTACGCCTGCACCGCCGAACGCACCGTGCCATAGTCAAAATCCAAAACTGCCACGAGCTTCTTGTCCTGCGCCCAGCCGGACGGCACTAGGGCAAACATTAGAAAGGTGATTCCAAAAAGCTTTTTCATTTTCTACCCCCTGAAAAGGAATAGGGATTTGTCGAGATCCGGGTAGGCATTTCCGAATCTCTCGGTGCGGAAAGCCCTCCCTTATTCACGCTTTCTCCGGTCGCTAAAAGATGAATTTCAACACTTCAGACTCAGATGTCCTTCGCGGATCGATGGAGGCGCGAAGAACTACAATTTCTCCCGCTCTCTTGTTATCACGTTCGATTTGCAAATGCAATCGACTTTCCGAAGCTGCTGCGGAGCGCCAGTCATTCCCGCGAAAGCGGGAACGAGCGCAGCTCATGTCTCGCAAATGACATCCGTACGCAACTTTCGGAGAGAGGAACGAGAGATATGTGCTGGGGCGTCGCAGAAGAACAGAGGCAAAGGTGCGGGGGAGAAGCCATCTCCTGATGCCTACCCAATCAGGACAGTCGGAAGGCCGACCACGATGCTGCCACCATGCGCCGTCAAGTCGCCGAGACGGGCAGCGGGCATTCCGCCCACTAGGACGGTGAATGACCCCAGCACGATCACGTCAGGCGGGCCAACGCACGTCGCCATGTCAGACACGCGGGCCTGAGGCATCCCCCCAGTGAGGACGGTTGGGCAACAAGGCGGAAGGATGGGGCCGCCGACGTGAGGAACAACTCCAGTCACCATTGGGCATACGTGCATGTCGCCTACCCTGGCAGCAGGCATTCCCATTACTAGCCTCCTTATTCTTCCTCCCAAAGTGTAGGGCCCTGTCCGTCGTCCGTTGTCCGTCGCCAGTTGCGACGGACAACGGACGACGGACAACGGACTAGGCTCAGGATCACTTGGCTGATTGGATCCTGGCCATCAACGCCAAGCCCTTTTGCAGAAAGGCGCGATACTTTTCAGGCGCTTTCTCCGGCTGGTTTTTGACCGCAGAGACAATTATCGCCCCAGCCACAAGCTGCGGTGTTATATGGTCCGCGGGAGCGACGGGCGGAAGATTCGCCGGCGCGATGCTACCTCCGCTAAAGAATGCCGCCAGTGCCAGACAAGCTGAAGGGCTCTCCGATCCCTCTTTATCAGCCGCAATCTTGGCCGCCCGGCGATTCCCCTCATCGGGATTGGATACCCATCTCTCCACCGCCACATGGGCTTCCGAGATCTTAGACGCGTCCTGCGTCCCAAGGATTTGGCGCACGCAAAGGCACCCCCACCCCACCGCCTCTCTCTTGGGAAGTGCATAGGCTAGGAGGCGGATGGCATCCGGGAAAAGCTCTTTCCCCATGAGAAGCTCGAGAAACTGCTGCGGCGTAAAGTCATCTTTCAGCAACGCCTTGGCATCCGCCTTGAGCTTGGCCCGCTCACAGAGGTCTCTTATGGTCACCATGGGTTTTGTGCCCGGCTCACCGCTGCTCATGAAGCTAACTTCCTTCCCTTGATTGAATCTCGCTTGCGACCCCCTCACCCGGCCCGCGCCGGCTGGTGAAAGCGCCGTCGCGGGCCACCCTCTCCCCCAAGGGGGAGACGACCGGAATAGAACCTTGCTCGCGCCGCCCGCCCGGTTAGTTGATCATTGTAAGTCCACCCTTCAACGTCAGCGTCGCGTCGGCTTCGACGTCGATCATCAGGCCTTTGATGGTCACTCCCTTCTGGTCAAGCACCACGCTGCTCTGGCCCACCTTGAGTGTAATTGACTGCAAGGCCTCGGTCGTTTGGCTTCCCATGCTGATCTTCAGGGAATCGTCACCCATACTGATCACCACATCGCGGTTGCCCTGCTGAACCGTGACCTTCTCGTTGCCTTGCTCCACAACTTCCGTGCGATTGTTGTGAATGGTAATCGTCTGATCATTCAAAACCTGAAGGTCATCGTTGTTTTCTACCCTCACAGCCATGTCTTTCTGGGCACGCATATACAGAACTTCTGAACCTTTCGTATCGTCGAAGCTCAGTACGTTCGCATCGTGATCGCCTCCGCCTTTCGTGCTGCGGGTGCGCCAGCCACTCACATTCATATTGTCCGGCAATGCCCCGGGGGGCATCTGCTCAGCGTTATATACTCGGCCTGTAATCAAAGGCTGATCGGGATCCCCCTCCAGAAAATCGACAACCACTTCCTGCCCAATCCGGGGCAGGAACATGGCACCCCAATTCTTGCCCGCAAAAAGCTGCGACACACGTACCCAGCAGGAGCTGTTTTCATTCTTCTTTCCCAGTCTGTCCCAGAAGAACTGCACCTTGATCCTTCCGTATTGATCCGTGTAAATCTCTTCACCACCGGGACCGACCACCACCGCGGTCTGAGGTCCTTTGACCGTGGGTTGCGGCGTGATGCGCAAGGGTCGGAAGGGAGTCGAAAAAGGGATGCACGTAAAGGCGTTCGAGTAATGTTCCCCTTCCGGAGATCGCGAGCTGCTGTAGGTGTCCGTCGTGGCTGTGTGTCTTATTTCAGTCAGCACGTAATCAGTGTTCAGGTCTTTGCGTGGATGCTCCTCCAAAGAAAACTTATAGCCGCTAACAAACATGCGGCACTGGCTCTCTCCATGGGCCACCAGGTGTTCGGCCTCCTGCTCCTCCATTCGAATCCGGGCCAGGGCCTGTCCATCTGCCTTCGTTGAATAGTCCCCCGGATAATCATAGATCTCAAACTTGCGGTTTCCTCCGATCGCATAAACCGTGGGCTCGCTGGCCATTAAATCGGTGCTGGGTTTCTTGAAGTTATAGTCCTCAAGGGAGTACTTGCCAGTCCGCAGTTCCTGCCCGATCTGCCATCCGGTGATCGCGTCTCCCAGTGGCCCCGCCGCAACCTTCGCATATCGGCACTTGCTCTGGCCAGGACATTCATTATGGTTCGTTGGAGCGTCGGCCAGCACCATCGTATGTTTGCCGTGTTCATGTTGGAAAAAGTAAGAAATTCCGCACTCTTCCATCAAGCGAGATACGAATTGAAAGCTCGACTCCCGGTACTGCACACAATACTCCCGCGCATCGTAGGAACCGTGCAGCGATATCGAATAGTCATTGAACCCCAGATCGGTAAACACCTGGGCAACGATGTCCGGGACGCTCTTGTTTTGGAAAATGCGAGAATCGGCGTTGCGGGTCAAAAACCACAGCCAAGGCACCATTTCGGCACTGTAGAACGTAAATCTCTCATCAGTCGCTTGCTGCACAAAGCGGCTGATGACGCCATTGAGATAACGATAGGAGTTATCCTGTTGCCTCAGACCGATCGTAACGTTCGTGCCGATGATATCTGAGAATGAGATGGACGACTGTTCCGAAAGCAAATCCAGTTCAAACTTGAAGAGGCGCGAGATGGCTTCTGTGCCCTCGAAGCTGCGGAGCAGCAGAACGTCCTTGCCCAGCGGAGTGTCGATCTTAATTAGCCTGTTCTCTTGAGTATAACCGCTCATGGGTGGCCTCTCAGTTATACACGAATGCCCCATCCGGGCCGACGCCCACGTGGAGGGCGGTTATCTTCTCCCCTTCTGAGATGCGAGCCAACAACTGCCGTGAAATATCGGGGAGCAACGTGTTTGTAAGGATGTTGTCCACGTTCCGACTCCGCTCTCGACTTCAGTGCAGCGGCCCGCTACCGCGTCCACCAGGCAGGGATCATAGGTAAGCTGGATCCTATGGTTTTCCTGCAAACGCCGCTGGATCTTGCCCAGCTTCAGGATGACGATCTGCTTCATTGATTCGTCGCGGATCGGGTAGTAGGGGATCACTACCATACGGCCCAGAAACGCAGGTTTAAAGGTCTTATTTAGCTCCGGCTTCAGAGCCTTCACGAGCGCCTCGGGTCCAGGCATCGTCTCCGGATCCGCACAGAGTTTCATCATACGGTCTGTCAACGCATTGGTGGTCAGTATGATAATAGTGTTCTTGAAGTCGATTTCGCGGCCCTCGCCATCTTCCATCATGCCTTTGTCGAAGACCTGGTAGAAAAGCTCGAGAACATCAGGGTGCGCCTTCTCAACTTCATCAAGCAGGACCACCGAATAGGGCCGGCGGCGTACAGCTTCCGTTAATACCCCACCCTCGCCATACCCAACGTACCCGGGAGGGGAGCCTTTCAACGTGGAAACTGTGTGCGGTTCCTGAAACTCCGACATGTTGATCGTGATCAGGTTATGTTCTCCGCCGTAAAGCAGATCCGCGAGCGCCAGCGCGGTTTCCGTCTTGCCCACGCCGCTTGGTCCGATGAGCATGAAAACGCCAATGGGCCTATTAGGATCGTCGAGACTTGCTCTGGAGGTCTGAATCCGCTGACCGATGATGTCAAGGGCATGGGCCTGGCCAATCACCCGTTTTTCGAGATGGCTACTGAGCCTGAGCACGGTCGAAATCTCATCCTTGAGCATCTTGCCCACGGGAATTCCTGTCCAGGCGGAGATTACCTCGCTCACAATCTGGGCATCGACGGCTACCCTCATCATGGGGGCTTCGCCCTGCAACGCCGTCAACTCCGCATCCAGTTTCGCGAGCTCTGCTCGTAAAGCCTCTGGCGTCGCGACAGGAGCAACGTCCGGGACAGCAGCGGCAGGCACCAGAGCAGGAGCCGCAGCCACTGCAGTCGCGGCGGCTGGAGCAGGAGCGGCTGGGCTAGCCGCGGTGATGGGGGGAGCTGTTGCAGCACCTCCCGGCGCAGGCTGGGCCGTTGGCACCGCGCCGTGCCCGTCACCGGAAGCCGTCGCCTCGAGTTGGGCGCGCAACTCCCTGATCTTTGAGACCAGCTCATGCTCCTTGGTCCAGCGGTCGCGAAGCGCTTTGAGGCGGGCGTCGACCTCCGCTTTCTGTTTAGCAATCTGTTCCAGGCGTTCCACGTGGTCCGCGCCCAGGGCGCTCTCGCGCTCGAGAATTCGCTGCTGGACTTCCAAGTCGTCCACTTGGCGCGTGGCATCCTCGATGGCGGGAGGGGTAGCACTCTGGCCGAGCGCAAGACGCGCGCACGCCGTGTCTAAGACGCTCACCGCCTTATCGGGGAGTTGGCGTCCAGCCAGATAACGATGCGAGAATTTCACCGCGGCTACCAAACCCTCATCCAGGATGCGGACCTTATGGTGTTTCTCGAGGGCGGGAATAATTCCGCGCAACATCACCGAGCATTGGGTCTCGATGGGCTCTTCCACCTTGACGACCTGGAAACGCCGAGCCAGTGCTGCATCTTTCTCAAAATACTTCTTGTACTCGGACCACGTTGTGGCGGCGATTGTTCTCAATTCGCCTCGCGCCAGCGCGGGTTTAAGCAGGTTCGCCGCGTCGTTCTGCCCAGCTTGGCCACCTGCGCCAATCATCGTGTGGGCCTCATCGATGAAGAGGATGATGGGGATGGGTGAAGCCTTGACTTCTTCAATCAGTCCTTTCAGCCGGTTTTCGAATTCGCCCTTAATGCCGGCTCCTGCCTGTAAAAGGGCCAAGTCAAGCGAGCGAATCGTCACATTCCGGAGGGGAGGAGGCACGTCGCCTTTTGCTACTCGCAGCGCAAAACCTTCCACGACTGCAGTTTTGCCCACTCCAGCCTCGCCGGTGAGAATGGGATTGTTCTGCCGGCGGCGCATCAGGATGTCTATGATCTGGCGAATTTCCATGTCTCTTCCGAGCACCGGATCAATCTTGCCGGCCTTCGCATTCTCGGTGAGGTTGATAGTGAATTGATCGAGATTGGCTGTCTTACCGCCGCCCGCCAGCCGGGTTCCGCTCGCAGCACCCGCCGGCGCCGCCACACTTGTCGCCATTTCTTCGGCAGACCCTTCCACAATCGTGAGGAAGTCTTTCCGCAGAACATTACCATCAACTTTCTGAAACTCCCTGCTAATCTCACGTGCCAGCCGGCGAAGTTCATCGTTGGTGGTGAGGGCGAGGATGGTGAGTCCGGTCCGGATCTGCCCGGCGCTGTAGTCGATAGAGCCGATGGTCCATGCTTCGGTCATCATTTTCACGACGGATGGGCTTAATGCGGGGGTTCGGGCATTGCCGGTTTTGAGCTTGTCCAAGCTCCGGCTCAGCTCACTGGAGAGACGCGACTTGTCCAAGCCGAAGTGGCTGGCGATGCGCGCAAAGTCACCTTCCGCCTGGTCCAGAAGCTTCAGCAGATAGTGCTCCACCTCGATATCGTAGTGTGTCCGGGACAAGCACAAACCGGCAGCGGACTCCAGGGCTCCGCGCGTTAAGTCATTGAGCTTCCCGATCAACGATCTTAGGTTTATCGCCACGTTTGTTTCCCTCCCAAAGGTTCAAAATGGTATCTGCCGGATCTCTGGTCATATCTTTTGTTCGGCTCCACGTTGTCCAGCCTAGCCGGGGGCCAGCTTCCGACCCGAGGCCAAGTTCACAACGCGGGACTTCATGGCGGTCCAAGATAAGCTGAACTTCAAAATCGAACTCGTCATTCGAAAAGAATCTGGTCAAGGCGCGCAATGGCTCGAAAGCCGAGCCCGTGGGCAAGAATTCGTCATACTGGGCCAGTGTCAGGGGGCCGATCTTCAGGCGAACTCGAGCTGTCTGGTCCCAGACTTCGTCGCCTACCACCGCGCCAACTCCCAATTGCTCAGAATAATTATCTCTGCCTTCGAAGCTGCACTGGTCACTCGCAGGTAGCCGGTACCAGCCACCTGCGAATTGTTCCACCTCGACCGGGACGTCGAAGTAGTCGCACAAAATCTGGTCCAGCGCCACCGCCGATCGCGGGTGCTGCGCCAACAAACCGCAGTAATACAGTAGCGACGCATCGGGCACCGGTAGCCTGCGCTGAAGGCCCCCGGTTCCGAGCCCGATCAAATCCAGCAAGTGATGCGAAAACTGGTCGAGCTCGCCACGTTCATAAGCAATCCAGAAGCGGTACTTTTCCCAGGCTTCAAAGAAAAGGGAAATGATCCGATGGTTGAAAGCGTCGAAAAAGTCCGCTGCCGCAGAATCGCCCGCGCGCGCTCTTTCTGCCAAGAAGGCCGTGTAGTTGAGCGGCAGCACACCCTGCGGGCCGGTCAAACCCATAAAGTTGACTTTGACCTTGACCGGGCCCTGTTCCGGCCAGGTAAGTTCTTGAATTTCACTCGCCGGAAAGGAAAGCGTTGAATTGGCCTGAAACCGCGCGACTTCGGCGGACGGCGGGGCAAACTTGCCTACTCGCGACTTATTTGGCAGCAGGCGCTCGAGCAGTCGCACAGCCTGGAAAAACTCAAACAGAAAAGGCTTCTCGCGCAAACGAGTTTCCAGCGCTGAGTTCTCTAAATGAGGATTGCTTGACCGGCTCGGGGCGGCCATTCCTTCATCACCTCTCTTCGTTGGCGAGTCTTGACCACAAGTTGGCTAAAGCTGTTCAGCGAGCAGTACAGCGCTAGGAAACGCTCAATTACGGCCGCAAACAAAAAGGCTCCTCCACCGCTGAATTCATTCTCATCCAACTCCATCTGGACCCGCGTGCCCCTGGCGAAAGATATGCCATTTTCCGAAAGGAGGCGTGCGAAGTGACGCTGGCTACCTAGGCTTACGATACCCGCGATTTGTTTCTCAAGCTCCGCGGCCTCCGAAAAGTTGTACAGGTGAAGAATTTCCTGGAAGGCCTCCTTACCCTCTTCAACTATAGATAAGTAGTTCAAGGCCAAGTGGGAAATAAGCCGCCAAAGCGCCCCCCTCCCCATCGGCGGCCGAAGGGTTACAGTCGGCTTGCGCAGTACCACAGCGCGTTTGATGGATCCTATTCCCTCAACCTCAAAATCACCAGTCTCGTTCCCGAATGGCAAACGTGCCAAGATGTCACGGTTCGTACAGGTGCAGCGGACGGTTACGGTCTCGGCATCAGGCAGGGAAGTGCGTGAGGAGAGGTTCACCAAATGTAAGTAAACTTCCGACCCTTCATCGCCCTTCCTTTTAGAAGGGCGGCGCGTCGTGTGCCAAAACACTTGATTCGCGTCCTTAAGATTCCTGTGCCGGTAGGAATAAAAAGCATCGTAAGAGGTGATCTCGTGCGTCTGGCGATTCGAACTGAGGACCTCGTCGACCGAAAATATTTCCGTGGCATGCCGCCGTCGCGCGTCCGGCACGATAGGGTATTCGGACCGAGTTTGGGTCAACAAGATTGGTTCCGCAGTTTGAGGAAACAGATTAATAACCGGCGAGCACGCCAGACGAACCGTCTTCACACTGACGCCCACTTCGAGCCGTTGCTGCCGTTGGCTGGCTTCAAAAGGTGCAATGAGAAACAACACTTCGACACGGCTGCCTGCTTTCGCGAGGCCTTCCAGCCCCTTAAGTTCGAAGAAGAAAAACTTCTCAGGGAACGAGAAGTACTCTTGGAGAAGCCGGTAGCCGAGGAAGGACCTACGGGGGTACGGTAGCATGGATTCTTCTTCGGAGAATCCCATAGGCCGCAAAGAGTTCGCGGGAAGCGTGAGACAAGGCTTCCCATTGCTCGTGGGGTCGCGCAACACGATTTCCGTGCAATTGTTACAGAGCAATTCGTAGACAGTGTGGACAATGTCTCCCTCGCCGTGTAAAAAGAACCGTAACGACGAGAGCTGGAGTTTGTCAAAACTGACGTCCGAAAAACAGCGAAGTTCGATCCTCAGCGCCGCGGCCGCCGCCGAGGCACGTAGGGGAGGATTCAGCTTGTCCGGCGTCAACCACTTCGCTTCCGCAACCTCAAAGGGCCAGAGGGTCACATCATAGCAAGTGCGAAACTTGCAAGGCACTCCCTCGACCGGCCGAGAGTAGAGGACTGAGCCACGCGGGATTTTGAGGCCGGTAGTCAGTTTGCCCTGCTCTGGATCCAGATGGAACTCCGTCACCGTCATTGAGGGAATCGGCCGAAGAAAATGAGGATAAAGGACGTTGAGCAACCCCTCCGTGATCTGTGGAAACTCGTCGTCGATTTTCAGGTGAACGCGGGCAGCAAGGAACGCAACGCCCTCTAACAGCCTTTCGACGTGCGGATCGTCACAACGGCTTGCTTCCAATTGCAGGCGCGCGGCAATTTTGGGATGCTTCTCGGCAAACTCTGCCCCCATCTGCCGCAGGAAGCTAAGTTCACTCTCGTAATACTCCAGAAGATCATCACGCATGCTACGATCCTTTGACCTGGTATTGGCCGCTCATCGGTTCCAGAACCGTATCAAAATAAACGTGCTCGGGAGCAGGATCCATGCGTAATAATCCTTCGATTGCGAAGCGAATTGGGTGCTTTTCATCGGGTGCCGGTTCCAGCGTCACGGTGATGTCCAGAAGCCTTGGCTCGAACACTTCGATTGCCTTCTTGATCGCCTCGAGTAGGATTCTCTGGTCGTTGGAGGATCGCAGAAAAAGACTTGCGACGTCCGGAAGTCCGTAATTATAGAGGGAGCGTTCCAACTCTTTCAGAGAAGCCGCTGGTGGTTCGATCGTCCGGCGGGTGTTGAACAGCCACTCTAAGTCGCGACGTAGCGCGGATTTCAACTCGCGGAGGGATTGGGCTCGGGTAAGTGGGGGCTCCTGCCTGTGCTCCGGCTCCTGATCGATGAGGCGATCAAGCACCGACAACGTAACTGGACCTTCCTTTTCTGTCGCGGGCATTTAGACATCAAGCCAGTGAGATGGCCTGTACGGGGTCCAGGCGGACCACCTTTTGGAAGAGCCTGAGCTTCTCCGAGTCATCCGACTGCACCCTTTCGCTGTTCTTAAGGATCATGACCAACGCTTTGGCTATGACCTCGCGATCCTCCCAACTTTCCAGGTGATTGCTCTCGATCAGAGAGGCTAAATCTTCGATAATCGGCTGCGCAATCTGACTTTTTCCGGCAGAAATGCACACCTCAACTAGTTGTAGTTTCCGCAAAAACTGCCCTCTACCTGAAAGTTGCCGTTCGACTTCGCGCTGCATCAAATCGATAGCCTTTTCCGGCTGTCCAGCGCGCAGCGCCTCAAGTGAGAGGTCGTAACTGTCGATGAATTTCCGGTGCCAACCTGGAGCCGAGTGATTCTCCAGGACCGGCGGTCCCGATTCAGTTGTAGCATCCGGCGCTGGAGTGGCTGGTTCTTGCGTGAGTTCTTTCAGCCACGCCTGGGTTTCACTGTTAGCAGCGGGCGTGTCATCCAACAGGTTGGTTTCAAGCAGTTGCGGCAGATCGCGCACTAGCGTTTTCAGCTCCGAACGGATCGCAACAGCAATCCCCGTGTAACGTGTTCCCAGTCCTACACACGCATCCACTACGAAACGCTGCAAATCCAGCCAACCGCGGCTGCACGGCAAAGACATGCACTTTTCTGCAGCCTCCAGCAGGTCGCTCCACTTTCCTTCAATGGCCAATCGCTTGATGTGCTGTCGCAGTTCCGTGGGCGGGCCCGGGAGCAGAGTTACGTCCTGTTCGGTCAACGCGGCGCGCAGCTCACCCCAACGCAGTCCCCTCATCATCAAGTAAGGCGCGGGACTGAAGGGATCCAGCCTGCGCAGAGCTGCCGCCGCCTTGGCGACCGTCGTAATGAGTGTTCGACGCTCAGCCGGTTCTTGGTCGGCGATCGGGATTACGATGCCAGCATCGGCCGCCGCCGGCCGCGCGGGTGTTTCTGCGGCGACGTCCTCCGCAGCGGCAGGCTCAGGCTGTCCTACGTCGACCGGGTCCGGCTCCTTTTCGCGCTTCTTCTGGAGAAATCCGTGCACCATCTGCCGGACCTCGCGTAGCACGGACTCAAGGTTAAGGAAGGAAGGCGCTACGTCCCCGAACCTGGCATCGCAGGATTCCTTCAGTGAGGCGAGAGTCTCAAGGCAGGCATCGATATCCTTCTCAGCATTTGCATAAAAAGTCTTGGGTGTCGCTTCGAAGCACTTATCGAGGACTTCAAGCGCCACCTTCCCTTGTTCTATAGCTGCAGTACGCGACTGCCTGGCTTCGTCGCTTTTTGCATCGGCGTCGTACCCTAGCTTGCGGGACTCGCGCACGTCCGTAAACCCGTACGGCTCCCTTTGAACCAATCGAACGCTCTGCACGGGGAGATCGAGTCTTGTTCCAACGAACTCCAGCGGCGCGGCCCGTATTTCTGCGTCGCCATCTTCAATCTCCGGATAGAGCGTGTCCCAAAATTCTTCCACTAGTCCGTGGCAAAGGATCAAGCCATCCTTCAAGCCACTAAACCCGTTTTGCTTCACCAATGCTTCAGTCAGCCAAGCCGCCAACCATAAATCCTTGGTCTTCTTCGTAAGAGCGTCCGTGGTGAGCTTGATGACAAGCGGATTGTCCGCCACTTTGCGGTCACTGTCGCTCATTCCCGGGGGCGGGACTGCTTCTTCGCGGCGCGCTTCTTTTGCCTTCGCGTAGACGTCGTCATAGCGAAGGTCAACGCCGCTGGGGTTGGGTCCGTCAATAGGCTTTAGCAGATCATCAGCAAACGACATGGCGCGTCAACCTCCCGCTGGAACTGGGCTGAGCTCCACGGAGCGTAGCTCGAGGAAGGGGATTTCCTCGTCATCTACCAGCCACATTTTCTGGCCGACAGGGACTTCCTCATCAAACCCCTCCCGTTGCTCCCAAACAGTGGCTCGTCCAAGACGAACCGCATCATCGGGGTGCTGCCATGACAGAGGAGCAAGCACCGGCAGTAGCACATCACGGAGTTCAGCGCCTTTGAACGAGGCGGTGGTGCGAACTGCCGCCGGAGTCCACAGGAGATCTCTGAGCCTTTTCGGGGTCTCGATGTGGATCGAGGCGACATGCTCGAGCGGTAACAACAAGTACGAGCCGGCAGCAAACAACTCGAGTCGGGCTCCGATCCTCGGATCGGCATCCTTAAGAGTGCCGAACGGCTTGCCATTGAAGGCGCCCGTGCGGCTAACCGTGGGCGATTCCGAACGTTGTGGAGGTTGTGCGCAAGTGAACAGTTCCTGTCGCTGCCGTTCGGCATAGAGTGCACTACGATACAGCAGGACTCCCAACTCGCTCGACGGTCCCGTTTCACCCAACACTTGGAGTTGCTTGTCCGCTCGCTGGTAATCTCCTGCGAAACAGAGGAGCTCGAACAGGAATGTTCGACGGCGTGCGTCAGTGGGATTATCCCGAACCTCAGCGCTCAGACACGTCAGCGCATCCGCCAACTTGCCGGCTCGAAACAGCTCTTGAGAGTTCATTTGCTTCCCTCTCCGTCCAGCTTCTAACTAAGGCAGGCTTCTGCAAAAACAGAATCAGGCGCGTTCCGATGTGTTGCGACACTCGGGACCCTCAGAAAGGCAGGGATGCTCGGGCGCCCCCCTTCGTAAGCCAACCGTGCGTGGGGGCGCGTGGCCACACACCCCCACAACGCCACCTCAGGTAATCAGTCGACTGCCGACCTTACGTCGCCTGCACCTGCTTGATGTCGTACGTCGCCTTGCCCGCCAAGCTCACAGCGCCGGATTTCGTATCCTGAACGAAATATTGGTATTCGATCTTCTCGTAGGCGATGGAAAGACTCGCGGGAGGAACGCCGCTCGATCCACTCCCGGTACTGAAACTGGTAATAAAGCAATTGGTCATCGTTATGATGAGGTACTTATACGGCTTGCCATCACCGCCCGTCTTGCGGCCTGTGAATGTGGCGCTGGCGATGTGCGCTCCTGTCACGAGATCCTTCACCATCGCAGGGCTGCCAGCTTCAAGAGCGAAACTGCACGTGAAATCGCTCAATGAAGGTTTCCCGGCGGCGAGGCCTTTGCCACCAAGGGCGGCAGGATTCGAGGCGCCCCAACTCCAACTTTCCAGCTCAGTGTTGTCGGTCATGTCTGCGGCCTGCGATTCACCCTTTATACCTGTGATCAATAAGTAGTAGTCACTGGGCATAACTATCTCCTCCGCTTCATCATATGAGATCGGCTCGGCCGCAGCGTAGCAGCGTGCCGAGAAATCCGTTTGAATTCAACAGCAACAGTTACCTCTTGGCCGGGGCCGGCAAGTCCGCCACCAGCCGGAGTGAAACAGCCAACTCATCCAACTGAAAGTGCGGGCGCAGAAAGGCGATGGCCCGGTAGCAGCCCGGCTTGCCCTTGATCTCCTCGACATCCACGCGCGCTTCGCGCAAGGGATATTGGGCCTTAGTGGCTTGATCGGCATTATCATCCTGCGTGACGTACTGGCTAATCCAGCGGTTCAGGAACCGCCAGCAGTCGTCGCGGGAGAAGAAGCTGCCGATCTTGTCGCGCATCATCGCTTTGAGGTAATGAGCGAAACGGCAGGTGGTCATGAGGTAAGGAAGCTGCGCTGAAATGCGCGCATTAGCAGTGGCAGCATCGCTGTCGTACAACTTGGGCTTATTTGCGGATTGAACACTGAAGAATGCGGCTTTGTCCGTCCCCTTGCAATGCACTAAGGGAATCAGCCCCTGGTCCGCCAGTTCTTTCTCGCGGCGATCGGTGATTGCGATCTCCGTGGGGCACTTGAGCGCTACGTCGCCTTCGTCTGTCCGGAAGGTATGCGCGGGCAGTCCTTCCACCAGACCTCCTCCTTCCACGCCCCGGATGGCCGCGCACCACCCGTACAAAGCGAAGGCGTTCGTCAAGCGCGCTCCCATCGCGTATGCTGCGTTGCCCCAGAGATACTTGCTATGGTCGGTCCCATCCACGCCTTCCTCGTACGAGAACCCCTCCACGGGGGCAGTATCCCTGCCGTAGGGAAGACGCATCAGGACATGCGGCACACAAAGCCCCACATAGCGTGAATCGTCACTCTGGCGGAAGCTCTTCCACTTGGCATACTCGGTGGTATCGAAGATCTTTCCGATGTCGCGCGGCTGATCGAGTTGGGTGAAGCTCTCCATGTTCATGAGCTGTGCTGAGGCAGCCGTGAGGAATGGCGCGTGTGCCGCTCCTGCCACCTGAGAGACCTTTTCGAGGAGTTCCAAGTCCTCCGGGTGCTTGCTAAACTCATAATCCCCGATCACCGCGGCAAACGGATCGCCGCCAAAAACCCCGAACTCTTCTTCATAGATTTTCTTGAACAGCGCGCTCTGATCGAATTCCGGGGCCCGCTGAAGATCGCGCAGAAGCTCTTTCTTGGAAACGTTCATAACCCGTATCTTCAGACTAGAGCTGGTTTCACTTTGGCCGATAAGGTACTTCAAACCACGCCAACTCGCCTCGAGTTTCTGGAACTGCGGATGGTGTAGGATCTCATTAAGCTGAATCGAGAGCAGGTGGTCAATCTGCGCGATTCGGGCATTGATCATCGCCTCGGTGTCTTTCGAAATGGTGACCTGCCCTTCGAGCACCTGGGTTATGAATTCCTTCACCAAGCTCTTGCCCCGTTCACGGGTGGCCACGTCCGTACCTACTCTGCCTTGCTCAACGATCTGATCCAGTAATCCCTTTTCGGCGACTTGCTCTGTCACCTCGCCGGGCGCCTTAGGCATTTCCTGACTAGCCATTTGACTCCTCCTTCCCTTCTTCTGCCTTCTCGCCGCCCAGTTCCGCCCTCAACTTGTTCAACTTCTCCGTGTTACTGACGGTTTCAAGCAGAATTTCATCCAGCTTATCGTTGGTTTGCAGCGTACCTTTCAGATCGTTGAGGTGGGTACGAAGCTCAAGGAGTTCGCGCAGAGGTTTGATTTGACTGGCGACGTTCTCCGGCGCGAAGTCATCCATGCTCTTGAAGTTGAGATCGACTTTCAGTTGCCCAGCTTCGGCATCCTCGCTAAGCTTGTTCTCCACCGAGAATGCCAAATGCGGTTTCATGCTCTCGAGCACACTGTCAAAATTATCCGGGTTGACTTCTACGAACCTCCGGTCTTTCAACCGGGGGAGAGGATCTACAGGTTGACCTGAAAAATCGCCGAGAACCCCCATCACAAACGGGAGTCTCTTTGATTTCTATGGCGCCTCCGGTTTCTACGTCGTAGGTAACGTGGACACGCGGCGGACGTACCCTTTCAAGCTTCTTTTGGACGCTCTGCGCCATGGTGCACCCCTTCTCTGAGAATTCGAATTTGTTTCTGAGTTAATAGCTAGACGCTGGTGACTTTTACCAGACCAGCGAGCATTTGTCAACGCAAAAGTGGCGTGGTGTCCCAATTCGAACGTAGGGCCGCCCCTTGGGGCGGCCCAGGCTGGGGTAAGTCCCGGCCCTACGTCGCATATTAGGGCGCTACGGTGAAAGGGGTAATCCCTTTTTATTTTCAACGAAATTCCGGCTTCAATTCGTCAATTCTAAGGAACCCTTTTTTGCTTCCCCTGCACCGACAGACTCTTTCTTACAGCGGGGCGAGCCCATTGACGGGCTTTTCCTCTCATCGGGGCATTCTCGGAAGTGGGTTGGGCGCGGTCGCCTTTCCAGCTCATGTTCCCACTGGGGCGGACCTCCTGCCTGGCTTCAACATACTGTTCTAGCCTGTACCTTTGCGATTACTAAGGGACACGAAGTCTGTGTCAGTCAGGGCGGGACTGCCCGCGCACCCGCCCCTCGTAAGTCGGAAGCTGCGCAAGAATCGACCACCTCTCGCAAAGGACACTACTTCCCAGACGGCAAGTGTATTGCTCCGAAAGCTGATCTACAGTAACCTTCTCGTTGACTATCTCGCTTTCAGCGGTAGCAATGCTAGGGCGAGAGCGGTCCGCATCTGTTTCAGCCCCAGAGCCTCCACCATAGCCTTCCCACAGGCAATGGGTCTCCCTGCCAAATCGACTCCGACAAATTCACTTTCCGGCAGAGCGACGGCCATAGCTAGTAAGTTAGCCCCATTGGAGCACCCCAACTCCAGCACGCGGCACCGCTCAACAGGCGCCGGCCTCATGCCGAAGTGCATCGCTATGGTCGCCAGCCGATCAGGATGTGTGCATAAAATGGGAAACGTCGGGTAGACGATTTCATCGTAAGGGGTTAAGTCGGGTTGAGTCATACCTCAGGAACTCCAGCGGCCAGCCAGGGAACTGAGAGGGTCGGCAATTGCCTGGAATCGCACCAGGCGGACCGTCGGCTGATCTTTCAACGAGGCGAGCGGCATGACACCCCTTTCCATCATTTTTTCCGCCGCCGTCTGCGTCAACAAAACCTCGGCGCAAGGCAGGGTTCTGGGCTCGCCTTCCACCGTGTGGATATAGATGGGCAGCCCGGTTATTTCCGAAATCGTACCGGGCCGTAGTTCCCACCCATGCTCTGCAAAGGACTCCGCTAGCAATAATGCACAGGCAAAGGCTGGATTGCCCCACAGGTAATTTTCGTGGGCGGTAGGATCGGGCATTTCCTCGAACCGAAAGAGTTCAGCCGGTTCGGTATCCTTCCCGTACGGCAGCCGCAAAAGGAAGCGAGGAAGCGCCAAGCCAACAAAGCGAGCTTCGGGCGAGCTCCTCAGTGATTGCCAGGAGGCGGCGGTCTCTCTTAGCGTCTGATTCTTCCATCGCTGCGGGTCAGGCAGGTCGAGTGCCGAGTCGCAACCCAAAAGGCGCGGACTTGCACCGGCAATGAAGGGAGCGCCGGCCCAAGCCGCTACTTTCGCCATTCGACCAAGTAATTCGACATCCTCCAAGCTAGGCTCGAAATTGAAGTTTCCTGCAATGCCAGCCCACGGCTCCGCCCCTGGCGTACCGACTGTCTTTTCCACGAGCAACTTATAGATTCCCGTCGCGCTCAAATCTCGGGAGGCAAACAGGTCCTGGACAAGTTCTTGTTTCGAGACATCGATGAGAAATAACTTAAGTTGAGGACTCGTTTCGATGTTTCGAACCAGAAAGAACACAGCCCGCCACGCAGCTTCAAGAACTTGGAAGTCGGGAGCATGTAATAGAGCCGCCATCTGGGCGCTCGTAGCTTTATCGATCAAGGCAACTAGCTCTGCCTGGCGAGGAGCCGGCTTGGCGACCACGTAGGGAGCAACCATCTTATGTAACAGGGCAGTCCATTCGTCGGCACGCTTCGAGGGACACTCTTCTGCGCCCCTGCCTTCGGTGGCTTCGATCATCTCATCCAGGAGGCTACCCGAAACCACTCGCTGTATATCCGCCGTGGAAACCTGTGAAGCAGCCGCTCGAGGGGTATTTTGTGCCGAGGGTCTGTCTACAAGGCCCAGAGCCGAAGCCGTCTTGGCGAACGTCGCCGGGTCGTTGAGTTTCTGTCGCGTCTCCCGCAACTTTTGGAAAATCTGGACTCGCTCAAAGAGCCTATCCGGATGAAAATCGTCTAGATCACCAAACCGCAATGAGATGCGGAAGCCATCCTTTCCCCCAGGAGCAAGTTCAAACTCAGGCGCAATCTTGGCCAGCACGGAATCAAAGTTGTCGCGATCGATCAGGAGGGAAGGGCGACTGGCCAGGGCATCCCCAGTTTCAGACAAACCACGACTTGTGCGACTGCTGAAGTCCCCGAGAATAGCGATTCGAAAAGGGGTCTCTGGGGCCCGCCTGACCTGCGGCCGCTCACGACCTGCGGTCACATCAAGATGAATCCTGCTTAGCGAATGGCGGTCTGGCATGGGCTGCTCCTATTCCGGGAAATAATGCGTGGCCCTAGCATGGTGGACTTGATGACCAAAGAAATTGTACGCCGATTGGAATGTGCGACCAAGTCCAGAATTAACGTCCAGAATTAACGTTGCCCCGATGTGGAGGCGCGTTTATGAGTGGGTTGACGGTCAATTCGGGACCAAGAGGTCGGAGGTTCAAGTCCCCCTGCCCAAAAACTCTTCTGTATAGCCCGCCGCAGACTCCCCATAGCATTGGGTTGATTTTCACTTTGCGGGACTGCCCAGAAACACCAGTTATTGGGCAACCAAAAGCAGCGCCGGATGGCGCCAGCCCAGCCGTAATCTCTAGCTCTCCCAAATCGATGTTACCAATGTGCGTCAGAAGGAGAAACACGCCGGTGGACATTGAGTTACAATAGCAGCATCAACCGATTCGCATACTTTGTGAAGGGCCCTACGCATGCTCGATGGCTGGTTTTAGATGTTGGGGAGACCATGGAGAGATGAGGAGGTAATTTTATGGCCGGATTCTGCACCAAGTGTGGTTCAGCGTTAGGAGACGACGTTCGGTTCTGCTTGCAGTGTGGCGCGGCAGTTACCTTGCCGCCCGCTGCCGCGCAGGGGCCTGCGCCTGCGGCGCCCGCCGGGGTGCAGGCAGCGGGGCCGACGCCTGGCACTGCGCCCGCCAAGTCGGGAAGTACCATTCTGAAAATCATTATCGCGTTGCTGGCGTTCTTTGCCCTGGTCACGGTACTGGGAATTGGGAGCTGTTTCTACGTAGGTTACCGGGTGCGGAAGAAAGCCAGGGAACTATCCCAAACGTACCATTACGACATGACGCAGAGCGCAAATTCGGGGCGGGCGGCCACCGCCCGCGATGTGTGTTCGCTGGTTACGAAAGAGGAGGTGGGCGAATCGTTGGGGATGACCGTCTCCGAGTCCAGCGGTGGGACATCGAATTGTCAATATACGTTATCCGCGGGAAACAACCAGGCCCTGGCCGTTCAAGTGACGTGGCAGGGTGGCGCATTGGCCATGAAGCTTGCAAGCATGGCCTTTAAGGGGGCTGCGGGAGGCCCGGGTGGGTTCCAGTCCGTTGCGGGGATTGGTGACGAAGCCTACGTCGGTCCCATGGGCTCCACGTTTATGTTCCGCAAGGGCGACGTCCTGGTGAACCTCGACTTGCGCATGGTTGGAAACAACGTCGACGCGGCCAAGCTCATCGCCCAGAAGATCGCGGCGAGGCTGTGATGAATCTGCTATTTCGCTGGGATAGGGAATAGAACCTATCTGCCTGCCTCAAGCGCCCTGTTGCATTCCGCGATCGCCGCGTTCACGTGCTTTATGGCCGCCTCCCGGTGTCCACGAAATATGGCAGGGGCAGCCTCAAGCTCCCGCCTGGCTGCCTCCAGATGGTTGATGGCCGCCACGATCCGCGGATGGCGCTGAGGCGCCGGACTAGCCGCGGCTGCGCGGGGAGGCGCCGGGGGCGCGCTAGGTTGCGGAGACCCAGGTCGTGCGTGAAAGACTACCGGCAGTAAAATAGCGGCCAGTAACGCGACCCCTACCGCAGACGAGATCAGTGTTCGTTTCATAGCTCCTCCATACATTGAGATTTTGTGTATACAGCAATCGTCGCGCAAGGAGGAACCCCTTTACGCGACTTGGCCGTACGACGGATTTAAGCCGGAATTTCCGTTATGGACTCCGGCCCCGACCGGCAATATACATCTGCCCGCTTCTGGACGCAATCGCCAGTCGCCGTTTCACCAACCCGGCCCTGCCATAGGTGAGTTTCCCTTCGGCAAGGCTGTGTGACTTGAGCTGACCAAAGTTGTTAACGTCTGCTTTTGCGCGAATCATCTCTCCCCAGTTCTGCATCTAAACTGCATTGGATCTGGAGAAGAGTCAGTGAGTTCGCAGTTCAAGACCCCTGCGCGCCTGGTCGCGGCAGACATAGTTCGGGTGTTCGCGATGGTCCTCATGGTGCAGGGCCATATGCTCGATGTTCTTCTCACCCCGGAGTGCCAATTTACCTCCTGGTACAACTTCTGGCTCTTCTGCCGCGGCTTTACCGCTCCCATGTTCATGGTCCTGTCGGGGTTTAGTTTTGCGCTGGCCACAGTTGGCCGTTGGAAAGATCATTTGAAACTCGGCCCTATTGTCACAAAACGCCTTCGCCGCTTCACCTTCTTCGTGCTCCTTGGGTATTCCATGCGGATCCCCGTGCACTCGTTGCGCGACCTTCGCTGGGCTCGCCCTGATGCCTGGCAATCGTTTCTGCAAATTGACGTCCTGCAGGCAATCGGCTTCAGCTTGATCGCTTTGCAGTTGCTGGTATTGGTCCTGCGCAACCCACGACGGCTTGCCATAGTCACGGGAATGCTTGCTCTTATTGTCGCGATCACAGCTCCGCTGGCCTGGAACAGTCCCTTCTTGAATGCACTTCCGCTGGCCGTGAAATCCGCTTTGATCGGAACCACCGGCTCACTGTTCCCACTGATTCCGTGGTCGGGATACATCTTCCTCGGCGCGACGTTTGGTACCGTGTACGTAACAGTTGGACAATCGACTCCGTCTTTGTTACGCAAGGCAATTCCCTTCGGATTACTGCTGCTCGTGATGGGAATCGGGCTCGAACGGGTGTCGCTTCACATCTACGGTCGAGCGAATTTCTGGCTAACAACGCCACATCTGTTCATCGCCCGCATCGGATTCGTTACCGCTTTGCTCGGCCTTGCCAGCATGGTCGAGCGCTTTCTTCCAGTCTCGCCGCAAACCATTCGATCCTTGGCCGAAGAGTCGCTCCTCGTCTATTTTGTGCACGTCGTGCTTCTCTATGGCTCAAGCTGGAATCCCGGCATAAAGCAGTACATCGGCCGCACGATGGGCTTCGCACATGCCTACCTGTTGGTGATCGCGCTCGTCACCGTCATGCTGATGATGGCCTTCTACTGGAACCGCGCGAAGAGGAGTTACCCTCTCTCAAGCTTGGTTCTGCGCTTGGCCGTGTTGGGAGCGGCCGCGCTCCGTCGAGTTCAGCGGCCAGGTCGCCGTCATCAAGCGGTGAATTGATGTCCTTCGGCTCCTACCTGACTCGTCACTTGTAGTGTTCATCGAGAAGGCGTATAAAGGTTGGCAACAGCGTAGCAGCGGTGGTGCTTGTGTTTTGACGCTGCGTTTTTCGAATCGCAACCAGCCCAGCCGGCAGCCGCACGGGTGCACCGATATGAAAGAACAGACTCCCGGAGTGCCTGCCCTGCGTCGATATTTCCCCTTCCTTCTCGGCATCTTTCTCTTCACACTTTGTGCAAAGCCAGTCAGGAGCCAGGAAGGTGGTGATTCCGTGGCCGATGCGGTCGCGGAGGGCAATGAGTTTCTCAAGCAAAAGGACTTCGACAAGGCCCTGGGGGCATTTCGCAAAGCGGATAAGCTCTCGCATCACACCTGCGTTGATTGCTTCCTCGGCATGTTCAGCGCGGACCGTGAGCGTGGCGACCTGCAGGCTGCCCTCGACGACGGCAAGGCGGCTGTGAAAGCGGCCGGTAATGACCAGGCTAAGGCGGCACAAGCACATCTGGTTCGCAGCACCTTGCTTACGCAGATGGCTGCGAAGCCGAACGACAAGAAACTGAGGGAAGCGGAGTGGGAAGTACACCAGGCTCTTGATCTCGCGCCGGGTCTTACCATCTCACATTTCGACCTCGGAAAGATCCTGATTCGGCAGGAACGCGACAGCGAGGGCATTGTCGAACTGAAAAACTATGTGGCCACACCAGGCGCCGATCCAAAGTTGGTGCTTGAGGCACGCCGCATCATTGCCAATCCCATCCGCGGGCGCGAGCCGTTCGCTCCCGATTTTTCCTTCGTGAGCCTGGAAGGCGAAAGGCTTTCTAACGCGGCTCTGCGGGGAAAAGTGGTGCTTTTCGATTTCTGGGGCGCATGGTGCGGACCCTGTCGCGAAACACTTCCCGTGCTGCTGAACATCCGGAAGAAATATCGGGATCGGCCATTCCAGATTGTGGGAGTCAGCTCGGACGAAGACGAGCAACTCTGGAAGGGCTTCATCGCCTCGTACCACATCGACTGGCCTGAGTATCTTGACCGTTCGAGCGCGGTACAAGAGGCGTTCGAGATCAATTCATTTCCGACCTTTATCGTGTTGGACCGGGATGGCATTATCACCTACAGCCAATCCGGCTGGGATCCGATCCTTGCAATGGAGTTGGAGGAGGCAATCAATAAGGCGCTCAAGAGGCCGTCCAACCCGGCGGTTTTGCTGGCGGCGTCGGCTTCAGTGCCCGAGGAGCCAGCGCCTGGGCCCCGGCCAGACGCTAATCTGGCGGGGACTCAGAAGCTTGCGCCGAATTCACCAGGTACCGGGAGCGCTGTAGAGGGTGGCGTCATCTCCGGCGGTGTGTACCGCGATGAAAGGCTCGGATTCTCCTATCAGTTTCCCTCAAACTGGGTCGCTGCGGCGCCGGAAGTTGTTCGGGCAGCGATGGACAAGGCCCAGGGTGACGCCCGGGCTAAATTCCTCGAGCAGCATCCCGAAAAGGGTGATCCCTTGAAGATTGTTTTCCCCACGATCGTCTTCTACGCGTCACAGACCGACCGGGGCGATGGTCTGCGCCTTTCGTTTCCCTGCGTACGGATCTCCGTTACGCCTTGGACCCGCTCCGCCGCCACTCTGAACGAGGTGGAGGCCAGCGCAGAGAGGTCGTTGCCTCCGGGTACGATCTTGTCCCGTGCGCCCGTAGAATATACCGCGAACGGCCAACCGTTTCTCCGCGCGGACCTCGTCAACTCCAGCGGCACTCGACGCGTTTGCATGTCGCGTATTATGACTATCACGCACGGCCATCTGCTGGCCCTGGAACTGTTCGCCACAGACCAACCGGAGCTTGAGCGCCTGATCTCAACCGCAACAATCAAGATGTTGGCCACACCGTGAACGTCTCGAAAGCGGCGCAATGGCCAAGTCATATCAGCATTAGTCAAGGAATACGATCGGACGATCAGAGTTAGGTCTCTCTTCTCCCGTGATTCAATCTCCCCATCAGATCACCATGCAGAACCGGTTGCCTGGAGACTCGCTGCTTCTGCTTAACGGAACACAATAGCGGTATCCAGATAAAGAGAGACCCTCGAAGCAAAGAACTAAGGTGCGGTGCGCTCGCTCAGACTTCATTGAAGAAGGAATCATGATAGGGTGAAGAACCGCACCGAATAGATGGCTGGTGGGATCGGCCTACCGCAGGATTCCAGGAGGCAAGCCTTGGTCGGGACGAGCCAAAAGAACCCTCTACGGACGAAGGGCTGGAAAAAGCCCCAGGCCTTCGTCCGGGTTCCGATTGCGCGGGCGCCCAGGGAGTGGTGCCTTCACTTTGCCCTTGACAAGGCCGCCACCATTATAGAAGGTCTGCGGCTTTTGGCCTGGCGACGTGCGGTCCTGCCCACGGGCGCAACGCTAGAGAAACTGCCGGCAGTCGCGGTTGTGGAGGCCGTTTCTATACGATCTGGAAAACCGCAGACCTAAGAAACGGGCCGGCGCTACCTGCTACTGCGCGGCGACCGTGGCCCCTGCGATCACAAACTGGTAGGTCGATGCATTCGCGTCGAAATTCCCGCCCATAAACTCGGGGAACTTCTTCTCCTCGCCGGGCCCAATGCTGTCTTTGATTTTATTATGCTCCTCGCCCACCCTCCTGCCGTCCGGAGCGAGGAAATACGCATCATATTGGATGTCACTGTAAGTGTACACCTTGGAAATGTTTCGCACTTGAACCGACCACATCACCCTCATCCCCCAGGGGTCCTTCCCCATAGTGGCGTGGATAAGGTGCAAGTCAGTGACTGGATCAGGAGCAGGTTTGCTTGCCGCGGCAGCAGACTTGACGGCCTGGGGCGCCTTGGCTTGACGCCCTGATACCAGGTAGACGATCCCCGCAACAACTACCAAGGCGGCGACAATATAAGCAGCCATCTTAGCCACTTTCTTACGTTCTTGTTTCTCTTCTTTTTCTTCGTGTTCCAGTTCCTCAAACATAATGCCCTCCAGGGGGGTGGATTTTGCTCTTACGGCCACATGAGTACGGGCAACTCCGCCTGTGCCTCCAGCGACTCATCCTCCGCACCACGAAGAGTGAAGGGTTTCGCCCCACGACCGATCCGGTGCGGCCACCCCTGCCGCTTCGGCGACGGCGGGATGGGGAGTCACGGAGTTCTCGATCTCAAGCGGCCCAATCCGATAACCAGCCACGATGATCACCTCATCGGTGCAAGCCGCGAATGGGCTCGAGTCGTCGGCGTGCTGGTGCACGCGATTGCGGGACAAATAATAGCGCCGACTGAGAGGTTTTATCAAGGCCAAGAGGAAAACTTTTTACCGCATGGCTTGAGGGGACATCCTGCCGCCCCTCGCTCCCACGGTAGGCCGGGCACGCCGACCTTCGGGTCTGGCGATCGATCCTCTCCATCTGCGGCCGGATACGCTCTTGGAGAAGCATGCCGGGGTTTTATCTTAGGCTGTCAACTTTTGCCTGAATGGATAACTGCATACTGTGCGCTCACATTTCTGCGCCCTGTGAGATGGGACCTGTGATGACTTTCCTCTTTGCTTGCAGTAGTGACACGATTTCTTTGAGCGCGCGGCCCGCCCAAGATTTTCCAGCCTGCGAGGACAAATTCGCTCTGCGTGATTCCGGCCGCGTGGAGGCGGCGTTGGGGGAGTTCGCGACGGTGATAGCACAGATCTTGGGACGGTTAGGTGTCGATTCCTTTATTCTGCCCCTTCAATCGTCGATAGTACGAGTGGCTGGTGTATAGGGCGGCAACTGGGTTGTGCCCCAGGACGCGGTCCTTGGCTACCAGCACAGTCACGGGCGCGCGTGAGTGCTTGAAAAATAAGCTGTCGTGGCCCACGCACAGCCCGATCACTACATTAAGTTGCGTGCCGGCTTTGGCAACAGCGCAGCTTGGGCAACTGGGTTGCACAAGGCCTCGAAGTGGCCGGGATGCACCTTCTCTTCGTCCTTCAACCCGATCTTCCCCTTCTCGATTGAACCCACTTTGCAGCAGATGGCTTCCACTTCGAAGCCGTTGTCGAGGAAAATCTCCCGAGCGATTTTGGCTTCCTCCATGAGGCCGACGCAATGGGCGATTCCCAGCCGGGTAGCCCCAATTCGGCGGGCAAAGTCCATGATCTCCTGGATGCGGGTGCTGCGGCAGTAGCCGGCAGACTCGGTACGTGCGGATTCGCACGCCAGCTTTCGCAAGTCTTCATCCTCCAGATAAGTCCGTTCGATAGTAGCCAACTGTTCGGATTCCGCTGCCATCGGACAAAACGAGGGCAACTTTTTCGTACTGGGTTCGTGGGTACAGGCTTGAACGCCGCAGAGCGGGCAGCAGAGCTGGGTTAGATTTTTCACCATGTCAATCTCCTGCTCCTGATATTCATACAGCATTCTAACGCACATCGGCATTTCTAATCCGTGGGTCGGGGGTTCGAGTCCCTCCACGCCTGCCATGCTGTCAAGGACCTCGCAGGAGTCCTTGATTTGGCGTCACAGACGAGAGCGAGAGCACAGACATGCCGGTCCTCGTCAGTATGCCTCTGGGTGGTTCCCTGCCCCCTGCACATGGGTCCGCACGTCTCCACCCCCTTACGGAGTACGCCTACTTCGCGTAAAGGCCCTCCTCGGTATCAAGGGTTGGTTTCCCATTGAAACTGCCGGAGGTCAAACCTTCTCCCGAGGCGATGTATTCCTTCAGCTTGGCCGACATCTGCCGCGCGACATCCGGGTACTTGTCAGCCACATCGGTCAGTTCCTTCGGGTCTTTTTCGAGGTTGTAAAGTTGCGGCTGGTAGGTGCTGGGGGAAGCGTCGGGATATTTGCGAAACTTCGTCTGGGGTGCTTCGGGTTTCCAAATCTCGCTATAGCTCCATTCACGGTTACGCACCGCCCCAACCCAGCCGTAGGTCTCTACCACATAATCGTGAATCTGGCGGGTGTCGCCAGTAACCAAGGGCCAGAAATCCCTTCCCGTTACTCGCGAAGGGGGCTTCAACGCCAGCAGGCCCAACAGGGTGGGCATCACATCGGGAAACTGGACGAATCCCTGGACGTTCTTGCCTGCGTGTTGACTTCCGGGCACCCGAATTAGCAGCGGAACGTGCGTCACCTGACCGCGCAGTTTGTCGGGGCCCTTCAAGAACTGCCCGTGCTCGCCGAGCATCGCGCCATGGTCGGCTGTGAAGACGACAACGGAGTTCTCGAACAACCCGAATTGGCCGATCGTATCCAGCAGGCGGCCAACCCAATAATCCACGCAACTCACGTCGCCTGCGTAGTTCGCCCGCAACCGCCTCTGGACTTCGTCGGGGAGAGGAACCGTGTCATAGGGAGGTTCGATGTAACTCGGAGGGGCGACGCTGGGCAGGTACTTTTCCAGGAATCGAGTGGGCGGATCCCACGGCTCGTGGGGATCGAAGAACTCCACGTGAAGGTAAAAGGGTCGCTCATGATGGTTCTCGTTCAGCCAACGGGCGGCGGTTTGCGCGGTAATCTGGCTGACGGCTTCTCCCTCTTGCAGCCAAAGGTTCCGGTTGGCCTTATATTGGCTCAGAAAGTTATGAAGGTCTGGAAATCTGGCCAAGTATTCCTTCGATGCGAGGTCGCTCACGTCTAGTCTCCTGTCCCAGTGGTTCGTGATGTAAGTCCAGATGGTTCGGCAGTGCACGTCCGCTGGGCGAACCGAGCGATGCTGGCAAGAATTTGATCCGCCGTTTTGGTCCAAACGAAGGGCTTGGGATTCTGGTTATGCGCTTCGATGTACTCGCGGATGGCTGTTTCCAGTTCTCGCACGCTGCGGAACACACCGCGTCGAATCCGCTGGTTGGTAATTTCGGCGAACCAGCGCTCCACCAAGTTAATCCAGGATCCGTAGGTGGGGGTAAAGTGCACATGGAATCGTGGGCGCTTGGCGAACCAGTTCCGGATCATGGCCGTTTTGTGGGTGCCATAATTATCCATGATGATGTGCACCTCCAGTGCCGCCGGTACGTTGGCCTCGATCACATCCAGGAACTGGCGGAATTCCGAGGAGCGATGACGTCGGTGCAGTTGCCCGATCACCCGGCAGGTCTTCAATTCCAGGGCCGCAAACAGGGACGTCGTGCCGTGGCGTTTGTAGTCGTGGGTGTGGCGCTCGATTTGCCCAGGCTGCAAAGGCAGCAAGGGTTGGGTGCGGTCCAGCGCCTGAATCTGGCTCTTCTCGTCCACGCAAATGACCAGGGCATGATCGGGCGGGTTCATATACAGACCCACAATGTCCCGCACTTTCTCGATGAGCAAGGGGTCAGGCGACAGTTTAAAGGTTTCCGTGCGATGCGGCTGCAAACCGAAGGCGCGCCAAATGCGGCTGATGGTCATACGGCTGAGCCCCGTCGCCTGGGCCAATCCCCGGGTGCTCCAATGGGTCTGTGCGGGCGGCGTGCTTTCCAGAGTTCGAATCACAACCTGCTCCACCTGCGCATCGCTGACCTTGCGAGGCGCTCCCGGTCTCGGCTCGTCATAGAGTCCTTCCAGACGCGTCTTCAGAAATCGGGAACGCCACTTGTTCACCATGCCGGGCGAGCAGCGCAGTTGCTTGGCGACGAGGTGATGGGCAAGGCCCTGGGCGGAGGCCAAGATCACCCGTGCACGCCGCGCCAGCAGCGGTTGACTGCGGGCGCGATGAGCCAAGGATTGAAGTCGCTCCTGTTCATCGGCGGTCAATATCAAGGGTCGTTTGGGGCGTCCGGTTCGCATTTTAGCCTCCTACATATTAGACACCGGAGGCCTCGACTTAGTTCACTTATTTCTGGGACAGGAGACTAGCGGATCGTGAGGTGCGGTGCCGTAATAATCGAACTCCAAGCCCCGAATCCATCGCCAAGTAAGGAACCCCCGGTGAAAATTCCTGCCAGGCTTGAACTGATGATAAACGCTGCTGATCAGGGCATTAACGTATCCGGCCTCCAGCAGCGTTTCGCCAAGCGTGACATCTTCATGATAGAGCTGATGCCAGCCCGGCAACTGCACGCTCTCGTGCTGCGGGAAATAGTAACAAGGGATGACGCGCCGCCCGGTGTAAAGCGTGCGGCGAACAGGGATGGTGGGCAGTCCCTCAGGATAGGCGTCTGCGAAGACAGTCGAGTTCTGGGCAAACCGGTCCAAGTTCGGCGTTTCAAGCTGCTCCAGCCATTTTGCGCCATAGCACGCCAAGTTGTCGTAACGGAATGTGTCGGCGACAATCACAATCAAGTTGAGACCATTCCCGCTTTGCTTCCGCGGCCTCTCCCATTTCGACCCGCACGTCGGGCCCTCGGGGTCGCTGCCCTCAGCAGCAACCGGAATGCCGGCCGCGCCCGCCGCGACTCCCGCTACCGCGCCTTTCAACAAACTCCTTCTCGAAAACTCCGCCTTTGTCATCTAAGCCTCCTGTTGACTTTCTCAGTATCTCACAGGCGAGAAAACTTGGACGCTCCGAACGCTGAAAACTCGACTCGTAATTGTATTGAGCAGCGGTTGGGGGTATGTTACCACTTGATCAGGAAGTCAAAATGGGAATTCGCGATAAATTAGTTTGTGCACTCGAGAGAGCAATAGCGGGATCTGAGCACGCATTTCTTTTGCTCCTCCGGCTTATAAAATCCGCCCTTTGCAGGAGAGGGTACGTCCATGCGTTCAATGCGATCAGTAGTCTTCCTTTGTTCCTTCCTCAGTTCTTCACCCGTGCTCTTCGGGGCAGGCGTCGGCAGCTTCGATATTTCTCCCCGCCAGGAACTGAATTTCTCGACGAGCTGGGTGTTTGTTCCCAAAGACCTTCCGGGGGCCGAGCAGCCGGGCTTTGACGACCACTCCTTCGAGCGCGTGTCGGTGCCCCATGCCAATATCCTCACGCCGCATGAGACCTTTGATCCCGACATGTTTCGTTTCGTTTCCTGGTACCGGAAACATTTCCGGCCCGAGGACGGCTTTCGGGGAAAGGTTGTTCTGGTGGAGTTTCAGGGAGTGATGACGGTCGCCGATGTTTACCTGAACGGGCGGCTGCTCGGTCATCACGAAGGCGGCTACACTCCCTTTACGGTTGACCTGACGCCGGCTCTGAAGTTCGGCGCCGAGAACCTGCTTGCGGTGCGTGTGGATTCCCGCGAGCAGAAGCAAGTGCCGCCCGAGGGCGCCGATAAGATGTACGGGTACTACTTGTTTGGCGGCATCCAGCGAGACGTGTGGTTGCGCGTTGTGGATACTTGCCATATCGAGGGCGTTTATTACACCACGGCGGCCATCCAGCCGGAGGTGGGCGAAGATGCCCAGATCACTGTGACCAACGGCCGCGCGGAGCGCGTCGAGGGGACGCTGGCGCTACATCTTCTCGAAGCCGATGGCAGAGAGGTGGCGTCAACCAAGACTCCCGCGACGCTCGCGGCCGGCGAGACCCGTGACCTCAAGCTTGCCTTCGACCGCTTGCGGGGAATCGACCTGTGGGATGTGGATCATCCCCATCGTTACGTGATGATCGCGGAGTTGCGCGATGGCTCCACGGTCCTGGATCGCGAGCGTACCTGGATTGGCATCCGGACGATCCACTGGGACGAAACCACGGGCCAGTTCAGCTTGAATGACCGGCCGTTGAAGCTGCGCGGCATGAACCGCCATCAGACGTTCGCCTACGTAGGCGGGGCAGCCCCCAACAGACTGGAGCGGCGCGACGCGCGCATCCTGAAGTACGAAATGGGGCTGAACATGATGCGCTCCTCGCACTATCCGCCCGATCCGGAGTTTCTGGATGAGTGCGACCGGATCGGCCTGCTGGTAATGGATGAATTCCCCGCCTGGCAGTTCATCGGGAAATCTGAGCGCTGGCAGGTCAACGCCGTGCAAGCCGTGCGCGACATGATCCTGCGTGACCGGAATCATCCCTGCGTCATTCTCTGGGGTGTACGGGGGAACGAAGCCTCGCCGCGCGAGGAAGATGATCGAGAGCTGTACACGCGGACCTATGCGCTGGCGCGCCAACTCGATCCCACCCGGCC
The DNA here is from genome assembly GCA_963765485.1 of uncultured Acidobacteriota bacterium. Lineage (GTDB taxonomy): Bacteria > Acidobacteriota > Terriglobia > UBA7540 > UBA7540 > CAVROP01. The sequence goes on along the minus strand of CAVXWN010000045.1, from coordinate 69,899 downwards.
GCCGGGCGGAGCCCGCCTCAGCGACGCCTGGCACGGCAAGTTCGTCCCCGGAGAGGTGCTGACCGCTAACGACTACTCGGACTGGGACAATCCTTCTCACTGGCCCCAGCCTGCCACAGTCAAGCCTTGGCTCATCACCGAGTACGGCAATCCCAAACAGTACCCCGTGTGGGCAGGCGAACGCGAACTGCTGGAATTTACTTTTCACTGGATGAGTTATTTGGACCGGCTCTATAGCCATCCCGAAATCGCGGGAGGCGTGGGCTGGGCAGCGGTCGACTACAACTCACCGGAATTCAATACGCCCATCGCCGCTACGGCGCACCACTGCGTCGACGACATTTTCCGATTGCCCAAATGGTTCGACTCGTACGCCCTTGCCAGCCAGGCCGACCCTTCGATTTACGGGCCCATGGTAAAAATCCTGAGTACCTGGCGGGACGATGGCGGGGGCAAAATCTATGTCGCCAGCAACGCCCCGGAGGTTGAACTGTCGGTGAACGGAAAACCTCTGGGGCGCGCGAGGCCGACGGAATTCCCGCACGCCCCGCATCCCCTGTTTCTTTTCAAGGTCGGCGCTTACCAGCCTGGCGAACTCGAGGCTCGTGCCTGGATGGGCGGCAAGGTCGTGGCCACGGACACGGTCCGGACTCCCGGGCGCTCGCGCCGCCTGGTGTTGCGCGCCGACGACGCGGAACTGATCGACGACGGCGCCGATATGACGCGCGTGGTGGCCAGGGCGGTGGATGAGCAGTCCACGCCGGTGCCGACGGAGGATCGCAGGATTTTCATCGAAGTCAGTAATGGGAATTTCATTGGGGAGAGCCCGATTCATCTGGAAGGTGGGCGCATCGCCTTCTATGTCCAAACGCGCAAGGGATGCACCCTGCCCATCTCGATTCGCGTCACCGCCGACGGCTTGGAACCGTCTCAAACATTGGAGGTGAAGGTCCAGTCCCGGAGTAATTCCCTCGTCCCCTTGAGCGATTTCGACGCCGATGGTCTGGCAACCCTCCATTGAGCCCGACCTGCTACGCCAAATCATCCGGCGCGCTGACGGTGGTCGTTTGGGCGCCGTACTATTTCCCTTGCCCACGACCCCAGGCGGTTGTCCGCACATCCCCAGCGGAGGCCTGGAAGAAAACCGGAGAGCGGTTTCAGGTGCCTTGTAGGTTAAGGAAAAGTCGGGTATGTTACCCGTCGCTCGAGAAATGTATTCACCCTTGAAGAGTTCTTGCCCCCAAATCCGATGGAATCCTGGTGTGTCGGCAATCTGCGGTGGGCGGGAGCCTTAAGGACAAGGAGTTTCGGAGCCTTCAATGACTATCACTTCAGCTCTCGGATATCACGGTGCTTTACTCTGGATTGATCTTTCGAAACGCACTTGGTCAACGGAGCGACGGCCTGAAGAGTTCTTTCGCCAATATCTGGGGGGTGGACTTCTCGCGACCCGACTGCTGCTTGAATGCACCCCGCCGGGGATTGACCCACTCGGCCCGGATAACCTCCTCATCTTTACCTCGTCGGTTCTGGCAGGGCATCCGGCAGCCGGCTTGTCGCGTTTCACGGTGGCAGGCAAGAGTCCGCTTACCAACGGCATCGGCGAGACTCGCACGGAAGGTCCGTGGGGCGTGGCGCTAAAGGCGAGCGGAGCAGACGCCATCATTTTCACAGGCGCCTCTGCAGAACCCGTGGTGGTGCTCATCGAGGACGGCAAAGTCGAGTTTGTGGACGGACTCGGCCTGTGGGGTCTCACGGTGGGGCAGACAACCGACCGGCTCGAACAACGGTATGGAGCCGACATCCACGTAGCGGCGGTCGGGCCGGCTGGCGAGAATCGCGTTCGCTTCGCCTCGATCGTAACGGACCGCACTTACCAGGCGGCGCGGATGGGCTTGGGAGCAGTGATGGGAGCAAAGGGCCTCAAGGCCGTTATCCTGCATGGTGGGCGAAGGCCGGCCGTGTCTGATCCCGCCAAGCTGGAATCCGTGACACACTCGTTTGAGCAGCGAATTCCCCGGAACGACCTTAGCCGCTGGCAAAAGGAGGCACCAGGTTTTTCATGCTGGCTTTACCTTCACGGAATCGATGCGGCGCTGTGCGTGAACAATTACTCCCGCGCCACCATCGATCGTGCGGAGCGGTTCAAAACCGAGGAGTTCCTGAAACGGTTTCGCGGTGATGGCAACTGCCCTGGTTGTCCGAACGACTGCATCAAGCTTCTGCATCCGCTCGTGGGTGGCGATCTTGACTTGCGCGCCAGCGGTATTCACCAGGAAGTGACCGGCGCCATGGGGCCGAACCTTGGGGTCACGGATCTGGACTGGGTCTTGCGGGCCAATAACCTCGCGAACCAATATGGGCTTGATCCCACCTCATTGGGGTTCACGATCTCCTTTGCTATGGAACTGTTCGAGAAGCAGATCCTTGATCCGGCCGAGCCGCAGCACGCGCGCTTCGGGGACACAGATTCCGCCGAGCGATTGATGGCAGACATCGCTCATCGCCAAGGCCTCGGGGATGTGCTGGCCGAGGGCACGCGGCTCGCTGCGAGACGAATAGGCCACGGGGCCGAGCGGTTTGCCATGCAGGTGAAAGGGCTTGAAATGGTGTGCTTCGAGCCGCGCACCCAGACCAATCTTGCCCTCGGATTTGCGACTGCACCTGTGGGTCCCCGCTATGACATCTGCGAACATGACTGGGACTTCGATACCAAGGTCGGCTGGGAACATACGCTCACACTTTCCCGCGCGCTCGGCATCACCGATCGTATTCCCATGGACTATCTTGGTCCCGACAAGGCGCGCAATTACAAGGCGTTGAACAATCTCTGGTCGGCAGCCGACGCACTCGATCTTTGCATCTTTGCCATTGCTCCGACCCGGATTTTGTCGCTCCCCGAAATAGCATCAATGGTTGCCGCGGTGACAGGTTGGGAGACAAGCGACTATGAGGTCATGCGGGCTGGAGAGAGGCGGAATCATCTGATGCGCTGGTACAACACCCGTGAAGGCATGACCGCCCGGGATGATACCTTGCCGGACCGCTTCTTCGATGAACCCATCGCCTCGGGCCGACGGCAGGGAGATGTGCTTGATCGGCGGCGTTTTCTGGAGGTCGTTGAAACCTATTACCGGTTGATGGGTTGGGATGATTCCGGGCGGCCCACGGAAGCCACCCTCCTTGACCATAAACTGGAGTGGGTTTTGAAAAAGCTCCCGTAGCAAATTCGCACGTAGGATCGCGAGCTCTCCCGGGCGCCAGTGACCTCCACAATAACAACGCTGAAGGATGACTAGTTCTTTGGAGGTGTTCTGCCTGTCAACTCGCGGATGATCTCGGCCTCTCGCTCCCGGTACGGCGTGCCATCCGGGTGCAACACGTCGTGAAACCAAACCGTGGGCTCCGTTTTGACGTAGGGCCGGTCCCATGAATCCCAAGGCAGATTGGTCTGGCTCTTGCCATTCACGAATCCCCAGTTGATAGCCGCGACGTGATGCTTTTTCGCGATCGGAAGGATCACGTCGAAGGTACTTCCCACCGACCGTGCCATGTATTCCGTGCAGATGACCGGGCGGTTATATTTTTCCAACCCGGCAACCTCTTTCTCGAACTCTTCGGGCCAGCTATAGTTGTGAAACGAGATGACATCAGATTCCGCTAATTGGATCTCCGTCACGGGCGTAGGCTTGTTGGGTCCGGCGGGGATGAAATTGTCCTGGAAAATTCCGCTGGTAAGAGGCTGCGACGGATGAGCCTCGCGGGCCCATGCGAACACTTGCGGCAGCAATGCGACGACTTCCTTGCTACTGGCGGGCTCATTCCACACATCCCAAGCGACGACGCGCCTGTCATTCGCGAACGCACCTACCACGCCGCGCACGTATTCTTTCAGCCGCGGGTACTGCGAAGGATCCTTGAGCGCAGACTGTCCGGGACCTTGCACCCAGCCGGAATTATGCACGCCCGGGATGGGCGGATGCTGCGGGCCGAGCTTCGGCTCAGGCTCCCAGCAGGAATCGAACAGTACGAACACCGGGTGAACATGATGCTTGTCCGCTATGGTCAGGAACGTGTCGATTCGGCGCGTAAAAGCCGCTGAATCCTGCTGCCAAAGCAGGTCGTGCAGGAAGACGCGCATCGTGTTCATGCCCAGGCCTTCCGCCCAGTTCAGTTCCTTGTCGATCTGTTTCGGATCGAAGGTTTCGGCCTGCCACATTTCCAACTGGTTAATCGCATTTGCCGGAACGTAGTCGCTGCCCACGAGCCAGGGTTGCCGCGCATACCAGGCATTGGCCTGCGCCTCGGACCATCGTTGCGCTTGCCCCAAGGTCCAGGAAGGTAACAGAAGTAATACGAGCGCCGACAGGATGTATACCGTCTTCGTGTAATTTTTCATTTTGAACCTTTCGTTGTTATTCCCCCACAGTTGGCTCGGCTTCTCGAGCGTGACGGACGCAGGGCCTCCATCCAACGTTGCACGCTATTTTGAAATCGATCCAGCCATGTTTTCTCGCCGGTGTGAAAGCTCAGCCGCGGCCACGACCTCGTCCAAAGCCTCTTCCAGAACCTGAATGGACTCCCGCAGCGCATCTTCGGAGATCGTCAGCGGGGGAGCAATCTTAATGCATCCTCCGCCCGCACCGACCGGCGCGAACATGAGCAGACCTTTTCGGAAACAGGCTACATTGATTCTCAGAGCCGTGTCAGGGTCGGGAGTTTTGGTGCCGGGCTTCACCACCTGGATGCCCGCCACCAGACCTCTTCCCTGCACGCATCCCAAGACCCTGGGATACTTCCCGCGAATGCGGTGCAACTGCGGCATGAGGATTTCACCCAGGCGCGCCGCACGCTCGGCGAGATGCTCTTTCCGGATAATCTCCAGATTGGCAATCGCTGCGGCTACCGGCAAGGGAGATCCGGAGTGCGTGGACGTCATCGAGCCGGGACCGTAGAGAGCCAGGATTTCCTCGCGTCCGATCACCGCGGAAACTGGCAGCGACGACGAAACGCCTTTGCCGCAGGCGATCAGGTCAGGGCGCACGCCGTAATGCTCATACCCGAACATCCTGCCGGTGCGGCCGAAGCCTGCCTGCACTTCGTCATAACACATCACAATGTCGTGCTCGTGGCAGAATGTTTCCAGGCTCTGCGCGTACTGCACCGGCAGGAAATCCGGACCACCGCCTTGATAGGTCTCGGTCATCACGCCGGCAATTTCCCGGGGCTCGACGCCTTTCCGGCAGAGTGTCTTAAGAAAAAGCGCGAAGGAGGTGTCTTCATTCTTGTATCCGTCGGGAAACGGCGCTTGCACAAAAGTAGCGTCGCGGTCAATCATCCACTCCTTCTGCTCCTCGATCCCGCCGGCGAGTTGCGCGCCCATGGTGCGCCCGTGAAAGGCATAGTCGAAGGTCACGAAGTATTTCTTGTGCGCACCGTATTTTTTCAGGGCATAGGTCTTTGCGAGCTTGATGCAATTCTCGGTCGCTTCGCTGCCGGTGCTTAACAGGAAGACCCGGTATTTCTCGGGATCAGGTGAGAGGTCGCGGAGCATCTGCGCCAGGCGCGCCCGCCGCTCGTGCACGAAGACGTAGGAAGCCAGCAGCCCACGGTCGATCACCTCGCGAAGCGCATCGCGAATTTCCTGGCGCCCGTGTCCGGCGTTGGTAATCAGTACGCCGGACGACCAGTCGATCCAACGGTTGCCCCAGCGGTCGCTGACAATGAAGTCCTCGGCCTTGTCCCAGATAATGGGAGGCTGCCCCATCATCGAGCGTGGTTCCGACTGCTCGGAGCGATTCGAAGATCGGGCAACGATTCCGGCACCGGCAACTTGGTCTTGATGCTTCGGTATTTCGTCTCCACCTTGGGGACGTCCACCGGACTCAGATCGTAGACAGCCATGTTCCTTATCTTCCCTTGAGTTCGAGGTGCGGGCGGTCGCCATAGACGATGCGAACGGGCGCGGCGTCCTGAAGAATGGACGCCCGCCCCGCCTCGACCACCAACTCGTTGATGTAGCTGTTGGCCGGCGTGGCAATCAGGCCGGCAGCGTCGACTTCGCAGAGGATTTCCCCGCGCTTGGCGGCTGCCGCTTCCTGCCCCACGCCCGCCGCGGCGCTTTTCAGGCGATGAACAGCCATCGTTATGCCCGCCACGGAGTCATATCCGTAACCAACTGGTTTATAGCCTGTCCCTTCCCACGGCACCAATCGGAAGAAGTCAGGACTGACGTACTTGTATTGCGACCCTCGCGGATCGTTGCCTTCGAGGTATGCGTACGCCACGCCGCGATAGTGGTCGTCGTGGAAAACCAGCCCTGTTTGACCTTTCCCTTCGCAATACAGCACCAAGCCTTGATCGTTGCTGCCGGCGGCGGCATCGGGATAACCCAAACCGTTCACTACGGAGAGCAGAGCGCCGTTTTCCCACCTCACGCGACCGTGCGACCAAAGGAAACCCTCGTTTCCGTTCGGGAATCTGCCTCTGACTCCCTGCACCGAGACTTCCACCGGTTTGAGTCCGGTAATGAAATAAATTAAGTCCACGTAGTGACACCCGATGTACGTAAACGGGTCCGTCCGATCGCACGTAAACCAGTTCTGAAAATTGGAGAAGCGGTAATAGTAGGGCTCGATGAGCTTGGCCTCGCCCATGACAAACACTCCGAAACGGCCTGAAGCATAACTCCGCCTCGCGACCAGAGAGCGGCGATCAAAGCGTTTGTGATACTCCACGCCCACCATGCGTCCTTTCCCGGCTGCCAACTTCTGGATTTCCGCGGCCTGGGCGTACTCGAGGACCAGCGGCTTTACGCAAAGCACATTCTGATCGTGCTGTAAGGCGTGCATGACCACTTCGTAGTGGAGATGGTCCGGCACGGCGACCACGACCAGGTTGTCCGGCGCCATCGACGCGACGACCTCTTTGTATAACTCAGGGAAACTCTTCTCCGAATCCTCATCGAGAGACGGGTGCGCCGTGAAATCCTGCCCTGGGAAAGCTTCCTGTAACTCCCGGCTATCCTTCAACGCTTTCAAAGGAGAAGTATTCAGCGCGCAGACGTCAATGCCGCCGATAATACCCGTCCGCTGCAGGTGGTACAGGGACGGGAGAAGCAGATCCGCGGTGATCATCCCCCCGCCCACCACTGTGACGTCGAGACTCATGGCTGGTGCAAGCATTCAACACTCCCTTTCGACAGCGCCACCGCGCCTTCCAGCAAAGAAGACAGTGTCTCTTGTAAGAAGTACAGCCCTCTCCCAAGGGAGCCCGGGTGAAAACCCAGCGCGTCCCCGCTGGAGGTGGCTTGGAAAATCCAGTCCGAATTCGGCGCCCCCAAAGTCCGGCCGGATGGCCGAAAACCAGCAGCATTTTGGCTCATTTGCGTGCTTTTTTCGGTTCGTTTGGGCTTTATTAGCCTCAAAAAACAGTTTGTTTTAGGCCCTCGCAAATCATTAAGTCATTTGTTTTCAGCAACTAGCTTAGGTTTGTTCCGTCAAAATAGTATCTTTTTTGTTTCTCCGGACGGGGGCGCGGGCGCCGGGTCCCCTTTGGCAGTTCCTACGGCCCTCGTAAAAGCACACATAACTAGCCTAGATTAGCACCGCCCGGGGCGCAAGTCAAGAGGAATGTAGCAACCCCAATCCGTCGATAACGTGCGGGGCGGCAACGCGGAGGTAGGGGCGAGGCGCCGCCTCGCCCCTACAGGCAGCACCCCTCCGGGCAAAACCGGATGGGGCGCAGGGGCCATCGCCGTGCGCCCATACCAGGCTCACCCGTCGTTACCGACGGATTAGGGAGCAAGCGCCGGCGGCGTTGCCCGCTTCCCCGAGTCATCAGACAGACTCCCAAGGGGCCAGGGTTAAAGACCTAATTCCCTGCCACTTTCCGGGCGAAACGGCAAGTTTGGCTAGACGGAACCAGTAGAGAACTCCGGCGACGCGTACACCACCTCGCCCTTCAACACCACGGCCTTAACGTCGAGGCATTCCTTCGCTGGGCTGAATAGAACCAAGTTGGCGATCTGCCCTTCGGCCAGTTCAGTACACACCTCGCCCCGGCCAAGCAAACATCCCGGATTGTAGGTTGCGGCGCGAAGGGCCTGCTGGAGCGAAGCCTCGGCATACTCCGTGAAAACGGACACCGCGCGATTCATGCTGAGGGTGGAGCCTGCCATGCTTTGCCGGTCAGCCGTCACCACTTGTCCGCTGGGGAGTAGCTCAACTTCTCGGCCAACCAAAGAGTATCGGCCGGGAGGAAGGGTGGCGGCATGGATGGCGTCGGTGATAAGAATACATGCGTTCTCACCCTTAACGCGGAAGGCCACTCGAACCAAGTCCCGCGGCAGATGGAAGCCGTCGCAGATGAGGCTGACCGAAAGACGGCCGCTCGCCAGTTGCGCCCACAAGGGGTTCCGGTGGCGATGGATATACTCCGGGCATCCGTTGCCCAAATGGGTGCTCAGCACGGCTCCCGCTTCAATGGCTTGATGAATATGCTCGGGAGTGCCATCCGTGTGTCCGATCGCGACCACCACACCGGCGTCGTGAGCCCGTCGAATGAACTCACAAGCACCCGGCAGTTCGGGAGCCAGGGTGACGATCGCGATATTTCCGCCTGCCGCCTCCTGCAAGCGCGAGAATTCATCCCAGCGCGGAACATGCATCAGTGCCGGATCGTGCGCCCCGTGCGATTCGCCCGGCGAAAGGTAGGGGCCCTCCAGATGGTAGCCAGGCACGCTCGCGGCGAAGCGAGCGTCAAGCATTCGTGCCTGTTCCAGGACGCGGAAATTCCGTTCCAGCCGTCCGATGGAGTTGGTAACCAGGGTCGGACAGAAGGCGGTCACCCCTGTCTTCCAAATGGCCGGGAGAATGCTGATGGCTTTTTCCGGTTCCAGCGTCGGTTCAGAGAAGTCCACTCCCGCAAACCCGTTGACTTGAATGTCCACGAATCCCGGACTGACAAAGGGCCGCTCGGGATCAATCGGACCGAGCGCACGAACCGAGCCGATTCTTGCATCCCCGGCCTCGAGTTGTGCCAACCCCTTGCCGGCAATGTTTGCGATCACTTCCATGGTCCACCATGGCGCCGTGGCCAATAAGGAAACCCACGTGGTGAGAAATCGGGCGCTAGAGTTGCAGTATTAGCCACATGCCAATGACCAGTGCCGCGCAAAGTGCGGATCCCATCACCAAGCCCTTCAGGTCATCACGATAGGCTCGGAAGAAGCTGACGCCGTGCGCCCCGCGCCGCAGGTGCAGAAGATTGATCAAAAGCAACTGGCGGCCTTTCTCCGCAGCCCAGCGGCCCAACTCCGCCGCCGAGTCCGTGACGCCCGCAGGGCCTCCCTGCGGCAATGGGGCAACGATGCTGGGCAGTCGGCATTTTTCGAGCCCAGATCCGAAGGGGTATCGAGGTTGGCGAAGAACTTGCCGACCTGAGCTTGACACTCAGGACGAGTCAGCAAGCTCACCACGAAGAGGCCTGCAACGCCCGCCAGCAGTGAAGCAAGAAAGATATTCGGGTCCCACTGGTCCAACCGTTCGTTCCTCACGTGATACATGGAAAAATTGACGAACAGGGCCACGATCAAGCTGGCGGCAGCGCCCCAGCGGTTCGCCCGCCGCCAGACGATGCCCCCGACAAGGCTGATGCCCATGTAGGTGGCCAGCGTCTCCATCAGCAGGAACGAATAAAGCACCTTCTGAATGAAGAACACAGCGTAAACCACCGCAATCAGCACGGCTCCCAGCCCGCTGAGGCGCCCAGCCCAGAGGTAGTGGCGGTCGGATTGCCCCGGCACCAGCCGGGGACGGTACAATCCCTGGGTGAAGAGCGCCCCGCTGTCAATCATCAGCGCCGAGCAACACGCCAGGCTGGCGCCCATGACACTCGCAAAGAGCAAGCCGCGAAAACCGCTGGTCAGCAGGTGACGGCAGGCGAAGCCAAAAGCCTCTTCCGGATCAGCCAGCGCCTTCGTGGCGAAAAGCGCCCGCGCCACCATGGCGGCCACCATCAGACCCACGATGGCCCAGCCGATCGTGCACAGGCGCTTGATGACCGTGCCATGCAGGAACCCCACTCGGCAAGTGTACTCGTCTTTGCCCGTGCCCACGGCCGCAATCATGTGGGGCTGGGCCATGATGCCGATGAGGCCGTTGAGCGTCAGCATGGCGATAAACCACGGACCGATCTGCTTGGGTGTCGCCATCGAAAAGAAGAAGGCAGGCAGCGTTTGCTTCATCCCGCTGAACCCGCCCACCAGGCTCCACCCCAGCGGAATCAGCATGACGGAAAGCACAATGATCAATAGACCCTGAATGAAGTTGCTCCAGGTGGAGGCTATCAGGCCGCCGGTAAAACTATAGAGAATAAAAACTCACGGCAAGGCCCAACACCACCTGATTGACGCTCAGACCGCCCGCCCAATACCTCACTCAGAATTTTCGCCCCTCCCTTCAGGACACTGGCAAGGGCAATGATGAAGAAGACGAAGGCGAACAACACGTAGAGCCCCCCCATGCCGGCGCCATAGCGGTCCTCCATCACCTCGGCCGAGGTGGTGCGGCGAACCCGGCGGAACACCGGGGCCATGATCCAGTAGAAGGGCATGGCGAAGAGGTTCTTCCACTGATACCAGATCGCCGAAATGCCCATGCTATACACCGCCCCCGCCAGGCTCACGGGCATTTCCGCATGGGTGCTTACGCCGAAACTCTGGGCCACCATGAGCAGCTTGCCGAAGCGCCGCCCTCCCAAGAAATACTCGCCCGTGTTCCTCACCCGCAGAGTCGCGATGATTCCCACGGCGCCCAACGCTGCGAGATAGCCGCCTACGATCAACCAATCCAGGATTCCCAATTCCATTTTGCACATGCCAAGGCACGCGGCTGCTATTGTCGGCCCAACAATGAAAGCCGTGTCCTCAAGCGCCGAGACACCCGGACAACCGGTTCCATTCTCTGCGGAAGGCTTGCGTTGTCAAGGCAAATGTGGGGTCTCGCCACGATGCTGGGTGTGCTGGAGAAGCGCCGCCCTATTTTTGCTTCTTTGCTTCGGTGGCGTGGCCGGCAGGAGAAGCGGCACTGAGGTCCTTTGCCTGGGCAAGGACGTCCGGCGGAAAGACCCAGGTATCTCTCAATTGCGCCAAGGCACGCCGGTCAATGAGAAAGATCTTCGGAATCTGGTAGAGGATGGGCATGGTGGCTGTGTCTTCACCGGAAAGGACGCGGGCAGCCAAGTCGCCGAGCTGGCGGCCGACCTGGTAATAATCCGCTCCGATGGCGAACAAAGTCCCGTGTCCCACCGACGGAGTCACGGTGGCCACGGCGGGAATGTGCGCCTTACGGGCGGAGGCGATTACCATCTCGGAGGCGATGCTTACTGTGTTATCTCCGGTCATCAAGATGGCTTCCGCGCCTCGAGCGATCAAGGACTCAGTCACCTCGCTTACTGCTGTCGAGTTCTCAACATTGCCTTCCAGCAGTTCCAGCCCGAGTCGACCGGCCGCTTCGCGGGCCGCACGGGTGTAAGACTGGGAGTTAGCCTCCGCCGGGTTCCACGGCAGCCCGACGGCCCGCAGGCGCGGGTTGAGCCGACGCGCCATGTCCAGCACTTCGCCGACCGGCATGAAACTGCCAATGCCCACCATCCACTTCGGATGGTCATAGGGGTTTGTCGGATTAATGCCCACGCGGGCGGCGAGCGGATCCGCCACAACGCCGAAAACATGCTTCACCTTGCCGTCGCGGTTGGCTTTCGCCATCGCCTGGAGGCAGGGGGTACTGATCGTAATGACGTGGGAGTACTTCCCGGAAACCAACTCCTGGGCGGTCGAGTTCAAAGTGCCCACATCGCCCTCAGGGTTAAAGAAGCGCACTTCCATGGTGCGGCCCTCCATCCAACCGTGGTCGCGAAGCGAGTCCATTAACCCTCGCATACCCAGATCGAGGTTGGTGTTGGAGTTGTACTTGATTACGGCCACGCTCGGCATCCCGTCACGGGGAGAGCGATGTCTCCAATCTGAGAGCAGGAGCGCAAGCGAAGCGGCCACAATGATGGACAAGCCCAGGCCCAGTCGCCGCAGCAGGGTTAAAACAGCCTTCGACGCACTCATTGGCTTCCCCTCTTCTGTTTAGACACGGCAGGATTCAAGATTTCAAATTCCAGATTTCAGAAGACAAACTCCTGACCTTTCCCTCTTCCGTTTAGACACGGCAGGATTCAAGATTTCAAATTCCAGATTTCAGATCAAACATAACAGCGCTCCAGCATCTCAGCGGCGCTTTCGTCCAGCAGTTCCGACCGTCTAAGTTCCTCGAAACGTTCCAGCAGTTCCTCAGCGCGCACGTGCTTCTTGCGCTCGCCTGCGAAATCCTCAATCAACTGGCCGCGGTGCATCATCACCAGCCGATCTCCAAAGCGGGCCGCCTGCTGCATGGAATGCGTAACCATCAACGCCGTGAGCCGTTCGCGCGCGATGATCTTCTCCGTGAGCGTGATGATCTGGTCGGCGCTCTTGGGATCGAGTGCGGCGGTGTGTTCATCCAGAAGCAGCAACTGCGGTTTTTGCCAGGTCGCCATGAGCAAAGTGAGTGCCTGCCGCTGTCCGCCTGAAAGCGTGCCGATCGGCGTGTCCAGGCGGTCCTCGAGTCCCATGCCCAATCGAGCCACCACATCACGGAGTTCGCGGCGCAGGCCCCCGCTCACAGCCCATCCCAACCCTCGACCAAATCCCCGCCGCGCCGCCAGGGCAAAATTCTCCGCGATGCTGAGTTGGGGAGCCGTGCCGGTGAACGGATTTTGGAACACGCGCCCCACCAGCGCCGCTCGCCGGTATTCAGGCCAGCGTGTGATGTCCCGTCCGGCAAGGTGCACTGTCCCTTCGTCCAGGAAGAAAGAACCGGCGACGGCGTTCAGCAACGTCGATTTGCCTGAACCGTTGGTGCCGATCACCACCGTGAAGGACCCTTCCTGGACGCTGAGGGTCACTCCCTGGAGGGCTCTCACTTCGTTCACACTACCTGCGTGGAAAGTCTTGCGAGCGCCGACTGATCTCAAGCATGGGCGGGCCTCCATTTGCGAGCTTTCAAAAAGGGGATCAGCTTTGGGGTAACCAGAGCGAGGAAGACAAATGCCGCAGTGATCAGCTTCAGGTCGTTCGGGTTCATGCCCCAGCGCAGGGCGATGGCGACCAGCAGCCGGAATAGCACCGAACCCATCACCGCGCCTGTAATGGTATAGCCAAGGTCACGCGTGCCCACCATCGCCTCACCGATGATGACGCTGGCCAAGCCCCAAACAACCATGCCGATGCCCATTTGCACATCGGCGAACCCTTGATACTGTGCCAGGAGGGCGCCCGAGAGCGCGATGAGCCCATTGGAGAGCGCAAGGCCGAGGATGATCATCTTTCCGTCATCCACACCCTGTGCTCGGACCATCTGTGCGTTGTCGCCGGTAGCGCGCATGGCTGTCCCGACATTGGTCCGGAAGAAGAAGTAAAGAACAAGCGCCACGAGGGCGATTAGAAGCGGACAAAGCACGAGCTGGCCAAGGTCCCGCACGCTCACCTCCCAGCGCAGGATTGAGACAGTGGAGGCGCCCAACACCCTGTGGCTGAGGGCTTCGACTTCGGAAACCAACGTTCTCTCGTTCATCAGCGGAATGTTGCTGCGCCCCATGACGCGCAGGTTGACGGAGTAGAGCGCCGTCATCGTCATGATGCCTGAGAGGAGTTTGTTGATATTGAACTTCACGGCCAGGATAGCGGTGACGGCTCCTGCCAGCGCCCCCGCGAAGAAAGCCAGCGGCGTGGCCAGCAGGGGGTGCCAGTCCTTCACCAGCAGCACGGCCGTGACCGCCGCACCCAGGGTAATGGATCCTTCCGCGGTGATGTCCGGAAAGTCGAAGATGTAGAAGCTGATATGCACGCCGAGCGCGAGCAGAGACAAGATGAAACCGATGGTCAGAGATCCCATCAACAAGCTCATAGGGTTTCCTCCTGGGAAACGAATCGATCGATGGGGCCGAACCAGCAAGCGCCGCGGAGAAACACGCTCTCTCCACCGCCACCGGATGGCCGGTCGTCGGCGAGCAGGTGCATGACTCCCTGCAGCCCTCCCGTGTCGAATAGCTTCGCGATGGTGGAATGGAGTTCGATGCGGCCTTTTTGCAACGGATGATACCCGAATGCCGCGGCGTGGAAGTGCCCTTTGACAGCTCCGTCGGGCGTTATGGGGCGGAGCAGGGGCGCCAACGGCTGAGGCGGATCGTCCGAGACGACGCCCGCGATCACCGCCACGGAACGCGTAAAGCCGCGTTCCGGCGAAAAAGAGAGCCAGCGCCGGATCTCAGGGTGCTCGAACACCCGCTGCGCGCCGCCTGCCGCCGCAACCGGCGGACGCTTGAGAGCAGCGCAGAGCAGTCCTGCCGACTCCGCCACCAGCGTCAGACCCACGGAAGTTCCGGGAAACTGGCCGCCGTACCTGCGCCAGAACCGCGCTGAATGGCACCGGTACGCCCGAGGACGGACCTTCAAATCTCATCAGCTTGCGAAATCCCCCCCGGCAGGCGATGCCGTACAGCGCAGTCACTTTGGGAACCAACGTGCCGGAAGCCACAAGATAATCCGGATAGTTGCTGCCATCCGTCGGTTGGCAGGCGGCGTTGCCGGCAACGGCAAGGAATTCGCCGAAGCGCTCGCGGCACGCCGCAAATCCCTCCCCTAAGGCGCCCAGGCCGAGGGCGAATACGTCTTTCGGCAGGGTCAAAACCTCGCACTCCTGCCCGCTGAACGCTGCGTTGGGAAGCAGTTCGGGGCGCCCGGCGGCGCGGCAGACCAGAGTCGCGGAAGGCTCGTGGCTGTAAGTTTCGAAGACACAACCCTCCGTTTCGGTCCGTTCCACCGTGGGTTCCGCTGCCGCAGTTGTCTCGCGGCTCGCTCCCCCATAGAGCAAGCGGCCCAGGCCGGCAAGGTCAATGACCTGCTTCACGCCCGGGGAAGGATGCACGACGGCGAACGTCCCCCCAACCCCCACGAACTCCTTGTAGGCCTCGACCAGAACACGAATTCCCCCTGAACTGACGTAAGAAGTTTGCGAAAGGTTGAGGCGCAGATTGTGCACCCCTTCCCGCAGCACTTCGTGAATGGCTTCGGCGAGATGGTTCGCCCAATAACCATCCAGACGGCCGGAGACCTTCAATACCACTTCGTTGGTGCGTTGTTCTCTAACTATTTCCATTCCGCCTGCCATGTTCTATCTCCTTGTGGCGCTATGTGGGGCGAGCGTCGCTCCCGAGGTTTGGAGTGCGGCAGCGTGCTGCCGCTTTGTAGCACCGACCTTTAGGCCGGCATTTTATTGAGTTCAAATCGTGCTGACCTAAAGGTCAGCGTTACGGCAGCGTTTCGAGCTTGCTCGTAATGCTGGGGGAAGCAAGCTTCCCGCAGAGAAAAGCGGCAGCAAGCTGCCGCTTTGTAGCACCGACCTTTAGGCCGGCATTTTATTGAGTTCAAATCGTGCTGACCTAAAGGTCAGCGTTACGGCAGCGTTTCGAGCTTGCTCGAACGCGGGGGAGCAAGCTTCCCGCAGAGAAAAGCGGCAGCAAGCTGCCGCACTCCAAAGGCCGTTCGGCCCTACAAGTCTTTTCTCAAGCGCAATTGGTTTTCCCCGCCCTACGCGTTTGTACTCGACCGAGTTCATGAGGCTGCGCACCAGATGGATGCCCAGCCCGCCGATGGGCCGGTCAGCGAGGCTGCTTGTGAGGTCCGGCGGTGGCGCATCGAGTGGGTTAAACGGAATGCCCGTGTCGGTAATCGTAATGTCCAACTCCGGGCCGGAAAGCCGAAGGCGAATTTGAATGGCGCCTTGGGAAGGAGAGCAGCGACCGTGTTTGATCGCGTTGAGCACTAGTTCCTCCACCGCGATATTCAAATGGTAGTGAGCTTCCTCGGGGATCTGTGCCGTTCGCAAAACCCATCCAACCACGCCGTTAACCGCGCCAACTCGCCCACCTCTGCGTTCAGCCGGATGTTGTCCTCCACCGAGGGACCGGGGTTGAGAGTCATGCGCAAAGTCCCCTCGGTGCTGTAAAACGTCTGGCCATTCATTACGAGCGATCGCCACGAACCTCGATCCTTTCTTTTCCTTTTCTCGATTCCCTCGCTTCGCTGGCGACGTAACAGTCGCCGCTACACGTTCTTCAGCATGCTGCTATCGAAAGTCAACTCGCACCAGTGAAAAGTCGTCATCCAGTGTATCTCTGGCGTGCATTTTCTGCAGGGTCTTGTAGAGCGCCTCGATCTCCGAGCCGGATTCCGCCGCCGGACGGCTTAAGTAGTCCTGAAGTTCTTCGATGCTCCACATCGTTCCGTCCGGCCGATCGACTTCGTAGACACCGTCGGAGAAAACGTAAAGCCGCGAGTTTGCCGGAATGTCGATTTCGGCGGCAACGAAGTCCACTTTTGGGAACCCCCCGATGAACAAGTTCCGAGTCATTAGTTGAGTGGGAGACTGGCAGTCGTCGAACAGCAGGGCGGGCGGGTGACCCCCGCTCGAATAACGCAACCGCCTCGTTGGCCGGCAGTAGACGCAATACCAGAGCGTGAAGTAAAGCCCATTTTGTCTTTCCATCTGGAAGTCCGCGTTCATCCCGGCGAGCACCGCGACCGGGTCACGGAAGTCCACGTCGGGAAGCGACTGGGAGCGGAGCACGTTGAGCGCGGAGACAGACAGCAGCGCCGAGCCCACGCCGTGCCCGCAGACGTCGAGCAAGTAGAGCGCGAAATGGTCTCGGTCGATCCAATGGTAGCCGAAACAGTCGCCGCCAAGCGTGGTGGAAGGCACGTACCGCCAAGCGGTCGTGATGTCTCCGTTGGAAATCGGTTCGGGGAGCAAGGAAATGACGTATTCGGCCGCCCGCGCGATGTCGTTCGCCAATTCCTGCTGGCTCTTGAGCAAAGCCTGGTAAGCCTCGTTCCTCTGCAACAAGTTGATGTAGCCCTTCGAGTGATAGCGGATGCGAGCCACCAACTCGATGCGGTCGGGCAGTTTCACCAGGTAGTCATTGGCGCCGAGGGCGAACGCTTCGGCCTTGGTCACCGCTTCTTCCTTGCTGGACAGCACAATCAGGGGGATGTCCTTCAACTTGGGATGGACACGGAAAAACCGCACCAGCGCTAACCCGTCCACCTCCGGCATCACGAGGTCCTGCAAAATCACCGTGGGCGACCATTCGGCGGCGGTAGGAATGGCCTTGGTCGGATCCTGGCAGAACTGAAATACGATGTCAGGCTCCGGCGCCAGCATGCGTCGCACGGTTTCCCCCACCATAGCCTGATCGTCGATCAGCAGCACCCGTATCTGATATTCGGTCAGGGAGGGTAAGAACGGCTTGTTCTCAGAAACAGGCATGGTGCTTAACTCCTTAGCTCACGCAAGATGGCGTCTGGGATCAGATCCACGGGCAGCGATTGTTCCGCGCCGCCGATTTCCATCGCGGCACGGGGCATTCCATAGACGATGGAAGTTTTCTCGTCTTGTGCCATCGTCCGCCAGCCAGCGTTGCGCAACGCTAGCAGCCCTTGGGCGCCATCCCGTCCCATTCCCGTCAGCAAGCACGCCACACCGGGCTCCGGCCAGTGGCGGCCTAAGCTGAGGAAAAACTCATTCACAGAGGGACGGTAGACGTAATCCACGGGTTTGGCTGTGTAGTGGAAGGCGAGGTCCGCCCCGATCACCAGATGATCGTTGGTTCCTGCAACAAACACACCGCCACTTTCCGGTTTCATTCCTTCACGGGCGAGCGAAACGGTGAGTCCCGTCTGTTCGCCCAGCCAATCGACGAGTCCGGGCGCAAACTGCACGTCGAGATGCTGCACGACGACGATCGTAGCCCCCAGATTCGCCGGCAGGCCGCGCAGAATGATAGCCACCGCATTGGGACCTCCCGTCGAAGCTCCCAGCGCGACCATGCGCGGTGCGTGATCAGGCGCGGTCCCTGCCTGCTGTCGCATCGCTGCTCCTGGTTGCTGGGCTTGGTCGATGAGCCGCCCGAGGACTTCAATCTTCCGCAGCAGTTCTTCTCCGCCCTCGATCCCCCCAATCGTACCGAACACCGGAGTGGCCACGGCATCCAGGGCGCCCCAGCTCAAGGCCTCGAATACTTTGGCAGCGTTGCCGGAGACGGTAGCGGTGACCACTAGAATGGCGCAGGGGGACTGCTTCATGATGATTTTAGTGGCTTCCGCGCCATCCATGACGGGCATGATGAGGTCCATGAGGATCAGGTCCGGGCAGTCACGGGCGCACTTCTCCACCGCCTCAACTCCATCCCCAGCGGTCCACGCTACTTCGTACCCAGGCACGCTGCGGATGAGCCGTCGAAGCACCTCCACGGCCAGGATCAGGTCATTGACGATAGCGATGCGCATCAGTTCTCCGCCTCCCCAATCAGGTCCCGGACCGCATTGATGAGCGTTTCGTCGTGGAAGCTGCTCTTGGTTAGGTAATAGCTCGCTCCGGCTTCCAGCCCGCTGGTCCTGTACTCTTCCTGGTCCTTGTAGGAAACGATCATCACGGGGAGGGATCGGGTAGGCGCGATGCTTTTGATCCGCCTTACCAGTTCAATACCGTCCATGCGGGGCATATCGACGTCCGTAACCACAAGGTCGAAGTGGGAGCCTTGCACGGCGTTCCACCCGTCCATCCCATCCACGGCCACGGTCACCTCATAGCCGCGGTTCTCGAGCAGGCGGCGCTCGACTTCGCGCACCGTTAGAGAGTCGTCCACTACGAGCACCCGCTTCCGGCCCGCTTTTTCGACCCTGGCTTGCCGGCCGAGCTTCATCAACCTGCCGCGAGTCAGAAGGTTGTCGATAGAACGCACCAGGTCCTCGCTGTCGAGGATGGCCACCGGCGAGCCGTCTTCCAGAATTGCCCCGGCGCTAAGGTTGGGCACTTTCCCTAACCGGGTGGGAAGCGTGATGACCACCAGGTCACGCTCCCCCACAAAACGATCGACGACGAGACCATAACGGTTGAGCCGGTCGCTGAGCACCACCACGTGCAGTTTCCCCGCCTTGCTTTCTGAGCTTCCCAGGTCCAGCACCTGGGTGGCATCAACCAAGCCGATGCTCTGGTCGTCCACCCGAAGGTATTGCCGGTTCTCAACCAGCAGCACCTCCTCTGGAGGAATGCCCAAAACGCGGTCGATGCGTGTGAGGGGCAGCGCGTAGGGCTGGCCCTTGACCTCGAACATCAGGGCGCGCAGCACCGAGAGCGTCAGCGGCAACTGCAGCACGAAGCGCGTGCCCTCTCCAAGCTTCGACGTGATGCGCACGTTCCCACCGACCTGGCGCGCCATTGACTGCACGACGTCCAGCCCGACCCCGCGCCCGGAGATCTCCGTCACGCCTTGCGAGGTGGAGAAGCCGGGAAGAAACAGGAACTCCAGTACCTCGTTCTCACTTAGTTTCGCCGCCATGTCGGAATTGGCGTAGCCTCTTTCGACGATCCGCTGGCGGACACGCTGCGGGTCGATTCCGCCCCCATCGTCCGTCACGGCGATCTCCAATACTCCGGCCACGTGCCGCGCGCTTAGAGTCAGCCTGCCTTCGGGGGACTTGCCGGCCTGTGACCGCACAGTCGGCGCCTCGATGCCGTGATCCACGGCGTTTCGCAACAGATGGGTTAACGGGGCTTCGAGCTTTTCAAGAATGTCGCGGTCCACTCGAGTGGATTCTCCTTCGATCTCGAAGCGAACACCCTTGCCAAGTGACTTTGCCAAGTCGCGAACCATGCGGGAGAAGCCGTGCAGACCATCGGAAAAGGGGCGCATGCGACTGGCCACGGCCTCATCGTAGAGGCGATTGCCCAGATGCTCGAGCTTGCGTGAGAAACGCTCCAATTCGGTCATGTAGGAGGGAATCGCGGTGTGGATCCAGGCAGCTTGTTGCAGCGATTCCTCAAGGCGCGCCTGCGCTTCCAGCATCGACTCCTTACTTATCGCCTCGAGCGCTTGTTCGACGGCATTGCTGAGCGCCGAATGGCGTTGCTTGATGCGCTGCACCGTCTGGGTGAGGGGGCGCAGGGTCTTCACCTCCACCAGGCATTCGCCTGCGAATCCCGTCAGGCGATTCAGGTTTTCCACGGAGATTCGCACCGACGTGTCATCGGACTTCTCAACAGAGGTTTTCGGCAAGGTCTCAGTTATCGATGCCCCACCCCTTGCTCCCACCTGGGAAAGGGAATCGCTTGCGGTTATGGGCGGCGCAGCAGGAGCGGAGAGAGTAGCCGTGGGCGGCGCGGAGCCGGGAGGCTGTGCGAATTGCTTTGCCAGTTCCTCAATTCTGCCAGACGCTTCCGCCAGCGCCGCCGGAATGTCAGCCGCCTGACGCGCGGCCAGACCACTGAAGACGTCTGTGCCGCGGAGCAGCAGGTCGAAATCCGCGCGCGTCAACTGCCGCTCTCCGCGCTGTGCCGCGGAAAGCATATCTTCCATGGCATGGGCCAGGCGCACCGCCACATCCAGCCCCACGATGCGGGACGCTCCCTTGAGTGAGTGGGCAGCTCGCATCAAGGTTTGGATCTTCGCGGGATCCTGGCGGACCTCAGTTGCGACAAGCCCTTCTTCGAGGTTCCGCGCATGAGTTTCCAGCTCGGTGCGAAATAAGTCGAGCAGGAAAGAGTCCACCACCTGTGGCGCGGGCGTCCCGCCCGCCGTGGCAAGGCGTCCCGTTTCCGTCACAGCGGGCGGGACGCCCGCGCTACAAAGGGGAAGACCAGGCTTCGCGAGCTCGCTCGGAGGCGACAAGAGTTGCTTGGCGAGTTGCTCGACGTCATCGCCGTGCGCTTCAAGATTTCCCGGGATTTCAGAGGGCGAGCACGCCGCCAGCCGGCGGAAGACGGCAATGGCCGCGCGTAAGTGCTCGAGGTCGGACTTACTGAGCGGTCGCGCGCCGCTCTGCACCGCGCTCAGGAGTTCCTCCATGGCCTGACCCAGCCGCGCTGCACGGTCCAAGCCCACAATGCGACAGGCGCCTCGAAGGGAATGAGCAGCGCGCGCCAGCGGCTCGACACGCCCTCGCCCCGGGGACGCTTCCACATTCTCAAGCTCCTTCTCGAGAGCGAGCGAGTGGGTCTCCAGTTCCGCGTGGAACAGGTCGAGCAATGAGAAGATGTCACCCGGGCCGCTTACCACCGCAAACTCCTGTCCAGGGAATTGAAAAACTTCTTCTCGTCAAGGAGCCCAATAATATGGCCCTCGAGCTCGAAGCACCAGGCAGTCTGGCCGGAAGGAGACTTGGAGAGCGTCACCGGGACCGTCCGTAGCTGCGAGTTCGACACACGCCGCACGCCAAGAACCTCGTTTACGCCGAATGCGAACCTCTCGCGCCCCGTCCCCACGACACACAGCCGGGGTCTCTCGCCGAGTCCCGTTTTCTCATCCGAAGGAAGCCCGAGAACCGCCTCGAGAGATACGCAAAGAAGCAGTTCTCCGTTAACGTTCACCATGCCCGCCAGCACACCCGCGGAACGGAACGGCAGCACGTATGGTTTTTGCGATACGGCGATCTCGTGGAAGACGACGGTTCGAAGCGCAAACCATTCCGCACTGATGCGGAACACCACCACGGATATCGTGTCTTCCGCCGGCGCGGCTGCCGGCGCGGCCAACTCCTCCGACATCTCACGGCGGTAGTCCTCGGGCATCTCCCGGTCAAAGAGAGTACGCCCGAGGTCTGAGTATTGCGGACAGTTTCGGCAGTGCACGTAGCGGCTCAGCACCTCGCAGGAGCGGTCGCCCCAGATGCCGATCTCGCGCCAGCACATGTGGTCGGCGCCGATGTTTCGGTTCATCATACGCTCCCGCGAGGCCGGGGCAAGTCCCGGCCCTACGCTGCCCGATCCCCTTTCCGCTGGGAGAGAACCCTGCCGGCGCGCGCACGGTAAAGTCGAGAATCGTCGATGTCCCCGCGCCGTTCGCAGAGCAAGCTCATGTACACCAATGACTGGTAATGGTGCGGATCGAGAAACAACGCCTTTCGGAAGAGTTCCTCAGCGATTTCCAGCTTTCCCCCTGATTCGTTGATCACGCCGAGCAAGGAATAGACAGCGGAATCTTGCGTGCCCTCCGCGAGCAGACGCTCGCAGATGGCGGTCGCGGCTTCCAGTTCCCCCCGGTCTGCCAGTTGTCCCGCCTGCTCAATACCGGGAAGAGGTGCGGCAGCTTGGGGAACTCCCAGGGGCTTAGGAGCAGTCGCCGCCGCAATCCGCAAGGGTTTTCTGATTCGGGGAACTGCGGGCGCAGCCTCGGCCGCCGTCTGACAATGCCCGAAAATACTTTGCCGGCGTGGCCGCACTCCCTCAGTCTCGGGCGGTGTAGCGCCGCCCTTCGGGGCGGCACGGGTGGGGCTCGAGCCCGGCCCTCCTTTGCGGCAGGCGAAGCTCAGCGGGTAGTCCACTTGCCTGAATCCTGCCTCGAGAAACGGCATCAGCTCGGAATGTCCTGTGAAGAGCAGGCCATCTTCGTGCAGCAGCTCGCGCAGGCCAGCCATGACCTCCCGCCGGGCACGCTCCTCGAGATAGATGACGGCGTTCCTGCAAAACACCACATGGTACGGGGCGCGTTGGCGGTAGACAGAAAGGTCAAGCAGGTTGGCATTTTCGAAGCGGACAAGGGCGGCGACCTCATCCCGCACTCGCCGCCCATCCGAGCAGGGCAGCAGATATTTCTCCTCCTGTAGGCCGTACTTCTCTCGGAACGAACTTCTTCCATAAACCGCCCGCCTGGCCTGGGCCAGGGCGCGCCCGCTGACGTCTCCCGCGTCGATCCGGATTCGGTCGGCTTCCAGGCCGGCATCCAAAGCCGTCATTGCCACCGAGTATGGCTCTTCGCCGGAAGCACAAGGAATACAAAGTGCTTGGAAGGGACCGGTGGGGTTGGCGGGCCGCCACTTCTCCTTGACATAGCAGGCGAGGAGACGGAACGGTTCCCTGCCCCGGAAAAACCACGTCTCCGGAACGATGATCTCGTCCACCAGAGTATCCCACTCTTCACCTTTGCCTTGCAGAAGGTGTGCGATCCTTTCCCCGCGATCCTGCAGCCCCGCCTTTCCCAGGACGCTGTCCAGGGCGCGCTCCACTACGACAAAGCCAAGCAGTTCCGGCGACAAGCCGAGGCGCTCGGACAGCAACTGCGTCACCGTGGCCGCCAAACTCATGCAGCCTCCGATTCAGGGAACAGAAGGTCCCTCACCGAAGGTGGCAACAGCTCATCCAACGCCAGCCGTTGGATCAACTTCCCGGCGTGCTCAGCAGTTCCGTCGAGGTAGGGAGCATCCGGAATCTTCACCTTTTGCGGCTCGCGGCGCATCTCCTCGAAGACGACGGTCTCGACAGCTTTCTCCGCTACCAGCCCGAGAGGATGCGAGCGGCCATCCGCTGCGGTATAGTCCACCACCAACAGCCTGGTGCTGAGCAGCGGTCGTGCTGGGGTCCCAACGATCAGCGCGGGCAGGTCGATGACCGGCACGGTGCGGCCACGCCAAGTGGCAAGTCCCGCGACGTACAAGGGCGCGTGGGGCAGCGGTGTACACAACGGATAGGGCGCCACCTCAATGACCTTCCGGGTGTCAAGCCCGTAAGTTTGCCCCCCGGCCTGAAAAATGAGCAGTAACATAAACTTCAGGACGCTGTCGAAAAACGCCCCACTTCTGCTTGCAACTCCTGAACGGCATCGTGCAGATCCACGGCCACTTTGCGAAACTCCTTCATGGATTCCTTGGTCTGGCCGGCGGCTTCGCGAAGGTTAACCATGGCGGCCGCGATCTGGCCCGCGCCTTGCGATTGCATTTGCATTCCGGAGTTCACAACCTCGAATTGGGGCCCCAGCTTCGTGGTGCCCTCGATGACCTGTCCCAGTCCGGAACTCAACTCGGTAACGGCCGCGGAACTGGCTTGCGTCTGCCTCGCGTAAGACTCGACGCTCAAGACACCCTCGCGGACTGCCTGCTGCATCTCGCGAATTTGCCTCTCGATGTCCAGCGCCGCGACAGCGGTCTGATCGGCGAGCCGCCGCACTTCCAGCGCCACCACCGAAAATCCCCCCGCTTTTTCCCCCGCCTTTTCGGCTTCAATGGCGGCGTTGAGCGAGAGCAGGTTCGTGCGGTTGGCCACCCGGGTGATAGTTGTGATCACTTCATCAATGCTCGCGGTCTTCTCGTTGATGGACTCGAAGGTGCGCGCCATGGCGTCGCTCGAGCTGAGCAACCCGTCGATGGCGGAGCGGATTCCCCCCGAGGTTGCTCACGCCCCCTTCCGCAGTGTGGGCGGCATCGGAGGCCATTTTCATGACCGAACTCATGGTCCGGGCAAGTTCCTGGACGGTGGCGTAAATCTCCTTGCTGGTGGCGCTCACCTGGTTGGTGGAGGCCGCCTGCTCGGAGACAGCCGCCTCTACTTCGCGCACGGCGGCCGCAGTCTGCGTAGCGCTCCCGGCCACCTGATTGCATGCCTGCATGACCTTAACCAGCAGGCCGTTCAGACTCTCCGTCATCCGGCAAACGGAGCCAATCAGCGTGCAAATTTCGTCCCTCACCTGGGCACGGCCACTGGGGCCGTCAGCCGGGATAAACTCCCGGAACTCCCCACTTTGCAGCCGGTCGAAAGCCTCCTTCACCTTACCGGCGGCAATGTCCGTGGTCAGTTTGACGACGCACGCAAGGGGGCGAGTGATATTGTGAGTAACGATCACCGCCACGCCGACCGCCAGCAAGACGCACAACAGACTCATCAGCACTGCTTCCAATCGCGAGCGGCGATGCGCCGCAATACGCACTGACAAGAATGTCCGCAATTGCTTGGTGCACGTTTCACCCAGGGTCACGCCCGCATCCTCAGCGGCGGAAGCCATCTGAGCGAAGCGGTCTGCACTCGCAGCAGCGCCGGCCTGCTCGGAAGAGTTGCCTACCGCCAAGGAGAGCCGCGTGGCCAGTTGGACGTACTGCTCGAACAGGGGAGGAACACTCTTCTGAAAAGAGGTGTCGGCGCCGCGAAGGCGCTTGTCTTCGCGCAGCGCCATCTCCAGAGAGTAGCGTATGCGCGGCAGAGTGGCATTTACCAGCACTCCGCACTGCGCTTGCATTTGGGAGAGGTCGAGCGTGTCCAACCTGCGGCCTTGCGCTTTCGCTTTGAGGGCCACCGACCCCGCTTCGGCCAGCGCGGCCTGCGACTGAAGCAGACGCGGCCCTGTGGCGTTCATGAGGTGGTAGGTGAGCAGTTCAGGATCCAGGCTCAGTGAAAAGTCATCGAGGATGACAAGAACGAGTTCCGACGTGATTTCCACCATCTGGCGACCCAGTGCGGCCTGCTCATTCGGAGTCGCCGCCGATCCGCTCGCCTCACTCTGCCTCCAAAGATCGCTCAGCCGGTCGATCAGGCTCTTCGTCCAGGCGTCTTCGCTACGCTGCAACGTGGCGACCGCATCATCGATGCGCTCGCGAGTTTCCGCCAAGCCGTCCGGCGAGCTCGTTGCGCCCCCGGTGGCCATGCTGGCCCGCGTTTCAACCTCCCGGAGGTCGCGCCGCAAGCTTCGGCAAACCTCCAGCAGGGCGCTGCCCTCGATTTCCCTCTGACAGGTGCGGATTCCCTGGTCATACTGGGACGTGACGTAGTAGAGCAAAACAGCGAGGGGCAGGGCGAAGACAATGCCGCTGAGGATGAGTTTGTGCGCGATTTTCAACCGCGCCAGCCACCTATTGATCCGCTCCACTCTTCCTCCTCGTAGGGCGAACGGCGTTCGCCCCAGGCCGAGCGCCGCTCGGCCCTACCTGGCGACGTCCAGTAGCGGCAATTCTATCCTCCGCCCATGGACCACAAAGCCAAAGCGTGGCGACGTGAAGTCGATGCTACGCCGCGGTGCGGAAGTGCGATACCTCACCCTGGAGCCCTTGCACGGCACTATTCAGTTGCCCAGTCGCCTTCTGGAATTCACTCAGAGTTGACTTGGTCAGATTGGCGGTCTCCGCCAGTTGCTGCATCGCTTCATTGATTTGCTGCGCGGCCTCAGTTTGGGCGTTCATGCCCTGCTTCACCAACTCGAATTCCGGTCCCAGTGCCTGTACTTTTTCGATCATTCTTCCCAGCGCCGTGGCCACGCGGTTCACTTCTTCGACGCGCCGCCGCACCTCTTCGGAGAACTTGTCCATCTCCATCACTCCGCTGGATACGGAGGATTGCATCTCTTTCACTACCCCTTCGATATCCTGTGTCGCCACCGCCGTCTGATCAGCCAGGCGGCTGATCTCGCGCGCGACCACGGAGAATCCCTTCCCGAGTTCACCCGCCTTCTCCGCCTCGATCGCGGCGTTGAGCGACAGCAGGGCAGTCTGATCCGAAATTTTATTGATAGTGGTCACGACGGTGGAGATCTTGCTGGCCCGGTCGCTGATCACCCCCAGGCGCGAAGAAATCGAAGCCGTGGCCTTGACCAATTGGCGCATTGCTGTCGCCATCTCACTCAACTCGGAGTGCCCGGACTCCGCCTGGGTGGCAGCTTCGCCCACTGCCTCGCCCACACGGGACATTGTTTGCAGCAGGTCGCGCGAGGTCGCCGAGATCTCCGTACTGCTCGCCGAAACCTGCTGCGTCGCCGCCGCATGCTCCGCCACGGTGGATTCCAATTGTCTCGCCGAAGCGGTGATTTCGGTCCCCGAGGTCGTCACTTGAATTCCCGAGAGTTGCACCTGCCCGATCAGCTTGCCGAGAGTTTCGGTCATGCCCTGAAAAGAAGCCATCATGTCTCCGGTCTCGTCCGGGAAGTCGAGTCGTCGCGGCCTCTTCTGATCTTCTTGGGCCTGGAGGTTGAGCAAGTCTGTACGCGCGCCGTGCACGTCCCCTTTCGCGACTTTTCCGGCGAGGCTGGTCAGCAGTTCGATGGGCTTGGTCAGGCGCCCACCCATGAAGAAGGCGACGCCGAGCACGACGAAGAGCGAGAGAAGGCCGGCCAGCGTCACGCCCCAAAGCAGATCGGTTGCCGACGAGCTCACTTGCTGGATCGGCGTCATATATTCGTCCTGGTAAACGCCCGCATTGATCAGCCAGTCCCAGGGCTCAAAATACACGAATGCCGACCACTTCATCCTCGGCTTCGGCTCACCGGGATTCTGCCACGGGTACGCGGCGTCGAAGACCTCCCCTTTGCCTGCCGAGAGGGCTTTCTGCACATAAGGCTGGACAAGCAGGTTGCCGGCGGCGTCCCGCGCGTCCCAGATGCTCTCGCCGTCGCGCTTGCCGTCAACGGAAATGATGTAGCGCCCGCGCTGGCTGCCCTTGCATCCCACTACCACGATGCGTCCGGTGCGGCCAATCACTGTGTTCATGATAGTGCGCCGCACGGACTCCACGGAAGAGATACGCTCCCCAACGGCGAGCATGCCAATGATCCGGCCAGCTCCATCGCGCAGCGGCTCATACGCGGTCACGTACCAGTCGTTTACGGCGAACGCCGTGCCCCGGTAAACCTCACCGCGCAGCACGGACGCGATCACGGGAGTGGGTGCCCCGTCAGGACCCATGGCGGGGACGTACGTGCCGATGGCGCGGTTGCCGTCCGCCGCCACGGTGGTCGCCACACGCAGCATATCCCCCTGCTCGTTCATCCGCTGGGAGATCGAAACCACGCCGCCCGCCAGCCGGGCGATCTCGTCCACGACGGGCGAGGGCGTTTGGAAACTGCGCGTCTGCTCCGCCGCTACACCTCCGATCACCATCCGGGGCAAGGTTACCTCCGCCGTCGCTTGCGTGAATTGATTCACCGCCTGCCAGTGCACGCTACCCCCGCCGACGGCGATTCCACCCCTTTGCGCCAGAGTCCTCCGGGCCAGGCCCAGGTTTTCGTTTATTCGCTTCTGCAACAAGTCGTTCGCAGTTTCGCAGAGACCGTAGGCGTCTCTGGCCGTTTGATCGACATTGGCCACGGCCAGGGCGGTCATTTCACTGGCGGCCCGCTGCGAAATGCTGCGGCGAAAATGCTGCATGAGCAGAAGCAACACCAAAACGGGCAGGATCGCCGCTGCGAACGCCAACCCATAAATCTTGTTCCTAAGCGAGATTCTCACGCTGCCTCCTCGAGCGTTCTGGGAGATCAGTCGCCGTTGCGGAAGGAAAGGCAACCGGCGGGACGCTAGAACTAAGCGGAGAGCGCAACATTCCCAAGACAAATTACTGCGGATTCGCGCAAAAATAAAGCAATTTGCTAGAAACGAAAGTACCACGACAATCCTGCCGTGATAAATCTTCGCGCGATGGTCACAGGAGAAAGGACGGATGCGACCCGGCTTTGGGCTGGCTCTCGCTACTGAAGTCCCTTGTTTGCGCTAAAGTCTGTGTCCCGCGAAATATTATCCACTTTTGGAGCATGGATCGGCTCATCTAGTGGTATGCTGAGCGCGGCGTATGCCTCCGCTCATTCTGATGAGCGATGCCACCAATGGAGTTACTACTATGGGCACCGCAATTCGGCGCTTATCTTTCGGGATCGGCCTGATCGTTTTAGTTTCTGGCATTCTCCTGGTTTCCGACTTGAAGCGTGGCAACATGGCGAAGCACAAAATACCGCGTGTTGCCGTGTTCCAGTTCGCAAGCCGGCCTTTGCTCGATGAAGGCGTGGCCGGGGTCGTCGAGGGCCTAAAGGCACGAGGCTTTATTCAGGGTCAAACCATCCGTATTGAACAGTTCAATTCGCAGAATGATCTGCCCACCACCAACGGCATCGCCCGGGCAATCGAGGATGGCGGCTATGACCTTGCCGTCACCGTCAGCACGCCCTGCTTGCAGGCCATGGCTTCCGCGAACCGCGGCGGGAAAGTGACGCACGTCTTCGGGCTTGTCACCGATCCGTTCGCTTCCGGTGTTGGTCTGAACCGCGAGCGGCCCTTGGAACACCCCAGATACATGGTGGGAATCGGAACCTTCCAGCCCGTGCGTAACGCGCTGCTATACGCCAAAAGGAGCTACCCCGCCCTGCGACGTGTAGGAACGGTGTGGAATCCGGCCGAAGCCTGCTCGGAGGCCTGCATGCGGGTGGCGCGCAGCACCTGCAAGGAGATGGGCGTCGAGCTATTGGAAGCGCAAGCGGAAAGCTCGACTGCGGTCAGAGAAGCCACAAGTTCACTTCTGGCCAGGGGTGTAGACGCGATCTTTATCGGCGGCGACAACACCGTCGAGATGGCTATGACTACGATCGTGAGGCTGGCTAACGACGGCCGCGTTCCGGTCATCGGGTGCGCGCCAGGCCACGCGGACGTTGGCGCGCTGATCGGCTTGGGTGCTGATTACGTGGAGGTGGGGCGGGCGGAGGGCCGGCTGGCGGCGGACCTGCTTTCCGGCCGTGACCCCGCTACTGTGCCCATCGCGAATCTCACGCCGAACAAGCTCGCCCTGAATCTTTCGGTACTCCACCGCCTGCAAGCGAAGTGGGTGATCCCTCCCGATATTTTGGAGTCCGCAGCTATCGTCATCAACGAGAATGGACAGCGGACCGAGAAAGCTGTCACACCGCCTGCCCGCCCCCAATCGGCCGCCGCTCTGCCCAAGAAATGGCGAATCTATTTGGTGAAACTGGTGAATAACCCAGCCATCGACAATACCGAGCAGGGTGTCCGCAAGGGCCTCAAGGAGTCCGGCCTGGTGGAAGGGCAGGATTACGAATTGAAGGTCGGCAACGCGCAGGGAGACCTGCCGACCCTGAGCACCCTCGTCGACGCCGCGCTTACTGAACAGGCCGACATGGTTTATACCCTCACCACGCCTGCGCTACAAGCAGCCATGCAGAAGGTCCATGACCGCCCGCTGCTGTTCGCTCTCGCACTTGACCCGCTGATGATTGGGGACCGCGGCACGCATGAAAAGCATCGCGGGAACATTGCGGGCGTATACAATTCCAGCCCGTTCGGGAAAATGATGGAGATCCTGCGCGCCTGCCTTCCCAAGGCCCGCGTCATCGGCACGCTCTATGCGCCCTCCGAATCCAACTCCGTGAACTTTCGCGACGAGCTTGAGAAGGCGGCGCGCGGGGCTGGCTTGCGACTGGTGGCCCTTCCTTCCAATTCGCCCAGCGAGGTGGCAGACGCTGCCATAGCCTTGACCCAGCGCGGCATCGATGCGCTTTGTCAGATCGATGACAACCTGAACGGCGCGGCGTTCCCGAGCATCGTTACTGCGGGGCGCCAAGCCGGGCTGCCGATCTTTGGCTTCAGCTCGGGCCAGGCGGCCCAGGGAGCGGCGGTGGTTCTCGCCAGCGACCATTTCGACGAAGGGCGTGAATCCGCGCTGATCGCCGCGCGCGTCATGCGCGGGGAGAGCCCGGCCTCATTCCCGTACCGAGGCATCACAAAGACTCGCCTCCTACTGAATCGCCAAGCCGCCGAAGCTGTTGGGCTGCACATACCGGAATCGGTGGCGCACCGCGCCGAGCCCTCGAGCCCGAACTGACCCGGCTAAGTCCTGCCACGACTTCCCGGGGTGCGTTCGTAGTGGGAAGAACAAGTCAAAGTCCCGACACTGGAACTGCCACTGCGCGCACCGCAATAATGAAGAGTCATGTCACAAGCAACCACTCTTTGCATGCTCCTGATCGCGCTCGCCATCCAGGCACTTCCGCCCAAGGATCGGCCGGCTTCAGGAAACGCAGTTATCCCCGCTCATGCGACCGGCAGTGCCAAGCTAATCGCCCTGACCTTCGATGATGGTCCCAAGCCTTACGTGTTGATGGGAACACGATCGAGGAAGGGGGTCCCGTCGCAGAGTTTACTCGGCCTGCTGGATCAGCACGGGGTTAAGGCGACGTTTTTCGTGATGGGCTGGCGGCTCTCGAAAAATGCGGATAAGATGTGCCGCCAAGTCGACGGTGGGGTTTGCCGAGAGGCGGCCGAGGAAGAGCACCGGCGTGGTCAGGAAATCGAGAATCACACTTACGGCCACGGCGACTTCCGGGTCATGGAGAAACGATACGGTGAAGAATGGGTGCTGAATGACATCGAGCGGGCCTCAATATTCATTCAGAAAATTACCGGAGACAAACCCACTTATTTGCGCCCGCCGGACTGGACGATTTGGCCCGAGCTGCAGAAAAAGATCGAGGCGCGCGGTTACCACCTGATGACAAAGTCCAGAACTGCGCCGCCAGCGCTGCGTGACGTCGACTCCGAAGATTACTTCTGCGCGGGCCGCAACTTGGCCAAGTGCCCCAAACCATCGGATTATGACTACGTTTTGCGCAGCATCGAACAGCGCGAGCACCAGGGCGTTGACCAGCACATCCTCGTATTCCATGAGCTGCCGCAAACGGTAGAATTGCTATCACGGCTCATTCCCGAACTCAAGAAGCGCGGTTACGGTTTTTTGCCCCTGCGGGCGTATATGGCCGCGGCCAATACTCAGCCGTGACGCGTGGTGTAATCATACCGACTGATCTGCCTGATCGGGGAGAGGGGATGCCGTTCACGACGAGGCCGGGGCAAGCTGCCCTGCCCGCTGCTACAGTAGGGGGAAGGCTTGCCGTCCCAGCATGTGATCAAAAACCAGAAACACTTCGGATAATCTGGATCAACCCCTTCAGGTCTTCGATGGTTGTGCGCGGATTCATGAGCGTCGTCCGCAGGTAGACGGCATTCCGCAAAACCGTCTGCACCAGGAAGTACTTTCCGGAAGCCACGACCTTTTTTCTCAACTCAGCTTGATGCGCATCGAGTTTTTGAGCCGCGTCCTCGAGATTCTTGAGCGCCGCCGGAACGTGGCGAAAACAGAGAATGTTGCTAGCCGGTTCCGTGACCAGCTCAAAATCGGGTTGGGCGTTTAGCAGGGCTGCGAATTCCCGTGCCAGGTCGAACGTCTTCGTAACCATCTCACCGATGGTCTTCGCGCCGTGTACACGCAGGGCCAGCCAGAGCTTGATTCCAAATGTTCTCCTTGTACACTCGAGGGTGCGAAGTGCAATGTCGAAGTCCGCTTCCTCCGGGCGCCCGCCAAACAGATAGCTCGCCTCCTGCGAGAAGGCGGCATAGTTGTCTTGACGGTGGCGAAAGAGAACGGCTGTGACCAGGTTGGGGGCGAAGAGCATCTTGTGCATGTCCCAAACCAGGGAGGATGCGAGATCGAATCCCTCCGTGAGACTGCGATACTTCTCTGAATACACCGCCGAGGCCCCATGCGCCCCGTCGATGTGAAACCACACACCGTTCTCCCCGCAGAACTCTCCCATCTCCCGCAGCGGGTCGAAAGAACCCGTGGCAGTTGTGCCGGCGCTTCCCACGATGGCAATTACCTTCTTCCCTTCCCGCACTGTCTGCCGGTAGAGGCCGGCGAGCGCGGAGATATCAGCCCGGAAGCGGCTGTCCGTGGGAACGGCGACCACAGACTGCTGGCCCAGGCCGAGGACTCCCGCCGCACGCGCCAGCGAGTAATGCGCCTGGTCTGAAACCAGCAGCGCGAGAGGTGGCCCTGCATGAAGTCCCTGCCGCCACGCCGAGCCTTGTGTGGCATGGTTGCGAGCGGCGAGTAGCGCCGTCAGGTTTCCGAGGGAGCCTCCGGACGTCAGGACGCCGTCAGAATCCCGGCTCCAGCCAACCGAGGCGCACAGCCAGCGAATGACTTGCCTCTCGATCTGGATGCCGGCCTGCGCCATCTCGTAGACCGCTGCGCTGTTATTGAGCAAACTCGATATCAAGTCTGCCAGCGCGGCCAGCGGCAAAGCAGGGGGGAGTTGATGACCCATGTAGCCAGGATGATGCAGGTGTATGCTCTGCCCGACGACCTGCGCTAGACAGCGCGAGACTTCAGCCTCCGGGTCGCCGGTCGAGTCCAGGGGGAGAGAGTCCTGGTATTGACGGGCAAGTTCAAGCGGGGCGTGGAGGTCAAGAACGGGGAGTTCGCCCGCAAGGGCGGTACCAAGATAAGCTGCCAATGCCTCCACTACTTGGTGGCCATTGCGCCGGAATAATTCGGGGTCATAAGGATCAGTGGGCATAACTTTAATGTTAGCTTAATCCTGTGGGATTGGCCATTTGCGGGCGGTTCGGCAGACTCGGGACGGCCCCTGGCCGAAGGGATGAACAATCTACCGAAGACTAGAATCAGCGTGAGGCGGGCTGGCCGACGACGTGCTTCAGCGCTGCCACAATCTTCTGAGCTGCCTTGCCATCTCCGAAAGGATTGCGGCGCTTGGCGAACCGGCCATAAGCCTTTCGGTCATCGAGCAGATGCCTGACTGTTCGCACAATAACTTCGGCCGATGTGCCGACAAGCTTACACACTCCTGCCTGCAAACCCTCGGGGCGTTCGGTTTTCTCTCGCATCACGAGCACAGGCCGTCCAAGGGAAGCCAGTTCCTCCTGGATTCCGCCGGAGTCTGTGAGAAGCAGGTAGGCCGAGCTGAGGAGCCACACAAAGTGAGGGTAGGCCAGAGGATCAATCAAGTGGATTCGATCGATTCCTTCGAGCAGTGGCCGTACAACCGACTGCACGTTGGGGTTGGGATGGACGGGAAAAACTATGTTGAGGTCCTCGCGCTGCGATGCCAGGCGCCGCAACCCATCGCAAATACTCGCCAGCCCAGGCCCGAAATTCTCGCGCCGATGAGCGGTCACAACGATAAGCTTGCGCGAATCGAGTTTGAGTCCATTGCACTGAGGGAGAGTTGGAGGGTGGCGCGTCACTCGAGCGAGCGTCTCCAGGAACGCATCGACCACCGTATTGCCGGTAACAAAAATCGTCCTCCTGGAAATCCCTTCCTTCAGCAGGTTGTTTCGGGCCCAGTTTGTGGGCGCAAAGTGAACGTTCGCCAGATGCGAGACCAGCCGGCGGTTAATCTCCTCCGGAAACGGCGAATATCGGTCCAGCGTCCGCAGGCCTGCTTCGACATGGCCCACCGGCACACGATGATAGAAAGCCGCGAGACTCGCCACCATGGCGGTTGTGGTGTCTCCCTGCACCAGAACCATATCAGGCCGCGGCGGACTGAGCACCGCATGGAACCGCTCAAGAATGCGGGCCGATAATCCGCACAACTCTTGATCGGGCCGCATGACATTCAGATCGTAATGAACCGGGATTCGAAACCACTGCAGAATCGGATCCAGCAAGCCCCGGTGCTGCGCGGTGATGCAGACGCGCGTTTTGAACTGATCGCGAAAACGCCGGAGTTCATGGATTACTGGGGCAAGCTTGATGGCTTCGGGACGCGTGCCAAATACCACGAGGACATGACAACGTTTACGACTCATGCGGGGTGTTTCTCAAAATGACTGAAGGGAGGGCGATCACGCATCAGGCTGCCACTTCATATCGTTCAGTCTTCGCCCATCTAATCTCCCTGTGAGCAATGAAATCATCATAACAGGCAGCAACCACTACGGGAATCCAAAGCTGGCAGTACGTGAAGTACATCACGAGAGTCAGTAAAATGTTGGCCACGGAATCCTCGCCCCGCTCACAGGAGAGCGCGATGACAAGCTGCAGAACGAACGTCGCATAGGCCAGAATCCAGACGAGGCTGTAAGGTCCGGGCACATTGATGTTGATCAGGCGGGCGAGGCATAGGAGGAAAAGGATGTCGGAGACCACCACGGCCAGGAAGAAGAAGTAATACAGCAAGTGCGAGGAGAGGATCTCGAAGGCGATGCGACGCGGCCGGACACGCAGGAGCTTGATGGCATGTTTCTGCATTACGTAATTGAAGCCCCGGACCCAACGCCGGCGCTGCCGAAACCAAACCGGTAGGCTTTCTGGTTCCTGCTCCCAGCTCACCGAGGTGGGAACCAACTGAACACAGTAGCCGGCCTCATAGAGTCGAACCGTCAATTCGGAATCCTCCGTCAGCGCCCGCTCGTCCCAGCCGCCGACTTGCTCGAGAACCGCCTTGCGAATCACATAGTTCGTGCCGGGCAGCATCGTCAACCGCATCAACATCCAGCGGCCGGCCTGGACAATCCACTGGAAGCCGATGCCCTCGATGTTGACCAGCCTGGTCAGCAAGGCACGGCGCCGGTTCCAAGCACGGTACATCCCTACCGCCGCAGCGAGTTCGGGGTGGCGCACGAGATGTGCGGCCAACGAGCGAAGAGCGCCGGGCTCAGGAAGGTTGTCGGCGTCATAAACGGCGAGCACGGAATGCCGCGTGAAGGGCAAGGCATAGTTGAGCGCGCCAGCCTTACCCCGCGCACTGCGCTCAGAAGGAACGTTCAGCAGGCGAACACGGCGATCTGCGCTGAAGCTGCGGATGACCTCGGCGGTAGTGTCCGTACTGCCATCATTGATCAGGAGCAGCTCGATTTTTTCGGCCGGGTATTCCAGCTTCTGCAAGGCGCGAATAGTGTGCGCGATGACGCGCGCTTCATTGTGACAGGGGACCATCACGGAAACGCCGGGCAACTCGGAATCGGGGAGCTCCGGCGCCTCCCTCGCAACCTTGCGAGTCCGCCGGTAATAGATGTGCCCCAGGAAAAAGAGCACTGACTGGTAGCCCAGCATAAACCAAATCAGGGCGACAGTGCCCACAAACAGGGCGTCGATGATCAAATGCGAGTACGACATGAACTCCTATCCATTACGGTTTATGAGCCGCGCCAGCCGAAGTTGCAAGTAGACAATCACCATCAAGAAGGTCACCAGAATACCGAAGGCGCCGATGGCCCACGAAGACGCCCAGCCTACCACGTCCACGGCCACGCCGGCTTTGGTGTTGGTAATTACTATAACACGGTGGTCGCCGGCGGGGAAAGCGACGGCCCAATTTCGATTACTCTGCTCGGCCTGGAACTTCATCTGTGCGCCGTCAAAGAGGATGTCACGCGGCTGCTGGTCAAACATGATAATGGCCCGGCCGGGCGCCCAGTAATGAAAAGTGAGGGTGGTGGGATCGGCTTGTGCGTCGAGGAGATCGGCGGTGCAACTCACGATGCGCGCCTGGAACTCGTCGGTGTGAAGAAAATGCCACCAGTGGCGCTGGGTCGAGATGGAGTGCCGCCCGCTCGGCACCACCACGCCATCCGCCGAGACGGCCGGCCACGGGCGACCGTCCAGGTAATAGAGAGGGTCGTCGGCTGGGGTTAGCAGCAGGGACGTGGGGGTATTGACCTGCCAAGCCGTTGCGGCGTCGAGGCCATCGTCGCCGGGCGGCTCAACACCATCTGGATGAGATCCCAATCCTGCGGCGGCACGGTGTGCTCCGAATATACGGCGACCCGGCCGGAGGCGGATGCGGCGTTTGCGACAGTGAGCGCCAGTTCAGTGCCGGTGGCCGTCGCCGAGGGCAGGAAAGTGCCCGTGATATCGCGATTCGGGACAACGTTGACGTCGAACATCAGGCGGCGCGGGTCCGGCACCAGCTTGCGATAGGTCGCTGCGAAGCGCCGGTAGCGGTCAGGCGGAGCCATCCAAAAACGCGCGGGATCCTCCACTTGCAGCGTGAACGGGAATTCGTTCATCAAACCCGCCAGGCGGCGCGAGTCCACGCCGAGCGCCGGACGGACGTAGTCGTCGTGAAGGCTATCGAGCGCGGTGACGACGACTTCCCAGCCATGCTGCTTGCGGAGCGGCTCGATCTCTGCCAGCACGCGCCGGTGCCAATCGATCACGATGTCTTCCCGGTAACGCTCGAAGGCGGCGAGAGCGGCCGGGTCGGTCTTGAAATAGTGCCGGGAGGCGGGCCGGAACAACTGGATGGGATCGAAACCCGCCTTCTTCCGGAAGTCCGCGCGCACGATGTCGTTCATCGGAACAAACTTATCCGGGCGCAGCCAATCCTTAAAGTCAGCGTCGAAATTCAATTCCGCAATGTTGACGCCGTCCCAATCGCCGGCCTCCAGCAGTTCGGTCATCCAATCCATCGCCGCGCGAAAACACTCGGGATTCTGCAAATTCATCGAACAGCGCCAGCCGACCCTGCCATCGGCGCCGGTCGCCGTCTTCTCGCGCCACTCCGGATGCTCGTCCCACATCTCGCGGCGTGACTGGCGGAAAGACAAACCAAGCGTAGACCGCGACGCCGTTGCGGTGGCAGGCGCGGATGAATTCGTCGTAGGGAAATGAGTACTTGCTCGTGAACAGCCATGCGGCGACATGAATCGTGCCGATGCCGGACCGGCGCCAGAGGGTGGCCAGGCGATTGAAGTCAGCGCCGGGGCGGTAGCTGGGATCGAAGTAGGCCTCGAGGCGGGGTTGCGCAGCGGGGTGCCTGCTCCGAACGTGCCGGCGAGGTACTCCGGAAAATACGGATAGTGGCTGGTGCCGTCGTTCGTGTGAGTGTCGAGGGGCGCCGCCAGATAGACGTAGCGACCCGAACCGTAAGCGCCGGCCAGCGCCAGCGGGCCGGCGACTTTCCAGGTCCACCATCAATTCCCGGGCCCCGGCGGGCGGCGTAAAACGCTCGATGCGTTCGTCGGGACGCCACGTCAGGACCATCTCCTCATGGGCCAGATCAGAGACGGACGAGACACTCATCTGCCCGCCGGGGAATCCAAACCCGATCTTTTCGAGCCAAGCCTGCCGGCCCTCGGCAACCACCTCGCCGCCCGCCGCGAGATACCGCACAACCTGCTGTTGCTGCGCTCCGGACAGCCGCGCGCCGCGGCCTGCGGCATGACCAGGATATCGTCCTTGGCCCCCGGCGCCTGCGTGAACCTGGCGCTCTTCACGAGCCTCACCTGATATCCGAGGAGCCTCAAGCACAGTCTTGTAACTCTCCTGGTTGTGTCCGGCCGCGCCGGGGCGCTGTCCAGCCAAAGGAGCCATGCGCTGGGAGGCCCGGCGAACTTGTCCCGAACGACGGCGAAGGATGCGTGGGCTGCCGGCTGGACACCGCCCCACCATTGCCGCAGCCGCGCCAGCCAGGAAGTTGCGAGCTCGGGTTCCCGTGGCGCCTGTTTCAGGCAGTCGAGCGCGGCCCATCCGCCCGGCGGGCACCTGAACCGCGAGGTCGACCGGCCCACTCGCTCGCCCCGGCGATACATCGGTTCCCACCAATTGCCCGTTGGCATCGAACCGTCGCAGGCGCCAGTACTCTCCCTTGGGATACCAGCCGGACTTTTCCAGAAGCCGAACGCACGACATACTGCCCCTCAAAGTCAACCGTGCCGCCGATACTCTCGCAAAGAGACGAAGTGGTAACCCAAGTCGCTGATTCCCTTGAGAACGCGCTGGAGCAGCTTTTGGTTCAGAAACGGGTGGAAGTAGAACGAGGCGACCCCATCGCGCACTACCCGCAAGCGGCGGGCGGCCTGGAGCAGCGTTCCGGGTCGGGGTCGTCCTCCGGGAGATATCCCAAATCTTCCGGTATGATGTGCCGCCCGTACGTATCCACAACCGGGTAGGGCACGATCTGCGTGGTCGTGGCGTCGGGCACGACCATCGGACGCTCATAGAACAAGGAGAAAACTTGCCCAAGCGTGCGGTAATCCGTTTCGGAGGCCGAGTAATGGGGCACCTCGAACGCGATCGGGTAGATGCCGTTGGCGAAAAACTCGGATAGGCCCAGCCGCAACCGCCGCGACACGAAAGCTGCTGAATCGCCGCTCACCGGCCGATCGCCGAACTCATCCCAGAACTCGTACTCATCTCCGCTCAGCCCGTGGACCTGGTGCGTTATTCCATGCATTACCGGCATGCCGCCGCGCGCGATCATGGAGTGGATCGCCGCCACCGTCGACCTCCGGTCCCCGAGCCGGATCTCCAGCGAATGCGCCGGGTCACGGAAAATCGGGATGATGGCTATCTGGAAGGGAATATGCTGATTGGCAAGCAGGTTCGCAATCTTGACGAGGTCATCGGGGTCGTCATCAACGCTGACGTCCTCGATACGCACTAATGCGCGCATCTCGGCAGGATGATCGATTCCCAGAATGTCATGGAGCAAGTCACAAATAACCAGGTAACGAGTCCCCTCCGACATATAGGAGAACGGGCTGTCAGCGAAATACCAGAAGGAGCCGCTCCTTACAACGTAGGGGCTCGACACATTCTTCTGAGTGATCGCCGTCGCTACCACCTTGACAGCTTCCGGATTCTCAATCGAAATGATGCTCAGGTCCGGCTCCGGTTTGAGCAGCAGAGTTTGTTTGTAAAGAACATTGCGATAATCGAGGTCGCGGCGGTACTCCACGAAGCTGAAGCCGAAACGGCGACGCGCTTCGGGGCTGGCGAGAAGCTGATCGATGTATCGACCCATCCACACAAACGGTTGCTTGGTCGCCCGAACGTCGGCGAGCACGGCACGGGGGATTGTCACGTCGGGTGTGGACCCGATCAAAAAACCGGCGCGGTATTCCGGCAGTCGTCCGCGCTTATATTCGGCGACAGGAACGAGCTCCGCGCGCATATTGAAGTGGGTGAGCAAGTTCTCCAGGAAACGGGCGTGAATATACGCTCCCGCATGAGGGTCAGGCAGGCTATCGTAGAGGATGAGGGCCGTGGACGCTTCCACCGCGCTTTCCGGCTGCGCTGCCTGGAGCATTCCAGGAGGGATAGCCATCCATGCCAGGGTGACAAGGACAATTACCGTCATCCAAGCACCGTCGAACCGGAGCCGTTTCACGCGTTTGCGAAAGCGACCAAACATATGAGCGGGCAATATAGTATCATGCGAACGGCCATAGAGCCCCCCGCGATGAACAATATCTTCTGGGGCATAATCCGACAAACTTGCCGAGTTTTCGGTAGTGTCCTACGTTGGGGGATAGGGCCAAGGCTTGCCCCGGCCCTGGAGTTTGCACATTCGTGCTGAGATTTTTCTGGCCTCGTGCAGCCTCCGGCCCTCAGAGGGTGGCCCGCCGCCGACGCCTTCTTCAGCCGGGACGGGTCGGGGTGGGGTCGCCAGCGCGGCCATCGGCCCACCACCCCTCCTCTTCAGGGAACACACACTGAGGCCTGCCCGCTTCAAACTGGGCCGCTACCCAGTGTTCAGGTGGCTTGTTATCCCCGCCACTTTCGTGTTGTGATACTTTTCCACTCTGACGCTGCGTTTCGCGTATGGCACAATAGCAGAACTTGGCACAGAGATGGCGCAGGTGGACCACCAACGGCGAAGCTTCGAGCGACTACGGCGAGTTGTCGCCGCTCTCATCATAGCGGCTGCGGCCGGCGCCGCCTGGGGTCGCGACCCGGCGCCCTTCCCTGCAAGAAGGTTGGTTGTTCCTCCCCCTGGCAAGCTTTACCACGGAGTCTTCCCCGGCGGGAGAAATGGCATGGGAGGAGATATCACCCCCTCCGACGTGCAGTCGTACAAACGCGCCGTGGGCAAGCAGCCTGCGTGGGTCTACTTCTGGAACAACTGGTTCGAAAGTCCGGAGTTTCCCTATCGGACCGCCTCCTGGATTCGCGCCAACGGCAGTGTTCCATACATCCGGCTCATGCTCCTCAGCAGCGCTGAGATTCCCAGGCCCGACCCGGTCTACTCGCTTGAAAACATCATCGCGGGCAAGTTCGACCCGCTGTTGCGGAATTGGATGCAGGATGCCAGGAGATTCGGTTCGCCGGTGATCGCTGAGTACGGGGTTGAGGTCAATGGCTGGTGGTTTCCTTGGAACGGCTTGTATAACAAGGGCGGAGGATCGTATGACGATTCCGTAGCTCGGTTCCGGGAGGCGTACCGGCACATCGTCCGGCTGGCAAGGGAAGAGGGTGCGTACAACATTCGCTGGGTTTTCCATGTTGACCCATGGGATGAGCCGGTCGAGGAATGGAACAAATTCGAGAACTATTACCCGGGGGATGAGTGGATCGACTGGGTGGGCGTCAGTGTGTACGGCCGACAACTGCCCAGTGACAAGAACATGGTCTCGTTTCGCTACCAGATGGATTGGGTTTACACGAGGTTGCAGCGGTTGACCCACAAGCCGGTCATCGTCTGCGAATTCGGGACGATCGACGACTCCCATCAGGCGGCATGGGCGAAAGCCGCTCTGCTGGACCTCCTGGGGGGCCGTTGGCCGAAAGTCATCGGGTTCTCCTGGTGGAACGCCGCCTTCAGGAATGACCCGGTGACAGGCCGCTGGTCGAACATGCGGGTCCAGGAGAGCCCCGCCCTCCAGGCCGTCTTCCGCAACTGCGTTGGCCGCGACCGACGCGTGATCGGCCGTCCGCTCGCGCGTCCTGTAACGCTGAAAGATCCGTAGGCGAAGGCTCATGCAATTCTGTCCTCCAAGCCGATGGCAATACTTCCTGCCGAGATGCCGCTGAGAACAGATCGTTTCCATCTTGGACGGACGCCGGAGTTATTCCCATGAAGCGATTCGCGATCATCATCGCAGCAGCCGTGATTGTGGCGGCTGTCCCCATCGCCTATTTCTTCTTCCCGAATTCTCGAGCTGCCCGCTTCGTGCACTTGGCGTGGTCCCGTGATCCGGGTTGTCCCCTCACCTGCGTCTCGAGTGCTATTGATGACTTTGATGATAGATTCGATCGCATCTATGACTTGTACGATAAAATCACCGTACTGAAATCTGAGGGCGCCTTCGACTTGGTGGAGGCTCCCCAAGGGCGGTTCTGGATTCCCACCCGAAACCGGGAAATACTTGCCGGAATGCTCATCGATCAGGACGACGACGTGTATGGTAAAGGTGGGCACGGCGTCCGGGCAGGCGACACGGTGCTCGATTGCGGCGCCAACGTGGGAGCTTTTGTACGCAAGGCTCTTGGCCAGGGAGCGGGGTCGGTGGTTGCGATCGAGCCCGCACCCGAGAACGTGATTTGCCTTCGGAAGACCTTCGAGGAAGAGATTCGGGCAGGTCGCGTAATCGTATATCCGAAGGGTGTCTGGGACCACGATTGCGAGTTAGTGCTGCGCACGTATGATTACCAATCGGGTGGAGACAGCGTGGCACTGAAATACCCCCACAGCCGCCCAGGACCGACAGTCCAGTTGACGACGATAGACAACTTGACTTCAGAGCTGAAGCTTCAACGGGTTGATTTCATCAAAATGGACATCGAGGGCTCAGAACGGCAGGCGCTGAGAGGAGCGAAGCAAACCGTCGCACGCTTTCGACCTCGCCTGGCGATCTCTCTCGAGCACACTCCCGCCGATGCGGAAGAAATCCCTGCCCTGATCCGGAGCCTATGGCCCAACATGGGGACCCAACGCGGACCGTGCATCTGGGTGAGTACCGAGTTCGTCAGTCGTCTGCAACCGGAGGTGGTCTTTGCCGGACCATCAACACCCTGAACGTCCGCACTAGGTCGATGGCATGGGTGGTTCCACATATACCGGCTGGCGCTGCACACCTGCTTCACGGACCCGATCTTCCACAAAGAGCGTCAACAGTCCCAGCCCTCCGACCCTGCACGTCGGGACATGGTTCGGGGCGCCTATCGCGAAACCACTTTTTTTTCTGCCCAAAACAGGGTAATTTCTCGTTGCCCTATTCTGTTTATCCTCCGTTTGTGTCTGAGTACCCTTGATCTCACGGGTTGGGACGGAATGGTGCTCTTTAATCTCGCAATTCGGGTTGAGCAAACCGGAGGAGGTCGGTCGAATTCATTCAGCTCAAAGTTTGGTCTCAATTTCCGTCTAAAAGGGAGATTCCCATGGCAAAGAAAAAGTTCGCGAGTCGTCGAGATTTTCTCCGACGCTCGAGCGTCGCCACTCTGGCAACCTTGGCAGGCCCGGGGTCGTTGTCGATGATTTCTTGCAAGGGGCGGAGTAAGA
Source organism: uncultured Acidobacteriota bacterium (assembly GCA_963765485.1). Lineage (GTDB taxonomy): Bacteria > Acidobacteriota > Terriglobia > UBA7540 > UBA7540 > CAVROP01. Next base: position 27,200 of record CAVXWN010000045.1, on the reverse strand, counting down.
AAGAAGAAGAACTGGCGGTCAGTAAGGACGGGTTTCCACCCTATCAGATTCAAGCTCAGCCAGGGGTGGAAGAGTATGCCACGATGGAGGCGATCACGAACGGCGCGCCGGTCTGGTCGTTTAGCAATCTCTGTTACATCTACGGCGCGAGTCCCGATCTGATGCCGGGTCTGGTGATGCAAGAAGGCAATCAGCACCCGCTGAATAAGATCACGCTGAAGAAGTCGTGGGAGATCAAGCACAACCTATGTGGCGCGGAGAGTGAGATGACGTGCCGCACGGCGTACAACGACAGCCAGCCCATGTTGCCGATTCACCTGATAGACGCCGATCCGGGGACCGTGTGGTCAAGCTGGGGGCTGCTGGTGCCGGATGGGCGTCCGGAGTGGATACGGATCGATCTGCCCATGGAAAGTGAAGTGGCCTCGGTGTCCTTAGTGTGCGCCGAAAACTACCCTTCTCCTGCGTATGGCAAGTCGCTTCCGAAAGAGCTGGAGGTGAAGACCAGTCGCGATGCATGGCACTGGGAGACGGTCTATTCGAGTAAGCAGGCTCCGGACCAGCCGGTGGTGGAGATCAAGTTCAAGCCCCATCTGGCGAAGCAGATTTGGATCATCGGCCAGAACTTCCACAAGGCCGCGCCAATGAGCGCCGGATACGTCTTCTCGGTTGGGTCGGCGGAGGTGCGGGATGTCGCGGGTAACAATCTGGCCTTGGTGTCACGGGGTGCGAGCGTAACGGTCTCTTCGGTGAACTATTTGGAGTTAAACGATCGGTTTACGCAGGATGCCTTGTGGGCGCCGCTCAACTTCGACCTCGGAAACAAGTGGTTGCGGATCGGGGGAGATAATGGCTCGTTCATGTGGCAATGGGTCGAACACGAGAAGGGCAAGCTGGAGCTCGACCCCCGCGGGAACTATTCTCTTACAGACTGTGCGCGGCACGGCGTGAACGTAATCGTAAACCTGGATTTCAAGGGAAACTGGATTTACGCCCGGCCACCCCGCAAGACGAATTGGCCGGAGGCGCGTTTCCGCGAGATGAACGACGCCTATAACGACCGCCTGTATTTCGGCCGGAGACCGGATGGCACGGCCTTGGCGGCGGATGCGAATCCGGAAATGTATCAGGGTTACCTGCGCTACATTGAGTATATGGTGCGCCAGCTCAAAGGCCGGGTCGCCTATCTTGAGCTGGGCAATGAATGGAACGGCTGGTTTGGGGCGGACCACTATGTGCCGACCTTCTTTGAACCCACCTACAAGATCGTCAAGCAAGTCTGGCCTGAAGCCAAGGTGATGCTGGGGAGCCCGGGCGAGTTCGATCGAAACGCTATCCTGGATTGCCTGGGGCGCGAGACGCAGTACGGGATCAGAAGTGGCAAGCTGCTGTTGAACGCCGCGGATGCCGTGCGGCCGGGAGCTCTGGCGGTGCGCGAGATCAAAGCCAAAGACCTGACAGTAAGCGTCGAGTCGCAAAACAAGGGACAATGCGGGATTATCCTCCGCTATAAGGAGCGGAACAGCTACCTTGTGGCCTTGTATGCGGCCCCCGACCACTCAATCATGTTTTACGAGGTGGGCGGCGGGGAAGACCTGTGGGGTCCGCACTGGAATGAACCGCTGGCGGCAAAGAAGGTCCAGGGTTTCGGGGACAACATAAAACTCGAGGCAAAGGTGCGAGGGTCCTCCGCAACGTTGACGATCTCAGGCGGCGGACAGAGCGCTTCCACAACCTGCACCGTTCAGCAGATCAACGACCCCGGGATGGTGGGACTGATCCATCATGCCGGGGATACCCCTCAGATCTTCTGGAATTTCCTGGCTGTAGACGCACAGGGCAAAACCCTAGCCAGAGACGATTTCGCCGGCGCGGACGGCGCGATCCCGCCTGGTTGGACTTACGTGAATGGAGGTCCGAATCCGATCCCCAAAGGCGTCGCAGCACGCATCGATGCCATTGCCTGGCATCCAGGCGCAGACCCCGATGCCGCCTATTTCGCTGCGGTTCGAGAGTTTCAACAAACGTGCCGCGATCTGGGCTTCAAAGGTCACTTTTTTGCCACGGAGATTTATGCAGGCTCGATGTACCCTCCAGGGGCCCAAATCGCACCCCTATCTAACCTCTGAGACTCAGATGGCCAAGTTTTTGTTGCGAAGCTTGGTGGGACATAACGGGGTAGGTATGGAAGCTGGTCCCTGCCATCCCCACTTCACCGGCCGCGTTCACCCGCAAGCCCTGTGCCAGGCAACCTGGGGCACGCCCACGCTCAACCCCTGCCGGCCCACCATGACTTACTACATGTGGCGGAACGTGGCTACGCTCATGGACGACTTTCGCCCCTCGGAGTTTGCGGTGAATTTCAGTAATGGGAAAGGGCTGTTGCATTTCACCTTTCAGCGGGGCGACAACGAACGGATGTTGAGCGCGTGGATCGACGGGCCGTCGAAGGACGGCCTGGTGGAAACAAAAACCGACATTGTCTTCCCTGGGGTGAGAGCGAAGCGAGCCACCGTAGCGGACATCATGAACGGAACAGAACAGGAACTGGATGTGGAAACGAACGGGGCAGACACGGCCCTGAAAGGAATGCGGATCAAGGACTATCCGGTGTTCGTCACAATCAGCCAGTGAGGAGGCATATTAGAAAAACGAGGGAAGACGCGCCCCCGTGTATTTGTGAAAAGCTACAGGCGGCCCGCTCGCACTGCCGGACTAAACCTGCGACACACGGTAGCCGTCAAACACAGGCGCACAAACACGGCGGAAGGAGTAATAAAAATCCCGCTCCCATATCTTCAAGACATTCGACCTTGCGCGGCGGAGAGCAGTAAGGCCCTTCTCGGCCGTTTCTGCCGCTCAAGGTCTGACAAGCCCATCTCGTACAATGGTTCATGCCCCATGTCGCAAAATCCGAGTTGGATGTGCGCTGACACTTATTTGTCTTCGTAAACATTCACAAGTTGTAAGCGCATCGTCTCAAGGCGGTTTTCTACAACATGCGCGAATCGCTTCAGAAGTTCGAAACCGAGATCGGGATCGTGTTCAGTTTTGCCGCGAAGGCATTGAGCGTCGATAGCAAAAGCACGCGTAGGCTCGATGGTTTTTGCAGAGAATTTCCATCGATAAGGAGGAAAAAGCCACGACCAGCCCAGAATGTCACCTTCCCCAAGAGTCAGGATGTTAATCGGGCCACGGCGGTCGGAGCATATTTGTAGAGCCACTTTCCCCTCGCGGATGAGATAGAACCTGTCGGCGTCTTCACCCTCATGGAAAATGAAGGTCCCAGGCTCAAAGCGGACATTCGAGGCACAGCCGCCCACGGCTTCGATGTGAGGCGCCGACAAGTCAACGAAAAACGGATGCGCACTTAGATTGACCTGAAGAGTTACCATGACAACACTCCTGTGTGATAAGAATAGAACCGGCTTTGATCCTTACAGGACCAAACCGCTTCAATGAGGTTTTTCGTGGAGACACTCGTTTGTCACGATTGATTTACCTCGCGCCAGCTCCTCGAGGGTCTCTTGATCTAACCTCTCCTCGGCCACCTTTTTCGGCACCAGGCCCAATGCAAGAGCCACCCCGTAAAGGATGGCTTCAGGTCGCGGAGGGCAACCCGGAATATAGAAGTCGACTGGAATTACTTTGTCCGCGCCGCCTAAGACGTTATAGGTGTCGAACCACGAACCTCCACCCGCTGCACATGAACCGATGGCGAAGACGAGCTTCGGATTGGGAACAGCTTCCAGTAATCTCTTTAGCGCCGGCGCTGCTTGCCGGGTGACAGGTCCGCAGACCAACAGAACATCTGCGTGCCGGGGGGATCCCACTAGTTTGATACCGAAACGCTCGGCATCATAGTAGGGCGTGAGGACGTTGATGACCTCAATGTCGCATCCGTTGCACGCCCCGGTGTTCGCGTGGTACACCCAAAGCGCTTTGCCAAAGGCCTTTCTGCAAAGATCTTTCAACATGACAGCACCTTACCTGCCCAGGGTTGCCAAGACCGCCGCCGCTCGATCCAGCAGTGGATATGGCGCTTGGGGGTAAATTCCAATCAAGACGCATAATGTCGCCAAAACCGCCATAGGCGCCCACATGAGCACTGGCACCTCTCTCACACGCAACTCGGAGCCGCTGCTTGATCGCCGGTCTCCCCAAAACACTTTGTAGCCGACCCGGACCATGACGACCATGGTCAAAATGCTGGTCAAAATGGCAATGACTACAGCCCACCACAGCCCCGCTCTCGCCAGCGCCAGATACACCGTCAGCTTGCTCCAGAATCCGTTGAGCGGCGGGAAGCCTGCGATCGCTAATGCGCCCAGAAAGAAACAGCCGCTCGTGATCGGCATATCCTTTCGCAGTCCGCCGAGCTCGCTTATTCGCCGAGCGCCCGTTGCAGAGATTACCGCGCCCACGCACATGAACAACAGTGACTTGTAAAGCGCGTGGTTGAGCAGATGAAAAAGGCCGCCGTAGCATCCCAGATAAGTCCCAAGTCCGATTCCGACCAGTACGTAGCCCATCTGGCTCACGGATGAATAAGCCAGCAACCGCTTCAGGTCGTCTTGACTCAAGGCTAGGATGATGCCGAGCAGCATCGTGAAGGTGCCCAGCGCTACAAGAAAGACGGTGACCTGAGGCCATGCCGGGTAGAATATGCTCACCGTGCGAGCCATCGCATACAGGGCCATTTTTATCATCACGCCTGACAACAGCACGCTAATGGGGGTCGGAGCCTCGGCGTGTGCGTCAGGGAGCCATGGATGAAACGGCGCAATCCCGGCTTTCGTCCCGAATCCGATCACGAGAAAGGCAATGGCGATCGCCGCCGTGCCACTCGGTACGAACTGAACAACGTTCCTCACGTCACTGATCAGCAGGGCGCTTACGCCACTGAGTCGCTTCGTGGCGGCTGCAGCCGCGTAAACCAATACGCAGCCGAACAAGGCAAAGGTAATTCCAATAGTTAGCAACATCAGGTACTTGTAGCCTGCTTCCAGGGCGCGACGATCCCAATAGAAGGCTACGAGGAAGCCCGATGCCAGCGTGGTAGCTTCCACGGCAACGTACAGCATGATCACGTTGTTGGTAACACACCCCCACAACATGGTTCCGAGAAACCACATCAGAAGGCCATAGAACGTACGCATCCGGCGCTCGGCAACACCCTCACCGGCGTGCTGAGCGAGGTACCGTACGGAGTAAACGGACGCGAGCATTCCGATGCCCCCGATGATGATTACCATCAAGGCACTCAAAGCATCGACGCGCAGCTCATCGCTCCAGGTTATAAGCACAACCCCATGCGCCACTCGCCAGGCCATCCAAGCGCCCAGCCCGGTGACAAGGGCTGCTGTCAGAACGGATAACCATTGTTGAAAACGCCGCCCCAGCCCTCTTGCCAGGAACAGTACGATGCCACTCAACAGCGGTAAGAGGAATACGGCCGCGGGAGCGTTTGAGATCACGATCGATGCTTGCCCACCCATGTGCGCATCCCCTGCTCGAACCCTTTGACTGTATCTACCACCTTAATTCCCGTAGCCTGAATGTGTCCGTCGATCCGAACTCCTGCCGCACCCCGCCGATCACATACAGGAGAAGGTAGACCGTAACCACAACTTCAGTTGCGACGCCGAAGAGCGCGGTTTCCGGCAACTCCGGAGCCAAGCTGACCAGACTCAGGTGTACCCCATTCTCGAGGAGGCAGAGCCCAATCACTGCCTTGATCGCATCCCGTCGTGTCAACACTGCATACAAGCCAAGGGCGAAAACCGTGGATGCTACCGCCAGATTTGTTCTGAAGACCCCGAGCTGCGCTATGCCGGTTGGCGCCAGAAGTTTGACTTGGCCGTGTGTGAGATGGAAGAAGCCTAACATCAGCAAGGCCGCGACAATGACTGACGGGCCAAAACCGATCACCGGCTTCAATTCACGGTCATCCGTGCCCCGGATCGACCGGAAGAGGAACCAGGGTGTAAGGATGGCCTTGGTAATCAGCGCTGTGCCGGCCCACCAGTAAAGCGCCTTGTTCACCGTGGCAAAGCACAGGAGCAGACTGACGATGAGGAGGGCCTGAGCGAGGTAGGCGACAATCGAGAACTTGAGCCTCCGCATCTCGATCGCCGCTACCGACGTAATTACCAGGATCAAGCTCAGAGTCTCAATCAAACTCGCGGGCAGCGCTTCCGGATTCATACTTCACGCTCTTCCTCTCTCTAAACCATCCCTGAAACCCGTTTTCATCATCCGATCCAGCGGAGTCGGAGGCGAAAAACACCTGCCGCACCTCTGGCAGGGTCCCATAAAAACCTCCAGTCGCATGTACATGTCCTGAGGATTATTTGTGGCGGTTTCGAACTGCTGGCTGAGGCGGATCGCTTTCTCGGGGCAGACTTCCTCGCACTTGCCACAATAGGTGCACCTGCGCCAGAAGAACTCAAGGACCCTTCTGTGCTGTTCCTGGTCAGAAACCACAATCACAGCGGCAGGGCAGACGTTGGCGCACCCGCCGCATCCGAAGCATAGATCGGAGTCGATAGTTATCTTGCCGCGGAAGCCAGGTTTTGGCTCCCGCGGCGCGAACGGGTATCCGAGAGTCACGCGTCCTGCTTTCAGGCAAATCAGAGCTTCCCGCAGCTTGCTCAGAAACACCGCAACCTCCTGCCGGTTTCGGGCATAGGGGCGGCTTAACGCCACCACCTTCCCGCTGGCGGGATAAACCCGCCGCTACTTTCCAATCACCGCAAATGCCAGGGCCGCTAGCGACGAAAACGCTACGCGCATAAAGTAACCCAGGGCCTGATCGACGCGCAGCCTCGGATTCACCACCTCGATGACAGCAACAAGCGTGAGCACCACGACCACTTTCACTGTAGTTGTGACCAGATCAGCCAGAGGAATCCCAAAATGAGGCCAAGGAAGGAAAACTTGGACCAACAAGAAAGCCAGGACAAGCTGCTTCGTCCACAGGGCCCAGCGGAAAATGGCGAGTCTGGGACCGCTTTGCTCTACCAGCGGCCCCCCCATGATTTCCTGGTCGGCCTCTGCAATGTCGAACGGTAATCTGCCCGCCTGCGCCTGGAGCGCAAGGAAAAACGCTACGCCGCCTATGGCCATACTTATGCTCGGTCCATTCCTCACCTGCCAGTCGACAATCCCCGTAAGCACTAAGGTTCTTGCCTTGAACGCGCCGACTAAGAGTGCGATCGCAACGATTGGTTCGACAGATAGAAGCATCATCATCTCGCGTGAGCTTCCAATGGAGGCATAGGGGCTGCCGCTGGCAAACCCTACCAACATGATCAGCACTGAGCTCATGGCCGCGACATAGAGCACCACGATCATGTCACCCGCGAATGCGAGCGGAGGGGCCGTTCCCATAGGAATCAGCACAGCAAGAAGCAGCAGCGACCCTAGCGTGAGAGCCGGCATGCTCGAATATGCTACCCCGCCTGTGCTCTGGAGATCCTCTTTGCCCAAGAGCTTTAGGAGATCCCAATAGGGCTGCGTGATTGGAGGCCCAATTCGAGAGTGGATCGCAGCCCGGAGTTTGCGCATGATCCCTTCGCAAAGAGGGGACAAGAACAGCGCTAGCATCACGTTCAGCAAGCACGACAAGAACACCAAGCCGAACCAAGCCATCATGCCCCCCCTCCGCGGTGACCCTTCTTTCTGGAGATTTCAAGGAGGTCAGCGCCGGAGTAAATCCTGATCTTGTTTGTCCTCCGGTCGATCGTCTCCAGACGCTCGGTGCAGGAGAAGCAAGGATCCAGACTCCCAAGCGTAATCGGAACATCCGCTATGGTTGCATTCAAGATCATCGCCGGCAGAGCCTGAAGGTTCGGATAGCTTGGGGCGCGCACTCTCCACCGATATGGCCGGTTGTCTCCTCCCGTCAATATAAAGTGGACGGCCTCGCCCCTCGGCGCTTCCACCACCGACACGCCTAATCTATCCGCTGGTATTTCTTCCTTGATCTCCGCGCAAATCGGACCGTCGGGAACTGCCGAAAGAGCCTCGCGCACAAGCCGAATCGATTCCAGCAACTCGCCGACTCGCACGAGCACGCGCGCCCATGTATCACCGGCGTCTTGCGTCACAATCTGCGGAACCAGTTCGTCGTACGCCGCGTAGGGGTGATCGATCCGCGCATCGATTGCCACCCCCGAAGCTCTGGCAGGCGGGCCCACGACGCAGATTTTCCTGGCCCATTCGTTCGTCAACACGCCCACTGCCTTGGTCCTTGCTTGTAACGTGGTATCCCCGACGATCGCATTTCGAACCGCTATTACCTCCCTTTCCACCTCTCGAAGCGTCTCCATCAGCTTTGGCTTCATATGATTTGGGAGGTCGCGCCTGAGCCCGCCGACAGTATTCATTCCGTAGGTTTTGCGGTTCCCGGAGATTTCTTCACAAATCCACATCACCGGCTCGCGGATCCGCCATGTTTGCATAAGCACGGTATCGAAACCGATGATGTGCCCTGCGATGCCCAGCCAGAGCAGATGCGAGTGGATACGTTCCAGCTCCAGCATGATCGTTCGTATGTACCTGGCTCTTCGTGGCGCCTCAATGCCAGCGGCCGTCTCCACGGACTGGCAATAACAAGTCGAATGGATGAACCCGCAGATGCCGCAAATTCTCTCGGCCACGTGCGGAATCTCGTTGTAGGTCAAGACGCTGTCGCCGAGTTTCTCGATTCCCCGGTGGTTATAAAAGAGGCGGGTATCACATCCCACGATCGTCTCGCCTTCGACGAACAGGCGCCAGTAAGAAGGCTCCTCCAGGACCGGGAAGAAAGGCCCCATGGGTACCACACTTGCGCCGGCGGGGGGTTCGCGCATTTGCGGCCAGCACATTCTCCGCAGGGGGAGGCTGGTAGTTGTAAGGAAAGTCTCTTCGGAAGGGATAGACGCCTTCCGGCCAGTCGTCGGCCAGGAGCAACCGGCGTGGGTCCGGATGCCCTTCCGGACGCACACCCACGCCATCTCGGAATTCGCGCTCCGCCCAATTCGCGCCAGGGATGATTTGGGTGATCGATTCGATCTGCAGGTCTTCATTGGAAATGGGGGATTCGAGCAGAACATAGAGATGAGCCGCGTCCAGCGAAAACAGGTGCAAGACTGCGAAGTCGCCTGTGAGAGGCCTTTTATCAGTCCCGACCGAAATCATGAAGCGCCCCTGCAACTCGTTGATCAGGCCCTCCACTACGCTCCGAATCGCCTGCTTGTCGACCGCGAAATGGAGCGTATCGGCGTGAGGTTGCGTTGCTGTGCTGAGCGCACCATTGCTGCGCGCTGCAACGACTTCCTTGACCCTTGTAATGGCGGCTTGGTCTACGATATGCATGGCCATCTCCTCAGCCACTCACCCACAGCATGATTCCAGTCACAATGATGGAGCCGATCACGATCCACAGAAGATAGACCTGCGGGGTTCCCACGTGCGTTCTGCTCACCCGATCTGCGGCCGTCTCGATGGCATCGACGACCGGCGTATACAGCCACCGGTCGAAGTCGAGCAGGCGGCGGATCGGAGCCGGGAATTTCGGTACGTGTACTCTTCCCATTGGGTAAACGCCCTGAAAGGCGTGTTTGAACGGCAAGTAGAAGCTGCTGGCAGGGTAGCGGACCGTGGCGGAGGCGTGTTCTTCCCCGCAATACCAGACAGGCACAGACCTCACCCGGGCTCTTCCCGCCCGCTGGATCCCGTAGGACAAGAATGCCAGGATTACCAAGGCTGCCAGAATGGCAAGGGGCGACCAGAATGCGACCGGCGATCCATCAATCAGCACCAGCCCCCCCCACATCCTGCTCCCGTCCACAGCCAATGCCGGGATGGTGGTAACGCCCTGGATGGCCTGTGCGACGAAACGCAACACGAGCTGCGGAAAGGCGCCCAGCAGCACGCAGAGGGCGGCAAGCACGACTTGGGGCACGATCATGGATACCGGCGCTTCCCGCGTTTCCGCGCCCCCCTCAGGCCTGCCAAGAAAAACCGATCCGAGCACCGCCAAGAATGAAGCGAGCGTGGCGAGTGAAATGAACAATGCTACGAGACCCAGCACCAGAAACAGTGGGAATCGCATTCCTGTCAACACGCAGCCGACGACGATCAGCCACTTGCTGGCGAACCCGTTGAAAGGCGGGACTCCTGCGATGCTCAATGAGGCTATTGCCGTCGTGCCGGTTGTGTAAGGCATGCAACCAGCCAGGCCGCCCAGTTTGTTCATGTCGCGCTTGCCGGTCCGGTAAAGCACCGACCCTGCTCCGAGGAACAAGCACGACTTGAAGCAGGCGTGGTTCACGGCATGGAAAATTGCTCCCGCGAGACTGATCGAAGCCAGCGCGGGGTACGCGTCGAGACAAAACGCGCCCGCACCTAGCCCCAAGCAGATGTAGCCGATTTGACCGATGGTCGAGAAGGCCATTAGCCGCTTGGTGTCGGTCTGTCGGAGTGCGGTCAGATTTCCAACAAAAAGAGACCCCGTGCCGGCGAGGGCGAGGAAAATTCCCCACATCCTCAGCGATGGCGACGCCGTCACGAAGGAGCAGAAGAGGCGAACCAGCCCATATATTCCAAGTTTCACCAGCGCGCCCGAAAGCATGGCGCTCATGCCCGAAGGCGCAACAGGGTGTGCGTCGGGCAGCCAGTCTCCCATGGGCAGGATTCCGGCTTTCGTGGCAAACCCCAGAAAGAACAGAAATATAATCAAGTGCGCAAGGAAGGGTTGGGTGCTGAGCAGCCCGCCAAGAGTCTGTCTCATCGCACTGAAATGAAACGAGCCTGACGTCCTCCAAAGCAGCAGGGCTGCTGCCGCCATGCACAGCGTGGCGCCGTGGGTTATGATGAAATACTTCAAGCCTGCCCGCTGGCTCGCCGCGCTCTCACTCTCGAATGCCACCAGGAAGTATGACGTCAGCGTCATGGACTCCCAAAAGACAAGGAAAAACAGGAAATCGACGGAAACGAGAACGCCCAGCATGCTGGCGACGCAGAGGAGGAGAAGCGGATAGAACTTCCCCACATTGTCGTGCGCGTAGTGCTCCATATACCGAACGGAGTACAGCGTGCTCGCAAGCGCAACCAAGGTAACAATAGCAAGGAAGATGGCGCTCAGTGGATCGACCCGCAGCGCAAGAGCGGCGCCGAGCTGCGGCAGTGAGAGCACCCTGTGTTCATACGACGTCCCCGCAAATGCTCCAACTACGGCCAGAACGGTGAACACAGAGGAAACGCTAACGAAAGCGAAACTAACCCAACCGCATAGCTTCCGGTTACGCGCAAGCAGCAGGCTTACGAGTGATCCAAGGACTAGAATCACGATGCTGGTTTCGACCTGCCCAACCGCATTGATCATTCTATTTCCCCATCAACTGCACTAATGGCATGCCAATAAGTGGGGCTGCTACACAGCCGATCATCAGGATTATCAAGGTGGCGCTCATGGGCCAAGGAGGGTCGCTGTGGACTTGCGCCGCCAGCGACACCGGACCTAGAAAGATCCTTTGTGCGATGTAGAGCATCCAGCCGAATGAGACCAAAGTCTCGCAAAGGATGAGAATAAGGATTGCCGGTCCTAGAGCGCCGGGGAGGCGCATGGCGCCCGACAAAATCATGAACTTGCTCCAGAAGCATGCCAGTGGGGGGACCCCGGTGACACTCAGGAGCCCCACGAAAAAAGCTGTAGCAGTGAGGGGCATGCTCCTTCCCAGACCGCGCAGCGCCGATATGCTGCGAGTCCCGGTGACATAGGCTATGGCGCCGGCGCAAAAGAATAGGGTCGCCTTACTGTAACCGTGGCAGATGATATGCAAGACGGCGCCACGGAAACCGATCTTTGACCCAAGACCTCCGATGGCGAGGCCGAGCAGCACGTAGCCGAGATGCGCGATGGTCGAATAGGCAAGCAGTCGCTTCAGGTCATCCTGGACGAAATAAAAAGAAAGAGCGACGAAAATCGTGAGCAGCGCCATAACGGCCATGAGAATTGCGATCCCCGATGGAACTACCCATCCGCTGCTCACGGTCCTAGCCACCAGGAATACGCCAGCTTTAACCATTGCTGCTGCGTGCAGGTAGGCACTGATAGGAGTCGGAGCCTCCATGGCGTCAGGCAGCCACGTTTGGAAGGGGACCTGTGCCGCCTTCGCCCAGGCTGCAATCAGGATAAGAAGCAAGACCCATGATCTCAAAACATTCGGCAGTGCCCCGAGAGCTGAAAACTCAAATGAGCCTGTACGGGCGAAGAGAATAAGAATCGCCAGTAGAAGGAAGGCGCTTCCGCCGTGGGTCATCAATATGGCTTTGAAACCCGCCCGTAGGCTTCTCTCGTTCTGGCGAAAGGAGATCAGCGCCCATGAACACAAAGTGGTCAGTTCCCAGAAGACCAGGAACTGAAGGAAATTGGGCGAAATCGCCACCCCCACCATGCTCGCGATGAACAAAAGGAGCCAGAAATAGTACCGGCCGTAATGCTCACTTCCGACTGGATGCTCTCGGTTCTTGCCGGTAAGGTATGAGGTCGAATAGAGGACGGTGAGCAATCCGATGGGCACTGCCACCAGCAACATCAAAGATGCCAACGGATCGATAAGAATCCCCCAAACCGGCGTATCGACGATGCCGTGCAACCATGGGAGACGCCCCCACATTCTGGTGTAAGAAACGCCATAGGCGGAACGTGTGAGCCACACAGCCAAGCCCGTCACGGCTGCGGCAACGACGGCAGCGGGGGTCCGAGCCCTCCTTTTCAGCGCCGCACACAAAAGAGATCCCGCCGCGGGCAGAATCAGGATTAACACAGCCACTGAGGCAATCAAGCGAGCACCTTTCCTCTCGGATAGAAGGGCTAGCCCTTTCCCCCTTGGGGGAGAGGGTGGCCCGCCGCCGGCGCTTTGACCAGCCGGGGCGGGTCGGGTGAGGGGGTAACTCCCCTAACTTCGTCGCGTATTCCTCTACTCCACCAACTCCTTTATCTGCCTGTAATTAAAGACTGGGCCGTCGCGGCATACATAGCGATGACCAATGGCGCAATGGTTGCACTTGCCGATGCCGCACTGCATCATGCGCTCCAAGGTAGAGATGACCGCCTCTTCCTTGAAACCGCGCCCGAAAAGATCCCGGACAACAAAACGGATCATGACCGGTGGCCCACAGACGTACGCCAAGGTGGATTCCGGGTTGAGGGTTGTCTTTCCGAACAGAATGGGGACTACTCCCACGTTCCCTGTCCAACCTGCATCCGGCGCGTCCACAGTAACGTGGAATTCCACATCCGGGCGTTTTCCCCAATCCTCCAGTTCCTGCTTGTAAACCAAGTCAGTCGGCGTCCGAGCGCCGTAAAGGATGGTCACCTTGCCGAAACGGTCGCGCTCATCGAGGACATTCCAGATGAAGCTGCGCAGCGGCGGCAGTCCAATGCCGCCGGCTACAAACAGCAAGTCTTTGCCACGTGCTCCTTCCATGTCGAATCCGTTGCCGAAAGGACCGCGTATGCCCACCTCGTCGCCATTTCCAAGCTGGTGCAGCGCATCAGTCAACTGTCCGGTGCGTTTGACGGTGGTCTGTAATGCCCCTCGACGTGTCGGGCTGGAGGCCATGCAAAACGGAGCCTCTCCGCAACCGAAAACAGACAGTTCCAGGAATTGCCCAGGAAGGAACTGGAAATCCTTCGGGTCCTCTAAGTCCCGGAAGCGCAAGGTGAACGTCTTGGTGTCGGGCGTCTCATCCGAGACCCCGACTATACGTGCAATATGTGGAAGGAAGACATCATTCATGCCATTTTCCCTTCCTGATTGCGCCTACGACTGCGGGCATGTCCGACGTGCCGAGACAAACCTTGATACACCGCCCGCAGCCGACACATCCGACCATGCTGTCGCGCATGTAATACTGCGCGCTTACCTTGTGGAAAAAACGCCGCTTTATCCTGTCCTTTCGGTGCTCGTGCGGGTTATGTCCCGAGGCTTCACGGGTGAAGGCACTGTACTGGCAGGAATCCCAGATCCGACAGCGAACCCAGTTCCCATCACGAGCGCGATCTTTTACGCTAAAGCAGTAACAAGTGGGGCAAATCAGACTGCACCCGCCGCATTCCAGGCACCAGTCGCTTATCTTCTCCCATAGCGAGTCTTGCACGCGCCCGGTCGAAATGCGCCTCATGGCTGAGGCAAAATGGCAGGTCTCCTGCCCGAAACGGTTTCTCGCCGTTGTCTCAAGCTCTTTCCTCTGAGAGACCTCGGCTTCTGTGGGTGCACGGAAGAGGCTTGGCGCATGAGACACTGCGGCCTCACCCTTTTCACTCCCGACCTCCGCAAGGTATCTCCCGCCCAGATCGGTCAATTGAATGTCATAACCGCCGTTCAAAAAGGGTCCGGAATCAGTACATACGCAGAAGCCCGATGGGCACGGAGTGTGGCAGGTCAGGCTGATGAGGGTGAGGTTATTCGCACGACGAAGGTACGAAGCATCCGCCGGCTCCATTTCCTCCATTCGAGTCAGGAATGCGAGTCCTTTGACATCACAACTGCGTACGTTGAGGAGGACGCGGCGGGTATCATCGTAAATCGGCTCCACCTCGTAGTGCTGGCCATCGTGCTTGATCGCAACGATGGGGTCGGTTTGAGGCAGCACGAATTGCTTTGGTGGATGAAGCGCATTTTCGAAGTCCCAGAGTACCTGCGCTGGGGAACTGATCGTTGAGAAGACGACATCCCCATAACGTTCAGCAATCGGAGCGATGACCTCCGCGGTCTCTAACAACCTCTCGACCCATTTCGCTATATCGGGTCTTTCTATAGTGTAAAGAGTCGGCTGCATATTACGCCCGTTCTGCCTCTACCGCTGTTAGGCTGTCTGTACCCAATACCTTGGCAACGTGATCGCGGAACGCGTAAGGTACGACAAGCACGCCGGGTCTGAGGTCCGCCTTTACCCGAATTGGAACTACAGTATCGCCGTTGGCTGAGGTCAATTTGACTTGCCATCCCGCACTCACGCCGAGTTGGTCCGCATCCTGCCTGGACATGTCAACGAAACCTTTGGGAAAGAGCCTGCGCTGCGACTGATAGTCGCGACTTAAAGTCGGCGAATACAAAACGAGCGGGTCACAACCCCAATCAATAGCACTATCGCACGCCAGCACATGTGGGTATTTGGCAGATGTCAGTACTGCCGGTTCCGTGGCATGCAGCATGAGCTTCCTGTGGGCAGAGTCCTCAACATAGGTCTCGCTCCATCCGTCGTCTGACATCTGTTGTCCCATCCCGGCGTATCGAGGCGCCGCCTGTGCGATCTCGCGAAGGACATCAGTGGCGGAACTGTACGACCCGCCAACGTCGAACCTTGCGCAAAGCTCAGCCAGCACCTGCCAGCCGACTCTCGCTTCCCCAGGCGGATCGTTTGCTGCATGGAGCCTTTGGATTCTACCCTCCATATTGGTGATTGTTCCTTCGGTCTCAGCAAAGCTCGCAATTGGCAGAACGGCGTGGGCAGCGCTCGCGGTTGGCGTGACAAAGGCGTCCAGCACCACTAAGTACTCAATTCTTTCCATGGCCGCGGCCGCTCGCTGTCCCATTGGGAGGACTGAGGGGAGATCGTCGGCCAAAACAATCAATCCGCTCACAGACTGCAACAAGCTTTCGGCGTCCAATCCGCGGGCCGATGGCAGTTTCTTACCCCAGAGGTCCTCGAGGTGCTGCTGAGATCGTCCGTCCTGGAACGGCAGGTAGCCGGGTAGCCGGTCCGGCGCGACTCCCATATCGCAGGTCCCGCGCACGTTACTCCGCCCAAGCAGCAGCAAGAGCCCGGATCCCGGTCTGCCCAGATGTCCGGTGATGGCAGCCAGGGTGGCTAAGGCAGCGGCATCTTTTCGAAGCTGATCCCCCTGCCCACTGGTAGGAGGCATCAAGAACGTCGCCCGCTTCGCACGCGCGATCCACTCTGCTGCCTGACGTATTTTTTCAGTTGCCTTGACGGCGGCCAAGTCCCGCCGTAGCTCTTCATATCCCCCACACCAAACCGCCGCCGATATTTGATCTTCCAGGCTGGGATGAAAAATCCCAGCCAGAAGGCCATTGATCACTTCGCCTTCGCCGCCAGGTGCAGTCTCCAGGAAGAGGGAGGAGAGGCGTGCCATTTGCGTTCTTGTAGAACCGATGGCGATAAGGCGAGCGCCTTTTTCCACGGCCCTGATCACAGAGAAAGCCGCACGGGGGTGGGTCTTGGCCAGGTCGCCTTCAAGGAGCAAGATCGTTTCGCTTGACTCGAGGTCATTCAGACTGATGGAACGACCATATTCCCCGATGACTTCCTCGACACCTGCAATAAGCGGGCGGCAAATGGAATGATATGAGAAATCGACGTTATTAGTTTGTAAACCAACTCTGGCGAGCTTGCCGGCCAGATAGTTCTCCTCATTAGTTGCTCTCGGAGAACCAAGTACCCCGACAGACTTGCCAGCTTCAATCAGCTCCTTGATGCCCCTTGCAACGTGATCAAGCGCTTCGACCCACGAAACGGCCTCCACCTTTCCGTTCCGTCTGACGGAAGGTTGCCTTAGCCGCGTGCCCCACAAGGGAGCCTCGTGCGCGCTCCAGCCTCTGGCGCAAAGCCTTCCCCGGGATACAGGATGGCTTTCGCTCGGGGCCACGCCAACCAGTTCTCCCTTATTCACCAGCAAGTAAAACCCGCAGCCACAAGCGCAGAAAGGGCACGTGGTTGGGACCGCTGACATGCCAGATCTCCTCGCGAAGATATTTGTCTTGAGGGCTGACATTAACGAACGGGAGGCCTCCTCTGCCATTCATCATGCGGCAGAGTGCCATATAAGAATCCTCTGGCGCTTCAGTTGACTCACGGATCAAGCAGCCTTCTTCCTTTCCGTCACTCCCCACCCATAGGACCAGTCGAACCAATTCTGGAAATCAACCATTAGCGTCTCGTATCTCTCCTTGATATAGCAATAAAGTCGGGCGCTGTGGATCAGGAGGGCACACTGCTCACCCACCATTCTTATGAGAGAGATCTCATCCGTCGAGAACTCGTAAGGCTTATGAGTGTAAATACGCAGCACACCGATAGAGCGTCCGTGTACGAGAAGCGGAACGCTTAGCAGGGATGCGATGCCCTCGCGCCTGGCCTCTTCCGGGTACTGCAAATACTGCGTGGCATCGTGAACGGCGACGCACCGGCCTTCGAGCGTTTCCGCCTTCGCCTTGCCGGCGTCCCGCGGCCCTTTATCTAAGTATGCCTGACTCAAACCATAAGAGGCCCACAGTTCCAGCCGTTGCGTATCCGGGTCGAGCAGCCGAATCAGGCATCCCTTGGCCCGCAAGTCTTCTGCAATAACTTTGACGATCTGGTTCAACACATCCTTGATGTCCAGATGTAAAGGAGCCGTTTCCGAAACATCGTGAAGGATCTTTTGAAACATCCAGCGCTGGATGACGCTTGTACAAAGAGCCGCTATGGTGTGGATGACTGTCAACTCATCACTGCTGAAAGCCTTTTCCTCGGCAGTGGTAATGTGCATTGATCCAATCACTTGACTTCGGGTCGTCAACGGCACTAAGAGCAGCGACTTGACGCCCTCAGCGCTATAAAGTGGCAATTTGCAGACTCGAGGATCGGACCCGCAATCACTAACTGACACCGTATCTCCGTGGAGCACCTCTTCCAGTATCCCCGCAACGTTCAGCGGCCCGCTAAGGGCGAAGTTCTCGTTCAAATCAAAAAAGGCGATGTTTTCCAACTGCCTCTGGTCTCGGCTGAGCTGGAAAAACTCGCACCCTTTTACAGATAAGTTGTCGACGATCGATTTGGATACGAACCTTAGCATTTCCGCCGTCTCGAGCGGCGAGTTCAGAGTATCCGCGATGGCATGGAACACCCTTAGACACTGAATGGCTGGCATGGTCGGACAACTCCTTTCGAGGCGGAAACAATGGGTACTTGCGACATTCCCCATCGTGGCAACGTCGAGAGCGTCCAGAAAGGTCCTGCGTGCTGCCTGCTCAACCCGCAGCATGATTGTGTCCATAGACGCAACTCCCGAGAGGAAATCCTCAACGAAAGACTGATGCAGCTAGAGACAAAGAACGCCAAGCGAACAGGACCCGATGCGATCATACCGGGCTTCCCTCGCTCTTCGAGGCAGTCTCAGAACTGGTAAAATCACGGGTTTTGGGACCGACAATCAATGGCCTACGCTGTGTAAAAGTCAAAAAAGGCCTAGTTTTGAGCCAGTCTCTTTCGGTGGAGGGCTTTCTCAACATCAGCAAAGCCGGGGCAACAAGTTTCCCTCGCCTCGAAGGAGACCGTCACGTTCCGCAGCAACGACCTGCTGATTATGTCAGCATCCTTACCAGATCTGATTCCGCACCGGGGCCACCTTAACGTAGCGCCTAATAGCACACTATGACGTTGTGTCCCTGCGTGAACTTACCCTTGTCGCTAACCCTTTGTGGAATTTCACCCTGACGGAAGTCTGTGAAATGAACGCCTTGCGTGAGAAGTCCCGAGAATGGCAGCATAGAGTTTTTGAGGAGTTCGAGTCGAAACCAAAGGATGTCGTGGAACTTGAAGGTCAGTCCGCAGGCCACGGAAGATTCATTCGAATCAGGAGGGGACATCGCAGAAGCGTCGGCCGCCATCAGCAACACCCTGTCTCATTCGATGTTTCGTCCCCTCTGCCCGTGGGGCTTCGCCGACTAGCAAAGGTGATCCAATGAAACGTCGTGATTTTGTTGCTTCTATCGCCTCCTTGTCAAATTGGCTGGCCAACAGTCCGCTTCCTGCTTCTGCGCGGGCGAACCAGGGAAAAGAGGAAAAGGAAATAGATGCGGGAAGTAGATCAGGAATTTCGGTCAACTACAAGAGAGGTTGGAAATTCGACAAGTGGGGTGACAAACAAGGTTGGACAGTCCCCTCGGAGTTGACGGGCGCAGTCATGGGTGGTGGGTTGTGGCTGACGTTCAAGCCTGCGGCAATAAACCCTGAGCAGGTTGAGCAGACGCGGTTTCAGATTTATGGGCCAGGGAGGCCATTTGAGATCGAATCTCCGAGGCCGCTTGCGGCTCCCGCATCCCAGGTCAAAAAGGTGCGGATGCGCATCCTAAACCTTTCGCCGGTGACGGACGGATATGTCGATTGGAAAACCAAGGCAGCTCCGGATAGGTATGTGGGAGCGGTGCGATTCACCTTGCAGCCGAACGTGAATCAATGGCAGGAAGTTGCGTGTCATATCGACGAACGATGGACCGGCACTATCGATCAACTGAAGGTGAGATTTCCCACCGCGCCGATGCGAGGGGATATCTGGATCAACTCAATTGAGCTCGTGGGCGGTATGCCACGGGAGCAGCCGCCGCGGCCGGACGTATGCGGTGACTCTGTGGTTCCAGGGATGAGCCTGCCGGGGATTTCACAGAATCAATTCGCAGACGCCTTCAAAGTGCTCGACGAGTGTCTCATCACCAACGTACCTGTTTTCGGTTTCAACTACCCCGTCATGGGTCCGGGCGGCGCCTATGGAGAGTGCTGGTGGCAGCTTGACAGCAGCTTGGCAGTGGCGGGAGCGAAATGGGCAAACCAGGAATTCGCCGAAAACGTTATGAGGGGATTCAAGGGAGTGCAAGAGCTCAACCCCGACGGCCGAATAGACCTTTACGGCGACTCCGCCATTCGCGGCCAGATCGGGGACGTCAGCAGCCTGCCACGTTTCTTTGAAGTGGCTTACGATGTCGCACGGCGGACAAACAGCAACGCGCTACGCGAAGAAATTTACCTGACGATGAAGAAATATCTCGAATGGTGGTTGTCCCCGGTGAAGAGGGACGCTGCAAGTGGACTGATCACGGCAACGGGAGAGGAAACACTCAGTGGGGCCATAATGAGCCTGGACGCGAATCAGATGCCCCAGACCGACGCACCGATGGACCTGAACGTAGCTGTGGCCTTGGGCTGCTACAACGTAGGCAAGCTGGCCGGACGGTTAGGAAAAGCCGATGACACCAGTCAGTTCAACCAGAGATTCCAGGAACTGACGCAATCTATTAACCGGTATCTGTGGAACGAACAGCAGGGCGCCTATTACAACTACAACGTTCGAGACGGGAAGCAAAGCCTACGGCTTATTTGCACGACCTTCGATCCGCTGCGGCTTCAGATCGCGCCGCCGCCGCGGGTCAAAAGATTGCTTCCGAAGCTGCTCAATCCGGCGTTATTCAATTGGGGTGCTTTGCCCGTAACTACCATCGCCAAGACCGAGTCCGACTACGTGGAAGAAAAAGGGACGTACAACGGCCGGCAATGGTACGGGGATGTCTGGGCGATGCGCAATTTGGCGATCATTGCGGGGCTGGAAGATGTAGGTTGCCATGGCTTGGCCGCTGAACTGGCGTGGACTACCATCAAGGGCTTCAACGCGGACTACACGGAGTATCTGGTTCCCAGTACCGGCCAGGGCGATGGTGTAAAGCGCTATGCGTGGTCGGCGTCGCTCTACATCCAGGCGATAGTCGAACATCTATTCGGAGTGGATTATGACCGGATGAGGGCGCGGCTGCGGATCGCCCCGCGGGTGCCGCCGGAACTGGTCGGCCAAGAAATTTCACTCGGCCGGCTGATCATTCCCACTGGTGATGATACGCGCCTCAGTCTGCGCGTGAGGCAGACGGCAGTTGGTAAAGCCGAGATTGCCGTGGAGATCAGCGGCGTTCTGCCCAAAGTGGAAATGGAGGTTCTGCTGCCGACGGAAGAGAGAAGATTCACGCAGGTCACAGATGAAGCAGGCCGGAAACTCCCGATTGTGAAAGAGGCGGAGGATCTTCCAAACGTGATGGGTGTTCGCCTGCCCGTCAGAAGTTCTGTGCTGCTAAGGTTTGAGTAGCCCCCTATCGAACGCGGCCTTGGTCCCTTGCGGTCCTAGCTTCGCGATGATTGCTGCGCTCGCCCAGTAGATGTCGTGGTCGCGACCGAAGAAAAGAAACTTCCCATCGGGGGATACGCTCGGGCAGCTTTCGTACTCGCGTGTGTCCGCCCGGTCAAAAAGGCGAATGGCTTGCGACCAAGTGCCATCCTTCAACAGGTAGGAAGCGAAAAGCACGCTCTTGTCAAATCCCGGCAGGCGAGCGTCGAACAGAAGGTAGCTGCCGTCAGGCGCGATGAAGGGGTGTCCCATGTTGGTGACGTTCGTAATGCTGGCGCCGATCTTTTCCGGCGGAAGGTAGTCGCCGTTGTGCCAACGGGAGAGGTTCAACCCGTAGCGTTCGAAGTACAGGTTGCCTGCTCGGTCCACTGATGGCATGTACTCATTGCTCTGACTGTTGACCGCCATCCCTAAGTTCCGGGGTTCACCCCATCCGTCCCCAATTCGCTCCACAGCCCATAGGTCCGTGTCTCTCTTGGCCGGCCCACCCTTCTGCAACGGCCGATTCGACACAAAGAACAGCATCCGGCCATCCGTGGAATATGCGCCTTCGAAATCGGTCCCCATCGATGCGAAAGGAGCGGGCTCGGGACTCGTCCACCGCCCGCCCTCGAGGCGCATGAACAACAGCCAGCGTCGAGTCTGGTCGGCGTTGATTCTCGAGAAACACAGTTCACGGCCGTTCGCAGCGAAGGTGATATTCGTTTCGTGCTCTTCTGATGAGACAATGCCCGGGGCGAAGATCTGTGGCGTCAGACCGGGTTCCGTTTGATCCAGGTACGGCCCTGCCAGCAGGGGCAGGACCGCAGGGCCAGCCTTGGCCCCTTTTGCCGCAAGGACGGTCACAGTGCTGGCGTGGCCGCCGTATTCCGCCAGATGACGGGCAGACCGCCCGTCATACCCCCGGGCATCGAGATCAGCTCCTCCGGCGATCAACACACGGACAACCTCGTCCCGCCCATAGAAAGCCGCAATATGCAGAGGCGTCAAGCCGTGCTGGTCCCGAGCGTCAACCTCCGCCCCTTGTTTCAGCAAACTTGCTGCAAACCCCGCCAATCCACCCCGGGCTGCACTGTGAAGCAGCGTTGTGCCGTGTCGCCTGATCGGGGTTACGGACACACCCTTGGTGAGGAGCGCGGTGACAAGGGAATCAATTCCGGCGTTTGCGGCTTGCTCCAACATTTCTTCCGCCGCCGCGTCCCGTCCATCCACCGCGAAGCCCCGGCCCAGAATCAGGTCTACCATCGACGGCCGTTGCCAGGACAGCGCAAACTGCAGGATAGTCTTCCCCTCATTGTCTCGCGCGTTGAGGTTGGCACCTCTTTCCAGTAAGTACACAAAAGCCTTCTGGCTAACCAGCGGTACCGTCTGGAACAGCGGCGTCTGGCCGCCGGCGGTCCGAGCCTCAATATCTGCTCCGCGATCCAGCAAGTACTCGACGATGTCCACTCGGCCTGCCGTAGCTGCGATGTGAAGTGGAGTGAAGCCAGCGTTATCTGCCGACGTCACCAGCGCCGGGTTCTTCTCCACGATTGCCCGCACAGCGGCCAGGTTGCCCTGGCGGATTGCAAGAGAGAGGTCCTCCCGGTCATTGGCCGTTGACGGACTAGCGACGACGAGGACGGCTACCGCAAGCCGGAAGATCACAGCTATCGGATGGGCGGCTTTCTTCATACATGTTCTCCACGACGGTGAGGAAAGATAGGCCCGGCATCCCGTCGAGGTCCTCGCCAAGGCGTCCACCCGTGTGCCCTCCTCTCAGATTTCGAGCCACACCGCGATCCACACGATGATGGCCGCCAGCGTTCCCATAGTTGCCTCACAACTTAACTCAGACTTCGTAGCTACCATGGCGACGTCCGGCATCAACAAACGCCCGAAGGTTCTCGGCGGGTGTTTCCACCTCCAAATAATCGGTAGTCCCGAGGATAAAGTTGCCACGTGGCTTTACTGTCTCGATTACTTGCCGCACTCGCTCTTCCACCTCTTTGGGAGTTGCTCGCCGCAGGAAATCAATTTGATCGATATTGCCCCATAAGATCAAGCTCCTGGGCAATTTTTGCAATGCCTCTTCCAGAACAGTATCACCGTGGGGCGCGGGCGCGAGGTAGCCCCAGGCGCGATGGTGCAACTGCGGATAGACATGCAGGTGCCCACCGGCGTAGCCGCAATTATGGAACAAGCAGCATACCCCTTGGTCCTGGAACACGTCGGCAAAGCGATTTTCGTAAGGCAATATGTTTTCCAGCCAAAAATCGGCACTCACGACCCGGCTGTTCGCAATGTTGACGCCAACGTCTACCAGAGGCGGTTTGAGATCGATGACCTGTTGTGCATACAGGGTGAGCCGGGCGAGAAAGTACTCCATCATGCGGCGGTAGAAATCAGGTTCCACAACGACGTCGATCAGAAGGTCATCCAGCTTGCGATAGGCGTAGGCCAAGATGTTAAACGGTCCATGGAAACCGGGGCTCACAATGCCGTCGTCGCCGATGAGCGTCATCGCCCTGCTGATGCTGCCGGTATCCAACCGAGGCACGGGAGGTTGGTAATCTGCAATCAGATGGAAATCCCGTTCCGTCTTGATGGGGTATTCGGTGACGGCGCACTCTTCTTCCCATCTTCCTATTTGCGTCGTTGAAACAACTCGGCGCAATTTTCCGCCGGGTGTTTCCACCGTGGCAGTCTCCCATGTCGTTTTGCCGGAGACTTCCTTCCTGATGCGCGGCTTCCAGTATGGGCCTTCAAGAGTAAACTCCGGAAATACAAAATCCGGCGAGCAATTCCAGTCAATGATGTCGATTCCGAAATGACGGCAGAATTCAATGGCGCCCTCAACCACATCAACGTTCGAACTTCCAAAATGCTCGTAGACAACATTCCGATAAACACGCGGCGAGACGGGTATCCTGTCAATCGGCTTGCCGCTCAACAAATTCAGGAGCATCCCTTTGACTGTCAAAGTCTCCATTGGCAATTCCTTTTGGCGGGCGTTTCAGTCATGAGATCGGCGTTGGCCCGTCTTCCAATTCACAATCCGTTTCCTCAGTGTCCCCGGCTTCGCCTGTAGGCCCCAACTCCGGTGCGGAGATCTGCTCTACAAGCATCCCCAAATATTGGCCATGGACCCACCTCCCGCCTTTCTCGCTCACCACTTCACAACCACGGGGGAAACATAACGCATCACCTGTTTCATCGGCGCCGTCGTGCCTTTGAGCTGGTCCCTCACGTAGAGGGGATAGCCCGGCCCTTGGGTTCGTGGCGTAACGTCGACTACGGTATTCCCCTTGAGGTGGAAAGTAAACCGATCCGGGGAGTCGTGAGCCTTCCAGTCGTTACCGGGGTTTGTCGATTCCATCCACACATCTTCCGCTTTCCACTTCAACGTATAGGTCTCCTGCGACTCCACCATGGGGAAATCTATTCGGATTTGATCCCCTGCTCGCACGCCTTCAAGAAATACGTAGCGTCCGACCCAGAACCGCTCACGTCTCTTGCCATTCACCTCCACCCTCACCGTGTCTTCATCCACCCACCGCGGGATGCGAACGAAAAGCTTTGCGGCAGATTTATTGCGAATCACCACTTTCCCCTCGTACGGCAGGTAGCTGTCGATATCCAACCACGGGGAAGCCCGGTTGAGCAATAGATTCACCTGTGCCACGCCGCCGTTGTAACGCGCTATTCCCTCCCACGCCCCATATAGAGCGGGAAAGCAATTCCCGGAGCAACATATCGTCCATCTCAATGCCTGCGGACGCACCAGCGTGGGGTTGTTGGCGTCCGAAAGATAAGCTCCCACATTTCGCTCAATGACATGGTCGGTCGTGGCCCCCAGCTTGGCATATTCCGGGTACATCATTTCGACCAGCTTCGGCATGGTCGCCACGACCCTGCGCATCTTTTCCGCGTCGGTCATTTGTTGCTCGGCCAGTTGGTTGCGCACGTACTGGTCAACATCTTCCCAGTAATCTCCCACTCCCAAGTCACTCAGCTTGATTGCCAGATACGTCATATCCCCAGTCATGCACATTTCACCGAACATCCCGATGCGCTCGATACCGTAGGTCCGCAAATATTCGTAGCTCTCGCGCACGAACTCTTTCAAATGAGCGTCATTGGTGAGCCCGGCGTACCAAATCAGGCCCATCAGCGCGGAAGTATAGGAATGCATGTGGCCATCAAATTGACCGTGCTCGCCCCCTGTTACGACTTTGGGAGCCGCCTCCGGCGCCCAGTACTTGGGCTTCAGGAGCAGGTTCTTGAACTTCCCGGCTAGCTCCAGGTACTTCCGGTCGCCCGTCATTGCATAAGCGCGGCACAAACCTCGCAGTGAGGTTCCGTGCATAAATTCAATATCGGACCTATTCGGTTCCGTCACCCAGAGGTATGCGCAGTCATCTTGGAACTTGGCTTTCTGACAAACGTTATCGGCCATCCTCACGATCAACTGGGTCAGCTTGGCGCTTGGTCGAAGCTGATTCTGCACCATAAAGCTGATGTACATGCGACTGGCATCCACTGTCCTGACGTACGCACTATACACGTCCATCTGGTCCCGCCAAGCGCTCATGCTTATGTCGTCCGCAAATTCGCCGTTTTCTCGAATCAGCGGAAGGACGCCCTTTTGAAACATGGCCGCCTCTTCAGAGAGCTTTTCGGTGCTCCCGGACATGTGTCGAGTCATGAGTATGCCTTCGCTGATCTTGCCCCAATTGACTGCTCTGAAACCGTAGTGGGACATGTACGGGGGATTGGTGTTGAAGAAACAGAATTGGTATATCTCGTAGGAGCGCTCAGGATCCAGGAAATTGATCAGCCCCCGGACCCCCAGCCGTCCCCGCTCGGCCAAGTCGAGTGTATCGGGGACTGTTGTTTCGTAGTACTTGCCTGTCGGCCTTAGTTCCTCTTCTGAGAACACCTCGGCATCAGTTTTGAACTCGCGCTCCCGCGCTTCAACTTCGTCGTTTGACGCTCCCGAGCTCGTCCCTCGGCCAAGAGAAAGTGCCCCACCGGCTGCCATTGTCGCTAAGAAATCCCGTCGTTGCATGGACAATCAAGCCTCCATGGCATAAATATGCCCAAACCAAGTTCACACCCAGCCGCATACGGCTGGAGGGGACGAGTCGGCATCCTTATCCCTACTTGAGATCGATAGGCCCCGCGACCGCGCCGATCGCTCCCCTGGGCCAACTCCCTTCTGGAACGAGCGAAACGGAATAACGAGGTGTCTCGCTGAGGGTCGGCAACGGTGGAGGGCCTCGGCGACATAGTGAACGGCCTAGGCAACTAGGTGTCAGAATTGTAGATTTTTCTAATCGAAACTTCAATACTCGATTTTGGCATGATGCGGTTTGGGGACGTCGCCTCCCGGCGATGGAAGAGGGTTTGCTAGTTCCGCTGCGAGCAAAACCTGAGGACCAGGGAATATGCAGGTATGGCTTCTGCTCGTCCCGCGTGGAGGACTTGAGGGGTCATCAGACCGGTGCCGGATCTACAAATAACATGTCCATTGTGAGCCGCGATAATGGGCGGGCCGCGTCCGCGGCCCCCCATCAGCTTCCAAATCTCTAGCAGCGGCGCTCAGCGCGAGGCGTCATTCATTGAAAACGAGGACGCCGCCCGAAGCGAAGCGAATCTCGCTTATGGTCATCGTCCCGTCTGGGGATGTCTTGTAGAGGATCACATTGCGGTGGTAGTCCGAATTGCGCTGCTCGAATCGGCCTTCCGTTAAGAGAACAAGTTTGTGGCGCTGTACGAGTTTTACGGTTGCCTCTGGACTGTGTGTTTGCCACACCACAGAATATCGACCTGCCGAAAGCCTTGTGCCTGCCAGAACGAAATCATGGGGAATGTTCACAGTCCGCGCTTGCTCAGCCAGTGCAGGAATGCCGGAGGCCAGCAACAGCGCCAGCGACAGAACCGATGTTCCGACATACTTTCTGACATGTCTATTCATTCGATTCTCCTTGTCTTGTTCTTGATTTTCTTTTCGGTCGGTTTTTGTTAATCCACGCGGCCCGTCGGCTCACGGGCCTTCGCTGCTGCTTTTTTCAGCCAGCCCTTGAAATTCAGGCACTATCCCGTTGCCACGCTCGCGTTCTCTCAGATCAGAAGTGCGTGAGTGTCGAGCACGCATCGAGTCTCGCTCAAGCATGTTGAGGCGTCAATGCACCAGAGACGAACTCTTGTTGAACAGCAGGTGAACAGGCAACTTGCCATAACGTCCAGCTTTCGCCTCACAGCTTTTAGCTCGCGC
>CAVXWN010000044.1:0-27005 GCA_963765485.1 uncultured Acidobacteriota bacterium | reverse complement strand
GCCGTGCCACTGCTCAACGAGCTTACCCATTTGCCCGTCATCCTTGACCCCAGCCACGCCAGCGGGAAGCGCAGCTTGGTGCCCGCGCTGGCGCGTGCGGCGGTGGCCATCGGCGCGGACGGCCTGCTGATAGAAGTACATCCTTCCCCCGAAAGGGCCGTCAGCGACGGCGCGCAATCCCTCAAGCTCGACCAGTTCCGGGCCTTGATGAATGACCTCAAGCCTTACATTGAGTTGTGGAAGGCATCGCGCGTCACCGCCGGCGCAGCGGTGTGAAGCAGCTTGTAACTTAGCACTCGCTCGAGACGCCCGGCGATGATGTCTCTTCGAGCGCATCCCTTGCTGGAGTGCCCCTGTCGGGCAACGTCACCGCTAGCCGACTCCTCTTCATTTTGCGCCTTCCCTTAGAATTAGTTAAAATCCTGGCTTGTCTGAATTACGAGTGTAGCGGCGCTCTATGAGCGCCGAAGGCATCCAAATGTAGGACGGCGGTCACGGACCGCCGGTACAACGCGAGGCTTTTGCACCGACGCCCGAAAGGGGAATGGAAATGAGTGCAGAACAATCCACGAAGAAAGATGATTTGATTGTCATCGGCGGGGCGGGCGGCTTTATCGCCGGGGCGCTTACCCGATTCTTTCACGATCGCGGTTTCACCAGGATTCGCGCGATCGATAAGAAACCTGTATCGGACTGGTACCAGAGAGTGCCTGGTGTAGAAAGCCTCTGCATGGACCTGAGCGAGAAGGAGAATTGTAAAAGGGCGTGCGAGGGTGCAGTCGAGGTTTACAACCTGGCGGCCGACATGGGCGGGATGGGCTTCATTGAGAGGTTCAGAATCGAATGCCTGCGCAGCATCCTGATCAACACCAACTTGATCGAGGAGGCCTATCGAGCGGGCGTGCAAAGGTATTTCTTCTCCTCATCCGCATGCGCCTACAACACTGACTTGCAGAAAGACCCGCACTGCCGGGCACTGAAAGAGTCGGATGCCTATCCAGCCATGGCGGAGAGGGGTTACGGCTGGGAAAAACTCATGTCCGAGATGTTCTGTCAGGAATACTGGGCGGAGCGCGGTTTGAAGACCTTCATTGCCCGGTTTCACAACGTGTACGGCCCCAACGGCACATGGGACGGTGGGCGGGAAAAAGCTCCTGCGGCCATTTGCCGGAAGGTCATTGAAGCCAAAGATACCGGCGAGGATGAAATTGTAGTGTGGGGCGATGGCACGCAGACCCGCAGCTTCATGTACATTGATGACTGTACGAAGGGCATCGACATGATCACCCACTGCGAGGACCTGATCGCGACTCCCATTAACCTCGGTTCGAGTGAGCTCATTTCAATCAACGAGTTGGTCGACATTGCGGAAGAGATTGGCGGGATAAAGCTCCAGCGCAAACACGACCTTGCTGCGCCCAAGGGAGTTGCAGGCCGGAACAGTGACAACACTATGATTAAGAGCCTCCTGAACTGGGAGCCCAGCACTCCCTTCCGCGTGGGACTCGCTAAGACCTACGCCTGGATCGAACAGCAGTATCAGGATCGGAAGGCAGGCAAAGTCACGGTGCGAGAAAACTATCAAGCGGCGGGCGCCTAGCGCAGCCTGGCATACTTAGCTGTTCGCTTATCATTCTGAGCGAAGCGAAGAATCTCCGCAGTCCGCTCAGGATAATATACACGAAGGTTCTGCGGTGCTTCGTGGGCTGCTGGACCCAAGAAAAGCAGAACTGCAGAGATCCTTCGCCCCGCCAAGTCGGGGCTCAGGATGACACCGTGCCCGTCCAAAATCACTTGAGGCATAAGGTGACGCCCAGGATTCCCTCGCGGAGGCCAAGTGCCACACGCCAATAATCTCATATCGCTGATCAGCGAAATTCCTTATCGGATGGCATTTGCCGGCGGTTGGATCGATCAACCGTTCGTTTCGAAACTCAACCCGAATCCGCCAGGCTCCATGGTGGTGGTGGGGCTTGAGCCCACTTTCCGATATATGGACCGCTGCGGAATGGCAACCAGTACACGCGAGGTAGCTCGTAAGCTGTGGAATGGCAAACTGCCGGATGGAGATCCCGGCGAACTTACACGCCAGCTTTATGAGGCGGAAAATAAGGGCAAGGCGGAACCTTCCGGCTCGCAGGACATGGCGGGCCTGATTTACCCTGGGGTAAACAGGCTGGACTATGACTTCAAACACCAGGGCGGCTACTTCCCACTCCATATCGAATCCAACCATGATCCGGAAGTCGCCCATTGGTTGGAGGATGTGATTCACATGGTGCCGATCGCCCAGCGTCCCTGCGGGTACAACCCGCTCGGCGAAAAAAACCTCGATCCGAAGTGGGTCCGGAGGCTGGGCGAGACGGGTAAACAATGCTTTAATGCTATCGTGGCGAAGGACAGCAAAACGCTGGGCGCCTCCATGAATGAATGCATGAAGTGCTGGGAAACGATTCTGCCCCACACCGTCAGGCACCCCACCGTCACCGTCGACTTGGTGGAAATCCTGGGTCATTACCAGTCCCGGTATGCCGGGGCCATGTATTCCGGATGTGGCGGCGGATATCTCTATGTTGTATCCGATGAGCCGGTGCCCGGGGGAATACGTGTGAAAATCAGGTACGCAAAGAAGCATGGGTGATGCGAAGACAGTCGTTGTGACCGGTGGTTTTGACGATTTTAACTCCCACCACGTTCGCTCGCTCGAGGAAGCCTCGAAGCTGGGGGAAGTGCGCGTTCTCCTTTGGTCGGACGAAACGGTGCGCGGGCTGGAAGGCGACTCGCCGAAATTTCCGCAAGAGGAGCGGTTGTATCTGCTCCAAACTGACAGGTATGTCAATGATGTGAAGCTGGTGACGGAACAGGCGGACTGCGACTCCTTGCCACAGGTCGACGGAATCAGACCCGGCATTTGGGTTGTGGATGAAGCGCATGACAATCCCCGCAAGCAAGCCTGGAGCGAGTCGCATGGTATTGAATATCATGTCCTCAAAGAGGAAGACCTGCGAGGCTTCCCGGCGCTTCGGTTCGATCCCAATGATGCGCGGTCGTCGCAAAGGCGCGTGATTGTTACCGGATGCTACGATTGGTTTCACTCCGGCCACGTCAGGTTTTTCGAGGAAGTCTCCGGGTTGGGCGAGCTCTTCGCCGTCGTCGGGCATGACGCCAACATCAAGTTGCTGAAGGGCGAAGGCCACCCGCTGTTTTCGCAGGACGAGCGCCGGTATATGGTACAATCCGTGCGCTTCGTCAAGCGAGCACTGGTATCGTCAGGATGCGGCTGGATGGATGCCGAACCGGAGATTGTTGTCATCAAGCCGGATGTTTATGCCGTGAACGAAGACGGTGACGTGCCGGAGAAACGCACCTTCTGCAAAGAGCACGGCATTGAATACGTGGTCTTGAAACGGACCCCCAAAGAAGGTCTGCCGGAACGGCATAGCACCAACTTCCGGGGTTTCTGAGGGCCGGCATGAGTGGCTGCAAAGCGGGAAAACTTTGTCGAAGAATTGAGGAGGGCTCATTGTTATGAATCGGCGAACCTTTTTGCAGGCTGCAAGTGGGGTGACATGCGCGGTTCTCCCAACTTTCCATGAAGACGGCATGTCGCGGATTCTCGCTGCTGGGGAGGGAGCCGCTGGCCGGTCCCCTGAGAGCTTGGCGGCAGACGAAGACTTCTGGTTCGAAATTCAATCTGCCTATAATGTGGACCGCAGCCTCATCAACCTCAACAATGGCACCGTGTCCCCTTCGCCACGCATTGTCGAGGAGGCCTTGCGACGGTACCAGGAGTTCATCAATCTGAATGCAGCCCGGAACCAGGGCATACTGGCGGGCCAGGTGGAGACGGTTCGAACACGGCTGGCTGAAAACTTCGGCTGTTCACCCGAAGAACTGGCCATCACCCGCAATACCACTGAGGCGCTTGAAATCTGCGAACTGGGCCTGGAGTTGAAACGCGGCGACGAGGTTCTCTCGACCGACCAGGACTATCCCAGCATGCTGGGCGCCTATCTCCAACGGGAGGCGCGGGACGGAATTGTGCTCAAGACGATCTCGTTTCCGGTTCCCCCGCGGGACCTGGATGACCTGTATGAGAGGCTCGAGAGGGCCATTACCCCTCGTACCCGGGTGATTCATTTCTGCCACATCACGTTCTATACAGGGCAGATCTTCCCGGTTAAGAAGATCTGCCAGATGGCCCGCAGCCGGGGCATCGAAACGATCGTGGACGGCGCCCATGCCTTCGCACACCTGCCTTATAAAGTCACTGATTTAGACTGCGACTACTACGGCACGAGTCTCCACAAATGGCTCTGCGCTCCTCAAGGCGCAGGATTTCTTTATGTGAGAAAAGAGAAGATAGCGGGTCTTTGGCCATTATTCGGAGTGTCACCGGAAGCGCGAGACGACATCCGCAAATTTGAGGCGATCGGAACCCACCCCATA
Source organism: uncultured Acidobacteriota bacterium (assembly GCA_963765485.1). Taxonomy (GTDB): domain Bacteria; phylum Acidobacteriota; class Terriglobia; order UBA7540; family UBA7540; genus CAVROP01. The sequence continues at coordinate 22,556 of CAVXWN010000044.1, read as the reverse complement.
CCCATTTTCGCTGCCATCTCGGAAGCTCTGAATTTCCACGAAGGGATCGGGATAGAAAGGAAAGCCGCACGGCTGCGCTACTTGAAAGACCGCTGGGCGCGCCGGCTAGCCGAAAACCCGCGGGTGAAGATTTTGACCCCCTTTGACCCCCAACAGTCCTGCGGAATTGGATATTTCAGCGTGGCGGGAATCGACCACGGCAAGCTCGGAGAGTTCCTCTGGGAGAAGCACCGGATTTTCGTCACCCCCGTTGGGCACCACGACTTTGAGGGGATTCGCATCACGCCCAATACCTACACAACCGTGAAAGAAATTGACACCTTCTCCGCGGCAGTCGAAGGCGCTTTGCGGTCAGGATTTTGATCCTTCAGGCGGCCTAGCGTTTCCGTTGCTAACGGTCCACTTCGCGAGGCGTGCGGTCCTTCCAACAGCGATGGGAAGGCGGGGCTTTACCGGCTGCGGAAAGGCCCTTGTGAAGCTTGTCATTCCCAGCGGGCAGCGAGGAATCTCGCTCTGAAGTATTTTCAAGACAATGCGAGATCCTTCGTCGCCTGCGGCTCCTCAGGATGACAGCCTCAGGGGTTTTTCCGCAGCCTGTTTAGCCCTGACTCTATTCGGTGCGTTGCCACGATCTTGTTGTCCGTAGTATAAAAGAACTTCCGTATTGTCCCCGCGGGCAGGGCTCAAATGCAAAGGGCTGTCTCTACAGGACGGAGAGTGTCGGTGCTTTGGCGCTATGGATTGGCTGTCCTGTTTGTGGCAGCAGTTTTGGTCCTGACACTCGTTGTGCAAAGTGTTTTTTTCATCCGCTTCTGGTCTTTGTTCATAGCAGCGGTGGTGGCTGCCGTCTGGTTCGGTGGAAAAGGCCCCGGCTGGCTCGCCGCTGCCCTCAGCATGCTGGCGATCGACTACTTCTTCCTGACTCCGCTCTATTCTTTGACCGTAGTTCGCGAGGATGTACCCTTCCTTTTCTCGTTTGCGGTGTGCGTACTGCTCGCGAGCTGGTTCAGCTCCCGGCGACGCCGAGTCGAGGCTGCGCTCAGACAGGCTCGCGATGAACTCGAGGCCAGGGTGGAGGAACGGACGGCGGAGCTCAGGAACGCCAACGAAGCTCTCCGGACCGAAATCGACAAGCGCAAGCGGGCAGAAGAGGATCTGCGGCGTAGTCAGGCTGTCTTGGCCGAAGGGCAAAGGCTAAGCCGTGCGGGAAATTGGGAGTGGAATCTTTCATCGGGAGAGATCGACTGGTCCCGAGAAGTGTTCAGGATCTTTGATCTCGATCCCGCGACTACCCATCCCAACGCCGCAATGGTTAAGCAAATCATCCACCCCGAAGATCGAGACTTTTTTAGCCGGACGATTGACAGAGCACTTTGTGGAAGACGTAATTATGAAGTTGACTATCGGATCATTCTGCCGGACGGATCGGTCAAGCACGCCCACAGTGTGGGCCACCCCGTCTTTGACGAGTCGGGCAAAGTCCGCCGGTTGTTCGGTGTGGTCATAGACGTGACCGAACAGCACCGGGCGCGAGTCGCATTGGAGAAGGCTTACGCGGCTCTGCAAGCCGAGGTGGCGGAGCGGCAGCGGGCGCAAGAGGCATTCAGTCAGGCTCAGGCACATCTTGCCCATGTGAATCGGGTCATGACGATGGCGGAACTAACCGCCTCAATTGCGCATGAAGTCAATCAGCCTCTGTCGGCGGTGGTTACGAGCGCGAATGCCTGCCAGCGTTGGCTGGCCGGCAATGCACCGAATGTTGAAAAGGCGCGCGACGCCCTGAGCAGAATCGTCAAGGCAGCGATGATGGCCAGCGAGGTGGTAGCCCGGAACCGTGCGCTTTTCCAAAAGAGCGCGCCGGAACGACAGCGGCTGGACGTAAACGCAGTCATTCGAGATGCAAAAGACCTGCTGGGCAACGAGGCGATGAAGAGCGGCATTTCTATAAAAACCGAGCTTGCTGCGGACCTGCCCCCCGTCATGGCTGATCGAGTACAGTTGGAGCAGGTCATACTGAATCTGCTCATGAACGGTCTCGATGCCATAAAGGCGGCTACCGATCGAGCCGGAGAGCTTCGTATCACCTCCCGAAGAGAGAACTCTATGGAAGTCCTCGTTATGGTTCAAGACTCCGGAGCGGGTCTGGACCCGGAGCTTGCGGAGAAAGTATTCAGCCCGTTCTTCACTACCACGAGCCACGGCTTGGGCATGGGTTTGACGATTAGCCGTTCCATCGTTGAGTCACACGGCGGGCGTTTGTGGGCGGAGCCCAGCCCATCCCGCGGCGCGACCTTCCAGTTTACTTTGCCTGCTGAGGTCAGGAACGTTGAATGAAGATCGCCCGATAGTTTTTGTTATCGATGACGATTCCGCCGTACGTGAAGCCATCGAGGACCTGCTGGCAACGGTAGGGTTGCGGGCTGAGCTGTTCGGGTCCGCACAAGACTTTCTGCGCTGCAAGCGGCCGGAGTCTCCAAGTTGTTTAGTCCTCGACGTCAGACTGCCTGGGATAAGCGGGCTCGATTTCCAGCGGGAATTGGCCAAAGCGAATATTCACATGCCGATAATCTTCATTACCGGCCACGGAGATATCGCGATGGCGGTACGGGCCATGAAAGCCGGCGCGGCAGAGTTCTTGACCAAACCTTTCCGCGATCAGGATTTGCTCGAAGCCATTCAGCGGGCGCTCGATCGTGACCGCAATAGGCGTCGAGAGCAAAACGAAACTGTGGTATTACGGCAGCGCTTTGATGGGCTCACCCCGCGGGAGCGTGAAGTAATGGCCCTCGTGATCTCAGGCATGCTTAACAAACAGATTGCGTTGGAACTGGGCACCAGCGAAGTCACGGTGAAAATCCAACGAGGTCGTGTGATGAGGAAGATGCAGGCCGACTCGTTGGCTGCCCTGGTTAGAATGGCTCAGAGACTCGGCCTCCCTCCAAGTGGGTGACCCACCCGTGGAAATCACGGACCCCTGGTTCTTTGTGACGGCCATAGTGTTGCATACTGTCGGCCTCTCTCGATAATTAATACTACAGCAGTTGTTCAGTAATACTCAGGTGTTATTGTACTCCCAGGCAGGCGGTGATAGCGTCTAGCTCAATCCGACTACCGGGGGGAGCAGGCAGCCCGAGGAAACTTGGATTACCTGCTTCCTCCTTCTTCTCACACTGCGCGTGGGTACTTACCTTCGGCCGGATTCTTTAACCAGTGTGACGGCCATAGTCCTGCATATTCTCGACTGCTCCCTGTAATTAATACTAGATGAGTCGCTCAGTAATACTAAGATATTATTGCGCTCTTCAGAACATGCTGATAGCGTCCTTGGGCGAGCTGGTGTCGATTGTGGCAAGGGAGAGCTGATCTCCATAGCGAAATTGCTCATGTGGGTTGACGCCGGAGATCGATCGTTTGTCGTCAAAAGACTCAGCTTTAACGGTAGTCGAAAACCAGCTTTACGGAATCACTTGATGTTTGCCTCGTTGCGTCGGTTCTTGGTCAGCCTTATTTGGGGAGGAGGAAGCTAATGAAATTCAAGTCTTCATACTACGCTTGTGCTGCGGTATTTTTGTTGGCCTCGCTAGCTCAAGCGCAGATCTTCCGCGGTTCGATCGCGGGTAACGTGTTTGACTCGACGGGCGCAGCCGTCCCTGGCGTCACGGTACAACTGTTGGAGAACGCCACAGGAACGGCGAACTCGACCGTGAGTACATCCACCGGGGGGTTCGTGTTCCCGGACTTGATGGTGGGTGCCTACACCATTACGGTAAGCCAGCCCGGGTTCGCGACTCAGAAGATCGATAATGTAATGGTAGAAGTGGGGAAGGCAACCAACGTTCCCATAACACTTACTGTGGCGGCGGTAACGGAGAAGGTAGAAGTTTCGGCGACGGCCGCCAGCCTAGAAACCCAGCAGACCGCGCTCAACTCCGTGGTGAACACGCAGGCGGTTGCGGAGATCCCTCTGAACGGCCGTGACTACACGCAGTTGCTACAGCTCACCACTGGCTACAATCGTGCCGGTTCCCAGAACGGCAACCGGGGCGACGAGAACAACTGGCAACTTGATGGCGCGGACAACAACGACATGTGGCAGAACGCTCAGGCCTTCAACCAGGGCAGCATTTCGGGAGTCGCCGGCGTGCTGGTGCCCATCGATACCATTGACCAATTCACCCAGCAGAGCGTGGGCGGAGCCGATTTCGGGCGGAACCCCGGCTCGGTTGTCGATGTCGTGATCAAGTCCGGCGGAAACCAGATTCACGGCAGCGCTTACTATTTCAACCGGAACGAGGCTTTTGCGGCCACTTCGCCGTTTAGTCCGCCCAGCGCGAACCCTGAGCTTCGAAACTACAATGTGGGCGGCTCGATCGGTGGCGCGATCAAGCAGGACAAGGCGTTCTTGTTCCTGGGCTTCGAAAAGCAAAAACTCATCACGCCCAACAGCATTGTGGCCACGGCGCCTAGCCAGGCCTGGATAGATGACGTCACGCCCAAGATGGCGACGTACGGTGTTTCCGTGAACCCGGTCATGCTTGCCTTCCTGCAGAACGCGTGGCCATGGGCGCAGATTCAAGGCGCTCCGGCCCACACCCTCAACTATGTGAGCAGCGACAACAATATCGAAGGCAGCAACAATTGGGTGGGCCGGATCGATTACAATCTCAACACTAAGAACCGCATCTTTTACCGCGCCATAATCGGCAGTGGGGATGCCGCTGCTTACGCCGGCATCGTTTATGGGCCGTATTTCCAAACTGCCGCCAGCCGCGAGGAGAATCATGCGGTGGTCTGGACCGGCACTCTCACCAACCGATTGGTGAACCAGGCGCTTTTCGGTTACAACTTCTTCCTCCAGAACTTCAATGATGCCGGCCACAGCTTGGTTCCCCAATCGTTCGGTTTAGACACCGGAGCGATAGTCACCGGCACGCCCTCCACTTCCATCAGCGGCTTTAACCAGGGCGGCGTGGGCGCCACCGCTGAACTCGGGCGCACTGATGAGACCTGGCACATCACGGACGACCTCGTTTACACCAAGGGCGGCCACACCTTCAAGTTCGGGGGCGAATTCCGGCACCAGAAGATTTGGGTCCATTACCTCTCCGGCCTTCGCGGCAGCTTCAGCTTCGACGGCAGTACAGGACCGTGGTACGTGCCTGGGACGGACACTACGCCGGCCAACTTTGGCAACATGAGCCAGACCGAAGCTGCGTTCGCAGATTTTCTGGGTGGGTATCTCAAAGGGGGATACGGCGGCTTCGCCACCGGCGACCCGGCGCGCAATTTGTACATGCTTACGGGTTCCGGATACTTCGCGGACTCCTGGCAGATAAAGCCGACTCTGAACATCTCCTACGGCTTGCGTTATGATTACAACACGCCTTGGTACGACCCCACTCACACCATCTCCACATGGTCGTCGGCTTTCCCGACATCGACCACCCCGCCGAGCTTGGAGTTCCCCGGGGCGCCCGGCAGCACCATCAGTTCGCTCTATCCCTCGGACGGGCACATGTTCGGACCCCGCATAGGGTTTGCCTGGACACCGAAACGTGGCGGAAAGACGGTGATTCGTGGCGGCTGGGGCGTTTACTATGACGTTTTGCAGGCGCACCTTTTCGCCTCTAGCTCCGCCGGAGATTCCTCGAATAGCGGTGTCAACCGCAATCCGGGAGGGGCGAACCCGGTGTTTAACATCACCAACCCCGCTTCTGAAATTATACAGGCCAACGTCCCCATTTTCGGCAATGCTGCTCTGCCCTCGGCCCCGTGGGGACTTTCCGCAGTGAGCCAGGGTATGCGCGCTCCTTACACTCAGAACTACAGCCTGAACGTGCAGCAGCAGTTGACTCAGCACACTATCTTGCAGGTAGGGTATGTCGGGAGCCAGGGCCGGAAACAAGACATTCAAATAAACGCCAACGCGCCCCCAGCCAGCGTCGACCCTTATCCCAATGGCGACGTCCAACCATACCGCCCGTGGTATGGCGAATATCCCATGTACAGCGGGATTACATGGCTGGAGGATGCAGGCAACTCACATTACAACTCCATGCAGATTTCACTCCGCAACACCTCCTGGAGGGGTCTCACCGGCCAGTTCTCGTACACGCTGAGCCGTGCTATGGACGATATGTCGTCAGGACGCAACAACTTCCCCGCGAATAGCTCCTGCGTCCGATGCGACTGGGGCCCTGCTGACTTCGACACGCCACAAGCCCTAAGCGGCTACCTCGTCTACACGCTGCCGCCGTTGGGCCACTCGGTGCCGCGCCTCACGACGGGCTGGGAGATCAGCTCCTACTTCGCCGCGGACGCGGGCTTCCCCTTTAGCGTCTCGGCGGGCCAAGACAACAGCCACACCCAGCAGGGCAAGGACCGCGGGGATTACCTGGGCGGGATGTTCAACGGCGTCACGTCGTGCGGGGTCATCTATAGCTGTGGCGTGCAGTATTTCAACCCGGTTGGCACCTTCAAGGAGAACGAGGCGGGAACCTTTGGAACCACCACTCGCAACCAGTTCCGCGCCTTCGGCTACCACGACCTTGACCTGGCAGTGATCAAGAACACGAAAATCACGGAAAGGGTCAATTTCCAACTCCGGTTTGAGATATTCAACATCTTCAACATCCTGAACCTGGGTTGCTTGGACGCAGGCGTGCCTGACGGTAACTTCGGAAGGGCCGGCTGCACCCTGTCCAACGGCAACGGCGCGCCCGGCATCGGTCCTGGCGAACCTGTCAACATGCAGATAGGCTTGAAGCTGAAGTGGTAAAGAGCCGACGCGTTACTGCAAATCGGGCCTTCCCCTGGCGAAGAGCCAGGGGAGGTCCGATGTACAAACCTTGAAGCTCGAAACCAGAAAGCAGCATGGGTGTATCGCCTGATTTGCTGATTTTTCGGCTGGCCCGGCTCTGATCCTTCTCTGGTCAAAACTGCCGCACTTTCCTCTTCGCCAATCTCTTCCAATATTCCTATTCAATAAAGGGAAGTTCTTCTATGAGATTCCATATTCGAGATGGGATGAGGGGATTTCTTGTTTAATTTACTCGTTTATTTTCTTATGCTTACGATCTCATCGGGTTTGGTAGCAAGCGTGCGTAATCCAAGTGGACTAGAGTTGAGTTGTTCGGCAAAATGTCCACTGACTTTCGCAAATTAAACCGCATTAGAACAGGGTGCTGTTGCCGATCTAAGCTCTCTCGATGTTCCACAAGGGAGAGCAGATTCGGCCCAGTGGCGCGCTGTCAGCGCGCAATCCGTTACAGGAGGTTTAGCATCATGTTTTCCATTCGAGTTCGTACCTTTTTGGCGACGGTGCTGCTGGTATTGGCCATTTCGGTTGTGCCGTCGTTTGGCCAGGTATCTTACTATGGGGCCATTCGCGGTATCATTCACGACCCAAGTGGCGCTGTGGTTCCCAACGCAAAGATAACGGCTACGGACGAACGTCAAAACACTAGCCGTACGACCACCACCAGTGCGGGTGGTGAGTATGCTTTTGCCGAAGTCACTCCATCCACCTATACCATCACCGTGGAGGCAACTGGATTCAAGAAACTGGAACGAAAAGGCGTCATCGTTGACACCCAAGCTCAAATCGGGCTCGATTTGGCTCTGGAGGTCGGCGCGGTAACGCAAGCGGTCGAAGTCACGGCAGCGGCCCCAATGATTGAAACTGCCAATGCATCTGTCGGCCAGGCAATCAACGAGCAGAAGATAGAGGAACTTCCCAATGTCGGCCGCAATGCTCTGATCATGGCCAAATTAGCGCAAAACGTGATTTTCACCGGCAATCCTGTAATGAACCGTATGCAGGATCAAGGCAGCACTGCAAACGTGTCTATTGCTGGATCCGTCGGGTGGAGTGGCAACTGGTTGATCGACGGAATTCCGGAAACTGACTGGGACAACCGGCCGATCCTCATTGCCAGCATCGAGGCCGTGGACGAAGTCAAGGTTATGTACAACACCTACGACGCCGAAATGGGGCGCAACGCTGGGTTCGTGGTCAACACGACCTTGAAATCCGGCACCAATGCCCTTCACGGAGCCCTCTTTGGCGCGATCCGTCGCAACAGCATGGACGCGAATCAGTTCTTTAACAACGCCACCACTCCTGTCACCGCCTTGACGCCCATTCCGAACGATAACTGGGCGGGCAACATGGGTGGGCCGGTGATCATCCCGCACCTCTACGATGGGAGAAACAAGACGTTCTGGTTCATCGCGTACGAAGGTTACAACAACGGGACGGCTTATTCCGGGACCTTTTACCAACCAACCGCGCTCGAGAGAGTCGGCGACTTTTCGCAAACCAAGGCCGACGCAGCCGGCGATCCCCTGCTGCTCTACGATCCCACCACAACCAACATTGCGACGGGTGCACGGCAGACTTTCTTGAGTGAGTACGGCAAGAACGCTATCCCGCAAGGTATGATCAACCCGGTGGGGCTGGCCGCCGCGGGCTATTTTCCTTCGCCTTCAACGGCGCCCGCCTACTATGGGGAGACGGACTCTACCAGCGCCACAACTTCGTTTTCCGTTGGCAGGCAGTATGTTATCAAGGCGGACGAACAATTCACGAACTGGTGGCGCGCCAGCGGTAGCTTTATGAAATGCTGGACGGTGGAACCGGGTCCAGGGTGGTTCGGCGGGCCGGCGGCGCAGTCCGGTTGGGCGCTTTGGCGCTTGGAGGATCTGACCGCCATCAACAACACGATTACCATCAGTCCCACCACAGTGCTTGCCGTACGCTACGGCTACAATCGCTTCCCCAACCAGTACTACGACATAACCGCCATACACGGTTGGGACCCGGCTCAGCTCGGTTTCCCTTCATCCTTAGTGAGTCAGATGCAGTACCTTTCGTTCCCGGCCTTCAACATGTCGACGGCTTATAGCATGGGAACTCCATCCGACAATTACTACAACTGGTATAGCAATAACCTTTCAGCGATGGTCTCGCACATACACGGACGCCACAGCCTGAAGACCGGCTTTGACTTCCGGCGCTTGGCGGTAACCGGGCTCGATTATAGCAACGCTTTCGGATCGTACACTTTCAACGGCATTTTCACTCAGGCGACTCCCACGAGCACTTACCAGCCGGGCACGCAGATCGTCACCGGCGCCGATGTGGCAGATCTGCTTCTCGGCTATCCTCAAAGCGGACAGATCGAGAAGACGATCCAGTTGACCGACTACGAGCATTATTACGGCGCGTTCGTTCAGGATGATATTCGCGTCAACAACCGCCTCACTATTAACGCAGGGCTTCGCTGGGAGCACGAGCCAGGCTTCCGGGAGATTCAGAACCGGCTGTACACGAATTTCGATGAGACTGCCGTCAATCCTGCCGCGAATTACATGAACCCAGCGAATACGCCGGCGGGATTCGTTCCTCATGGAGTGGTTCAGTGGGCCGGGCAGGCGGGAGCGCCTTTCAGCGCGGGCAATCCCGAATTGGAAAAGTTGGGGCCGCGTCTCGGCGCTGCGTACAAAATCAACGACAAGACCGTACTGCGCGGCGGTTTTGCTTTGATGTGGGGTCCCCCGAACCAACTGGGTAGCCCATATTCACCGGCAGGTTTCGCCGCTTACACTCCATACATCGCATCCGTCAATGGCTTTGCTACATCGGCAGGGTCGCTGAGCAACCCCTTCCCGACGGGCATACTACAGCCAGTCGGATTCAGGCCCGGGCTCTCTGACGGGCATCGGCCAGAGTATTAACGTGTACGACCCCCAATCGAGAAACACCCGGGTTACAGAGTACTCGGTCGACTTGCAGCGCGAGTTGCCGTTTGGGGTCTCCCTTACCGTCGCTTACCTTGGAACCCTGGGCAGGAACCTCTGGTGGGACATCAACCAGAACGTGCTGAATCCCACGTACTTCAACATGGGTCCTACCCCAGCAGCCGCATATGCCGCGCTGACCGCCACTGTGCCCAATCCCTTTTACGGGAACTCCGCAGTCGCCCAAGGAGTGCTGGCTAGTCCAACCGTTCCTGAGTCTCAATTGCTCCTCCCTTACCCCACTTACAGCGGTGTGACTTTCAACCAAACCCCGCTGAACCAATCCCACTACGATTCCGGGGTGATAAGGGTGCAGAAGCGGATGGGCAATGGACTCACCTTCCTTACCAACGTCACTTGGATGAAGAGCACCGACTACAATTCCGGTCCCACGAACTTGATGAGTGGCGGGAGGGGGCTCCAGAACCCGTACAACATCCTGGCTGAGAAGGGGCTATCGGAATTCAATGTGCCCGTTCTCTGGAACCTGGGAATGACTTACCAACTGCCGTTCGGCAAGGGCAAGCCATTCGCGAGCAACAGTACTGCCCTTGATTACGTCGTTGGCGGATGGCAGTTCAACGGCACGGCAATTGTCCGTAGCGGCTTCCCAGCTCCGATTTACCAAACCAACTACAACGGCGGATTTGGATACTCGTCTCAGCGGCAGAACGCCACCGGCATTACACCTCAGACCAACGGCAGCCTCGAAAGTAGACTAGGTGGAATCTACTCATCGACTGCCTATTACAACATTGCCGCCTTCCAGACGGTGGGACCACTCCAATTCGGCAACCTCGGGGGCATGATCCCGGCGCGTGGCCCGGGGTACTCGAGTTTTGACCTGTCACTCTTCAAGACCGTGACATTCGCCGAGCGCTACAAGGCGCAGTTCCGGGTCGAAGCCTTGAATGCATTCAACACACCGCTGTTCTACGGTCCCAACAACAACGTCAGCTCGCCTGGCAGTTTCGGTCAAATCACTCAGCAGGCGAACCAGGCACGTATGATGCAACTCTGCTTGCGCTTTATGTGGTAACCCGTGTGTAATCTGACGGGTTAAGACGAAGTAATGTTCTCCGGATCGGGCCCCCAAGTACGCCGGGAGCCCGATCTTGTTTTTGTGGGGCTCCTTGCCGTTTGACTCCACACAGTTCCCGCTTGTGTCTGGAATCCGATAGCTTAACTCCCGCGCGTTTTTCTCTTGACACGAAGCTTAAATGTATGTAGCCTACTAACGTGGGTTGCAGTAGGCGGCAATGGCTCCCCTCCTCGGCGGAGGAGGGGTCAGGGGGTGGTGGTTAGCAGACCCAGCGCGCAAGCCAACCACCCCTTTGCCCCTCCCGCCGCGGCGGGAGGGGAATTACCTGCACCATTTTCATGCACAGTTGACAAAAAGTCAGAGCGGCAGGAAAAACGCGTGGACACCAAAAAAATACTAAAATCGACGAAACAAACCGAAGGATGTGCTGAAAACACAGCACTTAGCTGTTTTGTGCAGCTTAAAACAAACTGTTTTTCGATGCAGAAGTTCGCAATTTAGGCGAAAAATGGACGCAAAATGCACGATTCGGATCGGGGAAGAAAGCTGACACCGCGGATTTAGGACAATGCCCGGCTGCTTGAGCGGCGCGAGGCAGTTCCAGGGCGTATGTGGTAGGCTATGTGCATTTATATAGAATCCTTCACACGCTGGGCCGCTAGGGCCGCGAGGAGGTTTTATGCATCGACGCGATGTTCTGAAGATGATCCCGCTTTCGATTGCTGGGATGACAGAACTCTCAGGAGTGGGCCGGGGCGGTCGGAGGGACGCTGCCGGCCCGCAGGCCAAGCCTCTAGTTGCCGAGGTGAAGCAGTACAACGGAACGCCCACGCTATTCCTCGACGGCGAGCCGACTTTTGCCGGAATGGGGTTGGTTGCCACTCCCTCGACGGAAGGTTGGCAGGATGCGGAGAATGCGAGCGGCGCTTGCGAAGGCAGGAATCCACATTTATTCCTTCGACGCGGGAAAAGATTTCGAGTGGGTCGAGCCCAAACCGGGGCGCTCGGACCCTTTCGATTTCTCCACCGTGGAAGCGCGCTACGGGAGGATCATCGATGTCGATCCTCTCGCCCGAATTCACCTGCGATTGCACTTTGAGGTTCAGCCTGATGACTGGTGGATGAAGGCTTACCCACAGGAGTGTGAGATCACCTCCGAGGGAAAACCCTTCAGCCAGTCTTTTGCCTCTGAAGTGTGGCGGAAGCAAGTCAACGATTTTCTCAAAGCTTTCATCGCCCACCTCAATCGCACCGGCCTGATCGATCGGATTACCGCTTTCCAGCCGGGGGCGGGGCATACGGGAGAATGGGTGAAGGGTGAAACCTCCATGTACTCGCTCTGCGGGGATTATAGCGAGCCGATGCGGCGGCACTTTCGCCATTGGCTGCGCCAGCAGTACCACGATGATCTGCCGGCGTTTCGAGCCGCCTGGAATAATCCGCAACCTCAGCTTCGACACGGCCGAAGTTCCCTCGGCTGAAGAACAACTTCAAGCCAAGCTCTACACCTTCCGCGATCCCGCGCGGGAACGAAACGTCATCGATTACTACCGTTGTTTTGCGGACCTGAGCGGCGACCTGGTCATTGATTTCTGCCGCACCGTGAAAGAGGCGACGGACGGGAAAAAGCTGGCGGGCGCTTTCTACGGTTATTTGATGGAACTGGCTTGGAATGGAGGCTTCTTCAAGGAAAGGCCGGAGAGCGACTACGCGACGTATCAGCGGAGCGGCCATCTGGGTCTGAGGAAAGTTCTCGAATCACCTTATGTCGATTTTCTGGTATGTCCTTATAGCTATGGCTTTCGCGGAATCGGGGGGGACGCGCCGGCGATGCAACCCGCGGAGTCGGCCCGGCTGCACGGGAAGCTCTGCATCATTGAAGACGACACGCGGACCCACATCAGTCCAGACCGGAACTACGGTCACGCCAATTCCCTTTCGGAAAGTGTCACCATTCTGCAACGGAACTTTGCCCAGGTGGTCACCCATGGCCAGGGCATGTGGTGGTTGTTCGACTCGATCAATCCCGGCAAAGAACCGGCGTTTGGGCCTTTGCTCGAGAGCTTTCACGAACTCGGCGACTTTCTCCTTCAGACGGACCGCACACCGAGTGCGGAAATCGCCGTGCTGTTGGACGACGTGAGCTTCTTTTATGAGACCGACCGCATGAATCTGGATTTGCCGCTGATTTTTCAACAACGACTCTGGGGCTTGCCGCGAACCGGTGCGCCTTTCGATGTGTTCCTTTTGCAGGATTTCATTGAAGGCCGGTTGAAGCCTTACAAGCTCTACATTTTCCTCAACAGCTTTCAACTCGACAAGACCCGGCGTGAAGCCTTGAACCGGGAACTGCGAAAGGACGGCCGTGTGGCGGTGTGGATCTACGCGCCCGGCTACATCGAGGATGGGCCTTCGCTGGAGCATATGCAAGAGCTGACGGGGTTCAAGTTTGGCATGGGCGAGCAACCCTGGGGACCGCTGCTGCACATTGTCGACTTCACTCACCCCATCACCGCCGGCCTGCCGCAAGACCTTTCATGGGGCACCAACAACAAGTTGAGTCCGATCTTTTACCTGGACGATCCTGACGCCCGGGTGCTGGGGCAAGTGGTGTTTTCACAGGGGAACTGCAAGCCCGGCATGGGCGTGAAAGCCTTTCCCGGATGGACTTCGATCTACGTCGCGGCCCCCAACCTGCCTGCCCCCGTGCTGCGCGGGATCGCGCGCTTTGCCGGCGTCCATTTGTACAACCAGGAGGGCGATGTTCTATATGCGACTCGAGAACTCCTGGCCGTCCACACCGTTTCCGGCGGTGATCGAACCTTCCGTCTTCCTCGACGAGTGGAAGAAGTCTACGACCTCTTTGAACGTAAATCGGTTGCGCGGAATGCCAACGAATTTCGGGTGAAATTACCGCCTGTCTCGACCGCGCTCTTTTACACGGGAGGGCGCGGGTCTTCTTTCGAGCCTGAAGCAAGCTGGTAGTTAGCGTGAACTTTCTGGAGAGAACGCAATCGCGGGACAAAAGCTACGCACCTCGAAACCGGAGGTCGGCGCTATCGGACCAAGCGGGCGATTTCCTTGGCATAGTAGGTCAGGATGATATCCGCACCCGCCCTCCGGATTGAGGTGAGGGTTTCTATCATCATCCGCTCGCGGTCGATCCATCCCATCCTGGCAGCGGCCTCGATGAGGGAGAATTCACCGCTCACCTGGTAGGCGGCGATGGGGACATCGAATTCGCGGCGTGCGAGAGCGATGATGTCGAGGTAAGGAAGCGCGGGTTTCACCATAATGATGTCCGCTCCTTCCTCCAGGTCCAGCGCAATCTCTCGCATTGCTTCACGTTGGTTGGCAGGATCCATTTGGTAAGCCTTGCGGTCACCGAACTTCGGCGCCGAGTCCGCAGCCTCGCGGAAGGGTCCGTAGAATGCCGAAGCGTATTTGGCTGAATAAGCCAATATAGCCGTCTGGGTAAACCCGCGGGCGTCCAACTCCTGGCGAATACGCCCGACGCGGCCGTCCATCATATCGGATGGCGCGACGATGTCGGCGCCGGACTCGACCTGGGTCACGGCTGTCTTTGCCAGAAGTGGAAGCGTTGAATCGTTGTCCACTTCGCCGTTCTTGATCAGGCCGCAGTGGCCGTGACTGGTATATTCATCCAGGCACACATCGCATATCACCAACAGATCCGGCAACTCTCTCTTGATCGCCCGCACCGCCCGTTGCACGATCCCATTGGGGTCGTAGGCGCCTGAGCCCACTTCGTCCTTGCTTTCCGGGATGCCGAACAGGATCACGGCGGGAATGCCCAGGTCGTTTGCGGCCCTGCACTCGTCCACCAGCAGATCTACGGACCAGCGGTAGTTCCCTGGCATTGACTTGATTTCGTCCTTGACCTTCGATCCGGGACAAACAAATAGCGGATAGACAAGAGAGCGAGCATCGAGCCGGTTCTCTCGAACGAGGCCGCGAAAAACCTCGGTGCGCCGCAGCCTGCGCGGACGATGGGTTGGGAACGACATGGCATGCTCCATTTCTTTGAGTTGCTAGTGGCTAGTGCTCAGTGATTTGAGATATCGGCTTATGGTTATGGAGTGTGTAACTAGCTACTAACCACTAGCCACTGCTCTTAAAACTAACCACTAATGACTAGCCACTGACCACCGCTGTTAATACAATCTGTCGCGCGGTTTAAAATCCCCGAACGTCCCGATGTTGGCTAACGAAATTGCCACTCGAAAGACATTTTCTTGTCTCAAGGTGCCCAACGAAAACCGTTGATACTCGACATTCAACCCGAAGCATCCGAAATTATAGCTGACTTGGGCGACTCCGCCGGCAGCAATCCTCTGAACAAGATTGTAGTTCACACCGAATGCGCCACTCAGCCCTTTGCGATTAAAGTCCCCATAGGTGGCGAGGAGGTTCAAAAGGTGATAGGAGGAGGTCGTCGGAGTCGCGGAAGTAGTGATTGTCGTTGAAGGGGAACTGAGAGGTCCGCTCAGGAGGTTAATATAAGTGTCCTTATTAATGTAGAAGTCGGTAAAGGCAAGACCATAAACGCCGTGCTTGACGTGGGAGGTAATGCCGGCGTCAAGAACACCTTGACCGTTCGGGCTTAAATCGATTTTCAGCTCAGTGTCGTAAAACGAGAAGGGAGCCACCTTCAGGTCAGAAACGACAGGCGACAAACGTCTGCCGGGAATGAAGTGAAATCCCGTGAGCGAGAGCGTTGGCTCCCAAACAATGGGATTGCCCGGTCCCAGCACGCCACCGAAGGTGGGATCGAAATAATATTTCTGCGAAATACGCAAGGAAACGAGGTCCTGAGCCTGGGGCTTATCCGCTGTCCCATCAGGAGCGTCTTTGCGAGCCAGGATCGTGTTGGTTAGCGAGTACTCAACTTCATTGGTCTGAGAGAGGATATCCAGTTCATCCAAGCGAACAAGATTGGCAAGCTCGTCCGAATCCCTGGCTTTGACCAGGCGATAGACCAGGTCCGGTTCGATAACATGTTTAAGGCGCCGGCCCCACAAGGTCCACGCGAGGACTTTTTCGAGTGAAGGTGGCCGGAGATCGAGGGAGAAGTCACCCAGCAGCCTGGTGAGGGGATCGTGGTTCGGCCCAAGGCTCATGCCGTACCGTGCCGCATCGACTCCCACCGAGGGGGTTAGATGGAAGCCCCAGAACTCCTTGACACGGAGGGTGACCTCGGGGTGAAAGTCCAGTCGCTCCGATAGCGAGGGAAGTTCAAGCCCTGGTTCCGTGCGCCCGAGGGCGCCAGCAGAAGTCTCGAACGAAAAATAGAAGGGGCTCTCGCCCGCCTGCTTGTCCATTCCCATAAAGGAGAATTGGGGCGTCTCTCGGATGATGACCGCGTTCCCCGGCACCAGTTGTGCCGAGAGAAAGTCCTCGTAGCGGGATGCGTAGATGTTGAAGCTATAAGCGCTGAAATCCTTGGTTACAAAACCGATTTGGCGAGCCTCAGAATTGACAGCTTCAGTGAACGTCGGCGAATAGGTTTCGCGGAAAGCCAGCGAAGAGACGAAATCCACGTCGGCCACGCCGCGAAATCCGTCGAGAAAATCCTCAGAGTCTCCGACTGCCTTGATGCTCCGGCCGGGGGCGCGATTCTGCCGAACGTTGTCCTTATCATTTACCCCGAAATAGTCCACGGTAAGCTTGGTGCTATCGCTGGGTCTCAGCCGGAACTGACCCTTTTCGGCAAGCCCCCGGAGGCTATAATCCTCCAGACCCACCAGCACGTCCATGCTGGGACTGATAGCCCAGAAAAAGCCGGCGCCGACGATGCTCCCCTTGATCGAAGAATTGCCAATGTAAGGAAGCAAGAAGCCGGTATGGCGAGCTTTGCGAGCGATGGATGTGCCCACGACGGGAAGGTAGAAGAGGGGAACCCCCAGGAATCGGATAATACAACTGCGGGCTATGACCTTGTTGTCCACCTCCATCTTGGCGTCGCGGGCGGAGAAGGACCAACCGTCTTTTTCGCAGGCGCAATCCGTGAGCCTGCCATTTTTCAGCGTATAGGTATCCTCATTCAGGCGCACAATTTCCTCTCCCTGAACGTAAAACGGGTTCTCTGTGTAAAGCACTTTAGACCGGTCAACCTGGATATAGGGGTTCTCCGGCGAAGGCGCCCTCGGCCGGGCACGCGGATTGGTGTGGATGAAGCCCTGAGCCTTTGAGAACCATCCCTTTTGCGTTCGGATATTGTAGTGGACCTCGTCGGCCGCAATATGGCTGCGAGGGTCGGTGAAAAGCACATGCCCCGTCCCCACGACCTCTCCCCTCGTTTCGTCGTAGGTCACCTCGTCTGCGGTGAGCTTCATCTCCTGGTAAGTCACTTCCACGTGCCCGCGAAGATGGTATAGGTCCTTGCTTTTCTCCTGCGAGTCGGCGCGGATGCCGACGATCTTACCGGAATTCTGAAACTCCAATGGAATGGAGGGCTGCTGTTGCGCCGATGAAATCACAGCCATGCTCAGCGCGACGAAGAGCCTCAAGCTGACGCGCACGATGTTTGTCCGGAGGCAGAGGAACACGTTCACAAAGTTCATGAGCAAGGGTCCATTTTACCCGAAGGACCTTTGCTCGAACGAATGAATTTGGTAAGATGCTTCAGGAAGTGTCAAACGCTGCCCGGAGGATTTTGAGCGCGCAGTGAAGTGCCCTAAATGCGGCTTCGTCAGCTACCCCGGACTCGCGCAATGTAAGAAGTGCGGTTCCAGTCTTGTGTATCCGCTGCGGAAGCCATCTTCCGCCCCCAGCACGGCGCTGATCGCCGAGCCTGAGGCTGCGCAGGAACCCAGGCGAGAAGCTACCACTCCATCGTACGGTAATATGGACTCAGCTCAGAGCAAGGCCGCTAAAGAACTCCCGCGAGGCAGGGGACCCCGGAGCGCTCCAGAGGAGATAGACGTCGAATTGGAGCGCGATCTTCACGCAAACGGGGTTGAAACACCAATCCAGCAGGGAGCAGAAGAACCCAGGGCCTGGAGGCGAGAGCTTTCAGATCGTGTCCAGAGCTTCCGCCAGCGCCGCGCCCGCCTGCGGAACGAACCCTGCCCAGAGGAGAACCTCGACTTTGACTTCGAACGGCGAGAAGCGAGCGCGCTTACGGAGCCGAGCGTGGAAAAGGTCTTGGAATTCCCGCCCGACGTTCTTGCCATCGACGCTGAAATGGCCCGCCCCACCGCGCCTGGGGACGAGGTGGGCCATCTGGACGCGGAAACGCTGGAAAGGGGCGCCGAGGGATTGGGGATTCTCGATTTTGCAGCAGTTCAAAGGGGCGAATTCGCCATCGAACAAGAATCGTCAGCAGGCGACCCTTTGGAGATCGTTTTGGGGCCGACGAAGCTTGAGGGTCAAGCGGGCGTCTCGCGATTAGAACTAGAGGCCCTTCCCTTGGCTCCCCTCGGCCGGAGGTTCTTGGCAGGCCTGGCAGACGTGCTGATTCTTCTAATCGGGGCGGGACTGTTCGCGCTCATTTTTCGGATCGTCGGCGGTCATCTGGCTCCCGCACCTCTGAACCTGGCAATTGTGGGATTTATCGTGGTTATTTTCGTTATGGCATATTTTGGCTTGTTCACGGCACTCGCGTTTTCCACCCCTGGCCTGATTTGGATGGGAATTGAAGTCCGAAACATGGAAGGCAGCCCGCCCGCGCCACGCGAATCCTTTTTGCGCGCCTTTGGTTACCTGGTCTCTATATCAGCTTTCTTCATGGGGTTCCTTTGGGCACTAGTGGATAGCGATGGCCTTACCTGGCACGATCGGATGTCCGGGAGTTTCTTAACCCCCGTGAGACAGGGGCGGCCAGTCGAAGGGGTAGAAACGAGCGCCTGACGCTTCCAACGATTCTGTGTTCCTGACTTTCAGGTGTCGTTCCATGAGCAAAGGACGCTTCCTAAACCAGAAACTCGGCAAGCGGGCCAGTCGTAAGATTGCCCTTCTCAAGTCAAGCCTTTCGGCGACTCGCCAGGCTCGCCAGCCTGAAGCCCCGGCTGCACGCTTCCCCAAGAAGGGAGCCTCCCGCGAGGCCTAACTCCCAGTGGCCCACGAGTGGTAGGGGACCACTGGGTCTTGTTCCTTCGCAGGTTTGGTCGAAGCGACTTCAGTCTGAAGGCGTTTGAGCGAAACCGCTCAATTTCCGAACTTGGGCTCATTTTCCAGAGGCTTGCGGTGACTTCAGGATGGCAAGGTGCATCCAATCAATGGCCGTGTTATACTTGGGCACTAAGGGCGCTGCGGGCCCCTTGTTGAAGGAGTTTCCCGGGCAATGACCAATCGCATTCGCGTTACGTTAGTGGCAATATCCAGTCTTCTGATGGTTTATATCGTCCTCGGGGGGCTGGCCGGCAAGAGTGAGTCGAAATCGGAGAAGACGTACCGCGACCTGGGAGTTTACAGCGAAGTATTGAACCGCATCCGTGTGGATTATGTGACAGAGCCCGACCTCAAGAAAGTGACTGACGGAGCAATCCGCGGCCTTCTCGAGGCACTGGACCCTTACAGCACGTACCTTTCTCCTGAAGAATATCAGGATTACTTGAAACACCCTGACCCAGGCCCGGCGCAGGTGGGCATCTTCTTATCCAAGAGGATGGGTTTTGCCACTGTGGTTTCCGTGCTGCCGGGTAGTCCGGCTGAGAAGGCGGGCTTGCGGGCTGGGGACTTAATCGATCGCGTGGAGTCCTCGGCCACACGTGAACTTTCCGTGGTGCAAATCCAGCGCCTGCTGGGTGGGGCGCCCGGAACGACGGTAAAACTCTACGTTGTCCGGGAAGCGCGAGGCGAGCCTGAGCCGATCACCCTGAGCCGCACCATCCTGAATTATCCACCGGCGGTCGCCAAGATGGTGGATGACGGGGATGGGTATGTGCGTGTTTCAACTTTTGAGAAGGGGAAAGCGAAAGAGATTGCTGCCAAGCTCAAAGAGCTTCAAGCGAACGGAGCCCACAAGATCATCTTGGACCTGAGAAATTGCGCCGGCGGCGATGTGCAGGAAGCCGTTGATGCCGCCAGCCTTTTCCTGGACAAGGGACTGATTACTTACGTTTCCGGCCAGCGGTATCCCAGGCAGAACATCGACGCTCATCCCACGGAACCGGTGTGCAATCTGCCCTTAGCCGTGCTCATCAACCAATCCACCGCCGGGCCGGCGGAGATCGTTGCCTCCGCCGTCTTGGGCAACAAGCGGGGTCAGGTTGTAGGTGTGCGCAGTTTTGGCATTGGAGTTCTTCAGAAACCGATCCCGGTTGGGGACGGCTTGGCGCTGCTGCTCTCCGTGGCGAAGTATTATGGATCTGACGGCAAGGCGATCAGCGAGAACGGCGTTACTCCCAGCGTGATCCAAACCGCCGGAGGTGAGTCTGCCGAAGTCGAAGGCGAAGATGAGACACAGGCGCCTGAACATTACGGTGACAAGGATGATTTGCAGCTTCGCAAGGCAATTGAAATCCTGATGCAGTCATCGTCACCGGCGAAGGCTGCCTGACCGCCGCTGCGCCGGCATCGCCACTGAAGGATTAGATCGGGTCGCACTCTCCATTCTGCGAGCATTTCTTCCCTTGACTTCCACCCGGCACGTCGTTCACACCTCACCGCTTCTGGTGGCTTTCCTTCTGGCTCTAGCCGCCCTAGCCGCCTGCACTTTCGACTGTAAACGGCCCGGCTTCGCGCCTTCGAGAGAAGAGGATCGCCGGGAACTGGCGCGGAAGGTCGAGCACGCTCTCGAAGCTGCCGGACGGTCACAAGTCTGGGTCAAGTCACCTCCAGGTCTCCCCTCCGGAAAACTGGACAACCCAGTTGAAGCGCGGGTCGGCGCCGGGGTTTATTCAACGGTCATGGCCGCCCTAAAGCAGGAAGCTGAGAAGGACCGCCTGCAATATGCCATAAACCAAGCCAGGACCAAGGAAGGATGGCGAGTTGCGGACGTCCGGTTGTTACGCCGCGGAAAGGTGGTGGGCCGGTGGAAGATTCGGGAAGTCCGCCGCATCCTTCACGCCGCGATCGTTATTGACGATCTCGGGCAAAACCTCGAGGCTGCACGCCAGTTGCTGGCTTTGCCGTATTCCCTGACAATCTCAGTTCTGCCCCAGCTCCGCGATTCCACCGAAACTGCCGAAGAAGCTTGCCGCGCCGGACGGGAAGTGATGCTTCATCTCCCCATGCAGCCGGACTTGGGTTCTCGGGCCTCGGCAGGGAAGGGAGAAATCCGTGTTGGGATGACCGGCTTCGAGGTCGAAGGCGTCCTGCAGTCAGACTTGGCGTCAGTTCCCCATGCCGTCGGCGTAAACAACCACATGGGGTCACGAGCCACTGCCGATCCCCGCCTGATGGCTGCGGTAATGAGATCGCTTGCCCGGCACCACCTCTACTTCGTGGACAGCCGGACCACGGCAGCCAGCCTCGCCCTCGACGCGGCTCGCCAGCAGGGCCTTCCCGCGTTCTATCGATCCGTGTTCCTGGACGACACCGAAAGCGTCGCCTATTCGCTTGGCCAGCTTCGCCGGTTCCGGCAGGTCTTGGAAGAGCAGGGTGCGGCCCTGGCCATCGGCCACCCCTACCCAACCACCATCGCCGCACTCGCTACGTTCTTGCCGGAACTCGAAAGGGATGACGTGCAATTGGCCCCTGCCTCCCGACTCCTTCAGCTTCCGGAAGTCGCGCGCCTGAAGCCGCCTCCCCGTGGCCGGGCCGTGCATTGAGTCAGCTTTGAATAGCGGGATGGTGAAAAGTCCCGCGCCTGCGGGATGAACGCTGTCATTTTACAGTTAACATACTGTGTTTTCAATGAGATTCCAGCCTTAGACCCGTAACTATATTGTTTTCTATGACATTACCGCTTCGTTCCCGAGTTTTCCACAGCGGTCCTTTGTTTTCATAGACATTCCGGCTTCGTTCCCTCATTTTTTGAAGTTACTACATTTTCTTTCCATTGTCCCAAGCGACATGTTGTCCTACAACCCAGGGCCTGTCAACGGTCGTGTCAACTCCACTCCCCCTCACCTGGACCACGCAGTAAGCACCGCCAAAAAAGGGCCCGGCCAATTCATGATTCATCAGTCAACCGTTCGCCATTCACTATTCTTTGCCCCTGACGTTCCGCCTCCTGAATCCCGAATCCTGGTGTGGCGCCTAACACCCGACACCTGACACCTGCTTTTCAGACACCTGGAACCTGATTTTCCGCTTTGATCGGCGTCTTTCGCGCTCAAAAACCAGTTCGTTTTTTCGTCCAGAAAGAGCTAACCCCTGTATTTTCAATAACTCCTTAGGTTTGTTCCCACTATTTAGTATCTTTTTTGCGTTTTGCGGCAATCTTCCGCAGTCGGGGTGCCGATTTAGGACCCCTTCCAACCGGCATGGCAGTGCGTTCGGCATACGTCAACAATTGTAGGCTACTCTGTTTCCAGCCGCGTGTCAAGGGCGAAATTTCAGGAGTCAGGATTCGGGATTGAGGAGTCAGCAGGGACCAGGCAGTCGGCGGCAAGGGGGGCCAAGATGGAACCCGGCCAATTCACCATTCACTATTCTTCGCCCCTGACACCTGAATCCCGAATCCTGAATCCTGGTGTGGCGCCTAACGCGCGACACCTGCTTTTTCCGGCCCCTGACACCTGAATCCCGAATCCTGAATCCTGGCGGGGCACCTGAAACCTGCTTTTCCGCTCGTCACTCGTCA
>CAVXWN010000043.1:0-29047 GCA_963765485.1 uncultured Acidobacteriota bacterium | reverse complement strand
GTGCGCGGTCAAGCCTCCCGATCACGATCCGGTTCTCCTGTCAGCATTCTGCCAGTGGATGCACCAGGAGAGGGGTGCTTGCCATGCGACCCTCTACAACTACAGCATTCACATTCGTAAGTTGCTCCGGGAGCTTGGAGAGGAACCCAGCCGGTTCGATGCGCGCAGGTTGCGAGCGTTCGTTCTGGAGAAAAGTCGCGCCTTGAGGTGGGCAGCAGCCAAAACATGCACCACGGCGCTTCGCATGTTCGTGCGATTCCTGATCGCCGAAGGCCACTGCGCGGTCGGATTGGAAGCGGCCATCCCCACCCTGGCTCATTGGCGTCTGACCGCTCTGCCACGATACCTCCAACCAGAAGAGGTGGAACGCCTCATCGCATCGTGCGATCGGGCCTCACCCGTTGGTCGGCGAGATCGGGCGATTTTGCTGCTGCTGGCCCGTCTGGGTCTTCGGGCAGGCGATATCGTGAATTTTCGCCTGAGTGACATCGACTGGAAGGGCGCATGGATTCACGTTTGTGGTAAGGGCCGCCGTCACACGCGATTGCCCCTGACTCAAGAAGTGGGTCAGGCGATCGTCGCGTACCTACAGGAGAGCCCGGCCTTGGATCAATGCCGATATGCTTTTTGTCCGCTGCCGCGCACCTTTTCGCGCTTTTGGCTCTCATTGTGCCGTCTCGGATATCGTCGACCGGGCGCTGCGACGCGCCGGCGTGGCACGCCCAAGCCGAGGCGCCGCTCATTTGCTGCGACATTCGGTCGCGACGTCCATGCTGCGGCAAGGCGCGTCACTGCAGGACATCGCAGCCATCCTGCGCCACCGCTCCGTCGAAACCACGCAGATCTACGCCAAAGTTGATATCGCGGCTTTGCGACAGATCGCGCAACCCTGGCCGGAGGTGCAGCCATGCTAGCTCAAGCTGTCGAGACCTATCTGGCCACACGCCGGGCAGCCGGTTTCGCGTTGAGGCGCGAAAGTTTTCAGTTGAAAAGCTTTGCTACGTTCTCGGAGGCGAGAAGGCAACACTACGTCTCGTCCGATATCGCCATTGAGTGGGCGGGACTGGCACGATCGATTTCGCAGCGAGCTCGTCGGCTCGGGACCGTCATCCGATTCGCCCAATATCTCCGCGCCGAGGACGAACGCCATAAGGTGCCGCCAGCGATTTTCGGTGCGGAGAGGCCGCCACGGCCAACCCCGTACATTCTGACCGCAGAGCACATCCGGCAACTCGTCGACGCCGCCTCACGGTCGGGATATCGAACTCTCCGTCGAGCGACCTACAACACGCTGTTCTCCTTGCTGGCCTGCACAGGACTGCGTGTGTCCGAAGCCATCCGGCTGCGATTTGACGACATCACGCCAGATGGCTTGGTGATTCGATGCACCAAATTCCGCAAGAGCCGGCTCGTGCCTTTGCACGAGACCGCACAGGCTGGACTCGAGCGGTACCTCCAGCAGCGCCGACCCTATGCCCCCTTCGACGAGCACGTGTTCGTGTCGTTGCGAAGAAAGCCACTCCGGCTGGCCGATGTGGAAAAGGCATTCCGCACAGCTGTGAAGCGAGTCGGGCTGCCACACGGGCCCGGGGGAACTCGACCCACGCCGCACTCCTTGCGGCACTCCTTCGCGGTCAGAGCCTTGCAGACCTGCCCCGATGGCCGCGATGCCATCACCCAACACACGTTGGCGTTATCGACCTACCTTGGCCACAGCACGGCGGCCAACACGTATTGGTATCTGGAAGCCGTGCCAGATCTGATGAGGGACATTGCTGAGCGTGCCGAACACTTTGTCATGGGAGGGCAACCATGACACCGATCGCCCCGCACATCACCGCCTTCTTCGAGCAACGTCTGCCCATTGAACGTCGCGCAAGCGAGAATACGCGCGACTCGTATGCGTATGCGTTCCAACTGCTCTTAACCTTCGCCAGCAAGCAGCTCAAAGTCGCGCCATCCCGGTTGGCTCTGGAGCAAATCGATGCGCCGCGGGTGGTCAACTTCCTGAATGATTTGGAAACCACACGTGGCAATGGGCCCAGCTCCCGAAACGTCCGACTGGCCGCGATCAAGTCCTTCATGCACTTTATGGAATATCGCGTCCCGTCGGCGATGGAGCAGATCCGGCGTATCCTGGCGATTCCCGCCAAGAAAGCCGAGTCACGTCTGGTCAGGCACCTGACGGCTGAGGAAATGCAGGCCATCCTGGACGCGCCCGACCCAACCGGGTGGAAGGGCATCCGTGACCGCGCCATGCTGCACCTGTGCTATGCAGGCGCATTGCGCGTCTCCGAACTAATCGGACTCCGCCTCGATGATCTGAACTTTCAGCCCCAGGCCAACGTGTTGGTGCATGGCAAGGGCCGAAAGGAGCGGTGCCTGCCGTTGTGGAAAACGACCACCGCGGCGCTCCGAGCCTGGTTGGCGGTCAGGGGAACCGTGCCGGTGCCTGAACTATTCGTCAGTGCGCGCGGAGAATCCTTGACTCGCTCCGGCTTCGAATACATTCTGCGTAAACATGACCGAACCGCGAGACAGCATTGCCTATCGCTGGCAACGAAGGGCGTGTCCCCGCACGTGTTGAGACACACCTGCGCGCTAACCGTTCTGCAGGCAACCAAAGATTTGCGGAAGGTCTCGCTGTGGCTTGGCCACGCGCACATGCAAACCACTGAAATGTACACGCGGGCGGACCCGTCAGTGAAGCTGGAGGTTCTGGAATCGGTGATGCCTCCGAAACTACGTTCCGGTCGTTTCAAGGCCACCGACAAGCTGATCGCGTCGCTGACATCGCGCTCCTTTATGCGGAGTGGAACAGCTCAACAATGACCAACCAGCGGGGTCTCGGAAGATGGGACCCCGCATAACAATACACTCTGCATTACGCCGCGCCGTCTTCCAGCTCGCGGCTTGATAAAGAAAACCCTTGTACCAGACCACCGGCTTATGGCTTGGTCTTCCCGCTGGCCGCGTCAGCAACTCCGCGATGCCCCGCTCCAAGCTGTCGTTTGCCGGAATGCGGATGGCGTACTTCACACCGCGCATCTCCAGGGCCTCGTAAATCTCTGGTTTGGCGAAGGCGGCATCAGCCCGAAAGACCACCTCTTTGCCCAGCTTCTGTTGCCGCTCGATCTCCGGCAGCAGCAGTTCTTCCCAATCGTCGGCGCTGTGGACGTTACCGGGCCGCAGCTTTGCCGCCAGGCAGTCGCCTTCCCGATTGAATAGCAGCAGCGGGTGATAGCAGGTGGACTCGAAGTGACCGTTGTAGGCGCTCTGCTCCTGCTGGCCGTACACTGGAATCTCCGTTGAGTCCATGTCCAGCACTACGCGCCGTGGAGATTCCAAGGTTTCCGCCTTGGCAAGCAACTCGCGATTGATCGCGGCCAGCCCAGCGAGATTCTCGTCTTGGGCGAGCAAGTCAGTCTCGAACGATTGCAGCCGAGAAGTCAGAGCCGCGCCACGGTCCCAGATCTTCTCCGAACCAATCAGCCGGAAGGTCGGGTCCTGAGAGAGCCTCTCAGCGTCGTTGAGGTCTTCATATCCAGCCACGCGGCTATAGATGGATTGCCGCAGCAGGTCGGCGAAGGGGAACTGGGTGTTCTTCCCACGGCGGGAGTCTGTCAGATGTTGTTCGATCAATTCTCCGAACCCGAGTCGCTCGTCAGGTTCGCGTACCAAGATCAGGCCGCCGTCGGAAGTGACGCGGGAACCCTGGAAATCGACTTTGAGAGAAGCGTTGAAGGAGAGCTGAAAAGGCTGATTTTGTTTCTCACCCACTGGGTATTGACCTCCGGAGCGTCATCATTGCATTTACACCCGCATAAATATTGATGATTACGACGATCCGAAGATTCAGAAATACGATTCAAAATGGAAATGTGAGCTTGTTGCACAACTTCATTGGGAAACTAACGCAAGCTTGCACGGGTATCAGGCGAGAGAATCGTAGCAAGATATTTTTCACACCCAGTTGTTTTTTCCCATCCAGCCCAGCACCGAGGAGGGCCAGCAATTGAAATCGCTGGTCGTCACCGCTAGTCAATTGCTGGCAGCGCGGCTCTAGCACATTTGTTCTCATTTTTCCCCTTTCCCAACCGACCGAATTTTGACGCACGTTTAGTTTCGCTTTATTAAACCAAGAGCCTGGTTGTGCGTCCGGCAAGTTTGCGGGCGCGCAGCGAGGCAGAAAGGAGGTGTCCGTGCGAATGAAGTTAGGACCTGGCACGCGGCAGGCTTTGGCGCTCTTGGGAATCGCGCTCTTGCTATGCGGCACGTATGCGTGGGCGCAGAACCTGGGGGCGGCGCCACAGACCAATGTCGCCGTGCAGGGTGAAACCGGGGCGCAACCGGAAGGCGCGTTCCTAAACTTCATCTAGAGCCGCGGACCTCAAAGAACGGAGGCCCGCGCTACATGAGGGTGGGGAACGTCATCGCGCCGATAGGACACGCGATTTACGTAGAATATGGAACATCATGAGCCACCATTTCGAGGTCTAGAACTGGAACCGAAGCTCCATTTGGATGGTGCGTGGTCCGGCTTGGGCTACTTGCTGGGTGTTCGAGATTTTTCCGAAGTTGCCGGTGATGTTCATATTGGGCAAACCCCAGCTCGTCAAATTGAACGGGTTGGCGAACTGGGCCTCGTACCTGAAACCGAAGCGCTCGTTCAAGCGAAAGGTCTTCCCCGCCGACATCGAAAAGGCCGCCGTTCCAGGCCCTTCCAGGATTCCCACCCGGCAGTTGCCGAAGCGTCCGATCGGCATTGCTGTACCGCTCGCATCTACAGGATGGGCTGGCACCTGATAAGCCGACACGTTGAAGAACTCCGTCGTGGTCGGGTGCCCCGCCAAAAACAAAGCGAGGTAACGAACAAATATTTGTCGTTCAGCTCGCCGCGTAGCCTACCACTACCGCCGCAACTATCAAGATCCCCGACCCCGCGATCATCAGGCGCGTTATCCCCCATGTTACGCCACGCCACTCCCCGGTAATGAAGCCTGAGACATTGGCCGCCAGGATGGTACAGCACAGAAATATAGCCCACCCGATTGTGGCGCCCAGTTGACCAACCGAAGCTGCGCCGTACCCGTATACAAAAATGCCGCCGCTGAGGAGAATCGCCATGAGCAGGCAGTAGAACCAGTAGGGAGCGGTCTGAGGCAGGCGGTATCGGCCAACGCTTTGGTTCTTCCTCATCAGGTACAGGCAATAACTCATGTTGACAAGAAAAGACCCGGCCATAGCCCAGGTCCAAACTGCATTGGAAGAGATCCCGGGAGAGTAACCCCTCGCCTGCGCCCTGAGCTGTAGGGTACTTCCGAAAATCAGCGCAAAGTTGAGCGAGGCGGAAGTGACGCCGCTAACCAGACAAAGCACAATTCCCTTGACCTTGTTTGCGCCGGGTGAGGTAGGGGTATTCCCTTCCCTCCGCATTCCAGCCAGAGCGCAAACGGAGACGCCTAAGCACATCAAAGCCACACCCAGCAGAATTGCCAGGCCGCGATTCGAAAACAGGATGCCGGGCGGTTGGCGCAAAAGGGGAATTAGCGTGCCCGTCGCCGCAGACAGCCCAATCACCAGCGAGAGTCCCAAACCCGTCCCAACTTCAGCAACGCCCAATCCGCATAACACACTCCCCACACCCCACAGGGCTCCGAAAAGGAGGGGGAGAAGCATCTCCCGAAAGGCCGCTTGGTGGTAGAGAGTGAATGCGTCGGGAATTGTTATCATCACCAGCCCCCACGGCAGCGCCACGAGCGCAAAAACGTTGAACGCCAACCACAGGTTCTCCCACTTCCAGCGTGGCATGTACTTCATAGGGATCGTAAAGTTCCCTTGCATGAGACCAGCAATTACCACCGCGGCAAGTCCCAAATGAATCGTAGTCATAAGTTTGCCTTTTCAATGCTCGCTTTGCTGCAGTGCGAGATTCCTCGTCGCCTCCGGCTCCTCGGAATGACACGCCAAGCGGGTCTTCCCGCACCCTATAAAAGCCGCGCTTCCCTGTTCGCGGCGCAGAATTGCTCAGTAACCCAACGTTACTCCACCGTCTAGCGGAAGCGCCACACCCGTGACAAAGGACGACTGTTCGCTGCACAGAAACACCGCCGCCTCCCCGACCTCCTCCGGCGTGGCGATTCTTCCCAAGGGGTGTCTTCCGTAGATATAAGTTTTGGCCGCCTGCGGGTCCGTCTGTTGGCCGAACCAGTCTTCCACCAGAGGCGTCTCGACCCATCCAGGGCAAATGCAGTTGACCCGGATTCCATCTTTGGCGAAATCGAGAGCCATCCCCCTTGTCATCGCGATGATGCCGCCTTTCGTCGCGGAGTAGGCTCCGGCGTTGCGTTGGCCTACCAGGCCGACCATTGATGACATGTTGATGATAGCCCCTCGGGTTTCCCGAAGATGCGGGATCGCGTACTTCGAGCAGAGAAAGACACTCTTCAGGTTGGTGTTCAAGATGTAGTCCCACTCTTGTTCACTGGTGTCTTCCACATTTTTCGAGATATGGTACCCCGCGTTGTTAATCAGAACGTCGAGTCGTCCAAATAGTTCAATTAGCCGCGTGAACATTTCCTGAACGTCATGAGCCTTTGAAACATCCGCCCTCAGGAACGCGGCGCGGCCGCCGCTCGCCTCAATTTCTTCTGCGCTCTGCGGCCCGGTGACAGCATCGATGTCCACAACGGCGATTCGTGCTCCATGCTTGCTGAGCACCTGCGCGCACCCTTTCCCGATCCCTTTTGCAGCACCCGTGACCAAAGCGACCTTTCCCTCCAAGCTCATTGCGGACCTCCCATTTTGCCTGAATAGCCAGTGATATAGCCGGCAACGTACGGGGCGAATCGTGTTGTTTTTCCTGACTCGAGCGCGCCCCATTCCCCGTCGCACCAAATCAGAACCGAACCTACACGCCCGTCATCTCCACCAATCTCAACAGGCTGAAAGTATGCTTCAGCGCGAGGCAGCCCTCCAGTAAGCGCTTCTTTCAGAAGAGCCGGTCACGGCAGAGCTTAGCTTGCTTGAGATTCCGAGGAGCGCGCCGCGGCTCGGGGATCTGTCTTGTTACACGCCAGGTTTTGAGATCCGCCTCGCGGCGGACCAGCAGATAACGGCGGCCGGCGACGGTTTCCCAGTGAAGTACCCGGCCTGCGCCGGATGCGAGCTCTGAAATCTTCACTCGCTGAGGCGGGCTTCCGGTTGTCACATCGAGGCACACAAGCATGCCCTCAGAAGGCCAGGGATGTTGAATGCGGCAGACCCCGCCCAACCGGCTCTCCAACGCGACAAACAGGATCTTACCGTTTTTCTGCTCCGCGCTGACGCGGAATCCTCCCGCGGCCGCCAAGTCGAAACGCACATCCCAGGCCGAAGGCACAGCCGGGCAAATACGGATCGTACCGTCATAGCTTTGGATAAGCATTTCATTGATCGCGCAGGAGGCAATAGGCATCGCTTCGTTGTCGAAATGGCGGAAAGGCCAACTCGGGAAAGGAAATTTCGGCGCTTGGTCCCTGGGCAGGGGGCTGCTCGCGTCGCGCGCCTGATTCTGATTCCATCGAAGCTCCTGATCCCGCTTGAACACAAAGTAGGGACCGTAATGACCAAAACCCTGGGGATAAAACTGGTAGGTCGAGACGGTGTTGATCAGTTCGGGAACCAGTTCGTCTGCAAGCCCGAGCCGGGCCAAGGCGATGGGGTAAGGACACCATCCCATACAGCCGACACCCTCCTCCCCTGCCATCGAGGACGGCTTGCACAGCAGCATGGGATTAGCAACCTCAGTCTTGGGGTGCAGGCGGAGTTGAGTGACGGCAGCCTGAAACAATTCGCCGTCGCGATGGGCCAGCCCGACGGCTCCGGCGGGAAACACCGGCGCTATCTCGGGATCGGGTATGCCGTAATACCCGGTATCCTTTCGATTGGCGTATCGGTTCCTGATCCACTTTCCGCTCGAGTCGCGCCCCACCGCGAAGACCTGCTTTGATGCGAGCCGCTTTCCTGGAGCCAAGCCACCGCGGTGGACAAGCTCATTCCCTCGCACCTCGTACTCGGACGAGTCGAGTTCCACCAGGTGGAAGGGAGCGAGGTTATCCAGTAGTTCCTGCCAGTGCTGGACCTCGCCTGCGTCGTGCTTCACTATTTCCCCTACGCGGACCGCGACGGGAAACAACGCGCCGATCATCGCAAGGTCGGTAACCGTATCGTCGAAGAGGGGGGAGCCTTCATAAGCGCTCGTCCCCGAGATATGATACTTACCGTCAGATCCCAGCGTCAGGCAAGAGGCGTTGAATCTCGTCACTTCCCGGATGACCGGCCAAGCAGCGTCGCGTAAGAATGTTTCATCGCCTGTGTAGGTGTAATGCCGCCAGAAATCGAGCGCAATTTGCGCGCCGGGTGTCTGATTATGATTTACCTCAGTGTCGTTGTATCCGTGCCGGTCCGCGACGTCCGCATAGAAGGCGCCGGCTTTGTTGAGCTGCTGGCGCGCATAATCCATGGCGTGGGTGAGTTGTGCTTTTCTGTAGCGAAAATAGGGGGCGGCTAATTCAGAATGGTTCGCCGCCCCAAGGGGCCAAACATACCACTGCTCGTTCCAATGGAAATACCAATTCCAGGGCATGAAGTCTCTGTTCCATCCCCATAAACCGTTGCAAAAATGAGGCGGATAGGCGCCTCGAGAAGAAGAGTTGGCTAAGTAGAGAGTGATGTGCCAGATGTTTTCCAGATACTTCTCCGGCAAGTCCACCATCGAGAAGGACCAGAACTTCTTCCAGTGTTCTTGATGTCTTTCACAAACGGACTCTTCGCCCTCGGCAACCGCCTTATCGAGGATGCGATGAGCAGCCGACAGCGGGTCAGAATCATTCTCTGAGGTTACGGCAGTAACGTAAACCGTAAACTCTGTCCGGTCTGCACCGGGGAGATCTACCGCCGCCGCACGGCTGTGAAGCTTCCGAGGCTCGATCGCATGGCCTGCCGGCACGACCTCTGCCATCAACACGAAGGAGAGAGTCCGGAGCTTTTGGTGAATCACCATGCGGCTTCGCTCGGTCGAAGCCTGCGTTCCATCGAGGCCAAGTCTTGGGTCGCGAGTTACCTGGCTGTACCAGTGGGCAAAGGTGCGGCTGCCCCAGCGCTCCAATCTCACTTGCGGAGCATAGGGTTCCGTCCCGGTTAGTTCGCAATGCAGGACCAGCACGCGGGATTCGGCGCTGGCATAACTGCGTGTAGCAAGCTTGGCGAAGGGGGTGACTGCCCGGAGAGAAGCAATGGCTGAGGCCAGCTCCAGCCGGCCTTCGAAGTCCTGCAGGTAGAGAAGGTCAAGGACCGGGCATCCGAAATCAACGTTCAACCTCCCGCAATGACGCAGTGTTGTATATCGGTCCTCGCGTTCCCGGTCCCAACCCGAGATGGGCCCAGGGCCGTCATCATCCCACGTATCGGACTTATTGATAGCCAGAACGAGCCCGCTTTCGGTGGTCCATAAAAGCGCCCCCAGGTCGCCATTGCCGATCGGCAGCCCAAGAGTAGGGTCTTCCGGAGGGGAGAGGTAAACAACGTCGTGTTGGGATAGCCGTTGGGGCCAGTCGATTCTCCATTGGCCTTCGCTGAAGGAGTATGGAGATTCGATAGTCTGCGCAGTCGAGAGGTCACCGGATGACGTGGCTTCGTTCGCAGCGCGACTAAGCGGTGAGGGCAAGGACGCCACGCCCAACTGTAAAGCAGCCAGTTTCGAAAACTCTCTGCGATTCCATTTTCTCTTCATGTGCTGGTCCTCAAGGCCGGCCCTGCTCTTTCGGCGGGCCCGCTGCTTTCAGAATTTGACATTCTAGCTCTGACTGGGCAGGAATGATGCCTGAAATTCTTGGGTGGCCAAGATCAGGTTTTCAGTTGTGGTGAGGAGCGTTGCTGCGGTTCATTGAAAATATCTCGTAGAAATGTGGAACCCGGAACGTGTGAAGAAATCGACTAGCCCTGTCATTCCGAGCGCAGCGAGGAATCTGCTTTTGTTTGTGTTCAAAGAGATAAAGCAGATGCTTCGCTTCGCTCAGCATGACAGCCCAATTTTTTCACACGTTCCCGTTTCGATTTTCCGCCGTCGAAAACAGCCATCGTCAAAGAGCGCGCGGAGGGTACCTCGGGACCCTGCAACGCCCGACACGGAGCACAGGCTGGGCGCTGGACGGACAGCGCGGTATTCTGTTAGGCCAGCCCGGCTGGACCACTGGCGGAGGGCAGGGCGAGGCTTGAGGTATCAGCAAGTCCTCGGAGCTCGACCCTGTCCGACGCGCGGTTGTCTTATCGCTTCTCCCGAAAAGGCTCCCGTTCGAAACCCATTTTGCGGGTTCGTTTGCTTCAGCATCGATCAACGCGAGTCATCATCATGCCGTCTGCCTGGCGTGCAGAGTGCCTTCGGGGAGCTCAAATTGCCGGTGTTGTTGAACCAAAAGTTACCCGTTTGCGCCGTGCCATAACCTGTCGTGTCGTCGTGGCAGTCGAACCTGTGGTTCCCTTCCGCCTCGTTATCCAACAATTGGTTACCCTCAATAGGCGCGTCCAATGTAAATTCCATCCAGGCCGTTGTCATCGACCTCGTTGCCTAAAATGAGCGACTCGACTACTGTGACCGGGGGCGGATCATCCGGGACCGCCTCCGCCAGGATGCCGGTACCCGGGAATCGCTTGATCCGGTTGTTTTTTACATAGATGTCCGCGTTGATCGGACCGGCCCCGAAAATGCTCGTGAACGCTATACCGTTGCTGATGGGAGCTTTCCCTTCTTCAAGGGAGTTGTCGCTGATCACCAAGTACTGATTGCCGGGACCGATAGCGACCGCCGCGTCACCGGCGCCCGAGGTGGCCCCGTTGGCGCCAAAGTCCTCGCCCTGGTTGTGGGTGAATGTCACGTCCGTTGAACCGGTAAGAATCACGAACGAGGCGTCCTTGTCCGAGGTGTTGTTCGCTATCGTTACAGCCACGGCGTTGTTCATGCCTAAGGCGGCCGTCTTGTTTCCGTAAAATGCGTTCTCGCTGATGACCGCTTCCAGGACCCCACTCGTGTAAACGCCGTTACCGGGGCCCGATGCCGGCGGCCCCGCATTATTGTTCTTGAAGAGGTTGTGTTCTACGATGGTGCCGACCAGGAGTGCGCCTGAGGGCGGGGGCCAAGTGTTCGCTGTCCCGCAACCCTCGGAGTTGAGAGAAACACCCGTGCTGTTGTTTGTGAGGATGTTGTTGACGACTATCCCCCCGTTACCGGGGGTCGTGGCGGGGGGGGTTGCGGTAGCATCACAGCTTCCCTTCAGGTCGATGCCGGTGGCATTCCCTTGCGTACCGCCCTGGACGGTGAAACCATCGACCACCACACCAAGGGCTTCGACGATAATCGCAGAATTCCCCGTCCCGGTCGCATTCACTATCGATTCCTTACTCGGATCGTGCCGGTCTACCCGTGCGTCATTTCCAGCTTGTGCGCCCAAAAGGGAGAGATGGTCTCTATTGTGACCCGTTTCATCGATCGTCACCGACTCGGGGTAGATTCCCGCTGCAACGAGAATGGTGTCGCGAGAATAGGCGGCAGTTACTGCTGCCTGAATCGTGGCGTAGTCCGTCGCCGTGCAGCTAGTGTTTATGGTGTGACTGGGGACGCAGCGCACCGTGTATGGTGCGATCGCCAGTGCGTTCGCTCCTCCACCGAGGAAAACAACGACCGCCGCCATTGCGGCCAAGAATACAAAACGCTTCCGACTATTTAGAATGGCACGTAGCCTATTCATAGAGCCTCCTCAGCTCGCTCAATGAGAATCATGTTTCTTCGCTCCCTGACTTGTTTAAAGGCGAGCGGGCCTTTTACCTCACTACGAAGGCCCTCGAAAGCCGGGGCGAATTTAGAGCACAAAGCGATCCTAGTATGAGGGTGTTGCTGCATCTGTCAAGTGCAAAATTGTGATATAGGCGAGCGCGACAAAATGCCCTGGGGTCCGGGGCTGGCCTGTGCTACCCTGCCTGCGCTAAGCTATAGGCGAGTTCTTTATCGGGGGGCATCATGCCGGTGCGGACGATTATCGAGCCATTCAAGATCAAGACAGTGGAACCGATACGGTGGACGACGCGCGAGGAGCGAGAGCAACTGCTTCGTGCCGCCCACTACAACCTCTTCCTGCTTCCGGCGGACGACGTTTTGATCGATCTGCTCACGGACTCGGGTACGGGGGCAATGTCCACTCGCCAGTGGGCAGCGATTATGGAAGGAGACGAGAGTTACGCGGGCAGCAAAAGCTTTGAGCGCTTCCGACGGTCGGTTCAGGGAATCTTCGGCTACCGCCACGTTATTCCCACCCATCAGGGGCGCGCGGCAGAACGCATCCTTTTCGGCGTGATGTGCAAAAAGGGCGACGTGGTGCCGAACAATACGCATTTTGACACCACGCGCGCGAATGTCGAGTTCGTGGGGGCAGAGGCCGTGGATCTCCCCGCGCCGGAAGGCAGAGCAGCCGTCAACACCGTATCCCTTCAAGGGAAACATGGATGTGGATGGGCTCGAACAACTGATTGAGCGTGTGGGTAGGGAGCGTGTACCGCTGGTGATGCTGACGATTACCAATAACTCCGGTGGCGGGCAACCCGCCTCGCTGGGGAATATTCGCGCCGTTCGCGCGGTGTGTCGCAAACACGCTATCCCGCTCTATTTTGACGCCTGCCGGTTTGCGGAAAATGCGTACTTCATCAAGCTGCGCGAAAAGGGTTACGAGTCGAAGACGCCGAAGGAGATTGCGCAAGAGATTTTCAGCCTGGGTGATGGTTGCACGATGTCCGCCAAGAAAGACGGACTCGCCAATATCGGCGGGTTCCTTTGCACCAACGATGACGCGCTCGCCCAGCAGGAGAAGGACCTGCTGATTCTTACCGAAGGCTATCCCACTTATGGCGGTCTGGCGGGGCGCGACCTCGAAGCGATCGCCGTTGGGGTGGAAGAAGTACTGGAGGAGGATTATCTGCGTTATCGGATTGTTTCCACCGCTTATCTGGGCAAGCACATCGCCGAGCAGGGTGTGCCCATCGTCCAGCCGCCCGGCGGGCACGCCGTCTACCTGGACGCGCGAGCCTTCTTGCCACACATCGCTCTCGAACAGTTTCCCGGCGTTACCCTTGCCTGCGAACTTTATCTCGAGGGCGGCATCAGATCCGTGGAAATCGGAACGCTTATGTTTGGCGGTGCGGCAAAAATGGATTTGGTCCGGCTGGCCATGCCGCGCCGCGTCTATACGCAGAGCCACGTCGACTACGTCATCGAGATTATTCTGGAGGTGTGGAAAAGGCGCGAGCGGATTCGCGGCCTGAAGCTGGCTTACGAAGCTCCGTTCTTGAGGCATTTCACCGCTTGGCTCGAACCTGTGGCGGTGTAAGTCGGGCAAGAACGAATCCGCAGATTACGCAGATGACACAGATACCTGAAGACAGACGCGACGAAAGGACTTACGCCATCATCGGGGCGGCGATGGAGGTGCACCGCGAGCTGGGAACGGGGTTTCTCGAGGCGGTATATCAAGAAGCGCTGGCCCGTGAATTCACCTTGCGCGGGGTTCCATTTCGCCGCGAGGTCGAGTTGGCGGTGTTTTATAAAGGCGAAAAGCTCAGCACTAATTACCGCGCGGATTTCGTGTGCTTCGACTCGGTGATTGTGGAGCTGAAAGCATTGGCCCGGCTGACGGGGGTCGAGCACGCACAACTGATCAACTATCTCAAGGCAACGGGCTTTGAAGTCGGCCTGCTGTTGAACTTCGGCGCACCGTCATTCGAGTACAAGCGATTTGTACACAGTAGGTGATCCGCAGATTGCACAGATGACGCAGATGAGTGAAGATTAGTAGTACTCTGTCTAATTTGCGTAATCTGCGGATTATAACAATGAACAATCGTCCACTGGAAAACCAGGTTGCCTTGGTAACCGGCGCAGGAAGACGCATGGGTCGCGTCATCGCCTTAACCCTGGCGCGCGCCGGGGCCCATGTTGTAGTGCATTACAATCAATCGAGCGAAGGTGCACAGGCCACCGTCCGAGAGATTGAGAGTACGGGGGGCCAGGCCATCGCCGCGCGCGCGGACGTTTCCCGGCCCAAACAGGTGACGGCGATGTTCCGGGCGGTCGAGAAACGCTTCGGACGCCTCGATGTTCTGGTCAATAACGCGGGAATCTTCTATCCGGTTGAGTGGGAGAAGCTTTCCGAAAAGGATTGGGACAAGATCCTGGGCGTAAACCTGAAAGGGACATTTTTCTGTGCTCAGGCGGCAGCCCGAATCATGCAGCGCCAGGTTCGCGGCAGGATCGTCATTATATCCTCGCTCGGCGGGCTCCAGGCATGGCCGGATTACATCCACTACTGCGCCTCAAAGGCGGGCGTCATTTCGCTAACGCGCTCCCTGGCCAAAGCACTGGCCCCGCACATTCAGGTGAACAGCGTAGCTCCAGGGACGATTCTTTTCCCGGGCGAGACCCGTGATGCCGAGATGGAAAAAATAATTCGAGGTACTCCGCTCAAGAAGGCCGGCCGTCCCGAAGACGTTGCGGAGATGGTTCTTTTTCTCGCCACCCAGAGCAATTTCATCACCGGGCAGGTGTTTGTTGTAGACGGGGGAAAGTCGATCCCTTGACCCCAATGGGGTTAGGGGTTAGGGATTAGGGGTTAGGGCAATTTTGAAGTGTGAAGTGTAAACTGAACTGCCGATTGCTTTCTCCCTTCGTCCCGCTGCTGCTGCCTTCCCAATTCTGAATCCGGCATTCCGGAATCCCGCTTGTCACTTCTGAGTGCGCCCAATTTCATCCAGAATCTGCCGCAGTCGCATTATCGGGACTGTTGCCTCGCCGAAGCGGAGCAGGTTATAGAGGCGGGTGAATTCCCAAACGGCGGAACCGAGACGCGTCCCACACAACGATTGGGCGAATTCCCAGGGTGTTTGCGCGGGGATTTTCGATAGCCTTTCTTGCGCAGGGTTTTCAGCAGCCGTTGATAAGTCATAGTGGCTTGGCGCGGGCTTACGGCAAGCTCCCGGCGTCCAAAGCTTCCAAACCCAGAAAAACCGGAATTCAGCCAGCGAACCGCCCTTTTCGCCAGCCACTAACGCGGCAAAGATGGTCACCATTAACAACAGCACGAAAAGCTTGTGGGACATCAGCCACGCTTCGACGCGGTAGGCCGCCCGCACCCCTTGACGTTTAAGCCTGTCGGTACGGTTCCAGAATTCTTGCTGGAAATCTCGAGAGGCGTGTTCCACCTGTCGCGCCAAGCGGACCTGATGGCCCAAATCGTAGTTGACAACCCACTCGCTCCAGAAAAGATTCACGGCATCAAGATAATCGTCCCACGCTCCTGCCCGGATGGGGTTGGGGTCCGCAGGAGTGGGATCGAAGGTGATCCAACCGTAATTCGGAAAATATACTTCCACCCAGCTATGTGCATCACGAGCGCGGACCACAAAGTCCCTGCCGATACGATTATAAAAGCCTGTCTGGAACCCATTCACTAACCGCGACGGAATGCTGAGCGTTCGGAGCATCACGGTCATCGAGGCGGCAAAGTATTCGCAATACCCTGATTTCGATTTGAACAAGAAACTGCCGATGGGGTCTTCGGACTCAATGAACGGCGGATCCAGGGTGTAACGGAAATTGTCTCGCAGGTAATTCTGAATTGCAGCGGCGCGATCATAATTGTTCGATGCGGTTGAGGTGATCTGCCGGGCGAGTTCCGCGATCTTCGGGTTCAAATCGGGAAGCCGGAGATACACCAGGCGGATATCCTCAGGGTAGGTGGTCGGCGCACGCCGCAGTGCCTGGGGC
The DNA here is from genome assembly GCA_963765485.1 of uncultured Acidobacteriota bacterium. Lineage (GTDB taxonomy): Bacteria > Acidobacteriota > Terriglobia > UBA7540 > UBA7540 > CAVROP01. The sequence continues at coordinate 13,203 of CAVXWN010000043.1, read as the reverse complement.
GAGGGAAGCCCTATTTCCGAAACCACATCGTAAGCAAGGGGCGAGAAGGCATATTGGGGACTATGCAGTGATCCCGTCTCATCGACATCCACCATGCGAAACCGGCCCATGACCTCATGCGGAGATGGGGGCGGCGAACAGCACGTCGGTGGAGAGCGCCGAGCGCAGCACATGGTATCGGACCGGTCTCCGTGGACGGCTCTTCCAGCCGTCGGGCTGGGGCAGGACAAAGTACTGTTCGGAAGCGGGGGTAATGGGTATTTGCTCCGTGTTGTCATTGAACCAATGCTTGCCGTCAAAGCTGGTCAGACCCACACCCCGCCATTTCACGCCCTGGAATTGCCTGGGATCTCCTTCCACCGTCACGCGCATGACGACCATGGGGGAGCGCAGGATCTTGCGGATGTCCCCCATATTGACGGTTTCCGAGAAGCCCGTAATGTTCTGCGCCTGTGCCGAGAGTGAGGTCAAGTAGCCTGTCCGGTACCGCGGGATGACGAAAAAGAAGACTGTTCCCAATAGGGAAATGCCGATGGCCAAACCCACCGCAGCCCTCATCAGCGCGCCTTCGACGGCTGCACGATTCTGCCGGGGTTTGCGGAAAGGGCCTTCCGGCGCGCGAGACGCCGACTCGATTCCTCGCTTGATTTCGTAACTGATGAAAGTCGAAATGGCGAAGATGACGTACAGGATGAAGAAGACCAAATAAGTTGTGCTGACGGTCAGGATGGCGCTTGCCAGCATCATCGTGAACGATAAGGCGGCAAGGTAACCATAGTCGCGATAGGTCCGCGCGGAGAATATCTTAATTACCGTAAGGAACAGAAGAAGGTGGACCGTCGCGGTCAGCATTCTATCCAGGGCGCTCGGGCCGGGCGAAAAGATCAAGAAATCGAGGGCGTAAAAAAAGATGTAGAAGATGGAAATGCGGGTGACGGTGCGCGGTGAAAATGAAAGATCAGCCTCGCGAGAGTAACTCAAAAGTTTCAGGCCCAGCGCGGTGCAGACGACCACGATCGAGACCATGTCCAACTTGCCCGTCATCGCGACGGTGATGAATCCTGTCGCCAGCGTCAGCAGCAGCGAAATTTCGAAGTAACGCTGCACGCTTACGTTGGATTGAAGCTTGACGAGTGTGGAGGGATCGAGTTGTACGGGCTTTGCCATGAGCGGCGCTTCCCTGCCGGATCATATTGTAACCCAATGCGTATTTCCGGGCAGGGTGGCCTTGCGATCTGCTTGAGCCTCAGACCGCTCTGGAGTGCGGCAGCTTGCCGCTGCTTTTGCGTATCGAGCTTGCTCGAGCACCTGCCGTAGCGCTGACCTTTAGGTCAGCACGATGGGAAAGCAAGAAAATGCCGACCTAAAGGTCGGCGCTACAAAGCGGCAGCAAGCTGCCGCACTCCAAAGCCTGGCAATTCGGGGTACCCGTCAAAACACCTGTTGGGCGATTTTGCGAGCCAATTGCGAAATAGCTGCCTGCCGCAGGCTCGAAACGGGAAACCACCGAAGTCCTCTTTTGCGGGAAAGGCTTGAAGTCTCTGCCGGATAGGCACGGACGCGAATGGAGCGGTAAGTAATCCCGTGGTTGAGCTCAGCGATGGGGTCGCTGATTGCGACGGAGGCGCTCCCCAAAGCAGCGAGTCTATTTCGCAGGCTCGCAAGGGCTTCAGCGCGGGATGGACCGAAAGCGGAGGGGAAATTCCACAGGTCGTCCAACAAACCGTCGTCAAGGCCGCGCACCATGGCCACTCTAGGCCCGCGTCTGATGATGGCAGCAGCAAGGCAATGCGGTTCCGCCGCGCGCCGGGGGCGCGGCTGGGGGTAGAGTTCGGGCTTCCCGGATTTGTATCCCCTGCACCACCTTCGCAGCGGGCAGGCGGCACATCGGGGAGCACGGGGCAAGCAGACGGTTTGGCCTAGTTCCATCAATGACTGGTTGAAGTCACCAGGGTTTCGGCGGGAAAGCAGAAGTCCAAGTTGGGCTTGCACGGCGCGCCGGAAGCCTGATTGGTGAAGATTCCCCTCGATAGCACCCAAGCGCGAGAGAACCCTGGCAACGTTTCCGTCCAGTATCGTGTGCGGCTGATTGAAGGCAATGCTAAGAACGGCCCGCGCCGTGTAATCGCCGATTCCGGGCAGCGAACGAATCCGTTCGTAGTCCTGGGGGAACGTCCCGCCATATCTGCGAACCAGTTCCTTCGCGGCAGCATGCAAATGACGGGCGCGACGATAGTATCCAAGTCCCGACCATAGTGTGAGGACGCGCTCGAGCGGGGCGAGCGCAAGGTCGGCTAAGGTGGGAAATGCCTCTAGGAAGCGATGGTAATAAGGGATCACCGTCGCAACCTGGGTCTGCTGAAGCATGACCTCGGAGACCAAGACAGCATATGGATCACGGCTCTTCCGCCAAGGGAGGGGACGCGCGTTTGCACGAAACCACGCGAGCAGCGTGCTTCGAATGGCATCTTCATGCCGGCCTGAAAGGTTCATCCGCTTCATACTATCGCTAACTACCCGCCCCTGCCACTGAACAGCTTGGCGCCTAACTGGGTTGGTAAGGTTGACTTGGGCTAATCGAAGCAATAGAGTGGTGCAATTTAACGGAGGAAAAGCGATGAGTGAAGACAGGAGCACACTCTGGACGCGGCGTGAGATCATTCAAGGCATAGGGTTCACGGCGGCGGAACTCGCGGCGCAACGCCTGTTAGGCGCGAGTTCGGGAGTGAGTCTGCCGCACAGCCCCGAGCCAAAGTTTGTTTCTGCCAAGCCTATTTGGCCCAAGGAGCGCGAACGCGAAAAGAACCTGTTCGTGGGTTTTCGCGCCTCTTTTGCGGCCTCAGGCGAGCATCCGGTACTCCTTCGCGCCACCGGCTCAACCATCTACCGGATATTCGTGAACGGGGCTTTTCGCGGCTACGGCCCTGCTCGTGGACCGCATGAATACTATCGGGTCGACGAGTGGGACCTCACCCCCGCCCTGCTGTCCGGCAAGAACTGGGTGGCGATCGAGGTGGCCGGCTACAATGTGAATAGCTACTACCTTATCGACCAGCCCTCGTTTCTTCAGGCGGAAGTCGTGGCCGGGCCCGACGTGCTCGCTTCGACAGCGGGGCGCGGAAACCGCTTCGAGGCCCGCATTCTCAGCGAACGCAGACAAAAGGTGCAGCGTTACAGTTTCCAGCGACCTTTTTCGGAAGTGTACCGGCTCCAGCCCGGCTATGACCGATGGAGGAGCGCCGCGTCTGTTGCCTTCCAGCCGCTCGAGTGCTCCGTGTCTTCTCCCAAACGACTTCTCCCGCGCCGCGTCCCCTACCCTGAGTTCGCCCTGAGGTCACCTGTAAGACACGTGTCCCGCGCCAAGGTTCGTACGGGCGTGCCTGTCGAGCACCTATGGAAGGACCGCTGCCTCACCGACATCGGTGAAAAGCTGGGTGGGTTTCCGGAAAGCGAGCTGGAAATTATCCCTTCCATCGAAATGCAGCATGTGGCCGCGGAGTTGCCGGAAACCCTCGACCGTCCCTATACCGCCGGGGAACGCATCGAGGTGGGTTCAAAGTCCCAGCACATTGTGGACTTCGGTGCAGATGTCTCGGGCTTTATCGGACTCAAGGTGACGTGCCATGAACAGGCGCGTCTCTTCCTGGTCTTCGATGAAATACTGAGCGACGGTGACGTAGACTTCAAGCGCCTCTCTTGCATCAACATCGTGAGCTACGAACTGCCTCAGGGCAGCTTTGCGCTCGAAGCTTTCGAGCCTTACACCCTTCGCTATCTGAAGTTGCTGGTCCTCGATGGCGAATGCGAGTTCAGCGATATCTACATGCGCGAATACGCCAACCCCGACGTGGGCCAAGCGCACTTTCACTCGAGCGATGAGAAACTCAACACGCTGTTCAACGCCGGGCGTGAGACCTATCGTCAGAACACCGTTGACATCTTCACTGACTGTCCGTCGCGAGAACGGGCCGGCTGGCTCTGCGACAGCTTCTTTACCTCGCGCGTGGCCATGGACGTCAGCGGCTCGACCATTTTGGAGAAGAACTTTTTTGAGAACTTTCAACTGCCTCAACGCTTCGCTTTCATCCCCGAAGGCATGCTACCGATGTGCTATCCCGCCGACCACAACGACGGCAACTTCGTCCCCAACTGGTCGCTCTGGTTCATTCTACAACTCGAGGAGTATCTCGCCCGGAGCGGCGACCGTCAGACTATCGAGGCGTTGCGCCCCAAGATCGAGCGCCTGTTCGACTACTTCAAGGGCTTCGAGAATGCGGACGGATTGCTCGAGAAACTGGCGGGCTGGGTCTTCGTCGAATGGTCGAAGGCAAACGACTACGTCCAGGATGTGAACTATCCCTCCAACATGCTCTACGCCGCGGCGATCGACTCGGCCGCGCGCATGTATAGCTCAAAGGCCTGGGCGGCAAAGGCCTCGAGGGTGCGCGAGACGATCCGGCGCCAATCCTTCGACGGGCGTTTCTTTGTGGATAACGCCGTTCGCCGGAACGGCAAACTCCAAGTGACCACCAATCACAGCGAGGTCTGCCAGTACTTCGCCTTCTTCACCGGCACGGCCACGCTGGAAACACATCCGGAACTGTGGCGAACTCTAAAGGAGCAATTCGGTCCCAAGCGTCAAGAGACCAAAGCTTTTCCAGAGGTTGCGGCGGCAAACGCCTTCGTCGGGAACGTTCTACGCCTCGAACTGCTGTCTCAACAGGGTCTGAGCCGCCAAATGCTTGAAGAATCGGTCTCCTACTATCTCTATATGGCGGAGCGCACCGGCACGCTCTGGGAACTGATCAGCCCAAACGCGAGTTGTAACCACGGGTTCGCCTCTCACGTCGTGCATATGCTCTATCGTAATGTTCTGGGTTTGTGGACGGTGGACGCAGTCAATAAGCTCGTCCACATCCGCCTTGCTGACGTCCCCTTATCGTCGTGCGCAGGAGGCATCCCCACATCTCACGGAATGGTCAAATTGAGCTGGACGACGAAAGGGGACACCATCTCGTATCAGGTCAGCACTCCCGAGGGGTTCAAGGTACAGGTCGATAACTTCACTGGCAAGAAGTTGGCCCGTTCGAGTGCGTAGCCCAGGTCTCGTCCTTTAGAGACTCTGCGGCTTTTGGTCGAGCCGGAAGACCCAGGGCTACGGCTGTCGGGCAGACGGTAGTGGGTCAGTTTGATGTAGCTTTACGCCGACATCTGGCGAGGTAAACTCGCCGCTACAAAACCAAACTGACCCACTAGCCGGCACAATCGCGCCTTGATTTGGCCTGCGCGATCTGTAATGCTTCCACCAGGCGATTTCATTTTCAATTGAGGAGTTCCTGTGGCCTACAAAGACTTGCATGAGTTCGTGACGCGCTTGGAACGCGAGGGGGAGTTAAAGCGCATCCCCGTCGAAGCGGATGTAGATTTGGAGATCACCGAAATTACGGATCGAGTATCTAAGTCGGGAGGGCCGGCACTCCTATTTGAGCAGCCACGCTCGGCCGGGAACAACATCGCATATCCGATGCCGCTTCTCATCAACATGCTTGGATCCAAGCGGCGAATGGAGCTGGCGCTGGAGGTCAACTCGCTCGAAGATGTTGCCCGGCGCATCGAGGACCTCCTGGACATGAAGCCGCCCGAGGGTTTCCTGGATAAGATGCGCATGCTGCCCAAGCTATCCGAGCTGGGGTCATTCTTCCCGAAGAGCGTGAAGTCCGGCGCCGCGCAGGAAATCATCGAGACGGAGAACCCTTCGCTCGCCGGCTTGCCGATCATGAAGTGCTGGCCGCAGGATGGCGGGCATTTCATCACCTTCCCGCTTGTGATCACGAAGAGTCCCAAGAACGGCCGTCGGAATGTGGGCTGCTACCGAATGCAAGTCTACGATTCCCGGACAACCGGCATGCACTGGCAGATCCACAAGGGAGGCGCCGAGCACTTCCGCTGGCTGGAGCGCCAGGGCAAAGGCCGCCGCTTGGACGTGGCGGTAGCGATCGGCGCGGACCCGGCCACAATGATTTCCGGCATCCTGCCACTGCCCGAGGATGTGGACGAATTCCTCTTCGCGGGTTTCCTACGCAAGGAGCCGGTCGAGCTGATGAAATGCCGCACCGTTGACCTGGAGGCGCCGGCCAATTCCGAAATCGTGCTGGAAGGTTTCGTGGACCTTGACGATATTCGCGTGGAAGGACCCTTTGGCGACCACACCGGATATTACTCGCTCGAAGACAAATTCCCGGCGTTTCACCTGACCTGCCTTACCCGACGCCGCGACCCGATTTACGTCTCCACCATCGTTGGCCCTCCGCCTATGGAGGACTATTGGATGGGGTATGCTGTCGAACGCATTTTCCTCCCCCTGTTTCGCAAGCAGATGCCTGAAGTTGTCGACATGCACATGCCTGCGGAGGGCCTCTTTCATAATCTCTTGATTGTCGCCATTCGCAAGAGCTATCCGGGTCATGCCCGGAAAGTGATGAACGCCATCTGGGGTCTGCCCGGTGCGATGTTCAGCAAGTGCATTGTGGTGGTGGATCATGATGTAGACGTTCACGACCTGCGCGAGGTGGCCTGGAAGGCTTTCAACCATATCGATCCCGAGCGTGATATTCAGTTCACTCTCGGCCCTGTCGATCAGCTCGAGCACGCCTCCCGCCTCCCGAGTTTCGGCTCCAAGATGGGAGTGGATGCGACCGCAAAATGGCCGTCCGAGGGCTTCACCCGTCCCTGGCCCGATGAGATCAAGATGGACCCGGCGGTCAAGAAAAAGGTGGATGCGATGTGGGGCGATTTGGATTTTAGATTTTAGATTTTGGATTAGCTGGGCTCGGAGCCATTGGGAATTCGAGATTTTGGATTTTGGATTGTAGAACTGTGTCATTCCGAGCGCAGCGAGGAATCTCGCCCTGCTTTCGGACCAAAGAGCGTAGTTGGGAGTCCGAGCGTTGAAGAATTACTACGTCTACATCATGGTACAAAACTCAGGGTGGCATGGCTGGGGCGCAGGTGGAAGCAATCAGAGCCAGATTCCTCGCTACGCTCGGAATGACAGAACTCCAGGAGACTTAATACCGATTTCCCACAAGGTCGGCCCGTTTGCGGTCGAGCAGGAGTCCACAGTGGAAATTCCGGCTGACAATTGGAGGTAATACCCTGTGCCAAAAGGACTTCGACGAAGAGAATTCTTGGGCTGGACCGTAGCCGGCGTTGGTTTTCCTGCATTACTGGGTGTGACCGAAAGCAACGCTACCGTATCGCTTCCTGCTGTAACCCTCCATGCCAATAAGAAAAGTATGTGGGATTATCTGGCAAGACCAGTGAAGGTTATTAATCCAGGGATACAGGAGACGTGGAACAACGGATCGCATTTTGCTTTTGATGGATACGGCGGCTCCCTTCGCTCCAATTCGATTGCCCATGGTTGGTTTCAGGAGGGAAGTCCTTCTGAGCTTAAGCCGTTCTTTTGCACGGTTGACTATGGCGATCCCGTAGCCATCACAAAGTTCGTCCACTACTTTTACGCACCCTCTGTCAAAGACTACCGTGCCGACCCTTTATCGACCTCGTCGGCCTTCTCCGCGCTAAACATCTATCGGAGCGACGATGGCATCAACTGGTCGCTGGTCGAGAGCGTTAAGGAAATGGCTCCGGACTGCCCACAGGTTATTACGCTTTCGCATCCTGCGCAGGCGCGCTACTACAAACTGGAGGTCACTGGACTCATTCCCGGTGCGCGAGGGTATTAGAACATACGAGATCGAGACCTTTACCGGACCGATCATCCATGATGCTCACCCTGATCCAGACGGACTTAGGGCTGGAGACGTTTGCACGATTCATGGTCGAGTGGCTGGCGCCGAGGATCCGGCGTCATTGAGCGTCACGGCAGTCCCGTCGAAGGATGTCAAGACGAGTCTGAGCCCCGTGCCGGTTGATTCCGCCGGTAACTTCCGAGTTTCGCTTTCTCCCCTGCGGAGCGGCATCGTCCCGACTATGCTGGAGCTAAGGGACAGGCAGGGCGATGTTGTGGATAGCCGCACATTGGCTTTGCGCGTTGCTCCTCGCGTGGTCGTTAGCGACGTGAGGGTGGAGGATGAAACGCTCACCGGCCGTTTGCGGAATGCGGGCACAACCGGTGCTTCCGTAAAAGTCTCCTGCGGAAAGAAGTCTGTTTCGGTGGGCCAACTTGCTCCAGGCCAAGCAGCGGAGTTCCGCCTGGCAGGGGGAATCCAACGGCGGTGGCCGGCATGCTGTGGAGCTTACCCTGGAGGAGAACAATCGGATCGCGAGTGACTGGACGTTTCCGGTTCAGCGCGCAGCAATCGCCCAAACAGGTCGACTCCATAATCAACATGTGGACGTGACATGGTCTGCGGAAGGAGGCGCGCTTAGGATTCATTCCACTCCCGGCAAGGGCCGGACGGCCATCCGTATCCCGATTGAAGCCACTTTTGACGAGTCGCCAATTGCTTTTTCGGCTAGCGAGGCAGACTCCGGCAACGTGGTTTTCTGGGGCAGCCACCGTAACGGCTGGCTTCGTTGCACCTTGGAGCTTGTAGGTTCATCCACCCGCGCGACATTTCGAAGCCTGAATGACGGATTGCAAGAGGAGCACAAAGCATCCGGCATTCTGGCCCTGCGTTTGAGGCCCGAAAACGTGAAATTTCGTTTCATGCCTGCTTATGTGTACAGCAAGGAGCCGGTCAGCTACTTCGAGGGTGTGTATGGAAAGCAGCCGCTAGTTCAGGGCGGATGGTTCCCACCAACAAGAATGGTGGCCCTGGAGACGACCGAAGGAACGGTGGGTTTGGTGCCGGATCGGGACCGTTGCCTAATGGGCGTCGAGCAAGATGACGCTGTGATGAAGATACGATTGGGCGGTGAGCCTGCGGAAATACTAATTCCTGTCGTTGCAGGCGATTGGTTCGAGTGTTTTCGCTATGTCGTAAACAACGTTTACAAGTTCACAGAGCCTCGGCAATATCGGCCGCTCATCGAGTCCGTTATCGGTGAAGCCCAGTACCTCTCCACCAACGAAGACGTCTGGAGTCAAAAGATGGAGGTGGTAACGAGCTTCCCGAAAATAGATTATGTCTACGCTTTTTATGGCCTCACCTACACGATTCCAGCCCTTTACGGTTGGTATCAAATGACCGGGGATACACGCGCGCTCGAGCGCGCTCGCAAGTGTGTGCGCTGGCTATTGAACTACCCCGGCGTGAGGATCAAGGAAGGGCCGACTGCAGGGGCTTTCTTCTCTCAATATGTTTCGCCAGAGATTGAGAAGTGGCGCCTGGGTAGCCTGACCATTTCTGAAAAGGGCAATGGCGGTTGCGATCAGGCCGGCAATCGCTGGCTGGAGCCGCATGCCTCGGGGGCCGTAGCGTTGACGCTGCTCCACTACTACGTGGCCGACGGGAAGCGGGACGGCCCGGCCCTGGAGGCGGCAAAAGCAGCGCTCGACTGGCTTCTTCGGATCCAAAATCCCAGTGGCGGTTGGTCCTATGCTTACCAACCGGAAGGGACCAAGCTGACGGAGGAGGAGGACGCCGGAAACATCTGGAACATCTGGGCCTTGTATCGTTACGGCAAGCTGACTGGCGAAAGGAGATATCTGGATGCTGCGGAAAAGGCCAAAGGGTGGTTTGCATCCAAATTTCTCTCCAGCAATATCTGCCGCGGATATTGGGAGGATGTGTCTGGAAGCAATGGACATGTGGGACTAAGTTGGGAGGCCTATGAGTTTGGAATTGCCGCCGTTGTGTTTGCGGACATGGGTGAAAAGGAATTGGCCGTCGAGGCTGCACGCAACGCCGTCACCTGGATTTGGACGCGCGTCGTGGATTGCCGGGAGTACTTTAATAGCTACGGTCATGCCCACGAGCAGTGGGGTTGGCCACCAGCGACGTATGTCGCGCCCATGTTCGGATTGGCAGCCCAGACGGCGTATCGACTGACGGGAGATGAATTCTTCCGACAATTCGCGGGCGCGGCCAAAACTATTGGATGGTGGATTGTAAGAGGAAGGGAAATGGTGTTTGGCCCGCAAGGGCCGCCAGGACTGACGTCGGCGGGGTTTCTGGCCCTTGGAAGGCACGGAGTTTGTCCCACTCGAAGAGCCATTCGATGTGACCTTCTGGGTGGACTGGATCACAGCGCAGCAGTGCACGATTTGCCTTCGTTGGTTGCTCCAGGAAGTGAATCTGAGGTCGGCGGGCAAGATTGCTATTGACCCTGAGACGTTAACTGGCACCATCCTTGGGAGCCCCGGCAAACTGGCGTTTCGGCCGGATGAAGTCACAATAAAGGCTCAACACGGGAGATCAATTGGCTGGGTTACCGAACTGATGGTTTTCGTGTCTTGGCTATTCTAAATCATGACGCAGCTACCACGGCGCGGCGTGGATTTCCCCGCGCTCCGTTCCATTGCGCCGAAAGTGCTCACCAGTTCGGATGGCAAACAATGGGACGAGGAGGCTAAAGGGGACAGGGAACCCTCTCGAAATCGCTCTTCCCGCGCGAGGCTCCGTATTGGTGGTCTGGCCAGTAAAGTCCGCGTAGACACTTGCCGCGTTGGGTCGATAAAGGTTCGAGCGCATCGAGCTGCGCTCCGCGCGAGCCGGCGTGCGACCCATCACCCGACCCGCGCCGGCTGCTGAAAGCGCTGATTGCGGTCCACCCTTTCCCCGTGTGAGAGGGCGAAGACCCATCCCTTTGCGGAGACATAACGCATGAAAAAGCCCGGTATTCCAATCGACATTCCCGGATTCGGCAACGTGCAGATCAACTCCATCCTGAGTGATTACACGGGGACCTTGAGCTTCCACGGCAAGCTTGTAACCGGCGTCAAAGATCGGCTACTCCGGCTCGTAGAGCTTTTGGATATTCATGTTGTCACCGCGGATTCATTCGGCACAGCGGCAGAGCAACTTGCAGGCCTGCCCATTGTGTGGAGGAAGCTCAATGGGGAAAACGAGGACCTCCAGAAGTTGCATTATGCCACGTCGCTGGATCCCTGCTGCCTTGCATCCTTCGGCAACGGGAACAACGACCGGCTGCACTTGAAAGCGGTGAAAGAAGCGGGAGGGTTGGCGATTGCGGTTGAGAACGGCGAGGGCTGCGCGTTCGATGCAATTGTAAATGCAAATATTTTTGTCGCCGGTGCTGTGAACGCCTTCGACCTGCTGCTCGAGCCGACGAGGCTCAGAGCCACACTGCGCTTCTAGTCAGAATAGTGAATTGAGATCGCCTGCCGGATCGAAATCGGCAAGATGAGCGCCTTCCAACAGCCGCCAATTCTTGAGCGCCGTTGCCTCGCTAGCCAAAGGAGCTGAGATCGCAATCCGGTCGAGGCTGAGCGTATTACGAATCCAAACGATCTGCTGTTCCGCCGGCTCGGGACTTCCCACGTGGCCAAGAGCGAGATCCAGGGCTTCGCGGTCAGAGGACAAATGAATAGGCAACCGGCCTCCGATGGGACTCAGTGCTGTCCGAGCATTGAGATAGGTTTTTTCGAAGTCAATTTTCTGGTAAAAACGGTCGTGGATAATATCCGCGTTACCCATGCCCACCGCGTTGCCCCCACTTGTGTGAGTGAGGTCCCGGACGTAGACCATGGAAATCCTGGGCCCTTCTCCAGGCGGCAGTCCCACTCCCCGCCCAATCACTTTCGTGTCCATTCCCGTTCCGCTGAGGTCCTTGCCCATCTCGTCCACCATCAGCACCTGGAAATCTGCGAACGGGAGGCGCGGCACGAGCGTGCGGGCCAGTTCGAGCGTGGATTCCTCCTGCGCCACGATACCTTCCGGAAGCGCGGCGCGGACAACCGCAATCTGGTGCATTTCGTTCTCAGCCACCGCCAACCCACAGAGTATTTTCCCGCTCGCCAGCACCTTTCCCGCAACGGCGCGAATGTAAGTCTCGAACCCGTACTTCCAACTGCCCCGATGACCTTCGGAGGCCCCATCCAGCTTGCCCATGCCGATCGCCATCATCTTCAACAAACCGCTCTCAATCTTCCCTGAAAAATCCGTATGGGGCTTGATGCGGTTGAAAACCACGACGCCGTCGGACTCCCAAGCGTTCCGATCCATGACGACCGGCAACCCCTGCGGCGTGGTCCCTAAACGCACGGTTTGCATGGAGGAGCGAATCTCCACCCCCATGGCGGCTTCCGTAACGCCGTAATCTTCCAAGATCTCGCGCTGGCCCTCCGCAGTTCCCCCTCCGTGACTGCCCATGGCGGGAAAAATAAACGGTTGAGCTCCTTGCGCCTTCAACCAGTCGCAGAGGGCACGCACGATTTCGTGCAGGCTGGCAATTCCACGGCTGCCCACCGACACGGCGATCCGTTTGCCTCGCAGCTTTCCGGCAGCGATACCCAGCCCCGTCAGTGTCTCCTGGATTGAGCCGCTCAAATCGCGAAGCTTCGGGAGAGTCGGTTCTGTCCGTTCGAGAAGGTAAAAGTCTGCTAATGGAACGTGTCCGTTTGTAGTGATAGTCATCAAGTAAAGTTAACGCTCAATCCGTCGGTCGTCAAGAACCCTGTGGTATGGATTTCAAATCGCAAAGCAATCGCTACGGCGCCTTCTGATAGGGGTCGTGGTCCTTCCAGTCGCGACAGTCGCTGATGTGCCGTGTTCTGCGAACGTCCGCTGCCCAGGCCTTGGGCGTCTCCATCACGCCATGTCCAACCTATTCAGCCGCGTTCTGATTACTAAATCGAGCATATACTGGGTGAGTGCGCTAGCGATCCCCATCGCGTGATTAGGGTCGAGACGGTGGCACAGGCGGACCTGATTTTCCCACGAGCGGTCATGGGCCGGCGGCCCATCCAATGAAATGAAAGTCCAAGCTGGTCGTCACCCCCGTGCAAGCGGGGGTCCGCGTTATGCCGGAACGAGCTGGATTCCCGCTTTCGCGGGAATGACGGAGCGTGACTTTCGACACAGCGCATTCACATACGCTCTCATGTTCGGGCCGAAGTAGCCAGAGGAAGGCGCGATCGTCGTTTTCCTTCTGGAATTAGCGCAGCCCTACCGCGAAGATAGCGCAACGCGCTCTCAGGTGTTTATTGGCACGTTCCTGGGTCTGAAAGCCGCGCCCTGCTACCCGCGTCCCGCCTCTGACTCCTGCCCGCCCTGTCCGAGCTTTAGTTAACTCACTTATTTTCAATTACATGGCTGCGCCTGGCGTGTGTCG
>CAVXWN010000042.1:0-148178 GCA_963765485.1 uncultured Acidobacteriota bacterium | reverse complement strand
ATGAGCATACCGCAGGTTAAGAACAGCCGCAAGAAGAATTTTCGCAATTGAAATTGTGTAGGGGTAGGGCTTGCCCGACCCTCGCAGGGCCGTAATAAGGCTCTCAGCCGCATCAATCAACGTGCGCCCTTCGCGGCAGGCGTTGCTGCACGAATCTGAATCTTAAAACCATTTTTCTGGTAGGATTCCACCATGCGAATAGCCATCACCGCTTTTCTTGTCTTCGTTCTATGCGCACCGGCGCGCGCCGCCCGGACACTGGAAGTGTATTTCATTGATGTGGAGGGCGGCCAAGCTACTCTCTTCGTCTCACCCTCGGGGGAATCGATGCTGGTGGACACCGGCTGGCCGGACGCCGGTGGCCGCGACGCAGACCGCATCGTCTCCGCCGCTCGACTCGCGAGAGTGAAACAGATTGATTATCTCGTCGTGACGCACTACCACATGGACCACGTGGGAGGCGTGCCGCAACTTGCAGCGCGGATGCCCATCCGCACCTTTGTGGATCACGGGCCGAGTGTCGAAAGCGGTCCCGAGGCCGACCAGCTTGTGTCGGCGTACTTGAGCGTGCGTGACAAGGCCAAACATCTTCAGGTGAAACCCGGCGACACAATACCCATCCGGGGGATGAACGTCCAAGTTCTGACGGCCGCCGGCAACGAGATTTCAAAGCCGTTGCAGGGAGCAGGTGAGCCCAACTCCTTATGTGCCGGAGTGAAACGCAAGGACGCCGATCCTTCAGAAAATGCCCAGTCGATTGGACTGCTCATTACCTATGGAAACTTCCGCATGATTGACCTGGGTGATTTGACGTGGAATAAGGAACTTGGACTTGCTTGCCCGGATAACAAGATCGGGACAGTCGATGTGTATCTGAGTACGCACCACGGCTTGGACCTCTCCGGCGCACCCCCCCTAGTACAGGCTTTGCATCCCCTGGTGGCCATCATGAACAACGGCGCGAACAAGGGTGGCGCACCCGAAGCGTGGCAAACCATGCACACTTCGCCCGGACTGGAGGACATCTGGCAACTGCATTACGCGCTTCAAGGGGGCAAGGCAAACAACGCACCGGAGCCATTTATCGCTAACCTCGAGGAACAATGCCAGGGAAATTGGATCAAGCTTTCAGCGGGCCCGGACGGCCAGTTCACCGTGACCAACGGCCGAAACGGAAAGACGAAAGCCTATCAGCCGGCTGCCCAATAAAGGCCTTGCCGAAAGCGCCGTCAAACTGTTTCTGCTAAGGAAAAGAATAAAGGGCCTGGAAAGGAGATGGGCCAAGGCGGGGAGGACATCGGAAAAGGCGTCGCCAAAGGGACGGCGGACCTGGGCAAAGGTGCGGCAGGAGGCGGCCCAGGCAAAGGTAGTTCGAGGGTAGCTTCGGGTTGTAAAGAATGCTATCCTTACTGTAGGGGGTGGGAGTAAAGATGGTGCATTCCAGTGTCATCAGCAGCAAGGGTCAAGTGACAGTGCCGCAAGAAATCCGCATCCGGTTGGGACTGAAGGAAGGCGACAGGGTCGAGTTCGTTGTCGAGGGAGATAACACCATCGTCCGACCCGTCCGCTCCGCTGCGAATCCCTTCGAGGCCTATGCCGGGGCGCTGGGAGGAGCCTTTCCGGGTGGCGTTCGTGAGATTAATGCCTGGGTGAATGAGATGCGACGGGACAAGCGGTCGCGACGATGAGAACAGCGATCGATACCAACGTCATTTCGGCACTGTGGTCGGGGGAGCCTGCGTCTCGAGGACTGGCAGCGTTGCTGGGGGACGTGAAGAACCGGGGCGGCTTGGTTATTTGCGGCCCTGTGTATGTTGAACTGCTGGCGTACCCCAAGGCGACGAGGACCTTTCTCGAGCAGTTCCTGGCAACCACCCACATCGTGACGGACTTTTTGCTGGACGAAGCTGTTTGGCAGGAGGCTGGAGCCGCCTATGCCGCCTACGCCCAGAGGCGGCGACAGTCGAAGGACGGCCCCTCAAAGCGGTTGTTGGTAGATTTCATAGTGGGAGCGCACGCGATCTTGAAAGCGGACCGTTTGCTTACCCTGGACGCGGCGCGCTACCACGTCGCGTTCCCCAAGCTGGTCATGATACCGTGACGGCAAAGAGCAAAAGGCCTCTCTTATCGAGGTACCGCCCACTCCCGTTAACTAAAACAAACGCACTCCAGTTTATAAAAGGGTTCCTTCTCGCCAATTCTACACCAGGATATTGGGCGGGTTTCGACGGGGGAGTGAGCCAAGGGTGGGTCTCGGAGGCTGGCGTGAAACTGCGGGACTTGATAAGCTGCTTCCTGCCATTCAAATTGAAACCTGTTCAGCTTTGACTCGCTCCGTCCTCGAGGCCTGGCAAAGTCAAGCAGAGCAGAGTGCCATACTCAGATGGAGGCAACATCCTATGATTAAACGACGAGAATTCCTGAAAGCGGCGGGCGTATCTGCTATTGCAACGGGCAAACCGTACGTGCTGAACGCGGCGCAAGGCAATGCTGCCGCTTCGGTCCCCGGCGACACGAGGTACCCGAAGTTGGCGATTAAAACCCGCTATTCGCCGCAAAGGCTGGCGTTCGCAGCCTCGGCAGGCTACGAAGGCGTAGTCCTCGACGTGAATGATGACCTCGATCCTGACAAGCTCAGCGACAGTCAGATCGACCAGATCCTAGCCACTGCGCGCGATGCCGGAGTGCGCATTATCAGCCTCGAATGCATGCTGAACCACCTGGCTCCTGATCCTGCCGAACGGCGCCAAACCCGCGCCCGCTTCATCCGGTGCCTGGAATTAGCCCACCGTCTGAGGTGCAAGTTTGTGGGCACCTTCAGCGGGGGCAAGAAGGGCGCATCCGTGGATGAGCAGGTGAAAGAACTAGCCGAAGTCTTGAACGAGCAGTACCTGCCCGTGTGCGAAAAGCTGGATCTGGGGATTGGACCCGAAAACTACCCATGTGATGAAAACTTCGCCACGGTGCCGGCAGCATGGGAGAAGGTGATGGCCCTGGTTCCCAATCGTCGCTTTGGCCTCGAATTCGACCCTTCCCACCTCGTCCGGCAGTACATTGATCCTGTCCAGGCAGCGTGGGACTTCCGCGATAGGATTCTGGCCGTCCACGCTAAGGACACGGAAATCATCCAACCGCTTCTCGCAAAAGTCGGTATCGACGGCCAAGGCTGGTGGCGTTACCGCATTCCGGGCCAGGGGCTGGTTGACTGGCCCAACTTCATCACCGTGCTTTTGCAGGCGGAATTTCGTGGGGGAGTGGCGGTGGAACACGAGGACCAGTTCTGGGATGTCCCGCACGGCGACGATGGTCCGGAAATGGCGCCAGAACGGAAGGATGGGTTCATCTTGGCCGCTCGGTTTCTAAGGCAGTATCTACCAGCGCGACTGGTCTGATTCAAAAACGATGGACACGAAGCGTTCACCCGCGATGTCATTGCGCTTGAGTTGCATGCCATTCCAAGCACACTAGGAATCTCGCTCGGGTCTGACGCGGAACGCGCTGGACGGGATGAAGTGCTTCAAACTTGAAGTGGACCGCGAGACTCGGTTGTTTCTCCGGAAGCCTCGTGATAAGATTTTCTGGTCAGGGAATGCCGACAAAATGAAGGAGGTCGTATGAGGCGCAGAGCGTTTGTGGGTGGGGTATTCGCAGGGCTGGCTGCCACGGCTGCCGCAGCGAAACCGAGCAAGCCTAAGGCTGGAGATATTCCGCGACGGACGTTTGGAAAGACCGGCGAACAACTCACAGTGATCGGCCAGGCCGGCGGCCGCTTTCCCCTGATCTCGTTCGAGGAGGCCAAGGCAATTACCCTGCGCGCCTACGATCTGGGGATCAACTATTTCGACAATTCCATTGATTACTGGAACGGCAAGTCAGAAGAGGTTTTCGGAGCTGTACTGCCGCCCTTCCGAAAGCATATCTTCCTTACAACGAAGGCTAATGAGCGGACACGCGCCGGCGCCGCAGCGGAACTCGATCTTTCCCTGAAACGCCTGAAGACGGACTACGTGGACCTCTGGCAGATTCACATGGTAGGCGAGAAAAAGGAGGTCGAGCAGATATTCGGTCCTGGGGGAGCCATCGAAGCCTTCGAAGCGGCGAAGAAGGCGGGGAAATGCCGTTTTATCGGCTTTACGGGCCACCGCGACCCGAACATTCACCTTGAAATGCTGAAGGGCTACGATAAGTTCGATTCCATCTTGATGCCTCTGCATATGGCGGATCCGGGCTACTTGAGCTTTGAAAAATTGACCTTGCCGGTGGCGGTGGAACGTGGAATGGGCATCCAGGGCATGAAGAACTTCGGCAATGGGAAGCTTTTGCAGGCCTTCAGCGTGCGAGAGTGCCTGAACTACGTGTTGAGTTTGCCGATTTGCTGTACTGCGATTGGTTGCACCACGATAGGCCAACTAGAGGACGACGTTCGCTTCGCCCAACAGTTCAAGCCCTTGACGGCGGAGGAGATGGATGCGCTTCGCCGTCGAGCCGAACGCGTCAAGGGGCCGTACCTTGAAGATTGGAAACGGAACATCCAGAGGGCGAGCGGATCCGCGGCTCCCGGCTCTGCCGCCGAGCCTCAGACACGGGTGATAACCTGGCGAGCGATCGAGACAGGCCAAGGGAGAACTCCTTCTGCCCTGCCAACCAACGGAATACTTCCCCCAGCCGCCGTCTCAGTTCCTGATACAGAGTCTTCCGGCGGCATTTCGGGATGAAAACTACACCGTATTTGCACTCCCACTTCATATGGTTTAGGCTTTCCTGTTCGTCCATGGTGGATCTCCTTTTCGTGTGCCTTGGCGGCTCACGTTAAGGAGCTCCCGCGATGGACTGCGGAATCTGTCAAACTTCGATTGGCTTCGAGGCAGAGCCGGGGGTCTCTCTCCGGACTCCGCGGGCTTCGCCCTTGATATGCCGTTAGGGGTAGGGTTGCCGTGGCGACTGCCTGCCCTGGGCGACCACAAGGGTCGCCTCCGCG
This sequence comes from uncultured Acidobacteriota bacterium, assembly GCA_963765485.1. Taxonomy (GTDB): domain Bacteria; phylum Acidobacteriota; class Terriglobia; order UBA7540; family UBA7540; genus CAVROP01. The sequence continues at coordinate 143,200 of CAVXWN010000042.1, read as the reverse complement.
AGGAGTCGGAGGAAAGCGGCAACATGGTTGGGCTCGGCATTTCGTTGGCACTGCTCTCCGGGCTGGCGAACGGGCTGTTCACCGCCCCGATGAAGGTGATCCCGCGCTGGAAGTGGGAGAACGTCTGGCTGGTGTTCATCCTCACATCTTGCCTCGTCATGCCCAGCGCGGTGGTTTTCACGACCATCGGCGCTCCCGGCGCGGTGCTCGCACAGGCTCCGCGATCTGCCGTAGCATCGGCGCTTGGATTCGGATTTGCCTGGGGCTTTGGGGCAATCCTCTTCGGGTTGAGCGTGGACCGGCTGGGTGTTTCGCTCGCCAACAGCATGGTCCTGGGCGTGAGTTCGGCGATGGGCTCGCTCATCCCCCTGATCCTCCATGGGATGATTCGTCTCGAGGTGCGGCAAGTCACCTTGTTTGCGGGCGTAGTGGCTTTCCTGGCGGGCGTGTCGCTGTGCGGAGCGGCAGGCCGCATTCGGGACAGAAGCGCGGCGCGCGGGGCCAGGCGGCCATCCTGGCGTGGCTATCTGTTTGCCTCGGGCGCCGGCGTGATGTCGGCCGTGTTCAACATTGGCTACAGCCTGGCGCTGCCCATCGCGGACACCGGGGTGAGACTCGGCTTCCGGCGCTTCCTGGCGACGAACTGTATCTGGCTCCTGATGCTGGGCGCAGGCGCAATTCCAAACATAGTCTACTGCGGGTCGCTTCTGAAGAAGCACCGCGTTGTCGGGCTCTTCTTCGCGTCCGGCCCACAGAAGACTTGGGGACTCAGCATCCTGATGGGAGTGCTTTGGGGCAGCAGCATCTTCCTATACGGCGCGGCCACCCCGCTGCTGGGCGATATCGGGCCGTCCATTGGGTGGCCCCTCAGCCTGGCCGTGGGGCTCGTGGTCGCCAACGTGATGGGAATACTGCTGGGCGAGTGGAAGTCGGTTGAGCCGAGAGCCACGCGGCGGATGCGCGCGGGTGTAATCTTGATGCTTGCTGCGATTGTACTTTGCGCCCTTGCAGCGAGCTCGGGTGGAACATGACACGGATATCTGATATCTGCCGCCAGTTTCAAAATAGATTGATCGTCTCCTGCCAGGCCTTCGAAGGGGAACCGTTCCGCGATTGCGATTCCATGGCCCGCTTCGCGCAGGCGGCCGAGGCGGGCGGCGCGGCCGGAATCCGCGCCGACAGCGCCGAAGACATCGGCGCCATCCGCAAGGTCGTCCGGGTTGCGATCATCGGCATTCGCAAAGGCCTCGCGGCGGACGGTCGTGTGCTGATTACGGGCTCGTTTGAATGGGCCGCTGAGTTGGTGACCGCGGGCGCCGATATCATCGCGCTCGACTGCACCGCCAGGGGGCAACGCTACGGCGCACTCGATGCGCCTCGAAAGAGTCCGGCGCGAACTGGGCGTACCCGTCATGGCCGACATCGCCACGGTGGAGGAAGCGGTCTCCGCAGCAGCCGCCGGCGCTGACCTCGTCGCATCCACCCTTCGGGGATACACCGCGGAAACTGAGTCTGGAACGTGTGAAGAAATTTACGACACTGCGTAGCTGTGGTAACTGGGGTGAAGCAGAGTGGAAGCATGAGCGAAAACACTCAGGTTATTCGTCCACGGCTGGTTGCTGTAAATCGTCGTCAGATGGTGATGCGGGCCATTGAAGTGGAGTTACTGATTGAAGAAGATCACAGCGCGCGCTCGATTTGGGAGTTGGTGGGGCGGCTGGATCTAAGTCGGTATTATGCCGAGATCGGCTCGGTGGAGGGGCGGGCGGGGCGAGAGCACACCGATCCGCAGGTATTGATCAGTCTATGGCTGTATGCCTATAGCCGTGGCATCAGTTCGGCACGCGAGGTGGCGCGCCGGTGCGAGTTTGAACCGGCCTTTCAGTGGCTGTGCGCGCTGGAGCCGATCAGTCATCGCACGCTGTCGGGTTTTCGATCCGGTCATCAAGCGGCGTTGAATGATCTGTTCGTGCAGGTGCTGGGGATGTTGAGTGCCGAGGGTCTGATCACCTTGGAGCGCGTGACGCTGGACGGCACGAAGATCAAGGCCAATGCCGGCGGCAACACGTTCCGCCGCCAGGAGAAGCTGGAAGCTCACCTGCAATTGGCGCGCGAGCAAGTGCGGCTGATGGAGGAACTATCGGCGGAAGAGGAGCAGATGGGCAAGCGGCAGAGGGCGGCGCGGCGGCGGGCCGCACGGCAACGGCAGAGCCGTTTGGAGGCGGCGGTGCGCGAGGTGGAGAGAATGCAGAGCGAGAAAAAAGAGGATCGTGAGCGGTTTGTGGCGCGCGCTTCGAGCACCGATCCGGAAGCCCACGTGATGAGGAATGGCGAGGGCGGCACGGTTCCCAGCTACAACGTGCAACTGCTGACCGACACCGCGCACGGACTGATCGTGAATGTGGACGCCACGACCGAGGCCGTCGATCACCATCAACTCGCACCGGCTCTCGAGCGCTGCCAGCAGACCTTGGGACGCCACCCGCAGCAGGTGGTGGCCGATGGCGACTATACCAATCACGCTTCGGTGCAGGCCGCGGGGAACTACGGCGTGGACTTTTATGGGTCATGGCAAGCGAGTTGGAAGCCGGGCGAACGCGACGCCCAAGGCCGCAGCGCCGCGTTTCTGGCCAGCGCCTTCCCCTACGATGGTGAGCGGGATTGCTTCACTTGCCCGGCGGGAGAAACGTTGACTCACCAGGCGACGCAGAATCGCGAGCAGGGACTTCGCATCCACGTCTATCGCGCGCCCAAGGAAGCTTGCCAGAGGTGTGCCTTACGCAGCCAGTGCGCCCCGCCGAAAGCCCGCCCCGCCTGGGTGCGCTCGCTTGCGCGCAGCGAGGAACCCGCGGCGACCCTAGCCTTTAAGGCCAAGATGGCCACCGAAGCCGCGCAACAGATTTACGCGCAACGGTCGCGCGTCGCGGAGTTTCCCCACGCCTGGATTAAAGAACGATGCGGCCTGCGCCAGTTCCGCTGTCGAGGCCGCCTGAAAGCAACTCTGGAAGCCACTTGGGCGGCGCTGAGCTATAACCTAACCCGCTGGTTTGCCTTAAGGCGACGAGCAACCCTCACCCAAGCCGCGCTGGCTTCGGTTTAGGAGGGGAGAATGAAAAGATGGGAGCGAAGACAATGCAAACGCGAAGGATGAACACGCCGGTCAAAGGCATCATCTTCCGCTGGGAACTTAACACGCAAAAAATGTGACGTGTTATTCGACCATCATCTCGAATCCGTGCTTCTCCAAACACATTTCTTCACACGTTCCTGTCACCAAATTCGAACCGGCTTTCATCGCGCAACTCGCGCGCGCCGTCGATGTGCCGGTGATCGCCGAAGGGCGGATCTACGCTCCGGACCAGGCAGCGAGCGCGCTGGCGGCGGGCGCTTTCGCCGTCGTGGTGGGGCGGGCCATCACGCATCCGCAAAGTACCACGCAGCGCTTCACACGCGCGCTCGAGGCGCAAACAAGGCTTCTGGACCCTTCTGTGTGCGTGATCGGAATCGATCTTGGGGGCACAAACACGAAATTCGGAATCGTCGAGCGTGGCGGGAAACTCGCATGGAACGCCGCGCTGCCGACGCCCGCAAGCGGCGGCAGAAAAGCGCTGCTCGATCACCTTAAGGAGATCGCGGCACAGTGCATGCGCGCCGGTGGCGACGCCGGCATCACTCCGTCAGCTTTGGGGGTCGCAACGGCAGGTTGGGTCGATCCCGATAGCGGTGTGGTCGTCTACGCTACCGAGAATCTTCCCGGCTGGACGGGCACCGACCTCAAGAAAGAGCTTGCCGAGGCGGCACACATACCGGTCGCGGTCGAGAATGACGCCAACGCCCTGGCGGTGGCTGAGAAGGCTTTCGGCCGCGCGCGTCACGCCGGTACGTTTGTTTGTATCACCCTCGGCACGGGCGTGGGAGGAGGCTGCTACGCCCATGGCCGCCTGCACCGGGGAGCGCACTTCTTCGCCAACGGCCTTGGCCATATCCAGTTGGATGCTTCAGGGCCGCCTTGCACGTGCGGTCAGAGAGGCTGTCTCGAAACGTATACGAACTCGGCTGCGTTGATGCGTTACGCCGCCGGGTGCGGCTTTGCGACACCGGAAGAAGTGATTCGTGCCGCCAACGCGGGCAACGGCGCGGCCAGAACCGCCCTCCACGAATACGCGCACTACCTGGCGAGAGGTTGCACGTCGATCGTCCACTTGCTCGATCCGGAAATGATCATCCTCTCCGGCGGGCTGGCGCAGGACAACCCGCAACTTTTGGCGGACGTCAGCAATGAACTCAGCCGCCACGTGATGGCCTGGAAGCTTCGCGGGCTGAAGATCGAAGCGAGCGCACTCGGCTATTACGGAGGTGTACTTGGGGCCGCCGCCATCGCCTTCGACGCCCTTGAGGAACCGATGTAGGTAGCGCAGGGCCCGCACTCCGGCCCTGCGGCTTTTCCAGGGGCGCAGGCCCTCGCTGCGCCGCAAACCGGGAAAGTCCTTTCTTTTGCCTTTGCGTCAGACAAAATCCACATGCCGCAGGGCCGGGCCGCGCAAACCACGGCCCGGTGGAAGAGCCGCAGGGCTGAACAGCGAGCCCTGCGCTACATTTTCCAGAACTGCGGTAGAATGAGCATCAGGTTTCAAGTGCTGTTCGGCTGGAAGAAGGAGTCATCCATAAGAAACAGTCCCAAGGCCATGTCGATAATGGCATTGGTCCAGCCGGTTTCCAGACAATAGGCATTCCAGCCCTGGTCGGCGTTGGAACCGTAGTATTCCCACAGCGAGTAGTCAAACCCCCGCATCCAGCCGCCGTCGATCATCGCATCCGGGCTTTCCACCTGGATGCGTACCAGGTAATCGGCGGTGCGCAGAAAATCCTCGAGATAGGCCTGCTCACCGGTGGCCTTGTAAGCAATCCAGAAATTCATGGCCGCGAAGCTCGTGCAGTAGAGCTGATCGCTGATCTTCTCGCCGGCATCATAGGTCAAGCCCAAATCTCCGCCCTCCACGCTACCGCCGATATTGCTCCCCCCTTCCTGGATGGCTCCGCAGCGATCGGTGCGCGAGCGCAGGTAGTCCGCCTGTTCCGCCAGAGATTCTTTGAAAAAGGCGTCAGGCGAATAGGCGCAGGCCAGTGCCAGCGGGAGCAGGAACCGGGCTGACTCACAGGTTCTGCTGATGACGTAGCGCGGAATCTTCGGGAACCCCTCAACCATCTTCCGCAGCATGGGCAGGGCGAGTTCGAGGTAGGACCGGTCGCCGGTCATGCCATAAGTGTAAAGCCATGCCGACAACACGCAGCCACCCGAATGCGGGTGTTCGTCGGCCTGCTGCGTCAGCGAGATTGGCTGCTGGAGCTTCGCGTACGCCGGCACCCGCAGCCGGTCGTCCGGCCCGAAGGCCCGAGCTTGGGCCTTTGCGGAAAGTAAGCCGCGCTCCAGGAACATCCTGTTCTTCGTGTACCGGTAACCCGCCAAGGCGCAGATCGTGGCCCAGGAAGTGTCGTCCTGAAACGCCGGCCCTCCCCGGCCCCGTGTGTTCCATAGGCCGTATCCGGGATCGCCCCTCTCCAGCCGCTGGAAGTCCATGGTACGCGCCAGCATGTTCTCCGCGATGCGGCGGTGTCGCGGGCTCCCAGCCAGCTTGCCGTAAATCCAGAACGCCAGCGCCGACTCGAACGCGCAATCCGCCCGTTCCGGTGACTGCTGCTGCTCCGCCCCATAAGCGATGCGGACGCCCTCGGTGTCCGGCCCGGATACCCACTCGGAAACGCCCAGCGTGCCATCCGGCTTGAGAAGCGCGCCGGAGCGTTCGTACCACTGGATATTCCGTTCCAGCGCGCGCGAGTAGGCAGTTCTGCGGTCCGCGACCCGGACCGGGAACTCGAGCCTGCGTTTGCGACCGGCGCGGGAAACCTCCACGGCGAGGTCCAACACTCCGGCGCCTGCAACCTTTTGCTCACCCTCGTAACGCCCGCCCCCGGAATCAGTCAGCCCCACCCTGGCTGGGCGCGCCAGCTCGACGCGAACATTCGGCGTACTTTCCACCACTACCCGAACGATCGCTCCCGGCAGCACCCAAACCCTCGGCTCGGTATAAGCCCGCACCGGGATGTAGCGCTCGAGCACCTCGCGGCGCTGTGGCTCGGGGAGCAATGCGGTCACCAATTGCCGCAAAAACTCGCTCCAATGTGCCAAGGGCGCGTATTGCCTGCGCCGGAATTCGGAAACGCTCGTGGTGGCCAGAGCGTAACGGCCGCGGGCCCGCTCTCCCCACAGCAATCCGGTCCACGTGTCCTTAGGCTGAAACTTCGGGACGATCCTCTCGACTCCCGCCACCCGGCCGAATGCCAGCAACGGCTTCGAGCCCTGCGGCTCCTCGAGCAGCGGCAAGCACAAGGAGTCTTGTTCATCCAGGATGACCCCGGCTGCGAGCGCGTCCGGCAAATCCAGCGGGTTTGCAACGAACAGCCGCGCAACCCCCGTCTTCTGCGGAGAGTCTACGGCTCGAACCCCGGGAAAGTTCGTTACGTACTCCGCAAAAACGCCCTTCCCCGCTTCCAGAAACTCTTCCAATTTCCTTGTAAGCTCCTCCGTCAGCATCGCAGGTTCAGGATAGGAGCTTGAGGCAATCCACAACGCAGCAAAGCGATCAGTCTGAATCCGGCTCGCCACGTCCGCGTTCGTTGCTTCGTACGCCAAGCCCATTTCCTGGAATATCCCCGCGATGTCCCATTGCCGATGCGGGTCGCCAGCCACCAGGCACACGCGCACCTCCTCGGCTGGCGACCCCTGTGCCCACGTTCTTGTCGCTGGCGCCAGGGCCAGCGCCGCACCCAGACTCTCGGCCAGAAACTGCCTTCGGCTGCGTTTCACCATCGATACCACGATAAACCCCGCCGTTACTTCCCTGAGCCTTGCTTGAGACGGAACAACCAAACCGAGGGGGGCGTGAAGTCGTCGACAGAGAGCGTCGCCGTCGTCCCATTCAGCCCTTCCGACTTCACCAACTCCAGGTCACGGCTCCCGTCCAGCAAATATGTCTCGCAGGTGAACTGCCCGCTCCAAGGCAGGTTCTTTAGCGCGAGGGCGTAGCGACGTGGCCCATGGGCAAAATTGCTGATCAGCACCGTCGCCTGCGACTTGTCCGGGGATAATCCCGCGATCACCGTAAAACCTTCGCGGTCGGATCCGGCGGTGAAGACGCGCTGGGGAGTACCTAGCAGTTCCGAAAAGGCCTTGAAGGAGTAGAAAGGTTTTGCAGGTACCCCATACGCATCGAAGAGTCCCCAGAAAATCATCGTCGTTCCTGCATAGAAGGTAGCGATATCTACGGTGCTGTCCTGAAGATAAGTCAAGACGGCGGCATCGTAAGCGGCTCCGGTAATCCCTTTGTTCTGTTTGCCAACTCCTTCCGCGTACCGGGCGTCCTTCTGCAATCGGTCCCAGTCCCCCGGCATGTAGTTCCATTCGTCCAGAATACTTTCGGCCTTCCCAAAACCGTACTGGGTCATCAATCCCCGCACCTTCTCCGACGTCTCCAGCACGCTGTAAGGCTCAGCGGAATATTTATGCCAGGAAACGAAGTCGACAGGAACGCCATGGTCCCGGGAATACCTCAGAAATCCCTCCAGAAATTTCAGGTCAGAGGCCAGCGTGGGCCCCCCCACCTTCAAACTCGGATCGTAATTCTTAATCGCCCTCGCTGTAGTCTCGTAGAGCTTGTAGTACTCCTCCGGCGTCCCGGACCAGAATGATGAGCCATCCGGCTCGTTCCAGATTTCCCAGTATCTGATCTGGTCGTGAAAACCGTTGTCCCAGCCGCCGTTGTAATGCCTCACGATATTCAGGCAGACGTGAGCCCATTTGTCAAAATCCTTGGGCGGGGCATTGTGTACGCGAGGCAGCATGTCTTCCTCGGCGCTATATCCGAGCCGGTAGATGATTCCCACACCGAGAGCTTTCAGCGGCTTCAGAAACCAATCGGTCCCCGCAAAATCGTAATTCTTGGCTTCGTCGGCGGCCGCCTCAAAGTGGGGAAATACATAGTTGATGTCCTGGACGTCATCGAAATCCCACGGGACGTCATGAAGCCTCACGTGCTCGACGCCCAATTCCTTGAAATAGGGGCTCAGCTCTATCCACCCCCTCTTCGACAGCGTTCCGCCCTCCAGGTCATCGAGATGCCTGATCGTGCCAACGCTCCTGGAGAAATCCACTTCCACTTGTCCCGCGCGGGTTTGGGACATGCAAGGCTGCGCCCAAAGAAAAGCCGTGACCATTGCGCAACAGGCAATACTCGTTTTGGTGTTTCTCATTTTCACCTCCTCGGGGGGACCCTCCTCCGATTTACGGCCAGAGACAGGCGAAGGGTGGAGTGCTACGAGTCGTGCCCGGAACACTGACCGCGCCTTCGATCAGGCAGCGCCGCCTACGGAACAAGAAAGCCTCTACGGGGCCACACTCAATAAAACGATTCCGAGAATCTGAACTGCGACTCCGCCGCACAAAAGTTTCACGGAACGAGGGGAAGCCTCGCTCCACTCACCCCAACCCCAGCCCCACAAATTTCCGGTGATGATAATCGAAGACATGTATATCGGCCAACTGATGGCCGGCCCCAAACGTCCCAGGCGGGCGCTCGAGACGCCGTAAAGAACCGTCGCGGTGATCCATAGGCCGCCCATTGCCACGCAGAGGAGAACATTGGTTCCCGAGTGAGGCTTCCGATAAAGACTCCAATTGGATCTCCGCGTCACCAGATAAGCGCACCAGACGATGCTCGGCAAGGAACCAGCGCTCACCGCCAGGCTCCAGATCGCATTCGCCGCCAGATTGGGGTCAGCTCCCAAGGCAATAGCCTGATGCCGAATCGGCTCGCCATTTGCCAGTACGATGTTGAACAGCGTAGAAAGCACTCCGGCAAGCAGCGAGCAAAAAATACCGAGCCTGGTACGGGATCGATTGGGCGCTGATTGGCCGAAATATGCCGGGCGAAACTTTTCAAGCGCTGGTTCTCGAAGGCGACCCGCTTGCGCGCATAGCCCGACTCCCACCAGAAGGACGATATCCCAGGCGAGAATCCTTAAGCCCGCCGAACTGAACAGCTTCGACCGATCGATCAGGAAAAGCGCGCCCAGGGAACCCAGCGCCACGGAGGAGCCGTACAGGAGTGCAGTGCTTATGGAATAGCCAACAAGATCAAGGGCTTTGCCCGCTAGAACGACGGCGAATCCCCAGGCCATTCCAAGGAGAAACGTCTCCATTGTGACATTGCGGCCGGCCAGGCGGTAAACGGAGGGCAAGTGGGGTATCGAAAACGCGGCGACAATCCAGGGAAAAAAGAAATACGCACTGGCGGCAAAGACGAGCCACCAGTTTTCCCAGGCCCAGTTCTTTATGCGCTTGACCGGGGCCAGCGACGGAGCCCCCGATGCCGCCGGCGAGAAGTGACAATGCCGGACCGATCAACCCTATGGATTGCATGATTGATTACTCCAAGCTTAGCCCAGACGTGTCCATCTACCCTTTCATATCGTTCTGACTCCAAGGATTGAACAGAGTGCTTCCAGCACTTTGCGGTTATCGCCGTAGGAAATGATGTAGTGCTGTGACATAACCTGCTGGATGAATTCTTCCACAGGAACGTCGAAGGCGATTTCGAGACTGGGTAGTTGAGGCGCCGGCGGCGCCCACCCTGCTTCTTCCCATTTTGCCGGCGCCTTGGCTGTTCCGGTCGTGATGTGGAGGGCGTATTCGCCGCCGGAGTATCCCAGACGGCAAAGCGTGACTTTTCCTGTTTTCAGCTTCGACACATTCAGGAGTCCTTCGCCAAAATCTCCGAATGCATTGGGCATCACGGTTACCTTGCCCTCCACGATCTCAGAAGGAACGTAATCCGGTACGCCCATCAATGCGCCATCTTTCGTAAATTCATAGAACTCCAGGTAGGCGGCGACCTGACCGGTAAGATTCTTTACAATAAGCTGCGTTACGGCGCCCAGGCTGTCGTTTTCCGGGACGGAACAAATATCCATTTCGTCGTGCAGTAGCGTCAGACTTCCCGCGGGAGCAAATTTCATCAGCTTCTTGATGCCGTCAACGTCGTTGTAGGAGAATCCCTGATAATTGCGGTCCTGGATTTTGGCTTTGAGCGCCAGGAAGAGGCGCACGGAGTTCTCGACTGTTCCGGGACGAGGTTCTCGGACAAATGTCCAGCGTTGTCTCAACGCCGAAGCGATTTGGTCGATTTCTTTGCCGTCGACTTGTTCCATCAGTCGGGCGATCTCGAACAGCTCAAAATGCTCGATCTCCAGGCCGATTGTGGCTTTCAGGGAAACGCCTTCATACAGCGTGCCGTACAAGCGCATATCGCGGTAACCCGCCATGCCGATTTTGGCGACTTTGAGCTGGGACGCTGCGCGCGCTGCCTCTGCATAGGTCACAATCTCGTCTGTTCTCGGTTGTTGCCCGCAATACGTGACCACATACCTGAACTTATAACCCATGTCTTCCATCGGCTTTCGCAAAGCCGTAGTTCCAGCTTGGTCGGCAGTCGTTACGAACCGATCGCCGTCCTGCCAGCCACTGAGGCCCCACAAAACCGTCGGTTTGTGCTTGAACGGCTCGATGACGCTGAACACCGCCCAGGACGGAATCCAGCCGGCAACGCACACAATCAGCAGGTCAAAATCATTTTTCGCAAGTTCGGTCCTGGCGCGGGCTGCTTCGTTTCCCAGAGGGTCATCGCAGACTGGAGCAGTTGCAAACAACTCCAAGCCTTCCTGCTCAAGCATTCTCGCTGCCGCGGCACAGCGGTTGACGATGAGTTCTTTCGGGGTATTGACTTCTCCGAATCCGACAAAACCAGCTCGAGCTTTTCGCACCCTTGTCACGAACCATTCCTCCCTGTGTGTGAGATTTACAGGCTGTTACGCGGAGAAGTTTCTCCGGTTCAATTCTCGATACCTTTGGAACGCCGCGTCATAAACTCCGCGGTTATGAATATCAGGCGAAACGGTTGCCGCCGGATGAACCATGGCGGCGATCGCCCCCTCGAGGTTTGCGAAATCTCCGCTCCCGGCGGCAGCGAGCACAGCCGTGCCCAGACTGGTCGTCTCCTGGCAGCGTATCGTCTTTATTCTCCGCTGCAACACGTCGGATTTGATTTGCAGCCAAAGCTTGCTGCGGGCGGCTCCGCCGAGGGAAGTGATCTCCCGGCAATCGATGCCCGATTGCATCAACAGTTCCAAGTTATCGCGCAGGGCAAACGCCACCGCTTCGAGAATAGCCCGGATGAAATGTGCTTTCCGGTGCGCCGTTGAGATTCCCCAAAAAACTCCCTTGGCTTCGGGATTCACGTCAGGAGAATTCATCCCGCTGAAATGCGGCAGCACAATAAGCCCATCGCTGCCGGGAGAGACTGTCGCGGCCTGCTCATCCAAAGCAGAATAGTCCATCCCAGCACCGAATTCATCCCGGAACCACCGCAAGATCATTCCTGCCGTCGGAATCCAGGGCAGCAGAACGAACAGACCGGGCAGCGCATGCCGGTAGAGCGCAACGCGCATTCCCGGGTCGTAGACGGGGCGCTCGACCGTCGCGCAGACCGCCAGCGCGCCACCCGTAGTTTCAGTAATCACGCCCGGGGCAATATTCCCCGCACCCACCGCGGCCGCTACTTGGTCGATGGGCGCAACAGTAACTACAGTCTGGACGCTCAAACCGATCCTTGCCACAACCTGTCCGGCAGACGCTCCGGAATTCAGCAGAGCCGGAAGCTGGTTGGGGGAAACTCCTAGCAGACCCAACATGCTTTCCCACCAGCATCCAATACGCAAATCATAATAAAGCGTGGAAGGATTCAGCGCGTGATCGGTGAGGAAGTTTCCCGTCAGGCGGTAGATCAGGTAGTCTTCGAGCATCAGAAACTTGTCGGCAGCGTTAAATACTTCCGGCTCGTGGTTGCGCAGCCAGAGGATTTTTGCCGCCGGCCAGGCAGGAACAATATCCTGCTGTCCGGTCACCTGATAAACCAGCTCGCGCCCGAATGCACTCCTGATTGTTTCCGCCTCAGCTTTGGCCCGGTTGTCCAGCCAAACGATCGCCTTGCGGAGCGGTCTGCCTTGCTTATCAAGCACAATCAGGGTCTCTCCCTGGCTGGTCACGCCCAGAGCGGTGATGGCCGCCGGCGGAGCAGATGTTTCCTTCAGAATGTCTGCAATCACCGCCTTGGCCGCAGACCAGTAAACCTCCGGGTCAAGCTCAACAATGTCCGGAGCCGGATTATCCAGATGATACTCATGAACGCAGACACCCCGCATATTGCCCGAGTGGTCAAACAGCGCTCCCTTCAACGAGGTCGTGCCGGCGTCCAATGCCAGGATGAGACTCATCTCGCAATCAGCTCCAAAGTTTGGCAATCGTTTTCACCGTGGTGTCGACCAGCAACTTGCCGCCGTCAGACCCGACCTGGCCGTTGATGATCAACCCCCCGTATCCGCCGAGCAGCTCGGCGCGGGCACTGGGCAGGTAGCCACCGGTCCCGCCGCAAAGTTGGACAATGAAAGTCTGTTCCGCAACGCTTCTGGCCTTGATTTGGTGGCCGAAATCCAAAAACAATTCAAAAGGATTAGTGACGAATACAACGTTACGAAGCCGGATGGCGTGGAGTTCCATCTCGAACGAAGGATGTCCGTCCTGATCGTGATATCTGGCGACCACAGCCTTGTTATTCTGCATCAGCACAAAGGGATGCAGTTTGCTGTCATAAGGTCCAGGACGGCCGGGAATCTGCTCGTTGCGTTTGACTTCCTCGCAGAAGTGGCGAAAAGCTTCGTCCTCCGGCATCGCCGCCTCGAGTTGAATCAACTGTTTCTTAGCGTCAAGATATTCCTGGTAGGACGCGCGGCGCCTCGGCAAAGTGATAATTTCTCCATGGCGCCGCATCACGGGCGAATTATCGATATTCGCGGCGGCATGCGGGAAGGCGTTTTCGACTGCGGCAAAGAGTCTGCGCCCGATCTCCGTCACACCGTCCTCATGCCAGAAATCGGGCTCCCCCCGGTAGTTTCTGGCCAAATCGCGTGGTGACTGATCACCTGCGGCGCTGATCTGCCCGAGCGTCCGGAAGGATTCTCCGAAACGCTGCTTGAGCAGTCGCCGGGTTTCGCCCATGAAGTCGGACGATATGAGGTAGGTAGACTCCATCACTTGTGACGGACAGGCCAGATTGAGGATTACGCCGGTGGGCTTACGGTTTTCATCAAAAGAAAACAGCAGATCGACCCCCGAATCTTCACCACCCTCCATGCCGGTAAAGTCTTCACGGTTGGTAACGCCGTACATTTCGGCGCTACCGCTTGCATAAGCTGCGCGACGGCAATGCCCCACGCGTGCGAAACTCAGCGCACCTGTGATGCCCCCCGGTTTGCGGTTCCGCCAGGCTTCGACCACGGCCGCTTTGATCCTTTCGAGCAGGAGTTTGCGGTATTCTGACACTTGCATTACATCCGGTAGTTCCGCTAGCCAGCCGATTGCCTCGATTGGGTCTACCGCGGGCGCGCAATGGGTATGAATGGCGTTAAGAAAAACTTTGGCAACATCCAGATCTGGCAACTCGGCGCGAAGCATTGATCGGAGTTGCTGCTGAAAAGCAGGCTCGAAAATGGCCAGATCCAGCGAAACCATGACGGCCTGTTCCTTATCAGCAGATTCGAGCGCCAGGACCGTCGCCGAAAGCCGCGAATGAATGCCTTTGGAAACGCGATGATAATACTGTCCGCAAAGATCGACCTTCCCTTCGGGGGTTGTATCGATTTCGGCCCATCCAATCAACAATCGTGACATTTGCCCATGTCCTCCACTTTTCAAAGTGAAATCGCCTTTGCGCTTTTTCTCGATCAGGGTGTCGAAATCGGCAGCAGTGACCTTGACCGAGGCCTCCGCCAAGGCGTAGCCTCGGCAGGGAGAAATAATAGTAGCACTGCGGCCATGCGGCAAGCGCAGAACTAATAGCGCAGGGCCCGCACTCCGGCCCTGCGGCTTTTCCAGCCGCGCAGGCCCTCGCTGCGCCGCAAACCGGGAAAGTCCTTTCTCTTGCCTGTGCGTCAGACAAAATCAACATGCCGCAGGGCTGAACAGCGAGCCCTGCGCTACATTTTCCAGAACTGCGGTACAATCCAGCTCATGTCGCGTTTGCGCCGCACCCTCATCGACGCTCGCCTCTTGACATTCCCCGCTCCTGCCCCTACTCTCGGCGCTGACCATAAACTCACTAAGGGAGAGCTAAAGTGGAGCACTCCGTTCGGTATCGTTTGCTAACTGCACTATTGCTGGTGCTCGCTTGTTTATACTTTCTGCAGGGGAGAGGAGGTGGGCAGGCCGTGGCGGAAAACAGCCGGTACATTCGAAATCTCACGATAACCTCGAAGTTTTCCCCCGCTGATTTCGCTCCGGATGGCAACCTCGCAAAGAAAGTCTGGCAGGCTGCCTCCCGCATTAAGTTCGATCACGATCGCTCCGGGTCCGACCATTTCCCTCAGTCCGAGACACAGATTTCAAGTCTGTGGACCCCTGGTTACGTGTACTTTGCCTGTTGGTGCAAGTATCAGTCACTGAACATTTATGCAGGCGAAGACTCCCAGAAGGAGCGCTGGGAACTCTGGAATCGCGACGTGGTTGAGGCGTTCATCAATCCTCAGCCGGAGCGTTTTCTGCACTACTACGAGTTCGAAGTCGCGCCGAACAATCAGTGGGTCGACCTGGAGATCGACCTCGCCAAGAAGCCAATGAACGACGCCGGCTGGGACTCTCAATTCGAACACGTCACGAAAGTCGACGCAGACGCATAAAGTTTGGCTCGTGGAGATGCGTATCCCGGTCAAATCCATGAAGGCAAGCACAATACAACCCGGAGATGAATGGCGCTTGAATTTCTACCGTGCCGACGGCCCTGGTGACGACACCCAAAGGCGCTTCTTGTGCTGGAGCCAGTTACCGGAGGGTCCCGACAAGTCCTTCCATCAACCGGCATCTTTTGGGATCATCAAGTTCGTAAGGTAGGCTACGAAGCTGCCGCACGGGGGCCGGCAGGGCGAAAGAGCACGTGGAGCATCCAGCCGACGATGGCGAGGCCAGCCAGCAGCAGCACAACGAAAATGGAAAAAACAACCCACTGGCCCTGGACGGGCAGCGTGTGTGGGTCAAAGTAGGGGCGCAGATAAGCGATGCGTACCAGGTGCCGCAACACGGCCATCAGGCTGACGGCGCCAAGAGTCGCGACACTCGATGCCAGCAGACGAGTGGGAGCCGTCAAAAGCGCCAGCAAAGCCAGGACTATCGCCAAGACGAGAACGCCCACCGAGAGCGTGTCGCTGACAAGGCCTTGACGGATTTCCGCCGGGAGGCTGAACAAGAACCAGAGTCCAACCAGAAATTGCACCACGGTCCCAGCCATGAAGCAGGTGATCCCGTAGCGTCTTGCCCAATCCGCAAGCTCCGGCGATTCAGTTTGCCACCGGCGGGAGAGGAGAGCGACGCCTAACCCGGCCACGGCCACCCCAGCCACAATGAAGTGAGCTAGACGCGCGATGTTCAGAAGAGTGATGGGGCCGATAATCGTCCCTACCGTTCCGTTCAGATACAGGCTGTAGAAATCCTGGGGATGCAGCATGGACGTCATGTTTTGCGTAAAAATGAAGGCCACATGAATAAAGAGGATGGCGGCCACGAGGATTACCCACGCCGCCTTTGGCCCAAGCTCATTGTGCCGTATTTGGTACCAGTAAACGCCGTAGTAACCGAACATGACCAGGAACACGACTGCAAGCCAGAACCACGCCATCAGGTCGGAGGAGGTGTAAAAGAGCTGCCCGTAAATGAGCTGTAGGAATAGCAGCGGAGCCACGCCGAGCGTGATGGTGAAAGCCGTTACGGACGGCATGGCGCGGGAAGCGCGGCGAGTGAAGTCGTGGTGTTTGGCGTCGCGCCGGCCAAGGAAACTGGAAACCGTAAGAATGATGGTGCCGCCCAACAGAAAGTTCATTGCCACCAAGTGTAGGATAAAGGTGAACACCAGGAGAAGCTGCAGCAGCCATAGCGGCGCAGGCAAGGGCACTGGAACTGGCGCGGGGATTACAGGGTTCATTGTTGCGACGCTCCTTCTCCAGTCGGATTCGCGGACTGGCCCTTCACAGCAGACGTTCCAGGTTCAATCTCGATGCTCGATGGCGGCGGATTCAAACTTGCGAGCCACAAGCCCAAGGCCTTTCGTTCGGCCTCGGTCCCTACGAACGGCGGCATGAAACGTTTCAATTCGCTGAGGTGGAGCAACTGCTCGTCAATCATCACCCACCTCCAACCTTTGACGGCGGAGCGGATGCTGTTGTAACCGTCCACACTATGACAACTGGCGCACTGCACCCGAAAAACCTCTTCACCACTGCGCTCCAGTGCATTGAGGTCCACGTCATGCTGGCGAACCCAACGCGCCGACTTCAGCATTCCCTGTTCCCGGACGCGCCCGGCGTCCGCCAGACGTAAGCTGTTGGCGTACATGTAATCGTATATGATGTAGGGCTTCCGCACCGCCTCCCGTACCCATTCCGTGGCGCCGGTCGTCGAAAGTGCAAGGACGGCGAGCAAGAAAGCAAAGGTCAAGTTGAAATGCTGCGGGCGCTGGTATGGGCCAAAGTATGTGAACACCAGGATCAGCAGGGAGAAGAACAACGAAAGCCCCGCGAAGATGGTAACGGCCGGCGCTCCACCCATGGAAATCTCCCGCGCCATGCTGGGTAGCGTGGAGATGTACCAGATGCCCGCGAAAGGAATAATCACCGTGCCGATCAGGAGCCATCGGGCGGCATAGCGGACAACTTCATTCCGCAAGGCAATGTTGCCGACCGCCGCGGAAGTGATCAGGGCATAAACGCCCGCCAGTGCAATGCACACCGCCGTCCGCACTACCAGCGAGGGCAACATGCCGGGGTTGAAATAGGCCGACGCGAAGGTCTGCGTCTCGATCCACCTCCCCGGCGTCAACATGAACGTCAGAATCCCGTTGATGACCAGCAGGCTGGCCCATGCTCCCCCGAAATAAATCCATCCCACAATGAGGTGCCTCTTGGGATCAATCCGCTCCCAGCCGTAGAAGTAGACGAACGCTGCGGCAATCTCCACGATGAAGAAAACCCATTCGATCGCCCATCCCCAAACAAACACGTGAATGAGTGTCGCCGTCGCCTCAGGATTTACCAGCGCGATGCTCCACCAGATGCCCACACCGCTCACGGCGCCAAAAACCAGGACCACAAGAACGAAGAACTTCGAGTGGGTCTTCACGTATTCCAGCAACGCGGGATTGTTTTCCCGATAGGCCTTCCGCTCCGTAAGGGCTAGAAAGAGACCGCCGCCCACCGCAAAATGGGAAACGAAGACATGGAGAATGGCGATGATGCCGATGACCATCCCACCCCCTAGCATGAATGGTTGCCAGACCGGGTAATTCATCAGCGACCCCCTTTAGCATTAAAGCCTTCACATACCGAGGCGAGGACTGATGTTATGCTTGAACAGATCGGCCTTCAACTGACACGATGTCCGGGGTCCGTGGTCAGTAGTCAGTTGAGATAATTCATAATGCGCACTTCATAATTCAAAATTTCCCCAGCTCCTGCTTTTCCTATTGCTCGCTTTTCAGCGCCCGCTCGATGGCAGCCTCCGCCTCGGGGGCCATCAGCGTATAACCACGGCCGTTGGGATGCAGGCCATCATCCGAATAACCTTCCTTGAGCATGCCGTTGCCATCGACAAGGACGGAATAGTAATCCGCCACCTGCGCATGGATGTTGGCGGCGTAACGGCGCAGCCAATCATTGAGTTTGAGAATGTCAGCGGGTGGCCTGTGGTCCGTCATCTTGTGCTGGGTGTAGTCACTGACCGGAAGGAGCGCGCAAAGCACCACTTTGATGCTGTGGTTTTGCGCCAGTTCGCACATCGCCCGGAAATTGTCCTCGATCATTTCGAGAGTTTGGGGACCTGTGTTGCCCGCAATGTCGTTGGTCCCCGCCAGAATAATCATCGCCGCAGGGCGCAGGTTAATCACGTCAGGATAGAATCGCACCAGCATCTGCGGAGTAGTTTGCCCACTGATACCCCGGTTCACGTATGGCTTGCCGGGAAAGTACTCGGCCAGCTTCCAAGCATCGGTGATCGAGTCGCCGAGGAAAACTACTCGGCCCTTTTCAGCAGGCTGCACCTGGAGTCGTACGTCATCCTCGTGGTAGCGCCCTATCTGATTCCAATCCTGCAACTGGTCGGCAAGGTTTTGCGCGGCGAATTGCAGGCAGCAGTTTGCCTTGGGCGGTTTGAATTCCGTCAGCGAGTTGCGCCCTCACGGATGCAGGCGCCAAGAGGCCTGCCAAAAGAAGATACATTAGCCAAGAATTAATTCTCATCGCTTCCTCCTTACGTGGATTTATACCCGACAGAATGCTCCGCAGTCCAGAGGCTGTGAAAAGATAGAAGGGCTTCATCCCGCAAAGCGCGACCACGGTCTCCTTTGAACCGCCGTGCGCGGGGGTGACAACCAAGGGCTCGCCTTGCCGCGTCGCCTCCGGCCACTGCGGCCGTTCGGCTTGGTGTGGGCACCAGGGCGCAATCCGGCCTGGGTTGTGGTATTCTCCCCTTCAATGGACTGGAAGAACAAGCTCTACTTCGGCGATAACCTGGACATTCTGCGGCGCGAGGTGCCGGACGCCTGCGTTGACCTCATCTACCTCGACCCGCCCTTCAACTCCAACGCCACTTACAACGTGCTCTTCAAAAAGGACGTAGCGCAGGGCCCGCACTCCGGCCCTGCGGCTTTTCAATTGCTTCCCGCCGCGCAAATCACAGCCTTCGAGGATACTTGGCAGTGGAGCATGGAAGCCGAGGCCTTGTGCAAGGAAATCATTATCGGCGGCCCGAACAGGGTCGGGACCGGGATTGAATCTCGGTCAGGCGCGGTGGGTTGGAGTTTACCCGATTGCAGGGCTATGATGGAAAGTTGATGAGTTAGCATGTGACCGAAGCTGAAAGGTGAGGAGGGTGGATGGAATGGCACAACGCTTAAAAAGTATCACGTTGCGCGGCTTCAAGACCATCAGGGAGCTCAAAGACTTCCAACCCGGCCCGGTTACTGTGCTGATAGGACCGAATGGGGCGGGCAAATCGAACTTCATCTCGTTTTTCCGGTTGCTCTCTTGGGCGTTAGTCCCTCCTGGGCAATTGCAGGAGCACGTCGCGAAATTGGGAGGAGCAAGCAGCATCTTGCACGACGGTCCAGAGCGAACCCGCGACATCGAGGCTCATCTCGTGCTGACCACGGAGGCTGGCGAGAATGATTACTCCTTCCGTTTAGCGTACGCCGCCGGAGATACGTTCATATACACTGAGGAGAAATTCCGATATTCGAAGAGCGGTTGGCCAACGAAAGCTGAATGGAAGATCCCGGGCGCGGGCCACAGGGAACCAGAGTTGATCAAAGCGGCGGAAGGCGGCGACAAGACAGCGGGCACTATACTTACATTGCTCCGAAGACTAATCGTCCATCAATTTCATGATACTTCTGAAGCGTCGCGCATTCGCCAGAAATGGAGTATAGATGAGGGTCGGTGGCTCAAGGAGGATGCGGGAAACTTGGCCCCGTTTCTTTATCGCCTCCAGCAACAATATCCCAAGTACTACGCACGGATTTTGGAAACCATTCGGCTCATCCTGCCGTTTTTCGCTGAATTCGAACTAAAGCCTGAATTCGGAAAGCTGCTGCTGGCCTGGCGCGAAAGGGGAACTGACCGCATATTTACGGCCAGCCAAGCCGCCGACGGCATGCTACGGATTATGGCGCTTGTGGCACTCCTGCAACAGCCCGAATTCGATCTTCCCGATGTGGTCATCCTGGATGAGCCAGAATTAGGCCTTCATCCGT
Organism: uncultured Acidobacteriota bacterium; assembly: GCA_963765485.1. Lineage (GTDB taxonomy): Bacteria > Acidobacteriota > Terriglobia > UBA7540 > UBA7540 > CAVROP01. Next base: position 123,245 of record CAVXWN010000042.1, on the reverse strand, counting down.
ATGCCATCGAAGTCCTTGCCGGGTTGATACGGTCCGCATCGCAGCATGCCCAGGTAATTCTCGCCACGCAGTCCGTTTCGTTGGTTGACCGCTTCACCCCCGAGGATATTGTGGTGGTTAACCGAACGACCCGAGAGTCGACGTTTCACCGGCACACGGAAGCCGAACTCCATGCATGGCTTGAGGAATATACGCTTTCGGAATTGTGGGAGAAGAACGTCATCGGTGGGAGGCCATCTTAACGATGCGATTGCACTTCGTCGTTGAGGGTCAAACGGAGGAGACCTTCGTTCGCAACTTGCTTGCTCCAGAGTTGGGCGCAAAGGGAATCTACTGCGATGCCCACCGGGTGACGACGGGGAGAAGGAGGGGAAAGGTATACCGCGGGGGCTTGGTTTCTTTCGCACATTTGCGAAGGGATCTTGAACTTTGGATAAAACAAGACAATGCTTCGGACTCATGGTTCACGACCATGGTTGACTTATACAGGTTGCCATCGGATTTTCCGTCGATGGCTGAATCTCGCCGCATCGTTGACCCGATGAAGAAAGTTGAGCTTCTTGAGCAAAGCTTCGCGTCTAATATAAACCACCCGCGTTTTGTAGCTTATGTTCAACTCCACGAATTCGAGGCGCTTCTGTTTTCCGATCCGCAAAGCTTCTCCATCGCGTTTCCCAGCATCGGCGCCAAAGTGGCCAAATTGCAGGCTATCCGACGCGCATTCGAAACACCAGAGCACATTGATGAAAGAGAGGATCATGCACCATCGAAGCAAATCCTCAGAATACTGCCTGAGTATGATAAGCCTGTGTCCGGGCCATTGATCGCGAAGCAAATAGGTTTGGCCAAGCTCCGCCAAGAATGCCATCATTTTGATACTTGGCTGGCCCGACTGGAGGAGCCCGGTAAGGCGGCCACATCCTGATGAAGAGTGGGCATGTAAATGTAAACCACGTCCGCGACCTGCAAGGCGTGCTGGAACGGGAGAAAGCCGCCATCGGCGCGCTTATCACCTTGCGCGAGCCCACCAAGCCCATGCTCACGGAAGCCGCGGCCACGGGCTTCTACGAGTCAAAAGACTTTCCGGGCCGCTATCCCCGCCTGCAAATCCTGACCATCGCCGAATTGCTGGCGGGGAAGAAACTCGAATACCCCGCCCACCGCGTTGAAACCTTCGCCAAGGGCGAGCGTAAGACGAAACACGAGCAGGAGGGGCTTTTTTAGCGCCTGGTTGCAGCCACACCCGCCGCTGGTGGCACGGTGGTCCCCCGCAAGGATGGTCTAGATGAAGGCGTACGTTCTCGGTGCAGGGGTCTCAAAGACGGTGGGGTATCCACTGGCCCACGAGTTGTTTGACGACATAGGCGCCTTCCTCGCGCGTGGTGAGTCCGACGCCGCGCTTGGAAGGGAGTGGCGGGAGGTCTGTGAATGGCTGAACAGCAACGCGGACCCGTTGCTTGCAGACGCATATCGCACCAAGGATTTGGAAGCGGTGCTGACCGTGCTGGACTTGGCTTGGATACTTTTTCTCCACAGGCTTCACGCTCTCGCCGTTCGGCAGGGCGGCGTACGGCCTGCGAGCATCGTGCTTCTCGACAAGGAGTCGAAGTCCGCTGAATCTTTGATAGAGCCTCACCGGCGCGCTCACCGTGTCGTCCTTAAGAGTCTTGAGGCTTACCTCCGCTTCAAACATAATGAGGGGCTCTCTGCCTTCCCCGGGACGGATTGGCAGTGGCTGCGACGGTTTGCCGCCAAGCTAGGCGTCGGGGACTTTGTTCTCACGTTCAATTACGACGCGACCGTGGAAAGGGCGTTGCTTCCTCGGGGAATGTGGAACCCAGAAGACGGGTACGGCTTCAGGGTGAGCCTATGGAAATCGAAGACCGATCCCTCACCTGTTGAGTGGCCCCCCTCTCGCGTGAAGGTTGTCCATCTGCATGGAGCCGGGGGATGGTACGCAAGGCCGTTCGACTATTTCCGGATGGCCGAGGCCGACTGGCGTTCCCCACCTCCTGAATACGAGGATCTCGCGCGGGTTGCCGGCGCAGAGCCTGTTTCACTGGATGACAGGTTCCTAAAGGGACTGGGAATTGAAGCCCACGATCGCTGGTATTACCGCGGCCGGGACACAAACGAATATCAGGTTTTACTGTATCCTAGCTTCGTTAAAGGTTTCGGGGGGGAAGGGCGTAGCGCGGTCCTCGTGAAGGTTTGGCGTCTTGCGGCTGAGGCACTCAGGAAGGCGGAGGATATTACAATCATCGGTTACAGCCTGCCCGAGGCTGACATCGCTGCGCGCACGCTGCTCCTCACGAATTGTGACCCAGAGAAGCTGACCATCGTTAACAAAGATCGAGAGGCCGTTCGCCGCCTGTGGAGGCTCTTCAAGCCTTTCACTCTGCACGAGGAGCCAAAGTTGTTTCAGCAATGGCTTGACGAAGTACCTGACCCCAGCTAGCGAGCGGCGTGGCTGGCGCAGAGCCAGCCCTCTGCGTTTGCCGGGCAAGGACCCAACCGCCGCTGTCGCGCTTCCCGCTGCTACCCAGACTACCGTGCCGCTTTATCGAATCTCAACCACGCGTTCTCCGCCTAGGAGAGCCTGCTCGATGCGCGGCCACAGCCGGTCGAAGGCCTCGACCAAGGCACTGGTGCGGCAGTTGCCCAGGCGCACCGACATTGAAATCAATGCGTGCGCCGCCCGAGGACTCAGCCTCACCCTAATCCGTCGATAGCGGCCGGCCATGATTGTAGGGGTGCATCGCCGCGCGCCGATACGCCGCAGTTCAGCGCACCCCACAGGTGGGATGGTAGGGGCGAGGCGGCGCCTCGCCCCTACATCGCATCGCATCGTTGCACGTTATCGACGGATTAGGGCCTCAATGCACCGCTTGTTCGCGAGCAGAAGTGCGTGGTAGCATATAGCTATTATGGTGTTTCACGTTACCCTCACTCCCGCGGAAGATGGCTGGATCGTGGCCGAGTGCCCGGCCTTGCCGGGATGCGTCTCGCAGGGCAAAGACGAACAAGAGGCCATTGCCAACATCAAAGAGGCCATTGCGGCGTGGCTGTGGGCTGAGGATCAAAAAGCCACAGCGCAACTTCCACGCAGCAACCAGCCCGAAATACTAGTATCTGTCTAATTGCGTGGCACGCCTTGCCAACATTTCCGGCAAAGAAGCAGTAAAGGCTTTCGAAAAGGCCGGGTGGCGCGTCGTCGGCCAAGTCGGAAGTCATGTGGTCATGACCAAGCAGAATGCGCGCGCGAATCTTTCTGTTCCTCAACATAAAGAGCTTTCGGTAGGGACGCTTCGCGCTCTCATACGGCATTCAGGAATGACGGTCGAGGAATTCCTTGTCTTGTTCTGAGTGGATGCTCGCGCAGGCCGTGCTCCGCCTGTACTTGGCACGTCTTCTGCCTGGAGTCGCGAGCTGGCGTGGCAGCCCGCGCCAGGGTTTCAATTGCTCTCCTCATGGACTCGCGGATTCAAATCCTCGGGTCTCATTCGGCTGGCCAAAGCACGCCGTGCGGAAGTATGGCGAGCGGAGGCAAGCCGCGTAGCGGCGGAAGAATGTGGCCCATGGCGGCAGCCATGGGAAGAAGCGGCAGTACAAGAGACGAGCCCCGGCAGGGGCGACATAAATGATCGGCGGCAGTAAGCGACTCTGCCGCCACAAGGTAATAAACCCGCGGGTTCTGCAGCGGAGCACTGGCAGGCTACGCCGGCGCCGTTCCGTAGTCTTTGATCTTCAGCGGCTCGCCACCCCGCAGGGCCGACTGATGTGCAATGATCCCTGGCGCTGTGAAGGCTGTGGCCTCATAGACATTCACTGTGGGCCAGCGATCTTCAATGATCGAGCTGATGAACTCGTGGGTCAGAAACGTGTGCGACCCGCCGTGACCGGTTTGCACGCGCATGGACGGGGGCAGGACTTCCCAATGCGTGGGCTCTTTGTACGCACTCGATCTTCACCTCCCCTTCCGGATATCCGTTCGCGTCGATCACCGTCTTGCCCTCTTTGCTGATCTGTATCACCGTGTCCGGTGACCCTTCGGGCCGTTCCATGATGTACGAAAGCAGGTTTCCATAGATGCTTCCCCGTTCCGTCCCGCCTGCCGCGACATGCCAGAAGACGGAAATCGCGGGAACTATGCCCTCCGGAGGTCTTGAAGAATCCTGTTGTGTTCCAGAAAGGATTTCCGTATTCGTTTGTAGCGAGCACCTCGTGCCCATCTCCCCAGCCAATAGCTTGAACTTCCGCCATTCGCTCGCCTGTGATAGGGATTACGATGCCCATACAGTGGGTGGGGTAATGCATTGGCGGAAACCCGTACCGCCAAGTAGGAAACCCCCGCTCATCGAACATCAATGGAATCAGGCCTTCGTGATGATATTCCGCCTCCGTGTAGAAGATGGTGCCGAACTTTCCCTTCTGCGCCCAGTCGCGGCAAGTGATGACCTCGGGCCGGTAGTAGCTGGTCTCCGCCATCATGTACTTCATTCCCGTTTTCTTGACGGTTTCCAGCAGCAATTCCAGTTCTTCCACGGACATCCCCGCCGGTACGGCGCTGATGGCATGCTTGCCGGCTTTCATCGCTTCCGTCACCATCCAGACGTGCAACGGCGCCGGCGTGAAGACCGCGACGGCGTCCAGTTCCGGATGCTTGAGAAATTGCAGGAAATCTTTGTACTTGGTGGCGGGCCCATAAACCTCCACCAGATGTTTCAGCCGATCATCACGCAGGTCGCAGACCGCGGTGACTTTGCAATTGGGGTCCAGATGCCACTGAAACTGGGAACCGAAGTTCCCACCCACCACTCCGATCCTAACCACTTTATCGCTGGGAGTTCGGGGAGAGAATCCCTCCGCCGCCGCGATCCGCGGGGCTGTTGACACGACAGCCGCTGCTCCGATCCCCTTCAGAAACTGCCGACGACCGAAATTACCGGGATTGATATTTGACATGTGCGCTCCTCATCTTCACGCCGCCAGTTCCCGCGACTGAGCGGTCCATGGGCAGCCTTCTCCTTTTCACTAACCTTCCAATTCATGGTCCGAACTTCCAATTTGAAACTGTTCTTGGGCGTAAAGCCTACATCGCCAGCCTTTCCGATTCAAGTTCGATTGATTGGACGGTTGAGGGTGATTGCTATAAAATCAGAGCCTGGCATTGCTTCGAGGCCACCCACTCACAGAAGGCGAGCGCCCCTTGCTGGCACTGACGAAATCTTTTCGTTTTCCCGGCCGAAAGCTCCTGGTCTCCGCGACCTTCTTGTTGGGACTCGCGCTGTTCTTGTGGCCGCCGCAAACACTTCGAAGTGATAATTTCGTTTTTTACTTCCCAAACTCGCGGCACGTAATTCCTCTGGAAGTAATACGGAAAACGAACTATCTGCCTCTGCTTCGGGTCCTGAACCTTGTCGGAAAGGTAAACGGCTTAGAAGAAAGACGGAACTCAATTAAGGTGTGGTTTGAGGACACTCAAATTGAGCTTCATGCGGACAACCCGAAGATCCACATCGACAAGCGGACGACGACTCTCCTGAATCCTATCCGGCTTTCAAATGGACAATGGATGGTGCCCACGGACTTCCTCACGACGGTGGTGCCCAAGCTTACCGGCCAGGTCATGAAATACCAAGAGGGGACGAACCGGATTTTCGTTGGAAACGTGAAGCCCGAATCCTTTACTGTGCGATTGGACCAGGTGGCTAACGGTGTGAGACTCACTTTTACCTTCACGGACAAGGTGACAGTGCGGACAGCCTCGGTTAATGGCAAATGGGTAGTCTTTCTGGGAGACCACCCGATCGAACCCCTTGAACAGTCCTTCCACTTCCAGAGTCCCTACATAACTGATATCCACTTCGACGACCAGGACGGAGTGCCCAAGCTCGTCATCACGCCTTCGGCGGAGGGGCTAAACTTCTACCCCGCGGTGGCGGAAGGAGGCAAGGTCCTCCTGGCTGACGTATTGAAGCCACCCCCGCCAGTTCCCCAGACGCCCGCGCCTTCCCAGCAGGCTCCGGCTGCCGCCGGCGCGCCTGCCGCACCGCCGCCTTCACCCGCGCCCGCCACAGAGCCGGGCCCCTCTCTGCCGGTGGTGGTCCTCGATGCCGGCCATGGCGGCGACGACGCGGGGGCGCGCAGTCGTGACGGTGTTACCGAGAAAGATCTGACGGCACAACTGTCGGCGGGTGTTCGCTTGGCGTTGACCTCGACGCACAAATACCGGATTGTCTTGACGCGCATCGGTGATGTCAATGTGACTTTCGAGCAGCGCGCAGTGGTGGCGAATGTGGCGGGGGCTGCTTATTTCCTGACTTTTCACGCCGGCGATTTGGGCGGCAGCTCACCGCGGATCGCGGTCTACACGTTCCAACCTCCCGGTCTGCCTCTCTCTTCGCCGGGTGGCGAAACCAGCTCATTCTTCGTACCCTGGAGTCAAGTCCAGGAGACTCAACTGGACCAAAGCCGCCAGCTCGCTCAAGCCCTCCAGCAACAATTCGCTCAAATTGCCGGGTTAACTGCGGATACGCCCACGGGGGCTCCCGTCCGCACGCTGCGCAGCGTGAACGCGCCCGCCGTGGCGATTGAGATCGGCAGCTTGACTCCCGAAAACGACGCCAGCGCTCTAACCAACCCGGAATTTCAGAAGTCGATATCCGCCGCCGTGGCGCAAGCGCTTGCCGGTTTGCAGGGTGGAGGAACCTGAGACATGAGCCGTCGCGCCAAACTTCTGTCAGTCGCTTTGCTCATAGTCTTTGCCGGGGGACTCTTCTACCTGCGCTCGCTGGCAAGGCACATCTTCTTTGAACTTCCTTTGCATAGTGAGGAATCTGCAAAAGCGCGTTTGAACGAAGTAGCCTTGCAATCGGGCGCTGGTCCCAATGTGACGGCCGTCCTTTATTTCCCTTCTCTTAGTGACCGCAAGCTCGTTCCGGAGAGCCGCACCATCAAGTGGGCGCAATCAGCAGATGATCGAGTGCGACAGGTTCTGCTGGCGCTGGCAGAGGGGTCAGAGCACGGCCTCAGTCACTCACTTCCCGCCTCAACCATCGTGCGCGCGGTTTTCCTGACTTCCGAAGGAACTGCTTATGTCGACTTCTCGAATGATATCCTCAACAACCTCAGTCCCGGAATTGAAACCGAGTGCCTGTCCATTTATTCCATGGTGGATTCGATTACCGCCAACATTCCTTCAGTAAAACGGGTTAAAATCCTTGTTCAGGGTCAGGAAGTCGAAACCCTTCACGGGCACGCCGACTTGACCGAGGCCGTCGTCCCCGATACAAGTCTCATCAAAAGCGGTCCGTGAAATGTGACCGCGGAATTCATTGCTCAGGAGATTACATGTCCACTATGCCAAGACCTTTGACGGGCCTCCTTTATTCCGGCGGCAAACTCGTTCGTCCGGACCGGCGGCCCGCCACCGAGCTCAGGCCCGTTGAGATCGTTCCGCAGTTCATTAGTTGCGCCGAGGGCGCCGCCCTGATCCGCCTGGGTGAGACTCAGGTGATTTGCACGGCCTCGGTTGAGGAGGGTGTTCCTCCTTTCCAAAAAGGCACGGGCAAAGGGTGGATCACCAGTGAATACGCCATGATTCCCCGCGCCACCGAAACCCGTACCCCGAGGGAGGTGACCCGAGGCCGGCAGGGCGGCCGTACTATGGAGATCCAGCGCCTGATCGGCCGGTCATTACGTGCTGTGACCGACATGGAAGCTCTCGGCGAGCGGACGATTTGGGTCGATTGCGATGTCATCCGTGCCGACGGAGGGACGCGCACCGCCTCGATTACCGGTTCGCTCGTCGCACTGGGCATGGCCTTCCAAAAGCTAGTGGAATTCAAGGCCCTGCGCCGAAATCCCTTGAAGGATTACGTGGCGGCTGTCAGTGTCGGCATCGTGGGCGGGGAGACCCTGCTCGATCTGGTTTACGGCGAAGACTCAAATGCCGAGGTGGACATGAATGTGGTAATGACCGGCGCCGGCCAACTTGTGGAGGTGCAAGCGACAGCGGAGGGTAAACCCTTCAGCGTCGGCGATCTGAACAAGCTGATCGAAGTGGCTCGACCGGGGATCCAGCAACTCCTCGCCATCCAGCGTTCGATCCTGAAATTCGAACCCTCCTCGGCTCTTGCGTAGCCGACTACAACTTTCGACTTTACTCATGCCCCTCATCACTCTCCACTCACCGTTGTATCTGGCTTCCTGCAATCCCGGCAAGGTCCGTGAGTTCTGTGATGCCGCCTCGGCGCGAGGCATCCATGTGAAGCCTTTGCCTGGAATTGAGAGCCTTCCGGCCTGCGTCGAAGATGGCATGACTTTTGAAGAGAACGCACGCAAGAAAGCGCTGCATTACAGTGCGAACGCCTCCGGCCCGGTATTCGCAGACGATTCCGGAATAAGTGTGGATACGTTGGGAGGTGCGCCAGGGGTCTTTTCGGCTCGCTTCGCAGGACCCGGCGCTACCGATGTCGAGAATAACCGCAAGTTGCTGCAGGAATTGCACCGCGTGGAAACGGCAGCGCGGAGTCTTAGCCCGGCGACGGCCCTCGACCACGGTAGCATTGCGCCGGCTGTTGAGAACCAGTTCTCTCGCCGCGCCGCACACTATGTCTGCGTCATCGCGCTGGCGGAGCGCGGCCGAATTCTTTGCGTCACCGAGGGGAGAGTTGACGGTGTCATCCTTGATGAACCTCGGGGAACGGGAGGGTTCGGGTACGACCCCTACTTCTTCTACCCTCCACTGAACAAGACTTTTGCTGAACTCAAAGCGGAAGAGAAATTCGCCGTCTCGCACCGAGGTGACGCATTCCGCAAACTGCTCGATTTGCTGTCCGCTTAGTTGGCTCTCGCCAGGCTCCGGTACTCGGCGGCAGCGTCGTCGGGCACCAACACCCAGAGGGTATAGATGCCGAGCGCTGTCCCGACTGGAAAATGGATAAGGCTGATGCAGCCGAGGATGATGGCAAGCATGCGCGCCCAGGAAGAGTGGGCCATCAGGCCCCATCCCGCGATCACTCCCGCAATGGCGAACCCCGAAATGAGTAAGCCGATCGCCCCCAGAAATGGAGCCAAGAACAGGCGCATGGGTCCGGGCATCGGCATGAACATGAACGGGAAATGCATATGGCCGAAAACCATCAGGGCCACGCCGGGGATCAGCCGCAGCGCGGAAAAAATTATCCAGAGTAGGCCGAGCACGTTAAGGTTCCGTGCCACACGTGAGGGACGGGCGAATCCCACGCTCGGGCCAGGTACGGTGGTTTGACCTGGCGATGATTGAGGCGGCGCGGGCTGGTCCGCCGCGCCGGAAACCTGCGCGTCAGCAACCGGCTGGCCGCATTTGCTGCAAAATCTCTGCCCAGGCATCACCTGGGCGCCGCAATGAGCACAGTGCATGCAATTCACCTCTCTCTTGCATCATCATACGCCCAAACGCGCGCAAATGTTCCCGCCGTGCGCCAGTGGTTTGGTGTGGGAAACATGGGCGCAGTCACGCACCAAGGCACTGCTCACGGGTCCTAGAACTGCAAACGAGTCCGGAACCTCCACCTGATACACCACCTAATCTCTCAAAGCCATCTTCGCTTCACCGATCAGCCAAGGTTTGAGGGCGGCGACGCTGCGCCCGCCGAGATCGAAGAGGGGCGGTTGCGTCGCCTTCCCATCTGACCTGATCGTCAGTTTCGAGCCTTTGGCAGAGCCCGTACTCTCGTAGAAACGAACCGTGACGATTCGAGGGTTGTCGCCAGAAGCTAAAGCTGGGAGAACTGCACTGGGAACGACCTCGATGTTCTCAATAGCCAGAAGAGTTCTCGCCATCGGCGTCATATGTCGGCCTGCCCCAAGCGCCAAGACCAGGGGCGGACGCGTGAGGGACATCGCCCAACCGGGCACGTCTGCAGCTTGCCAGCTTCCGGCGTGCGGATAGAGAGCGAAGCGAAAGAGCTGCCTTCCGTCCAGCCGAAGGTCCATCGCCTTGCCCCATACGCCTGAACCCATCCGATTGTCGAATTGATCCCCCGAACCTCCCCATGCCAGGACGTTTCCTATCCGGCCTTCCCACACAAAAGACTTAAGGGTCCCAAAGTTAGCCATGGCGAGGCCGTCCGATTCTGAGTGAAGGTCCATCCAGTTGACGGCGAAGAATGCTGTGCCTGGCTCGTGAGGTTCGATAGCGCCTCCGGCGATTCCATGGACTATTTTGGTCGCCGCGGGCTTGGGCCACCAAGCACAAAGCTTCTGAGTATCATCGCTGAATTCCGCCAGGGATGTCTTATCGAACGTCGCCTCGATCTCCATCTCAATCAACGGGAGGTCATGATAAACAAACGTACGGCGGACGATAGGGACCTCTCCCAGGCGGCCGTTTGCCTCGAGTAGATCAAACACGGGGCCGCGAACAATGCGCACACTGCTGACATGATCTCTGAGATCTTCGATGAAGTCGCCCACTGCAACGGTCAACTGCCCGCCCGGGCTGTCTGTATCGGAGATCAGCGTTGACCCGTTGCTAAGCCGCAGCTCGCGTATCGACCCGTCCCGATTCAGACGAGCAGCGAAGGTGCCACTGGACAGCAAGACGGTGGGCTCTTTCATAAGAGACTCGGTGGTGGAGAAAGCCTGAGGTTCCGCGACCGGAGCGAGAGTGAAAACTCCCGCGCCCTCGAAATCAAATGCGAAGGTCAATTGCTTCTTCGCCGCCCCGTTGATCTCCAGAGGTTGCGCAGCAATCTTCCTGCCAGCGGCGTCCGCCAGGGCGCCAGGCACGGGTCCTTCCCAGTCCACCCTCAAGACACCCTTGTGCCGTCTGGGATAGATCGGAAAGACAACAAGCGCGGGCCCCGTCCGCTCCGGACTGGCAGAGGAGGCAGCGAACTGCGTGGCGGCGAACTCCTGCATCCGCTGCCCTGAGATCTCCATCGCCTTGGCCTTCGTTTCGGCGAGCCATCCAATGGACTTTTCCCTAAGTTCCGGCGCGCCGGACCAGTAGGCGTCATGATGCTGACACTTCAGCCAGACCTTCCAGAGCGGGGTCATGTCCTGCGCGGGTTTCGAAGACCACGTCGATGAAAGCGCCTCAAGGCTTTCCGCCTGGATCAACGCTGTTTCCGTTTCCGTATTCGCTCTTGATAGGGCTTCGGCGTTGGTGCCTTCAAGGTACGACCAGGGGATATAAGGCACGACGATACTCTCGCGCCCGGTTCGTTTCGCGTACAACCTGTTCACGTAATCTTCCAGCGAAATGTACTCGGTGTCCTCTTTCAGATCGATCGCTTCCATGTCCGGAAACGTGATGAAAGCCCCGTCTCTCTGATTGCGCATGGGCCAGTTTAGAAACTCGATAGTCGTCCCATCCAGGCCACGCCAGGACTGCAGGTCCGAGAGCGAATCTCGTCTGACGTAATGCAAACGTGTTATGAATGCGCCGCGTTCCGCGAAATCGTAGCCCAACGCTTTGAGGATCTGAGGAGTCTGGTCAGCGTAACTGGGCTCCTGCATTGCGTAGGCACGCACGTCAAAATCATACAGATCGTGCAGGGTCTGCTTGCCCACGGCCAGCTCACGAATGTTGGCCTCTAAAGACAATATCTGCAAATGAGGCTGACTGTACGTGCCGTTGACTAACTGCAATTGCCCTCTCTTGATAGCACCCCGCATACGATTCGCCAGGTCCGGGTAGTCCTGGTGAATGTCCTCGAGTTCTCCAGCGGAAAACTCGTAGTTCATCTTGGCGCGAGGATTGTCCTCCAGAGTTTTCAAGTTCCGCGAAAGACGCTCGCTATACGTCTTCACGTCCGGCGCCCCCCAGGGGGGAGTTCGCTCCGCACATACGGAACACTCTTTGATGATGAGCCACATAGGATGCTCAACCAGGATCACGGTCTTGGGCCGCGGACTTGCATTTTCCGCCGGGGCGCAGTTCAGGGCCGCTGTCCCCTCTACTTTGAACCGTTTGGCCCTTCCCAGGGCTTTTGGATTCTTCACTTCGGCGGCCCTCGTATCTACGAGACCAGTGGCAAGCCCTGCTGCAGCGAGAGCTGCGTCGCATATGAAGTCCCGTCTTCGAATGTTGTTCATGAAATCTGTCTCCCTTGCCTAAAATACCTGGCCTATCCTTCAGCAGTGGTGAACTTCGCGGCATAGTATACTCCTGCAAAGAGCCGCGGTTCTATCTGTCGGCTGACGGACCAGAGGGCGGCGTCCCGATCAGATCGGGACAGGTTCCGCCGCCTTCATCTCTCTTCGCTCGAAAAATGTTGCCGGCGGGCAGCGCTTTGGAGTGCGGCAGCTTGCTGCCGCTTTGCCTCGTCGCGAGCTTGCTCGCGGGCTGCTTCAATCATTGTCGGTACATGAACGAGATACGGCCAGCAAGCTGGCCTGGTTGAAAGCGGCAGCAAGCTGCCGCACTCCAAAGCTTCGGCTCGAGTTTCATGCTATAGTGAGACTTTGTTTGGGGCGCAAGATTGGTCAACAGCCAGCAACTACAAAAGGGAGCCGAAGGTCTAATGGAACAGAAGGATAAAGGTGCGAAGGGGGACGACCGCCGCCAGTACGTCAACTTCGCCTTCTACAAAGTCGACCCGCTATGGCGGCGTCTCCCTAAAGAAGAGCGCAAAAAGGGGAAGTGTGAGTTTATTGATGTTGTAAAGACCTACGAAGAACATATGCTCGTGGTCCCGTATTCGCTGGTCGGCATCCGCGGCGACTGTGACTTCATGCTATGGCGCATCGGCTATGACCCACTGAAGCTCCAGGCAATGACGGCGCATCTTCTAGCCACGGAGCTGGGCAAGTACCTGACCACGCCATACTCCTACTTTTCGATGACCAAGCGCTCCGTTTACGTGGATAAGCACACGCACGAGGGCCAAGAAGGTACTCGCCTCAGGCTGGTCCCCGGCCAGTTCAAGTACCTGTTCGTTTACCCTTTTGTGAAAAGCAAAGCCTGGTACCGCCTCACCAAGCATGCCCGCCAGGGGATGATGGACGAACATATCGAAATCGGCCACAGGTACCCGACGGTGAGGCTGAACACAACTTATTCCTTCGGGCTCGATGACCAGGAATTCGTGGTCGCGTTTGAAAGCGACAAGCCCGAGCACTTCGTGGATCTCGTGATGGAACTTCGCCATAGCGAAGCCACCAGTTACACCGTGCGGGACACACCCACTTTCGCCTGCGTCCATCGTGACTTGCCTGAAGTCTTGGACCTCCTCGGAGGGTAGCCGGAGGGATTATGCCCAGCAAGGCTAAGTCGATCAAAAAGCCGACTGATGTAACGCGGGCGTCTCGCCCGCTGTTGCGCGGGCATCCTACCCGCGCCCGGTTGGGGGAGCGGGACGCTCCTGCGACAGCGGGCGAGACGCCCGCGTTACAACGTAAAGCCAAGCCGAAGACGAACTATACTGCGCCCGAACGGATGCACAAGATCTTTTCGGCGCTGGACCAACTGTTTCCCCAGGCCCAGTGTGCCCTGCGGCATGAGAACGCCTTCCAACTACTCGTGGCCACCATACTCTCCGCTCAGTGCACCGACGAGAGAGTGAACAAGGTCACCCCCGGGCTGTTTCAAAAATACCCCACACCGCACGACTTCGCCGCACTACCGCCGCCGGCTCTGGAAGAAGAAATCCGCTCCACAGGATTTTTCCGCAACAAGGCCAAGAGTATTATCGGAACGGCCAAGAAACTGGTGACCGACTTCGGCGGCCAAGTCCCCCGGACGATGGAGGAAATGCTGACCCTGCCGGGCGTGGCTCGAAAGACAGCCAACGTGGTGCTGGGCACTGCCTATGGCATTCCCACGGGCGTTGTCGTGGACACCCACGTTTTCCGCATCGCCTGCCGGCTGAAAGCTCTCTAGCCAGCAGACTCCGGAGAAAGTCGAGCAGGATCTGATAAAGCTTGTCCCGCGTGAACGCTGGATATCCTTTGGCCACCAGGTGATTTGGTTTGGAAGGAAGGTCTGCCAGGCGCGCAGGCCACTGTGTCCGGAGTGCCCGCTGGGATCGATCTGCGACTCCCCTGAAAAAACGGTTTGACTGGTTAACTTGCCATGCCGCGCTTGGCCATTTCGCGGGCAAGTTCGGATGGAGGGGCAAACGTCACTTTTTCTCTAATAGGCTCAATTTCCTCGAGCTGTTCCACTCCCCTGGCCTTGAAGTAGGCCACCACCTCTTGAACGAGGTGCTCAGGAGCCGATGCGCCAGCGGTGATGCCGACACATTGGACATTCTCCACCCAGGCAGGGTCAATCTTCGACGCGTCTTCGATAAGGTAAGCGCGAGCCCCCGACATCTCCGCGACCTCCCGAAGGCGCCTGGAATTGGAACTGTTGCTGGAACCCAGCACAAGGATCACCTCCGCCTCTTTCGCCAGGAGCTTGACCGCTGTTTGCCGGTTCTGAGTGGCGTAACAGATGTCGTCACTGGGAGGGCTTACTAGTTTCGGGAAGCGCCGTTTGAGAACGTCAACAATTTCACGCGTGTCGTCAACCCCAAGCGTCGTCTGCGTAGTGACAGCGACACGGTCGGGGTCAGGAACCTGAACTTCTTCTGCCTCTTCGACGCTGCCAACCAACTGGGTGTGCTCCGGAGCTTCACCCATGGTCCCAACAATCTCATCATGCCCGGCATGCCCCACGAGAATTATGGAGCAGCCCTCTCTTGCAAATCGGACAGCCTCCAGATGAACTTTCGTGACCAGAGGACAGGTGGCATCAATTACTCGAAGATGTCTAGCCTCTGCCGCGGCTCGGACTTCCGGCGAAACACCGTGGGCGCTGAAGATAACCACTGCCCCCGCCGGGACCTGGTCGATCTCATCCACGAAGACGGCTCCCTTGGCCGCGAGAGACTGGATCACGTGCTTGTTATGGACAATCTCCCTGCGGACATAAACGGGAGCCGCGAAAAGCTCGAGGGCGATGTGAACAACTTCAATTGCCCGATCCACACCAGCACAGAACCCTCGCGGCCTCGCGAGCAAAAGCTCTCCTGCGTTTCATTCCCTCTCGCTTCTTAGCCCTCTTAAGGGGTAGCTGTCTTTCACGAACCTTTAGGCTATCAGATTCCCCAAAGCGCGTCAAAAGCGGGTAGTGTCCGGTCAGGATCGCGTCAAAGTCGGGGAGAAAGCGGCTCTGCCGCCTGACGTGCGCAAAGCCTCCGGCTTGCCGGCGCAGACCGCCTCCTTTTTCCCTCGGCTCGGCTGGAAGGCTCAGCCTTCCAGCCGAGCCGAGGGGGTTAGTCAGGGTGGAAGCCCTCGGAAAGGCCAAGCCTTTCCGCAGATCGGGCGGCAGAGCCGCTTTGGGATGTCACCGTACGGGGACTTTGACGCGACCCTGGGTGTCCGGCAGTCTCCTGACTTGCGGGGCTTGCCCCGGTCAGGCAACTCGACTTTCGCGAAGGATTTCCGCAAGCTCGCGAGTTCTTCAAGCACCGCCCCCCTGTCCTCGGACCTTAGGCGCTCAGCGCTCTGCTCACCTTCTTGCGGTGTGTAGAGGCTGAACCAGATTCTCCGGATTTCGTCACGGTTTGACCAGAAAGCAGCAAATTCCCTGAAATAACCGGCCTTCCCCACTATAGGCCGGGTGACGGTGCAGTGCACGTTAAGCTGGTGACCCGCGATATTCTTCAAGATGCGGTCGTAAGTCGCCGGCGCGCGCCTTACGTCGTGGTCCGCGGGCAGGCCGTCAACTGACACCACTAGGTGAAGACTCGGTATGGAACGCCAAGCGAGGGGCACCGGACGCACGGCGCTGGTCACCAACTGCACCTCAACGCCCATCCGGTCAAGTTTTGGCAGCAGCACGTCGAGTTCTCGATAGCGGACCCATGGCTCCCCGCCCACAACCGAGAGATGAATAGGATGGCATCGACGTACCAGCGCCAGCACCCCATTCACGAGAGCGTCACCTTGAAAGTCCGCGAGTTCGCGAAGAGAAACTGTGCCCCCTAGATGGTTTGGCTGATAAGCGTAGCAACCGGGACAATGCAGGGGGCATGCCCGCGTGATCTCGATTGACAGCAGGGGCTTTCGACCGGCCAGAATCCTCTTCCACGCCGGTATCACCGACCTAAGTTTCATATCGACACCGCTTCAAATTTGCCCTATGCAAATTTAGAAGCGGCCTCCTTTACCAGAGTTGCAAGGAGGAAGAACAATTCTGCGGGCTGAATTCTGGTTTTCACTGCGGAAGGAGGGAGGGAATTGATTCTGTACCCTCTGCTGATGGGAGGCTCAAGAGAGCGAGGAATCTTGCTCTAAGAAGATTGGCCCCTACCGGAAAAGGAATCAAGTGACGATATCCTCACCGCCATCCACGCGGATCACGTTGCCGGTGACCCAGTAGGTGCGGTCGTCCGCCAGGGCAACGATGGCGGAGGCCACGTCTTGAGGCGTGGTCAGGCGTCCACCCGGGTTCCGCATTCTTGCAAACTCTGCCAGCTTATCGATTCCAGGGATCTTACTGGAACCGGGGGTAATAGTCACACCCGCCTGAATGGCGTTCGCCGTGATACCGTGCGGCATCAGTTCGTAGGCCAGTTGGCGGATGTGAGACTCAAGGATCGCCTTGGCCGCCGAGACCGCGCCATACTTCGGGATCACACTGTGCCCGCCCGCGCTCGTCATGGCGAAAATGCGGCTGCCGGGTCCCAGCATTTTCCTCCGAAACAATTCCTGGACCCAATAGACAAGATTATTCCCCATGACATCTACTGTCATATCCATTTGCGTCTGGGTCAACTCATCATCCGGAGAATCCGCCAGGTATGCTTTCAGCGACCCAAAAGCGAGCGAGTGAAGAAAAACCTTGATGAAGTTGCAGCCGCCTTTCTTGTTCCAGCATTCTTGCATCTGGTTCAAGACTTCGGCGCGCTTTGCAGGGTCCGCCGCATTGGTATTGAAAAACAGGACGTCCCGCCCGGTGGCCTCAATGCTGCTGATAACCTGTTCCACCTGAGGCATGGTCGAGCGCCGATCAAAATGCACACCGAAAATGTTCAGCCCGGCGCGCGCAAGTTCCAGGCTTGTAACCGCGCCGAAACCGCTGGATGAACCGACAACTAATCCCCAGGGCGTGAGTCCTGTTTCCGTCATATTTGCTTTTCTCCGTGGTGAGATTGCCCTTGCCATTGCCGATTTTCGATTGACGATTGCCGATTGAGTCGCCCTGTCATGCTGAGCGCAGCGAAGCGTCTCGGCAGTTTCTTTTGGGTTCGGTAGCCGGCGAAGAACTGCGGCGGTGCCTCGCTGCACTCAGCATGACAGCAAAAGCGGCCACTCGCGGCAATCAAGCCCCTTTTTCAATCGACAATCGTCAATCGAAAATCGACAGTCAAACCCGGCGCTCGACCGTGATTCGACGTTCATTACCCCCCAGGTGTTCCAACCGAATTCGCACCCAGGGTCCCGCAACATCTTCACCAAACTTCTCGCCCCACTCAATCAGGATCGTCGCGTCCCGGCCCAGCAGATCGTCCAGCCCGAGCGTCGCCAGGTCACGCGCCCCCTCGACGCGATAAAGGTCCACGTGGTAAACCCTGCCTTCCGGTCCGTACTCGTGCACCAGCGTGAATGAGGGACTGGTCACTTCTTCTTCGGGGATAGAAGCCAGCTTGGCCAAGATCCCCTTCACCAGCGTCGTCTTCCCGCTTCCCAATTCTCCCTCCAACAATACCATGCAAGGCGGCTGGACGTCCTTGGCCAGCTCACGCCCAAAACTAACCGTCTCCTCAGGAGAGTGCGTGACCAAAGAGCAGTGACGAGTGACGAGTGACGAGTGACGAGCAAGAAACTGGCGTGCGTTGGTTGGCTCTTCGCTCATCACTCGTCACTCATCACTAGCTTGTACGCTCGCGGCAGCGCACCGATCAAGTCGCCTGCGATCAGTGAAGCCTGGCCCAGTTCTTTCTCGACCAAGTCTCCCGCCAAGCCGTGCAAGTACACTGCGGCCGCCACAACTTCGTTTATCGGACGATTACCATATTGTGCCAGAAGTCCCGCAATTAAGCCCGTTAGAACGTCCCCTGTTCCACCTGTCGCCATACCGGGATTGCCGGTGGGGTTCACCCAAACCTCGCCGCCTGGCGCGGCCGTAAGCGTCCGAAAGCCCTTCAGCACAAGGTTCACCTGGTGCTTTTGCGCGAACTCGCGCGCGGTCTCTATACGGCGTGCCTGGATTTCTGCAGTCGATAATCCTGCCAGGCGGCTCATTTCACCGGGGTGGGGCGTCATTACGATGTCTGACAAATCGGCACCGGAGCGGAAGGAATTCATCATGCCCGCAAAGGCGTTCAGGCCGTCGGCGTCCAAGACGACGGGGACGCGGCGATGGTTCACCAGGGTGCGGACCAATTCGGCCGTTTCTGGGACTCTGCCCATTCCCGGCCCGACGGCCAAAACGGACTTCCCTGCCAGCAACTTTTCCAGCCGCCCCGGCTCGAGCGCGCGCAGCGAAATCGTGCCCGCCTCTGTTTCCGGAAGCGACTCCGTCATGTATTCCATTCCCAATGCAGCGACAATGGGCAGAGCGCTTGCGGCGGTGGCCACGGTCACAAGCCCCGCGCCGGCCCGCAAAGCGGCCATAGCAGCCAGCGCGGCTGCCCCGGTCTTGCCTACTGAGCCGCCTAGAATCAGCACGTGGCCAAAACTCCCTTTGTGGGCATCGGGCTTTCGAGGCCGCGCGATCCAGGCAAAGTCATCGCGGCACGCCAAACTCAAGAACAGTTCAGAATCGCTTTCGAGTGCTTCCGGCGGTGTTCCAATTTCACGGAGGACCCATTCCCCAACGCGTTTACAAGCCGGAGGAAAGATATGCGCGATTTTCGGCGCCGTGAATGTGACGGAAAAGCCGGCGCGCACGTGCTCGCCGATCAGGTCACCGGTGTCGGCTGAGATTCCGGAAGGCAAGTCAACCGCCACCACTTGCGCCCCGGCGAATTCCGTGTTCACATCTCGGACCACTTCCAGCAGCAAGCCTCCCAGCGGCTTTGAGAGACCCGTTCCCAGCAGTGCGTCAACCGCCAACGTCGTTCCTTTCAGAGTCGGCTTCATCCGTTGCCAAACTTCGGAACTTTCGACAACCTCGGGCATGCCGGTGGTTGCCAGCCGATCGAGGTTGACGGCCGCATCGCCTTGCACTTTTTGGGGGTCCGCGAACAGGAGAACCCTTGGCTTCAGCCCTTTATCTCGCAGCAAACGGGCCACGACGAAACCGTCGCCGCCGTTATTTCCCCGCCCGCACAGAATAACGATATGGTGGTGCGCCAGTGGGGCAAAGCGCTCCGCGAGAAACTCCACCACACCGCGTCCGGCGTTCTCCATTAACGTTAGACTCGGCACCCCATAGCGCTCGGTGGTCAGCCGGTCGACGCGCTGCATCTGTGCGGCAGTGAGAATTTTCATGCTAAAGCATCCACCCACCGCTCACGTTAAGAACTTGGCCGGTAATGAAGGAGGCCTCGTCAGAAGCAAAGAACTTGACGGCTTCCGCGATGTCCCGTCCGGTTGCCGGACGGCCCACCGGGTACCTGGCGTCGACCAACTTTTCTGCTTCCTCGAGGGATAAAGCCTTCTCATCAATAACGGGTGGGTTTACAACGTTCACGGTAATTCCGTTCCGTGCCTCTTCGAGCGCCAGAGAGCGTGAAAAGGCCACCAGCCCGGCTTTGGCCGCCGAGTAAGCCGAGATCTTGGCTTGTCCGAAGGCCCGCTCCGCTCCCACAGCACCCAGGTTGATAATTCGTCCCCAATGCTTCTGCCGCATCACGGGCACGGAAAACT
This sequence comes from uncultured Acidobacteriota bacterium, assembly GCA_963765485.1. GTDB lineage: Bacteria > Acidobacteriota > Terriglobia > UBA7540 > UBA7540 > CAVROP01. The sequence continues at coordinate 103,451 of CAVXWN010000042.1, read as the reverse complement.
TGCTAGTGTAAAAAATACTGGAGAGGTTTGCGGCGACCACGGAATCCCATTCCTCAGGGGTTAGATCCACAACGGGTTTCCACTCGAACATGCCCACATTGTTGACCAGAATATCAAGACGCCCAAATCGATTGATGATTGCCTCAATCAATTCCTTGGCGCGTTCGGAGTCTGTAACGTCCGTCGCGAACACCACTCCCTCGGCTCCCACACTTCGTAATTCGTTGACGACTTTTTGCGCGCCCAGTTTATTAGTCCGGTAGCTGATGGCTACGCGAACTCCCGCTCGGCCCAAAGCGAGCGCAATCTCCTTCCCAATACCTCTCGAAGCCCCGGTCACCAAGGCTACGCGGTTCCGTAAAGGCAAGCTATAACTCCTTGAATCAAAGTAGGGCAACCCTCGTAGTGGCCCAGGACAGGCAGTCGCCGCGGCAACCCTGCCCCTACAGGAATCCGGAGGGCGAAGCCCTTGCTCGTTAATGCAGTCTATCGAATTCTTCAGGGTCCGGCAATGCCGCGTCGGCGGCGGTAATACCTGTGTGAGCCCTCCCCGGCCTTGGTAGTCGCGCCACAGTGTTCGCGGCTGGAGCATTCAGATTCGCAACCTGCAAACTCCAGGGGCGGGCGAGACGCCTGCGCTACCGCTTCACTCGAAAGCCTTCGCGACAATAAGCGTCATATCATCCTGGAGTTCGGGGCTTCCAGTCCAATCACTCACGCTGCGGTAGACTTCTTCCACAAGGACCTGTGGCGAAGCCTTCAAGGCGCGGCGCACGACCTCTAACATGCGATCTTCCCCGAACTCCTCGCCGTAAATATTCTCGGGCTCAGTAATCCCATCCGTAAACGCCAGAAGCAGGTCCCCGGGCTGAATTTGAATTTCCGCCTGCTCGTAGGTAACCGGAGAGAAAAGGCCGACCACCGTTCCCCCGACCGTAAGCCGCTCGACTGTGCCGCGACGTAACAATACAGGAGGCAGATGACCTGCATTCGTGTATGTCAACGTGCAGGTTGCAGCGTCATATACACCAAGAAAGAAGGTCACGTATTTTTCCCGGGGAGTGGCTTCATAAAGTTGGAGGTTCAGCCTGCTGACCAAATCGGCGGTCGAAAGAAGTGACGTGTGAGAACCACTCGCAGGAACGAAGCCGTCGTAGAAGTGAGCGCGAAGAGCAGATTGGATGGCAGCCATGAGCAGGGCTGCCGAGATTCCTTTCCCGCTGACATCCCCAAGGACTAGACAAACCCTGTTTTCCCCCAGCTTGAAGAAGTCGTAATAATCGCCGCTGACCGAGCGCGCCGCCTTGCAGACCCCATAGAGCGCCAATCCTGGAACTTCCGGTACAGACCGGGGAAACAACTGCGCCTGGACCTCCCGTGCAATCTCGAGCTCACTTTCAAGCCGCAGTTTCTCCTCGGATTCCCGCAGAAGGCGCTCGACAGAGGCTGTCATGCTGTCAAAAGCTTCTCCCAGAGCGCTGATTTGGTCACTCGAAGGGACCCGGATTCGATACGAGAAATCCCCCTTCTTCACGCGCTCGGTAGCATCATAGAGCTTGTCGACCGTCGAAGTGATCGATCCTGTCAAGCGCGCTCCGATGATGAGCGCGATGCCCTCAATGATCAAAAAGATAACCGCCACCGTCTTGAACACGACGACGTAGACTCGGGAATACTCTCCCAGCGTCTCAAGAAGGCGGCGGTTCAAGGCCATCACTCTGGAGCTGACATACACGAAAGCCGGCGCGGCAAACTTCTGTTGCGCTTCGCCCTCCCAGGAAACCGGATCCAGTGACGAAGCCCCCCTAACATTGAAGTCCAACCAGTTGACAGGCTTCGGAAGTTCGAGGCTCTTCGAGTCGATGGTCTCCGAAAGGCCGAACACTCCCTCCCGCGTTTCGGAGCGCAAAGGTGATTGCGAACTTCGCAGGGTCGATTCCCTTTGCAGGGGCCGCGTCGTCACCACCCCGACCGGCCCGATGCCCTCTCCCACTATATCGAGTAGCTCCGGGGTAAAGGGCTGGGAAAGGACAAAAACCAAATCCTCCCCTCCGGCAGTGCCGCGATCCATGGCGCGTAGCGCGAGTTGGCCGCCATCCATCACAATCCCCGCGAACTCCTCCTGCTTAAACCAAGCGGGAACCGTCAGAGGGTGTTGGATTATGGTTCCGTCCAGGTGAAAAGCCCGAACCTGTGACCCTATCCGAAGGGTTATTTCCAGACTCGGATAACTCACCGCGTGACGGTGCAGCTCTCTCGCGTAGAAGTTCTGTAACCAGTCCAATCTCTCCCCGGTCGTGCGGGAATCAATCGAACTCGCTTCATGAGCCACCGCGCGATTTACTTGCTGAAGTTCATCGAAGTGTTCGCGCAAGTTCGACGCGACAAGAAATGCAGCGAATTGACCACTAACAATGTAAATGCCCAGCCCCACGAGAAACACAATCAAGACAAATGGGACAATAGCGATAAATACATAAGTAACAATCAGCCGCCTTCGGAGCCGCCAGAGCAAGCGGCGCCGGACGAATACTCCGAGCCGCCCCAGGCAATAGACGCCGGAGGTTATAGCCGCCAACCAGAACAAAGCCCAAAGCGCGGCTGGAGCGCCGCCCGCAAGCCGGCCCACACTCAACAAGGCGGCCCCGTACGCCAGCGCCCAGACAGTAAAGCGCGCCATGCGACGCGTACGATATTCCCGCAGCAGAAGCTTGAACAGGGTAGTAAGCATAAGGACGGACCTGAGACGGCCCTTTAGAGTCTGTGTGAAAACTCCATCCACCCTGTCATTCCGATCCCGCCTTGCGGGAGAGGAATCCCGCTCTGAGTATCTTCAACGCAATGCGAGATTCCTCGTCGTCCGCCAATAAGAATGGCGGACTCCTCGGAATGACACACCAACCGAGTTTTCACAGAGCCTCTTTAGCCCCGATTTCTCACCACGCTCGGCAGCGGTCAGTTGACTAAGGAGGTGCTTAAGAAGTTCATAGTTTCATCGACGGACCGGTCCACTTAATTCGCTATCTGGCGCAGCAACCCTTTCCCGGTTCTGCAGGACACTGTGACGGCGGCTGAAAGCAAAGTACACAAAAAGACCAATCGCCGTCCATATGATCAGGCGCAACCACGTGTCGCGGGGAAGTCCTGCCATCTGTGCGGCGCAGACAATCATCCCCATTGGCCCGACGAACCACACGAAGGGTGTGCGGAACGGGCGGCGAATCTCAGGACGCATTCTTCGCATGATCATGATCGAGCACGAGACAATGACAAACGCCAACAGCGTGCCGATGCTGACCAACTCACCCACAATCCTCAGCGGTAAAAGTCCCCCCGCCACCGCGACGCAAATTCCTGTCACGGCTGTGCTGATGTATGGAGTGCGGAAACGGGCGTGGACTTTGCCGAACGATGCTGGCAGCAAACCATCGTGAGCCATCGTGTAGAAAACGCGCGTTTGGCCTAACATCATTACCAGGATTACGGCCGTGGTTCCAAGCAAGGCCCCTATCTTCACAATCGGTGAAAGCCAAGAACGAACCCCTGTAGCATCGATCGCTACCGCCAGCGGGTCCGCGACATTAAGCAGACGATAAGGCAGGATGCCGGTAAGGACCAACACCACGGCAACGTACAGCACCGTGCAAATCGCCAGCGATCCCAAAATGCCAATCGGCATATCCCGTTCCGGATTGCGAGCCTCCTGGGCTGCGGTAGATACGGCGTCAAAGCCGATGTAAGCGAAGAATATAATACCCGCCCCGCGCAACACACCAGTAACGCCCAGTTCTCCGAATGTCCCCTGGTTCGCGGGAAGAAACGGATGCCAGTTGGCCTTATTGATATAGAGCGCTCCGAAGACAATGAAGAGCAGAACCACCCCAACCTTTAATACAAACAATGATGCTGTTGAAATTGGCGGACTCGCGTGTACCTATGATAAGCAAAGTGCTGATAACCAACACGATAAAGGCGGCAGGGAGATTAAACACCGGATGAACGACGGTTCCGTCCGCCAGCCTCACAGCTTCCCACGGGCTCCTGCTCAGTTCGGCGGGAAAAGGCCAATGAAGCGTCTTCTGTATGAAGGACACGAAGTAACCCGACCAGCCGATCGAAACGGTCGTAGCCCCAACGGCATACTCCAAAATCAGATTCCATCCAATGATCCAGGCCAGGAACTCCCCAACCGTCGCATAAGAGTAAGTATAAGCGCTGCCGGCCACGGGGATCATGGAGGAGAACTCCGCGTAGCACAGGCCCGCAAAGGCGCAACCCACTCCGGAGAGGATCACAGACATCACTAGCGCCGGACCGGTGTGCTGGGCCGCAACCCCGCTGAGCACGAAAATCCCCGCTCCGACGATTGCTCCGATACCCAGAGAAACGAGGGCGAGCGGCCCCAGCGTCCGCTTCAAGCCGTGTTCAGTTTCGGTCGCTTCTCTTCTCAATATCTTCAATGCTTTTCTTTACCCAGATATTCGGCATTGCATCTCCTCTGATTGCCAGTAATCAGCTTTCTGACTCCTGGCGTCTGATTCTTTACTTCTGCTCGTAACTTGTCACTGCCCTTGCGCGCCAAAGGAAAAAAACCGGTATGCCGATGATAACGATACTAAGCCCGGCAATGCTCCGTCCGGTCTTGTGCATGAGCAGCGCGCCCTCCAAAAATAGCGCAAGGCAGATATAGATTGCAGGCAACACGGGATAGCCCCACGCCCGGTAAGGCCTTGGCGCGTCAGGACGTGTCCGCCTGAGCCGGAAAACGCCGACGATCGTCAGGATGTAGAACAATACCACTGCGAAGATCACGTAATCCAACAAATCGCTGTAAGTCCCGCTCAAAGTCAACAGCGCCGCCCAACCTGCTTGTACGAGGAGCGAATTTGCCGGGGTGTGATGCCTGCTGTCCACTTTCCCGACCGCACGAAAGAACAGGCCATCCTTGGCCATGGCGTAATAAACCCGGGCCCCCGCCAGGATCATTCCATTCATGCAGCCGAAAGTTGCAATCATGATCGCCGCAGCCATCAAGACTTCACCTTTGCCACCCAGAATAACCTGCACCGCTGCGGTCGCAACCCTGTCTTCCGCAGCGTATTGGATGCCACGTCCCAAGGGTCCCGAAGCCTGCGGACTTCCGAAGAATGGGAGGACGCGGAGATAGGTCCAGTTGCACGCCACGTATAGACTACACACGGTGAGGGTACCCAAGAACAGCGCCAGCGGCAGGTTACGTTTCGGGTTGACGATTTCGCTACCCGTGAAAGTGACGTTGTTCCAGGCATCTGAGGAGAACAGCGGCCCGACCATGGCTACGGAGATGACGGTCAACGTCGCCAGGTTCCAATGCGCTCCAGCCCACATACTCTGCCCTTGGATATGTGCGGCCGGGCGATAGTACCACCACCACAACCCCAACGCCACTAGTCCTAGCAAAGCGGCCACTTTGAGAGTTGTAAAAATGTTCTGCACCCATGCCCCGAAACGCAACCCGAAGATGTTTAACACGCTGAGGAAAAGCAGGGAAAGAATCGCCACAAATTGCTGCGAAGAAAGCGTTAGAGCAAGCGAGTGGTGAAAAACTCCAATGCTTCCAAGATCAATCAAATTGTTCCGCGTCGAAACCCAAGGCACCATAACGCCCAGAAACTTCCCGAAAGCCACTGCCACCGCTGCCAGCGTCCCTGTCTGGATCACCAGGAAAAGGGTCCATCCGTAAAGAAATCCAAAAAGCGGTCCGAAGGCCTCTCGCAGATAAACGTATTGACCGCCGGCGGTGGGCATCATTCCCGCCAATTCACCGTACGTTACCGCCGCCGAGATAGTCATAACCCCGCTGACAACCCAGCAGAGCAGGAAAAGGCCGGGCGACTTCACTTGGCGAGCAATGTCGGCAGCTACAATGAAGATCCCCGAGCCGATCATGGAGCCCATGACGATTGTCGTGCAATCGTACAGACGGAGGCCTTTGACTAGCTCGGCGGAAGGTGTGCGGGAAGTCGAGTTCGGGGAAATCACAGAAACTCCTCGCGAAAGATAAGTAGGCAGAAGGCAGTGGGCAGTAGGCAGTGGGCAAAACCCCAGGCCCTTGGCGCCTGCGCGTTGCAAAGAGATTCGCTTACAGTACTACAGAGAAAAGCACTTCGGCTCGGGTAATAGGATTACGGCTCCCTGTTATTGACCCATAGCCCTCGATATCCCTCTACTCCGCGCTGCCTTCTGCCTACAACCCGCCCAAGACGCTCAAGAACTCTCGAGCCCGTCCTCGGATGTCAGGCCAAGCAAATAGGTCACCAATCACCGCAACCGAATCCGCTCCGGCCACTAGAACCTCACAAGCATTTTGCAAAGTTATCCCCCCGATGGCCACCAAAGGCTTCCGAGTAACGCGCCGCACCTCTCGCAAGCCCTGCAACCCGACCACGGGATCCGGGTTTTCTTTGCTGGCCGTGGGGAAGATGGGACCAAATGCAATGTAATCGGCCGTCGAGCGGTCCGCCTCGAGAACCTGGTCGAGCGAATGAGTGGAACGGCCGATCCATTTGTCCCGGGCGAGAATTCCACGCGCCATCTCGACCGGCAGGTCATCCTGGCCTAGATGAACTCCGTCGGCATCCGCAGCCCGCGCCACGTCAGCCCGGTCGTTCACAATCAGCCGGCAATTGGAGTTCCGAAGCAGTTCCTTCAGCTCCGAGCAGGTCTCGTAGAGTTTCCGGGACGATGCGTGCTTGTCACGGATTTGTATCAAGCGCACGCCTGCCGAAAGCAACTCCCTCGCGAGAAGAGCCGGCAGACGACCGCCCGCCCTCGCGGGGTCGATTATCGCATAGAGGCGTGGGATGGGGAAATCCATGGGTGCTATCGGAAATAATCCTAAATGATATCGTCACCGTTCTTGATGAAACGCCTGAGGAAGTGTGTGTCGAAGTTCCCGGCCTGAAAATCCGGATCAGCCATGATTTTCTGGTGTATGGGGATAGAGGTGGATATGCCTTCGACGATGAACATTTCGAGGGCCCGGGCCATGCGGGTTATCGCTTCCGGGCGGTCATTGCCGCACACCACGAGCTTAGCGATCAGAGAATCGTAATAAGGAGGAATCACGGATTCGGCGTAGGCGGCGGTGTCCACTCGGACGCCTGTCCCGCCGGGAGCGTGAAAGGCCGTCACCTTACCTGCCGAAGGAGCAAAGCTTCCCGGAGTTTCGGCGCAAATACGGCATTCGATAGCATGACCCCGCAAACCAATCGTCTGACCCTTAAAGTCCAGAGGGTTCCCAGTTGCAATGTGGATCTGCATTTTCACGAGATCGATTCCCGTCACCATTTCGGTCACTGCGTGTTCGACCTGAATACGAGTGTTCATCTCCAGAAAGTAAAGCTCCCGATTCTCGTCCATCAGGAACTCGACAGTCCCTGCATTGGTGTAACCAATCTTCTGGAGGGCCCGAACAACCTGAGAGCCCACCTGTTCTCGCGTCTTCTGATCGAGCTGCGTGGAAGGAGATTCTTCCACCAGCTTCTGGTGGCGCCGCTGAATCGTACACTCCCGCTCGCCGAGATGGATCACCTTCCCGTGCTGGTCGCCCAGCACTTGGAACTCGATATGGCGAGGCGATTCAATATACTTCTCCAAATAGACATCCGGCGTACCAAACGAGGCAGCCGCCTCATTCTGGGCGGCTTGAATGGCGTGTGGCAGTTCGTCCGGCATCCGCACAATGCGCATGCCGCGCCCTCCCCCGCCGGCCGCAGCTTTCACTATGACGGGATACCCCGCGCGTTCGGCCTCTTCCAGCCCCATCGCTTCCGATCGAAGCACGTCGGAGCCGGGCAGAACGGGCAAGCCCAGCTCCGCCATCGCCCTGCGGGCCTGATTCTTATCCCCCATCATTCGCATGACCTCGGGACTGGGACCGATGAAGGTAAGGTTCGAGGCCTGGCAAACCTCTGCGAAGTAAGCGCTTTCCGCTAGAAATCCGTATCCAGGGTGAATCGCCTCCGCTCCGGTGATTTCTGCGGCGGAAATGATGCTCGCCACGTTGAGGTAACTGTCCGAGCTGCGAGGGGGGCCGATGCACACCGCCTCGTCCGCAAAGCGCACGTGAAGCGAGTATCGGTCGGCTTCGGAATACACTGCCACCGTCTCAATGCCCAATTCCTTGCAGGCGCAGATTACGCGGAGGGCGATTTCACCGCGATTGGCAATCAGGATTTTCTTAAACATTGTGCGCGGCAGAAACAGAAATTGGAAAATGGAAAATCGAGACTAGTGCGTCTTCTGTTCAGGTCTCCGTAAGGTTTTCGACATGCGTCCTTGAAAACCGAAACTAGCCACCAGGAAGCGTCGCAGGTTTCCCTCTGCCATTTTCCAGTTTCGACTTTCCAATTCCGAGGTCATTTGGTGTGTGAGGGGCTAATGGCAAATAGGGATTGCCCGTATTCGACCGCCTGACCGTTTTCCACATAGATACGAACTATTTCTCCTGCCACTTCGGATTCCAATTCATTCATAAGCTTCATGGCCTCGATGATGCAGAGCACTTGGCCCACCTGCACGAGATCACCCAACTTGACGAATGGCGGAGCGGTGGACGCCGGGGCCGCGTAAAAGGTCCCAACGATAGGAGACTTCATCACATGCAGACCTTCTGTGGATTCCGCAGGTGTCTCAACAGCCGGGGGCGCTGCGGCCGGCCGTGGAGCCGGAACGGGGGGCGGGCCAGCCACAGGCGAAAACGAAGGCGTGGCAGGAACAGGAACGTAATCTTCGGAACCGACCGGATTCGAAACCAGGCAGTTCCCGCGTTTGACGCGAATCCTCGCGCCGCTTTGTTCCATCTCGAATTCAGTTACCTGTCGGTCGATCAGGACGTCGATGAGCTGCTCAATTTCCTTGAGTCCCCAGACCTTCTCGCTTCCTTCAACGCTTCGGGATAGTTTCTTCCCGGCCATCTGTTTCACTCTCCGACTCCTACTCCACAACCCAGTGATCTTTTGGGGTGGGCGTCAGGACTTCCGGGCCATGAAGCCCCACCAAGATGGTATCTTCTACGCGGATCCCCCCGAGGCCTTCCAAGTAGACTCCGGGCTCGACGGTCACCACATTGCCGGCTTGAAGCCGGGCTTTTTCACCACGGGCCAGGCGAGGCAGCTCGTGAATATTCATTCCGACCCCGTGTCCCGTGCTGTGAGTAAAGAAGCCCGCCAACCCCCGGCCCGCCAGGGTCTGCCGGGCGACCGCGTCAACCTCCCTCGCTCGAACGCCAGGAAGTGCAGACTCGGCCGCTTTCTCCTGGGCTTCTAAGACTGCGTTATAGAGGCTGCGGACACGCCGGGACGGCTCCCCGAGGTGCACAGTGCGGGTCATGTCAGCAGCATATCCGCCAAGTATAGCACCAAGGTCGAAGATGACAAGCTCATTTTCCCCCAGCAATTTGCGGGACGTGCGAGCGTGCGGCAGCGCTGCGCGCGGTCCGGAGGCGACAATTGTCTCGAACGCAACACCCTCCGCACCTTTCTTCCGCATCAGGTATTCGATCTCAGCACCCAAGTCAGACTCGCTCACGCCTGGCCTGACCCTACGAAGCACTTTCTCAAAGACCTGCCCGGTAATTCTCCCCGCGCCACGAATCTTCGCGACCTCTTCCGTGTCTTTGACGGCCCGGAGTTGCTCGACCAAACCGGCGGCCCGGATGAGCCTGACTCGGGGGCCGGCTCCGTGCTCCAACCGTGAAAAATCTGCGCAAGTGAGGTGCGCGTCGTCATAGCCAACATGCCGAATCCTGTTCGTCTTAAGCCGCTCCGCAATCGCCTTGAGGAGTCCCTTCCTCTCCTCAATCACCTCCATACCGCAGGCTTGCTCCCGGGCCTGAAGCGTGTAACGTGGATCCACCAAGAGGACCCCTTCACGCGAGGTGAACAGTGCGATGCCCGCGCTCCCTCGAAAGCCGCTTAGGTAGGCAATGTTCGTCAGGTTCGTGACCAGCAAGGAGGAAAGCCTCTGCTCCTCCATCAGAGCCCGAAGGCGTTCTTGCCTTGCCAGATGCGGATTCTCCGTGGGACTTAGCAGCATGACAGGAAACAAAAGGGAGGAGATTCGGTTTCCTCCTCTTCCAACAGTCTACTGAAAAATCTGGCCAATGTCCCGAGTGAAGAGTTCGTTGAATAAGTGAGCTTAGCCCGCGGCGTGCGTCGTAAGGGCAACCCTTGCGGTTGCCCTAGGGGCGGCCACAAGGGCCGCCCCTACAACGCGGGCCGGGGCGAGGGAGGAGGTTGCTAACCGATAGGCCGACCCAGAGGCTACCCAGGCAGAATCCTGGGAGACACAAAGAAGAGCAACTCCTGGTCGGAATCCTGGACGCTGCTCGACTTAAATAGATGCCCGAGGAGCGGAATGTTCCCCAGCACGGGTATACCATTCGATGAGTTGCTGCGCTGAGTCACGGTAACCCCGCCAAACACCACGGTCCCTCCGTCGGGAACAAGCACCTGAGTGGTGGCTTCCTGCGTATTGATGCTGATGCCGACGCTAGTTACCAATTGCCCTGGAGAACGGTTTTGGACTTGGATATTCAGGAAAATGTGGCCGTCGTCTGTGACCTGAGGGGTGACTCGGAGCTGAAGCGTGGCGTCAATGTATTGAACGGAAATGGTATTGTTGATGCTGGTCTGCACCGGAATTTGCGTGCCTTGTTGGACCATCCCCTGAACGTTATTTTGCGTGATGATGCTAGGGCGCGAGATAGTTTTCGCTTCACTGCGAATCTCTGCCGCCGAGATCGCCGCATCAATCATGTAACGTGAAGCGAAATTCGTAATCGCAACGGTCCCAAAGCCGGTTACGGGGTTCTGGGGAATAGTGAATGAGGGCGGCGTGGTCGTCGTACTGGGCGCCACGCTGGCTTGTGTCCCCGTCTGCCCTGCGCCGATTGTGGAACCCGACGGATTCGAGATCGCTCCTACCAATGCGGCCGACAGGGTTCTCTGAAGAGATGAAGTAGCAAGAACAATTCGGGATTCGATGGCCACCTGCTTGGTCTTCGTATCCAACTTGCCAAGGATGCCCTGTATGGTCGGAATCTGCGAAGTGATATCCGAAATGATGAGCGTGTTGGTGCGTTCGTCGACAAGGACAGTCCCACGCCTGGTCAACGCCCCGCCACCCAACCACGACTTCAACAGAGCAGCGATTTTTTGCGCGCTAGCATAATTCACCGGCCGAAAAACCGTCTCCATAGGGGCTGCGTCGATACGGGCAGCAGCCAACTTGTTTGCGGTCTCCTGCTCCGCCGCAAGGGTATCGAGCTTGGCGATGCGCAGAACGTTACCCTCCAGCACCTTGCCCAGGCCATTGTTTCTGAGAACGATGTCCAGAGCTTGGTCCCAGGGAATGTTGTCAAGAACCGTCGTGACTGAGCCTGTCACATTCGGGTCCACCAAGATGTTCAAACCACTGATCTCATGGATGAGCCGGAAGAAGTCTTTCAAGTCAACGTCTTTCAAATTCAGTGAAATGGGTTCACCCGTGTAGAGCGGATTTCCCTCGCCGGGCGGCGTCGAATCTGCGGGGGCTATGCCCTGAGCCTCAGCCACGTTCGGTGCGGTCCGGGCGTCGAGAACTCGCGCAGCCCTTTCAGCCCGCAGAACTTCAGGCGTGGCGGCCTTGGGCGCCACCCGAGGAGTCGCAGCGGCTTCTCCGCTTCCTGCCCCAGCAGACAGGGCGGAATTGTAATCGGGTTTCGGAGCCGCATTGAACTTAGCAGGCGTTGGAGCCCCACTCACCGTTGCCAGAAGCGGAACGGTCGCATTCGTTCGGCTCGGAATCACCTCGGTCTGCGGCTCGCGGACAGCGCTTACGGTCGAGTGAGTAGGTTTGGAAGATACCTGGGCAGCAGGACCTAAGGGTTGTCGAACCGGCTTCGGCTCGTCGCGCTTTGCGACAGTTTCGAGTGCCGGCGCTTGCCGCGATGGCGGAACGGCCTGGGAGGCAGCCATCGAGCGCGGCGTCAATTCAATGCGTACCCCGCCCGCGTACGCATGGGCGTCAAACACTGGATCGCCCGACAAATCGGCGACCACGCGGACCACCTCAGGATTCTTCTCCTGGAGCTGGCCAACCCTCACGTCCTTCACCACCGGTGAAGAAACGGGAATCGAGTTCCGGGGAACCGCATTTCTCATCCCTTCTAGATCCACCACAAGACGCGCCGGAGACTTCAGTTGGAAGGCCCGAAACACTGCGGACCTCGTCGTGACCACATCAATGGTGACTCCTCCGGCAGACCCGGGGGTTGTCAAGATATCCGAAACCAGCGCCGGCCCTCCGGGCGTCTTGCCAGGAGAGGAACCGACAGCCTTGGCCACGGGCGTGGCAGCACTGGAGGCAGGCGTGCCCTGGCTCGATGCAGAGGAACTGACAGCAGCGGGCAGCCAGCCTGGGAGCGCTGGAGCCTGCTGAGCTTTGGCCCGCGGGAGAGAAACCGACAGCATCGGCCGGCGGCGTGGGAGCGCTGGAGCCTGCTGAGCTCTCGCTCAATAGAAGCCGCAGTCCGGAGCTTTCCTGCACGGCGATGAGTAGCTCCGGTGTTCGGGTCTGAATCTCTACTCGCAATATGGATTCGCCTCTTGCGCCCGTGCATTGCAGTAATTGGTAACCTGCAAGAATTCCGCTGGGCCACTGCGCAGACGGAGAGATACTGCCAGCCGCAACGCCCTGCAAATCAACATACAGTTGCCCCTGGGGAGTATGGACGGTCTTGAAGGAATACCCCCCGTCAATCCGTAACAGGACTTCTTTGCCAGCGGACGGGTCGGTCACCGTAATAGACCTCAGTGTGGCGGGCGCCGGAATTGCTGGTGTGCGGCCCGCAAGCGAATGCAGCATCGTGGCACCCAGCCATGTCATTGCCAGCAAAATAGTAGATAGTCGTCTCATCTTCCTTCTCCAGGAGGTGCACCCAGCTTCATTACCACTTCGTGGGCCCCTACCCGACCGTCCGAGTCGAGCGTATTCTCCCTGAAATAGACGACGTCCGGAGCAATTCTCTTCACCACTCCGTTGTATACGGTGTCGTTTTCCCTCAGGAAGTAAGCTCGTTTGGTGTTGTTGGTTACCACAGCGATCATGCTGTTTGTAGATTCCTGGCGTACGATCCCCAGGAGTCGCAGTTGGGAAATTACCAGTCCTCGTATGCCTGGCGGCAAAGCTCCGAATGTCTCGCCGCCACGCGCCGCCGAGCGCTCGCCCGGGCCACCCGGCTCCCATGGTCTGAAGGGATCCCTCCGCCCCGCGGCAGTAGACAAAGTTTTTCCCGTGCTCGTTCGCTCCGACTGAGTGCCTGCGGCCGGAGCCGCGGCTGTACTCGAGCCCCCGGTCGAAATGCGAGCTGCCGCTTGATCGTCATCGGGCTTCGCGGGCCCGGAAGGAGATTGGGATTTAATCTTGCCGGTGGAAGAAATCGTACTGGCCAGCAACTGTCCGGCCTGCCCTGCTCCTGCCACCAAGCCGAGAGCGCCCACCAGCGTGAAAAGCACACTCAACACCAAAGCCGTGCGTCTGGGCTGAAGCCTACAGTTGACCATGGTCTTCGTCCTGCCCTATTTTTTCCCCGCTGGCGCCGGCGGGGCCGCTTTCTGAAACCGGTTGAAGTAGGTTGTCAACACACAATTCGCACCCACCGTCTCGCCCGCATGAATCTTGAACGTTCCCATGCCTCCCCCCAGTGGGGGACCTAGTGAAAGACCCGAAACACTGACAATTCGCTGTTCGTGCGCCAGGAGACTGAAAAAGCTGAGCAACCCATAGTAAGTGCCGTCCATTCGCAAATTGACAGGCATTTCCGTGTAAATGTCCTTCGCCACCACATCCTGCGGTACGAAGGTGCGGATATTCACCTGGCTGGTTCTCCCGCCTTCAAACACCATCTTTATGAAATCATCCGTTGCCTGCTCGTCGGGGACAATCGAACGCAGCTCGTCGAGCTGCTTCTCCAACTGCGCAATCCGAATCAGATACTCGCTGCGCTCTCGTTCGAAAACCTGGTTGCGCTGGTTGTCTGCCTTGAGGCTGTCTACCTCGTTTCGCAGCCTGTCCCGCTTCTCCTTGAGTGGCAGGGCGTAGACGTAGAAAACAGCGCCTGCGAGAAGGGCCGCGATCAGAAAAAAAACTGCAACCTGAACCGGAAATGGAAGATTGTCGAAGCTCTTGGGCATGATAACTACACTTCCCCCCTACGTGCCTGGCCGGCGCGAGGGAGTTGGCGTGCTCGCTCCCGCACCAACCTGCTTTGGGAGAACCGCCGCCGAAGGCGACTTATATCTGAAGTCCATATTGAATTTGTAACTTAATCGATCTTGGTCGTCATCTTCGTAGAATTGCCTGAGCTGCACATCATCGAAATAGCCGGATGTCTTCATTGAAGACAGCACGGTGGCTACAGAATTCACCGAAAACGTTTCCCCACGCATCACCATCCGGTCACCTTGGGGAGCCACGGAGAAGAGATACAGGTCTTTGGTCCTGTTCACCACGTCACCCAGGGCATTCATAAACTCTGTCGGCCCAACGCGGCTGGCCTTGAGCATCTCGATGGTATTGATACGCTGCTCGAGAAGCTGGCGCTCCCGTTCGTACCTCAAATTTTCCAACTTGATCGCCGCCAGGCGCGCCTGCTCGGCCTGCTGCTTCGCGAGCTCAACATTCAAGGAGTCAATTGAACTGTTCCACATCTTGTATAGCAGGCCTACGGTGCCAAAACACAAAACGAGAGCGGCGGTGAAGACCTTCGCCTGCAATGCCTTGCTCGCCGACTCCCTAGTCGGTGCGGCGGGCGTCGGCGCAGCCACTCCCAGCAGGTTAATCTTGATCATGATTAATCAAAGCTCCTAAGTGCCAGCCCCACTGCCACGCACAGGCGAGGAGCAATATCCTGGACATAAGCATAATCAAATTTCTTCGGATCGACTTTCACGTTGCGGAAGGGATCGATGAGTTCCACCGGAATACGCAACTCCTCTTCCAACTGCTTCACCAGCCCTTCAACCTTGGCGGTCCCGCCGGCAAGGTAAATCCGCTGGATGTTTTCCGTGGAAGCCGTCTGCCGGAAGAAGTCGAAGGTCTTCTGAATCTCCAGCATCAGGATTTCCGAGACAGAGCGAATATGAGAAGTCTTCTGCTCCGCTGTAATACTGCCGACTTCCTGCCCCTGCTTCAGCTTCTCCGCATCTTCGTAGCTCAGGTCGAGTTCCTTCTGGAGGGCGTCGGTGTACTGATTGCCGCCTACCGAGACATCCCGCGCGAACAGTGGGGCTCCTCCCCGTCCGACCACAATGTTCATGATGCTGGCGCCGATGTTGAGGAGCGCCACTACGGCATCGGGAGGAACCTCGTAGTTCACCTCGAAAGCGTTGAACATTGCGAAACCGTCGTAGTCCACCACCCATGGCGTCTTGTCTGCCTGGCTCAGGGCATTGGTATGGTTGAGGATCTTTTCGCGCTTTACCGCTACCAGCATGACGTCCGTGCCTTGCCTGGAGAGAGACTCCCCCAGCGGTTGGTAGCTCAGGTTCACGTCTGAGATGTCAAACGGGATGTGCTGTTGCGCCTCGTAAGACATGGCCGAGCTCAGTTCCTCTTCGTCCGCCGCGCTGACCGTAATTCTCTTCACGATCACCGAATGCCCGGAAACAGAAGTTGCCACGTCCCGAGTCTTGATTTTGTTCTCAGTGAAAATCCCCCCGATGGCGGCAGAGACCGAGAGGGCATCCATGATCACGCCGTCGACCACGGTATCCTGCCCTAAAAGCTCCAGCCCAAAGTTCACCAGTTCGTATGAGTTTCCGCGCTTCTTCAGTTCTACCGCCTTGACGGCGCTTGATCCGAGGTCCAGCCCCACCAAACTTTTCGCCTTCCCTTTCCTGAACATTCCCTCTTCTCCCTACCGGGGGGTTGCGGGCTGCCGCCGCGCGGAACGATGTTCAAACTGCGCGCTCTCTCTCTCCATCCAGCGGTCGAGGAGCGTCTTCTTGAACTTCCAGCGGTTACCTAGCTTGAACGCAGGAATCTTTTCCTCGTCAACATACTTGTAAAGTGTCTCTCGGGAGACTCCCAAGTACTCCGATGCTTCCCGGATGTCCATGACCTCTCTGGTTTCTGGCATGCGTTCAACCCCACGACTGATTTCCTCTCCTCAGAGCCTCCGATGACTGAGACTCGAACCAACATCGTCCCCGTACAATCTCCACTTATTCGCCTTATACGCCTGGGTTTATAAAGTTGTCAAGAGTCTCTGATAGTACAATAGTACTAACTTAGGGTTTTTGGGGGTGTTTCGCCCGGATTTATTTGCCCTTTTGGGGGGAAACAGGGGGTTTTGGCCTCGCCGCCAGCGGCCTCATTTAGTACTTTAGTGTCCCCCTCTCGCGCATGGGAAATCTGCATAAGAGGGTGAGGGGGCGTCCGCAACAGCAGGGGTTGATAGCAGGCTACAGAAAAACCCTTCCTGGCTGCGCTGGGCACTTTCGATGCAATGCGAGATCCTTCGTCGTCCGCCAATAAGAATGGCGGACTCCTCTCCAGAAACTCGATGAATTACTCGTTTCCATTGAGCAACGCAGAGCGGGCATGTCTAATCGGTCCTCCCCATGCAACTGACCCCTCGCCCGGCCCGCGACGGCTGGTAAAAGCGCCGTCGCGGGTCACCCTCTCCCCTTGGGAGAGGGTGGGTTCACTTGCGACGCACTCCGTTTCTGACATCCCGGATAGCGGTCTTCGGCTGTACTTGCTCTGGATGACAGCCTCAAGGGCTTTTCCTGATGGGATCTATTTCAGTCTCGGATACTCGGCGCCCCGGCTGGGTGCGACGCGTTCCGCATAGGACGGAAGAGCAGGCGCGGGATGCACACCCTCTTGGTACCAGAACGCCACGCTTGTGTAATCATCGTGGCTAGGCACCTGTGCTCCGCCCTCCCCGCGCTGGTTTTGGATTTCCACTTTGAGGGATTTTTGAAACCGGACAGGATTCGCGATGTACCAGCGGTACATGCGGTTCTTACCTTCGTCCATCTGGATGTACCCGCTGTACACGTACGAGTAGGTATGCTCGAATCCCCAGGTCGACCCGTACTCATCCTCAGTTCCCGGCGTGTGGGTTAAGGTGTTCCCGTCCACATGAAAGATGGTGTCGCCTTCTCCCCACCAGCTTTCGTACTTGGTATTCACTTGCAGAAAGTTGCCGATGTAGTGGCCCTTACCGGTGATTTCGAGCAACTGATGCATGCCCTCACGAGTGGGATTGGAGCGGTTCCAGGCAGCATGGAGGCGACTGTTCTCGGTGGCAAACGCTGCGTCCCTTTCGTAATCGACGCCGTAGGCCACGGAACGTGAATACACTTCGTCGCCGTCATTGGCCAGCACGAAGCGGGCGCGCCTGGAGAAGGGCATCGGCAAAAAGCTTGCGTAGCAGTAATGGTTGATTTGCATCGGGAGCGATTGATAGTCAATCGTCTTCCGCTCAAAAGCGCCAAAGAAGGCCCAGAGCGGCGCCCGGATACTCGGCTCCGCCGCTTCATCCCAGAACACTTCCAGAACGAGGCCGGGATACATGTAGCCGGACCCGTCGCTCGCGTGCGAGTGACTGTCGTCGGTGTAATAGAAGTAGGTTATCTTGCCCGGCCCTCCGATGTCCGCCAGCACGAACTCCTTCCCCGGTGGCAGGTCAATTGTATGGTACTCCATATGATTCGCGAAGGAGCCGTCCGTTATCCGGAAGAGCCCCTGAAATTGTGCTTGTGCCCGTGTTGAAAAACCCGCCACTAGCACACATGCCCCGACCAGCACCGAAGTTGCGAGTCTTTTCCATATCAACCTGCGGAAGCAACCCGTGGCTGCGTTTTCCAATGGCTTGGTGACACTGTAGAGATAATTGAAGTTGTTCATGCAGTCCTCCCCTGGGCGTCGTTATGTAATAAACCTTCCGTTCTCAAACGCAACCCCCTTGCCCCCAGGCCCGTCCCGAAGGGGGAGAGGGGAAGTGTAGAAAATTGTAGAAACTGAAGGCCGTCTCCCAATGGGAGAGGGTTGTGGTTCCAAGTTCAAGGGCAGAGACCTGGTATTCGATCTAATTTCGGAAACGAAGCGCGATCAGCCGTCGGCAGCCGGCCTTCAGCGAATCGTCAATGCGAAAGGAGTGGCACGTTTTATGTAGAGGCAATTCTCGATCGCCTTTGCTAGAGGGGAAATCACCGGTAGCTGAGGGCTGACGGCTGGATGGTTGACCGCTGCCTTCCCGGGGAGCACCTTCTTACTGCCCGCCGGCGCCGCTAGCGAGCTCTAACTCCGAATACCCCGTCGTCATGGTCAAAGAAACCTGATTGCTGCTCAGTCCTACCTCCATGCTCTGGAAAGGATTCGGCTTGCCCGGATTTTGGTTATCCCACGCGATTTGTTGAACCAGTTTCAAGCCCTCCAGGACCTGCCGCAAGCTGGCAGCAGACTCCGAAGACTTGCAATCCATCTTCAGGCCCAGCGTGACGTTGTCACCGGCTGTTACGCTGTACGTAAGCGAGTTGACATCTCCGAAGACTTTCCCCCAGTCCAGTTTGACGTTCCCTTGGTTGGGCATCCAAGCCCGGAACAAATCCGCTACTGCCGGACCCACCGCTACACCCCAGATGGGCGCGTCCTTG
Source organism: uncultured Acidobacteriota bacterium (assembly GCA_963765485.1). Lineage (GTDB taxonomy): Bacteria > Acidobacteriota > Terriglobia > UBA7540 > UBA7540 > CAVROP01. The sequence continues at coordinate 84,762 of CAVXWN010000042.1, read as the reverse complement.
TTGGCGCTCGCGACGAGTTTTGAAATGCGGTCATCAGAGCTCAGACTGGGACTCTGGCCATCGCGCGCTTCCAGGATGGAGGTAAGCACGGTCAATGGACCAAACACGCCGAGGGAATCCTGGAGCACCACGACACACGTCCCCGTCAACCCCGCTTCCAGAGCAGTAAGCTTGCTTCCCCGCTATCGGCGTCGGCGTCAAGTTCCGCTGACCAGCGCTTTCCGTAACAGCTTGCATGGTAAAGCGCCCCGTGGCAAAGCCGTATAGTGCCATTTCCGCGCTTCCGGGCTGCCACCCCATGACCAGATCTGAAATATCCTCCTCGTGGACACCAACCTGTCCGAGCGCGTCGACAAGCTTGCGTAGTCCCTGCCCCACATAGCGTTGGCGGAGACTCGCGTAATTGGGGAGCGTCCGCAGCTTCGCCGGGCTCGAGAATTCCAGGCGAACCGTCTGCGCGGGAAATCCGCCCAAGGCTTCCTTTGCCAAATCTTGTGCTGCGGCCCCTCCAGGCAAAAGAAGCGCGGCAGCCAGGATGCCGCCCCAACAGGTCATTTTCACAGTTAGCCTCATAATTGATTCTCCGATCCCTCCCGCTAGCCCTCAGAACCTTCGATGCTCGCGCTCAAGGAAAAGTCTAGTTCGCCTCCGAAGGTCAAAGCTCGCAGGTTTCCAGCCTCGCGTCAAGCACTAGTTGCGCTATAATCCCGTTCGGAAAGCGAGGATACAACCATGCGTGCAAAATTATTGATCGCGGTTATGGTGGGACTTGGGCTGGCGGCAGGAGCCGAGACGACGTATCGCGTCTGGCCTTCCCAGCCGCCCTCAGACTGTCCCTTCAAGCCTTCGCAGTCGATTGTAGGCATTGCCTTCACGGGCCGGCACATTCGATACGCCAACGCGGACACCTGGTATCCGTCCTGGGCCTCCGACGGCAACCTGTATTCACCTTGGACCGACGGTAGTGTGGGTGACGTCAAATCAGGCTCCGGGGGTGAGAAAGCGACGACCGGCCATGCCACGATCGTCGGTGATGATCCGCTGAACCTCAAAATCATCAACGTGGGCGTTTATCCCGGAAATCCCGGCCCCGTACGGCGGGCGCTATCCCTGCGGCAGCCTCGTCTACAACGGCGTTTGGTACTACGGCACGTACTGCCTCCTCGAGACTCCAGGCAAGGGGCTCAACTGGGACGTGCTCGGACCTTTGGTGGGTTTCCGTTACTCGACGGATTTCGGCAAGACCTGGCACGACACGCCGCACACGCCTTCCCAGCCGCTCTTCGGTGAGCCGGCGAAACCCGGCGGCAAGGTGAAAATGGGCGCGCCGCATTTCGTGGATTTTGGCAAGAATATGCAGTATTCACCCGACGGCAAGGCCTACGTAGTAGGACACGGAGCCACCGACCCCGACCCCAAACCAAGAGACGCCAACCTCAGTTGGATTACCGGCGACCAGATCTACATGGCTCGGGTCACGCCGAGCATCCAGAACATGAACGACGCCTCGAAGTATGAGTTCTTCGGCGGCCATGATGCTTCCGGGCGGCCCCTCTGGACGCGCGATCTCGCCCTGGCCAAACCGCTGGTGGATTGGAACAATAACGCCGGTTGCGTCACCATGACCTACAACGCGCCCCTGAAGAAATACCTGCTGGTGATCACCGACGGCGGAAACACGATTTCAAAATACAATACTTACATTCTCGAATCCGACCACATCACCGGTCCGTGGAAACTTGCGGTTTACATGCGCCATTTCGGCGAGCAAGGGTATTTCGTCAACATCCCCTCGAAGTTCATCGGCAAGGATGGGCGGTCCGCATGGCTGTGCTACGCCGCGAACTTCACCAATGGCTATCTGCACACGAATTATCGCGACGATCCGCCTGGGGGCGGATATGGGATGACCCTACAGGAAATCCGGCTATTGGGCCCGTCAGACAAGGCGACCTCGGGGCAGCGGTGAGGGGTTGTTAGCGGGTAGCCACGGACAGTGCCTTTCTGTCCGTGGGATCTTCCCTTGATGACGAACCTCCCGTTATTGGGATCGCTTTGTGCGCCATGAGAAGGAATTCAACGAGCGCCTGGAGTATATGCATCTGAATCCCGTGAAGAAAGGGCTAGTGAAGCGGCGGGAAGATTGGCAGTGGTCGAGTTGCAACAATTTTGCCTTGGACAAGGCGACGGTGGCGGCGTGCCCCATTCAGATTGATTACGTGCGGTTGCCCCTGGGTTATCGCGCATGAGAAAAGCCCACGGTCAGAAAAGCGCTGACCGTGGCTTCTCCCCTTGGATAACAAAACATCACCGTTGTCAGCAGACTCCCTGCTTTCGGCGAGGCGCGCATGGGACACGCCGGAGCAGATGAACGACGAATGACCGTGCGGCATCTTCGTGCTTCTCTTCGTAAATCTTAATACGTTCCGCGAATGGGATAGGTTTACGTTTCCCCGGCAGGGCGTCGGCATAGTTGGGGGCAATTGCTGTCCGCCCGCCTTTAGACTTCCGAAATCTTTCATAATGACGGATGATTTGCCGGGCGACTTCTTCGGTAAGCGGGCGCTTCCTTGTTCGGAAATCGGCTCCAAACTGTCCTACCCAAGTATCGCGTTTTCCACCCCGGAGCAGACGCTTGAGTTTGGAAAACTCCGTTTTTCCTCCGTTATTGATAAGCAATGGAGCAGCCGAATACCGAAAGGGCATCTTCCATGGCGACCAGAGAGCTTCTGTGCGATCCGAGTATATGACGACCCTGGTAATCGGTGGAGTCAGCAATACAAGGCGGGTCCCTAAGCTTCCGCCTTGTGCAAACGCGAGCCTCATCCCAATCAGTTGGTGGGCATTATTAGGGTGAAGGAGATTGCGGCAATGGCAACCTGTGAGCCCGAAACTACCAAGCTCCCAGAACGGGTCGTTTCTCTTGTCCTTCTCGTTCCGGGGCCGACGCAAATGGACAATCACAACCTTGGCCGATCTCATGGATTATTCATCGCGATTAGCTGGGGGCCTTGGCGCTTGAACCAAGTGTAGAATCTCTCGGCGGCCAGATACATTGGTGGCCTCACACTCCTTTGAATGAAGCGGTCTTTGATTTCGAGGTCACCCCATGCACTTAGCAGTTCGCGTTTGACTCGATAGGCTCCGCTTCGCCATTCACCAATCGGGATGCATCTTGTAAGCCTGCCCGAAATACGCTTTTTGGCACGAACGACTATGTCGGGAGCCCCAATCTTTAGCTTGCGCGTGTGGGCATTCTCGCGCCTCTGTCGAGACGGGATGTCGCGTGCGTTGACGACATCCTTGATCACATACAGCCCAACCAGGGCATATATCAGTCTCCTCGACGCCCGAACAGACTTGAGGCCAGCATAGAAGACGAGCAAGTCCCCCTCCCTGAGATTCTTGATGGCCGCTCCTCGAACGTCGCCGTTATCGCCATAGGTCAACCACTCAAAGTCGGGGTCAAGATGCATCCAAAAACCCAGCAACTTTCGCGGGAAGCCAAGGTCCCGATTTAGGTCCAGGCTGAATTCTGCTGCAAATTTTGCCAGGGTCGGCACTAATTTCTCAAATGATTTTTCCAGGCCCCGGCGGAAAGGAGTGCCCTGCTTCTCTGGAATTGGCACATAAATGAAGCGGCCCGATTCAGGATCGACTGGAGCATTCCAATGCCCATACGTTTGATCAACGCCAACTCGAACTAGAATTGCTTTCATTGCAGTTGGTTCCCTTTAACGGGACAAAAACCTTTGTCTTCGGCTTGCGCAGGCGTTGACGACGCGGGCCGACCTAGGCCATGCGGCTGTTTGCATGTCTGCGATGGAACCGACGCCTGGCTGACGGTAATGAGGCCGAACAATTCGCAGACCCCTGTCTTGTGGGGTCTGCGATTTCCCGAAGGGACTTGCAGGAGTTGGCGGCTCATGGCAGTCGGTCCATGCGGAGGATCGATGCATCCTGCAAGAAATAAAACCTCCAGCTCGACCACGGCCAATCCCCCGGGGCACTGACCAGGCCGCGCTTCACCGGATTGTTGTGCATGTAATTCAATTTCTCCTGGCGTTTCTTTTCGCTGAAGACGTTGAAGGGGTAGAATCGGCGCTGCCAGGGGAGGATTCGGTTGATATGGCCAACCAGCTTCTTGTTGCGGTTGTCGATGATGTCGTGGGTGGGCATTACTCCGCGGCTTTCCTGAAGTCGTCGGGCAACCGGTGTAGGACAAATTCGAGGACGGCGTGCGCCGAAGAACGGGCCTCTTCAGCCGCCTCCTGGCTCGGCCAAAAGGAGGCGTCATAACGGGGCCGCACCGCGTAGGGCGTTAGCGGTTCGACTTGGGGAAGGAGAGACCGAAAGTCGATGTCGACCTGCGCGCACAGTTCGACAAGCTTCGTCAGGTTGTGAGTGTATGGAAACGGCACCTCGTGGTGAGTCAAGAACGCCTTCAGACACTTTTCGGCGACTTGCTGCGCGTGGAAACAAGCCGCGTCCAGAGCCCTTGCGCGCAGGGTCACATCCAGGGCAACACCATCGCTATGGGCCTTCCGCAACCAGCCGAGAACCAGCTCAGCTTTTTCTTTCATAGACTGTCTTTCCCTCGCGTGTCGCCGTGGTCACAAAAGCTTGCGGAACCTGGGCCCACTCCGCCACCTCTTGGGGCGTGTAGACTAAAACCTCCACTTCCACGGGCAGACCCGCCAGGGCGACGTAGAGCGGGGCGTCGCGCCGGTAGCCTGGCTCGCTGGATTCCTTGATCACCAGAACATCGAAATCGCTGTTGGGTCGGGCGTCGCCCCGTGCCCGGCTGCCGAACAAGATGATCTTCTCCGGCTGTGCCGTCTCCACGATGCGGCGGACAATATCGCCAATCAAATCGTTATTCGATGGATTCATGGTTCCAGAACATTCGCATCGATCAGGAAACCGCTCATGCAAGATCAAGCGGGCGCGGATAATCTTTGGATCGCTCCAGATCGAGATTGGCTCCGGCAAAGGGAGAATTGAGGAGCAAGTCGGAAAGATTATCGAACCGCTTATGAATTGGGCGCGGCTCTCGGGCGATGGGCAAACCCGCTTCCCTGGCGACAAGCTCCTGGAGATAGTCGTCTAGCGAGACGCCCCGCGCATGTGCTCGCGCCATCAGGCCTTTTTCCACTTCAGGGTCCAGGTTTAGGGTCACGGTCATGGCTGCGGCTCCTTCTGCTTCCACAGTACCAAACATCAGGGCCTTCTGTCACGAAATGAAGTGCAATGGCCCTTCCTTGCCATTGCCGACGTGGGGTTTGAACTCAGAGGAACCACGTTAGCCCGGCGCCGTGGCAAAGAACTGCTTGACGTGCAGCTTCTTGGCACGGCGCTTCGCTTGCCACAGATCGTAGGCAAGCTGCATCTGCAACCAGTGCTCCGGCGTGCTCCCGAAGGCCTGGGATAGTCGCAACGCCATTTCCGCCGTGACGCCGGCGCGGCCATTGAGAATCGACGAGAGAGTCTTGCGCGTGACGCCCAAGCCCTTCGCCGCCTCGGTCACGCTCAGATCGAGCGCCTTAAGGCAGTCCTCCCTGACTATCTCGCCGGGGTGCGGGGGATCGTACATATCCATGTGTCTTGCGGCCATCACGCGAGGGCTGCGCCGTCCGTGCATGACTGCGATAACCCACAGGGTCAAAACGCCAGTTGCGACGGCGTAGCAAGGCGCCGCACCTGAATTCTTTCGCTTCGTGCGTGTATCTGTGCCAGATCGTAGTTGAGTTGAAGCCGAAGCCAAAAGCCCGCCGAACTGCCGAGCGCCTTTTCCAGACGCACGGCCATTTCCAGGGATACGCTGGCCTTGCCGTTCAGAAGGCGCGAAAGCGTCGCACGCGTCACGCCGAGCGCCTTAGCGCCGTCCGTAACATTGATCTTTAGCTCATCAAGACAATCCCGGATAAGATCGCCGGGATGGTTCGGTTTTTTCATCGGCATGATTTGTCCTCCCTCAGTGATAATCCTCTAAATCCACGTCGCAAGCGGCTCCTTGGTCAAAGCTGAACGTAACGCGCCAATTGGCCTTAACCGTGACTGAGTACGTGCCGCGCCGGTCGCCTGTCAGCGAATGAAGCCGGAACAAGGGCAGGGCCATATCTTGCGGGCCGTCCGCCGCGTCCAAGGCGGAAAGAATTTTCCGCACCTTGTCCGCCAGATCGGGCCAGATTCCGCTGCGGTCTTGTTGCTCGTACAGCCGTTTAAGCCCTTTGTGTTTTATGCTCTCGATCACTCTCTGTCCTTTCTAGTGTATAGCGTATCGCTACGCTATACAAGTAGAAGTCTTATGTCAAGCAAAACATGGCGGGGCCAAATGTGTTCGGTTCAAACTCCGGGGCCCAAAGTTGGGGGCTTGGTGCGTTGCGGTTGTGGCCGGGCGGTTCCTCGAGTTCCCAAGCTCGTCATCGTCGGGTGGCGCAGACATGCGGCAGTTTGCACGTCTGCGATGGAACCGACGCTTGGCTGACGGTGATGAGGCCGCAGCGAGAGGGGAAGCGCAATTCGCAGACCCGCCGCGGCGGGTCTGCGCCACCCGCCACTTGATTGCAGCTCAGAGTTGCAGGCAGCTTTTCGCGAACTCGGAAGATTCTCTGAAAATAATCGAATGAGCGCGTTCTAGTGTCCCGTCCCGCTTAGGATTTTCCGATTGACTGGGGGTGGCGCATACATAGAAGTCAATGTCTGCGCCACCCTCGCAGTATACGCTGCTGTACAGAATTAGCCGGGACGGGGCACTAGCTGCACGATTTGTCCTTTAAAGCACGCTAAGAAGGCCGTTCATTCTTGACATTTCATGATTTGTCATGATAGCGTAAAAGGCGTCGGAGAGCTGTCTGATGTCCCGGACTCGCGAGAAATTCGCCACCCAAGTTAATCCAGAAATCCTGGCGGCCGTGCGCACGCTCGCCGGGAAGGAAGGTCGTCAACTTCAGGCGCTCGTGGACGAAGCCCTCGCCGACCTGATCGAGAAGCACAAGAACGCCCAGCCGCGCCCGCACGTCATGGGGGCGTATCTCGCCAGCCACGAAAAGTACGGCCCTCTTTATAAGAAGCTTGCTGGATGACCGACTATCTCACCGTGGCCGAAGTGCTGGCCATACACGCCGACCAGATCGAACGGTATGGCGGCCAACGGGGCGTCAGGGATCAAGGACTGCTGGAAGCCGCCCTCTACCGGCCGCAGACCGGCTATTACGCCGGTCTGATCGAGGAAGCCGCCGCGCTCTGGGAGAGCCTTGCGCAGAACCATCCCTTCATCGACGGCAACAAGCGGACGGCTTTCGCCGCCACATATACCTTTCTCGCTATCAACGGTGCGCGTCTCACGGCCGACGCCGAGGAGACTTACGCTTTTGTCATCGCCCTCTACGAAGCAAACCAGTTCAGCCTCGACAAGCTTGTCCCGTGGCTGCGTCGTCACGTGAGGCGATCCTCCGCGAGAAAGGAATAGTGCCATGAAGACCCTTAAGATCGGAATCGCCTCGCTCAAAATGACACAGCGAAGGGGGAGTTCTGCCATCCGCCTTCTTGCGGCTAGGGCCGGCAGCGGCGGAAGAGTCGGGCGAGCAACTCCAGCGCCAAGTCCGTCTCCTCGCGCGTGATGGTGAATGAGGGTGCCAGGGTGAAGACGTTCTTGTAGTAACCTCCCACGTCCAGCACCAAGCCGTACTTGCGCCCGGCGACCTCGAGGTCGCCCTTCAGGCCCTCCGCAAAGATGCGGTCAGTGAGGTCGCGGTCCGGCGTCACGCCGTCCTCTTTGCAAACTTCGAGGCGCAGCGCCATCCCGAGGCCATCCACGTCTCCGATGATGCCCGGGAAGCGGCTTTGCAGTTCCTTAAGCCCGGCGAGGAAGTAGGCGCCTTTATCGTTCACCAACTTTTCGTAATCTTCTTCCTCGAGCATCTTGAGCGTCTCGAGCGCCACTGCCGTGCCGAGCGTATTCGAGGAGAAGGTGGAATGCGTGGAGCCGGGCGGGAAAAGCTCAGGCGTGATCAGCTCTTCGCGCGCCCAGATGCCGGAGATGGGATTCAGGCCATTGGTCAACGCCTTGCCGAACACGATAATGTCCGGTGTAATGCCAAAATTCTCGATGGCCCAGAATTTGCCGGTGCGATAGAAACCCATCTGGATTTCGTCATCGACGATCAGGATCTTGCGCTTGTCGCAAGTCTCCTTGAGGCGTTGGAAGTACGAGCGGGGCGGAATCACATAGCCACCTGTTCCCTGCACCGCTTCGATGAAAAACGCGCCGTATTCAGCGCTCTGCGCCTTCGCATCCCACACCGCGTGATACTCATTGTCGAACAGCCGGGAGAACTGGTCGTGGCAATACAGGTCGCAGCTTGGGGGCTTCAACCCGTAAATGCAGCGGAAGCAGTAGGGATAAAAGACGAACTGGGCACGGTCCCCGAAGTGGCCGTAGCGGCGGCGGTAACGGTAGCTGGAGGTGATGGCGGAGGCGCCGAGCGTCCGTCCGTGATAGCCGCCCATAAAAGCGAACATCAGGTTCTTGCCGGTATAATTCCGAACAATCTTCAGCGAGTCCTCAATGGCTTGCGACCCGCCCACGTTGAATTGGACCCGCCCTTTCACTCCGAACTGTTTCTCGCACTGCTGCGCGATGCGCACGGCCACTTCTACCTTCTCCGCGTGCAGGTATTGGCAGGCAAGCTGGGGGAGCCGATCCAACTGCCGTTTCAGCGCCTCGCCCAGCCTGCGATTCTTGTAGCCGAAGCTCGCCGCCGAATACCACATCTGGAGATCGAGATAGCGCGTACCGCGCTCGTCGTAAAGGTAGCTGCCCTCGCAATCGACAAAGACCTTCGGGGGGTCAAGGTAGTGAACCGTATCGCCAAAAGAACAATATTTCCTTTCAAGTTCCAATAGCTCTGCAGTTCTCGTGTTTGCACCGGAGATCGCCAATTTGTTATTGCCTCCGCGGAAGAATGAAGTTGACAGTCGACAGTCAACAGTTGACAGTCAACCGTCGAAGGTTACTAGAGAAGCGCATGAGCCTGTCATTCTGAGTGTACATGGGCCCGCGGCCCTCTCAAGGAAATGAAAAACGCCGGCGTCGTCACCCCTACGTAAGCGCGGGTCCACGCCAGTCCGGAAGGACCTGGATTCCCGCTTTCGCGGGAATGACTGCGACCTAGTCCCGCGATCGGGCGCAAGGTTTCGTTTCTGGAACCTGACGCCTGGCACCTGACGCCTGACGCATGAAACGCTTCGCCGCCGCTTTTGGACTGATCAATTGCGCGACAGCCTGCTCGACATCCGCAAAAGTCGCGAACGGGTGGCAAGCTTTTCCGTGCTCCTGGCAATAGGCGAGCAACTGTCGCTTGGCAAAAACCACATCCGCCTCGTCGACTGCAAACCGGTCGGAAAGCCCGTCCCCCACAAAGATGGTGGGGTGGCTACCTTCACCTAGCCGTCGAATAAGTGCCGCTTTGCACGTGGCGCACCCATGCTCACAGGGTTGTGCCGAATGCGGGAAGGAGGGTATCAGGCGGCGGCCTTGGAGGCGCAGCCCACTCGAGAACAAATGTGTACCGTTGCGGAGTGGCCCGTCCACACCGGCCCGCTTCAATATTCGCACGATCGCATAGTCGAACCCCTCACTCAGCATGTAGAGCGGAATGCCCTGTTTCCGGGTAAAGCGGTAAAAGGCGGTGAAGGCCGGGTCAATGGGAACCGCGTCAATCAGGGCGTGGAGTTCCTCCGCTGAGGTGTCCACCAGCGCGATCTGTCGTTCCAGACACTCGCGAGAGCCGATCAATCCGCGCGTCCACTCCTGTTCGACTTCCTGCCAGGAAGGATGCGCCAGTTGCGCCAGGATTTCATCCGTTACATCGCGTTGAGTAATCGTCCCGTCAAAGTCAGTAAAGACGATCGGACCTCCAGCCGTGTTCACTTCCGATTGCATTTGATTACCGAAATCCCGTAGGTGGTATGTGGTAGGTGGTATGTGGGGCTGCGGACCCAAGGCCTGTCTTTATCCTCAGGTTACCCCACCTACCACATACCATCTACCCCTTCCTCTCATCCACCAGCCGGCGCGGCTTCCTTCCCTGCCCTAAGCTTCCCAGCGGGAAGATGCGAAACTCGAGCCGGTACATACCGCAGAGGTGATTGGCCCAAACGTCCGGATAGCGAGCTTCGAGGTTCTTGCGAACGGCGTTCTCGACCGCGGCAGCGTTAATGCCGTTCGTCAACTCCAGCCGGAATTCCAGGATGTCGTGGATTCCCTCCTGCCGCACTGCCACTTGCCAATTGTCGGAAAGTCCCTCCACATCGTGGAGCACATGCTCGAAAACTTCAGGGTACATGTTCCCGGCGCCCATCACCACCATCTCGTCGCGTCGGCCCATGATCCTGGCAATGCGGCGGAGGGTGGCGCCACAGGGACAGGGGGCATCGAGCAAGCGTGTCACATCACGCACGCAGTAACGGATCAGCGGCATGGTCCGCCGCGAGAGCGTGGTCACCACGAGTTCGCCGTAACCCTGGAGGTCGGGATTGACAATCTCAAAAAGGAAGTTGAACTCATCCACGTGGTAACCGTCGTGCCTCAGGCACTCCATCCCCACTCCGCCTCCCTGCTCGGTCGATCCGTAGCCGAGGATCACGGGACATTTCCAGACGCTCTCGACGTAGTCCCGATAAACGTCCGTCATGCGGTCGCCGGCGGCGACGATCAACTTGAGTGGAAAGGCGCCTTCCTTTTCCGCAATTTCGCTCAGGCCCACCAGCCAAGTCGGGTCAGCGGCAATGACGTTGTACTTGTAAACAGGCATTCGCGAATACACTTCGCGAGGCTGCGGCTTGCCGATCGCCGAGCAGAAAGCTCCCATGCGCTTGCAGGCAAAAAATGTGACCCAAGAACTGATCCAATACGCAGCGTCGAAAGTACAGACTAAGCGATCGCCCGGTCGCACTCCGTTTTCCCACAGGGCCGCGGCCTCGTAAAGGGCCGAGAACTCCAACTCATCATAAGTGAAATAAACGCGCTTGGGGCCTCCGGAGGTTCCGGTGGTTTCAAACACCAGTTGCGGTTCCCGGCAGAGGAAGTCTTCCGCAGGCAGGTCGCGCAGATCCTCGGGGGTGGTGAAGATGTTTCCCAGGTCCTCTGGGCGGCGGACGCCGCCAGGGTCGATACCGTTCTCTCGCAGCTTGCGCTTGAAAAACTCTTGATGCTGTGCTGCGTGCCGCACCAAGGCACGAAACGAATCGCGCTGGAGACCCTCAATTACCGGACGCGGAACGTGCTTACCCCAGCGAGCGAGGCCGGGAGCGGATTCGCCGATCACCACACGCTCAACGAGTTTGCGGAGGGTGGCTAGCATTTCAGTTATCAGTTATCAGTCATCAGTTGACGAAATACTCACAACTGAAAACTGACGACTGATTACTTCCCTTACATCAAGTACGTCGACTCGCCGGAATGTAAAGGCGGCGTGGCAAGCAGGTCAATGTAAGTGGCCTTCTCGAGGACCGCCCGGCTGACCTGCGCGATGGCATGGGCGGCAGCCGGCCGGGACATTTCCCGCTGCCGATGGCTCATCTCGGCGAGGGCTTGAGGCGTGCTGAGCATTCGCGTTACGAGCTGGGGAATTTCTTCCAGGGTTTTCGCCTGGACCGCCACGCCCAGCTTTTCGAGGTAACCGACGTGCCGTACTTCCGGTCCGGGAATCGGCTGCGTCAAAATCATGGGCAGCCCGGCCGAGAGCGCCTCAGCCGTGGTCAGCCCACCCGGCTTGGTGATCAGCAGGTCCGCTGCAGCCATGAGCTCCGGTATGGTATCCGCCCAGCCAAAAACGTGCAGGTCAAGCGTAACCTTGCCCCGCAACCGCTCAAGCGCCTGTCTTAGCATGCGGTTGTGACCGGCCACAACCAGCACCTGAAGAGGAAACCTGCACAACTCCAGACTTTCGACAATGGCGTCCAGCGGCGCCGGCCCCATTCCTCCGCCCATCACCAACACGATGGGCCGCCGGCCGTCCAATCCCAGGGCTCGCAGAAGCTCGCGCTTGTCGAATGGGATCGCAAAAACCGGATCCACAGGAATGCCACATACTAGAGTCCGGTTGGGCGAGATTCCCCAATTCACAAGTTGAGACCGTGCCTCCTCGCTGGCTATGCAGTAGACGTCGATTTCCGGCTGCACCCACGGAGGTTCGGTGTGAAAATCAGTTTGGACAGCCACGATCGGGGCGCTAAACCAACCTTCGCGTTTGCCGAGAGCGGCGATCTCCACCGCGGCGATTTCGTTTGCGATAACCAGATGAGGAGCGTACGTTTTGAGCTGCTCGAGAACTTCTTTGCACCCGCGGCGAAACACCCAGCTCGGGGCCGTGGCGCGGTGGAGTTTTCTTTGCCTACGCTCGAATAACCACCTCCAGAGGCGCGGCGCGCGGCGAAGCATCCACCAGTAAGGGCGAACGTACAGCGTGAGGAACCAGGACCGCGCCACGTTCAGTGCGTCCAGCAGGCGGACTTCGACGGGGTCGATGCAATCGTAGAGCGCACGCTGGACGACCTCCGCCGCGCGGACGTGCCCGGCGCCGATGCTCAATGTCAATATGAAGATGCGCTTCGAATTCACTGGGAACCTGGGAAACTAAAAACTGGAAATTGGAAACAAAACAGTCAGCGGTCAAGCGTGAGGCCTCGGTTGCCGGTCCGTCTCGACGTCGTGCACACCAACTCCGTTGTCTCTACCTTCACGGTTCTGTTTTCTAGTTTCCATCTTCCAGTTTTCAATTTCGGGTCTTTACCCGAGTTTTCGAATCAGCAGCACGACGTTCAGCCCGCCGAAGGCAAAGGAATCTGAGATGGCCACACGAACATTCTTCTCACGCGCCTGATTAGGAACATAATCCAGGTCGCACTCAGGATCCTTCAGGGTGTAATTCGCCGTGGGAGGGATGACTCCGCGCTCCGTGGCCATGGCTGTCGCCGCTAGCTCGATGGCTCCCGTAGCGCCCATGGTGTGCCCATGCATCGATTTTGTGGAACTGATCGCGAGCCGGTAAGCGTGGTCCCCGAACACCTTTTTGATCACCTGCGTTTCGGTCGCGTCATTCAGACGGGTCCCCGTACCGTGGGCATTGATGTAATCCACTTCGTCCGAGGCAACCTGGGCTTCATCGAGGGCCATGCGAACGGCACGGGCCGGTCCATCCACCGAAGGCTGGGTGATGTGCCCGGCGTCCGAACTCAGGCCGTAACCAGAGATTTCCACTAGAATCTTGGCCCCGCGTTTCTTCGCATGCTCCTCTTCCTCGAGGACGAGCATCGCCGCGCCCTCACCCATCACGAAACCCTCGCGGTCCGCCGAGAATGGCCGGCACGCCCGGCTAGGATCACCATTCCCAGTCGCCAGAACGCGAACTGATTCCCAGGAGCGGATCATACCGTAAGTAATCGGCGCCTCGCTGCCTCCGGCTAGCATGATGTCCGCCATCCCGTACTTGATGAGGTGGAAGGCCTCCCCAATCGCATGGCCTGCAGAGGAACATGCCGTGGCGGTCGTAAACGAGGGCCCTTGCGCTCCGAATTCCATGCAGATCTGCGAAGTCGCAGCACTATGCATCATTTTGGGAATGGTGAAAGGATGAAGCCGCGTCGCCTGATTGGCATAGAGGCTGAGGTATCCGCTGTCAAGGGTATTTGCGCCAGCCATGCCGCTGCCGCACACAACGCCGAAGCGGGGACGCTCCTCCTCGCGCACCTCTATTCCGCTCGATCTCATCGCTTCGCGCGCAGCCACCAAGCCAAACTGGCTGAAGCGATCCAACAAATCGAGCCGCTTGGCAGGAAAGTAATCCTCAGGATTGTAATCCGGGACTTCGGCAGCAATCTGAACCGACAGGGAGGAGGGATCAAATTGGCAGATGCGGCGAACTGCGGACCGGGCGTGGACCAGGTTCTCAAAAAAAGTTTCCGAATCCTTTCCTGTCGAAGCAAAGACTCCTATGCCGCTAATGACGACTCTTCGCACGTTTCGCCCCTGTGATCGGATTACCTGGATGTGGCCGCCGGGGCCTCACCCTTGGCCATCGCTACGAGATCGGAGATGTCTTTGCCTTCCAAAACTCGCGACAGACTATCCACTACTTGGCGGACCGACTTCATGTTTTGCGCGACCGAGTCCGGGATATCAATCTTGAATTCTTCTTCCAGGGCAAAGAGGATATTGACTCCGTCCAGCGAGTCGATACCCAGTTCAGCAAAGGTGGAATCCACGGTGATTTTGCTCAAGTCCAGGTGTTGTTCCCGAGCAATAATCTCAATAACTTTCTCAGTTGTATCCATTTCTGCTCCTCGTGATTTGGAGGTACGCTCTCTCAGGCGCTGCTCAGTGGAAATTCGCCGATGGCATTCCTCTCAGTCAGTTGGGAGACGACCTGAAGCAATTCGGAAAGGCGAAAGGGCTTGTCGAGCAGCGCAAAGGCACCCAAATCTCTGGCTAATTTCTTCTCGGTGGTGCTGAAAAAGGACGACATGAGTACGATTGAGTGGCTGGCATTCTGCTTCCGCAGGTTTCGAAGCAGGTCTAAGCCGGACTCGTTGGGCATGTGCAGATCGGCGATGATGATGCAGTATTCGTCTTCCCGCGCCAAAGCCTCCCTCGCCGCCAACCCGTCGGGTACCGCCTCCACCTGCGGATATCCGTTAGCTTCCAAGACCTCGCGCAGCAGGTCGCGACTCTCCCGGTCATCGTCAACAACGAGGATTCTCCCCATCGACAGTAAACTCCACTCACCCCGTGAGAATGACAGGCAGCAATCTGATGGCCGAGAACCGATCAACTTTCTAACCTATTGGCATATTTGAGGTTGTACGAAGCGGTTGATCTTTCGAAGAGATCATGATCACCAGAGACGGGTTGCGGTGTATCGAAATGCCACACAGGAATGAGTTTCGCCCGGCTGCGTGGTCGGCGCACCCCCGCTGGATTTCTTTCTCAGCTTTCTCTCCAGCGTATCTACAAGTAAAATTGGAGGCTAACTGATAAAAGCGTTCTTGCGAGCCGACTTGCGGTGTGTCAAAAAGCAACAGGTGAATCGCCACTTGCGCCGAGATCCTTCATTTCAAGTGCAACGCTGAGTAATCTGATGACGATTGGGCGATTGAGTTCACTGGGACGCCTTAGCCCGGATTTCTCACCACGAACCGGGGAGGGTTCCAATTGTCTGGCCCACTCGCGCCCCGCGTAGTCCCGCGCCTGCGGTGCTGCGCGGAGCGTAAGACCAACGGAAGGTCGGGAAAGGCATTGCACCGGGGTCAAAACGCGACTCAAACTAGCCTGCTCTCATACCAAATCGTCAAAAACTGCGCGTCCAGCGAATCGTCAATAAGTTTGCGCTGAAGTTGTTACCGGGAACAATCTGCTCAATGTAGTACGTCCGTTGCAGATCCACTGACAAGCGCCCTGCCTTCGGAAAGTCCCAATAGACCGTTCCTGTGACCAGGGGCCAAGTGAGGGGGCCGTAGGCTGGCGGCTCGCCACTGATTTGGCCCAAGCCAGTCGAGCGATCGAAGTTGCCGGTTAGGCGCAGACCAAAGTACTTGATTGGCTTGGCTTCCACCCCTGCCTGTATCACGCGGTCCGTTTCCTGGTCGCGCAGGAAGTCGCTGAGCGGCGCCGTGCCGCGGGCGTAGAGAATGTTCCCTTCGGCAAACATGCTGTCGTAGGTAAAGCCCCCAAAGATCGAAAATCGGTCGTTGAGGGCATAAGATAACGTCACCGTGTTCGAGTGAATGTTGTCCTTGAAACTGGAGTCGATCAACTTATCGTTGGCCAGGTTTAGTTCGTCTTGCAGCGATACCTTCTTGAATGGCTGGAAACGGAAGATAAGGTGCCCGGCCACTTCGGTGTGGGGCGTGATCGCCGTGTAGGATGAGCCGTTGTCAAAGGCGTGGACGTCTCCCCGGATACTGAAGGTCTTCGAAGGCTGATAGCCAAAACTGAGTTCGGGCCAAGCGATCTTGGTCCGCAGGCTGGTGGCCGGATCGGCCACGCCGTCTTCAAGCGACTCCACATCGGCCTTGAGCAGACGAACGCCGGGGCGCAAAGTGAGCGAATGGGTAGGGGTAAAAAGCATGCTGAAGTCGAAGTCACTCAGCCCATCCCGCCAGACGAAGGAGTCCGTTCCGGAAGCCGGCGTCGTGCTGGTGACGGGCGTGGCAGAGGTGGGGTTGGTAACAATGCCAAGCACGCTTTCGAAATTCCCGAAAGTGGAGGTGGCAAAGCGGGAGTAGCGATAGTCCACGATCATCTCCCACCAATCTTCGGGCTTGTAAGTGAAGCTCTCATAAAAGATGTGGTCAGGTTCAGTAACGGTATCCCGCGCCGTCTGGCTTACTGTGTAGGGTGCAAGGGCGCCGGAACTGTTGGGCGCGGTGCCGCTGTACGACTGGTCCAGAGTGGCGGGCCCTTGATAACGGTAGTAGATGTAGCCACCGCGCCACTCGAACTTCGAGAGCGGCTTTCCCGTGAAAGAAAATTCGCTGATGGGGGTCGTGAGGCGCCTGTAATCCGACTGGGAGACGTTGGTGACCGGCTCCTTGGTTGAGCTCGAGACGGGATCGATGCTAAGTTCCGGCGAGCTCACATTATTCAGGCTCAGGAATTGCGTGAACGTCTGGTAGCCGAGGTTGTAGTGGAAGGACCAGGAGTGGAACGTGTAGTCGATGCCGCCGGTGAAGCGATTAGTGTTATCGTCGATAGGCGCGTACAGGTAATACGGATTGGCCCGTGCGAAGGTGCCCCAGAAGGCCGGCGAATTAAAGAAATCCAGAGATTCCGTGGTGAAGGCCGGACCGCTGTCGGTAGTGCGATAATAGTTGAAGTTAAATCGCAGATTGTTGGTGGCGTGCAGGGTAAAGTCCGTCGAGCCGAACTTCCGAACCGTTCCCCAGGCGTGGTTATCCGTGAGACCCTTGGAAAGCCCTGAGCCCACGGCCGCGATCGGCAGTACGAGGTTGTTGTTCTCGTTCCAGTAGTAATAGCTCTGTCTCCAGTTCGCCCGGAAGTCGTAGAGGCGGGTCTTGCTGACGGCGAGTTGCCCCGTTTCGAAAGGCTCGCCCCCCAGCCCGGTGAGGGAAAGGGAATAGCTATCCGCAAAGGGATTAGCCCCATTTTGGGCCTCGCCAAACATGTTGAAATCCATCAGGCGAAAGCCCTTGCGCAGGTCAGAGAGTTGCTGAAACATGGGGACGTACCCCTTAACGTCGTCAAAACGGTAGCCCACCGTTGCCGAACCCTGGGTGTTGAACCCGCCAAAGTTCAAGGGAGTTTCGGTGTTGTCCTGCGCCAGCAATGCCCGGCCGCAAAACAGAAGCACCGCGAGAGAGATAAATAAACGATTTCCAGGTCCCATGAGATCTCCCTTCATCGCAAAAAGTTAGGGTCAAAATTCGACCCGTGGATGGACATGTGGCAACGGGTGCACTCTCCACTGGCCTGGAAACCCAAACGCGAGTGCGGGACGCCGGCCTGCCCATGGAACCCAGTGTGGCATTGCAGGCAGAGTTGCCGGCCTTCGCGCCGTGCCAGCATCATGCGATTCGTATTGCCATGGGGATTGTGGCAGACCACGCAGCCCTGCACCCTCACGGCGGGGTGCTCGTAAACATAAGGCCCGCGCTTCTCCACGTGGCACTTGACACACGCCTCCCAGTTGGTCGCATTCAGGCTGGCGCGGTTGATGCTGCCGTGCGGGGTGTGACAGTCCGTACACTTCATCAGTTGCTCGGGCACGCGGTGATGCACGGGCAAGGCAAACAGCGCCTGGATGTTGCCATGGCACGTAAAACAGAGGGTTGGCTCGGACTGCTTGAGCAAGCTATTGTGCAGCCAGCGCACTGTGTCCGGAAGTTGGGGAACCTCAAAGAAGTCAGCCTGCGCGTAGGTTAGGCCCCCCTTACTCCGATCTTTGGACTCTTTTACCAGGTGGGCCGCATGGCACTGATTGCAAGAGATGCTCGCCCAGGCGTGCTGAGACTCGGAGAACATCTCCTGATGCTTGCTCGTAAGGTGGCAAGCCAAGCAGCGTTGCGAGTTTTCCTTGGGGTTCGCGTGGAAGGAGAAGATCAACTTCGCGGCGGCCGCTTGCTTGGCAGAATCACCGCCCACATTCTGTTCGGCCTCCGAATGAGCCTTGCCCGGGCCGTGGCACACCTCGCACCCTGAAACGCCAGTCGGAGTACGAACTGCAGCAGGCTTCGCAGCCGCCTCCAACTTCCCTGTCAGCGTCATCATGTAGTCCGCAAGCTCGTTGATTTGCTCGTCAGGCGTGTCGGGAGGGAGGGGTGGCATTATGGTGCCGGCTCGGCGCTGGCGCAACCGTTCAACCAATTGCGCGCGCGTGCGGCGCGCCCCGACATCATCGAGCGCTCCCCCGACCGTTCCGCCCTGGCCGCCAATCGAGTGGCAGCCCGCGCACATCATGTCGTCATAGATCTTCTTCCCCGCCGCAGCGGATGAGGAGATTCCTGGCGCGGGAGCAGTAGAGGAAGTTGGCAGCGCCTCCCCGACGCGCGCGTGGGGGGTCTTCACAAACGATCGGGCTTCCGCGCGATGACAACCGGCGCACGTCTCCCAGCCTACATAGTCGCCCGGGTTGCCTTGCACGGGTGCATGCCAAGCTACCGACGGACCCTTCGCCGCCTCCGGCATCCTTTGGGCGAAAGCTTGGCCGGCCTCGGCGCCGAAGCAGAACACCAACGCTGAGGACACAAGCAGCGGACTGAGTTTGATTCTTCGTAGCGAACTCATCACGCACCGACCTTTCTTGCCGGGTTTTGTCAGTTCTCACTGAGGGTCGTCATCCGCGTCCCAACTGCTTCGAACGCGGTACCCACACCGTCCCCCGGTAAGATCCGGAATGCTATTGAAAAGAGCTAATTTAGTTGCCTGAAGACGACCTGGGCTCCGAGCGCTGGGCTAAGTCCCTTCGACGCGGTGTGGTTTCCATCGTGAGGATCAGACCTGCGCCAACACCTTGGCTCCAACTCCACCGATGAGCCCAATCGGACCCTGAGCAAAAATCAAAAACGCGGAAGTAATTCTACCACATTCCTGTAACCAACGTAATATAGTCTTTGTCTCATCTTGACAACCTAAGGACATATAGTCTTTATCTGAAAAGTGGACTCGCCGCCGTTGTTGCTTTATTCTTCCGTGGGGTGGAGATGGGCTGCTCTTAAGGTCCTCCCAATGAGCGTTAACGGATACGGCTATAAGTATTCATAAGATGAGACATCGTAATTCAGCGGGGCGGATTTCATGGTGAAAGCAGGTGGCGAAAATACGATGGGCATGAATGGTGGTGATGGCGTGCAGAGATTATGGGACAGCCTGAGAAGTTCTGCACGGCCCGCGGCGTACTTCAGCCAGAACTGGATCAGCCGCATTGGCGTGGTGGTCACTACGACATCGGCGATTACGCTGATCATAGCTTACGCATCGCAGATTCTTGGCTATACCTTCAACCCTTACCTTGGCATCCTCGTTCTTATGATCCTGCCCGGCTTCTTTGTCCTCGGGCTGCTGCTCATCCCCATCGGCATCTATCGGCAATTTCGCAAGCAACGGCGGCTGGGCACTCTGCCCACTCAATACCCTTTGGTGTCTTTTTCCGGCCAGGAGTTTCGTCGCACGGCGCTGTTTGTGGCGGCCATGACCGCGATTAATGTGCCCTTGTTCGCTGTGGCCAGTTACCGCGGGGTAGTCTACATGGATTCGGTGAAGTTCTGTGGGACCACCTGCCACACGGTCATGCTACCCGAATATACGGGTTACGAGCGCTCACCCCATGCACGAGTAGCTTGCGTGGAATGCCACATCGGTCCCGGCGCGCCATGGTTTGTGCGCTCGAAGCTCTCGGGCAGCTACCAGGTGCTGGCTGTGACGTTCGACCTTTATCCGCGGCCTATCCCCACCCCCATCGAAAGCCTGCGCCCCGCCGCCCAGACATGCGAGCAATGTCACTGGCCAGCGAAGTTCTCCGGGGACAAACTAATTGTCAAGACGAAATTCGGAGATGACGAGAAGAACTCCGCAACCAAAACCGTCCTTCTTTTGCACATTGGAGGATTAAGCCCGGCATTGCGGTTTACCGGCATCCACGGGTGGCATCTGGGACGCATTACCTACCTCGCTACCGACAGCAAGAGACAGGTTATTCCTTGGGTCGACCATCGGAACGCTGATGGCTCCTCCACGGAATTTGTCTCTACCGATAATTCGCCTAAGCCCGATCTTCTGGCCCGACGTGAACGGCGACTGATGGACTGCATGGATTGCCACAATCGCCCCAGCCACACCTTCCATCTTCCCGAAGAAGCGGTCGACACGGAAATGAGTGCCGGCCGCATCAGCGCGTCTCTTCCTTTTGCCCACAAAGTCTCCATACAACTGCTCAAACAGAATTACTCCAGTCGGCTGGATGCCGAGACACGAATCCCCCAATCGCTTCGCGAGTATTATCGCAAAAATTATTTCAGTATTTACAACAGCCAGCGGGCGGAGATCGAGCAGGCCGCAAAGGCGTTGGTGTATGTTTACGATGGGAACATTTTCCCTGCCATGCGCGTCACCTGGGGCACCTACGCCAACAACCTGGGCCACGTGGATTTCCCGGGCTGTTTCCGCTGCCATGATGGCAACCACAAATCGAAGGACGGCCAGATGATCACACAGGATTGCAACACTTGTCATAGCTTGTTGGCCATGGATGAGCCGAACCCGAAGATCTTGCAGGAACTTCAGGCTGGAGAATAAGAAAAGCCCGCGCGACCGAAGAGTCATGATGCGCGGCTGGCGCAGAGTGAAACTCTGCGATCTTGCGAACGAGAACATTGATCCGCACAGCCTTGCTGTGCGCCAGCCGGCAGGTCGGGGGTCATCCAGCGGTTGAGGCGAGGAATGTAGTAGCGGTTCGCCGTGTGGTAGCCGTTGGTCTCCGGGTCGTACCAGAGCATCGAAGCGTACACATAAAACGTGCCCCCATTCGTCGTGTCGTTCCACCGGTAGCCAAAGGGAGCGTACTGTACTTCCCCGAAGCTGTTCCCTGCTGTGTCCAGCCACGCCCCCACCGAGCCCAAAGCGTTGGGATGGTCAAAATACAGCGGCCCCGTGGTGTTGCTCGTGTACTCCCCCAGCATGCGCCCCGCAAAGGGAACCTCCGCGTTCCAGGCCGTGCTTGTGCCCGAGGGCCAGTAGCCACCCGGGTACTCCCCCGCCGGATTGTACCAATAACTCGCCGTGATGGTGTTGCTGTGACGATACGCTCGCCGCCCCAGAGCGTTGAAAGTGATGTTGATGGGATTCGTGCGGCCGCTATCGATCAATGTCGGGCGCCCCTCCGCGTCCCACTGGTAGATGTGCGGTTCGCTCAAATCCTGCATCAGATTCCCCGTGACATCCTAGGTGGCGCCAAAAGTATAGCGCGTTGAAACAGAAAACGCAGAAGGGCGAGCTGCGGCAGCCGGCATCCCTCTTGAGCATGGACAGCCTAGTGAAATTCCCCATGAAACGCGGAGCTAGCGCTCTGATGCGCCAGCCGGCGACATTATAGACGCGCTACTCCGCCACCCTGGGGGTCAACGAATCTCGATTCGCGCATTTATGAACTTGCCAGGATAGCCGGTCCTCCGCGGCCCGGGGTGCGCCTTGCACTGTACGCTATCTTGCCCCACGTGGCAGTCCTGTACCGAGTAGTACTTCCTGCAGAGGTCACAGTCAATGAGGCTAGCGCTCCCCGTCGCTGACCACAGTTCGACCTCGGTGGGCGCGGATTTGTTAACGACAATCCGGCCTTGCGAGGCCCAGGGGAGGGCCTGGACACGGATCGAGACGGGAGAATATTGAATCACGACGAATCCTTCAGCCATCCCAGTGAATGGCACCTCGAAGCCTAAGAAAAGCATCCCTTCGTCGGGCGAGTTGCACAGGGAGGCAATCTCCACTGGGCGGAGTTGACCACCGTCCTTCATCAACGTAGCCATCGGGTACCTCTTCTCTTCCTGCCCCCGCTTGATGATGATAGTCGGGTTGTAGTTGTCCCAGGGCTTTCCCTCATACCGCGGATACTCGACGATTCGGACAATGGTGTTCCGGTCGAGAGTGAGCCTGGCCTGCACAAACGCCTGTCCGGGAAGGATGCGACCGTCCGCAGCCAAGCGTGGATTCCTGGGAGTAACGGTCCGATGGCTCTCCTTGCACCCAGGGGTACCAGAGGTCACGGGTGACTGCGCAAGCAAACATGGCGGCGATCCCACCGTCATCAGGAGGCAAAACAACCAGGCTTCACCGATCATGTTCATCCTCATGGCAGGAGCCCCGCTGGGACAGGAAGCGCCGGTAGCGAAGGAGAAAAGCTAAAGATTGACTGACTCATGCCGTTGTAAATTTGCATAAAGTTATTGACGTTTTTGAGCAGTTGAACAGGATCGGGAACATGGTTGTATCCGGTGTATGTGGGCCTCGGGTCAAAGTCGTACGGGCTTCCTTTCTGCTGCAAGACCTGCAACGCACCCTGTATGTTGTGCCATGTGTCTCCGTTCGGAGGGTTACCCGAACTTCCCGCGAGCCCCATCGGATTCGTGCTATTCAGAACGCCCAGCGTGCTCTCTTTCGCGGTGATCGCGGTTAGCAACTGCGACGGATTCGGGCCCAGCGACATCGAAGCGCCTGCCTCTTGGACATCTGCCACCGTCGAAGCGATGGTAGCCAGCTGGGAAGAGCTAAAGCGCAGTCCAGAAACATTCGTCGCCGTGGCTGAGGCCGATGCGGATACGATCTCACCTGTCGCAGAACTCGACACGGTGGTCAAGTCGGTGGTGACCTTGACGGTTGAAACGGCGCCCCCATTGCTGTCGTAAAAAGTCACCTTCTGAGTGACCTCCGTCAACGTGACCCTGCAAGCGTCCTCGTCTGCGCTGCCACAACCCCCCTCAAGTCCCATCGGATCCGTTAGGCTGGTGGGGTTATTCCTCACATAGCTGTACATATTCCAGGTCTGTGGGTCATCGAGCCTGACGGCGTTCACGCCTGCCGGGTCGGGGCTCATCCACCGGTTGAGGCGAGGGACGAGGTAGCGATTCGGCGGCTGGTAGCCGTCCACCTCCGGGTCGTACCAGAGCAGCGAGGCGTAAAATCGAAACACCGTCCCGCCGGTCGTGTCCCCCCACATCTGCCCATAGGGATAGAACAGCATTTCCCCCGCCGAGCCCCCCGCCCAGTTCGTCCACTGCTGCCCCGAGCCCAGGGCGTTGGGATGATCGAAATACACCGACGCAGGGCTTCCCGAGCCGTACTGCGCCAGCGTGCGCCCGGCGAAGGGGACCACGGCGTTCCAATAATTCGTGCCCCCGGAGGTCCAATAGGCGCCCAAGAACCGCCCCTGCGGGTCCACCGAGTAGCTTCGCGCCCCGTTCGTCCTGTAGACTCTCGCGCCCAGCGCGTTGTACGTCATGCTGGCGGTGTTGCCGTTGTCCACCGAGATCACGTGTCCCTCGGCATCCCACTGGTAGCTGTGCGGCCCGTTAGGCGCCAGGCTGTTATCCTGAATCAAGTCTCCGGCACTATCATAGTTCACGGTCTGGCCGTTCACGAAGGTCATCTGGTTGTTGCTGTTGTAAGCCGCGGGAGTGCAACCGCCGGCTCCCGACGTGCACGTCACGTTACCCCATTGGTCGTTGGTAAACGTGTCGCTCCAGAACGTGTTGTTGCTGAAATCCTTGGCCACCGCGCTCGACAGCCGATTGACCCCGTCGTAACCGTAGGTGACCGTGTGACTCGACCCAGGTCTTGAACCGTCGTTGTACCAGTAGCCGTTGACGCTGCCATTGTCGGTCGTTCCCGTGGGGGCTGTGGCGTTCGTGGCGGGACAACTCGTGGGCAGCGTCCAGCTCCCGGTGAAGTAATTGTACACCATACAGTAAAGCGATGAGGGACTGGCCGTTGTCCCCACGTCAATTGTCCAAGGCTGGAGGCGCTTGTTGTAAATGTAGGTTTCTTGTTGGTTCACGCACCCGCTGCCCGTGCATCCGTTCACGAGTTGGCTGACCGCGCCCCAGGGCTTATAGCTGATGCTCTGCGCCAAGGACTGCGGCGCATCCGCCCCGGTTAAGGAGCTTGTTACCGAGGTTGCCCGCTTTACCTTACTGATGGCGTTGGTTAGGGTGAATCCTTCAGGGTGTATCCAACTGGCCACGTCTCCGCCCAAATCGTAATTGTAATGTGTGTCCCTAACGCTCGCGCAGTCCGCCGTGGAGTTGCACTGCCAGAAGTCCTGGGTTCGGCCCACCTTGTCGTAGCTGTAGGCGATGGCGGTCTGGGGGCTCGTGCACGTTCCGGCTGCCGATCCCGTACAAGCAAGCACCGTTCTCCCCTTGGGATTGGAGAAGCTCACGCCCGACCAAGCCGGCCAGGAGGTGGGCGCCTGGTCATAAAAGAAACCCGCCGTGGGCGTTTGAGGGGTGTCGTTGTAACTCTTCTGGGTTAAGCGGTTGAGCGCGTCACTATAAGTGTACGTGGTCGTGATGGCGCAGACGTGCCGTTCTTTGGCATGTCTGCGACCGACTGAGGTAGCGCATACATCCGGACAAGAACCGTCCGGACGTATGCGCCACCCGCCGTAAGCGAGACATGCAGCCGCATTATACACCTGATTCCGGACACAAGAGGCGCGGCGCTTCGCCGTGGCAAGTAGTAACAACCAGATAGATATTATCTCAAATCAAGAGTGACGAACCGCGGAGGAAGCTGAACTGCGCTACCTCCGCGCTACCCCGCTTAGGGGCCGGGGACTCCCGTGCGACCTTGCTCCATATATCCAGAACACGCACCCCTCTTTCTGTCCGGTGTATTTCATAGTATCGCGTGATCTTTTCCTCATATTGGTAGCCCGTCCCATGGGGCCCTTTGACATGAGCAACCCATGCCAGACAGTCACTGACCCCGTCCATGAATCCGTACCGCTCATCCACTTCCCTGGCCAGCCACCAGTTCCCGTCGTAGGCGTTCTCCCTCGATTTCTCCCCGCCGGGTGCTTGCTGCGCTGAGGGAGTCGTTGCCGCCAGGTTCGAGACGCCACCTGCGATCAACAGACCTAATGCAAAAGCCAATCCTCGTGCGCTTTTCATAGACCCTCACTGCTTCGGCGTGTAGCTGTTGGGTGCGTAGTAGTGGACGGGCCGGGTCGGGTCATGAAACGCCTCGCTGGCAGACATGACGCCCACCTGGCGACCAGCATTCTACCAGTTCGTCGAATCCGCTATCTCCTATCGCGAAACCGCGATAGGATATCTGCAATCGCCTCGTCATCCGCTGTTTTGGGATGTGTATCGATGTAGTTGGAGATTTTGTGCACGTAATACGATATAGGCCGGGAGTACGTTTCCGTCGGCTTCGCCACACAAGTGCTCATGCACCAGAGATAACCCTCAAGAAAACCTCGTTGTGCGGACTCGTAATTGAGTTGCCTCCAGTACAACCCGTCGTAGTAGCCATGCAGATTCGTCCAAACTTCCCCACCGGGCCTTGGCTTGGCACGGGGAGCTGTGGCAAGTATTCTCTGCCAGACAGTTGGTACCAAGGCCCCTCGCTCGCTCGGATGCGACTTGTAGTACTGGCCTATTAGTTCTTCGAGATCGTCCACATTGCGGGAGAGCCACTTCGCATGGGCGACGTCAACTAGGCAATCCGAGGCCCCAGCGATAAATGCATATCGCTCGTCTACTTCCGTTGCAAGCCACCAATCCCCATCATAGACCTTCTCTCTCGCCTCCTTGCTGGTAGGCACATGGCGAAGCGGAGGAGACGGTGCCTGCGGGTCGGCCATCCCCCCTCCTATCCACAGACCAATTGCCACGATCAAAGCGGCTGCGGTTTTCATAGACCCTCATGGGTTCGGGGTATAGTTGTTTGGCGCGTAATAGTGGACGGGCCGCGAAGCCGAAAATGCCTGGCTCGCAGCCATCACACCCACTCTGGCGCCCACGTTATTGACCGGCGGCGTCCCATAGAGTTGCATCGTCAGGCCCGGCATGAGTTCGGGTGCTGCCGTCGCTTCGTGACCGTGCCCTGCCGGATTCTGCTGAACGGCAACTACGGGGACTCCTTGATTCGCCAGATTCTGTGCGTCCTGCGGAGAAACCTCGTGCCATTGGGAGCTGTTTGGTAACTGCTGAGCGACAGTGTTCGCCAAATTGGGCTGTCCGTTCTTGTCGGTGATAGTGTCAGTCGGCCCACCCACACTTTCTACGGTGTTGCAAGTGGCCATATTACAGAACGTCCTCCCCCCAGGCTTCTCCTCCGGCTGGTAAGCCGGATTGGACCGCGCACTCGCTTGGGCATTCGCCAAGGCGTTCTGCGGCGTACCAGGCGTCACCACCGCTGGCGCTGGTGGTGGCGGCGGTGGTGGCGGCGGTTCATCGCCTTCGCATGTCCCTCCAAAGTGGGACCCGAAGATAGTGATTCCGAAGACGCACGCCTTGCCGGTGGGATCAGTGTAGGTTGCGGGGTTATTTCTCACATAGGCGTACATGTTCCAGGCCTGCGGGTCGTCGAGCCTGACGGCGTTCACGCCTGCCGGGTCGGGGGTCATCCAGCGGTTGAGGCGAGGGAGAAGGTAGCGGTTGGGCGGCTGATAGCCACCAACCTCCGGGTCGTAATAGAGCAGCGAGGCGTAAAATTGGAACACCGTCCCGCCGGTCGTGTCCCCCCACATCTGCCCATAGGGATAGAACAGCATTTCCCCCGCCGAGCCCCCCGCCCAGTTCGTCCACTGCTGCCCCGAGCCCAGGGCGTTGGGATGATCGAAATACACCGACGCAGGGCTTCCCGAGCCGTACTGCGCCAGCGTGCGCCCGGCGAAGGGGACCACGGCGTTCCAATAATTCGTGCCCCCGGAGGTCCAATAGGCGCCCAAGAACCGCCCCTGCGGGTCCACCGAGTAGCTTCGCGCCCCGTTCGTCCTGTAGACTCTCGCGCCCAGCGCGTTGTACGTCATGCTGGCGGTGTTGCCGTTGTCCACCGAGATCACGTGTCCCTCGGCATCCCACTGGTAGCTGTGCGGCCCGTTAGGCGCCAGGCTGTTATCCTGAATCAAGTCTCCGGCACTATCATAGTTCACGGTCTGGCCGTTCACGAAGGTCATCTGGTTGTTGCTGTTGTAAGCCGCGGGAGTGCAACCGCCGGCTCCCGACGTGCACGTCACGTTACCCCATTGGTCGTTGGTAAACGTGTCGCTCCAGAACGTGTTGTTGCTGAAATCCTTGGCCACCGCGCTCGACAGCCGATTGACCCCGTCGTAACCGTAGGTGACCGTGTGACTCGACCCAGGTCTTGAACCGTCGTTGTACCAGTAGCCGTTGACGCTGCCATTGTCGGTCGTTCCCGTGGGGGCTGTGGCGTTCGTGGCGGGACAACTCGTGGGCAGCGTCCAGCTCCCGGTGAAGTAATTGTACACCATACAGTAAAGCGATGAGGGACTGGCCGTTGTCCCCACGTCAATTGTCCAAGGCTGGAGGCGCTTGTTGTAAATGTAGGTTTCTTGTTGGTTCACGCACCCGCTGCCCGTGCATCCGTTCACGAGTTGGCTGACCGCGCCCCAGGGCTTATAGCTGATGCTCTGCGCCAAGGACTGCGGCGCATCCGCCCCGGTTAAGGAGCTTGTTACCGAGGTTGCCCGCTTTACCTTACTGATGGCGTTGGTTAGGGTGAATCCTTCAGGGTGTATCCAACTGGCCACGTCTCCGCCCAAATCGTAATTGTAATGTGTGTCCCTAACGCTCGCGCAGTCCGCCGTGGAGTTGCACTGCCAGAAGTCCTGGGTTCGGCCCACCTTGTCGTAGCTGTAGGCGATGGCGGTCTGGGGGCTCGTGCACGTTCCGGCTGCCGATCCCGTACAAGCAAGCACCGTTCTCCCCTTGGGATTGGAGAAGCTCACGCCCGACCAAGCCGGCCAGGAGGTGGGCGCCTGGTCATAAAAGAAACCCGCCGTGGGCGTTTGAGGAGTGTCGTTGTAACTCTTCTGAGCCAGGCGGTTCAGCGCTTCGTACCCGTACGTGGTCGTGATGACGCGCGCGTCCGTGCGCCGGCAGACCTCGCTCGGATCGCCGCTGCACAGCGTCGATCCCGTGTCAGGCGTGGTGCATGCCGAGCTTAAGGTTGTGTAGCAGTAATGGGTGGTTCCTGACTCGGGGTTTTGGGCGCTCGTCAGGCGGGCGACCGAATCATACGTGAACGTTCGCGTCTGCCCGCTCTGGTTTACGCTCACCAGGTCATCGAAGACATCGTACTGGTAGCTGGTCGAGTAATTGAGGTGCGGTGAGCTGCCGGGGTCCTCAGTGACCGCAGTGAGCCGCCCGAGCCCATCCGAGCAGAGCACCCTCTTTGCGCCTGCCGGATCGATCACCGTAGAACATTCAGCGGATGTGGTAACGGACCAAGTGGTACTGAGTGGGCTCCCATCCGCGTAGACGACCGAATGGACGGTGCCTTGCCCACTGAGTGTGTAGTCGCTGGCCCATCCCAGGGTATCGTAGGTGTAGGTGGTGGCGCCGGAACTCCCTGAGGAGCTGCAATAGGGGTTAGAAACCGTCCAGACTCGCCCCATCCCGTCATAGGCGGTGTCGGTGTTATCCGAACCCGCGCCGCTGTTGCAGTCCGGGTCCTTCTGAATCTGCGTCTCGGTTACGCGTCCGAGTTCGTCCATGATCGTCTCGGTGGTGTAAACGTTCAGCGGGGACATAACCAGGGTCGTAGTCGTCGTCACAGAAGGGTTTGGACCACTGTCGGAGTAGGCGTTGCTGACGCTATGCGTGCTGGTCCCGCACGAGGTGCAATCGGGATAGTTAATTCCCGTCACCCGGTCGAACAGGTCGCCGTTCTCCCCGTAGTAATAGCTGGTGGTCTGGCCATTCCTGTCCGTGGAAGACTTCAGTTGACCGTCAGGGTAGCAGTAGGAAAATTGCTGGGTGAACAGCTTGGCGTCCGTGATCTGGGTCAGGTAGGCGTCGGTGTTCCCCGAGGTAGACGTGCACGAACTGGGCGAGGTGGCCCACGAGTCCGTGTACGAATACTTAGTCAGATTGGTGTTCGGGTCCGTCATCGACAACTGCTGGCCGGTGTCGTCATAAGTGTACGACCACACGAGCGGATTGTTTGGAGCAGTATTGACCCACTTCGACTTGCCGGTTGCGTTACCCCGAGAAAGCCAGCTACTGCCGTTGTAGTAGTACGTATTGTTGTTATACGTATACTTAGTGGTGTCCCGGCCAATAGTAATCGATGGATTCGCTGGAATGAGCGAGCTTGGATTGTCATATGAATAGGTTGTCTGCGCGGCGATGATGTTGGTGGTTGAACCTGGTGTTGATGGACAGGCAGTGCCGGGCGGCGCGGCGCCCGGCATGCAGACCGTGACTTGGTTTGGGCGGTCAAATATGGACGGCCCGCTCTCATAATAGAGGGTGTCGAAGTTCCGGGTGCCGCTGAACGATTGATACGTTATGTAGGTTTCACGCTGGGGGGTGTCAGTGGTGGGGGGCGGGCTGTAGCTAGACGCGGGACAGGCGCCTAGCGTAGTCCAGCCCCACTCTCTCTTATCTTTGAGCACCATTCCGTGTGAATATACGTAATCGACTCGCGACGTCACCGTGCCCTGCTCTGTGGTCGACTCGCAGAGCTTCGCGAAACCGTCGCCCCAATATTCGTCGACCTCTCGCAGCTTATTCCCGTTCCAATCGGTGTAGACTAAGCTTTGTTCCACGGGTATCTGGCTGGCGTAGATTGTAGTTTCGTACGGTGGATTCGCTACGCTCCTTCCCCCGTAAGTGTATGTGGTCGTGAAGCTGATGTTGCGCTTCTCATCGGTGGTGGTGACGGTGGTAGTCTTGGTGGTCCAATTCGTGTAACCCGTCGGCCACGTGGTGGAGTAAGTGAACGTCTGGTCCAAAACCTTCGCGCCATTGATGGAGACCGCCCGCTCGGTAATCGCCGGCGTGTCGAAGATGTATTGGCACGGGCCGTAGTAACCGCTTCCATTCGCGAGGAAATAAGTGTACTCCGACTGCGAGTAGCGGCCCCACGTGTAGGTTACGACGGCGCCGGTGGGATACGTGATGGAGCTGACTAATCCGTTCTGATAGGTGAAAGTATAGTATTGCCCGTTGGGCAACTGAATTGCGGATATCATGGGCGCATTTTGCGCCATGGCATCGCCTATCCCGCCGCAGGCGGAGTTGTTGTTGTTCACCCCTACAGCCCTGGGGTTAAAGTCATAGGATATCGGGGTCCAGGTAAGCGTATATGCCGACAGCCCAGGCACGGTCACGGTGTTGCCGGTGGACCCGAAACCCGAGGAGGAAAGAACGGCACGGTTCAACGTGTCCTTTACCGCAAAGGCTCCACCACCGTTGTCGGTGAAAGTCAGTATATTGCCGTTCCGGTCCTCCACAGTGTAAGGCAGGGACGCTCCAAAATGGGGCTGCGAACCAACCAAGGCGTTCGCTCCTACTACCTCGTTCATAGGCGAACTGTACAGGTAAGCCGTGCCGTCGGCATCGGCCACCGCCACCGCGTTGCAAAGACTCTGGCCTTCGCTGGTCGGGCACCCTGGAAGCGCGGCCCTCACCTCGTCGTCCCCGCCCGTCGGGTAGTTCGGATACCCTGCGCAGTACCCGTAGGGCCCCTGTTGTGAAGTCGCCAGGCCGAGCGCGTGTCGGGTCCCTTGGGGATCCTCGAACACGTAGTCGCTATAAGCATTGCATGTGTTGGGGGATTGACCGGGTATAGTGAGCGCCTCGGCGCTGAGCAACGGAATCGTGTAGGACCATCCATGCTGCGACAAAAACAATCGCGTGTTGCTGTATATCTCGGCGATGCCCTGAGAGACTATGAGCGACCCGTAGGCGCCGTTGGAGTCGTAGGCGAACGAAAACGGCAGGGCTAGCCCTCTGCCTTTCGGCATCGGTACGCTTATCCTGATGCTCAATGACCCATTCGCAGGGTTCACCGTCTCGGAGAGCATTTTGAGGTAATCGTGGCCCACGCCCGGAATCGGCGTGGAGGTGATGTCCGTGACGTTGCTAATCTGGGCGAGCGAAAACGGCCCGGCGAACAGAAACAGGCAAGCGACAAACAAGGAAAACTTGGCGTAACGACGAGAGGGCAGCATGGGGTTTCTCCTGAGCTGGGATAAACGCGCTGGGGCAGTCCAACGTTCGGGGCGTGCGCTTGGAAGGCGAAGTGAGCGATATTTGCCGCGCGAGTGGACACACGGCGTTGTCTCCTGGGACCGAAGCTGCTGTTACGCTAGTCCCCCCCCCGTGGTTTGTCAAGAGACATTGTTAGCTTATGCAATATTTTTATCACACAGAATGTCCAGGGACACGATGTCGGTGTGTCATCCCTAAGGGAGTGTCCCGGACCCCCTCCGAATCGAACGCGAGGATAGGCACGTTTTGCTCTATTGAGCGTTTTTGAGCGAACAAGAGGGGTGAGCGTAGTCCGCCCTCCACTGCGTCTCCTCATTGACTCAGCCCGCTGGTCCAAAAGTCACACTTTTGAGTGTGATGGAGTCGCTCACTGTTGCATCTCACTGAGCTAGGCTAGCAGATTTTGGTTGAGAGGAAAGCACGGATGGAACCTCAAGGTTCCATTGATTCTGTCGTTGCCTTACCCCGGCGTATCGCAACCGATCAACAGGCTACCCTGAAGGCCTTACGCCAGCGCCCCATCGCTCAAGCCGGAATTTCCATCCTGGACTCCAACCCGGCCAACAACATGGACTCGGTAGCTCCGAATGCAATGGCCGGTCGGGTTTTCAGCGCTGAGAGCCTCCAGCTCCCACGGAAGGCGCCAGTCTTACCACTTCTGAGAATCAGCGAGCACGAACCTGCCTCTCTCTCGACCGATTCCGGCGGCACCTCCCTTGCCCTACCTGCTCGTCGCTTGAAGTCCGGTCGGGTCGGCGGCTCGCCTACCCCGGTGGCGAGGGCAGCGCTGCGATCCTGCCCGGCGTGGCTCCCAACAAGCGTCGGGTGAGATGACTCTCCGCCAAGAGCAGCCGCAAAGCCGCAGGCCCAGGCGGAGTCTGATGCCCTATATCGTTTGACGAGGAAGTCGCCGAATGCGCGCGATAAGCCGGTATAGCCAACTGCCGGAAAACCCAGGTTCAGAACAGGCGCAGGAAATCCAGCCCAGACTCGAGGGCAAGCATAGGATTGTTGGTAAAGGCGCTGACTTCGTAAGGGCAACCAATCTTACAACCCTCACAAAAGCCCCAGAGCGTGGACTCTTGGGCGATGATTTGTTTGGCGGCTTCCGAGGCGAAGATTTCCTTCAGAGGCGCCTGCGATTGGTGGAGAGTCTTAAATGCGCAGGGAAGATGAATCGAACCATCCGGCTTCATGGAAATCAGCTTGGAGGGATGCCGGCATGGGAAGCTGGGACCGAACCCACCATTGCGATAGAAGGTATAGTAGTGCGAATAGAAACGTACGTTCTTGGGATAGGCGGCGCGCAGTTCACGCAGGGACAATTCCACCTTGTCGATTTCCTTCCCATGCAATTCCGCGTCGGGGAGCAGCTCGCCATCCCGCATCACGTTGTGGACGGCTTCCGGATGCAACACCAAGTCCCGTCGCCGGCAGAACTCGGCCAACTCGGGAAGGTCTTGCAGGTTCTCCAGGTTTACGGTGGCGTTGATCTGAGTGCTAAAAGGCTTTCGCTCGGTCAAAACGAATTCGAGATTGGCAATGATTTTCGAAAGGCCGTCGATACCGCGGCGCTTGGCAAAGCGCTGCGGGTTGAGCGAATCAATGGAGACCTCCAGCATGCCGAGTCGCGCCACGCCATCCGCGTACTTCCGGATGAGTAGTCCATTGGTGGGCATGGACGTCCACATGCCCTTGTCCTCGGCGTAGGCAATATAATCACAAGTATTGGGGTTTAGCAGGGGCTCACCGCCCGAGAAGCTGAGCGCAAAGATCCCCATCTCGCAAAACTCGTCAATGCGTTGGAAGATGCGCCCGCGAACCGCGCGACTTTTTAGGTCGTTGAACTTTCCCTCTTCACCGAAAATGCAATACTCACAAAACATGTTGCACATCAGCGTGGTTTCAAACATCACCATGTAAGGGAGCTTGAAGCCCGACCCGAGGTGCTTTAGTGCACATTTGGCAATGTAGGAATACTTCATATCCTGATCTTGTACTCGTCAATTTTCCTGTAGAGGGTTCGCCGATTGATGCCCAGAATGGAAGCGGTTCTAGCCTTGTTGCCACTGGTTGCCTTTAGAACGTGGGTAAGATAGCGCTTTTCCAGCTCGTCAAGGGAGGGCAACTCCGCGTAAAAGCTCTCCAGGCGGATGTCCTCCCGTGACTCGCCCCGCACCTTGGGAGGAAGGTTTTCAGGCGAGATGAAGCCGGTGCGCGTCAGCGCCGCTGCCGCCTCAAGGGCGTTCTCAAGCTCGCGGACATTCCCCGGCCATTCATAGCTCATCAAGGCGGAAAGCGCGTAAGGGGAAATCGAGAATCCTCTGCCCCGCTGGCCTCCGAACTTCTTCAGGAAGTGCTCAACCAGCAGCGGGATATCTTCCAGGCGCGCGCGCAGGGGGGGAGATCAATTTCGATCACCCGCAACCTGTAGTAAAGGTCCTGCCGGAATTTGCCTTCCTCGACCAGTGCGGCCAAGTCGCGGTTACTGGCGGCGATGATTCGAACATCCACCTTAATCACCTGGTTGCTGCCGATCCGCCGCACCTCCTGTTCCTCCAGGATTCTCAAGACTTTCACCTGGAGACCGGGACTCATTTCGCTGACCTCGTCCAGAAAGACGGTGCCGTCGCTGGCCTCCTCGAAGATCCCCCGCTTGCTCTCGACGGCCCCCGTAAACGAGCCGCGTACATGCCCGAAAAGCTCCGTCTCCAGCAGAGATTCCGTCAGCCCGCCGCAGTTCACCGCATAAAACCGTTCCGCAACTCTAGGCCCGTTACAGTGAAGTGCTCGTGCGACCAATTCCTTTCCTGTCCCACTTTCCCCGCAAATAAGAACAGTGGAACGCGAGTCGGCCACCATCGCAATCTTTTTGTAGACTTCGAGCATCTTCGGACTTCGGCCCACGAGGCTGGAAAGCTGTCCCTGGCTCCCAAGCTGCCGCTTCAAATTACGGTTTTCACGGATCAGTTTCCGGTTGCCAAGCGCGCGCTGAACCTGCAACAAGACTTCATCAATCTTGAAGGGCTTTGAGATATAGTCGAAGGCTCCAGCCTTGACCGCTTCGATGGCGGTTTCCATGCTTCCGAAGGCGGTGATCAGGATCACCTCCGACTCCGGTTGGATGGTCTTGTATGCACGCAACACGTCAAGCCCGTTCAAACTCGTCCCCAGCCTCATGTCGCTGATAATGACGTCGAACAGTTCCTGCTTCCCAACTTCCAGCGCCTCCTCGCCGCTGGAAGAACTGACAACCCGATAGCCCTCCTCGCCCAGGATCTCCCGCAGCAGTTCCAGCGTCTCGGCATCATCATCCACCACCAGGATGTTAGCGCCAGCCTGCTTCGAAACCTCGTCCGGTCTTTCAATCTTTGCGGTTTCCAAGATTGCCCCCAAGGGCGTAGGTGGTATGTGGAAGATCGTTTGTGGGGAAAGGCATTCTCCCCCACCCCCACCTACCACCGACTACATACCACCCACCATCACTTCATCCTTTACCCTTCACCCTTTAGCCTTTACCCTTTACTATTTTCTACCGCCGATCCTACTACCACGCCGCCTGCCTCGGCTTTCTCGCGGCCATCTACCGGCAAAATCAATGCAAAGGCAGCACCTCGCCCTGGCTCGCTTTCCACGCGAATGGTGCCGCCATGCTGGCGAATTATCTGTTCGCAAATCGCCAGGCCCAAGCCGGTTCCTGTGCCCATCTTCTTGGTCGTGAACATGGGATCGAACACATGGGCCATTGTCTCCGGCGACATGCCTGAGCCATTGTCCGCTACACGAACGGCAACCTCCCGGGCATCCCCCTCCACCAAGCGCATTTCAATCCGCAGCTCGCCTCCCCGCGGCATGGCGTCCATACTGTTATTGATGAGGTTCAGGAAAACTTGCTGCAAATACCCGCCGTCCCCGTAAATCTTTGGATAATTCTTCGCGAAGTCCAGCTTAACCTGGATTTTCCTAAGCTGCAGGGCGGGGGAAGATAGCAGCACCACCTCTTCCACGAGGCGCCGCAGGTCCACCGGCTCCATTTTCAATTCAAAGTTGCGGCTCCAGGAAAGCAGTTGCTTGACGGTCCGCACAATGTTGTCAATTTGTTTTTCGATGATCTGGAGTCGCCGTCGAGTGGATTCGTCAGCATCTTTACGGCGCGCCAGCAACTGCACGTGTCCGGATATGGAATTAAGGGGCGTCCCAATTTCATGGGCCAGGCTGGCGGCAAGCTGGCCGGCGATGGCCAATCGCTCCGAACGCGCCAGCTTCTTCTGGGTCTCGAAAAGCTCCTCGTTAATGCGCCGTAACTCTTCATTGGCTTCAGCCAGTCCCGCGGTGGCTTCCTGAACTTTGCGCTCCAATTCGGTATTGAAATTCTCGATCCGGCGGAGCATCCGGTTCAGGTGCGCCGCGAGCATGCCGATCTCATCCATGCTTCGCAGGCTGGCCCGCATCTGGAGTTGCCCCTTTTCAGCACCCTCCATGACATGAATCATGTCCTTCACCGGAGCCCTTACCGCCCGCAAAAAGAAGATATGAACCGCAAGAATCACCACCACCAAACTCGCCAACATCAAGCAGCAGGTTCCTGAGAACAAGGTCCGACGTCACCGCGTTGAGGCTGGATTTAGAGACTTTGAAAACCAGACAACCCAAGACCTGGCCGTGGTCGCGGATGCTCGTTCCGATGATCCAGAATTTCCCATCAGGTGTTTCGATGGCGATTTGATTCTGGCGATCCTCGTCGGGCCGCTCAAACTCGTTGTATTTTTCAATGTCGGGGATATTGTCAAGCTCCAGGTGCTCGCCGCCTGGATTGGTCGTCTTCACTAAGTGGTGCTGAGGGCGATGGAGGAAGACGTCGGATTGCTTGACGTCCGGCATGTCGTGTTCGACCTGCCGCAAAGCAATGAGGAGTTTCTCGGAGTCTTGAAGCCATCCCTCTTCAACCGACTGGTGCGCGGTCAGCCGTGCCTGAGCCAACGCCCGGCGATAGATATCCGTCTCCACCGGGAGCCTCGTCAGCCACATGGCGATAAGCGTCGACACCCCCACAACGCAGACGACCGCAATCGTGAAAATTAGAACGATTTTGCCTTGCAGGCCGAAGCGAGTAGCGACCATTGAATTCGTTTGAATTGTACCATTGCATGGTGGAAAATGGAACGCAGCAGCAGGGACGGTAGTGGTCCAGTTTGCTATTGTGGCGGTGAGTTTACCTTGGCGGTGTAAGCCCGTCTCGGCATCGAACTGCGCCACTACCCGAGGTACGGGTAGTCGTGTCATTTCCCGAGCCAGCGCGCAGCGGGTTGCAGGCTTCCCCGGAGAATTCAACGCCGGCGTCAGAGACCGCTGCTCTCTCGCCCCTCATGCGGTGGCAGCCTGCTTGCGGCATTGCACCCGAAGAGGATGCATAGAAGGAATACGCCGAATTGATGAAAAGTCTTCTGCGACGTTTGTTGAAGCGATCGGGCACCCTTCTATTCCTTGGGGGGCTTGGCTGCCTTTACCTCAACTCCTTCATCGTTCCATGCACTCCGATCTACCAGGGAGATACCGCGCCTATCTACCTGTTGGAAGCCCGGAAAATGCTCGAAGGGCAGGTGATTTATCGAGATTTCTTTCAATTTGCTTTTCCAGGGACGCAGGTGTTTTATCTTCTCCTTTTTAAACTGTTCGGGGTCCGGGCCTGGATTCCCAGTGCCGTGTGGGTCTTGCTGGGAATAAGCTTGGCATGGTTGTGCGCCCTTGCCTCCAGGCACATCCTGGCCGGTTGGCGAGTTTATCTCGCCAGCTTGCTCTTTCTGGCTTTTGGGTTTGTCACGGAGCCTGACCCCACCCACCATTGGTACAGTACCATCGCTTGCATGGGGGCTATTGCCGTATTGATGGCAAAAAGGAACCCGGCCCGATTAGCAGCAGCAGGGGCGCTCTGCGGCATCGC
This sequence comes from uncultured Acidobacteriota bacterium, assembly GCA_963765485.1. Taxonomy (GTDB): domain Bacteria; phylum Acidobacteriota; class Terriglobia; order UBA7540; family UBA7540; genus CAVROP01. Next base: position 47,564 of record CAVXWN010000042.1, on the reverse strand, counting down.
CACCTTGTTCACTCAGTCCCGGGGCGTGGTAGCCATTCTTGCACTCACCACTTTCTTGCTCTGGGAATGTCGCGCCAAAAAGTTGGGATGGAGTTGGCTGCTCAAAGCTGAGATGTATTTGTCGACAGCCTTCCTCGCCACAACCTTGCCGCCTCTCGCCTACCTTGTGTGGAAAGTCGGCCTCGCACGGTTCATTTGGTGCACCGTAGTCTTCGTGATGAAGTACTGGTCCAAATGGTACTGGGGAACGTCTGCCGTCTACATGGCAAGCCTGCCAAGCTTCCCCGTATGGCTAATGCCATTGGCTTTGTCCGTCTGGCTCTTTATCTACGCTCTGTTACCCTTCGTATATGTTTTCTTTTTGGCTCGGTACTACCGCCAGGTGAGAGTGCATCCTGACGAACCGTGGGATCGCCTCATGCTCGTCAATACCGTTGGGATTTTCTTATTCCTCGGCATTGCGTTCTCGCCGGCGTGGTTTAGATTGATCTCCGTGGCCCCGCCCGGGATGATTGTGGTGGTGTGGCTGATCAAATCCTCTAAGAGGCTTCCCCGGAGGCTCGCCCACTTGGTTTGCGCTTACGCACTCGTTATATTGGTGGCCCAGTCGGTCATTGTGCAGACGGGTTGGAGGGGATATCTCGAGACGCCGACAGGCCGCGCGGTTCTTCTCGAACCGGACCACTTCGAGAAATACCGCTGGGTACTCAATCACACGAAGCCCGGGGATTACTATTTCCAAGCTGATGATTGCGATCAATATTTTCTTCTGGGTTTGCGAAACCCAGCCGAAGTGTCCTTTGTTACAGGCGGCGATTACACCAGGCCAGAGCAAGTACAGAACCTCGTTGAAGCGTTGGAGAGGTACCAAGTGCGATTCGTGATGTGGTCCGCCTGGCTGGACGTACCTCGGCGGCCTGGTGGGAACCCCAAAATTCTCGCAACTCTCCGCGCCTACCTTGGCGCTCATTACCATCCCGTGAGAGGTTTTGCCGACGATAACGAAGAAGCCTGGGAACGCTTTCGCTAGACGGTCGTAGCGGCCAACTCACCTCGCCAGGTGGCGGCGTAATGCCGCCTCTAGATCAGTCTGAACCACTACTCAAATCAAGCAGTCACCGCTGCTTTTAGCACTTTCGGAGTAAACTATCGCTAGTGGCTTGTCCCGGAGGCAAATATGGAGAACCGCGAGATCGCCGCCGCCTTTGAAGAAATCGCGAATTTAATGAAGATCATCCAGGACGATCCCAAATGGACTTTCAAGGCTGCCGCCTACGATCGTGCCAAACGCGTTGTCGAAGGTCTCCCGGAACGACTCGAAGACATCGCTCGCGACCCCAACCGGAAACTGACCGACATCCCGGGGATTGGTGAAGACTTGGCAAAGAAAATCATCGAGCTGGTTGAGACCGGAAGAAGTAAGTACCATCAGGAGCAATTGGCAAAAGTGCCGGCAAGCCTGCTCGAGCTCTTACAACTGCAAACCGTCGGTCCTCAGAAAGTGCGCTTATTTTACAAGCAAGCTGGCATCAAGAGCATTGACGACTTGGAGGCCGCCGTCAGAGCGGGCCGCTTGCGGGATCTTCCCGGCATGAGCGTTAAGTCCGAGGAGAACATCCTGAAGGCCCTCGAGGTTTACCGTCGAGCCGCCGGCCGCTTCCGGCTGGACACGGCCTATGAAACCGCGCAACAGCTCACCCGCTACCTTAAGGAGTTTGGGGGAGTAGAGGAAGTGACGCCCGCCGGCTCATTGCGGCGCGGGCGTGAAACCGTGGGGGACCTTGATCTTTTGGTCATAGGCCACGACCACCCCGGCATCGCGGACCACTTTGCCAAATTCACAGGCGTCGCCCAGTTGCTGGCAAAAGGAGAAGACAAAGTCAGCGTTAAGCTCCAAGACGACATGCAAGTCGACGTCCGCCTCCTCGACCGTGAATCTTACGGCGCCGCTCTGCAATACTTCACCGGTTCAAAGGAACACAACGTCGCGTTGCGCGAGCGCGCCAGAAAACGGGGCTGGAAGCTGAGCGAATACGGACTTTTCCAAGGGGAAAAAGTACTGGCCAGCCGAACCGAGGAAGAAATCTACGCCAAATTCGAGCTGCCCTGGATTCCTCCGGAATTGCGGGAAAACCAGGGCGAGATCGAAGCGGCGGAAAAGGGTGAACTCCCCAATCTGGTGGAGCTCCAGGACATCAAGGGTGACTTGCAGATGCACACCACCGCCTCGGATGGCAAAGCCAGCGTGGAGGAGATGGCGCAAGCCGCCAAACAGCTCGGTTATGAATACATCCTCATCACGGACCATTCGAAGGCCGTAACCATCGCGAACGGCTTGGACGAGAAACGCGCCGTCGAAAACATCCAACGCATTAAAGCGGCGCGCAAGAAAGTCAAGGGCATTGAAATCTGGGCGGGCACGGAGGTCGATATCCTGGGCGATGGCAGCCTCGATTATCCCGATGAAATCCTGAAGCAATTCGACATCGTTTTGGCAAGCGTCCACTCCCGCATGAACATGCCCGGGCCGGAAATGACAGCCCGCCTCTTGAAAGCCCTCGCCAATCCCTACGTGAGGATCCTCGGACACCCCACCGGCCGCCAGATTCTGAGACGTGACCCCTTCGTTTTCGACCTCGAGAAGGTTTTTGCGGCTGCTAAGGAATACGGCGTCATCTTGGAATTGAACGGCCACCCGGAACGCCTCGACCTCTGCGACCGGCACCTGAGGCTGGCGCGAGATCGAGGAATGAAAGTTATCATCTCCACTGACGCCCACAGCCCCGACCACTTCAAACTGATGCGCTACGGAGTGGTGACAGCGCGGCGCGGCTGGTTGCGCAAGGAAGACATCCTCAATACCCTGCCGCCGAAACAGCTCCTCGAAAACCTGCGGAAGATCAGTGACGAGTGACGAGCGGAAAAGCAGGTTTCAGGTGCCAGGTTTTCCCGCTCGTCACTTGTCACTCGTCACCGTCACTGCCCTTGCTTGACAAACCCCATGAGGACTTCTGATAATCGCAGACTCTCGAATCCCGAAGGAGCCGACTATGCGAAACTCGCGGCGCTTGCTTGAAATCTTATTCCTGTGTGGCCTGGCGGCGGGCCCCTTGCTCTCGTCGGAGCGCACGCCGGCAGAGGCGGCGAAGACGGCTGAGAAGGTCCTCCAGGAGGCCATCATCATCGACACCCATGCGGACACCCCGCAGATGATGCTGGATGAGGGTTATGACGTCGCCCAGCCGGACGGCCCTTTCATGATCAGCATTCCCAAGATGCGGCAAGGGCATCTTGGCGCGGAGTTCTTCTCCATCTGGGTGGATGTGAATTGGCCGAAAGACGATCTGATTCACCGTGCGCTCGATTTGGTCGACGTCGTGTACGAGCAGGTGGGACGCCGCTCGAACTATCTTGGCACGGCCACCACCGCCGACGAAATCGTACGACTTCATCTCCAGGGCAAGTTCGCCATCTTGATGGGAGTCGAGGGGGGCCACATCATCCAGGACGACCTTCGTGCGCTGGACATCTACTACCGCCTGGGCGTTCGCTATATGACCCTGACCCACACCGCTAATACACAATGGGCGGATTCCTCCGGCGACAAGCCCAAGTGGAACGGCCTTACAGATTTTGGAAAGCAGGTGGTCGCGCGCATGAATCGCATCGGAATGATGGTGGATATCTCCCATGTTTCCGACAGGACCTTCTACGATGCGCTGGCCGTCACCAAGGCCCCGGTCATTGCCTCCCACTCTTCCTGCCGCGCTCTTTGCAATGTTCCCCGCAATATGACGGACGATATGATCCGCGCCCTGGCCAAGAACGGCGGCGTCATGGACATCAATTTTTATTCCGGATTCCTGAGCCAGGCGTATGCCGACGGGTCCAAGAAAATCGAAAAGCAGGTGGAAGCAGAAATTGCCGCCGCTCGCGCCCGTTACGCTGGTCAGGGCAAACGGCTATCCTACCTCGAAGAGATGAAAATCGAGCAGCCCTTGCTCAAAGATTTGCCCGTGCCAAGTTACACGGTTATCGCCGACCACATCGACCACGCCGTGAAGGTGGGTGGCATCGACCACGTCGGGCTGGGCTCCGATTTCGATGGCATTGATTCGACCCCGAAGGGCATGGAGGATGTCTCCAAACTTCCTGACTTGGTGCACGAACTGGCCCGGCGGGGATATAGCGAGCAGGATTTGAAGAAGATTCTGGGTGGCAACCTGCTGCGCGTGATGCGCCAGGTGGAAAGCGTGAGCCGCGAGATGCGATCGGGAAACTAATAGAGCCGGGACACGAACCCCTGCTGCGAGCGTGTGGTCTCCGTGATCTCTGTGGTGAAATGAGTCACGACCGGGCCATCCATTGGGTTGCTCAAAAAGGCATAGGCGTGTCATTCTGACTGTGGAATTCATTTTGAGTCGGACTTTCGGAGGCATGAAACGATAATGAAAAATCTGCTGAGCATTTTGTTCGCGATGATGATTACCGCTGGAACCCTCTGGGGACAACCCCAGACAGAGGAGACCGCCGGAAAGCCGGCGTCACAACGCGCCGCGGCAAGAGCTTCGTTGCTGAGGCCTTCCTCTCTTAACGAGCAAGCTCCTGCCACTTTCAAGGCGAAGTTTACGACAACCAAAGGAGACTTCGTGGTGGAGGTCACGCGCGCCTGGGCGCCATTGGGCGCGGACCGCTTCTACAATCTTGTGAAATACCATTTCTTTGACGGCGCCAGCTTCTTCCGCGTGCTGCCGGGCTTTGTGGCGCAATTCGGACTTAGCGCCAAGCCCGAAATCTCTCGCGTCTGGGCCTCCGCCAAGGTCAAGGATGATCCCGTCACCCAGAGCAACCTGGCAGGCTACCTGACCTTCGCCACCGCCGGCCCCAACACCCGCACCACTCAGCTTTTCATCAATCTCGCTGATAACCAGAACCTCGACCGCATGGGCTTTGCACCCTTCGGCAAGGTCACAGAAGGCATGGACGTGGTCCAGAAGTTCTACAGCGGCTATGGCGAGGGCGCGCCGGGCGGCAACGGTCCCGACCAGGGCCGAATTACAAACGAGGGGAAAGCCTACCTCGACAAGAGCTTTCCACGGCTGGATAGCGTCAAGACAGCCGTCATCGTTCAGTAGTCCCGCCGCGGGGTCAGTGGTCAGTGGTCCGTTGTCAGTGGTCCGTGGCCAGTAGTCTCTTTTTTCCAGTTTCTATTTGTAGTTTCTATTTTCCAAACGGAGATTCCCATGACCGATCTAAAACCCGGCAAGTACGTAATCTTCGAGACCAGCCAAGGCGAAATTACCTGCGAGTTATTCCCGCAACACGCCCCGGAAACGGTGGAGAATTTTGTGGGGCTCGCGACAGGAACGAAAGAGTTCATCGACCCGAAGACACGCAAACCCGCCCAGCGGCCCTTCTACGATGGATTGATCTTCCATCGCGTCATCCCCCAATTCATGATCCAGGGCGGCTGCCCGCTCGGGACCGGTACCGGCGGCCCCGGTTATCAGTTCAAGGATGAATTCGCCAAGGGCGTGGTGTTTGATAAGCCGGGCAAGCTGGCCATGGCCAATGCCGGCCCGGGTACGAACGGCAGCCAGTTCTTCATTACGCTTGCGCCCACAGGTTGGCTGAATAACCACCACACCATTTTTGGTCAAGTTGTGAAAGGCCAGGAGATCGTCGAAAGAATCGCCGCTGTCGCACGCGACCGGAACGACCGGCCCAAGACCCCGGTGGTGATGAATGCGGTGAAGATTGTAGATGTGCCGTAAGGAGCAGCTGGCTTTGTTATTGATGCTGCAGATGCCTGAGGACGTCCAAAGACTGCGAAAGACTAATGGAACTTTAGTCTCAGTGATTGAAGCCGAGGGGGAAGTGCTCTGTGAACGGCCCTCATTCTAATTGGGCCGCACGGCTGGCCGTCCTGGGCGCAGCGACGCATCCCTGTAGTTCGTCGTAGGCTGCTGAGGCAAAAGGCAACTGCGGAGATTCTTCGCCCGCCAAAAAACAGCGGGCTCAGAATGACAGGCGTTTGGAAAAGGAGCACACCTATGTGCCTTCTGCCTTCTGCTTTCTGCTTTCTGTTTCTGCTTCTTATTCCTGCCCTCCTCGCGTCACACGCCGATAATCTCCACCAGTTCCTTCACGGCGGCGGCGGATTTTTCGAGCGCGGCCTGTTCTTCCGGCGTCAGTTTGATTTCTACAATCTGCTCGATGCCGCGCGCGCCCAGTTTCACCGGCACTCCCACAAACAAACCGTGGATGCCGTACTCGCCTTCGAGGTAAGCGGCGCAAGGCAGAATTTTCTTGCGATCCTTGAAGATGGCGTCGATCATCTCCACCACAGCCGAGGAAGGCGCGTAATAGGCGCTTCCGGTTTTGAGCAAATTCATAACTTCTGCTCCGCCCTTCCGGGTGCGCTGAATAATGGCCTCGAGCTGTTCCCGGGGCATTAAATCCCCCACCGGGATTCCCGTCACGGTCGTGTAACGCGGCACGGGCACCATAGTGTCTCCGTGGCCGCCCAGAACGAATCCGTGCACGTCCTGAACCGAGACGTTCAAGGCTTCCGCGATGAAGGTCCGGTAGCGGGCCGTATCCAGAACGCCCGCCATGCCGATCACGCGGTTCTTCGGAAATCCGCTCACTTTGAACGCCGTCTGCACCATGGCGTCGAGCGGGTTGGTCACTACGATCAGGATGGCCTCCGGCGAGTACTTCGCCACCTTCTCGATCGCTCCCTTGACGATTTCGTAGTTCTTTTTCAGCAGGTCGTCCCGGCTCATGCCGGGCTTGCGCGCAAAGCCCGCCGTCATCACTACCAAGTCCGAGTCGGCCGTGTCCGCATAATCGTTTGTTCCCCGAATCTTGACGTCGAAACCCTCGATGGGTCCGGATTCGAGCATGTCCAAAGCCTTGCCCTGCGGGACGCCCTCGAGGATGTCAATCAGAACCACATCCGCCATTTGCCTGTCCGCCAGGCGCTGAGCCACCTCTGCACCGACATTACCTGAACCAACCACGGTCACTTTTTTGCGCATGATTAGCCCCCTCGAGAAAGATTTTGGATTTTGGATTAAGGCGTTTAACTACCTCTTCCGCCTACCGCTCTGCACTGTTCCTACGCTCCGTCCCGGCGGGTCTCCTCAGGGGAGAGGCAACGGTAGGCCGCCAAGATCCGACTCACTCCTTATTCCCTGACAGGAGGCAGTCAACACTAGCCAATCGGCGGCAGGCAAGGGGAAGTAGGCCGCCCTAATCCAAAATCCGAAATCTAAAATTGTCGTACGTTCTCAATAATCGCGTTCGCAAAAGCGCTGGTGCTGAGCTTTTGCACGCCGGTCACGGCATCCATGACCATCAGCCGCTCCAGGTCGTACGTGACGCGGCGCTGGGCGATCGTCGCGGCCAATGCGTCCTCGATCAACTTGCCGACCTGGGGCCAGCCGATGAATTCAAACATTAGCGCCCCGGAGCGGATGACGGCGCCGGGATTGATCACGTCCTTATCCGCGTATTTGGGCGCGGTGCCATGTGTGGCCTCAAACACTCCGAATCCATCGCCAATATTTGCGCCGGGGGCCAAGCCCAGCCCGCCGATCTGCGCCGCGCAGGCGTCCGAAAGGTAATCACCATTCAGGTTGGGCGTGCAAACCAACTGGTATTCATCCGCCCGCGTCAAGATCTGCTGGAGCATCGAATCAGCAATGCGGTCGTTTACCAAGCACCTTGTTCTTCCACTGACCTTTGCCATGAGTGGAGTAGATTGAATCCAGGCAGTCCTTAACTTCCTCGGCAATCTGCTGCTTGAAATTCGGGGTCGCCATTTCGAGTCCGGGCTCGAGCAGGGCCGCCAGCGCTTCGACCGAGGCCTGGGGGTTTTTGTCCTTGCCGTCGAGCACCCAGCGTTCGCGCTCCGTCACGATGTGCTGGCGGAACTCCTGCTTAGCCAGCTCGTAGCCCCAGTCGCGGAACGACCCTTCAGTGAACTTCATGATGTTGCCCTTATGGACCAGCGTGACAGCCTTCAACCCGCGATCGAGGGCGTATCGGATGCCGCGCCGCACCAGCCGTTTGGTGCCGGTAATCGAAATGGGTTTGATGCCTACACCGGAGTCGAGCCGGATCTGCTTGTTGGCGCCTTCCTCCCGAAGCAGCGCGTTGACAAATCCGATAATACGCTTCACCGGCTCCGACCCCTCACGCCACTCGATGCCCGTATAAACATCTTCCGTGTTCTCGCGGAAAATGACGATGTTCATGCGCTCCGGATATCTGACCGGCGACGGCACTCCGGGAATGTACTTCACCGGCCGCCAGCAGGCGTAAAGGTTCAGGAGCTGACGCAAGGCAACGTTCAGGCTACGGATTCCACCACCCACCGGCGTGGTCAGCGGACCCTTGATGGCAATGCGGAACTCCTTAATGGCGTCGAGTGTGCCCTGAGGAAGCCATTCGCCGAACTGCCTGAAGGCCTTTTCACCCGCAAACACCTCGTACCACACAACCCGGCGCTTACCGCCGAAAGCCGTCTCGATAGCCGCATCAAATACCCGCCGCGACGCTTTCCAGATGTCGCGGCCGGTGCCGTCACCTTCGATGTAAGGAATGATAGGGTTGTCGGGAACTACAAACTTGTCATTGGCAAAGTCAATCCGCGCCCCATCCCCTGGGACGGAAACGCCGTTGTATGAACTCATTAGATACGCGATCCTCCGTCAAAACTATGAATAGTAAATGGTGAATGGTAAATAGTGAATGGTGAATAGTAAATTGTAAATAGTAAATTGTGAGTTCCGCAGACGCCCCGCGCGAGAGCGTAGCCCTCGCCCCCTTGGCGGAGAGGGTGGACCGCACCGGCGTTTTCTTGAGCCGGGGCGGGCCGGGTGAGGGGATCTGTCAGCCGGCCCCCTCCGTTAGCAGTTCGCAACTCGCAAGCCGCCCGCGCCCACCGCAATCTTCTCAACTCAGATCCACCATTTAGAATTTACCATTTACCATTTACTATTCACTATTTACTATTCACTATTTACTATTTCTTTAACAGGCTTCGCAGCACCGTGGGCAGAATACCCCCGTTACGGTAGTAGTTAATCTCGACGATGGAATCGAGCCGCACAACGGCCTGGAAAGATCGCGGTGACCCATCGGGACTCGTCGCCATCACCGTGACTCGCGAACCAGGACTTATTCGGTCATCGAGGCCGGCGATATCGAACACTTCCTGGCCGGTCAGACCCAGCGAAGCCGCACTCTCGCCTTCCTTGAACTGAAGCGGCAGCACGCCCATGCCCACCAGGTTGCTGCGGTGAATGCGCTCGTAGCTCTCCGCCAGCACAGCCTTGATTCCCAGCAACAAAGTCCCCTTCGCCGCCCAGTCGCGGGAAGAGCCGGAACCGTATTCCTTTCCGCCGATGACAACCAGCGGCACGCCTTGCTGCTTGTAGCGCATCGCCGCATCGTAAATCCACACGCGTTCTCCATCCGGGAAATGGACGGTGACGCCGCCTTCCAAGCCCGCCACAAGCTGGTTTTTCAGACGGATGTTGGCGAAGGTCCCGCGGACCATCACGCGGTCGTTACCCCGGCGCGAGCCATAGGAATTGAAATCCTTCTTGGCCACACCGTGCTCGATAAGATAGCGTCCCGCAGGACTCTCCTCCGGGATGCTTCCGGCGGGCGAAATGTGGTCAGTGGTGATGGAGTCGCCGAGCACGGCGAGTGCGCGAGCTCCGCGAATCTCCGCAATCGGCTGAGGCTCAGGGCTGAGGTTAATGAAAAACGGCGGCTCCTGAATGTAGGTGGAATCCGGCTGCCACTCATAAAGTGCGCCGCCTGCCACTGGAATGGCGTTCCAGGTGGGGTTGCCGTCCCACACGTTCCGATAGGATTTCCGAAACATTTCCGGGCGGATGGCCCGGTCCATCGCTTGGGCAACCTCCTCCTGCGAGGGCCAGATGTCGCGCAGGTAAACCGGCATGCCGCCGCGGTCCTTTCCGAGCGGCTCGTCGCTTAAGTCGATATCCACAGTGCCTGCTAGCGCATACGCCACAACCAGCGGCGGCGAAGCCAGATAGTTGGCTCGCACCAGCGGATGGACGCGTCCTTCAAAATTGCGATTCCCGGAAAGAACTGCCGCCGCCACAAGCTCATTTTCCATGACCGCCTTGGCCACTTCGGGGGGAAGCGGGCCGCTGTTCCCAATGCAGGTCGTGCAACCGTAGCCAACCAAGTCAAAGTGGAGCGCGGCCAGCGGCTCGATCAATCCTGCTGCCTTCAAGTATTCCGTCACGACTTTCGAGCCCGGAGCCAGGCTGGTCTTCACGTAAGGTGGAATTTGCAGCCCTCGCTCCACGGCCTTCTTCGCCAGCAACCCTGCGCCCAGCATAACGGATGGGTTCGAGGTGTTGGTGCAGGATGTGATGGCGGCGATTACCACCGATCCGTGCCTGAGGCTGGCGCGCGTTCCCCCACCCCTCTCTCCCCTCCCCGTCTGGGGAGGGGAATCAGGCGTAGGGGGATCTGAATTGAAGGTAACGATCGCAACACGCCCCGCCTCCTCTGGGGAGAGGCCGAAGCCGCGCTCTTTCACCGGCGCGGCGAGCGCCTGCTGGAATACGCTCTTCATGGCCGAAAGCGGAACGCGGTCTTGTGGGCGCTTGGGCCCGGCGAGACTCGGCGTCACGCCGGCGAGATCGAGCTCCAGTGTTTCGCTGTACTCGGGCTCCGGGCTTTGCCCGGTCCGGAAGATTCCCTGCTCCTTGGTGTAGCGCTCGACTTGTTGCACCTCTTCTTCGCTGCGGCCCGTCTGCCGCAGGTAACGCAGCGTTTCCACATCCACCGGGAAGAATCCCATCGTCGCGCCGTACTCGGGCGCCATGTTCGCCACGGTGGCGCGGTCAGCAAGGGTCATCTGCGAGAGGCCGTCGCCATAAAACTCAACAAACTTATCCACGACACCTTTCTTCCGGAGCATCTCGGCGACCGTGAGCACGAGATCGGTGGCCGTAACGCCCTCCCGCAAGCTGCCTTTCAATTTGAAACCGACCACCTTGGGCGTAAGGAAATAGTAAGGCTGGCCCAGCATCGCGGCCTCCGCCTCGATGCCGCCCACTCCCCAACCGAGCACTCCAAGCCCATTAATCATGGTGGTATGAGAGTCGGTGCCCACCAGCGTGTCGGGGAGCCAGAGCAACTCGCTCCCATGCTTGTGTTCCAGAACAACCTTCGCCAGGAATTCCAGATTCACTTGGTGCACGATTCCTGTGGCCGGAGGAACGACGCGGAAATTGTCAAAGGCCTTCTGACCCCAGCGCAGGAATTCGTATCGCTCGCGGTTGCGTTGGAATTCGATTTCCGCGTTGCGCTCGAGGGCCTGAGGGTTGCCAAAGAAATCCACCTGGACAGAATGGTCAATCACCAGGTCCACTGGCACCAGGGGGTTGATCTTCGCCGGGTCGCCGCCCAGGCGTTTCATGGCAGAGCGCATCGCGGCCAGGTCCACGATGGCGGGCACGCCAGTGAAATCCTGCAGAATGACGCGCGCCGGCTTGAAAGGTACCTCCTGCGCCGCCGGGTTTTCCGCTTTCCATCCGGCCAGCGCAGCGACCTCCTGCTCCGTAATGAGCGCGCCGTCACAGTTCCGCAGCACCGATTCGAGCAACACCTTGATCGAGAAAGGAAGGTGCGAAATGCTGCCCAACCCGGCCTTCTCCAGATTCTCCAGGCGATAAATGACCGCGCGGCCATTGCCCGAATTGATAACGCAACGCGCCCCGAACGCATCCTGTGGCGCGGGCGTGTCACCCGCTGCGGTGCGGGTGCCCAACCCGCGCTGCCTCATCTCTGTCACGCGTCACCCCCCAAAATGCCTTGTCTCTATGATAGCGCGGCCAAGAAAAATGGTCGAGAGAACGGGGCTGGGGCGTAAGGCAATTCTGAATAGTGAATACTAAGTCGTGAGTGCGCCACCGTGTCATGCTGAGCGCAGCGAAGCATCTCTGCAGTTTGTTATGCGTTGCGGGGAAAAACGAACTGCAGTGATCCTTCGCTCCGCTCTCCAGAAACTCGATGAATCACTCGTTTCCATCGAGCAACTTAGAGCGGGCATGTCTAATCGGTCCTCCCCATGCAACTGACCCCTCACCCGGCTCACTTGCGACGCACTCCGTTTCTGACATCACCGATAGCGGTCTTCGGCTGTCCACGCTCAGGATGAGAGCCATTCGCAATTCACTATTCACGATTCACGATTCATAATTCCTTTCAACGCCCGCTGCGCCGCAGCCCTGCCGGTGCGGATACAATCTGAAATTCCTATGCCCGAATAGGCGTTCCCCGCAAGGTAAGTGCCTGGCAACTCTTCGAGTTGAACTTGGATTTTCCTTACGCGCTCAGCATGCCCAACCGGATACTGCGCCATGGAGGCCGGCCAGCGGTGAACCCGATAAAACAGCGGCTCAAATGCGATCTTCAAGATTTCCTTCAACTCCTGCCTGACTAGTGAAACCACCTCCCCATCAGGAAGGTTCAGGACTTCCGGGTCCCGCAAGCCGCCCAGGAAGCAGCGAAGCAGCGCCGTTCCTTCCGGAGCGCGATGGTCGAACTTGCGATGTACGAAGGTGCAGGCCAGCATTCTTCGGTTTTCCTTGCGTGGGACCAGGTATCCAAAGCCTGGGGGCAGGTGTTCCCTCGCCCCCTCAGCATATCCCAGAGAGACCGTCATCGAGGAACTGTAGGGGATTTCGTCGAGCAAGCCGCCCAACGCGGGGTGGAGGGAGGAAAGCAGCCGCCTGCATTCATGGGCAGGCATCGCAAAGATGATGGCATCCGCGTCGAACGCCGCCCTGCCCTCGCAATAGATCTGATACCGGCGACTGCACCGGTCAGCCGCCCCGCCCGGTCCGCCAGGTGCGAACTCGATTCCGGCAACACGCTGGCCGAGATGAGTGCGAGTCTTGTCTAGATATTGCGCCAGCTTCCCTGTGAGCTGCCCAAGACCCTCCCTGAGTGTCATGAAGAGCGGCAAGGCACTGCGAGGTGCGGCGCCCGTGCCGGCGGAGTCAGGCTGCGCAGTCCCATTCGCATTGGCAGTCGCTTTCCGGCGCTGCCGCATCGCGCGCAGCGTGGCGCGTGTCAGGCTGCCGTACTTCCGTTCCATTTCCCAGAAGCGCGGCAGCACCGAGCGGACGCTCAATGCCCCTGAATCCCCGCCGTAGACCCCAGCCAGCAAAGGGTCCGCGACGTTCTCCAGCATGGCCTCTCCGAAATGCCTGCGCACGAAGTTCGCCACCGATTCATCTGAGTCCTTCGTGGCAGTGTCTTCTGTTGGTGCGGCGAACAACTCGGTGGCCATCGCCAGCTTGCTGCTGAGAGGCAGCAAGGGAGTGGTTACTATGGGCCACAGGCGGGTCGGGACCAGGAACATCAACCCGTCTGGCAGCGGGACAAGACGGCCACGGTGAAGGATGTAAGTGCGTCGCTGGCTGTCGTTCGAGCCGATCAGCGAGTCACCAAGGCCCAACTCCCGGGCCAAGGCCGCTGCTTCCGGTTTTTCTGCGAGGAAGCTGTCCGGTCCTGCTTCGATGACGAAACCCTCCACGTGCTCCGTGCGAATTACTCCGCCCAGACCGTTTCTTGCTTCGATGAGCAGCTCTTCAACCGCCGCGCCCTCATGGCGCGCACGGGCCAGAGTGTAGGCCGCAGCAAGGCCTGCAATGCCTCCACCCAGCACGGCCACGCGCTTTCGAGTTATCTGGTCGGTTGCCACTACGCCTGTCCCCCAAGGCCGTAATCGCAATCGGAGCGAGGTAGGCAGCGCGCGGTTACGACGGCTGCCAGCGCTTGAATGAACAGTGGACTGTCGTTCAGCGACGCGGTGCGGTGCACGCTCACACCCCGGGTCCTTCCGTATTCGCGGAAAACCACATCAATATCGTACAGGATCTCAACGTGGTCGCAGACAAAACCAACTGGAGCGAGCAACACGTGGCGCTGGCCCTGCGCGGCCAACCGGTCGATGAGCGATTCCACCGTCGGCCCAATCCACGGCTCGGCAGTCATACCCTGGCTCTGAAAAGCCACACTGTATTCCTTGAGGCCCACGGCTTTGGCCACTAATGCAGCAGTTTCCCTCACCTGCTGCTCGTAAGGATCGCCGCCCTGAATGGTCTTTTCGGGAACGCTATGCGCGGTGAAGATTACGGGAACCGGGCCGCCGGCCTCGGCCTGCACGCGGTCCAGCGCCGTCGCAAGTCTCTCGCGAAACGCCTCCACCAGCCCCGGATGATCGTGCCAGCTTTGAATGAACTCGACTTGCACATTTGGTGCGAGCCGTTCGACATCTTCGAACAAACACTTCCTATAGAGGCCAATGCTGGTGCGGGAATTCTGGGGCGCCAGGCAAAGCGCCACCACGCGTTCGAGTCCGTCCGTTTTGATCTGCCGAACCGCTTCGGAGATGAATGGTTTCCAGTTTCGCATCCCCACATAGACTTGGCGGCCAATGAGCTTCGCCAGGCCCCGCGCTTGCAAGGTCGTCACGCGCAGCAACGGCGAACCCCCGATCAGGCTGTAGCGGCGAACGATTTCAGCGATCGCGGCATCGGGCAGCTTCCGCCCCTCGCGCACGTTGAGCAGAAAAGCGGGGATGTCCTCGAGCCGGTCCGGAGCACCGTGCGCGAGCAGCAGTACTCCCCACTTCCCACCACTATCGTTTGTAATTTCAATTGGCACGACATTTAATCCTAAATAGTAAATAGTGAATAGTAAATGATAAATTGTAAATTATACATCGCGGCAACTTTCTGATGCGTCACAGCGAACTCTGCGTCTGCAATTCACCACTTACTGCGACTTCACTCCACTATTTACCATTCACCATTTACCATTCACGATTCATAATTCCGCTCTTATCCAATTGGCGTTCCGCCCCAATTACGAATATATCATGCGCTCGCATGCTTCGAGCAGCGGGACACGTTGTTGTATACTCGCAACCTCACGGAAGGCGCAAAACGGGAATTCGATTGATGGGCCGGTAACATGCGCGCGAAGAAAACTCGGACTAGGGAGACTTGGCAATGAAGGCACATTCGATTGCTCTGCAATTTCTTTGTTGTGTAGTGACTTGCACTTCCATGTTGGCGGCGGACCCGGCAAGTTTTCGTCCGCCCGCAGTACCGCTGGTCACGTGCAATCCCTACTTCAGCGTCTGGTCGTTCGCGGACCGGCTGACCTATGATGCGACGCGTCATTGGACAGGTGTGAAGCAGGAACTCCACAGCTTTGTGAGGATCGACGGTACGCCTTGGCGCATTATGGGCGACGAGCGGAGAGACATCCAGGCAATGCCGCAGAGAGCCCTTCAGGTGTTGCCGACACGAACCATCTACGAATTCGAGGCCGGCGGTATCCACATCACGCTCACCTTCCTGACCCCCATGCTGCCCTCGGACTTCGACCTGATGTCCTGGCCCATCACCTACCTCAGTTGGAATGTTCGTTCGGTGGATGGCATGGAGCACCAAGTCTCGATTGAATATGACAACACAGCTCAGCTCGTGGTGAATAGCGAGGACGAACCGGTGGTTTGGCAGCAGGAGAATGTGGGAGACCTGAGCGTGCTGCGCATGGGAACAAAGGCGCAGCCAATACTTCAGAAGTCTGGGGACAACCTTCGCATCGACTGGGGCTATCTTTACCTCACAGCTTCCGGCACTCAATCCCCTCGCAGCGTGGTGGCGAACGCCGATGAAGTCGTGGGAACTTTTGCGGAGAAGGGTTGGCTGCCTGGCGCTGACACGCGCATGCCCCGGCCGCCCCACGATCACATGCCGGCCATGGCCGTGACGTTTGACCTCGGCAAGGTCGCTGCTGAACCGATCGAGCGCCATGTGATCCTCGCCTACGATCAGACCTACGCCGTCGAGTACTTCCATAAGCCACTGCGACCCTATTGGCGGCTTAAGCGGACCGCGATGAGCGATCTGCTGGGTGAGGCGGAGCGGGATTACGCGTCGCTTGTAAAGCGTTGCGAAACCTTTGACGCCGAGCTCGTCACAGACCTCACTCGAGCGGGAGGTGAGAAGTACGCTCGACTCGCGGCCTTGGCTTACCGGCAGGCCCTGGCGGCACAGGTACTGGCTGCGGGGCCGGACGGCCAACCGTTCTTCCTACCTAAGGAGAACTTCAGTAACGGTTGCATCAGCACGGTGGACGTGATCTATCCCGCTTCGCCGATTCTATTGTTGCTCAATCCTAAAATGCTCGAAGCCTCGCTGGCGCCGCTCTTCAAATACGCTGAATCCGCTCGCTGGCCCTTTCCCTTTGCCCCCCACGATCTTGGCACTTATCCGCTGGCCAATGGCCAAGTCTACGGCGGCGGGGAGAAGTCCGATGTCGATCAGATGCCGGTCGAGGAATCCGGCAATATGCTGTTGATGGTTGCCGCCATTGCCAAGGCTGAGGGCGACGCGACCTTTGCGGCGAAATGCTGGCCGCTGCTGACCAAGTGGGCAGAGTATTTGAAAGAGAAAGGGCTTGATCCCGCAAACCAGCTCTGCACAGATGACTTCGCCGGGCACCTGGCACACAACGCCAATCTTTCGCTTAAGGCCATTGAGGCGCTCGATGCCTACGCGGAACTCGCCGGCATGCTCGGCAAGCAGCAGGAACTTGAACTCTACCACAGCACCGCACAGGAATTTGCCCAACGATGGGTGAAGATGGCCGACGATGGAGACCACTACCGCCTGGCTTTCGACCGGCCCGGCACCTGGAGTCAGAAATACAACCTCGTGTGGGACAAAGTTCTCGCCTTCCACCTGTTCCCTGCCCAGGTCGCTGAGAAGGAGATTGCCTACTACCAAAATAAGAGCCACTTTGGTTTCCCGCTCGACAATCGCAAGGACTACACCAAACTCGATTGGGAATTCTGGTCGGCTACGCTGGCGGATTCACCTACCGATTGGCAGAACCTCATTTCGCCCATCTACGACTGGGCCAACGAATCGCCCAGTCGCGTTCCGCTGACGGATTGGTACTGGACAACGGACGGTACACAGGTGGGATTCCAGGCGCGCTCGGTGGCCGGCGGCCTTTATATCAAGATGCTGGCGGACAGCGACACCTGGAAACACTGGGCAAACCAAGCTCGAGCAGTTTCTCTTCATTGAGCCCGAATTCGTAAGCTGAACGAGGTTCCTGGCTTCACGGAATGGAAGAACCCCTCACCCGCCCTCCTCCGTCGGGCACCCTCTCCCCGCGGAGAGGGCTAGGTGAGGGGTTAGTTGGGAGAGGCTCGAAACCCAGAATGAGGCAATTGTCAGGCGGACGGTTCTGTTCCTGCGCAAGTTCGGTCGAAACGACTTCAATCTAACGGGTTCGAACGGAACAGGACCCCTCAATTTGCGAATTGGGGTTCATTGGCAAGATGCCCACTGCGGCTGGTCAGAAAGCGGAGGTCGCGTTACGCGGATGCCGGCACCGGTTCGATCCTGGGAATCAGCCAATGCACAAGCCCGATAGCGAGCGGGTGCATGATGCCGGCGATGAGGAAGAGGGGTACGTAGGTATGGAACCACTGCAGCGTGTAACCTGCCACCAGCGACAGGATCATGCCGCCCACAGCCCCGCCTGTTCCCCCAAGGCCTGTGACTGAGCCTACATCGCGTTTGGGGAACATGTCGGAAGCAAGGGTGAAGATATTCGCCGACCATCCTTGGTGCGCGGCAAGAGAAAGTGAAATGAGGGCCAGCGCCCACCGGATGTTGGGCGCAAAGACAGCTATAGCGCCAGAGGGCATGCAAAACGCGCATATTGCCATTGCCGTCTTGCGCGCCCGCCCCAGAGGCCAGCCGCGCTTGAGGAAGAATCCCGAAAGCCACCCGCCGGCCACGCTCCCGACCCCCGAAACGAGAAACGGAATCCAAGCGAAAAGGCCGATTTCCTGGAGGGTGAAGCCGCGGCCTTGCTTGAGATAGGATGGGAGCCAAAAGACGTAAAACCACCAGATGGGGTCGGTAATGAATCTTGCCAGGATGAGACCCCACGCCTGCCGGTAGGCAAGGATTTTCCGCCACGGGATTCGAGTGACCGTCGCGGTTTCTTCCTCGCCATCCTCGCGCTCGATGAACTCCAACTCGCCGGGCGTAATCAACGAATGCTCGCGGGGAAGTCGGTAAAGAGCCGCCCAGAAAAACAACCAGATGAATCCCGAAAGCCCGGTGAATATAAATGCCTCCCGCCAACCCCAACGAAGTGTCACCCAGACGACCAGCGGAGGGGCAATAACGGCGCCTATAGTTGGCCCGGCGTTGAAGACGCCCGTGGCAAGCGCGCGCTCCTTTTTTGGAAACCATTCGGCAACGGCTTTAATGGCAGCAGGAAAGTTCCCCGCTTCGCCCGCCCCAAGAAGGAAACGCGCCGCGCCGAAGGAAAGTGCCCCACGCGCCAGCGCGTGAGCCATGGCGGCAACGGACCACCACGTGATGGAAAGCGCGTATCCCAGCCTTGTCCCGAGCCAATCCATCACCAGACCGGCGACCGTCAGCATCAGGGCATAGGCCAATTGAAACGCGAACACAATCCAGCCATAGTCGCTCTCCGACCAGTGCAGGATGCTTTGCAGGTGAGGTTTCAGGACGGAGAGCGTCTGGCGGTCGAGGTAGTTGATCGTCGAGGCAAAGAACAGCAGCGCGCAAATGGTCCAGCGGAAGTGAGGAATAGTCAGTCCCGAACCGGGGCGAGCGGGCTGGGTTGGAGCGTGGGCACGTTTCGGCATCGGTTCAAAGCAGTGGCTAGCCTTAAAGGGTAAAGGATAAAGGCTAGTAGTGTGATGGACCTGGGAGTCTTACTCTGGCTTTTATCCTTTAGCCTTTACCCCTTACCCTTTACCCTGCCTTCTAGCCACTAACCGCTAGCCACTGCATTTCTCACCCAAGCGGGCTGAGGATGACAGCCAAAGGCCGCAGATCTCAAGCGGAGGTCCGCGCGCCGGCTGCCTGTTCACTTCCCTTCGGCATACCGGTTATAGGCCTCGGCAACGTTGGCTTCAGCAGCATCGCCATCGTGAATCAGCACTCGATATCTCAAAGTCAGCGAGCCTCCGGCTGCAATGTTGACGCTTCCGTCGCGCTTGCGGTCATTATAGAAGTCGTGCTCGCCGAAGGGATTCACAGCGAACAAACCGTAGCCACGAGCATGCCAGTAAGTGGGATGCTTGATGTTACGGGGGTTATCGAAGATAGCAATTCCGACCCTTTCCCCTCCCACAACCCCTGAGTAATCAACCCAATCAGCTCGCTTACCCCAGATGTTCTTTTCGCCCACGGCGCCGGCAGAGTTGAGCATTTTCACGCCGGGTTCTTGCAGGCTCCTGACCACCCGAACGGCGAAGGTTCCCTCCTTCGTATCTCCCATTTTCAAGGGCGTTCCGTGGTCTGCCGTTATGGTAAACGAGCAATCGATGGTGCGTGTGTGTTCATTTCCTCGAAAAGTATATTCCTGCGTCTCGCTCCCCATCACCGCGCCATCCGGGCCGACCAGGCGGAAGACCGCCCGAAGCGCGCCAGAATCAAGGCCGCCCTTCGTTTCTTCGAGTCTGGTGAATAGCGTGCGGCCCTTCGGCAGGTCCTCAGATGTGTAGGTATTTCCCCTCACGTGCACGGGCGCTTTCTCTTCGAACTTCGCTTCGCCCCAGAAATCGACCCCGTTGATGTCGCCGTGGGCGAAGAACATTGCGCGGTGATGAGGATGGTCCCTACTCTCGCCAGGAATGCTCGTTACCATGGGATACCCACGCGTGACGATGATGCCCTCGGGCGAACGCAACGGGTAGAGATAGGGCTTGGGCGCCGCACCTCCAAAATAGTAAGTCGTGAAAGGCTTCCCTCCGATGCTTACGTTGATCTGGTCATCATGCCGAACAAATGCCACGGGCCCGTCGCCGGCCACCAGGAGCGAAGCTTGTATCAGTACCAAGAAGATCAGGCGCAAGGGGATTTTCCTCCGATTTGGAGTGTGGCAGCTTGCCATTTTTCCCTGTCGGAAGCTTCTTCGTGCTTGGCGCTGAGCTTCCCTCTGCGCCAGTCCACGAATTCGGGACTGTTCACTTCGGAAAAGTGAACTTGAGCTCACGGTCCAGCTCAAAGGCGGGCTTCTTCCGTTTCCGAATCAGGCCCATATCCTCCGAAAGTGCCGTGACCAACATCGGCAATGCGATGGTGGAATCGCAGTGGACGTCCACCATGCTGGCATGATGCGCAATCTTTCCCCAGCTCTGGGATTCTTCGAACGTGCAACCGGAAAGACCGCCCCAGTGTGCGGCGTCAGTGATGATCTGGACGGCATACTTATGACCGTTATGAGAGTGACGCATGAACGTGGCGGTCACCTCGGTCTGATTGACAAAGTTCTTGGGGGTACCTCCGCCAAAATAGATGACGGCGCTGGCAGGGGAGTCAGACGCCAAGTGTGCGGTCTCGAGGACAGCAGCGATGACATCGAACGTGAACTGATTCCTGCCCAAGAAACGGTTTCCCGCGATGCCGATGGAGAAATCTCCAATGGCGGTTGAGCGAAGTCTAGTCGCCGATCCCGAGCAATATCGCCGCGGCCAGTACTGTGGTCCAGAAGCCGCGCTTATCACCAATAGCGGATTGGGTGACATTCATCGTCCGGACAATCTTATTGGAGATTCGATAAATCTCCTTCTTCTCATCCCAGCTCCGGTCGGGGTCGAACTCCACACCCAGCGTGGTGGCAAGCATTTCCGCCGCCAGTTCTTCCGCGTATTCACCTGCGACTTCTTCTGTCTGGCCGAAAGAATGATGCTCCGAGAGGTAGCCAAAAGCGTTCCGATCAGAGGGAATCGCGACGCCAACCGAGGCGGCGATCAAACGATGCGGCTCCCGCGTCGAATTCTCGCTCATGACCACAAAGGTCACTTGGCCGGGGCGGAGTTCCTTCACGCCCTCCGTCCTGGAAACGAGCTTGCAACGAGGCGGGAAAATGCTGGAGACGCGAACAAGGTTACAGGCAGCGATGCCGGCAGACCTTAGTGCCAATTCGAAGCTGGTCAGCTTTTCGCGGTGTTTCCCGACCCCCTTGGTGAAAAACATGCGTTTGGCTACAAACATTCGGTTCCCCACCTTCCCGTCGGCCGTGCCCTTTCCGGGCGCGAAGCGGCATCGCTGACGACAACGGACCTGGCAGATTCCGTCTCGAGAGATGACCAGGGATTTTTTAACCTACATAAAGCCAAGAAAAGTGTCAATGCAATTCCCAAGAATCGCGGTTGAACGATGGAATGGGCGTGTCGGCGGTTGGAAGCGTCGACGGGCGCGCCCCAAAACCTACTCAGCCGGGTTCGCGGCCCGGTTCGGTAGAGGTTTCAGCGGCTCGGGGAGGATCAAGGTGGTTTGAGGCTCTCCGCTGACGACACTCCCGCCCCCTTTTGCCTCTTGCATTCTCTTTTTTTCATCGCGCTCCTCCGTTTCAGGTCCGCAGTTGCGCGCAGCGCAGGCGCGCGGCTTGCAGCAGCAGCCACTTTTCCGTATCCGCTTTGATCTGCAGGATCAGTCCCCGCGCGTGGCGCACCAACTTGCCCGCCAGCCGATACACTTTCCAGCGTAGCGTGGCCACCGTCGCGGTGCGATACGATTCCGGCAGCACACGCCGCTTGAGCAACTGCGCCAGATTGTAGGCCAGTACGCCAATGGCAAAGTACAGGGCGTTGGCCGCCCGTTGCCCACACGGCATCTGCTCCATTCCCATGTCCAGCTTCAGTTCCTTGTGCCAGTTCTCGCTCTGCCCCCGCCCGTTGTGTTTCCAGATAACCTCCGCCGCGCTCTCCTCCCGATTCGAAGCCACGGCGTGATAGCAGTGCCGCTCCGATTCAAACAAGCTGGGCTGCGGATTGAGCCAGCGCAGCACGATCAGCCGGAACGCCTGCTTCGTCTCGTTCATCGTGTGCACAGTCTCGGCGATTTCCCGATCCGTCCCCAGTCCCTCGGCCGTCTGGTAGGGTCGCCACGCGCTCGCCGGCAGGTTCTGGATTTCGCGTTTCACCGCTGCGTCCAAGTCCGCCGTAATGGTGAAAGTGCGCCCCGGCTGGCTGTAGTGGTTGATCACGTCCGCCTGGTAGGCCGCGCTGTCGCTGCGAAAATAGATCCGCTTCCCTGCCGGCAACACCGCCTCACACTTCTGCGCGAAAGGTAAAATCCCCGTCCCCGGGCTCACGTTGCCATCTCGAAATTCCTGCCCCACGCAGATGCCGTTCACGTAGCCCACCAGCGGCATGTACCCCCGCGCGTGGTGATACGTCCACTGCGCCTCCCGCTTCTCCGCCTCAATCTCGGTGGCATCGACGTCCAGAGTCAACTCCTCGCCTTCCGGCTCCAGCGCACCCTGGATCAACTCCTGGTTCACCCGCTCCAAACCCGCTACCCCGTCCTTGCCTTGTCGCCGCAACCAGTCCCCTACGGTACCTGCATCCGGCACCGCTCGCAGCCCCAAGTTCTCCAACACCTCTTGCTCGGCCCGCAACTCCCGCAGGTCTTCCAGCCGCCGCCCGCCGGCGTGCAGCATCCACACCAGCGGCTGCACAAATTCGCTGGGCCGATACCCTCGCCCCGAGCCCGGAACCGCCAACTGCTCGTCCACGCGCTTCCACACTTTCAGTGCTTGCGCCATCTCCTCCAACACCATCAGCCCGCCCAAACTCGTCAGACGTTCTGCGCTCTTTTCCAGCTTGATGGGCAGAATCAGTTCAGGTAAGCTCGACTGCATCGTTCACCCTCCCGGTGTGGGTCTAAGAATTCTCGCAAATTCTCTATACCACACATCCCGCGAGGGTGAGCGTGTTTATAGCCCCTTTTTCACAAAATCAATCGCGATTGTCGGGGCAATTCTAGCTCCCGAAGGCCCCCGGGCGACTGAAAAACTCCGGCGTAATCGTGGCCGGCGCTGCTTCTCGCGCGGCAGCGCTGCCCCCGCAAAAACGCTCCGCCGGGCCGGGTCTCTCACTTAGAAACGAGATTTCAAAATCACATTGAGACTATTAAAATTATTCATGCGTGCGGGGCTTGACTAAAATCCTGGGGCAAGATATGTTTCTTTTCTTACCCAAAAGCAGACAGCATTTACACCCTTAATCACAGGGAGAAATTCTCAATGGAGGGGCATATGAATCCGAAGGCAGTGTTGGAGTTCGCTGCTGCCAACAGCGTGAAGATTGTTGATATTCGTTTCACCGACCTTCCCGGGTTATGGCAACACGTGTCATTTCCGATTCACGAATTGGAAGAGAGTTCTTTCGAAGATGGCTTCGGCATGGATGGCTCCAGCATCCGCGGCTGGGCGGCGATCCATGAGAGCGACATGCTCCTGGTTCCTGACCCGAGCTGGTATATGCTCGACCCATTCACAGAAACACCTACCTTGGCAATGATTGGCGATATCATCGACCCTGTCACCAAGCAACACTATGTGAAGGACCCCCGCAATATCGCCAAGAAGGCTGAAAATTACTTATCCTATACAGGAATCGCGGACACGGCCTATTTCGGTGCGGAAGCCGAATTTTTCATTTTTGACAACATCCGGTTCGATCAAGCTCAGCAGCACGGTTTCTACTATATTGACGCGGAAGAGGGCCGCTGGAACTCCGGCCGGGAGAAGGATAACCTGGGTTACCGGCCGCGCTATAAGGAAGGCTACTTCCCAGTCCCACCCACCGACCATTACCAGGATTTGCGCAGTGAAATGGTCTTGGCGATGGAAAAGGCCGGGCTTGAAATCGAGTGTCACCATCACGAGGTCGCGACCGGCGGCCAAGCTGAAATTGACCAGAGATTCAACTCCCTGCTGAAATCCGCAGACGGAATGATGTTGTACAAATACATCATCCGGAATGTTGCCTACCAGTACGGGAAAACGGTGACCTTTATGCCCAAGCCGATTTTCCAGGACAATGGCTCGGGCATGCACACGCACCAGAGCCTCTGGAAAGACGGCAAGCCACTCTTTGCCGGAGACAAATACGCGGGATTCAGCCAGCTCGGACTCTGGTACATCGGCGGCCTGCTAAAGCACTCGCCCGCACTCGCGGGGCTGATTGCGCCCACCACAAACTCCTATAAACGCCTCGTGCCGGGCTTCGAAGCGCCCGTGAACCTGGCTTACTCGCGCCGCAATCGCAGCGCCTGTTGTCGCATCCCCATGTACTCGCCAGACCCGAAAGCCAAGCGAGTGGAGTACCGTCCGCCCGACCCCTCCTGCAACCCCTACATGGCGTTCGCCGCCATGTTGTTGGCCGGTCTCGATGGAATCGAAAACAAGATTGACCCAGGTGAGCCCTTGGACAAGGACATTTACGATTTGGGCCCGGAGGAGTTGAAAAAAGTTCCGACCCTCCCCGGCTCGCTGGAAGAATCCCTCCGCGCTCTGGAGAAAGATCACGATTTCTTGCTGAAAGGCGATGTCTTCAGCGAGGAACTTCTTGAGACGTGGATCGAATACAAAATGAAGAATGAAGTGCAGGCCGTGAATATGAGGCCGCACCCGTACGAGTTCGCTCTGTATTACGACATTTGAGGAACGTCCGTCGTCCGTGGTCCGTCGTCAGTTGCCAAACTGCCACCTGACGGCGGACCGCCGGGACCGTACCTCGAACTTCAGGCTCAGGTGGGGGCGGAGGGTTGGGATTTGTCGATGGCTGGCTGCCGAGGCTGAGAGGCAAGCCCTGCGCCGGGCCTCTGCGATCAATCATAATTCCTGTTGCAGGCTTCACCGGCTACTTATCGCAGCCCGCCCTGGTTTCAAGTCTGACTGAAGGCCAGCGGGCATCAGGATTAGCCAGTCAAGGCGACGATACAGGGGTTGAGCGAATTCGCTCTGCCCTAGGGCGTTATTCGGGATCTATCCGGCATCACTAACGCGCACTTAACCACCTTTCGTTGGATGACCCCCTCACCACCAGCCTTCAGAGGTGTTGCGCCTGACCAATCGGAGAGGGGCTCTTTAGGCCAGGAGCCGTCCTGGCACTAAGCCCTTTAGCAGTCGCATGAGGTCAATGCATTTCTTTCGTTTCCCCGCGAACGTATTCCATATATCGGCGTCATGAGAGACCAGGTTGCCAAACTGGAAGCTGATATTCTCAGGGTGACGTGCTGCGAATCCATACAAGTCGACCGTGGCATCGAGCAATTGTTTGTCGAGGGACATGACCTCTTCCCAGGGTTCGGCCTTGCTGCGCATAGTTGAATCGAATTTTTTCAGCCAGGTTGGATCTATCTTCATGATTGCGGACCGGAATTCATTCAGGTCGTGCTCGTGCTGATCGTAGGTCGTTAAATCAAGTGCAACGGCCTTCCTGACCGCATCAACTTCCTGTTGCATCACCGCTAGACTGCGAAACGACGCATTCGAAAAAAGCGGTGGGTCGAGCGGCTTATTTTGAGAAACAATTCGCTCGTAGGCCTTGTTTCTCTCAAGCTCCCTGCGAAGCAGTTGAACCACGAGGGCCTTCACTTCGGGCCTGATTTCGCCGATCGGCTTCGATGAAAGGGCCGTCATCATAAGATCGTTTTCGGTCATCTCGTTTGCCAGCACAAGCCACAGGGCGCTGGCGGAGATCATGCCGCCGATAATGGCTCCTACCACAAGCGACCACGCGAGGGGAAAACCGGCACGACGGTTCCTGGCCCGAATAATGAGAAGTACGGCGGCGTCAAGAAACAATAACGACGACAGCCCACTGATGAGAGCCACGCGTGGCGCGGCATCGCCGATGCGGTACTTCCACACCGGCACAAAGAAGATCACAATGTTCATGCCGACGACTAGAATCCAGTCGTTGAGCAGCCGTGTATTGAAACGCATCGAGGGCTTACCAGCGAACTGAAAGAGCATTCCCGACGGCCTAGACATAAGCCTTTATCCTAGGATTTCCGTTTTGGCTTCTTGGCCACCATCGATAGTACATCCAACGGTTTCCGTTGGAGCCGTTTCTTTCATCCTTTCCATCCTGCGGAAGTGTCCACCTACTACTGACAACTGACACACTGACCACTGTCTAACCCTTCCCCCGAAACAGAAAAATCAAGTCAATGATCAGAATAATCACGATCAGAAGTTCCAGGACAAACGCCCTACCCTGATGGAACTGCTCGACCATGAACTTGTAGAGGTCCTCAGCCGTACTGAGCTTCTGCTGGACCAAATTCTTATAGTCCGGGACGCCAACTTTTCCGGCTGCCAGACGGTAAAGGCGTGCGGAGAACATATCGCTCAAGAACTTAATTGCATTATCGGCGCGTTCAGTAAGCTCCGTGACGTCCAGGAGTAGTGTATGAAGACGCGCGGAGGCTCGGGCCAGGCGCCAGCGGGCAAGAAATCCGGTCCCCTTCTCCAGAGACAGATACACGCTCTTTAGCTCCCGCGTCAGAACATCGTCGTAGTGGCGAAATTCCAAGAGCTGCGAGTTGGCATATTCGAGGAGCGGAATGGTGGTAGCAGCACCCGCCGCGGTGTCGTAGACGAACGCCACGTTCCAGCCGACAACGACCAGATCGTTCGGAGAATACGACATTGAGGATTGGAGAATCTCGCGTCGCTCTCCATCCGAGAGCAAAGCATCCTCGCCCCTGACGATCTGAGCGATCTGGTCGCCATAATCTTTGATTAGTTCAGGGGCTGCCGGCAGCCGGTCGACCTCCTCCACGTGGAAAATGTAGTAATCCTCATTCAACCAATGCTGGTAGGGCTTAACCAGCGCCGGGGTCGCCCGCTTGAGCATCTGCCGAGCCAGGCGCTCGGCGTGCCGTTCAATTTCGAGGCCCGCGACGTACCTCGAGGAAAGAGCGACGAGTTTCTCCCAACTGCCCTCAAAAGCCAGCTTTAAGTCGACACTCAGCACCCCGTAGTCGTAGTACTTGAGTCGCCCTTCCAATTCCTCGCCAGTCGCCAGGGTGGTTTTGCCAATCGACTCCTCTACCGGGGGGCTCTCAAAGCGAACGTACTCCGGAGCCGGATCTTTCAAGCTCGGTTCGCGTCCGCCCGGCTGCAGACCTAGAATGCATCGCAATTCTTCCAACCGAATTTCCTCGCAGACGTCGTACAGGATCAAGACCAGCACTGAACCGCGAAGTTGCGCTTGTGACATTCGGGCCTCACATCTAGTGCACAAGTATCTGCCTTTGGATCCGCTTGCCAGGCTGCGGCAGGACTGTATTATAGACGAGAAATAAGCGGCAACTGACGAAAGCGCATGTCCAAGGTATAATCGCAGCCATGCGTCCCGAGTTCCAAGCTGTACCCTTTGACGACTTTGAAAAGGCAGAAGTCAACCTGGCGCGACTCGAACGGCAGCTTGCGCCCACGCTGACAGTGCCGCTGGCCTCCTTGCTGGCCCCGTCACCGGATCCCGACGGCGCCCTGAACCTTCTGGAACGGTACGCAGAAGAAGCCCCGGCAGACGTCCTTGGTGAAATCGCGCGCTATCCTGTGGCCTTGTCCTACTTGGTGGCGATCTTCGGCTACAGCGGCTTTCTGGCGGAGACTTTGCTGTCCGAGCCGAGTCTCGTCATCCAGTTTGCTCACGACCGCAACTTCACAAAGCTGAAGTCTAAAGAAGACTTGATGCAGGATTACGCGCGCTTCGCCACCACCAACCCCGACCCTTGGCTGGCTGCCCAATTGGCGCGGTTCAAGCGGCGCAATTACTTGCGTATCGCGATGAAGGATGTGTTGGGCCTCTCGACTTTAGGTGAGACTACCTTGGAACTGGCGACGCTGGCAGACGTGATCTTGACCAACGCGCTTCTCTACTGCGACGGAGAATTGGAAAAGCGCTATGGGCAGCCCCAGTACCATGACCTGCAGGGCCGCATCGCGCGCGGCGGGTTCAGTATCATATCGCTGGGCAAGCTGGGCGGCAACGAGTTGAACTACAGCTCTGATATCGATCTGCTGTTTCTCTATTCCCACGACGGTGAAACAGCGGGAGGGAGCGAGTCAATCGTCACGAACAAAGAGTACTTTGTCCGCCTGGCCAATGCCATCACCCGGACTATTGCACAGCCGACATCCCAGGGCGAAGTCTTCCGCGTAGACTTGCGTTTGCGTCCCGAAGGTGACCAAGGTGACCTGGCCATCTCTTTGAAGTCCTCCTTGGAATATTACGAACACCGGGCGCGGGATTGGGAATTGCAGATGTTGATTAAGGCTCGCCACTCGGCCGGCGATGCCCGGCTTACTCGCGATTTCCTGCGCGGAGTCGAACCGGAGATCTACAGTTCGCCAGGCGATTTTGAGGCCGTCGAAAGCGTTCTGCGGTCGCGCGAGCAAATCTCCAAAAAAATGCGCGAGAGTGGCGGTGAGACGATCGACGTGAAGCGGCACCAGGGTGGAATCCGAGACATCGAGTTTCTTGCCCAATGCCTCCAACGACTGTGCGGAGGCCATGACGCTTGGGTTCGCTCCGGCGGCACTCTCTTCGCGCTGCGCAAGCTGAATGACAAGGGATGGCTGAGCGACAACGATTATGCCCGTCTGACAACCTTTTATGAATTCCTGCGCAAGGTTGAGCATTGCGTCCAACTCGAACTCGGCCAGCAAACGCACCGACTGCCGGCTGGCCAGCGTGCCCTCGATCGTCTCGCTCGCCGCGTAGGCATTGCCGGTGGCTGGCAGGAATCGCCTGGAAAGGCGCTCCTACAGAACCTGCAAGAAGGGTTTGAGAAAGTCAGCGAGATCTACGAACGCGTGATCCATCCTCGGACGCCCCCTTCGGAGGGAAAGGGATTCGAACTCAAACCTCTTCCTTCGGTCACCCCCGACCTTGGGCATGCCTCGTACGATTCCGCTTTGACTTTCCTGAACTCCCAGGCGCCGGAAATCGCGAGCCGCGTGCGCGAGGCCCAAATCCCCGAGCGATCTCGCAGGAGCGCAGCGAGGTTCCTCACTGCTTTGCTGGAGTCGCCGGAGCGGTTCGCCCTGGTCCGCGAAAAGCCTGTACTCCTTCAGCGCGCGCTCGAGGTGGTAAGCGCAAGCGAATACCTCGGTGAGCTTCTTATCCACCATCCTATGGAAATGATCGATCTCGACTCTGAGGAGATTCCGGCCACACCCCGACAGATGGAAATCGACCTGCAAGGATCGGAAGACTCCGGACCTCATCTCTGGGCGTCGGATGCTGTCCTCGCAATGCGCGAGAAAATGGCTATGCTCCGCAGGCATTTCCTGGCTCGTGTCCTGAGGCTCGGCGCGGCGGATCTGACCGCGGATCAATCAAGCAACCAGGTTCTGAAGCGCTGGTCAGTAGTTGCCGTGCGGTGCGTCTCCAGCGCCTTGCAGATTGCTGGGGGGGGCCTCGAAAAGAAAGGCCTGGTGGAGCGGAACCGTCCTTGGCCGTTTGCGGTGCTAGCGCTCGGGCGGCTGGCATTGAACGAGTTTGACCTCGCCTCGGATGCCGACCTGATATTCGTAACCAGCTCGGGTGTGGGACGATACGAACTGGACTTCTGGAAACGGCTGGCGGCCAAAATGATCGACGTCCTCTCTAGCTACACACGCGAAGGAACTGTGTTCGCGGTCGATACACGGCTTCGACCTCGTGGCCAGGAGGGCGAACTCGTGGTGACGCAGCAGGAATTGTTGAGCTATGCGGCCGAAGCCGCCCACGTGTGGGAGGGATTAACCTACCTCAAAGCGTGCCATGTGGCGGGCAATGCCGAACTAGGACGAGAGACAGTATCCCGGCTGGTGACTGCGGTCCTTGACCGCTTCGGTGCATGCCCGTCTCTCGCGGCGGAACTTCGGCAAATGCGGCGCCGGCTGGAAAGAGAAGTGCATGTTCCACCCAGCAACACCAAGACCGCTCCAGGCGGCTATTACGACATCGATTTTGCAGTTTCTCTCCTCGAGTTGCAGGGACACATAACGGTTCCACCAGGCGCCAACATGCCTGAACGAATCGCTGCTTTACGCTCCGCTGGGCTGATCAATGCCGAGGACAGTGAAATCTTGTCGGCTGGGGCGAATTTCCTTCGCTCGGTGGACCACGCCATCCGATTAGTGACCGGGAAGGCTGCCGACGGATTGCCGGACCGAGCTGGTCACGCCGAGGCGGTGGAAAACCTGGCCCGCCGCTGGGGTTTGGTCGCTGGCTCGGATAACATAGCGCAGCGCCTGCAGCAGATGCGAGAGCGTGTGCGCGAGGTATACCGCCGGTTGGTCGAGACGCCGTAAAAGCAAGCCAGGAGATGCACAGGAGCCTTTTGAGTGCGGCAGCTTGCTGCCGCTTTTGCGTCTCGATCTTGCTCGAGACGCTGCTGGAAGCAAGCTTCCGGCGAAGGAAAGCGGCAGCAAGCTGCCGCGCTCCAAAACGAGCCTGGGAGTCGCTACGTAACAAAATGGAACACAGATCGAAAACCCCAGAATCGGACGACCGGGAAGCCGGAGTCAGCAGCCGGAAGCCGGAAGCCAGGACACGGGTAGGCGGTAGGGCGTCGAATCTTCAAACGGCGGGCGCTGGGCCGCGCAACACCCCTGGCAGAGCTTCGTGGGATGACTGCCGGTTCATGAAAGCCTGCCGCGGAGAGACGGTAGATGCAACGCCGGTCTGGCTGATGCGCCAAGCGGGCCGGTACATGAGAGAGTACCGGGAACTCCGCGCCCGGGTGCCGTTCCTTCAGCTCTGTAAGAGTCCGGAGTTGGTCTCCGAAGTCACGGTGACCGCAGCAAGCAAGTTGGGCGTGGACGCAGCCATCATCTTTGCTGACCTCTTGCTGATTGTGGAGCCGCTGGGATTCGGCCTCGCATATGACAAAGGGGAAGGACCAATCATCAACCCGGCGTTGCGCGTGCCCGCAGATGTGGACCGGCTTCTAGAAGTAGAACCACAACAATCGCTCGCGTATTTTTACGACGCTATTCGCCGGACCCGCACTGACCTCGACTCCAAATTGCCGCTCTTGGGATTCGCTGCCTGTCCCTTCACGCTGGCTTCCTACCTCATCGAAGGCGGCGGATCGAGGACCTACCGGCACACCAAGAGCCTGATGTATCGAGACCCGGGAGCTTGGCGCGCCTTAATGGAGCACCTGGCCCGCAACCTGGCCAAATACATCAACGGCCAAATCGCCGCCGGCGTCCAGGCCGTCCAGATTTTCGACACTTGGGTCAGCTGTCTCGGCCCCGCTGACTACCGCGAGTTTGTGCTTCCCTACACACGGATGATGATTGAGCGGGTTACTCCCGGAACGCCTATTATCCATTTTGGAACTGGCACAGGCATGTTTCTCGAGGACATGCGGGACGCCGGCGGCGACATTATTGGTCTTGATTTCCACGTGGAATTGGACGAGGCATGGGCGCGCTTGGGCTACTCCGTGGGAGTCCAGGGCAATCTTGACCCCGTCGTCCTGTATGCTGACCCGGCTTATATCCGCTCACGCGTCCAGAGAATTGTGAATCAAGCTGCCGGGAGGCCGAGGCACATCTTCAACCTTGGACACGGTCTCCTCCCCGACGCACCCTATGAAAACGTGGTGGCATTGGTGGACATGGTCCACGAGTTGAGCAGCAGGCGCCGCTCAGCGCAAACTGAGCAGTAACCAACCGTCGGTTGACTTGTTCGTCGTACGGAGTGGAAAAACAATCGCCGGTTGCGTTTCACCGCCGGCGCCCAGAGCAGTGAGTTCGAAGCCGCCTTTCCGGTCGTTCAAATTCGTGCGCCAGAGCGTGTCGAGAGATTAAGGTTTGGATTGCACAGCATGAATAATGGAAGCCGCGTGAAGCGAGGCGCGGAAAGTTGGGCGAGCGCTGAAACGGCGATCTCGAATAACCGGCGCTGGGGCATCGTAGCGCTGCTCTTTGCAGCCTCGATGATTAATTACCTGGACCGCGCCACCATCTCGGTAGCTCTTCCGCTCATTTCGGTAACCTTAAGCCTCAGCCCCGCGACCAAGGGCCTGCTGCTCTCCGCCTTTTTCTCCTCCTACGCGCTGATGCAGGTGCCGGTCGGGTGGTGCGTCGATCGGTACAATCTGCGCTGGATTTACTCCGGCCTGTTCGCTCTGTGGTCGCTAGCCTGCGGCCTTACGGGATTTGCGGGAAGCCTGGGCGTTCTCTTAGCTTTCCGCGTTCTTCTTGGGATTGGCGAGTCCGTCTACCTTCCAGGGGGTACAAAGATCGTCAGTGTTCTGTTTAAGCCCCAGGAGCGGGGTCTCCCCTCCGGAGTCTTTGACAGCGGCACGCGCGTCGGGCTAGCCATTGGGACGCCGGTCATCGCCTGGCTCATCGTCCTCTTCGGCTGGCGGAAGATGTTCTTCCTGGTGGGCTTCTCAGCACTCGTCTGGCTCATTCCATGGTGGATGGTTTTCCCCTCACGGCTCCCCCAAGCCAAACCGGGGCCGGCCGCCCCCCGATCATCGGAAGCTTTTTGGGATGTTCTAAAGCATCTTCGCAGCCGCAACTTGATCGGTATTTGTCTGGGCTTTTTCTGTTTTGATTATTACTGGTACCTGCTGCTCACCTGGCTTCCCGATTACCTGGTAACGGTCCGGCATTTGACAATTCTGAAGGCAGGCCTGTACGCTTCCCTTCCCTACTTCGTCTTCGGTATTAGCGAGCCAATAGGAGGCTGGATTGCCGACCGCCTGATCCGCTGGGGATGGAACGAAACGCGCGCTCGCAAGGGTGTGGTTACAGCGGCGTTCATTACCGGCCTCCTCTTGATTCCTGCGGCGCGCGTTCAGAATGCTCACGCTGCGATCAGCCTGGTGGTGGGCGCTTCACTGGTCGGGTTGGCCTCAGGGAACCTGTTTGCGATCCTTCAATCGTGCGCTCCGCCGCAAGAGGTGGGAGTCTGGACAGGATTTGAGAACTTCGCGGGAAATGTGGGCGGAGTCATCGCTCCTTCGGCAACCGGGCTTCTCATCGCCCGAACAGGCTCGTACTCGCCTGGTTTCGTGCTTGCCGCCTTGGTTCTCCTCACCGGCCTGCTGGCGTACTGGTTCGTCATCGGAGAATTGAAATCTCAGTCGTAACCTTGTTCTAAGGAGAGTCACCGTTGCCCCCTTGGGTTCAGCCGCTCAATCCCCTTCAATACCTTCCCCTTTCTGCACTCGCCGCCGCACTTCCACTCGCCGTCGTATTGGTCCTCATGGGTGGCCTGCGAAAGAGTGGTGCGCTCTCAGCCGCCTGGGGACTTGCAAGCGCAGCGCTCCTCGCCATCTCCGTGTGGCACTTCCCGTGGAGCATGGCCTTCGTGAGCATGGCCTTCGGCTTCGTTTACACACTCTGGCCGATTATGTGGATCGTTTTTGCGTCATTGTGGCTTTACAACCTCGCGGTCGCCAACGGGAGCTTCGAGCAACTGAAACAATGGATGGCGGACCACGCCTCCGGCGACCCGCACATGCAGGTCATCCTGGTTGCCTTCTGCTTTGAAGCGTTGCTGGAAGGTACGGGCGGGTTCGGGGCGCCGGTTGCCATCTCGGCCTTCCTTCTGCTTGGCCTGGGTTTCACCGCGCGAAAGGCCGTGACCGTATCGCTCCTCGCCAACGCGGCCCCGGCAGCTTTCGGGGGCCTGGGCCTGCCCGTCGTGGCGCTCGCCGCGGTAACCGGGCTGGATCAGATGAAGCTTTCGGCCATGGTGGGACGGCAATCCCCTCTGTTATCTCTAATATTGCCCGCCTATCTCGTCTGGGTAGTTGGAGGACGCAAGGGGTTGAGAGGAACGTGGCCCGCTGCCCTCGTTGGCGGCAGCAGTTTTGCCCTGGCACAGTTCGTCTCAACGAACTACTGGGGACCGTATGCCACTGATATTGTCGCAGCCTTGTTCTCCAGCGCATGCCTCGTGCTCTTGCTGCGCTTTTGGAAACCAGGAAACGAAGAGAACCGTGGCCGCTCACGCGGCGCCAATAAGAGCGCGCCAGCAGTTGTTGGGGACAATCTTTCGATCCACAACGCTCCGGAAAGACAAATCCCCCGGCCCGCGCCCAGAGCGCTGGTTGCCTGGGCGCCTTGGCTCATTCTCGCCGGAGTGATGGTCGCATGGTCCTACTTCAAGGCGTCTCGAATTGCTGAACTCAATATTCCCGTACCCCTCCTTCACAATGCTGTATTCATCGCCCTTTACCACAAGCTCTATACGGCGGTTTACCAGTTTCAGCCGCTGGCGGCTGGAACAGGCGCGTTGACGGCCACTGTCATAACAGCCCTGCTTTTTCGGAATAGACCTGCCCTTATCCTCAGCTCTGGACTCAATACTCTGAGGCAGCTTCGCATGCCCGCGCTTACCGTGGGTTTGATTGTCGCCCTCGCCTACCTCTACAACTACTCAGGGATGGCTTATACATTGGGCGCAGCGCTGGCGAGACTCGGGGTGATTTTCCCCCTGGTGAGCGGATATCTCGGCTGGGTGGGATGCTTTCTGACTGGGAGCGACACCGCAAGCAATCTGCTTTTCGGCAACCTGCAAGTGGCCGTCGGCCGTCAGATTGGAGTAAGTCCCATACTACTTGCTGCGACCAATTGTTCCGGCGCTGTCACTGGAAAGATGGTATCACCTCAGAATATTGCGGTCGGAGTCACAACCGTCGGCTTAGTCGGCCAGGAAGGTGAAATTCTTCACAGCACATTTTGGCATAGCGTACTGCTGACGCTCGGGCTGTCCGCCCTGGCTTTTGCCCAAGCCTACTGGTTGAAAGGGATGGTGCCGTAGTGCCCGGGATCGCCGCGTCCCTCTAAAAGGTTTGAAAATCCGGCGACGATAAGTTAGCCTACTCACGGCAGGGTTCGACACTGCGAAGGCGCGACTTGCCATCGCGGATCGTTGACGAAGACAAAGAATGGAACCGCCGGTAACAACTGCTCCTGCAGAGGCCGCAACCCAAAGACCTAACTTCGCCTTCGGCGCGCTCGTTGAGAGCCTTCGGCCGCAGCAATGGGTGAAGAACGGCTTCGTTTTTGCCGCTCTTATTTTTTCCCGCAGCATCACCGATTGGCATCGCAACGCGCGCGTAGCGGCGGGGGCGTTCCTATTCTGCCTCATGTCCAGCGCTGTTTACGTTTTCAACGACATCCTTGATGCTCCTGAGGACCGGATGCATCCCTTGAAGAGAATGCGGCCGCTGGCTTCGGGGAGGCTGGGCGTGGGAACCGCCTCTACGGTAGCGATAATGCTCGCCCTGTTCTCCCTGGGAGGTGCGTGGCTTCTCGATCACACGTTCTTCATCATCGTGGTGGCGTATGGCGTCATTAACCTTTTGTATTCGTGGGTACTGAAGCGCGTCGTCTTACTCGACGTTTTTGTAATCAGCGCCGGATTCGTCTTAAGGGTGATAAGCGGGGGAGTGATCATCCACGTGGAGATTTCCTCCTGGCTCGTTGTGTGTGCAACGCTGCTTGCTCTATTCCTGGCTATCAGCAAGCGCCGGCATGAGTTAGTAGTCTTGGGAAGAGGCGCGGGCAACCACCGGTCGATCCTTGCTCATTATTCGCCGTACTTTTTGGACCAACTTATCGGGATTGTTACCGCTTCCACCGTAATGTCCTACGCGCTCTACACACTTTCATCCGACGTGCAGGCAAAGTTCCCAGGAAAGCGGCTTGAACTCACGATTCCCTTTGTCCTTTTCGGGATTTTCCGGTATCTCTACCTCGTGCACCACGATGAAGAGGGAGGAAACCCGACGCGGTTGCTTTTCGCGGATCCAGTCATGCTTTCGGTCGTGCTGTTCTGGGCGGCCTCCGTTATTTTCATCATCTACCTTTAGGGGGGATTGACGATTTTCGATTGACGATTGCCGATTGACAAGGGAGGAAGTTGCTACACCACTTTTTCAATCGTCAACCGGCAATCGGCAATCGGCAATGAAAACCTAGTCTTCGCTTGCGAGCGAAGGTCGCACTGCAAGCACAATGGCAGAGGATTTTGTAACTCAACGTCTTTCCGGCTGGGGCCGGTTCCCAGTTGAGCCTTGTAGTGTCTATCGCCCCGAAAGCCAGCGCCAACTGGCTGCCGTCCTGGAGTCCGGCGCCCAGCCATCCTTCATATCGTACGGGCTGGGGCGCAGCTATGGCGATGCGGCCCTGAACGGCCAAGGCGGCGTCATCTGTCACACACGGCTTAACCGATTTCTCGCCTTCGATACAGAGAGCGGCGTGCTCGAGTGTGAAGCGGGTGTCAGCCTCGCCGAAATCCTTCAGTATTTTCTGCCCCGCGGCTTCTTCCTGCCGGTGACGCCGGGGACCAAGTTCGTCACTGTGGGAGGAGTGATCGCTGCCGACGTACACGGCAAGAACCACCATCAGGACGGCAGCTTCGGCAATTTTGTTCTGGATTTCAAGCTGCTCACACCCAACGGCGAGGAACTCTCCTGCTCACCTAATAACAACTCAGAAGTCTTCTGGGCAACGCTTGGGGGCATGGGACTGACCGGGCTAATTCTCAGCGCCAGGATCAGGCTGCGACCCGTCGAGTCGGCGTGGGTGCTGGTGGATTACCAGAAAGCGACAAACCTCGAAGACGCGCTAGGGAGGATGACTGAATCCGACGTCCGTTACCAATACTCTGTGGCCTGGATTGACTGCCTGGCGACCGGCGGGCGCATGGGAAGAGCGGTTCTGATGCGAGGAAACCACGCCCCCGCGAATGAGCTGCCGGCGAGTATCCGACATCCCCTCGCCGAGCCGTCCCACCTTCGTTGGACGCTTCCTTTCGATTTTCCCTCAGTGGCGTTGAACAGTCTTACGGTGAGCGTGTTTAACTCTCTCTATTACAGCGTGCATCGGAATGCCGCCCGTCGACTGGTTAACCTGGAGAAGTTCTTTTATCCCCTGGACGCGATTTACCATTGGAACCGCCTATACGGGCGCAGAGGCTTCGTCCAATACCAGGTGGGCTTGCCTCTTGAGGGAGGACTCGAGGGCATGAAGGAAGTGCTGACGCGGCTTGCCCGATCGCGCCGTGCGTCTTTCCTCGCTGTGCTGAAACGTTTTGGGAAGTCGAACCCTGGCCTGCTTTCTTTTCCAATTCAAGGTTACACATTGGCCCTGGACCTTCCCGTCGCCAGCGGGCTGATTCCTTTCCTACACGAATTAGACCGGGTGGTTCTGAATTACGGCGGCAGAATCTACCTGGCGAAGGATGCGGTGACGACTTCGCAAAGCTTTGCCGCGATGTACCCGAAACTTGAACGATTCAGAGTCATCAAGAGCAGGCTCGATCCGCGTGGCGTGCTCTCATCATCCATGGCGCGAAGGCTTGCCATTGTCGGGAAGTGAGGCGGAGACGCCGTTATACCGGTGGCAATCGTTAACTGCCATGATGCTGAAAAACCCGTCAAGCCTGTCATTCC
Organism: uncultured Acidobacteriota bacterium; assembly: GCA_963765485.1. GTDB lineage: Bacteria > Acidobacteriota > Terriglobia > UBA7540 > UBA7540 > CAVROP01. The sequence continues at coordinate 10,194 of CAVXWN010000042.1, read as the reverse complement.
GAGGAGCCGCAGGCGACGAGGAATCTCGCCCTGATCAGATCGGGGTTTCCAGAGCGAGATTCCTCGCGCAGCTTACCCTGAACAGGCAGGGCGAGATTCCTCGCTTCGCTCGGAATGACAGCGAAGGGCTTGGAATGATAGTATCCGCAGGGTTTTTCAGCAACCTGCTGGAGGAGGTGCAGGCATGCCGAGTGTGCTGATTCTGGGCGCGACTTCAGCAATTGCCTCCGCCTTGGCAAAAGAGTTTGCCGCTCATAAGTTCGACCTCATTCTCGGCGGTCGCGACCGGGAAGAATTGAGCGCGCTTGCCTCCGACCTTAGCCTTCGCTATGGGGTTCGAGCCACGATCCTTCCCTTTGATGCCCTTGACACACAAACTCATGCCTCAACCCTGCGCTCTTTCCTCTCGGAAGCAGGCGGCACTCTAGAGGGAGCCGTGGTTTGCATTGGGTACCTGGGGGATCAGGTCAAGGGCCAAAGCGATTGGGAGGAAGCCCGCCTTATCCTCGAGACCAACTTCACTGGTTGCGTTTCTTCCCTCAATATTCTCGCCAACCATTTCGAGCTACGGCGGGCAGGTTTTATCTGCGCCCTTTCCTCGGTAGCAGGAGACCGCGGCCGGCAGAGCAATTATCTCTACGGGGCCGCGAAGGCGGGCCTGAGCACCTTTCTGGAAGGCCTGCGCAATCGCTTATTCCATGCGCACGTGAGGGTCATCACCGTTAAACCAGGCTTTGTCGACACGCACATGACATACGGGCGCCCGGGCCTGTTCTTGCTGGCATCACCGGAGAGCGTGGCCAAGGGCATTTTCAAAGCCATCGCCAGTGGGAAGGACGTCGTGTACTTGCCCTGGTTTTGGCGTTTCATCATGCTCATGGTCAAGTCAATCCCGGAAGCGATCTTTAAGAGGTTGCGCACGTAACCCCTAGCGCGGGCGGCACGCCCGCTGTGGCGGGAGCGTCCCGCTTCCCGGCGGCAAAGACGAGCAGGTCAAACTTAAACGGCAAAAGTCAAAGGGCAGAAATCGTTCTCGCGACCTTAATTTTGCCATTCGCCTTTTGCCCTTTGACTTGGTCTTAGAGAATATGCGCCCCCGTTGACATCGCTTTAGCCGGGCGATTAACCTAGGTGAAGAGGGCCTATGGATATCTTCGCCGAGATTGCGATGCTCAGGAAGGAAGGGCGCAAGGCGGCGCTGGCCACCATCATTCAGGTGCAGGGCTCGATTCCAAGTTACGAGAGTGCGAAGATCCTGATCCACGATGACGGCTCGATTGTAGGCACGGTGGGCGGCGGGTGCGTCGAGGCCGAAGTGTGGTCCGTGGCCCAGGAGGTGATGCGAGAAGAAAAACCCCGCCGGCTGCATTTCGATTTGAACGCCCATCCGGAATATGACAACGGGCTGGTATGCGGCGGGTCGCTCGATATTTTTGTGGAGCCCATTCTTGCCACTCCGACGGTGTATCTCTTCGGGGGCGGGCACATCTCGCTTCACGTTTCGAAGATTGCGGCGCTGGCGGGGTTCGACGTTGTGGTTTCGGACGACCGGCCGGCGTTTGCAAATCGAGATCGATTTCCGGAAGCGGTAGAAACGTACGCCGGCCCTGGGAAGAGATTTTCCCCAAGCTGAAGATCAACCGATTGTCTTACATGGTGCTGGTGACCCGAGGGCACAAAGGTGACCTGGATTGCCTGCGCTGGGCGCTCACCACGCCGGCACGCTACATCGGTATGATCGGCAGCAAGCGGAAGTTCATCGAAATCTCCAAGGTGCTGGAACGCGAAGGCGTTTCCCCGGAAGAGCTGAAGCGCGTTCGCTCCCCCATCGGTCTCGATATCGGCGCGCTGACGCCGGAGGAGATTGCTGTTTCCATCGTCGCGGAAATGGTATCGGTGCGGCGCAATACCTCGCCCTCCCGTCCCTCGCTTGCTTACAGGCCCAAATCCACCGAAGTCGGCGCCACCCCCGGCCCCTCCTGAACCAGGAGGGGAGTACAATTAATCCCGTCCTCTCCGAGGAGGGGATTGAAGGGTGGTGCTACCGCATGATTGCAGGCCTGATTCTTGCCGCCGGTGAGTCCTCGCGGATGGGAACGGACAAGGCCGTGCTCACCTACCGTGACCGGACGTTCCTCGAACTGGTCGCGCAGACACTCCAAGAGATCGGCATCGAGCGCATCGCGGTCGTGCTCGGCCATCACGCACAGGAGATCCAACGACACGTCAAGATCGAAGCCGCACAAATCCTCATCAATCCGGATTACAAATCCGGCCAGACATCCTCGTTGAAGGTGGGTTTGCGATCACTGACGGCTGATGACGTCGAAGCCATCGTCCTCTGTCTGGTCGATCATCCGGCAGTGTCCGCAGAAACTCTGACAAGACTTGTGGCTGCTTACCGTGAGAGCGGCGCTCCGGTCGTGATCCCGACATACCGAGGCCGCCGGGGACATCCGGTGCTCATCGGACGGCAACTCTTCGATGAGCTGTTAGGTTTGGCCGCCGACGCCGGCGCTGATTCTGTACTCAGGAAATTCCGCCAAACGACCCGGTTCGTGGAGGTCGAAGACGAGGGGATACTCATCGATGTGGACGACCCCAAAAGCTACCGGCGGCTGACTTGCCGGCATTGAACAAGAAGCGACTTATTGTCAGTTTGAATCCGAGAACCTGCTCAGATGCTAAGGCTACTGTTCCCTATTTTTCCCCCTAGCCGCTGACACCTGAAACCCGGCGCCTGACGCCTGTTTTTCCGCTTTGATCGCAGTTTTTTGCACTCGAAATCGGGTTTGTTTCGGGTTCGTTTTTGGCTCCCGAAAACGCTAAGTCGTGTATTTTCAACGACTCCTTGGGTTTGTTCCCACTATTTAGTATCTTTTTTGTGTTTTCCGCGTATCTTCCGCCGCCGCCGCGCCGATCTCGGACCCCCTTCCCGCGCCTTGTTGCGGCGTCATTCATAGGTTCACACTTGTAGCCTATCACAGTCCGGCTTGGTGTCAAGAGCAAAGAAGAGCAGGAGTCAGGATTCAGGAGCCGGGAGCCAGGAGTCAGGCGAAGCTTTTGCTGAATTCCGGTTGAGGCCCCAACGCCTGTCTCCTGGCACCTACCTTTCCGTCCCCAGCCCCTAGCCCCCAATCTCCAGCCCCACCACGTTACCCCTGACACCTGGCACCTGAAACCTGACACCTGTCTCCTGGCTTCTGCCGAAGGGTTTTTGGTGTTGCGCGAATTGAGCATCGCTACGCGCGAAACCCGACGTACTTGGGGTTCTTCGTGGGATGGGCCGGGCTGTGGGTGGTGTTCGGACGGGCGAACATGGCGGCGATCGCGGTGGCGTCTGTGACTGCGCAGGGCGTGGGCGATAAATCCTGACATCACGGAACTGGGTTGCCAGAATTTGACTGCACTCGGCGAGCCGTTCGCCAGGAATGATGAACACCAGAATCCCTCCGGTTTTCAGCCAGCGGTAGGTGTGGCTCAGGAATGCTTGCTCAGTGCGGCGACTGTCAGCCGGCCCCAGCATCCAGTCGTAGGGAGGGTTGGTAAAGCTGAGTCCAAGGCTCTCGACGGCGCATTGCACTTCCAGCGTGTTGCCTTCGACCACGTTGGGGATCCTCTGGCGGGCTTGCTCAGCGCGGTAGGCATCAAGCTCGATGCCGTAGCGATACGCCTCGGCGCCGCTGGTGATCGCCTCGAAAGCCACGCCGTCGCCAGCGCAAGGATCGAGTGCTGACGAGGATTCTGGAAACAAGAGAAAGCTGCGTACCCGCTGCGCTTCGGATAATGGCAGCGGGTAGAAGCCAAGTCGAGCCTTACCCTGGAATCTCAGGATCGGCCTCCTTTCGGGTAATTACCATGATGGGTGCAATTAAATCCAACAGTAGGAGAGACCGTCGAGGCGCGATAAAATGCGGTCAATGCGCCGGCGTGGAGGAAACACTGATGACAACAAAACCTCTTAGACCCATCACTTATGACGATCTGCGCGGCCAACCTGGCCTTTCGCGTGCGGCTATCGATTCGCTGGTGGGGCAACAGCCTGCCACCGTCATGCAGGCACTTCGGATGCACGGTATCGGGCGCAAGACGACCGCGCGGCTCCTTGCCCTCGGAGTTCTCAGCGATCCCGAGGGGGTGCAGAACCGAGCGATGACCTTAGAAGAGCTGAGGCGTAAATGATGGCTAAGCAGAAACAAGCACCGCAAAATCCTCCCGTTGCTTCGATTGAAATGACCCTCTTGCCGGGCTGGCCCCCTGACTGTCGGGTGGAGACTCCTAAGGGTGAGGATCTCTCCTAACGGCGCGGTTCGCCTGTGCGGTTCACAAATCGGTCACGAGGTGAACAACGATATAGACTGCTCTGCTAATTCCAGCCGCCAAGAGTAGAAGACCGAAGGACAACCAGAGGAATCGGCGAATACCGTTAAGCTGGTATTCGGTTTCAGCCATACAGGGGACCCTCCTTTATTGGATTGCGGCCGTGCAGGTAAGCCCTTCGAGTGGGTATCTCTTTCAGAGGCAGGCAAACGCGCGGGAAGGGGATCGCGTATGAGTTCGGACAAACAGATGAACAGTTAGCCCGTTTATCGGCCATGTGGATTGTCGTCAAAACACAGCCCCTCAAGTTAGTTTCTTGCCAGCGCGAAGTTCACATCGATCTCAGTTTCGACCTCCACCGGTGTACCGTTGAGAAGAGTGGGCTGATAACGCCACTTCGAAACTGCTTTCATTGCTACTTTCGCCAGGTCTGTGGGGCCGCTAATCAAATTCATATCTTGAACCGTACCATCCTTACCAATCACCACATCAAGCCGCACCGTGCCCTGGATGCCTGCCCTTTTCGCCTCGCCGGGATAGGTCGGACTGACCTGATGAATCAACTTTGTTGACATCATTTGGCCACCCACGCGAATTCGCTTTGGCAGATTCTTCGCCTGGAGGTCAGTCGCGATCTGCGTCTCCTTGGCGGCTTCCTGATTGTCGCCCTTGTCCCGCAACATCTTCGCCAAGTCTCGGTGCAAGATGAAGTTGTCAGGACTGATGCGGATTGCCTCGCGTGCCTGTGCAATAGCCCCGTCATGGTCACCATGCTTCTCCAGCAAGTCTGCCAATTCGTGGTGGGCGAAGCCTTCGTCCGGCTTCCGGCCCACGGCCTCCTTAAAGGCCGCAGTGGCGCCGTCAAGGTCTCCTTCTTGTTCTAGCAACTGGCCCAGTTGATTACACGCCAACGCATCATCAGGGTCCAAACGCGCGGCCTCTCGGTACTCGGCGATCGCGCCGCTTATCTCATGCTTGTGAGCAAGCCCTAGCGCTATGTCCAGATGAGCCACGCCAAGACCAGGTTCCAGATGAATGGCTTCGCGGTCCTCGGCGATGGCGGCATCCCACCCAGACTCAGTGTGACTTGACCAGAGAACTCGCGCCAGGGCAACGTGAAGAAGCGGATTTTCTGGCTCAATCGCCAGCGCCGAACGGAATTCCTGCTCCTCCTCCTGCCAAGCCCTGTCGCGTGTCAGCTTGGCGGCTTGAAACAGATGCTGCAGGACCTGACTCTCCCGTGTGGCGGCATTAGCGTTAGTGGGATCAGAAGGGGCTCTCGATCCAGGCGACAACGAACTTCCGGCAGCGACGGTGGAATGCGCGGGAGCTTTGCGCACTGCCTCAATCAACGCGTCTCGTGCTCCGGAGGCACGAAGGGCGTTGAGGTAGTCCTCGCTTAGCTGAAAATCAATTCCTCGTTGTGCCACAACCCACCCAAGATGCGCTTGGCGTTGGTCAGCTGCTACCAGGGCCAACAGCTCCACCCTGCTGAAAGGCCTTGCAATTTGCGACGGGGCCTGCGCCAAAATTCCGCAGACAGGAAAGAGAAAGATGGTGCCGAATATGAGGCTGCGTTTCATTAGGGGTTCTCCTCGACACAACAGGTTGTAATTGTACTGCTCGCCCGGGCCTCCTCAAAGAAATACATCATTTCCGCCGGATGCCTTGAGAATTTGCATAAAACGGGCAGCCGTCCCCTCCCACTGGCAGGTTTTACCGCTACTTGACGCGTTGTCGGCTACCATCCCCATAGCCGCAGGCGTGAGTCACGCATTGGGCACTCATGGCTCAATGCCGATCCGGTCGTTCACTGCTTCGCGAAGGCGCTGCTTGCTGCCCAGATACTTTTCCGTCGTCTCCACTGAGACATGGCCCAGCAGAAACTGAATCTGCTCCATCTCTCCGCACATTTAGACCGCGATCCTCTTCTTAAACTCTTCAAATGGTATGACCCGTGTAAGAGAGGCAGCAGACAGCTTCGAGCGCAGCCGTTTGTCCTGAGTTACGAATGTGAGTGAAGGATCGCACAGATATGACAAATGTGCTTCATCGGTGACATCGTTGGCATTCCTCTCGAAGTTGTACCCGTCTCGAAGGGATTGTAACAGCACTTTGGAAAGAAACTCCCCCGCGGCTTGCATGAACGGCCACAGTTCGTCCAATTCGTCCGTAGTCAGGTTAGGGCGCCCCAGCGTTTTGGCCCACATCTTCACATAGTGGCGTTTCCATTGCGCACCCCGGAAAAATGCCGTTGTTAAGGCGGCGTCCTCGCCGGTCAATGGCCCGCCTACGCGGGGTAATCGCGTGACCCCTGCCTCCTTTAGGATCTCCCGACGATAGCCTGTGATCATTCGGGTATGGAGGGCGCGAAATTCGTTCTCTGCTTTTCTTATGGCCGCGACGTCCAGTCCCATTAACTGTACGGGGCCGACCCGAACGAGCGTTCCAAGTTCAGCCTTCGAGCGATATCTTATCGCTACGTCAATCCAGCGACGTATCTGGTCCCTTCCCAAATGCTTTGATTTGTAACCTGTGTGGAAGAGCCGAAGCGCTAAGAATTCGTCCCGGTCGGGGAGAATCGCGTGGCCAGCCGTATCGCGTGCAAATTGAAGAACGCCCTGCGATATTGCGAACTCATTCGGGGGCCGAGTGTAGAGGTCCTCAAGTAGTTCGAGTATGGTCGTCGTCGCTAATTTGAAGCGCTTCTTGTGCGTTCGGAGTAGAGCTTGCTCAGCATACCAATTTTCTTCAATTACATCGCGGTAGACGTTGGTGTCGAAATAGAAATATTCTCGCACAGTCCGCACACTTTAGGCTGGGACGAAGGCCATGAGGCCCCGAACCATGTCGGCCAACTCTTCTCGGTGCAAGATGCCGCTCAACGGTATGGTAGGATTGCCCTCGGGGTCGTACCACATCAGCCAGTAGATGTCTGTTTCAGCGGGATCGTCACGGTTGGCGACATGCTCTAACCACAAGGAATACTCCCCTTGTTGACCAGCAAGCGGGCCCTCGACTACACTCCCCCGGGTCTGCGACCAGCCATGGGCAAAGCCTCTTGAGATATCAGTCTGAAACCTTCGATTAAAACAAGAAAAGTCCTGCGGCTCACCGTTGACCACGATCCTATGTCGCGCTGACATGGAGCACCTCTGGGGCAAGGCCGTCTTTCGATCCCCCGGCGATTATATTGCAGTCAGTATACATCCGGGCTTGAGGAAGGGCAACGCAGAGAGGGCGCAAACATAAAGCTAATATGACCGCCAACTCTTACTCATCTTATTACGAGATGCCGCCTGGAACTCGCGTTTACTTGACGGTATGTCGGCTTCGCGCGGAAGTGCCATTGGAAGTCGCCGTATGGATAGACACTCATGCGGTCTTCTTCATTACCTTTCACGTGACCGCGAAGAGCACCAGCCGATGCGTCGGGTACGCTTCCAGTATTGCGGATCAATCCTTATAACAGAAGTTGCGCCAGTTGCGAGGTTGATGAAACCGCCGTGATAGCTGATTTCGCTGTAGCGAAACAGCCGGGCCAGTAAGGCCAGGGCGTGCTGAGCAAGCGTCGGGTTGATAAATGGCTCCTGCCGTTCCAGCGGAGCGGCGGCGCTACAGCTTGGCTGCCCGTCATCGTCGAGACTTGGATCCACTATTGCAGGAAATAACTCCCACGCGGATCGGAGTCGCAGGCTTGCCCGTCGGTTCCGCTCGTTCGGCGGTTCACCCAGGATGAACTGCCCGCTGTCAGAGTTGTTACCCAAATCGAGTACGTATGAGGTTGTGCTCCAGTTGCTGACGGCATCACGAATCGCTGCACGTGCTCCACGTGTATCGACGCACCCGATTACAATGTGTGCGCGGAGATCATCACCTGAATAACTGCGCGAGATGTAGCTTCCGGGCTTTAGGTGAGCCGTGACCGCTTCCCACTTCAGACCTCAGAACAGGTTGAGCCGGTTGACCAAAACGATTGCCTTGTTGAGTCCGATCTCTGACCTCGCAAAAGGCTGGCGGATGCAGTTGGTGGGCGAGATCGTATCGCCGTCCATGACGGTGACATGCAAGCCTCCGGGGTGACCTCGCGCCACAAGCGATTGATGAAGGTAAGGCAATCCCGCAACTATCGCGCTTCCCGTTCCGCCGCAACCTACTACGAGCACCCGCACCTGCCGTTCGAGCAACTCAGGGTGGATGCGGTGGGTTTCCATGACCAACTCCTCAACACTCATTTTCGCGCGCGACGAATTCCTGTAGCGTCTCGCCAGCATCGGTCAGGTATCGAACTGGAAATCTCTTCCTGCCAGCGAGACTTGTCCACAACCCAATGAATCCTCCAGGGTGACTGGTAAGCCGGACTGCCCCGGCTGCATGGGTGAATTGGCTTTGGAAATAGGCGTCTTGCCACGCAGGTATCGAGGCAATGTCGGAAGATTCGGGCACGCGCATGCTGCCGGCACAGACCAAGCCTCGACTGTCCGTGTTCCAGTAGGGAGTAGTCTTTAGCGGCGTTTCCGGTGTCGACCGCAAACTTGTTGCCAGCGCCCGCACAAAGAGGTCCCTGCCCACAACTTTGAAGACAAGCGCTGGATATGGGAAGTCGTGACCGTTGATTTGCCGTGCTTCCTCGTCAGTTCCACCGAAGAACATGACTCTCTGTTGGGGCCGTGACCACCAAACCAGCAGGTCGGGAGTGCACGCCAGAATGTTCTCAGGAAAGATTTCCGGCTTGACCTGTGCTCCCAGCCCTTGAGCAAGGCTGCGCACAAAGGCTGTGGTCAGGGATTTGCCGGGCGCAAGATAAGGGACTCCCGAGTCATCCTGCTTAACTCGATGAAGGCTGGCAAAGGCTCCTCCTCCCCCAGCTCGATAAACAAGCACGGCTTCACTGAGTTTGAATCCGCAGTTGTTTCCAATGCCGACGTAGGCTTGCATTGCTTTATCCTCAAATGACCCACTTGTCGTTGCCTGGCATGAGGTCGATCACCTTGCTTGCCGCCGCAATGGTGACCTATGGCCCAAGGTGCTTTCCCCAAGGCAATGTACGCGTCACTCGCCGGCCTCATTACGCTGTGACACTACCCGAGGACAAATGGCCTGCGCAGTTGGGTGCGCCGGCAACAGAAGGATGGAAAAGCTCAAGCCCGCCGCTGGCCCGCCGATAGGAGGGTATGGACGGCTGCTCATACTCACTCCCGAATGCGGAATATCTGGTAAGATCAGTTCCAGTGCAAACGACTCTTTTCAGGACATCGCCGGACGTCGACGTTGCGGCCCGGCTCAGCAACGGCTTCCGGGACCCGGCCTTTACCAGCAATAAGGTCTATCCACTTCATAGGTGGGTGCCGTGGATTGCCGGGTTTTCGGCCAATTTGTGGACGACTGCCTCTTTAAATACCTCAGGGGAAATCAGCGGAAGGAAATTTGGGTTCTTGACCCGTTTGCCGGTGTTGGCACAACTCTCGTCCAAAGCTACTTGCGTGGCTACAACGTGGTTGGATTCGAAATCAACCCCTACGCCGCGTTGGCTTCGCGCCTTAAATTGAAGGCGCTGGACGTGCCGGTCGACGCTTTCACTGACAGGATCGTGGAATTTGAACAGTTCATGTATGAGCGTTGTCCCGACGATGGCCCTTGCAAGCATGCGCCTGTTTCCAGGCCACCGGATGGATTTAGCGGGCGCACGCAATTGTTCAGCCCAAAGGTCGAGAGGAAGGTTCTCTTCGCGCCAGATTACATCAACCCCATTCACCGCCTGTCATCCTGAGCGCAGCGAAGGATCTCGCTCTGCCTGATCCCGGCAGACTTCATGAAAGACCTGACTCCGGCTTTTTCGTGGAAACCGAGACAAGGCGAGATGCTTCGCTGCGC
>CAVXWN010000041.1:0-52489 GCA_963765485.1 uncultured Acidobacteriota bacterium | reverse complement strand
AGCGGCGGCAGGCGCCACCATTATGGTCGAGGCTTGTCACCCTGTGGTTCTTGACGACTCTGGGCGGAGTCATTACGGTATATTTGATTAAGGCCCATGACAAAACGGCAGAAAATGAGCCGAAAGAATCGTGATATTTTACCCGTCAATCGTAAGCGACCAAATAAATACTGCCTACTATTATATACTCGTAAACTAATTTTTATTCATGAGCGACTATGTGCCTGTACAGGTGAGGGGTGTCTATTTTGTCAGCACGATCACCGGCCCGCAGGCGGTGGTCTTCATATCGGGGGATAGCGAGAAGATGGTGCCCATCTACATAGGGCTCGCGGAGGCTATCTCCATCGACATCGCCCTGCGCAACGAGACCACGCCGAGGCCTATGACCCATGACCTCATGAAGTCCGTCATGGACAACTTCAACATCAGCATCGACCGGATACTCATCGATGACCTGGACGAGCAAGTCTTCTACGCACGGCTCATGCTCAAGGACACGGACAAGGACATAGAGATCGACGCCAGGCCGAGCGACTGCATCGCGCTCGCCGTGCGGACCAGCGCCAACATTTTCATCGATCCGCGAGATACTGGACAAGGTCGCCGTAAGCAGGCAGGACATCGAGGCGGCCGGCAACCTGGAAGAGTTCTTCGAATAAGCGCACAAATCACTTTATAAATCTTTTTTGTAAAGGGTGACCGACTTTGTCGCAATACTTATATTCCGAACAACCAGACTTTTACTACTTTTGCTGTGTTGAATAATGTAGTTTTTTAGAGACTTTTTTACCCTTGCCCTGTTTGGTATCGGTCTGACACAGAGAACACAGAGCCCCTTTTTAGAATTGGTTCGTGGGTGAAGGATTAATAGGAGAATGAGATACAGAGGGGACAGAGACACAGAGCGATTAATAATAGTCTAAAAGTCTCATCCCTATCAATGACTATCCATTAAACGTTTTAGGCCCGGATAAAAAATAATATGATCAGTGTTAGCGTGGCATTGATCAACCTTTTGTAAACTCGTTTCCAATAGTTGTTACGTGCCGTTTTATTAATCAGCTCTGTGTCTCTGTCCCCTCTGTATCTCATTCTCCTATTAATCCTTCACCCGCGAACCAGTTCTAAAAAAGGGCTCTGTGTTCTCTGTGTCAGACCGATACCAAACAGGGCAAACGGCAAAACCGATACCAAAACAGAACAGGGAGAGGAAGAATATAACAAAAATACATTATTCAACACAGCAATTACTTTCAGAGCGCCCGGACTATCATAGGTAATATAACTAATTTTCACATATATGTAAATATGTTTATTCCACTTACGATAAACAAAAACCACGATGGGCTGCCTAACGTGCTCATCGCGGGCGATACCGCGGGTATTTTTTACCTGCTCAGCCTGCTGACCACCTATGAGCTAACGTTTCCTTGCTGATACGGGAATACATAAGCCTTTAAGGGATTTTCCCTGCCACCGGGGAGAATCGACAGACAGGGCGAACGTATACTATGACTTCTTCGACGGAAAGATCGGGGCCGGTATCGTGCGCCGAATGGACATTGTCTTGACCACTTCATGTGACCTGCGGAAATGGACCCGATGGTTCCATATACCGGCAGTGCACGTGTGGCAGGATGCCTCGGGGACTTGGCTGGATTTCGAGGGTCGGCAGCTCGATATTAATCTGCCCAAAAAGACCGATAAGGATGCTGTTTCCCCGACTATTATCAGGCTTTATGGACATGTCCCATAAGCCGTACAAATGCGTCTCATCCAGGGCCTTAGCGAGCAATGACGGCGTAGTGAGCTCTTTCCCCTGCGTTGAGAAATGGGATGAGGTATATATGCCTGAAGTTGAAGAATCAAACTTCAGCGCATGGGACCACTCCTATGAATTATTGAACCAAGGTGAGAGAATAATGCTGGAGGACAATACGATTGAGTATGAAGGATTCCACAGGCTGATCGAATCAGGAGTTCCCGAGCTGGATATATTGGCAATTGAAGTCGTCGGAGGAACCAAATACGTAGAGTTGACGAACGATCTCGCAAGGGTCTTCGACGGTCTATTTTAGTAAACAGACTAGAGAAGGAGTTAAGGTCCCTCGATAAAAACAAAAAAACGTATTTTTTTATATAGCGCCCCCACGGGGATTCGAACCCCAGTCTAGAGGTTCCGGAGGCTCCAAGGATATCCACTACCCTATAGGGGCGTATTGACGATTACAAATGCACGAACTAGAATATAAACTTTGAGCTTAGCTCGCCACATTGAGTAATCCAATAGTTACAAATGCGCTGGTAAACTCGTCAAAGAAAAAAACGCTATTTGGATACTCCAAATCTTTTTGCGCTCTTAACTATTTTGCTTTTTTAGTGTATCAAGCATGTTCATCACGCCTGATGCCACGCCTTCGACCTCGATATAGCCCTTACCTTTAGCACCGTCTCCCACAATATACAGGCCTTTCGCCGGGGTCAGGTTTCCCATGTCGAAGCCCGAAGCGATCCGGTTCACGGGCCAATCGTCCCTATAGGACTGCACCAGCAGCACCGAGTATTTCTTGCCAGGGAACAGCTTCTTCGGTCCTCAAGGCCGAAGTTCATCCCGGTTGATAGGGGGCATTCAGCCGCGCCTGCTTATGAAGATCTACCAGACTCTCACCGTCGCAGTGCTGGCCGTCCACTTTTTGTGGATTCTGTGGGCAATCTTCGGCGTATTGTTTACCCGGCGGAAACGGCTACTGCGCGCGCTGCATATCGGGTCGCTCGTCTATAGCATCCTCATTGAGGTCTTACCTTGGCCGCCCTGCCCTTTGACCGTGCTGGAACAATGGCTCGAGGACCGCGCCGGAATCGTCTCTTACCACGAGCCATTCCTGGTCCATTATCTTGAGGCCTTGGTTTACCCGAATGTGCCGGTGGAGCTGCTCGTGGGCTGTGCCGTGGCCGTGTGTTTGTTCAATCTGATGATTTATGTCTTCCGCTACGCCCGCAGGAACGCCGGCGGTTGGTAGGCGTCGCAGGGGCATGTCCCAGCAACCAATGACCCGCAGCGTCGGGACAACGATCAGAGCGCCGGCCAGAGCTGTTCCCAAATCTTGAACTCGTGGTGGAATCCGGACTCTTCGGGGCGGGTGAGTTTGCGGCCCGAAGCCACATCCAGGGTCTGCTGGAAAATCCTGCGCCCTACTTCTTCGATGGTCTCCTTACCTTCGAGGACTGTTCCTGCATCGATATCCAGATCTTCGTAGCTACGGGCAAGCTGAGGATTGGAGCCAATCTTCATTACCGGCCCCAGCGCGCAACCGATACCGGTCCCACGGCCGGTGGTGAACAGCGTCACCTGCGCGCCGCTGAGGAAAAGGGCAGGGGTGCAGATGTGGTCATATCCAGGCGTGTAGAGAACATACAGTCCCTTTCGGTCACCCAACCACTCTCCGTACTCAACCAGGTCTTCAACGATGGAAGTGCCGCCTTTGGCCTTCACACCGCTCGATTTCAGAAAGATATTGTAAAGTCCGCCTTTGATGTTGCCGGGCGAAGGGTTGTCGCGAAAATCCTCGCCGAACTTCGCCACATAGGCCTCATAGCGTTTCAGAGCCTGCATCAACTTCTTCCCGACGGCCCGAGAGCGGGCGCGGCGCGCGAGGTCCACCATCGCTGCGCCCTGGAGTTCGGGGATTTCCGGAAGGAAGACGGCTGCCCCGGCCTTGACGAACATGTCGGAAGCAACTCCCACGGCAGGATTAGCAGTGACACCCGACCAGCGATCCGACCCGCCGCATTCCGTCCCGACAATCAGTTTTGAAATCGACACCGGTTCACGCTTGAACCGGTTTGCGAAGTGAAGCTGTTTCTCGACGTTTTCAAGCCCGCGTTCCACCGTTTTGCGGCTTCCACCCACATGTTGGATCGTCATGTTCACGACGCGCTGGCCGTAATCCGGGACCGTGGTTTGAAAGATCGGGGCCGAGCATTCGACACAGGTCTTCCCACATCCGAGATCAATATAAACAGCCGCGCCCAGATTGGGGTGTCGCAGGGTGTTGGTGAGCAACTGGTTCAACATCTGAACCGCGCGCCCGTCCGGCATGCCGCAGCCCGATTCGTGCACGATGGGGACCACGCCGTCAACGTTGGGAAACCTCTCCCGCGTGTAGATTTCTCGCATCGCGCGCGAAGCGATTTCCCGCACCTCAGTGGACGAGCACATGCCGGAGGTCACCACGCCAATGAGGTTGCGGACTCCGACGCTCCCGTCGGTACGCGCGTAGCCATCAAACGTCAGGCGCGTCAGCTCGGGGTCGAGGGGAGTGGGTTCGGGGTTGTCGCGATACCGCACGACGAGGCGCGGTAGCCGCCGCTGAATATTGGTTTCATTGACCGTGTCGCCGGGCTTGAGCGCAACCGATGCCGTGCCGACGGGATCACCAAGAGAGATGAAGGGCTTGCCTTCAGGAATATCTTTGATGGCGAAGCTTTGCCCGCGCAGGGCGCGCCCGGAGATCGTCAGCAACTGGTCCCCGTACTTAAGCTGCGTCCCTTGATCGATGAAATCCGTCGTCACCACCGCAACGTTGTCCTTCTTGCGATTGATGATGATGGCGAGGTCTTCCAGGGTCTTCGGTTCCATAACCTACCCCACGACCAATTCCGCAAATTTCGGCAGCCGCACCTTCGAGCCCACGAAAGCATAATACGTGATGAAGGTATAGCAGACCAAAGGCACGAGCATAGCAACCGCCATGCTATGGGTCATTTGAAACAGCAACCCCATGATTGGTGTGGCAACCGCGCCGCCGATAATCGCCATAATAATCATGGACCCGCCCAGCTTGGTGTTCGGACCCAACTCCTTGATGCCCAATGCAAATATGGTCGGAAACATCAGCGACATGAAGAAGCTGGTCAGGAACACGGCCCAGACGCCAGTCCAGCCCGGAAACAGAACCGCAACACCCACCAACGTCACGTTGATGCAGCCGTAAATCCCCATCAGACGGCTGGGCTGAACAAACTTCATCAGATAAGTGGCGGTAAACCTCCCCACGCCGAATGCCACTAGAGTCCCGGTTAGAAGATAGCCTGCCGTCTTCTCCGGTCGTCGCGTGTAGTCCTGGATGTACTGAATATAGTAACTCCAGGTTCCCACCTGGGCGCCGACATAAAAGAATTGCGCCATCACCCCCTGAACAAAGTGCGGGTAGTGAAACAAGTCGCCAATTTTGCCGTGCTGACGGCCGCCCTCGAGGTCAGCTTCTTCTGCGATTCTGGGGAATCTGGTTCTGATTATGAGCCACGCCCAGATGAAGACAACCGTGCCCAGGACGAGGTAAGGCATCACGACCCTCATCGTCTCTGTCTGCAAGTAGGCGTCGTACCTGCCCGCAGCCTTTAAGGCGTTGACCTGCTGAGGGCGCAGTTCGACCCCTGAAAAGATGAAAACCGTTCCCACCAATACGCCTGTCACAGCCCCGAGAGGGTTAAAGGCCTGCGAAAAATTGAGCCGTCGCTCAGAGGTCTTCGGATCACCCAGCAGTGCGATGAAAGAGTTCGCCCCGGTTTCGAGGAACGCCGCGCCGCTGGCGATTACAAACAGAGCTAGCAGGAATAGGCCATACTGCCGGACGAGGGCGGCGGGCCAAAACAGGTAGGTGCCCGTACTATAAAGAAAAAGTCCCGTCACCAAGCCCACTTTGTAGCCATACTTTCGCATCAACAGCGCCGCGGGCATGGAAAGAAGAAAGTATCCCATGTAGAAAGCTGATTGGATCAAACCCGCCTTGAAACGTGTCATCTCGAACGACTTCATGAACTGCTTGATCAAGATGTCGTTCATGTTGCTGGGAATGCCCCAAAGCAAAAACAAAGCGGTCACCAAAATGAAAGGCAA
Organism: uncultured Acidobacteriota bacterium; assembly: GCA_963765485.1. GTDB lineage: Bacteria > Acidobacteriota > Terriglobia > UBA7540 > UBA7540 > CAVROP01. Next base: position 46,587 of record CAVXWN010000041.1, on the reverse strand, counting down.
GGTATTACCGACTGAAAACAGCCGGGGCGCGTCGTCCCGGTTTGGGCTGTGGTTCGCTTCCAGCATTAGTGGAACTCCAGGGGATTAGGTCGTTGCGCCTCTCCCTTGAGGAGAGGGTGTCCCGCTACCGCCGCTCTCACCAGCCGGAGCCCCGCACCGTCCGGTGCAGGGCGGAGCGGGACGGGCCTACGCCCTCCGAAGGGACAGCCGTCAGCCGCTGACGATTGGCGCTTCGGCCCGCAGGCGGGTGAGGGGTTGATTGTACGCTAAGGGGATGCCTAGGTCTCCAACTCCTTGGTGTCCAGGCGCCCTTCTCGATCGAGTCGCTCAAAGATGTTGGCAGTTTCCCGGATTCCCTCTTCCAAAGGCGTGTGGGGGTCCCCGCCCAAGTCGTGCTTCAACGTGCTGTCATCCAGGTCCGCCGCGATGGGCAAATGTTTACCTTGGGCTTTGATGAGTCCATGGGCGTGGGGAAAAAGCTGTTCCAGGGTGTTAATGAACTCCTCCACGCGAATAACGCTTCCCCGGGGAGTATAAACCTTGGCCCCCGGGATATCCCTCTCAGCACACTGAATGAAAATTTGGGCGGTGTCCCGAATGTATTGCAGGTCGACCGTGCCGGTGAAGCCGATAACGTAAGGACGGCGCAGAACGGCAGCCTTGATGGCTTTGGTGGGTCCGGAGCTTATTCCAATGTCTCTGCCCACCCCATACACGGCCCAGGGACGAATGCCAACGCTAGGGATGCCGTCGTTCAGGAAGTAAACGCGCGCGTTGCCTTCGTTGCACTGTTTGAAAACGCCGTAGTGCGTTCCGGGGAACAAGGGCGCGCCCTCCTGAACCGTAGTGCCACCGTAGTATTCCTCGGGACCGAAAACAGCCGCAGAGCTGGCATAGACAATGCGCTGCACTAATTCCCGTCGCTTGCGCGCCACTTCAAAGACGTTCAGAGTGCCGATGACGTTGACCATCCCCCCGCGTATTGGATCAGCGGCACATCCCGGGACCTGCAAACCTGCCAAATGCAGGACATGGCTGATTCCGTTTTGCGCAATGGCGCCATCAACGTCAGCGTATTTCGTAACGTCACCCTGGATAAAGTTGATTTCTTTGAGCTGAGCTTCGTTCAGGATCGCGCTGAGGCGGTGGAAGCCGGTATCGATGTCGAGAATATTGGGCCGGTCACCACGTTCCAGCAGAATCTTCGCAATCCACGCGCCAATGAATCCCTTGGCGCCTGTAATAAGGAAGCGTTTCTGTCGTTGCGAGTTGGACAGTGATTGGTCGCTGTTTCCCATGGCCGTGCATTATAGCACATCGCTGGATTAGCCCCTCCTCGCGGTCCGTAGTGCGAATGCGGTACACCACTCGAGAAAGTGGATGAGCTGGGGATCGGGTAGCAACGGGGAAAGTTTTCCGTCACCTCCGGCGCAGGAAAAGGCGCCTGCCGTCCAACCCCTTTCTTAGTAGGCCGCAAGCTCTCTTGCGGCGCGCACCACATCCGCAGGCTGCGGCAGCACAGCGTCCTCGAGTAGCGGGTGATAAGGAATGAAAACGTCTTTTCCTGCCAGTCGGCGCACCGGAGCGTCAAGAAACTCAAAGAGCTCATCTGCAATGCGTGCGGCGATCTCCGCCCCGTACCCCCACGAGATATAGTCTTCGTGCAGGACCAGGACGCGGCTGGTCTTTTTCACGGAGGCCGCGATCAATTCCCAGTCGTAAGGATTGAGGGAGCGTAGGTCAAGTATCTCGGGCTGGATTCCTTCCTGATTCAGGGTGCTCAACGCCTGGACAGCGCGGTGAACGAGCGAGCCATAAGTGACAATCGTCAGCGTTGTCCCTTCCTGGACCAACTTGGCCTTGCCAAAGGGAATCATGTAATCGCGTCCGGGATAGGGAGCCCGGTTATGGGTCTGGCGGTAGAGATGCTTCGGCTCAAGGAACAGCACAGGGTCGTCGCAGCGGATGGCGGTGCGTAGCAAGCCGTTGGCGTCAAGCGCCGTCGCGGGCATCACCACCCGCAGGCCCGGCAGGTGAGTAAAGATCGATTCCCCGGACTGGCTGTGATAAATTGCGCCCCCCGCCAGATATCCTCCGATAGGAACGCGTATTACCACCGGGCAGGAGAACCCGTTGTTGGAACGCCACCGCAGGGTAGTGAGTTCACTGCGAATCTGCATCATCGCCGGCCAGATGTAGTCGAAGAACTGAATTTCGACCACCGGTTTCAATCCACGAGTGGCCATGCCAGTGGCTCGCCCTACAATGCTGGCTTCAGCCAAGTGAGAGTTGTAGCAGCGAGCGCTGCCGAAGTGCCGCTGTAGTCCGTGGGTGACCTTGAAAACGCCGCCTTTGCCCTTCACCTTCGGGAGCTCGTCTTCGTGACTGCAATCGGCCACGTCCTGGCCGAAGACGACGACGCGCGGGTCACGCGCCATCTCGTCGCGCAGGGCAGCATTGATAAGGTCGACCATGGTTTTCGGCTCGCCATAGAATTTCGGCGGCTGATCGAACTGCTCGGAAGTGGGGTCGCTGCCGGGCGAGTAAAGGGAACGCAGGACCGTGTCGGGTGAAGGGGGCTCAGCGGCCAGCGCTTGGTCCACTGCTTCAAGAATTTCCCGGTCCACTTCCGCCTCGATTTCTTTCAACTCTTTCTCGCTGACAAGCCTTTCCTGCCGCAGCAGATTGCCCAGCCGAAGCAGAGGATCTCGCTTTGCTTCTTCCTGACGCACCTCTTCCGGCTTGTAGAGGCGCTCGTCGTCGGACAGCGAGTGGGAGTAAGGTCGCACAACGTGCGCATGGATCAGGGCAGGGCCTTTCCGCTGCCGGACGTACTCCACCGCTCTTCCCGCCGTCTCGTAGCTTTCGGGAAAGTTGGTGCCGTCACATTCGAGCACCAGCAGGTGAGGAAAGCTCTTTACCAAACGCGAAAGGCTTCCGCCAGCGGTTTGCACGTCAACCGGCACAGAAATCGCGTACCCGTTGTCTTCCACCAGATAGAGGACTGGCAGTTTGCGGCCACAAGCCCAGTTGAGCGATTCCCAGAATTCGCCTTCGCTCGACGTGCCCTCGCCAATTGAGACGAAAGCTACTTCATCGGCATGAAAGCTTGTGGCCAGTTCCGCGGCCTCTTTTACCGAGGCGAAATACTGATTGGCCTCGGCGGCGCCCACCGCCTGAAGGACTTGCGTTCCCGTTGGACTGGAGAGGGAAACAATGTGGAGCTTTCTGGAACTCCAATGCGAAGGCATCTGGCGGCCGGCTGACGCGGGATCATCATTGGCGCCCACTGAACCCAAAAACATCTCGTAAAGTGTCACTCCCAGTTGGAGGCATAGGGCGCGGTCGCGGTAGTAAGGATAAAACCAGTCGTAACCGGGTTTCAGGTAGAGGGCCGTCGCGACGCCAATGGTTTCATGGCCGGCGCTGCTGATCTGAAAGAAGGCCCGGTTCTGACGCTTGAGCTGAATCTCCTTGTCATCCGCCCGCCGCGACATGTAAACCATCCGGTACGCGCCGACGAGCAGTCCCTTTGCTAGCTTCGTAGCTTTCACAACATGGTTTGTTGCGGTGGGCATGCGTCCTCACAGGAAGGTCGTAGCGGCGACAATGGAATTCCCAGTAGTTCCGTCATGGATTATTGGCGGGAACCTCTTCGGGCTCCCTCACGGCTCTACGGCCGCAGTACAAATCCGGTTCCCGCCCGACTAAAAATTATCAGATTGCGAAGAGCCAAAGTCAAATGATTCAACTGGTCTTCAACGGACTCCTCGTCGGCTCTCCAAGCTCCAAGAGTGATGCTGATCGGCTCGGGTTTTGCGGCGTTTCATCTGCTGGTCATCCCGGACCGGCCGAGAGCACCAGCCCCGGACGCCCTGAGCGAAGCGAAGGGAGGGGACAGCAGGAACGAGGTTCAGAGTAGCTGGTCCAATACCAACGTCTCGAAGGCTTCTACCCGCTCGAGGACCACATCGTTGGCAATCAAACCAGTCGCCCGAGCGTGCGCTGCAGTCGCTGCCTGCAGGGCATCCGGAGTTCGCAAGCGATGGAGAGCGCGAAGGCGCCCGGCAAGATCCGCGATCTCCAGGTCTGGAGCAACCCAATGCAAGTTGGGAAATCTCGAAATCAGGCCGTAGAACTCGTCCACGCGTCGTTCGTCGAACTCACGATAGGGTTGAACCAGCAATTCCGTCATGGTGATGGTTGACGTGACCCCTTGGCAGCCTGGCCGCTCGAGCCAAAAAAAGATGTGATCGGTGATGGCGAGATATCGAGGGTTCGCCTCGATCTGGTAAATGAAGACACTAGTATCCAGAGCGATCAGGCGGTGACGCTGGAGGAAAGTGCGGAGGCGGTCTAGTCCCAACTCTGGCGTTCCTTTTCAAGGTAGTCGCGGGAATAGAGCCCAGGGGCTAAGCCTCGGATCGCAGCATGATAGGATTCGGGTTTTTGCAGGACAATAACTCTGTTCCCGCGAACAATCACAAGCAACTTGTCGCCCGGTTTCACGCCCAAGGCCTCGCGCGCTTCACGCGGGATCACAATCTGGTTCTTCGTCGAAATAGTCACTTCAGCCATCGCTTTACATTATAGCACAAAGTAAAGTGCGAGCGTGATCAGAACAACAGTTTCAAGGCAAGTTGGATAAGCCGCGGGTCACGGGCCTTCGAGACCTGGCCAAAGGTCGCTCCGTCCGTGATATTACCATCCGGCACGTAGAACTGCGCATGGTTGAAGGCGTTGAAGAACTCCGCTCGAAACTGGAGTTCTTTGTGTTCCGCGAGTCGCGTGGTCTTCAGCAGGGCAAGGTCTGCGTTGTTGATTCCCGGACCGCAGCAAATAGATCGCGGGGCATTCCCGATAGTGCCCAGAGCCTGGGGGGCGAATGCATTGGGGTCAAAGAACTGATTGGCGACAGGCTGGCACGCAGCGCCACCGGCTCCCGCCGAGGGGCCGGTCCCAAAGGCGCAACCTTCCTTGCGAGGGTTTTGGGTCGCGAACTTCCCAACCAAGTCGGGCTCACCGGGATATTCAAAATCCTGGCTGTTCTCGAGTTCCAGGTCGCTCGAGGAGGTGATTCGGATGGGAAAGCCACTCTGGAAACTAAAGATGCCCGACAGACCCCAGCCATCCACGACCTTCCCCACCAGCCCCGGCCTTGCCGGAACCGGCAACTCCCAGTAGTAACTCAGCACGAAGCGCTGGTCGGCGTTGAACAGCGAAGGAGCCAGGCTGCAGCGGAAACAGAGTGGGTTGAGGGTATTCTCGAAACTCGAGGCCTCATCAAATGATCTGCTCCAGGTATAGGCGGCAAGGAATTGGAGGCCTTTGGAGAAGCGCCTCTCAAGGGATACCTGCAGCGAGTTGTAGCTCGAGTTGGCGATGGTGTCCTGGGCGAAAATGCTGGAGAAGACCGGAGTGCCATCAGCCGGGCATCCGACGCCCGTGGTTGGCTGGCAGAAGGGTGAGGAGTACCGGCGGAGCCCTACTAAAGTTATGGCGGGATTGCTTGGTCCCGTCACCACCGGTACTGACCCGTAGGGAAGATGCACGCTCATTCCGGCAGGAATGGAATTTGCCGGAATTGTGAAGGAACTGTCAGCGTAGAAGGGGCCACAGGCCAAGCTACCGGAAAGCGTTGGATTGGAATTGGCGTAGTAATCTGACAGGCTCTGCAAATCCAGGCAGGTTTGCGCATTTCCGTAGTTCAAGTCGTGGGTGGCCAGCAGGCGATGCCCTTGGGAGCCCACATACCCCACCTGAAGCACCATATTTCGGGCCAGCTCGCGCTCGACGTTGAAGTTATATTGAGCCGCATATTGCGAGCGGATATTGGGCTGTAGCTCCCCAAACATCACGATCGGCCGGAATGAGGACCAGTCGACCGGTTGACCACGAGTAGGATTCAATATTCCATTAAACGGATTCGGGTAGATCGAGCCGTCTTGACCCACGAAGGGCGTATTGAAGAGGGTTTCTGAAAGGTTGATGCTGCCTCCGAACGGGGGCTCGCCACTGAACTGCTCAAGCACGAGCTGTTCCATAGGATTGTAGAAAAGTCCCCACCCCACTCGGATGCTCGTCTTCCCTGGCCCTCCGGTAATCTTAGCGAGCGCGCCGTCGTTCCACGAGGGGCTCCAGGCAAGGCCTATGCGCGGGGCGAAGGCCCGGTAGTAAGTTTGCGTCAAGGCGTCGGAGATGCCTTTGTCCCCCGGCACCACTAATCCTTGCGGGAAGACCGCCTCGCCTGGACTCCCCGGCCCACAATCGGTGGTCCCGAACGTCGCCGCCAGAGGGTTGTCGGGACTAAGCTGGCAAGGAAAGACGGCGGTGTTTTGTCCCGGACGGAAGGTTTGCGTGCGCCCCCCGATATCGGAGATCGGCGTGTTCAGTTCCCAGCGCAATCCGTAGTTCAAGGTCAATGTAGGTCGAATTTTCCAGCTATCTTGCGCGTACAGATAAAGGGAGGTGCTGCGCACGTTTTCGTGCTGCGCCGAGCCTTGCAAATACGAGTCAGGAAGGCCGAGAAGATAATTGGGAAATAGATCCGTGTACCCCGGATCATTCGGGCCGCCGCCAAGGAACGAGTAATCACCATTGGCGTTAAAGTACAAAAGCTGGTCAAACCGCTGGCGGCGAACATCCGCGCCAAACTTCAAACTGTGATTGCCGGCGACTTTACTGAAATTATCCATCCACTGGAAAGTATTGCCGATTTGGGGAAGTTCCCCTTCGTAGTTGTTCCCGATCACGAATCCGCCGGAAACCGAAACGAAAGGCACACCCTCGTGCCCAGCTCCCAGATTAGGAGTGATCCCGAGCGAGGGATTGCTGGGATCTGAAAAACATTGGTCCGCCGGCACGGTGGCGCAGGAGTCCTGGACCAGGTTTGCGTGCTGAGGATGGTTGAATTCCCCTTGTGCCTCGCGGAATGTTGCGAAGCGAAGCTCATTGACAGCGGTCGAGCTGACCACCCAGGTATGGGTGAGGTTCAATTGCTGGTATCGGCTGTTGTAAAGACCTCCAAACCCCGGCACGTTCGCTCCCGCAGCCTGGAAAAACGAAAAGGGCTGCGTGTAAAACTGGTCGTCAAAATAGTAATAAGCGTTGAATTGCTGGTGGTCGCTGATCTTGCGATCGATGCGGCCGGTGAATTGGTCACCGTACTCACTCGCCGTAGGGACGGATTGGTACTCCGTGCCATTCAAGTTGGGCAAAGGAACATACTGCTTCATCAAATCATGCGCTGTGGGGTCGAAACATTGAGGAGGGATGTAGTTGTTCGGAAAAATGGCCGAGTAGGGTGTGCCGGGAGCGATCGGCGCGCCACCGCTGGCGGACACCGCATCGGCGCAACCCGGGCGAGAGTTCAGAAGAGCGGACACCGTGCCGTTGGGGTCGTTCAATGTCCCCGCGAAAGGCGGCCCGGTAGAAAAATCGCCGTTCCGTTCGGCGGGGGTGGGCACGGGAAAAGCAGGCGAGGGAGTTCCCTGCCGGATTCGGCGTCCCTCATAAGAGCCAAAAAAGAAGGTTTGATCCTTGCGGATCGGTCCGCCCAGCGTGCCCCCAAACTGATTCTGCTTAAAGTCCGGCTTCGCGGTGTCAAAGAAACCACGAGCGTTGAGTATATTGTTGCGAAAGAATTCATACACGTCACCGTGCAAGGCGTTGGTTCCTGACTTTGTTACCACGTTCACCACAGCGCCTGAATTGCGCCCAAATTCGGCGTCGAAGGTATTAGTCAGGACCCGGAATTCCTCGATGGTATCGGGAGAAGGTTGCACTCCCGGCAAATTCACAAACTGGTCGTTGGCTTCGCCCCCGTTCACGGTGTAGTTATTCGAACGTCCGCGCCCGCCGTTCACCGAAACCACCCCCGGCTGATCGCTGCCATAGAAGAGGTCCGACCCCTGCTGCGACTGCACACCGGGCTGCAATTGGAGAAGTTGATAGGTGTCGCGAGCATTCAAGGGGAGGTCCACTACCGCCATGTCATTCACGACCGCTCCAATCTGTGTGCTGGTGATTTCGATGAGAGGAGCGGCAGCCTCGGCCGTAACCACCTGCGAAAGTTGACCCAATTCCAGCCTGACGTCGGCCGCGGTCACGTGGCCTAACCTTACGTCAATCTCGTGAAGCCGGGCCTCCCTGAAGCCCATGACTTGTACCGCTACGTCGTAGCGTCCCACAGGCAAAGCAGGAAACTCGTAATCCCCGCTTTCGTTCGTCGTCGTTACACGGCTCAGATGAGTACTACTCTGAATGGCTGTGACGTTTGCATCTGGCACAACCGCGCCGGAGGGATCTGTAACCCTGCCGCGAATCGTGCCCGTAGTCTGGGCCCAGCCTGCACCGATACCGATTGAAAACAAATAGAAAAGGAGTCCGAGTAGACCACCGAAAACTTCTTTCACCCTCATTTTCACTCCTGTCTCATCACGCCTGGACAGTTGAGGCGTGTCCCACTGGAATGTTGCCATCTCGGGAGTCCGAATTTCTAAACGCTGTTGGAAAATTAAAGTAATGGGGAAGCCGTCGTCAAGGAAAGACTTTCAAAAGGAGCAAAATTTTTTGAACTCGAGCGAGGCGGAACGGAAGAACAGGTGTCAGGCGCCAGGTTTCAGGGACGGCACCCGGCAGCCTGACACCTGACATCAAAGCGCCGAGCCGCCGGCGGGTTCCAGTTTCGACAACAAAGTCTTCTCGATGGCTTGCTGCGTCTCGGGCAGGAGCTTCCCGCCGTGGGAGGTAAGGTAGAACACATCGATCACTTTTTCCCCTTCGGTGTCGATTAAAGCAATCTCGATGTTGCAGCCGAGTTCGGAGAGAACGGAGCTGACTTGGTGAAGCAAGCCCGCGCGGTCTTGCGCAATCAGTTCGAGCAGCGTGCTGTGGGAAGAACTCGTGTCGTCAAAACGGAGCCGTGTGGGTATCGTTAGCTTACGTGCCTGCGCAGTTCCGGCCTGGATGCGTCCACGCATGAGCTTATCGAGTTGCATCCTGCCCCGAAGGACATCGACCAGGTTCGACTTCAGGCGGTCAGCCTCCGCAGGATTCAATTCCAGCGTTCGATAAAGGTCCACGAATCTGAAGGTGTCCAGAACCACCCCCGCAGCATTGGCAAACGCGTCGGCCTTCACAATGCTCATTCCCCAAGCCGCGAGCGTGCCCGTGATTGAAGCAAAGAGAAACGGCCGGTCCGGGGTGATGACTGTAAGTTCGTAGAGACTGCGTCCGATCCTCAGGTCAACTTGGACAGCTTCTTCGCCCAGCCGCCGGGCCAACTGAAAGTGCCATGCCATCTCCTCCGGCGAATGGACGGCTACGTAACGCCTAGGGAATCCCTCAAAAAACCAATTAATCTCTTCTCTGCGCTCCGAACCTGCCAGCAAAGGCAGAATCTTCTCCGCCGGCGATGCCGTGGTGCCAACGGGCTTCAACAGGCTCCGGGAAAACCCTCCCAGCATGTCATCCTGAGGAGCCGCAGGCGACGAAGGATCTCTGTAGTTGCTTGATTCTGAACTGCCGAGATTCTTCGCTTCGCTCAGAATGACAGCTTGGAAGCGTTTTTCCGCAGCGGGGTTCACCCGCTCTTCGTCCAGGCTTCGTGTGAGGTAATTCGCTGCGGAGGCGTAGAGTCGCCACAACAACTCGGCCTTCCAAGGTGTCAGGGCTTCCGGATTCACCGACTTGATATCGGCATAGGTCAACAGGGACAGCATCTTCAATCGTTCGGAGGTCTCGATTTTCCGCGCGAATTCTCGAACCGTTTCGGGGTCAAATATGTCCCGGCGCTGCAATGTCGCGGACATCTCAAGATGGTTGCCGATCAAAAAACGGACCGTTTCGCGGTCTGCCATCGCAAGGTCTAGTCGAGCCATGATCCCATCCAGTGCTTTAAGACTTCCCTCGATGTGGTTCGGCGCCGCCATGCCTTTGCCCACGTCGTGAAAGAGCAATGCGAGGTAGAGCAGTTCCGGTTTCTCCAGTTCCGAGAGGATTTCGCCGAGTTTATCTTCCCACTCCGACTCAGAGCCGCGACTGGGCCCGTCTTCGGACCTCTGCCAAGATGAACCAAGCGCGCGCAGGTTCTGAATCGTCATGAAGGAATGTTCGTCAACCGTGTAGCGGTGAAAGAAATCCCGGATGACGAGGGAATCGATCGCCTGGAACTCGGGGAAGAGAGTCTGGAGTACGCCCAGGCGATTCATCTCCCTCAAGGCTTTGGCGCCCCAGGGAAGCAGGAGTATCTTCCGGAAGCTACCCCAGAACACCGAGGGGTCCAGCAGGGCAGCGGCGACGCGATCAAGCGCTTCCGCAACCGCCCTTTCTGCTTCCCGGCTGAGTTCGAGGCCATGCCGCGCAACCATTTCAAACAACTGCAAAACCAGCGCGGGGTCCGCCGCAAGGGCCGCAGGCTGGTGAACGTAGATGTTCTCTCGAAGGACGGAAAAATCCAAGTTCGAGAGGCGTGACCTCCAATTCTGGAATAACCCGTAGACTCCCGCGCGCGCGGGGGCGCATTGGTCCAGCAAGCCCAGGGTGAGCCGGTAAATGGAACGGACATTGCGAAAATAGACTCGCATCCAGTCCGCAGCCGTCAGCGGTGCCGCCGGCCGGCGGGCGATTCCACGCGCGGCTGCCCGGTCCTGGCATTCGTAACTCAACTGATTGTCGTCGCGTTCTCGGAGATAGTGGAGAAAACATCGCGTGGCACACAGGAACGCGAACGCCGTGCCGGCCTGGGAACGCAAATGCTCCGGCCACAGATCCTCCGGCGTAGTCCAGGCTTTACGCTTCTCAAGGTCGGAGATGCGTGTCAGCCAGCGGCAGACATGATAATCCCTGAGGCCGCCAGGAGCTTCTTTGATGTCGGGCTCAAGGTGAAAAATGGTTTCGCCATATTTCGCGTGCCGCTGGCGTGTCACGTCCGCCAGGTTGCGAAGCAAGTCGAGGTAATCTCGGGCCACCAGGTGCGGAATCACATCATCACGCAACCGGGTATAAAGTTGGCGGTCGCCCGCGAGGAAACGGCAATCGAGGAGCGCCACGTTGAATTCGAGGTTATCTCGATAAAGCCGGCCACACTCCGCAAGCGTGTGCACGCTATGACCAATGCGGAGCCGGAGGTCCCAAAGCTCGCGCAGGATGGCCGCCATGGCCTCACGCCGGGAAGACTGCTCCCGGCTGCTTTCGGTGAGGAAAAGCAGGTCAATATCAGAATGTGGAAAGAGCTCCCGGCGGCCGTAGCCGCCTAGGGCAACCAGACAGAAGCTCTGTGGCTCATCAGGCTGCGGAGAAAGAAAATGGCTGTAGAGCCTGGTGACCACTACATCCACTGCGTCCGAGCGTTGGCACAGGAGGGCCACGCCATCGCCCGTGCTGTTAAACTCTGGCTGGATCTTCAGGGATTCGGCGGAGTAGTAGTCCGAGAGTTCGAGCGCGGAGATCGGTCCTGTCGAGGTGGAATCAAGTGGCATGGCTCACATCCTGGCGACTGTTCACCACAGGGACACCGGCAAACCCGGCAGGGCCGGGGCCGACACGCGCGGCGGCCCTACATGAGACGCAAGGCACTTAACGGGCGGACCTGTTTTCCAGGCTTCCATTTTCACTTACAATGCCGCATCGCCCCGCTCGTCGTTCCGGATGCGGATGGCGTCGTCAATGTGCGTCAGAAAAATCTTTCCGTCGCCAATCTTCCCCGTCTTTGCTGTTTTCAGAATGGCCTGAACAGACTGTTCGGCGAGGTTGTCCGGGACCACCATCTCAATTTTGATCTTGGGAAGCAGATCGACCGTGTACTCATTGCCACGGTAAAACTCGGTGTGTCCCTTCTGCCGGCCGTGCCCGCGCACTTCCAGTACCGTCATACCTTCCACGCCGATTTCATGCAGGGCTTCCTTGACAGCATCGAACTTTGAGGGCTGGATAATCGCTTCGATTTTTTTCATTGGCAGTTGTCCTTTGACCCAAGACTTGGCCATGGCGAGCGTACGGGCGCGCCATAGCGTAGGCTTGTCCAAATCGCGCTGGATCCGCTCATTGATCGTCGGCGGCTCTGGCCTGAGCTGCTAATTTGGACAACTCCGCGCGTGGCGTGCGCCTATCTGAATTCTCAATGTATCGACCTCAAGCCTCCAGATTGTAGCCTTCCTCCCCGTGTTGAGACAGGTCCAGACCCTGAATCTCCTGCTCCGGTGTGACGCGCAAACCCACGACCAGATCCACAACCTTCAAAATGACGAGCGTGCCGACGATGGCAAGCACCCAAGCAATGCCGACACCCACCATCTGGTTCAAGAGCTGATGGGCATTGCCATCAATCAAGCCCACCGGCAAGGCATTACCGTGGCTGTCCTTAAAAATCGCGTTCACCGCCTGGGCCGCGAAAACGCCGGTCAACAGCGCCCCGATGGTGCCGCCCACGCCATGAACCCCGAACACGTCGAGAGAATCATCATAACCGAAGAAGCCCTTCACCTTGGCCACCATCAGGAAGCAGACCACGCCGGCGATCAGCCCGATGGCCAGCGCGGACATAGGCGAGACAAACCCCGACGCGGGCGTAATCGCAACCAAGCCTGCCACCGCTCCTGAAATGACCCCGAGCACGCTGGCCTTTCCTCGCAACAGCCACTCGGCGCACCGCCCACCCCAGGGCTGCCGCCGCCGCACCGAAATGGGTGGCCACAAAGGCGCTGCTGGCCAGACTTCCGGCGGCCAGCGCGCTTCCCGCGTTGAAGCCAAACCAACCCACCCAAAGCAGGCAGGCGCCGATAAAGCTTAGCACGACGCTGTGGGGCGGCATCGCTTCTTGCGGATAACCCAATCGCTTGCCGAGGTAAAGCGCGCAGACCAGCGCCGAAACGCCGGAAGTCACATGCACCACGGTCCCTCCGGCAAAATCAAGGGTCGGGAAGCTCCCCCCGAGCGAGGCATTGAGCAAGCCTCCCTTTCCCCACACCATGTGGGCCATGGGGTCGTAAACAATGACGGTCCACAAGACCATGAAGAGCACCATGGCGCTGAATTTCATCCGTTCCGCAAAGGCCCCGGTGATCAGGGCAGGAGTAATAATCGCGAACATTAATTGATAGACCATGAAAGTCTGCTGGGGAATGGTGGCTGCGTAATCCGGGTTCGGCAGCAGCCCGACCCCCCTGAGAAAAACATAGCCGAGATTCCCCAGGAATCCGCCGCCCTCATGGAAGACCAGGCTGTAACCGAAAAGAGCCCAGAGCACTGTCACCAACGCCATGAGCGTGAAGCTTTGCATCATGGTGGCAAGGACGTTCTTCTTTCGAACCAAACCGGCGTAGAAGAGCGCCAGGCCGGGGCCGGTCATCAGAAGAACCAACGCCGCGCAGGTCAGCATCCAGGCGTTGTCGCCGGAGCGTCCGCGCATCCGCAATCTGCTGTTCGAGTTGGGCCAGGCGTTCGGCCGTGATCGAAGTTGAAATGGATTGCGAAGGCGAGGTAGAAGCATCGGTTGGGGCAGAGGATTGAGCGAACCCTGAGGCAGCCGTCAATCCAATAACCACCACAAAACCGAGAAAGAACTCGGATAGCAACCTATGCATGAAATTCCTCCCCAAGGCATTTGCAGGTGGAGCAATATTGTCCAAGCCAAAGCCCAATATAAGAATTAGTCAGGCCCTGAGTCCAATAAATCTATTTTGATCGATCCGAAAGACTTTGGCGGGCCGAGCACACTGCATACATTTGACCCGATGAATCATTGGCTTCACTGAGTCGATGACTGCGATTCCTCTATGTTTGGGTAGGTTTTGGTACGGATTTCTGGCACTCTGCGGCGCGCAACTCTTCCGCCGCCAGCTCTGGCCGGACAGAATTGTAATAAACCTCTTTCACACTATACGACTTGGATTTTGGCTGGCTCGCCGGCAAAATCTCAAAGTGCCAGTGAAAATCGTCCGCCAGAGTCATCCAGTGCTCTTTCCGGTCGAATTTTGCAGTAACGTTGGGGGTGGTGTGAAGGACCAAGTGATAAGCGGGCGGCTACCGACTCCAGCCGCCGCAGAATTGACTTCAGAAAGCGGGCAAAGCGTAATTGGCGGTCCCAGGTGACAAGGTCCTCTTCGAAGGAACAATGATGGTGAATGGGTAGAACCCAGGTCTCGTGGGGCACCCGTGAAGCAAACGGACAAAAGGCCATGAATTGATCGTTCCAATCGACGGTCCGCACTTGTTCGGAGATTTCCTGAGCGGAAATGTCGCATAGAATGCATCGTTCCTTGAGTGCGAAGTACTGTTGGCATGACCGCAGCTCGTACACCACTCTTCTCGGGATGAATGGGGTGGCCGTGATCTGTGAATGAGGGTGCTCGAGCTCCTGTCCCGCCAAGGCTCCCTGGTTGCGAAAAACGCTAACGAAACGGAAACGGCGGTCTTTCTTAAGGTCTGTAATCCTGGAGACGTAAGCTCGCAGGACCTGAGCAACGTCTTCGTCACTCAGATGCGAAAGCGCCGCATTGTGATTCGGCGATTCCACAACTAACTCGTGGGCGCCCAAGCTGCGCATCTTGTCGTAGACGCCTTCCGCTCGGCGTTGAGCGTCGCCTTCAATTACATATAGGGGGCGCAAGTGCGGGGTTACGCGAACTCGCCAGCTACTACCGCCATTTGAATACGAGTAGATCGTTTGGGGCGACAGGGCTTCGTGGCCGGGACAAAGTGGACAATCAGCAAACTTGGGCCAGGGGCCATCGCCATTCTCCTGAATCACCCAGTTTTGCGTAATTGGATCCCTTCGCAATTCCATGCGTCCTCCAAAAACAAACAACGACTTTGACCCAAGGCGAACCGGTAACATGCCTGGGTGTCCATGCACCTGCGGCCCAGCTAGACCGATGAAAATGCCCCGCCTTGTTAATCTGAGCAAGCGGGATGCCAAGTCGGAATGCAAGAAGCAGACTTACTGTCATCCGAGTGGTCATGGGCCAGCGGCCCACCCAATGAAATGAAAGTGATACCCGTCGTCGCCCCCGCGCAAGCGGGGGTCCACGTCACACCAGAACGAACTGGATTCCCGCTTTCGCGGGAATGACGGAGCGTGACTTTCGACGGAGCGCAGCGAGGAACCGCGCCGTGCTTGTTAGGGGCGAACTGCCCGGGCGATCTTTCTGCAGGCAAATGACTTGCGAGATCCCCCATCGCCTGGGCTCCGTACGGTCCGGTACGGGGCAGCGGTTCCTCGGAGGACAGGCGCAACTCGGCGTTCAACACCCTGTTAGACATTTGTCGGGCCAAAAGTCGGCTCATGAGCTATCATCGAGCGACGGTAATTACACGTCGCCATCAATCTATTGTCAAGCGCCGCAAGCGCCATGTCAAAGTCGCCGTGGGCTAGCGCAGTTGAGCTATGGAAGGTCAAAAACGGACCAACTGGAAATCGGCGTGACGAATTACACATAATGGGGGTGGAACGCTGTGGACATGCCCTTTTTCCTTGGTATCGACGGCGGTGGAAGTCGTACCGAAGCGTGCCTGGGTGATCAGCGGGGCCGCATTCTCGCCCAGGCTGCGGCAGGGCCGTCGAACCCGCTGAAAGTGGGAATGGAGAGAGCCAAGAAAGCTCTTTCGAGCCGCGCGTGAGGTCCTGCGAGAGGTTTCCAGCGGCGCGGCTTGCGAGGGGAGTCTGGCGGAAAACGCAGTCGCAAGACGCCGCCTCAACCAACCGTTGCTTGCAGCCGTCTGCGCCGGCGTGGCAGGAGTGGACCGCCCGAGTGTGGGCCGCCCCCTTTTGGCGTGGCTCCGCAAGGCCGTCCCCGCGCGGCATCACCTCCTGGTGACGGACGCTGAGATTGCATTGCATGCCGCGGTGGGAACCGCTGCCGGGATGGTCGTAGTCGCGGGGACCGGTTCCATCGCCTACGCGCGTGATTCTCGGGGGCAAACTCTGCGCGCAGGTGGTTGGGGTGCTTCGTTCGACGATCTTGGGTCGGCCTATGACCTGGGACGCAAGGCCGTAATGGCAGCCTTGCGGGACCGCGACGGCCGCGGCGAACATACTGTGCTGACTCAGAAGATTTGCCGGGCATTCCACATCACTGACATCACCCAGATCGTGGCGAAGAACCTTGACCCCCAACAAGTAGCTGCACTCTTCCTGCTGGTTTGCGACGCGGACCGGGAAGGAGATCGCGTGGCGCGACGCCTTTGCCGCGAGGGCGCGCGCGATCTCGGCCAGTTAGCGCTGGCGCTGGCGAGACGCATGGGGTTGCGCAGGACGATTCCCGTGGTTTGCGCCGGCGGCGTCTTCCGCTCCAGTCCAACCATCCGGCGCACTTTTGCCCGCTACGTGCGCGAGGCGATGCCCTCTGCGCAAGTGCGACTTTTGCAGTGCGAACCCGCCAAAGGCGCGCTCTCCATGGCCCGAGAGCTGGCAATGTAGAGGAGAGGCTACCCACGGGGAGGCTGGCGCTTATGTCTGGAGATATAGCGCGCCGCAGTCGTGCTCCTTTTTTTCTTCGGCGCCGCAGGCTCGACCTGAAGAGGTTCCTCGGCAGGCGCTTCGGGCTCGCCTTGCGGGGAGGATGCTGTCTTGACCAGAACCTCCTCAAATAGCTTCGCACGGGGGCTTGGTTTCTTCTTGGGAGGTAACTCCGCATGACGGTAGGGGTGCTCGGTGTGGCAAGTCTGGCAAACGACTTTCACCACCTTCTTGTCCACCAGGCTTGCCACAGCGTGGTTCAGGAGCAGACGGCAGCGAGGGCAGTAGTCGTCAATGGTATCGCCTAGTCGTGGAACGGGCTCAGTCATAAGGAATTCCCCGGAGGATCCTGGTCGTGACGGAATAAGATTGCGAGCGCCCATTATAGCGCGCTCACGGCAGGAATCAAACGAATCACCTTTCTTGGTTGGGGGGTCAGCTCGGAGTTGTAGCGGTGATCCCGCATCCGCCTGGTGGCCACGTGGCGGCGTAAGGCCACGCCACATCCAACTGAACTACTACTCCCTTCTTGAGGATGGCCTCAGAGTCCTGCTAGTGTCGGTGGAAACGGCCCAAAGCTCCTGGACACTAGCCGCGCGGATAAACGTGATACAGCATCCAGTAAACCAGCACGCCCGTCATCGAGACGTAAACCCAAAGGGGCAGGGTCCAGCGGGCAATTCGTCTGTGCTGCTCGAAGCGCGCCCGCCAAGCTCGATAAAGCGTGGCGAGTGCCAGCGGCACGATCACCGCCGCCAGGCAGGTGTGCGAACCGAGCAGCACAAAATAGAAACTGCGAACGGCACCCCTTCCGAGGAAGCGGGTTGTCCCATGAAAGTAGTGATAAGTGAGGTAGCAGACAAGGAAAATCATTGAAGTCACGAAGGCTGAAAGCATGCACATTTTGTGAGCCCGGACGTTCTTGCGTCGAATGAAAAAGAACCCCAAGACCAGGAAGACGGCACTGACGGCATTCAGCGTGGCGTCGATGGCGGGGAGGCGGGGGATCATAATGCGGCCCGCCGATTCCTGTCCGGGATGAGATCGGGCTCGAAGTGATGCGCCACTTGCTGAACCTCGCCAGTGCAACGGCTATAAGGATTCTTCAGCATCATGCTAAAGCGGGGTCTTGTCCACCATCATTAAGGCGAATACCAAAGGTAAGTAAACGACTGAGGCAAGCACCAGTCTCCGGGCAAATGAATTCGACCGGTTAGCCGCCAGGCGCATGCCATAATGCAAAAGCCCAAACCCGAGCACCAAAGCTCCCAGCAAATACGTCTTCCCCTCCTGCCCCAGGAAGACCGGCGCTAAGCTCACAGGCAATAGCACGAGTGAATACGCCATAATTTGCCGCATTGTCGTCCGGCCTTCGTAGTCGTTCCTTCGAAGCATCTGGAGACCAGCGCGGGCGTAATCTTCGCGGTACATCCAGGCAATCGCCAGCAGGTGCGGGAATTGCCAGAGGAAGAGAATGACGTATAGCACATAGGCATTAAGGGCCAGGCCGTTGCGCACCGCAGCCCAGCCGATGAGCGGGGGCATGGCGCCAGGAATCGCCCCTACCAGCGTGCAAAGCGGCGTTCTCTTCTTGAGTGGAGTATAGAGCAGGAGGTAGGCGCCAAGCGTTAACAACGCGAGCCCGCTGGTTAAAGGGTTCGTGAACACCCACAACACCCAACCTCCGGCCGCCGATAACAGGATTCCGAACCAGAGCGCCTCCGCCGGATCCAATCTCCCTGCCGGCAGTGGGCGATTGGCCGTGCGGCGCATGTGCTTATCCGTCTGACGTTCAATGTACTGGTTCAGGGTCCCGGTGCCGCTGGCCACAAGCAGTGTGCCCAGCAGTGTATAGAACAACCGCCAGAGGTCCAGCGAGCCGCGCGAGGCGAGATGAAATCCCACCAGCGTACTGACCAAGACCAGGAAATTCACTTCCGGCTTGGTCAGCGTCCAGTAATCCGCCAAGCGCAGGAGCCATTGCCGCGGCATGTCGTTTCTCACCGAGTGGTTCATATAGCCGCCCCGTGCGGGGCCGAAGCGATCTTCACCTCGAGGGCTGGAGGCGCGAGAAAGCGATAAGTTTGATAGGTCATGTACAGGCTTGCCACCAGCACCAGCGCGCCCATCGCCACGTGCGTGGTGGTCATGGTCACCACTGGCGGCAAAGGTTGAGGGGCATTCCGGTCAGCCATCTTCACGATGTAGGCGCCCATGCCCAGGGAGAGTTGAATCATCAGCAGAGTGCCCAAAACCATTGCAGGTTTCAGGAGTGCAGGCTGGCCCGAAAACTTCAGCGCGATTCGTGCCACGACCCAGGCCACCAGTACCGTGACCACGCAAGCGCCCACGACGTGCGGCGCGAGGCCCATCCCGGAGTGGCGGTACGCGGCCCCCAGAACCAACTGCACCAGAATGACGCCCGTCGTGGCCGCCGTCAGGCGTTGGAGCGAAGGCGTGGAAGCGTCTTCAAGCTTGGGTTCGTCCCAACGCCAGTCGGCTCGCATGAAAAAAGCCAGGCTCGCGGCGAGGCAGAAAAAGACTTGGGCCAGCGTGGCATGACTCGTCGAGATCGCCGCGGGCAAATAAAATAGAACTGTGATGCCGCCCAGCGCGGCCTGGGCCAGCACTGCAAGCACGGCCATCCCACCAATCCATTTCACCCAGCGTCTGGAATCCTTGATCCAGAGGGCAAGGGCGAGAAAGATCATCAGAATTCCCACCACCCCCGCGATCATACGGTGGCCATGCTCGAACTTGACCCCGCCCACCATGCGCGGCATTCGGAAAGTGCCGAACGAAGTCGGCCAATCAGGCACCGACAGGCCAGCGTCGTTGCTGGTCACCAGGGCGCCCGCGATGATCAGAAGATAGGTGCAGATTGCGACGAAGGTCGCGTATCGATGAAGCCACGGACTGTATTGTCTCGTTTGCATAAGTTGTCCGCTGTCAGCGGTCCGTTGTCGGCCGACGATTAAGGAACCGATAACGGACTAGGAACACCCGACGGCTTAGTCCTTTCTGTAAGATTGCCCGCTACACGGGTTTTTCGGCATCTCGTCAAATGATTACCGGCCCTGCAACATTGATTAGCCTCAAATTCCGGATCAAAGCCCTAAAGCTAAATCTACACCTAATGTAGCCCCATCGCCAATAGCCCGAGGCTCCTCCAATTGGGGTAGCACAAAAGTTTATTCTCAAACATGCCTGAACAAGAAAACTATAAATAAAAGTTGAATCACCTGTCAACTTCGGTAGTGTCCTTGGGGCGTAGGGCAGGGGCTTTCCCCGGCCAGGCCGGCCCACTAGGCCGAGTGCCGCCCGGGCCTGCCGACGGCGTTTCGGCAAGCTGTCGGGAGGGGAAGCTAAGCCGGAACGGCCGAGGCAGCCTGATGTATAATGCCGTCGGCCTGGAAGTTCGAAGAGGGAATTCCGGCTGACGTTATAAGGGTGCGCCGGCCAAGTGGCACGAAGCACGTGAGCGCACGGATTCATACGAGGTGATTCTATGAGACGAGCCGTTTCCCGCTGGCTGTACGGAGCGACGTGTGCGACGTTGATGCTCGCTGCGGCGAGTAACACCCCGGCGGCGGACGATAGCCAACTCGCCCGAACGCCGCCGATGGGCTGGAACGACTGGTACCAGTATGAGTGCAAGGTAACCGACAGCATCATTCGAGCGAACGCCGATGCTCTCGTGAACACTGGGATGAAGGCTGCAGGTTACGAATACGTAAATATTGATGATTGCTGGCAGGGTAAGCGGGACGAAAAGGGAGTCATTCAAGGGAATGAGCGTTTTCCGGATATGAAGGCCCTTGGTGACTACATACACAGTAAAGGCCTGAAGTTTGGCATCTATTCGTCGCCCGGGCCGAAAACCTGCGGCCAATACGAGGGCAGCTATCGGCACGAGGAGCAGGACGCACAAAGCTACGCCGACTGGGGCGTCGACTTCGTAAAGTACGATTGGTGCAGCGGGGGGAGGTTTACAAACCCGAGGAGATGCGGGGGGCCTATCGGAAGATGTATAACGCCATCCAGCGCACCGGGCGCCCCATGGTTTACAGCCTCTGCCAGTACGGCCTGCAAGCCGTCTGGCGGTGGGGGCCGCAAGTTGGCGGCAATATGTGGCGCACCACAGATGACATTGGGGGTGACTACGACAGGGCTACGCTGTTCGGGTTCCAGCACAATGGGCTTGAGAAATTCGTGGGACCGGGACATTGGAACGATCCGGACATCCTTCAAATCGGGATCGGCAAACTGAACAATGATGAAGGGCGCACCCAGATGACCTTGTGGTGCATTCTGGCTGCCCCTCTGCTCGCCGGAAATGACCTTACGAAAATGACGAAGGAAACGCTAGAAATTCTGACCAATCCGGAGGTGATCGCTGTGGATCAGGACCCCCTGGGTGTCGGCGGGCATCGAGTATGGCAAGAGGGTCCGCTGGAGGTCTGGATGAAGCCGCTCGCTGATGGCAGTAAGGCGGTGGGGCTTTTCAACCGGAGCGAGTCAGGGCTACCCATTTCCGTCAGGTTCGCAGCGATTGGAGTTGGCCATTCAGCTCAAGTCCGCGACCTATGGGCTCGGAAAGACCTCGGCACTGTTGCCGAAAAGTATACGGCCGAGGTTCCGAGGCACGGCGCCGCGCTGATCAAGGTGAAGTAGCCGGCCCCGTGTCATTCTGAGTTCGTTCCGCTGCGGCGAGTCCACCACCTCGACAGCGTTTTCGATCTGCGAAAGCGGGAATTAGTTTATGGTGAATTGAGGCGCCGGACAAGCTACTGGAAACGGGTTATTGGAAACAGCAGGCAGATACCTGAACGGAAAGCGCCGGGATTCCTGGAATCACCAGGAGCGTCTTTTGCCGGGCCGGTATTTTGCGAGGTATTCGTTGAGGTCTCGGTCTGAAATCGTAAGATGAGCTTGCAGCGGAGTCTCAGCAGTCTCCGCGAGGAGTTCTCGCTGCAACTTCTGGTAGCAGATTGCGGCTCCATCCTGGTAGGGGAAGTGCCTTTCCTCAAAGGCTCGGTTCGAGATGGTTAGCGTAAATTCCCGATCTTCCGATTTCATGGCCACAACCCGATAGCAGTAGTCTCTGCCGCGGGCTTTTAGTTGAAAGCCAGTGTATTGGATCAGCGAGGACACTGTCCTAGGTACCTCCAAAGTCGGGCGACTCTCGCCGGCCGAGAGCCGCCCGAAAAGTCATAGCTTTACGACATTTTCCGCTTGCAAACCCTTGGGCCCCTTGGTTACCGTGAACTCAACAGAGTCTCCCTCGTTGAGCGATTTGAATCCAGTTGCCTGGATGGCGGAGTGATGGACGAAAACGTCATCACCGGAAACGCGTTGGATAAAACCGTACCCTTTCGCGTTGTTGAACCACTTTACCTTGCCTTGTTCCTTCTCCATATGTTTCGTTGTTCCTTTTAATTCTGTAGATTCTCTTGTTCTGGTCTCGCAACCAATCGCCAAAAGCAAAAAGGCCACAAAATCACCTATTTTGTGGCCACCTCACTTCTCGGGTTGTTCGGTCACAAAAACTGATCAAGCACGTGTATTATACACTTTTGGGGCCAATCACGCCAAAATTTATTTCTGATTGTCGGGACGAGCAGGGCCGCGCCTTACTCGCATTGGCGAGCCGATCCCAAAAAAGGGGGGCAGATGGCCACAAGCCCTTGTCCTCACACTCGCCTGGCTTTTGTTTTTTGAACCATCAACAGAATGCCCTGCAAAAAAAACCCTGTCAGGAAGCCCCACATAAGATTGGTAGTCAGGAGCGAAACTACTCCCACGCACCCTGCAATGAAGAGGAACGGCGAGCGCCTCAGGATGTCGCGCAGGTAAGCCGCGTGTTGGATTCCCACGTAGACGAGCAGCACTCCGAGGACGGCGGTTGGGACCAATCTCAAAAAATCCAGGGCAGCACGGCCAAACGACGCCAGCAGCAGGCAAACCGCACCAATAACATAACTGGAGTACGGTTTCCGCGCGCCAAATCTGTAATGTGCGGTAACACCTCCAGAGCCGTGGCAGAGTGGCGGGGCCTGGATCATCCCGCTGATCAGGTTTATCAGGCCAATGCTGATGCACAATCCACGCACCGTAACGCGGCGAGCCTGCGCCCCATAGAGAATCCGGGCTGTGTCCTGGGTTGCCACGATAGAGTTTCCAAAGGTCAACGCGAATTGCGGAACGACCAGCAATGGAAAAACGCGTTGAAGCTCGGCAAGATGTGGGCGCAGCGGAGTGAAAGGCACGGGTCCCCAGCCGAGCGCCGGAAGCATGCCCCTTTTCGCCACGAGACCAAGCGTGATTCCGGCAGTCAATAGGACCAAGGCAGCGGGAAAGCGGCGCGAGCCCTGAAACACCAGCAAAAGAAGGGCTCCTCCGAGCGCGATTTCCCAAGGAGTGACCGTTCTACCTGAGGCCAAAACGAGCCGTGAGCGCGAGCTTAGCATCAGTCGCAGGCCTTCGCGCGCCAGAAGGAGCCCTAGGCCCAACTGAATACCTCTGACGATGGGAAGGGTGAACAGCTTCGCAAGCCATGTGGCAACGTTGGTAACTCCAACCAATGCCAGCAGCGCGCCCATCAGGAGTCCGGCGCTCGCGATTGACGACGGGGGAAGCGTCATGGCCAGGGCAATCGCCGCTACGGCCTTGAAGGGCTGAACGGCGATCGGGATTTGGAAATAGCGGCCCGCCAAAATATAAGTGAGGCCGGCAGCAAGAAACAACGCCGTGGGATCCACGTGATTCAGCGAGATAAGGGCAATGGCGATCGGGAACAGCACCCCGATGTCGCCGAACGCGCCAGCCACGTCCCACCGCGTCAGCGGCCACCGGATGCCGCGTGATTCGACTTCAGCCGCAACGCCCAAAGCTCAAGGTCTCCTCTGGGGGGCCCGGATAATCATCACTTCCGTGGCCTTGATGAGCGCTGCTGCCGTCTCACCAACCTTCAAATCAAGATCCCGGGAGGCGTCGCTGGTAATGATGGAGGTGACGGATTGACCACCCACATCCAGCACCACCTTGGTCAGTAGGCCAACCGTTTGGAGCTTAATGATCCGGCCCACCAACTGATTTCGCCCGCTGATCACGTGCTTGAGCCCCGCGCCCGTTTCCGAAATCGGAGCGGCGGGGCCAGACTGAGCCACGGAAGGCACCCTCCGCTCGCCTTTTTGAAAGAGCAGGCGGTCAACCTCCGACCGCGGAACGCGATGATGGCCCCCAGGCGTCATTACTGTCTTGATCTTTCGTTTATAGATCCATTGTTTCAACGTCGGATAGCTCACGCCCAACTCCCGCGCAGCTTCCGGAACGTGGAGGAGTTCCATATACGATTCCCTCCCTTCAATACGTTTATGAGTTCGAATTTATACGATTTGATTCATATAGTCAACGCTGAACCTTCTCTGGTAGCGGCTGCCCAGGTGCTTGGTTTTTCGCCGGTGACTGCGGACGAACGGCTGCTGGGGCTGGGGGGGGACATTACGGCACTCGCCAATCGCTGACAACCCCAATCGCCAAATTTTGGTAGAATGTTCACTTTGCATCCTGGTATTCATTGGCAACGGAGGCTCAGCATTAGTTCATAGTCGGCGCGTGCGGCATATCGGGGAGCGATGCATACTAACGTCGTCGAATCTGGCCTGTAAGAACAACGGACTGGTGATGTTGACTCTAGGACCGTGCCTTTCGGCAAGCTGTTAGAGAATTGTGAAAGGGCGTGAGACTCCCCATCAGCCCAAGTGGATTTGTTGGGGCATTTTCATGGCGCGAAATTTCAAAGACCTTTCCGAACGGGAAATCCTCGCCCTGGCCATCGGGCTGGAAGAGGAAGACGGGCGTATCTATGGCGACTTCGTCGACGGCCTGCGCGAAAGCTATCCTGCCACGGCGCAGATGTTTGAGGAGATGCAAGCAGAGGAATCCGGGCATCGACGAAGCCTGATTGAGACTTACCGGCGGCGCTTCGGCGAGCACATTCCCCTGATCCGCCGACAGGACATTAAGGGATTCGTGGATCGCCGCCCCGTCTGGCTCATCCGGCCCTTGGGCATTGATACTGTGAGGAAGCAAGCGGAGATCATGGAACTGGAGACGCGGCGGTTCTACGAGCGTGCCATGCAGAGGGTGACGGACGCCTCCACTCGGAAGCTGCTGGGCGACTTGGCGGAGGTCGAGCGCAAACATTCTGCCCTTGCTGAATCGCTCCAGATGAAGCATCTCACGCCGGAAACGCGCGCGCAGGAGGAAGCTGCGGAACGCCGCCTGTTCGTGCTCCAGATTGTCCAGCCGGGTCTTGCCGGGTTGATGGATGGATCCGTTTCCACGCTAGCGCCGCTGTTCGCCGCCGCCTTCGCCACGCACAAGAGTTTGGACGCTTTTCTGGTCGGCCTCGCCGCCTCTGTTGGGGCAGGGATTTCCATGGGTTTCGCCGAGGCTCTCTCGGACGACGGGTCACTTACTGGGCGGGGCCACCCCTGGGTGCGGGGACTTGTATGCGGGCTAATGACAACCGCTGGAGGGATCGGGCACACTCTCCCTTTTCTGATCTCGAATTTCAGGGTCGCCACTACTGCCGCTGTGGCGATCGTGACCGCTGAGCTTGCGGCCATCAGCTTCGTGCGTCACCGATATATGGATACCCCCTTCCTTGCCGCAGCGTTCCAAGTTGTTGTAGGCGGAGCGCTCGTGTTCCTGGCCGGAATCCTGATCGGCAGTTCGTGAGCGCTTCCCCTAAGGAGTTTGGATTATGTGGATTGTCAGGCTTGCCCTACGTCGTCCATACACGTTTGTGGTGAGGTCGATATTCATCGCACTCCCGGTGCATTGCGTAGCAGTCTGCGCGCCACATTTTAAGCATGAATAACATAATAGTCGTGGTATATTAAGACCCTGCAGGTATCACAGATGGAACTGCGGCATTTGCGCTATTTTGTTGCGGTTGCAGAAGAGCTACATTTTGGCCGAGCGGCTCAGAGGCTGGGTATGGCCCAGCCGCCCTTGAGCCAGCAAATTCGCCGACTGGAGTCGGAACTAGGAGTTCAGCTCTTATACCGCACCAAACGGCGCGTGCAGCTTACCGAACCCGGCCGGGCCTTCCTTGACGGAGCTCGCGTGACCCTCACCCAACTGGATCAGGCTGTCGAGGCGGCCCAGCGGGCGAGCCGCGGGGAGTTTGGGAGGCTGGTCGTCGGATTTCTGGGCGCGGCAACCTATAGCTTGTTGCCTGCCTTCCTCAAAGTTTTCCGCGACCGCTTTCCGGGCGTGGAAATTGAGCTCCACGAAATGAAAACCTCCGAACTCATCCAAAACCTGCGCCAGAGGCGAGTCCATGCGGGTCTGTTGCGGTTACCGTTCCGTGACGATCTGCTCTCGTTTGAGCCGATCCTCGAAGAAAGGCTGGTTGTAGCGCTTCCGGAGCACCATCCTCTCGCTGAGAAACCTCGTATTACCTTTCGTGATCTGGCGGAGGAGGCCTTTCTGTTGCCTCCGCGTCAGCTCGCTCCCGGCTTCTATGATCAAGTGACTGGGCTTTGCAGACAGGCCGGATTCAGCCTTCGCGTAGGGGCGGAAGCGAGCCAGCTCCAGACTATTCTCAACTTGGTGGCGGCCGGAATGGGTGTCACCCTGGTCGCGGAGTCCGTCACGCAGATGGACGGTCGGGGTGTAGTTTTCAAGCGCCTACCCGAGCCTGCGCCCACTATTGAGATCGCCGTTGCGTGGCGCCGGGATGAACAGTCTGAGGTTTTACACGCGTTCCTTCAGGTGGTTCGGGAAACGGCACATCAAAACGTCTTGGTGAAATGAAGGGAACTGAGGTTCGGTAGAGAGAAAAGTCAGGTGGGAGCAATTTTTGCGCTATGTGGATTGTCCGATTAGCCTTACGCAGGCCCTACACCTTCATCGTGATGGCTATAGTCATCATGATCTTAGGGGCACTTTCCGTTATCCGAACCCCTAAGGATATTTTCCCCAATATCAACATCCCGGTCGTAACCGTCAATTGGAATTACACCGGCCTTGCACCCCAGCAAATGGCGAACCGGATCGCGGTCATCAACCAGCGTTCCCTCACCTTGACGGTCAATGATATTGAGCACATCGAGTCCACATCGCTGAGTGGCATCGCCATCATCAAGATTTTCTTCCAGCCGGGCGCCAACATTGCCATGGCAATGAGCCAGGTGACGGCAATGTCGCAGACACAGCTTCGGCAATTCCCGCCTGGATCCACCCCTCCGTTTATTATGCAGTACAGCGCATCCACAGTGCCCATTCTGCAATTGGGACTTTCCGGGCAAGGGCTTTCTGAGCAGAGGTTGTTCGACTTGGGCGCTAACTTCATCCGCGTCCAACTGGCCGACGTGGAAGGCGCCGCCATACCGTGGCCCTACGGGGGAAAGCAACGCCAAGTGCTGGTGGACCTTGACACTGCCTCCATGCAGGCCAAGGGGCTCTCACCCCTCGACGTCGTGAATGCTATCAGCACTCAGAACCTGATTCTGCCTTCCGGAACATCGAAAATCGGCCCCTATGAGTATGACGTGGAGACCAATGGCAGCCCGCTGACTACGGAAGAACTCAACGATTTGCCGGTAAGAACCTCCGGTAACACGGTAATTTATATTCGTGACGTCGCCCATGTACGCGATGGCTTCCCTCCTCAGACCAACATCGTCCGCGTCAATGGCCAACGGGCGGCATTGATGACGGCGATGAAAACCGGGAATTCCTCGACTCTGGATATTATCTCCCGAATCAAAGAGGAGCTGCCGGTCATTCAGAAGGGTCTGCCGCCGCAATTGCAAATCCACTACCTAAATGACCAGTCCATCTTTGTGAGGGCCGCCATTAAAGGCGTAGTGAGAGAAGCTCTTATTGCCGCTCTTCTTACCGCAGCGATGATTCTCCTGTTCCTGGGGAGCTGGCGGAGCACTATCATTATCGCGGTCTCCATCCCGCTCTCCATCCTGACCTCCCTGGTGGTGCTCAGTGCGCTAGGGCAAACCATCAACATCATGACGTTAGGTGGATTTGCTTTAGCGGTGGGGATTCTGGTGGATGACGCCACGGTGGAAGTCGAAAACATCAACCGCAACATCGCCATGGATAAAGAAATCCTGGTGGCGATTTTGGATGGCGCGTCGCAAATTGCCGTCCCGGCTTTTGTCTCGACCCTCGCCATCTGCATTGTTTTCGTGCCCATGTTTTTTCTGACTGGGGTCGCCCGGCACCTCTTTATCCCCCTGGCGGAAGCGGTAAGCTTCGCCATGTTGGCGTCTTACCTCCTGTCCCGGACCTTGGTGCCCACCATGGCGCGGTACTTGCTCCGCGGCCACGAGCACGACGCGCAGAATCTGGACGCCGAGGCCCGGCGCCACTTGTTGGCGCGCCTGCAACTCAGATTTGAGCATGCCTTCGAGCGCTGGCGCGGAAATTACAAGCGTGGGCTGAGGACCTGCCTGCGGCACCGCGCTTGGCTGGCAGTTGGGGTTTTAGGCGCCGCCGCGGCTTCGTTTTTGCTGATTCCCTGGATTGGCCAGGACTTTTTCCCCAAGGTCGACAGCGGTCAGTTCACTCTGCACCTGCGGGCTCCCACCGGCACGCGCATCGAGGAGACGGCGCGGCTTTGCGATTACGTGGAGAGTTCCATTCGAGAAGAGATTCCTCCTCAGGAAATCACCAGCATTATCGATAACATCGGGTTGCCGTACAGCACCGTGAATCTTGCCTACAGCACCTCGGGCCCGATCGGCACCGGGGATGCTGACATTATGGTTGCGCTGTCTGAAGACCATCACCCCACAGCGGAGTACGTCCGCAAGCTGCGGCTCAAATTGGCTCGGGAATACCCTGGCGTAACGTTTTACGTCCTGCCCTCGGACATGGTCAGCCAGATTTTGAATTTCGGCCTCCCGGCGCCCATCAATGTTCAGGTGGTGGGGCAAGACCTGCTCGCCAACCGGCGATTCGCCGAGGAGCTGATGCGTAATCTCAAATACGTTCCCGGCGCGGTTGACTTGCGCATTCAGGAACCTTTCAACCTGCCCCGGCTGCAGGTTGACATTGACCGTACCCGGACGGCCCAGGTAGGCTTTACGACCAGCAACGTCGCCAGCGACCTTCTGCTTTCGTTAAGTGGGAGCTTCCAGACTTCTCCGACATTCTGGTTGGACCCTCGGACCGGCGTCAGTTACAGCATCACAACACAAACTCCGCAATACCGTGTGGACACGCTCCAGGATCTGAAAAACATTCCCATAGCGAACAACAGCGGTGCTGCCCCCCAGATCCTGGGCAATTTGGCCAGCATCAGCCGTGGCGCTTCCCTGGCTGCCGTCTCGCATTACAACGTGCAACCGGTGATCAATATTTACGGTTCGGCGCAAGGTAGGGATTTGGGGGGGGTGGCACGCGACCTCGACCTCATCGTGGGGGAGAGCCAGAAGGATCTGCCGCGCGGCTCGCGGACCATTGTGCGCGGGCAGATTGATACCATGCGCTCGTCCTTCTCGGGACTGCTGGCCGGGCTGGTCTTCTCGATTGTGCTGGTTTATCTCCTGATCGTGGTGAACTTCCAATCCTGGCTGGACCCCTTGATCATCATTTCTGCTTTGCCGACGGGGCTGGCGGGGATCCTCTGGTTCTTGTTCGCAACTCGCACCACCTTCAGCGTGCCCGCCATGATCGGCGCCATCATGTGCGTCGGGGTCGCCACGTCCAACAGTATTCTCGTGGTGAGTTTTGCCAAGGAGCTATTGCAGGAAGGCGTCAACGCCAAAGTGGCGGCGCTGGAGGCGGGGTTTACGCGTTTTCGCCCTGTGATTATGACGGCACTGGCCATGATCATCGGCATGGTACCCATGGCTCTGGGCATGGGTGAGGGCGGCGAACAAAACGCCCCCTTGGGCCGGGCGGTGATCGGCGGTCTGCTGTTGGCCACCGTGGCGACGCTGTTCTTTGTTCCCACCGTGTTCAGCGTAGTGCACGGCAGACGAAAAGATCGAGGCATTGAGCCGTCGGGTCGTCGGGCCATTTAGGAGAAGATCGGGTCATTGATTCATCGGGTCATCGGGTCATTGAAAAGGCGGCAAGACCACCAAGAAGGAAAGCTCGCATGGCCACACAACCTGAGCAGTTGAGGCCGAGGACGAAGCAGTTTGCCATTCGCATTGTACGGGTTTTCAAAAGCCTCCCGAAGAATGATGAAGCACGGATTATCGGGAAGCAGTTGCTGTGCGCAGGCACCTCCGTCGCGGCCAATTATCGGGCGGTTGGCCGGTCGCGATCGAAAGCCGAGTTCATCTCCAAGATGAGTGTTGTGGTGGAAGAGGCCGACGAAACTGCATTCTGGCTCGAACTCTTAATCGAGACCAGTATCATTCCCGAGGTCCGGCTCCGAGACTTGCTCACCGAAGCCAACGAACTGCTGGCAATCTTCGCCGCATCCCTCTGGACAGCGAGGCAAAAAAGGAAAAGTCAATCGGTCAATGTCTCGATGACCCAATGACCCGATGACCCGATGGCCCAATGACCCAATGACCCAATGATTCGATGACCCAATGGCCCGATTTTGGGAGGACGTAATGAAAGCTGAGGAAAGTTACGATATTGAAATCCACGACGGGCAGAGCGGAGGTCCCGGCCTGCCGGGCCAACCTCCGCGATCATCCGGGGTGGCCAAAGTCATCTTCGGGCTGGCGATTCTGTTGATTGTCGCGGCCGCCGTCGTCTATCGGGGCATTTCCACTCGCGTCCGCGCCGCTGCCGACGTGAAAGCCGACACGCGCGATCTCGCCGTGCCCTCGGTTTCGCTGGCCCAACCCAAGCGCAGCGCGCCGCAGGAAGAGATCGTATTGCCGGGAAACATCCAGGCCTTCATTGACGCTCCGATTTACGCGCGAACAAACGGTTACTTGAAGCGCTGGTACGTGGACATCGGCGGCAGGGTAAAAAAAGACCAACTTTTGGCGGAAATCGATACTCCCGAGCTGGATCAGCAACTCCAGCAGGCGCGGGCAGATCTGGCGACGGCAAGGGCCAACTACGACCTCGCGCAGACCACCGCCGCGCGTTACGAATTCCTGCTGCAAAGCGATTCCGTCGCCAAGCAGGATGTTGACAACGCGGTGGGTGATGCGCACGCCAAAAAGGCCATGGTGGACTCTGCCACGGACAACGTGAAGCGCCTGGAACAGTTGCAATCCTTCGAAAAGGTCTACGCCCCTTTCGACGGGGTGCTCACCGAGCGCAAGACCGATATCGGCCAGCTCATTAACTCCGGAAGCGGCAGCGGCGCCAAGGAACTGTTTCATGTGGCGGCCATTCACACCCTGCGCGTTTACGTGAATGTGCCGCAGATTTACTCCCCCGCGGCGGTGCCAAGTGTCCAGTCCTATTTGACGATGCCGCAGTTTCCCGGACGCCGCTTTCCCGGCAAGCTGGTGCGGACCTCCGAGGCGATTGACCAGGCGTCCCGCACCCTGCTGGCGGAGGTAGATGTCACCAACCCCACGGGCGAAATCCTCCCCGGGGCTTACGCCGAGGTCCATCTGAAGCTTCCCTCTGCCACCTCGACGTTCGTGATCCCGGTAACCAGTCTGATTTTTCGTTCGGAAGGCTTGCGCGTCGGCGTGGTCCGCAATGGCCGCGCCTCCCTGATTCCCATAACCCTGGGCAGGGACTTCGGAACGGAAGTCGAAGTGGTTTCGGGCCTCGACGAAAGCGAAAGAGTGATCACGAACCCGCCCGATTCGCTGGTGGAGGGTCAGGAGGTTCGGGTCGCTACTCCGGGCGTGGACAAATGGGGGGCGCAGTGAAGGCATTTGCGATTTCTGATTTGCGATCTTCTGCTTTCTGCCTTCTTCTTTCTGCCTTCTGCCTTCTGTTCTTCGCCGGCGCCTGCACGCCTGGCCCCAAGTACGCAAAGCCCACGGTTCCGATGCCAGCCGCCTACAAGGAGCTTGCGCCCAGCACAGCCGGTCCGCAAAGCGAATGGAAAGCGTCCCAACCTCAGGACCAGGCGATTCGCGGAAAGTGGTGGGAAATCTTCAACGATCCGCAGTTGAATTCGCTCGAGGAACGGGTCGACGTCTCGAACCAGAACCTGAAGATCGCCGAGGCGCAATTTCGCCAGGCGCGTGACCTGATTCGCATCAATCGATCAAGCTTGTACCCGACGGTTAGCGCCGGCCCTTCCATCACTGGGGAACAGTTTTCCAAGAACGCTCCCAGCGCGAGCCCCCAATATGGCCAAACGCTGGGGGATTTCGTATGGCCCTTCGACCTTTCCTATGAGGTGGACGCCTGGGGGCGAATCCGTCTCACGGTTCAAGCTGCCATGGCCAACGCCCAGGCCAGCGCAGCAGATTTGGAAACCGCCCGCCTGAGCATTCACGCCGAGTTGGCGGCTGACTACTTTGCGTTGCGTGGGCTGGATGCGCAGAAGCAGTTGCTGGATTCCACTGTGGTCGCCTACCAGAAAGCTCTCGACCTGACCACGAACCGTTATAAGGGCGGGCTGGCCGCCAAGGTGGAGGTGGCGCAAGCGGAGACGCAGCTCGAGACCACGCAGGCACAGGATATCGACGTAGGCGTGCAGCGCGCCCAATTCGAACATGCCATTGCCGCGCTGGTGGGCCAGCCGGCATCGACATTTTCGATTCCCGTCTTGCCGCTGAGTGCGCCCCCGCCGGAGATTCCGGTGGGAGTGCCTTCCGATTTGTTGCAGCGTCGGCCGGACATCGCCGCGGCAGAACGGCGCATGGCCGCAGCCAACGCCGAAATCGGGCTGGCCAAGACGGCCTATTACCCCACGCTCACTCTCAGCGCCGCGGCTGGCCTCGAAGGGTCCTCGATCACCAACTGGTTTGCCTGGCCCAGCCGCTTTTTTGCCGTGGGCCCGACCTTGCTGGAAACGCTTTACGATGCCTGCCGCCGCCATGCCTTCACGGACCAAGCCTGGGCCGCTTACGATGCGAACGTGGCTTCTTATCGCCAAAACGTCCTCACCGCCTTCCAGGAGGTCGAGGATAACCTGGCAGGGCTGCGCATTCTCGATGCGGAAAGCAAGAAGCAGCGTCAGGCGGTGCAGTCTGCCGAACTCTCACTGGCGCTTTCCACCACCCGTTACAAGGGCGGACTAGTGACTTATCTCGAGGTCATTACCGCGCAGAGCGCCGCGCTGAGCAACGAGCGCGCTGCCGTCGATCTCCTGACGCGTCGCATGACTTCCAGCGTGCTTCTGATCAAAGCGCTGGGCGGCGGATGGGACCTCTCCAAGCTTCCGCAGATTACCAAGCACGAAGATCACCCCCCTGTGAACGGCAGCGGATCTTAGCCAGCGGGTCAGTATTTGTGGAAGCACTACTCGTCCCTGTTAACTGACTTTTGAATCCCACCTCCTGACTTCTCCCCCAATCCGTCGATAACGTGCGGGCAGGCAACGAGGAGGTAGGGGCGAGGCGTCGCCTCGCCCCTACTGGCAGCACCCTCCGGGTGAAACCGGATGGAGCGTGGGGGCAATCGCCGTGCGCCCATACTGGGCTGACCCCGTCGTTGTCGATGGATTAGGGCTTCTCTGCTCCCCGTGACACGCCAGCATTCTTTCAGCACCCAGTTAAGAAAAATCTCATCCGCGCGTGCGCTGCTGCCGATAAGGAAGGAGCAGAAAGATTCGCCTGTACGGTTTGACCGCCCGTTCCGATGGCATGGGAAGTTGAGGGAACACGGAATAGGCGGCCGTAAGGTTCAGTGTGACCTCGGGTTCCGTGGTGCGGAAACAAAAATCAATGTGCCTTTTTTCGCTCCTCATTCTCCGTCGAGCCAGCGTATTCACGTTCAGTTTGTTTCTTCTCTTCGTCGCCTCTTCTTGTGACCACGCCCGCTCGGCTCTCGCCGAAGTCGACGCCGATGACCGAACCCAAACCGCCAATTCGAAACTTCCGCTGAGTTTTGAGCCCAACTCTGGTCAAGCTGAGCCGCGGGTGAAGTTCCTCTCGCGCGCACCGGGATACACGCTCTTCCTGATGGAGGATGAAGCCGTGCTGGCATTGCGGCAGTTGGCGGCTGTCCGCGGTCAGTTGCATGAAACAGCGGAGAAAGTCCGTAACAGGCCACTCGTCGCCCCGCGCTCGTCGCTGCGGTTTCCAGCCCCTAGTCCCCAGCTCCCGGCGTCTTCTTTACTCTGCTTTAAGCTGCTCCATGCCAATCTTTCTGCCAAGGTCAGGGGCCTCGATCAATTGCCGGGCACGAGCAATTATCTGATCGGCAATGATCCTAAGAAGTGGCGCACTAAGCTGCCAACCTATGGCAGGGTGCGCTACGAGAACGTCTATGCAGGGGTGGACTTGGTTTATTACGGCAACATGGATGGACAGTTGGAGTATGACTTCGTAGTGGCGCCCGGGGCCGATCCCGGCGCCATCACCTTGGCGATCGACGCGGAAGGGCAAGCAGGCAGTATGCAGAAAGCAGCAGGCAGCGGTCGGCCGGTGGAGGCGGGGTGCTCACCACCCCCGCGCCCCTCCTCCGCCGCGGAGGGGAGGAAGACCACATTCCCCTCCTTGTTAGGGAGGGGGCCGGGGGGTGGTTGCTCCCGCAGGGCGGAATCCGCGGCCACGGACCACGGACTACGAACGACGGACAGCACTGAATCCAAAATCGAAAATCCAAAATCCAAGATCACTTCGTCTCCCCGCATTGCAGCGAATGGCGACCTGGTGGTGATCGTCGGGGGCGAGGAGCTTCGGCTCTACAAGCCCGTCGTTTATCAAATATCGTCAACAGTTAACAGTCGACAGTCGACAGTCGAAAGCAGAACTGCGAAGGAAGCGAGTCGCCAGTCTTTCCCGAAGGCCGGGATCAGTGGTTTGTTGCAATGCCGAATCGAAAGCAGGCACGAGACCACGGATCACAGGCCACCGACGGTAGCCGATCCAACATTCAAAATTCAGAATCCAAAATCGAAGGAACCGACGACGGAGGACGGACAACCGACCTCCGCCCGTCGAACAGCGACAATCCAAAATCGAAAATTGATTGACGGGCGCTACATCCTCAAGCCCGACGGCGAAGTAAGCTTTGAAGTCGCAGCGTACGACAGGAGTCGGCAGTTAATCATCGATCCCGTCCTCAGCTACTCCACCTATCTTGGCGGGAGCGATATGGATTACGCCAATGGCATCGCAGTGGACCACTCCGGAAATGCCTACGTGACGGGTTACACTGCTTCCGCCGATTTTCCCCTTGCCACCCCGGCCCAAAACTCCCCCGGTGGCGGCACCTGCTCAGATGGCGTGGATGCTGTCCCCTGCTTTGACGCCTTCGTGACCAAGCTGAACCCCGCAGGGTCGGCGCTGGTCTATTCCACTTACCTCGGCGGCAGTGGCCAGGATTATGGGACGAGAATTGCGGTCGATGCGAGCGGCCACGCCTATGTGACCGGGTACACGAATTCTGCGGATTTTCCGCTTCAGCACGCGCTTCAAGCTGAGAACGCCGGGGGGTTCGACGCTTTTGTTGCGGAATTGACCGCGGACGGCGCCAGCCTGATCTACTCGACCTACTGGGGCGGCAGTCTTGACGATATCGGGACGGGCATCGCCGTCGACTCGTCCGGCAACGCCTACCTAACCGGCTATACCGCGTCGCCTGGTTTCCCTGTCACCGCCGGCGCGCTTCAAGCCAACTACGGCGGTGGGGTTCACAATGGCTTCCTGGTTAAACTCAACTCGGGAGGCGCCGAACTCGGCTATTCAACATTCCTGGGTGGCAACGCGGATGACTACGCTTATGGAGTAGCAGTGGACTCGGCCGGCAATGCCTATGTCACCGGCGCCACCAACTCGACCAATTTCCCAACCGCAAACGCCTTCCAACCGAATTACGCTGGCGGCCTCTGTGGTACGGCTCCCAACACCTTCCCGTGCTACGACGCTTTCGTCGCCAAGCTTAACCCCGCCGGATCAGCGCTCATTTTCTCTACGTACTTCGGGGGAACCGGCAGCGATTACGGGTATGCCATTGCCCTTGACGGATCGTCCAATGCGTATATCACTGGATACACGATTTCCACAGACTTTCCGACGACGCCGGGAGCTTTCCAACAAATCTTCGGCGGTTCTTACGACGCCTTCGTTGCTAAGCTCGATAGCGCAGGTTCCGCACTTGCCTATTCGACCTACTTAGGCGGAAGCGGAACAGAGATTGGGTCTGACGTTGTGGTTGATTCATCCGGGCGTGCTTTCGTGACCGGATACAATTACGGGGGCCATATCCCCACCGCGAATCCCCTGCAAGCGCAGAACGCCGGCTTCTACGACGCCTTCGTCAGCGTCCTCAACCCCACTGGAAGCGCGCTCATTCTTTCCACCTACCTTGGGGGAGCCTCTGACGATTTCGGACGCGGAATATCTCTGGACCCTTCAGGGAACGCATATGTCACAGGCGGGACTTTCTCGCTTGATTTCCCCACCACATCGGGCAGCTACCAGCCGTCGTACGGGGGAGGACCATACGATGTCTTTGTGGCCAAGGTCAGTCTTGCGCCGTCTCCCTCCGTGAGCATCTCGCCCTCGTCCTTCAAGTTCGGCAACCAACTTGTCGGGACGACGAGTGCCCCGCAGACCGCAACTCTGACCAACACCGGGGCAGCGGAGCTGATGGTGACGGACGTGATCGCCTCCGGGGATTTTGCTGAGAGCGACACGTGCGTGTCCTCGTCACCGATTGCAGCCAGTGGCTCCTGTTCCGTGAGCGTGACCTTCACGCCGACGACGGGAGGGACCAAAACGGGTTCCCTTACCATTACCGATAATGGCGCCGGAAGCCCGCAAAGCGTCGCACTTACGGGTGCTGGCGAAGACTTTACATTCGCCGTGCCGCCAGAATCACCCACGTCCGCGACCGTTTCGCCGGGTCAGGCGGCGAGTTACATGCTGAGCGCCGCTGGAGTAGGCGGATTCAGTCAAAACGTGGCCTTCACCTGCACCGGAGCCCCATCGCAAGCCACCTGTACGGCTTCGCCGGCTTCGGTCACCCTGAGCACCTCGCCGACGACTGTCACGGTGGAGGTATCCACCACAGCGTCTTCGCTTGGCACGCCGCGGCCTAATCCTCTTGCGCCGGTCCGACCCGTGCGACCGCCGCCTTGGCCTCTCTGGATTGCGGCTCTCACGGCGCTGGGAAGCTTGGCTTGGTCAAGCCGGGGCTGGATGCAGCCGGGACCGGGACGACGCCGAGCGGGGTTTGTCAGTCTTGTTGCAATATTGGTGGCGGTGATGGCAGTGGCAGCTTGCGGTGGCGGCGGAGGTGGAGGTAGTAGTGAAAGCGACTCTACTCAGAGCCAGCGTGGCACACCGCCAGGCACATACACCCTGACGGCAACCGGCACTTCCACTTTCGGCTCCGCGGCCTTCAGCCACTCGGTAAACCTGACATTGCAAGTGAAGTGATGCTATCTGCGGGCGCCGGTCGCGGTGAGAAATCCGGTTTAACCGTCTGCTTCCCGCTTGGTTAGGCACTCTGGATCGTAGTATTACGCTTCGAGGCGCAGACACTTTTCGCTAGCGCCAGCAGAGCGTCTGCTGTTTCGATTCTCTCCACCTCAGCCACGATGAAGAGCCGGGTTGGGTCCAGGGCTTCACACAACACCTGCACTTCGCGAAAGAGCTCGTCCACGGTGCAGTTCTGTAATGGCCATACCTGGACGGACTTGCCGGCTTGCTGCATTTGGCGTAGCAGGCTGGTCCACTGGGAGAGGGGAGGAGCGCCGGCGCCGGGAATCCACTGAATCGAATCCAGTTTTTCCGCCGCATACAGCAAGGGTAGATGCGGAATTGCGCCCGGCCCATCCAGGTGATAAAGGGAGTAATCGACATTCTCACAGCAAGTGAGCAAGTCCTGAAGGCAGAATTCTCTGTACATCTGCGGGCTGATCATGCATGTGAAATCCATCTGACCGATGCACAGGAAACGCTCCGCACTCCAACCCATGGTCCACTGTGAGGAACCTTGTCCGGTGGGTTCGACCAAAGACCAGACCGTATCCACTACCAATTTCCAAAGTTCCGTCATCTTCCGCATCGCGGAGTAGATGGCTGCCGGATTGTCGTGCAGATCGATCAACAGACGTTCGGGCCCGCGCATGGCGCTCAGAGCGTCGATTCCAGTGTGGAGGTCGGGGAAGCCAGTCACCCATTTGCCGCGTCCGGTTTCCACCGATCGCCGCACAATTTCCAGGTAGAGCTGCCACCAGCGATTGGCCGGGTCGATGCGGAATTCGGAGTAGTCGTCCCAGTTCTCGATGCAAGGCACAACCCAGGAGGTGTTGTGCTCGCGGGGTTTAAGAATCAGACCGGCCCCCAGCCAGGCGCTGAACTGGTCTGGTCCCAGCCACGGGCTAAATACGGGTAGGGCGTCAGCGGCGAAGTACGTGCGGCTCAGTTTCGCCTCCGTGGACTCGATGACGTAATCCACGTCGGTCCAGAGTTCCTCTTCGTCCTCGGGCTCGGCAATAGACGGCCCAGGTTTGGCATTCGGCACGGTGATCCACATCAGTGGGTACTCTTCCAATTGACGCTGCCAGAACGCCTCATTACGTGCCAGAGCGCGAGCCAGTTGCCGTTCCTCAATCCAAGGGGTCCACATTCTCGCCTCCCGACCAAACGCTCCACCTAAGCGGCTTCCTCAGATCCTTGCCCTCGTTGGGCGCCGTCTCTTGTCGGAGTCCGCGATGGCGTACAGTCCTAATTTCCACTTTAGTTGTAGCTCCCGCCATCGCACTCGCTCATGCCCGTGGGCTGGCGGGCACCCGGAAACCATGAAATGTACATTGTAGGGCCGGGGCTTGCCCTGGCCTAGCCGACCCAAGGGTCGCCCGACAGTCAAGTTGGGCCGCTTCGATCTCTTTCATTCGATCTCTTCCATTTACTTTTGCTGCCGCCTGTGATAAGCATGCACAATTTGGTTGCCGATATGCATCTACACTTTGTCGACTACGCAATTATCGCTGTCTACTTCGTTTTTGTCTTGGGGATTGGCTTCGCATTGCGAGGCCGGATGAAGACCAGTGAAGATTTCTTCCTCTCAGGGCGGTCGATCCCAGGTTGGATTACCGGGCTCGCCTTCATGTCGGCCAATCTTGGTGCTCTCGAGGTGATGGGCCATGCTGCAAACGCCGCCAAGTACGGCATGTTCGTCAACCACTTCTACTGGCTGGCCGCCATGCTGGCGATGTGCTTCGTCGGCGTATTCATGATGCCTTTTTATTACGGCAGCAAGGTGCGCAGCGTCCCCGAATACCTCCGCAAACGTTACGATGAGAAGACGCGGACGCTCAACGCCTTATCCTTCGCGCTTATGACGCTGCTGGTTTCAGGCATCGACCTCTATGCCATGGCGATCCTCTTCCAGCGCCTGCTGAACTGGCCGTTCATTGGCAGCGTCGTCGCATCCGCGGCAGTGGTGGCGATCTACATTTACCTCGGCGGGTTGACATCGTCGATTTACAACGAGGTGCTTCAATTCTTCCTCATCGTGTTTGGGTTCCTTCCATTGGCGATCCTGGGATTAAAGGCGGTAGGCGGATTTGCAGGACTCGAGGCTAAACTGCCGAATGCCGGCTATGCGCATACCTGGGCGAACATCTGGCATGCCAGCCAGAATCCTATGGGGGTGAACTGGTTCGGCACAATCTTCGGGCTGGGCTTTGTGCTCTCGTTCGGTTATTGGTGCACGGATTTCCTGGTGATCCAGCGAGGCTTGGCGGCGAAGGACATGCCTGCCGCACAGCGCACGC
Source organism: uncultured Acidobacteriota bacterium (assembly GCA_963765485.1). Classification (GTDB taxonomy): domain Bacteria; phylum Acidobacteriota; class Terriglobia; order UBA7540; family UBA7540; genus CAVROP01. The sequence goes on along the minus strand of CAVXWN010000041.1, from coordinate 7,312 downwards.
CCCTGGTGGCGGCGGTCCCAAAGATGTTCTTTCCGCTGATAGTTGTTCTTCCCGGCTTGGTGGCCATTGCGCTTGACCCCCACCTGACGAAATATCTCAACGGCCGCTACGACAACGCGCTGCCGGCCATGCTGGGCAAGTTTTATCCCTCGGGCCTTTTGGGTATCGGCCTGACGGCCTTGCTGGCCAGTTTCATGTCGGGCATGGCCGGAAACGTAACAGCCTTTAACACGGTTTGGACTTTCGACATCTACCAGACGCACGTGAACCCCGGCAAGCCTGACGGCCATTATCTGAAAATGGGTCGTTTCGCAACGGTTTTTGCGGTGGCGGTGGGAATCGCGACGGCCTTCATCGTCCTGAAGTTCAATAACCTGATGGATTATCTCCAGCTCCTTTTCGCGTTTTTCAACGCGCCGCTGTTCGGCACCTTCCTGCTGGGAATGTTCTGGAAGCGCACCAGCGCACATTCCGGCTTCTGGGGATTGCTTTCCGGGATTCTTGCCGCCGCCACGCACTACAGCCTCTACCGCTATCATGTGATTTTCTACCCCACCGATATGGCGGCGAATTTTTACCAAGCGATCTGGGCTTTCTCGGTCTGCTTTGTAGTGACCGTCGTGGTGACTCTGTTCACAGAGCCCCGAAAGGAAGAAGAATTGGTGGGGCTCGTGTACTCTCTGACTCCCAAGCCGCGAAACCAGGACCTCCCCTGGTATGAGAGGCCTGGCATTCTTGCCATCGGCATCCTCGCGCTCTGCACGGTGTTGAATATCATCTTCTGGTGAGAACCATGGGTTTGGACATACGCTTGCCGATTGGAATCATCTTCACCATTTACGGCGCCGTTCTTATAATCTACGGCGCGATGGCTGATCCAGCCATTTTCGTGAACTCTCTGGGAGTGAACATCGATATATGGTGGGGCGCGGCGATGTTGCTCTTCGGCCTGTTCATGGGGATTCTCGCACTCAGGGCCTCGCGCCGTGGCGCCTCATGACCGAACTCCGCTGGAATCCTACGCTTCGTGAATGGGTTTCAACGGCCTCCCATCGCCAGGACCGGCCGCTGATGCCGGCGGATTGGTGCCCATTCTGTCCGGGCTCGGGGAGAGTTCCGGACAACTATGACTGCTATATTTACCCCAACGATTTTGCCGCCTTCTCCACTCCGCCGCCGGAGCCTGCCATCGAGGGCGACGACTTCTACCGAGTTGCGCCGTCGCAGGGGAAATGTGACGTGGTCCTTTACCATCCGAACCACAATACTTCTTTGCCGCAACTTTCGCTGGACCACATTGTGAAGCTCGTCCGGTTATGGCGAAAGCGCTTTACCGAGCTGAAGGCCACTTCGGGCATTCGCTATGTTTTGGTTTTTGAAAACAAAGGCGCAGCGATTGGCGTGACCATGCCCCACCCTCACGGGCAGATCTATGCTTTTCCCTTCGTTCCTCCGCGCCTCCGGAGGGAACTGGAAGCGGCGCGCGCCCATCAGCGAGCCAAACGGAGATGCTTGTTCTGTGACATTCTCAAGAAGGAGCGTCGTGACGGGCGGCGAATTGTTGCCGAGAATGCGGCTTTCACCGCTTTCGTACCCTTTTACGCGCGTTGGCCCTATGAAGTGCACATTTTCTCACGCCGTCACCTCGGAACGCTGGAAGACTTTCGTCCCTCTGAAGAGAAGGCGCTCGCTGAAATCTTGAAGTGGGTGACCTTGAAGTACGACAACCTCTATCAGTTTTCCTTCCCTTACATGATGCTCCTCCACCAGGCGCCCACTAAAGGGCCATTCTCCTATTTCCATTTCCACATCGAGTTTTACCCTCCCCATCGCAGCAAGGAGAAATTGAAATACTTGGCCGGCGTAGAATCCGGCGCGGGAACCTTCCTCAACGACTCGCTGGCGGAGGAAAAGGCTGGCGAGCTGCGCGGCGTACCGCCGCTTGGGCCAGAATCGCTTTCGTGAACCGTGCAGGTTGGGCTTGAGGTTTCCCTACATAATCGTCAAGTGAATTGCGATAGGTAAACGTTCCACCAAAGATCGCGTGTGCCCACCTGCGGTCAGACGATTCTGTGAAGTCCGGATGGGCACAGGCGGTACTTCCGCAGCAAGGCCGTTACACGACAATGTGGATTGTTGCAGCGTGCTTCGCCAGGAGCAAGGATTGCAACTGCAGGTTCGTCCGAAAACGAGAGACGACAAGGCGGGGCCTACGCGTCACGGAGCAAACGCCGGCACGCCGACGGCGGAGGCTGCGGCCTTGAGCTTGTCATCTAGCGTCGCAAGCGGCAGGCCCCGGCGCAACGCCAGTTCCAAATAGGCCGCGTCATAGGCCGGAAGGCGATGCGCACGCGCCAGGCTTAGCACCTCGCCCCAAGCCCGGTCGTTGGTCTCGTCATCGACTGCGATGGGGAGGAACCCGAGGTAGGCAAGCCATTTGGCGGCTTGCGCCTCCGTGCTCCGCTGGCGCCGCTCTCCCATCAGCACAGCGTTCGCCACCTCCAGGGGCCAAATCGGCGGCACGGCGGCGCGCGCAGCCGGAAAGCGCGCCGCAACCGCATCTGCATACGGGTCTGCCTCGTCCATGAAGTACCAGGCCAGAGCGAGCGACCCGTCGAGGACAAACTCGGCCACGCCGGGCTTCCTTGCCTTTTTCGTCATCGTGCCTCCTCTCGGTCGCGCCCGCGCCTAAAGGCGGCGACCTTCGTCAATCAGTTCCCGAATGGTCACCTGGCCGCCCAGCGTTGGCCCCTCGCGGTCCCGGAACGCCAGCATCTCCTGCACGACATGACGCACATCCCGCGGGTCCTGCTTGGGGGGCGGACTAATCAGGGCCGCAGGTTTGCCGCGCCGGGTGATAAGAACTTTCTTCCCCTTTGCGACGTGGTCGAGCACCTCTGATAGATGCGTCCGCGCTTCGTAGAAACCCATCCTGGTCATATGCCTGCCCTCCTCTGACCTGTCTATTTGACCAGTCTAACAGAAAGGGAGCTTCTCTACAAAAGATATCAGTCTCTCTCGCGTGCGGCGCGTCATGCGAAGCTACGAACAACTGCATGGGCATCATCGTGCGTTTGCATTCGCGGAGACTTGAATGCGCAGCCACATGTATGGATTCCGGCTTCGCGTCACTGTGACCCGAAGTGTGGGGGCGAGCCGAAGGCACACCGGCTGGCGCAGAGCCCAACTCTGCGACTCATCCGTGTCGCTCGCAAGATCGCAGAGTTTCACTCCGCGCCAGCCAGCGGCTGCGCCCAAGTGCCGTGAAGCCACGGTCGGCAATTTTCTGAGGATGGGTACTTCTATTGGATCTACTGCGATACAATCGAACTAGGGCGGTAAATGAGCCGCACGGAAGAGCCCAGGGTCGAAGCACGCTTGACAGTGACTACACGTTTGCCACAACAGCCATGAGTGGGAATTTTCGGCTCAAAGAGCAGACCGAACGCGCGGGGGAGGACGTGATGGGTCAAATATGGAAACTCAACCCTTCGGATTTCGCATTCCTTTGGGAGGAATGTAGGCGTTGCTTCTATTTGAAGGTGGCCAAGGGCTTCCAGCGACCGCCAGCCCTGATGCCGAAGATATTTTCCAGAATTGACAGTCTAATGAAGGAATTCTTCTCGGGAAAGCGGACGCGTGATGTATTGCCGACCCTCCCAGAGGGAATCGTCGGGTGCAGCGACGCCTGGGTCGAGTCCATTCCATTTTCAGTAACAGGGCACAAGTCACAGTTTTTCATCCGCGGAAAGCTCGATACTGTGTTGAGGCTCGACAATGCCTCATATGCAATCATCGATTTCAAGACCTCGGAGACCAAATCGGCACACAACTTACTCTACGCTCGGCAGCTAAACGCGTACGCGCTGGGTACCGAAAATGCAGTTCCAGGAAAGCTCCTGTTTAAGCCGGTGACGCGACTTGGGCTAGTGGTTTACGAGCCCAAGATCTTTAGCATCGCCCCACGTGGGAAGGGCTCGCTCGAGGGATCGATGACATGGATCGACATCCCGCGCAATGATCGGCAATTTCTCGATTTCATTTCCGAGGTGCTCGATCTATTGGAACGGGCAGCGCCGCCTCCTAGTTCGCCTCGTTGCCAATGGTGTGATTATCGTGCTAAAAGCCGACGAACAAGGTTTTAGCCTGGGACGGGACCGACTACGTCATCGGCCCAGTGGGAAAGGGTGCCGAGTGGGAATGAGGCGGCTCGCCCAGACCGCCTCTGCCCCTGCACTCAGTTTATGTAAGTGAGAAGCGTGTGCTTGTGTGTAAGCTGCAAACAGCCATTAAGTTGGACGATGCACGAGGCTCAATATACTTCCAGGCTTCGCTTATAGTCAAGCTCCTCGCCGAAATTGAAGTTTGTGCGGATTCCGGGGCAAGGCGGGCGCGATTCCGAAGTTGATCCGGTCAGGATTCCGAAATTAATTCGGTCACGATTCCGGGATGAAGCCGGGCAGGGATTCCGATTTTAATCCGGTCAGTTTCCGGCACTTGTCGGAACCCTGACCGGGATCATTTCGGAAAGATTTCCACACGCTTCCGGACGGGACGGTGAACGGGAGGCGAAGGACGCTGGACAACATTACGGTCAATGCGGCTCCACTGGAAGGTGGAGGTAACCGACATTGCCCATGCAGAGGTTGTCCATGCGAAAGCTCAAAGAAGTACTCCGACTCCGCTATGAGCTGGGGTTGGGGCAGCGGCAGATCGCCCGCAGTTGCTCGATCGGGCACGGCACGGTTTATGAGTATCTGAAACGTGCCCGGGAGGCTGGGGTCCGTTGGCCGCTGCCGGAAGGCTGGGATGATCGCCAACTGGAAGCCGCCGTATTTGGAGGAACCCCGCGGCGCGCCTACGAAAACCGCAAGCCCCAGCCCGATTTTGCGAAGCTCCACGAAGAACTCCAACGCCATCCCCACCTGACGCTGCAGCTCGCCTGGGAAGAATACCGGCAGGCGCATCCCGACGGCTACGCTTACAGTCGCTTCTGCGAACTCTACCAACGGTGGCGACAGCAGTTGGACGTGGTGCTGCGCCAGGATCATGTAGCCGGTGAGAAGCTCTTCGTCGATTACGCCGGGGCGACGATCCCCTTGCAAGACTCGGAGGGCGGACCGGAGCGGCAGGCGGCGATCTTTGTTGCCGTCCTGGGAGCCAGCAACTACACGTACGCCGAAGCCACCCACAGCCAGGAACTGGAGAACTGGATTGGTTCCCACATCCGTGCCTTCGAGTTTTTAGGAGGCGTGCCCAAGCTGGTCATCCCCGACAACACTCGTACCGGCGTGAATCGCGCCTGCCGCTACGAGCCCGATCTGAACCGCACCTATCACGAACTGGCCATGCATTACGGCGTGGGGGTGCTGCCCACGCGGCCTTACAAGCCCCGCGATAAAGCCAAGGTCGAAACCGGTGTGCAGATCGTGCAGCGTTGGATCGTGGCGGCCCTGCGGCACCGGAAGTTCTTCAGCTTGGCCGAACTCAATCAGGCGATCCGGGAGTTGCTGGATAAACTCAACCAACGGCCGTTTCGCAAGCGCCCCGGCTGCCGTGCCAGCTTGTTCCAGGAACTAGACCAACCGGCGCTGGGCCCGCTTCCGCAGGATCGCTTTGAGCTGCAGCAGTGGGCGACCGCGCGCGTCAACATCGACTATCACGTCGAGATCGACCGCCACTACTACAGCGTGCCCTACGTGCTGACCGGGCAGGTGGTGGAGATCCGCTCGACGCTGACCACGGTAGAGATCTTTCACCGCGGCGAGCGCGTGGCTTCGCATGTCCGCAGCCACCAGCACTATAAAGCCACGACCGTCAACGAGCATCGACCCAAGAGCCATCAGCAACACCTGGCCTGGCCGCCCTCGCGCCTGCTGCACTGGGCGCAGTCGGTGGGGCCGTCGACGGCACAGTTATTCAAGGCCATCCTGGAGAGTAAACCGCACCCCGAGATGGGATATCGGTCCTGTCTGGGGATTCTGCGCCTGGGCCAGCGCTATTCGCCCGAGCGGGTGGAAGCGGCGGCGGCACGGGCCTTGGTCACCGGCGCCTGCTCCTATCAGAGTGTCAAGTCGATGCTGGAACGCGGACTGGATCGTCAACCGCTGGAAACCCCGGCGCCCCGACCGCCCCTCGCCCACGACAATCTGCGGGGCGCGGCTTATTTCGATCCCTCGGATACGTCGAGGGTGCAGTAACTCGATCGGCAGAGAGGAGAACACATGTTGAATCAGCAGACCCTGGAAAAGTTGCGCGCCTTGCGCTTGCACGGCATGGCCGAGGCCTTTCGCGCCCAGTCCGAGCAGACCGGCATCAGCGAGTTGAGCTTCGAGGAACGCTTCGCCCTGCTGGTCGACCAGCAGTGGAACTGGCGACAGAACCGCGCCCTGGAGCGTCGTTTGAGCCAGGCCAAGCTGCGGCATCGGGCCTCGGTGGAGGACCTGGACTTCCGCACCCCGCGGGGTCTGGACCGTGCCTTGCTGCGGTCGCTCACCCAGGACTCCGCTTGGGTGCGCGAACATCAGAACATTTTTCTGCTCGGCCCCACGGGGATCGGGAAGAGCTTCTTGGCTTGTGCTCTGGCGGAGAAGGCCTGCCGGGATGGCTTTACGGCCTTATACACGCGCGCCGCCCAACTGTTTCGTGACTTGGCGCTGGCCCGCGCCGATGGCAGTCTACGCACCTTGCTCGCACGATGGGCTCGTCTGCAGGTGCTGGTCGTCGACGACTGGGCCATGGCTCCCCTGGCCGACACGGAGCGTCGCGACTTCCTGGAAATCTGTGAGGATCGCTATCAGCAGCGATCCATGATCTTGACCAGCCAACTGCCGGTGGCCAAGTGGCATGAACAGATTGGTGATCCGACCCTGGCCGATAGCATTCTCGACCGACTGGTGCACAACGCTCACCGTATCGAGATGCGCGGCGAGTCGATGCGCAAAAAGCGTGGCGGCAAAGAATGAACATCGTCGCTGCGCTCCGAACACGCCAGGGTGTGCGGGCGGAGATCACGTTGGGAGGGGCCCTCGTACGGCTCGCGTCGCTGCGCTCCGAACACCCGAGCAGGCGCTGTGGAAATGCCGCCCCGTGGAAAGGGTGGAAAACTCTCAGAACGAGTTTCCCACCCTTTCCACCGGGCTTGGAAATCCGGCACAAGGCAGCCGGATTCCCACATTTCCACAGCGCCGCCGGCGAACCTATTTATGGAGAAAGGAGCCAAGGAAAGATAAAGAGAAAACCGGATTCTAGTTGACCGATTCCGGTCACTTCAAACACCATAGGAACGCCAGCGTCGCTTCGCTCCGAAAAC